>NZ_JAGFEU010000001.1:0-311853 GCF_039655955.1 Acinetobacter sp. CWB-B33
CCCTAGGACTTTATGTCCTCTAAAGAGCCGTTGAAGACTACGACGTTGATAGGCTGGATGTGGAAGTGCGGTGACGCATGAAGCTGACCAGTACTAATTGCTCGTGAGGCTTGACTATACAACACCCAAGCAGCTGTATATCATGCTTCAATTGATTCACATATAATCAATCAAACTTGATTTAGTTAAAAAGCTAGATACAATGAACATCTTAAATTAACTCAAGTACTTCTGTTAATAACTCATTTGACCAAGCAACGGCACTGAAAAGATAAGACCAAATGCAAAGTCATAACAGTTGTGCTGGCGACAATAGCAAGAGTGAACCACCTGATCCCTTCCCGAACTCAGAAGTGAAACCTCTTAGCGCTGATGGTAGTGTGGGGTTACCCATGTGAGAGTAAGTCATCGCCAGCTCATTATTCGAAAAACACCCCTAACTCAAGCAGTTAGGGGTGTTTTTTTATGCATTAAATAAAAATAGGAAGGATAAAGAATGTAAGCTGAACAGAAGGCGCTTTAAAAAAATGAGAAGATATAAGATTTTAAAAAAAGAATAGCTTGATGGATAAAGAAGAATGACAGAGAAACTTCCATGCACAATGTGCGGTGCAATGATTCTAAAAGATACTTTTGAGCGGAATACAGGACTGTGTATGCCATGTAAAAATGGCATACGAGCTGCGCATGAGCATTCTAAACAGCAATATGAACGAGACAGGCTTTACCGGCAATTCGAAGAACACCATTATTGGGTTCAATTGGTTGAAAAAGTTAATCAGCAGCGCTGGTCAGTACTGTCACGACAGGATCAGCATTATTTTGTCATTAGTATTTTAATTGGTGAGGTTCTAAATGGCGGTTTTGAGCAATATTTTTTCAATAGTTCAGGGGATTATTACACACAGACAAAGCAAGTTCTGATTCAGTATGGTGAAGAGGACATTTTTAGACTATTGCTGCGCGCGAAGCAGCTGATCTTTACGGGGCAAGCGGTACCTGTGCGTTGTGAACAGCGACGGCAACTGTTGCAGAATATTGAGGCCGAGCAAGAACAGCAGCATGATGCAGAACTGCGTTTGCTGGAAAATCGATTTTTTGAAAAATCAGACCGGCTTTCAGCCCTTTTATCAAAATTGGCTGTGGAACATCATTTATATAGGCCTTTTGAATAATATTTTTCAAGTTTGCTTTTTGAGCTGTTTGAGGCAGTATTATTGCTATAATTTTGTATGTTTTTTAATAAAAATATGCTATAAAAAATAAATACGGCATAAAAATTGCTTATAACTCGCGGTATTTATATAGGGAATAAAAGATGAAGTTATCGGTTGGATTAAAGGTTGCAAACTCTCTGTCGCTTACGCCGCAGTTGCAGCAAGCCATTCGGTTACTTCAGCTTTCCAGCCTTGAATTAGAGCAGGAAATTCAGATTCAGTTAGACAGCAATCCTCTATTGGAAAAAATTGAGGAGCAATCCAGCGTTGAAGCATTAGCGACATTAAGTGAATCGGAGCAAGACCGTAAAGATTTAACCAATGAGCTGAATGCGGATCATTTGCCAGATGATTTGCCTGTTGATACAGATTGGGATGATGTGTATACCCATCAGCCCACCAGCCTTGGCAGTGCAGAATTTGAAGAGCGTGAGGATAATCGCCAAGGGCATTTAAGTCTAAAAGAACACATGCTTGAGCAGGTGAATTTACTGCATTTTTCGACTGTTGATAAACTGGTCGCGCATTGTATTATTGATTCTCTTGATGATAAAGGTTTTTTAGATTGTGATCTTTCGGAGATTACGTATTCTGCGCAGCATTTGCTGCAAAGCATGGACTATGATGAAGAGGTCGAGGATGATGAGGTCCTGGTTGTTTTAAAGCATATTCAGCGCTTGGAGCCTATAGGCATCGGTTCGAGAAACCTGGCAGAATGCTTAACCGTACAGTTGGAAAACCTGCCTGCAGCGGTTCCAAACCGCAGAGAAGCATTGCTGCTGATGCAGCATTATGAATTGCTGATTTCCAATGAGCTTCCTAAATTGGTGAAACAGACAGGATTGAATGCTGAGCAGTTAAAAGCAGCTGTTGATTTGCTGAAGACCTTAACAGCGCATCCCGGCATGGAATTCGAAGACCGCAGTTCTGATTATCAGATTCCTGATGTCGTTGTCTCTAAGAAGAATGAACATTGGCATGTACAGCTGAATCAGGATGTCATGCCTAAACTGAGGGTTAACTCATTCTACGCCAATATGATTAAGCGAGCGGATCAGAGTGATGATAATCAATATTTGCGCAGTCAAATGCTGGAAGCCAAAAACTTTATTAAAAGTATTGATGAGCGCCATAAAACGCTGCTGAAAGTTGCCACTTGTATAGTAGAGCATCAACGGGCTTTTTTTGAAATCGGTCCTGAAGGCATGAAGCCTTTAGTGCTTCGTGATATTGCTGAAGAAGTCGAACTGCATGAATCTACCGTTTCAAGGGTAACCACGAATAAGTTTATGCTGACGCCGCGCGGCTTATATGAATTGAAATATTTCTTTTCCAGCCATGTTGGCACCACATCCGGCGGCGAAGCATCATCTACGGCTATCCGGGCGAAAATTAAAAAAATGATTTCGGATGAAAATACCCGTAAACCTTTGTCAGATAACGCTATTGCGAATATGCTGAAGGATGAAGGCATTGATGTTGCGCGCAGAACAGTGGCGAAATATCGCGAGTCGTTACATATTCCGTCGTCTTCTGAGCGAAAAGTCTTGATCTGAATTTTAAAATCTGACTATCCTAGCGGTTCATTATGACAAAATAATGAATCTCTTTTTATTTAAGGAATGGCCAAAATGATTTGATGTTAAATGCAGAGCTCCAGCAATTTGCAAGTCTTCGAACTTTTGGGCTGTTTCTTTCTAATCCTAAAGAAGGTGAGGGATAGTGTTATGCAAATTACAATTCGTGGCCATCATTTAACCGTTACATCTGCGATAGAAGAAGATATTCGTTTTAAATTTGCACAGATGACTAAGCATTTAGACCAAGTCAACAGTATGCAAGTAAAGTTGACCAAAGATCATCAAATTGATAAGCGTTCCCGTAAAGGAAGTTCAAACCATATTGCAGAAGCGATCATTCGGCTGCCTGGCGCGGAACTGTTTGCTCAGGCTACAGCCGATGATATGTATACTTCAATTAAAAAATTGGCAGAAAAATTAAAAAGACAGCTGCATAAGCACCGGAAAATGCAATTGATCTATATGCCCTTAGAAGTTTAGCTCGTAATTTGCGCAAAAAGAGGTTTTAAATAACCTCTTTTTTTATTGATATATTGTGTGTGATTAATGAATTATTTTTTTTGATTTATAGTAAAATGGCAGGTTTTACACCGTTAGTCCTATAAAGAGGTCTTGTGATGAATAGTGAACAGCTCGCTGATATTTTAAAAGCTGCGTTTCCAGAAGCTGAAGTTGCAGTGAGTGGGCAAGGCGGAAAATTTGATCTTCGTATAGTGGATGATCAATTTGAAGGCAAGCGTCCCGTTGCCCGCCAGCAAACCGTTTACGCGCCTTTGAATTCCTATATTGCCAGCGGTGAAGTTCATGCAGTCACAATTCGCGCAATGACCAAAGAAGAATGGCGCAAAGCAAGCCTTTTCGGAGCTTAATAATTTAATGGATAAATTTTTAATTCAGGGCGGTGTGAAGCTCGAAGGCGAAGTGCGCATTTCTGGTGCAAAAAATGCGGCGCTTCCATTGCTGGCTGCAATGATCTTAGCAGACACTCCGATTACCCTGACCAATGTTCCAAACCTTAAAGATGTCAATACTTTAGTAAAATTGATTGGCGGTTTGGGCGTACAGATTTCTTATGAAGGCGATACCGTAAAAGCAGATGTATCTACTTTAGATAATCAGTTTGCCCCGTATGAGCTCGTTAAAACCATGCGTGCTTCAATTCTGGTGCTTGGGCCATTGCTCGCGCGCTATGGCAGTGCACAAGTGTCACTTCCGGGCGGCTGTGCGATCGGTTCACGTCCAGTTGACCAGCATTTAAAAGCATTAGAAGCTTTAGGCGCGCATATTGAAGTTGAAAATGGCTATGTACACGCCAAAGTTGATGGCCGCTTAAAAGGCGGTGAAGTTGTCTTTGATATGGTGACTGTAGGCGGTACAGAGAATATTTTAACGGCTGCGGTATTGGCGGATGGTGTCACCACCATCCGTAATGCAGCCCGTGAGCCGGAAATTACAGATCTTGCGCAAATGCTGATTAAGATGGGCGCAAAGATTGAAGGTTTAGATACAGATACCCTGATTGTAACAGGCGTAGACAGCCTGCATGGCTGCGAATATGCTGTGGTTGCGGACCGTATTGAAACAGGGTCATATTTAGCTGCTGCTGCCATTACTGGCGGTAAAGTGAAAACCACACATACTGATCCAAATCTTTTAGAATCTGTCCTCGATAAATTTGAAGAAATGGGCGCAGAAGTGACCCGCGGTGATGACTGGATTGAACTGGACATGATGGGCAAACGCCCGAAAGCCGTCAGCTTTCAAACTTTGCCGCATCCAGAATTCCCGACAGATATGCAAGCGCAGATTATGGCAGTGAATGCCATTGGCCGCGGTTTTGCAACGATTTCGGAAACGATTTTTGAAAACCGTTTTATGCATGTGCCTGAGCTTTCTCGTATGGGCGCAAATATTCAGGTTGAAGGGAATGATGCTGTTGTGACCGGTGTAGACAAACTTTCTGCAGCGCCGGTAATGGCAACTGATTTACGCGCTTCATTCTCTTTGGTTCTGGCGGCATTGGCAGCGGAAGGGGAAACATTGATTGACCGTATTTATCATATTGACCGCGGTTATGAAGACATTGAAGCAAAGTTACAGGGTTTAGGTGCCCAAATTAAGCGAGTAAGTTAATGAGTGATATGAGAAACGATGATCCAAACTTTGACGTAATGGGCAATTTTGATCATGGTTTAACTTTAGCATTAAGCAAAGGGCGTATCTTAAAAGAAACTTTACCGTTGCTTGAAACAGCGGGGATTAATTTACTGGAAGATCCAGATAAGTCCCGTAAATTAATTTTCCCGACGACTCATAAGCGCGTGCGTATTTTAATTCTGCGCGCTTCGGATGTGCCGACTTATGTTGAAAACGGCGCAGCGGATTTAGGGGTTGCCGGTAAAGATGTATTGATGGAACATGGCGCACAGAATGTGTATGAGCCATTGGACTTGAAAATTGCCAACTGTAAACTCATGACAGCAGGCAAAGTCGGGATGGTCCGTCCGAAAGGCCGTTTAAAAATTGCCACTAAATATGTAAACCTGACGCGTCAATATTATGCGAGTTTGGGTGAACAGGTGGATGTGATTAAACTTTATGGTTCAATGGAGCTTGCGCCGCTGGTGGGCTTAGGCGATTACATTGTCGATGTTGTTGACACAGGCAATACACTCCGCGCCAATGGTTTAGAGCCCTTGGAAGAAATTTGCAAAGTTTCTTCGCGCTTGATTGTGAATAAAGCCAGTTTTAAGCGTAAGCAGCAATTGCTGAATCCTATTCTTGCGCAGCTGGAAACCGCTGTAGAAGCACGGGAAAAAGCCAAGCAGGCTTAATGTATCTTTAAAAAAATCGCCTCAAAGGGCGGTTTTTTTTGCGCCAATGGCTTTTCAGGCAAAACGGCATTAAAAAATGGGCCTTCGCATTCATAGAATGCTTTGACCCTTTTTTTAATTGAAATGGTTTTGATTTTACTGGCTTTTGGTCGTTCTGGCTGGAAGAGGCTGCATGAGCAGTCTGGCCAATGCAATCAAAAGTAATTTTCCATTAAAGTCTGCTTAAAAGGCGGAGGATTGTTGCCCACAAAATGGCGGAAACAAGGTAAACTAAAGTTTTCCAATTCAAACCTTGTGGGTAAATTGATGCGACGTTTATCGACTCAAGATCAAAACTTCAAGCAGGCTTTTGCTGACTTGTTGGCTTTTGAGACAGTTAGTGATCCTGAACTTTTAAAAACCGTAGATCAAATCATTGCTGATGTCCGTCAGCATGGTGATGCTCATGTTCTTAAACTCACTCAACAGTTCGATCGACATCCCGCGCATCAATTTTCTGATCTGGAATTAAGCCAAGAACAGCTGAAAACAGCCTTTGAGGGTTTAACTGCTGAAGTGCGTGAAGCTTTGGAGTTGGCGGCTCGCCGCATCCGTGAGTTCCATCAGGCGCAAAAGCAGGATGGCTGGACTTATGTTGATGCTTTGGGCAATACATTAGGTCAAAAAATCACGCCTTTAGACCGTGTGGGCATTTATGTACCGGGCGGTTTAGCCTCTTATCCATCCTCTGTATTGATGAATGCGGTTCCAGCCCATGTCGCTGGCGTGCCAGAAATTATTATGGTGGTGCCTGCGCCGAATGGTGAACTCAATCCATTAGTTTTGGCGGCTGCTTATCTATCTGGCGTGCACCGCGTATTTACCATTGGCGGGGCGCAAGCGGTCGCTGCCTTGGCATATGGCACGGAAACGATTCCATCTGTTGATAAAATCACTGGTCCAGGCAACCGCTTTGTTGCTGCGGCAAAGCGGGCCGTATTTGGTCAGGTCGGCATTGATATGATTGCCGGGCCATCAGAAATTCTGGTTTATGCTGAAGGTGAGAACAATGCTGAATGGCTGGCCATGGATTTATTGTCGCAAGCGGAACATGATACTGTTGCGCAAGCAGTTTTTATTACACCCGATGAGCAGCTGCTGAATGATGTGGCAACTGCGATTGAAGCGCATTTGCAAGCTTTACCTAAAGCGGAGATTGCGCGCACATCGATTGCCAATCGCGGCGCATTAGTGCTGGTGAAAGATCGCGCCGAAGCCATTGAGCTGATCAACCAAGTAGCGCCAGAGCATTTAGAACTATGTTTGGATGATGCGCAAGCAATGGCTGAGAACATTCGCCACGCAGGCGCAATTTTCATGGGGCGCTACACTCCTGAAGCCATCGGCGATTATTGTGCAGGGCCAAACCATGTGCTGCCAACATCTGGCACAGCGCGTTTTTCATCGCCTCTGGGCGTATATGATTTCCAAAAGCGTTCAAGCCTGATCATGTGCTCAGAGCAAGGTGTTAAAACCTTGGCGAAAACGGCAGACATTTTGGCGCAGCAGGAAAACTTGGATGCGCATGCGCGTTCTGCACGTTACCGTTATCAGTAATTGAAATATAGGCTAGCTGAAAAAATCTAGTTTTCTAAAATGACAAACCTCTCCCTGACCCTCTCCTGCAAGGAGAGGGAAACGCATGCAATGAAAAAATTCGATGTCCGATTTTATCATTCATGAGATGGAGATTCCTCTGCTGAACGGGTTTTATTAAAAACACAGTTTAAGTGAGGTTAGGAGAGGGCAATAAGAGAATATAAAATGTCTAGCATTACTACTGAACAGATGCGTTTTTGGAGCCCGGAAGTGCGTGAGCTTGAGCCTTACGTGCCTGGAGAGCAGCCGAAAATTCAAAATCTATTAAAATTAAATACCAATGAAAATCCTTATCCGCCATCCCCTAAAGTGGTTGCCGCGGTACAGGCGGTATTGGATAATTCTGCCGATGCTTTACGTCTTTATCCAGATCCTGACGCATCGGCGTTAAAGCAGGCGATTGCCAAGCAGCAGCATGTAGCTGTAGAAACTGTATTTGTTGGCAATGGCTCTGATGAAGTGCTTGCGCATATTTTTAAAGCATTTTTCATTCAAGATTTACCGGTTTTGTATCCTGATATTACCTACAGTTTTTATCCGGTTTATAGCCAATTCTTTGGTGTTAAAACTAAAGTGCTGCCTTTGAGTGAAAATTTTGAAATCATTGCGGATGATTATAAGCAAGCCAATGGCGGGATTATCATTACCAATCCCAATGCGCCAACCAGTATCGATCTAGGCTTGGCTGCAATTGAAGAAGTCCTGCAGGCGAATCCGAATTCTGTCGTCGTGATTGATGAGGCTTATGTGGATTTTGGTGCGGAATCTGCAGTCAAGTTGGTTGAAAAATACGATAATTTAGTGGTCTGTCAAACCACTTCCAAATCGCGTTCTTTGGCGGGCTTGCGTGTCGGCTTTGCCATTGCCCAGCCGCATTTGATTGCAGCATTGGAAGCGGTGAAGAATAGTTTCAATTCATATCCAATTGACCGTTTTGCCATTGCTGCCGCCGTTGCTTCATTTGAAGATCAAGCTTATTTTGAAGAGCATAATCAGAAGGTGATAAAGAGCCGCGACAAACTTGTGGCGCAGCTTTCAGATTTAGGGTTCAAAGTTTTGCCGTCAAGCGCGAATTTTATTTTTGCATCGCTGCCATCCAAAGATGCCGGTGACTTAGCTGCTGGTTTACGTGAAAAAGGAATTATTGTGCGGTATTTCAATAAGCCGCGCATTAATCAATTTTTGCGGATCACAATTGGGACAGATGAACAGAATCAGCGCCTTGTTGATACGTTGAAGCATGAAATTTTAAAGTGAACTAGATTTTTACTCTGCCAGAGCCCCCCATTGTCTGATCAAGAAGGGCTAAGCGGAATTTAAAAAATGAAAGCGGATCTGAGGATCCGCTTTTTTATTCGGCAGGCTGATGCCAAGTATTGAGTAAATTCAGCATGGCGGATACTTTATCAAAGCATTCCTGATATTCAGCATCGCAATCAGACGCAATCGTAATGCCGCCGCCTGCCCATAGAGACACATCATTTTGGTATTTTTGAATTGAGCGGATGAGAATATTCCAAGAGCCTGTGCCATCATCATTAAAATAGCCTAAAGAACCGCAATATGCGCCGCGCGGCGCGCCTTCCAACTCGGCAATAATCTGCATTGCCCGGATTTTTGGTGCGCCCGTAATTGAACCGCCGGGCAGGGCAGACAGCAGCATATCGAAGGGATTCACATCATTTTTCAGTGTTGCGGTCACTTCGCTGACCATATGATGCACCTGATTAAATGATTCAATATTAAACAGTTTTGGGGTTTTTACAGATCCAGTTTCAGCATAAACACTGAGGTCATTGCGCAGCAGGTCTACAATCATGACATTTTCAGCCTGATCTTTTTCAGAGTTTATGAGCGTCTGTTTTGATTGCTGATCTAAAATCGGATCATCAAAGCGGGGCATCGTGCCTTTAATCGGTTTGGTCACAATCTTGCGGTCAGCTTCAAAATCAATAAACAGCTCCGGCGAACAGCTCAGCAATTCAAAATCATCAATGCGGAGATAGCCTGAATATGGAGCATCTGTTAATTGCCAAAATTGCGCAGCAGTATCTAAAAGTGACCCTTCCGCGGCAGCAACAAACTCTTGAGTTAAATTGATTTGGTAACAATCACCTGCTGTTATATATTCCTGTACTTGCTGAAATGCTGACTTATATTGGTTTTTTGACCAGCGGGCTGTGCAGGCAGATTGCAATGAAAAGCTGTTGTTTTTATTGATATTCTGTATTGCTTCAAGGAGTAAAGCCTCTGTTTGGCTTAGTTTTTCCGGTGAGCAATGCAGTATCCAGCCATCCTTCGTCCAGGCGAGAAAAGTGCTGAAATGCCCTAAAAACAAACTGGGCTGATTTTTTTCCGCCAAATCAATCTGCTGTGAAGCGCTGTAATCGTAACTGATGAATCCTATGTATCCGCCATTAAAACTTTTGTTGTGATTTTCTTTCAATATGTTATTGCCGATCCGCGGCAATTGCTGAATTGCTGATTTACAGTATGTGTGCAAATCCTGCTGAATAAAATGACTGAGCTGAGCGTTTTGCAAAAGAAAATATTCATCTGCGCCAAAGGCAATGACCGGCGAATTATCATTTTGCAAATAGGCGGCATGATTGAAGCCGGCCAAAGCTTTTAAAATAAGGCTGGCATCAATAGTATGATTAAAAAGGTTTTTTTTACAAATTTCGGGGTTTTGCATGCGTCAATTTAATGCAGAATTGAGTAATACGGAATAGTTTATATCAATGCCGCGCCGTTGGCTGTGTAAATACCGTTTATCGGCAAGAGAAAGATTGCGACCAACAACAGTTGAACAAAAAATGACACAGATATAATTTAGTCAGGCGAGCACTACTCAAGGAAAGATGTAACAGCTGTCACAAAATGAATAATCAGCTGGGTATATCGAGTGGTTGACAATCAAAAAAATAATACTCTTGGGAGAGTACAAGATGAAAAAACTTACTAAACTTGCTTTAGTTTCATCAATGGCTATCAGCGCAAATGCAATGGCAATGCAAGCAATGGATGATGCGGCGCTAAGTGCTTCTACAGGTCAAGATGGCATCAATATCGGTATCGGCATTTCAAAAATTGAAATCGAAAAATTATTGATTCATGATAATGACGGTTTAACTGATACAGCATTAGGCGGCACGAATAAAGCTGGCGCAATTGTAATCAAAGGCAATGGCATTTCAGGTGATGTGCTGGAAACTAAAGGTTTGATTATCGGTGCAAACTACGACAATAATGGCGCATATCTTTTAACTTCTCGCAACTTGGCTGATTTGCGCATCGATTCTGATGCCGGTACAGGTGCTAAAGGCGCATTCATCAATATCGCTGCAGATGTATCTGGCTTGGATATTAAAATCGGTGAGATTGGTGTGGCAGCGTCTAATGCAGTGCCTGCGGCATCAGCAACTTCTATTCGCCGCGGCGCTTCTGATACTAACTATAATGCGATTTTATCAGGCTTATCACTTAAAACGGGTAAAATGTCTGCAAACATCCAGCTGGGCGCAGCGCCTCAAGGTGCAATGATCAAGTTGGCGAGCACGATGATTGGCGGTCTTGAAATTACGAATCTCGGTATTCTTGATAACTCTACAAATGGTGCTGTAGTCGGCGCTGTTACAGCAGGGGCTATTACCACTAAGCAAGCTGGTGAAATTCATATTGACAGCATTAAAGTTGCTGATGCAAATAGCAAAGATTTAGCTTTAAATGCGACTGTATCTGTATATAACGACGGTTATTTAGGTGCAAATAAAGCGACTGACGGCTTCATTAAAATTCAAAGCAACAGCGGCCCAATCGATACTTATGTTGCAGGCATCCATTTAGGCAGCAAAACTGGCGGTTCTATTGGTGATGTAGAAGTGCAAGGTCTGCAAACATATTGGAGCCCAGCACAAGGTACTTATAACGCAGGTTCTGTAATCAAGATCTCTGGCCGTTAATATCTTTAAAAAAAAGCGCGTATTTATACGCGCTTTTTTTTTACAAAAAAAGATAAAAATCATCAAAAAAATAAAAAAAATACTGTTTTATTTTGAAAAAAAACGGTATCTTGCATATTACATGGATGTAGAGCATTAGCTCTAAAACAAAGATAATAAAGGCACATCATTGCCGATAACTAAAAAAGTTAGAACATATGTTAGAGATAGCACTAGGCTCGGCATTGATGTATTACTTTGCCAAAGAGTCGTTCGATATAAAGGAAAAGCCAGCCGGGACAGTGCAATACACTGAAACCTTGGATTCCCGTAATGATTCGTTTACGCGCATGCACCGCGAAGCGGTTAAAATCAAGCCTGCTATAGAAGATCAATTCCGCGGAATTGTCCGGCAGGCTTATGACTACAGCTGCGGTTCCGCTGCATTAACGACTTTGCTCAATGGATATGTAGGCACTCAGCTGACAGAACAGCAAATTATGAATGGCTTGCTGAAATACGGCGAAACCGAAAAAATTATCGAACGCCGCAGTTTTTCTTTGCTGGATATGAAGCGTTTTGTGGGCGCTTTGGGTTTGCAAAGCGAAGGTTACCGCGGAGAATTTTCGGATTTAGTCAGTCAAGGCCAGCCTGCTATTGTTCCAATTTCATATGCCGGCTTTAAACATTTTGTTGTCTTTAAAGGCTATAAAAATGGCAGGGTGTATGTTGCGGATCCTGCACTGGGAAACATCAGCTTTGACGAAACCCGATTCAAGCAAATCTGGGAAAATAATACTTTATATTTGATTAATGTTGCGCCTGAGCATCGAAAAAATTTATTGGCGCTGCAAGATGCTGATCTTCGTCATGTGGATGATGCGACCGTGAACAGATATGCATTTGTTGATATTCAATACCCGCAATTTTATATGAATAAAATTGCAGATAAAGCCTCAACAATCCGTCTCGATAAAAATATGAATAAAGATTCGGAGAACTACGGCAAGCAAGAATACAACTATTTGCGGCTTTACTATAAGAGCAAATAACTTCTGTTAACAGTTAATCGAAAGAAAAGCGAAATTAAAAAAATAAAAGCGGTGGGATGGAACATGAAAAGTAAATGGATGAACAGAACAATATTGGCTATGAGTATTCAGCTGGTGATGGGGGTTGCCTATGCTGCTGAAGAGTCGACGGTCGGAGAGTATGAGCAGCCTGAACAGCAAGAACAGACTATTGCGGCGGATACGGCAGTAGGCGGCTATGACTCTGTCGATGAGCCAGATGCAGATGCGCCTGCTGTACCAGTTCAAACAGCAGAAGCATCAAGTCCAGCTGCGCCAGAAACTCAGGCAGCAGTGAGTACTCCTGATGCATCATCGGCTTTGCAGCAGCAGGCTGGCGATGCAAACCAGGAAACAAATCTGCAAGAAGTATTCACCTCAAATGAACGTCAGTATTCTCTGATTAAAAAAGCTGAAATTTCATCTTTCTATGATGTGGACTATACGTATTATCGGGATACGCAGCTGGATATGGAAATGGCTAACGGCCAGCTCTATCAGTTGCGTGTGCAGGAAAATGCAACGCATTCGATGACCAACACTTTTACATTGCAATATGGTGTTTTGGATAATTTAACGTTTACTGCATCATTGCCTTTAGTCGCTAAATCGGATTTGCTGAAAGATACCTCTACTGCCGGTTTAGGCGATATTTCATTAGGCGCTCGCTGGGAGCCGTTTCCGCTGAAAGCAGGGCGCTTGCCATTAATTTTATTTGGTAATTTATCCACTAAAACGGGTGACAGCCCATATGAAGTCAATGCCGCTTCAGATTTAGCGACAGGTAAAGGCTATTATTCTGTCGGGGTGGGCGCAAGTACGCGCAAGTATATTGATCCAGTCGTATTGTTTGCTTCTGTTTCAGCCAATTATGGCCTGCCGGAAACTGGCTTGAACCAGCGCCGCGGCACAAGAATCATTAATGAGTTTGATCCGGGCATCAGCGGCGGTTTTGCTTTCGGTTTTGCCTATTCATTCAACTATGATGTCTCTTTGACGATGTCATATCAGCAAAGCTTCAATACTGGCTCTGAATTTAGATATAACACTGGAGAATCATACTCTCCAGCAGATCAAACTAGTTCAACTTTAGCCATTTCATTAGGTGTCCGGGTATCGCCAGACACGATTGTGAATGGAACAGTTGGTTTAGGCTTAACAGAAGATGCGCCAGATGTTTCTCTGGGCTTATCTTTCCCGCTGGATATCTTGGGTTTCGGAAAGAAACTCCGTTAAGAGGGCTGCTGCATGAATAATATTCGGCTCAGCCCACTCGTTACCGCGATTATTTTAACGGGCTGTTCCAGCGCCGCATTTGCGCAGCTGGGTACAAACTTATCTGTAGATGTACGTTCTTTGGCGCTGGGTAATGCCGTTACGGCAGATCCCCCGGGGATCAGCGCCGTGCATTTTAACCCTGCTGCTTTAACCAAAATCGAAGGCCTGCAAACCGATGTGCAGGGCATTATTGCTAACTTTGATATTCAGCGGCAGTTTTCTGTTCCAGCTGGCTATAATGTTTTTGGCTATTCAGACGACCCAATGGTCTGTAATGACGGCCCAGAAATTTCTGCAGATATTTGTACGGACTTCAAAGATACCATCAATGGGGATGTAGAGTATGCGAGCCTCTATGTGCCGATATTGAAAAAAATGGTGGACTTGGGCGAGGGGATGCCTTTAGCTGCACCCACTGCAGGTATTGCATATAATCCGCCAGGCTCAAAAGCGACATTCGCAACTGCAATGTACGCGCCATTAATTGCCGGTTTCGGTGCGGAAAATGGCAATGTGGGCAATTATATGGGCCAGCAGGTAGCGCTGGAGCGAATTACGTATTTATCGCCAACAATGGCTTATCAGGTCAATGATGAACTGTCGATCGGCGGCGGCATCGGCATGTCTTATCAGGCTATTGGCCTGAAAACAGATTTAAGGTTCCCAAATGAGCTGATCGGCATGCTGCGCATGATCGATGAGGTTGTCTGTACGCCCTTTAAAGAAAATTCAGACATTATTACCGATATTCTTTTGCTGGGGATGTGTAATACAGAAGAGGGCATGAACCCCTTTAGCCGTTTTGGCCAGCTGCAGCTCTCACTTGAGCAATCCTTAAGTCCAAGCTTTAACTTGGGTGTGCTGTGGGAACCCCGGGAGGATTTCGGTTTTGGCATGGTTTATCAAAGTGCATCAAAAATGCGCTTGAAAGGGAAATACCATATTGATAACTCTAAAGCACCGCAGGAACTGATAAAAGGCTTAATGTCTTCTCCAACAGGGCAGATTTTAGCAGCTATCTTAGGTTTTCCGACAGCGGTGCCTGCAAGCGAATCCGGCCTGGTTTCGATGGATTTTGAATATCCGCAGCATTTTCAAGCCGGCATCAAATATAAAATCTTGCCAGATCTGCAAGTCAACTTTGACATTGGCTGGACGGACTATAGTGCATGGGACAAATTCCGTTTTGAATTTGACCGTCAAATTTCTGCCCTGAAAATTGCCAAATTATTGTCTGCGGACATTAATGATACCTCACTGGCATTGCCCTTGAAGTTCACATCGCCATGGAACTACGGCATTGGCTTAGAGTATTCTGCAACGGACCGCTTAAAGCTTCGGATGGGGTATGAACCCCGCACCAGCGCCATTCCGGCTGATAAGCGGAATACGATGATTCCAATCAATGGGGCGCAATTATTTGGCATGGGCGTAGGTTACCGTTTTGATGCAGATACTGATTTAGACTTATCGATCGGCTTTTTACGCAGCAAAGATAACATCCCGGCAAATTCCAGTAGCTTATCCAACCAAACTGGGGTAAATAATATATTGTTAAATCCATACGCGGGTTTGAATGTTAAAACAGATACAAAAATCACGATTTTAGGGTTGAACTATAGAACAAGATGGTAGGAAAGGCAGAAGAATGAAAGGGAATTTATTCATGAAATCGGTGCTTGCATTTGGAATATTGCAGGCAGCGGTTTCTAATGCTGGCATATTCCATACAATTATTGGACCGGATGGGCGTCCGATGGTAGTGCAGCTGCCAGACAAGAATCTTTTGAAAAAACAGTTAGTAACGCAAGGCGAACCCCAAAAGTATGCGCAGCAGAGCGAACATGCACGTAAGGATGATCTGAAACAGTCTAACTTAAAGATAGAATCTGCTGTTATTGCCCAGCCGCAAGAAATCCGCTCATCTTCACAAATCAGTAGGGTGCAAGAACAGAATTTACAGCAAGTTATTAAAAAATTAGATGTGAAAAAATCTGTTCCTTCAGTAGAAGAGCGTCAGCAGGCTAAAGATAATTTGCCGTCAATACCCCCGGCTCAAGCGGCAGATGTCCAGCGGCCTAAGCCGCAAAAACAGGATGATGGGAAAGCGGCTGAGCAGCTGAAGCGGCCTGAAACAGCGCAAGGGAATGTTCCGCCAGTTCTTAAACACAATGTGCACGCGGAAGAGCCTAAGCAGCCAGCATCAGCAGAACGTGTGCAGATTGCGCCTGCGGTCATACAGTCAATTCAAAAAAATGAGCAGCTGAATCAAGCGCAGTCTCCGTTTAAGACCCTGCCGCCGGATCTGCTAAAAAAAACGGGCGCAGCTGAGAAGCCTTTAGCGCAAACAGAACCGCGCACAGGTTTTTCCGCCATCAATGGCGAGCAGTACGTCAACAGTGAATATCTGGAAGATAAAGAATTTAATTTAGAAGGTAAAAAGCGCTTTTATGCGATGCCGGAAGGCGTAATTGATCATAAAGTCGGTGCAACTCGAATGCAGATGGTTGAGCGTGAGAAGGGGGTCAGTAAATCTATAATTGAATCCCTGTTTAAGCGCAATCAGCCTGTGGAAAATGGGCCAATTACCTTATCTGCATCTTATTATAGGGTTTCTCAGGCGGATGCTGTTTTAGGACTAGGGCAGCAGTGCTTCCAGGAACAGCAAACTAAAAAAGCGAAAAATTTAAAGCCGCAGTCTGAAATGAATATCTGGCCAAGGGCGCCATTGAAAGATGAGTTTGATTTTGAAGTGATCAAAGTCGAAAAGCCAATACAGAATATCCGAATCAACTCGTATGCGTCTAAACAGAATAATCCAACTTTTTATTGGCCCTTTGTGGTTTTCTTAGATCAGCAGGGATGTGTGCTGGAAGGGGCTGGGGGTTTTAAAAATAATGACAGCGCTGCAACAATGACCCAACATGAAAAAATTGAAGGTGTCATTCACGTTCCGCAGCAGAGCCAATATATTTTACTGACGCCTTTGGCTTCTGCGCTGGACGTTGATCATCGTGAATTATCCAATCATGGACAGTTGAAATTAGTCGCAATCCGATAGGATTTGAATAAAGAGAACAGGAATGAAAAGAAATTATTTTTTACCCTTTGCAGCAACAGCATTGGTTGCAGCATTATCTGGCTGCGGCGGCGAAAGCGCTAATGTGATTCCAGAAGTTTATGACACCAGCACTGCAAATGGGGCATGCACAATTGGTACAAGCGGCTGCTTGGGCTTTGCGCTGGACTATCCGCTAGATGGGCTGAATTTCACCTGCAGCAGTGACACGGTAAATGTATTCACCACGAATTTGAATTTAACAGATGGCGCAGCAACAGGCGCATGCAAGATTGGGGATACGGCGACCTTTTTTATTAAAGGTGAAAAAGATAAACGGATTAATTTGGGCAGCTTAGACCTGAACAGCATTGCAAAAGTAAGTGTTGCTCAGTTGCCGCGCCTATCTATTGCTGATATTGCTGCAGGGCTCACAGGAAGCAGCGCTGCATCTTTAAATGAAAATGATGCCACCATTAAAGTCGCGGTTCGTATTGTCCGGATATTGCAGGCATTAGCGCTTCAAGAGCGGAAAATCTCTAATCCTGCTGACATTCAAGCTTTATATATTACAGACAGCATGCGTACGCAGCTTGAAAATATTGCGGCTTCGATTCCTCAAGACAAGCTGATTAATACCACCGATGCTGAATTTGAAGCATTGATTAATCCATGGATTAATCTATCGTCTGTAACGAATGCGCAAGCTTTTGAAGCTGTAAAAACATTAGTCATGATTACGAATGGCGCGGTGTATCAGCCAGAGTTTTCATTATTTTCTACCGCAGCGATTTTGGGAAGCGCATTAAGCGGTTCAGACGGTTTGGTCGGCTGCAATAAAGACAGCTGTGATACAACCGATGCATCTACACAGCATATTTTTGGTCACTTTATGGTGATTACAGACCGTGAAGGCTATACTTTTGGTAGCGGTTTGCAGTGGCAGGGCTCGGGCATTTCCGGGACACAAACCGTAGGCGGATTAAATACGAAATTAATTACATCGACGCGGCCGATCCGTTTAACCGCGCCATCTCAAAATACGTGGCTGAATCCGTTAACGAAGAAAATTGATCAAAATTATAATTTTAATGTGGGGAATTCATCCTCGCCGTTAACGATTTATCAAGGCAAGCTGTATAACGATTATATGATTGCCGGCAAAGAAAAATTCTATAAATTGCTGACCGGAAAGACGACAGTAAGCAGTGCGGATCAGCTGGATTTTGGACTTTGGAAGCAAACGGCAGGGGCCGATCAGTTTAAAGGAACGCTGGATCTGTATAAAACGTTCCCAATTACTTATTTAGACAAAGCGGTTTTCAAATCCGCAGCCAATGTAAGCAATGGCGAAAGCTATGTTTTCCCAATGTATGCAGATTTGACCTTTAAATTTACGGATACTTCTGTTTCCAATGTCAAATTGGGCATTGTGATTGAGGAAAACGGGAACATCCGTTCAAATATTAAATCGGGCTTTACTGCTGATGATATGTCTACAGGCACGTGTGACAGCAGCACCTTCAATAAAGCCACATATGTCCAAGATGGTGTGCAGCAATATCGCTTGGGTGCCGTTTCTCGCGCGTTTACCAATGATAAGACGGTGTCCCTGCGGATGGTTTTAGGCGGGGCAACACTAGGGAAAATTGATGGCGCCTTGATTGGCATGAACTCATCCATTAAAACGGACAGTGATGGCAGCAGTTTAGTGATTGGCGGCGCTTTATTGAATGTCGGTAATTTATTAGGCCTGACTGGCGGTACGGCAAGCATCCCATTTACCGATTCAACCAAAACCGGTGATGTAAAATGGGCGAACAGTCTGGCGAGTTTCCAGCGCACATACAATACGAATAATACGACCGCAGTAACGGCTCAAGATACTGAACTGGCAAAATTAGCGGGCGGCACTTTATCGATTAGCCTTGCGCCGTGTTATAGCGTGAAAGTTAAAAATTAAATATAAAAGATAAAAAAGCCCATCTCCTGATGGGCTTTTTTATCTTTGCAGGGCTGCTGCCTAACGATGAAAAGCGCTATCCGGTATGATCCAAGCGCGTGCCTAATGTTTCCAGATGGTTTGAGAAATTGCCTGTTTTCCGGTCTTCAAAATAATGCCGGAGTGTGCGCTCCACACTGGGAAACGCTAAATCATTCCATGGAATTTCGTCTTCAGCAAATAAGCGGGATTCGATGGTTTCTTCACCGGCGCCAAATTTTCCTTCAATGAGGTCGGCTTTAAACAGCACATAAATTTGACCAATCCGAGGGATATTGTACATGCAGTAGAGCTGCTGAATTTCGACTTCAGCTTCAGCCTCTTCACGGGTTTCCCGGGCTGCGCCTTGCTCCATGGTTTCAAACAGCTCCATGTATCCGGCGGGCAAAGTCCACAGTCCATAGCGCGGCTCAATTGCGCGGCGGCACAGCAGCACTTTATTTTCCCAAAGGGCAAGCGCGCCGCAAATCACCTTGGGATTGACATAATGAATATAACTGCACTGAGTGCATATACGGCGGACTTGGTGATCGCCAAGAGGGATTTTTTCAGCTGTTGTACCGCCGCAGTTTGTACAGAAGTTCATATTCAAGGTCAATGATTAAACTTGCAGTCAGCATAACTGAAAAATTAAACTTTGGCATCATTTCTCAGGCAGCGGCAATAAAATTGAGCTATGATCAAATGAGCCAATAAGAAAGAGAAGTATGGATGAAGGATCGTTCATTGACACAAAAACTGCAGCAGAGCTTACGGTTTTCGACGCGGGTGCAATACGCGCAAGCCGCTGTGTTGATTGCGGTTACAGATGAAGCCGATCCTAAAATACTGCTGACCCGCCGTTCCGCTTATTTGTCCAATCATGCCGGGGAAGTTTCATTTCCTGGGGGCAAGCGTGACCCGAATGACACCAGCAATATCGTGGTCGCCTTGCGTGAAGCGCAGGAAGAAACGGCGCTTAATCCTTTTGATGTGCAGCTGCTGGGTGATCTGCCCATGCAAAAAGCAAGAAATGGCATGCTGGTTAAGCCCGTTGTGGGGTTGATTCCGCCGCAAGTTGAACTGATTGCGCAGCCGTCCGAAATTGACCGGATCTTCTTTGCTTCTGTCGAAAAATTGATGCAGGCGCCGCCGATTCCTTATGAAGTGCGTTACGCGCATCAATCGCTGTATTTTCCCAGCATGCGGGTAGAAAATGAAATTGTCTGGGGCTTAACTGCGCGGATGCTGATTTCGCTGTTTCAATACGGATTAGGCTATCGAAAAGAATGGCCTTTTTTAGTTAATTCACCGACATTTAAGTGACTTAATTCATGTCTTATTCTCAACAGGATATTTTCAAGGAAGCATGATGCTGTATAAATTTGAAGGGCGCTCGCCGAAAGCGCTGCATCAGCCATGGGATGGCTGGGTAGCGGACAATGCCACAGTGATTGGCCAGGTTGAACTGGGGCGGAAAGTCAGTATTTGGTTTGGCGCTGTCATCCGTGCCGATAATTGCCGCATTCATTTGGGGGATTATAGCAATGTGCAGGAAAATGCAGTGTTGCATACCGATGCCGGCATTGAACTGCATATCGGCAATTATGTGACCATTGGCCATCAAGCGATGCTGCATGGCTGCACCATTGGCGACAACAGCCTCATCGGGATTAACGCAGTGGTATTAAACAATGCGGTAATTGGCAAAAACTGCATTATTGGCGCCAATGCCTTAATTCCAGAAGGCAAAATCATTCCCGATAATTCAGTGGTGATGGGTTCTCCTGGCAAAGTTGTAAAAATGCTTGATGAGGCTGCCGAAGCAAAATTGAAAATGAGCGCTCTGCATTATGCTGCGCATTTCCCTAAATTCATGCATTTGGAACCGGCTCAATTAGATTGGGTTTCAATCTAAAAAAGACTCAGCCTGGATGATTCCAGGCTTTTTTGTATCCAATGATGGAAAATCTCGCGAAGCATCTGCGAGTGGAGTATCATAATCACCGTTTTTTAGTCCGTTTTAATTAAGGTTGTGCATGAAATTGCTGGCACTGGAAACCGCCAATGAGCAGTGTTCCGTCTGTATTGCAGAAGAAAATCAAGAGCTTTATTTCCAACTCGATGCGCGGGCGAAAGCACAAACGCAAACCATTTTGCCATTCATTGAGCAGGGCCTTTCGCAAACAGGCATTCAAATTTCAGATTTAACCGCAATTGCCTTCAGCCGCGGCCCAGGTTCTTTCAGCGGCGTGCGCATTAATGCAGCCGTGACGCAGGCTTTGGCGTGGTCAAATGACTTGCCGGTTATTCCTGTATCCAGCCTGCAGGCCTTGGCGCAAGCTGCATACCGTATCGCCGGTTTGACTGAAGTCACGGCGGTACTGGATGCACGTATGAAAGAAGTCTATATGGCCAGTTATCAGCTGGATCAAAGCGGCATTATGCAGGCGGCAGATGAAGAACAATTATTAAGCTACAGCGAAGCGGAGCAGGCCGTGAAATTTACGCTGATTGGCTCAGGTTCAGTTTTAGTTAAGCCAGAACAAATACAATATAAAGATATCAGTGCAACCGCACAGGATATCGCCACTATTGCGCGCATACATGCACAGCAGCAGAATTGGGTGACTGCTGAACAGGCTTTGCCTGTCTATTTGCGTGATAATGCTTGGAAAAAAATCCCAGAACAGGGCACACCATAATTAGGAATTTGTATGGATCTTATCCTGCTGCTTAAAGCAGCAATCATGGGCATCGTTGAAGGCATAACTGAATTTTTGCCAATTTCAAGTACTGGGCATTTGATCTTAGCTTCTGAATTGATGAACTTTTGGACCAAAGAAAAAAGCGACGTCTTTGTGATTGCGATTCAAATGGGCGCTATCGCTGCCGTCATTTATGAATACTGGTCACGCCTTTGGGGCGCAGCAACCGGCATGTTCACAGGTGAAGTCAAAGGCCGGCATTTAGGCTTTAGCCTGATCATGGCGTCTATTCCTATTGTCCTGGTGGGCTTAACTTTTGGCCAGGCAGTAAAAGACCTGCTGTTTAATGATATTGCGGTTGCGATTGGCCTCATTGTTGGCGGCTTTATTATTATCTGGATTGAAAAGCACCCGCCGAAAGTAAATGCGCAAGAAGTCGAAAATATCAGCTATAAAGAAGCAATGTGGATTGGCCTCATTCAAGTGCTGTCTTTAATTCCGGGCACCTCGCGTTCAGGCGCCACGATTATTGGCGCAATGTTCTTGGGCATATCGCGTAAAGCAGCGACGGAATTTTCATTCTTTTTGGGTATCCCGGTGATTATTGGCGCAGGCCTGCTGGATTTATATCAAAGCTATGATGTGTTTAAAACCACTGAAGACTGGAGCGTTTTGGCAACAGGCATCATTGTTTCATTTGTTTCCGCATTGATCCTCATCCGCGCATTGGTCGCTTATGTCGCAAAACGTGATTTTATGATTTTTGCCTGGTACCGTATTGCATCAGGCCTATTGATTCTATTGTTTGCATTTACAGGCTGGAAATTATGGTAAGCGAAATGCGCTTATACACAGAAGCCGAGTTTGAACCGAAAGCACAGCAGTTCTCTGCTGTGCTTTCTTCTCGTGGGGTTGATGTAAATATTCAGGTTGCAGAAAAACTCAATGCGCGGTTTTTCCGCCAAAATCCGGATATCGCCTTGAGCGTAGATGCGGATGGCCTTTGGCTATGCGCCAATGGCATGAAAATGCAGCCGGACTGGAAAGCGGAGGCCGGACGTTTGAAGCGGGCATCGATTAAATCTGAAATGATTGGCCGCGCCTGCAATTTGGCAGAAAAGCCCAATTTGATTGATGCGACAGCTGGCCTTGGCCATGACAGCCTGCTGATGGCGTATTTAGGCGCCAACGTAACTTTGCTGGAACGCCATCCGATTTTGTTTACGCTGCTTGAAGATTCGCACCGGCAGGCCATGCAGGATCCTTTTTTAAAGCCAGTGGCTGCGCGCATTCATTTGGTCTTTCAAGATTCAGCAGATTATTTGCGTGAACAGGCCGTGCAGCGTAAAACGACGGATGTCGTATATTTAGATCCCATGTTTCCTCAGCGTGATCAGAATCAGCAGGCCATTAAAAAACAGGCGCAAGTGAAAAAGCAGATGCAGCTGCTGCACATGCTGCTGCCGGAAGATGGCGAAATGGATTTGGGTGACAATTTGCTGGGTTTAGCGCAGCAGGTTGCAAAACGTGTTGTGGTAAAACGCCCAAGACTGGCGGTATTTCTGGCGAATCAGGAACCGCAGCATCAATGGCAAGGGGATGCCTGCCGTTTTGATGCCTATTTTCAGCATGATCTGGCAATTTAGTGTGATAATGACTTCAAAAATCACCCTGATTTGCTATATAGTTGAAAAATAGCATTGATAAAAACTGCATCAAGCATACACTTGCTGATGTGATAAGTGAGCCATAACCCCCATAAGATTTATATGATCGACTTCAAACCCTCCATCAATTTTTGGCATGATTTTAAAAGCAACCAAACTGCGGGGATGTGGCTGTTTTTAGGGTCTAGGCGCTCGCTTCAGATTGTCCGCCCATCTATTCTGCAATTGGTGTTTTGGGGGATTTTAGGCGGCTGCGCAAACAGCCTGTTTAGCTGGCTGAGCAGCGGGCGCATTGGCGAATTTAACCCTCAAGGCTTGGTCAGCTACGCGCTTTGGCCTTTTATTGCCTTGATTGTCGGAATCTTTTTGTCACAGCGGGTCAATAACCCGCGCCTGATGCTGGTGCCTGCGCTGTTATGGCTGGTGCTGGATACCCACATCATGCTGTTCCAGGGTTTGATACAGTATTTGGGCGATCTGGATGCGCTGCCGTATATCTTGTATGACTTTATTCCAACCCTGTTCATTATCCTGTTTGTGTGGCAAAGCCTTGCTGTTGTCTGGGTGATTTCCCGAGAGCTGAAATGGCCATGGTGGGAGCGCGCGCTGATTATGCTGGCGACGCTGTTTACTTTGGTGGTATGGCAAATGTCAGTCAAAGACCAGCCGATCTGGAAAGTGGAAGACATGCCGCCAACATTTGAAGAAGATGCGTTCTATGCGCAGAGCAAACTGCTGAACAAATCTCTAGATGGCGTGGAATATGGGGAATTTGCGCAAACCCACTGGTATTTTTTAGGGGTGGCGGGAGCCAGCTATCAAGATGTCTTTAAACTGGAAATCGAGCGGATTAAAGAACAGTTTGATACGCGTTTCGGCACCTTTGGCCACTCTATGGCTTTAGTCAACAATCCGGCAACCCGCACGGAATTGCCGATTGCATCCCGAACCAGCATGGAAATGGCTTTGCGCCGTATTGGCCAGCAGATGAATAAGGAAAGCGATGTCTTATTTTTATATATGACTTCGCATGGCTTGCCGAATGTGTTTGAAATGGAAAATGCCCCTTTGGATTTGGCGCAGGTTGACCCGAAATGGCTGCGTGAAACTTTGGATGCCGCTGGCATCCGCTGGCGGGTGATTGTGATTTCGTCTTGCTATTCCGGCAGTTTTGTTCCGGCTTTGCAGGATGAAAATACGCTGGTGATTACCGCATCGGCGGCTGACCGCCAGTCCTTCGGCTGTTCGAGTGAAGCGGATTACACCTATTTCGGGCGCGCTTTTTTTGATCAGGCGATGCGTGAGCAGCCTTCCATAGAAGCAGCATTTGAACAAACCAAACAAACTGTCGCGCAATGGGAAAGTGCGCAAGGCTTTGAACCGTCTGAACCGCAATGGTCAATTGGCAAAAATATGCAATTGATGCTGCCGCAATTGGAGCAGCGCTTATTTCCGCCTGCTACTGCGCCGCAGAAACTTGTTTCGGCGCCACAGAAGCCTGCTGCCGCAGCGTTGAATTAGGACGTATCCGCCGAGCTGAAACAGCCGGCCTGAGGAAGGTTGGTTTAAAAATGTGCGCGGTGTTTTTGAATCTCCGCAAGCAGTTGCAGCGCCGGAGCTGAAAAAAGGCCGCAGCAGATATTCTTAGATCTTCTAAAATAATGTATTGATTTGATTAAAATTGATTGTTTATTTAATACTTCATATTTTGTGATTGGGCGATTATTTTTCTAAGCCAGGATTTGGTTTTAACAATTCAAGTTTTCATTGGGTTGCTGAACAATTGGGCTAATATGGCACCGCTGATGATTAAGGAGCAGTTTGTGGAAAGAATAGAAAGACATGCCTCATTTGGCGGCTGGCAGGACGTTTATCAGCACCAGTCAGATGTTTTAAAATGCGCTATGAACTTCTCAATTTATCTGCCGCCGCATGCAAAGGATGAGAAATTGCCAGTCATTTATTGGCTTTCCGGGCTGACCTGCAATGAGCAGAATTTCATTACCAAAGCCGGCGCTCAAAAATATGCATCCGAAAATAAAGTGATTATTGTCGCTCCGGATACCAGCCCGCGGGGTGGTAATATCGCGGATGATGCGGCTTACGATTTAGGGCAAGGCGCAGGATTTTATCTCAATGCGACACAAGCGCCATGGTCTGAACATTATCAAATGTATGATTATATCGTTCATGAACTGCGGGCCTTAATAGATGGAAACTTTCCAAGCAAGCGGGTGCAAAGCATTATGGGGCATAGTGCCGGAGGGCATGGCGCTTTAGTCATTGGCCTGAGCAATCCGGACGTTTATCAGAGCATTTCCGCCTTTTCGCCTATTGTTGCGCCGTCGCAAGTGCCTTGGGGGCAGAAGGCATTTAGGGCTTACCTCGGCGATGATCAATTGCTGTGGCGCCGTTATGATGCCGTTGAGCTGATTAAGTCGGGTGCAGCGCGCAAGCCAATTTTAGTGGATCAAGGTTCTGCGGATTCGTTTTTGGAAGAACAGCTAAAGCCTGAATTGCTGAGCGATGCCTGCCGTGAAATGAACTATCCGGTGACGCTGAACATGCGTGAAGGATATGACCACAGCTATTATTTTATTGCCAGTTTTATTGAGGCGCATATTCAGTTCCATAGCGCTGAATTAAACAGGTAAAATCACGGATCAGACCAATTTGAAATGCTGTTTCGGATGCCGCAGTATGATGCATTTATGCTGTGGATTGCGCTTCGATATGGCGGATATTGCTGATCAAAGCCACACTGGCGGGATAGGCGCTTCACAGCGCCGTGCATTTACTCAAAATAGTGCGGATTCAATCTTGGAAACATTATAGTCAGATCAATGGATATGTTTCATATGCAGGCGATTTTAACGGAAGTCCTGCCGGGATGAATGTTTGCCGCTGATCGAAATAGTTTTTCCGCCCGCTGACAGCAAAGTACTCCATATTTATTCATTTTATCTATAGAATCAAAGGATAGCGCAGAATAACGTCATCACCTGCTTGTGTAATTCACCGTATATTGCAGTCATGCTGAACAGCGCGGTGACATTGGATCACTCAATTATTAAAATAATTTTTTAGGCTTTTTATGCAAAATTCAGAAACCTATCCCAATCAAAACCCAGACTTTCCCACTCCTTTTTTTGAGGAAACACCGCAGCAAACGGCGGGGGCTTCCATAGATTTGGGGCTGCAATATTCATTTCGCTTTCAGGGAACCGCCTCGGAATATTTCGGCATTTGGATTGTCAATATTTTACTGACCATCATTACATTAGGCCTATATGCGCCGTGGGCGAAAGTGCGCCGCCTGCGCTATTTCTATGGCAATACATGGTTTATTCAGCGCCGTTTCGATTTTACAGGCCTGCCGTCTAAGATTTTAATCGGACGCATTATTGCCCTCGTTATTTACGGCGCAATTTCCTTGGCTATGAAATATTCAGTCGAGTTGCTCTTGGCAGGCCTGCTGCTGATTTTCTTGGCAGTGCCATGGCTGGTGCGTTCGACGATCCGTTTCCGCGCCCGCAACAGCAAGTTTGGCAATAGCCGGTTCTTTTTTGCAGGAAGCAATAAAAGCGCGTATTGGTGCTTTTTGAAATGCGTTGCGGTGACGGTATTCACCATGGGGCTGTTTTTTCCAGCCGCAGTCTGGCTCTATAAGCGGGAGTGCCTGAATTATTTGTATATTGGGCAGCTGAACTTTAAGTTGAATGCTGATTGGCCTGCCTATATGCGCGCGATGTATATGCCGGTGTTTATTTTTATGGCAGCAATGGCTGTATTGGCCGCGGTGCTGGGCCTGATGTACAGCATGGGCGGAGGCTTAGGAGTTAAATATTATACTGGGCTGTTTTTCATTGCATATCTCATTGGCTACTTATTTGTTTGGCCTTTGATGATGGCGCGTATTTTTATTATCTCATGGAACAGCACATCGATTAACCGCAGCCGCTTCACTGCGGGCTGCAGCCAATGGCGCTATGCATGGATTATTCTCAGCAACTGGCTGGCAAAAATTATTTCTCTCGGATTGCTTACGCCGTGGGCTGCAATTCGCTTATACAAATATCAGACCGAATCATTAAAACTGGTGCTGGCCGATAATCCTGATGATTTGATGAACCAGCTGCAGCAAGACCACAATGCGGTCGCTGAAGAACTCAGTGAGATCTTTGATTTGGATATTTCACTTTAATTGCGGGAGACAGCCATGAACCTTTCTGCCGATGCGGTATTTTACGACGGCATCAGCGCTAAGCCGCAAATCGCGCAAGTGCTTCAACTGGATGAACAGCGTGTTTTAGTGAAATATGGCATTCAGCTGGTGCAGCAGCGGGTCTATATGTATGACGATATGACATTGATTGGCGCATTGGGGACGATTAAGCCGATTGTTGAATTTAAGGATGAATCTCGGCTGGAATTTAAAGATGCTTTGCCTGAGTGGTTTAATTTAACCGCTAAAGACCGCCTGCATACCGTCTGGAAACTGGAAAAAACGCCCAGTTTAATTCTGTTCAGTGTGGCATTTGTGGCTGCTTTGGCCTTTGCTGTCATTAAATGGGGCGTGCCTGCGGCGTCTTATCAGGTGTCAAAGCATTTGCCTGCGCAAACAATGCAGAGCTGGGGCGATCAAGCGGAAAAGTATATTCTGGAGATGACAGCTGACTCGCAGCTGCCTAAGGCCCGCCAGGATGAGCTGCTGCAAAAATATCAGCGTCTGGTTGCCGGAGCGCAGCCTGCAAAGCTGATTTTCCGCGGCGGCGGAAGCATTGGCGCCAATGCGCTGGCAATTCCGAATAACACCATCATACTGACCGATGAGCTGGTGAAGCTGGCCAAAAATGATGATGAGCTTTTAGGAGTGCTGGCGCATGAGCAAGGGCATTTAGCGCAGCGCCACAGCATGCAGCAGGCATTATCCAGCCTTGGGTTCAGTGTCATCGCCTTGATGATTACGGGGGACAGTTCTGATCTGATCACCACATTGCCTGTTGCGCTGATTGGCGCAAGCTATTCGCGGGATTTTGAGTCCGAAGCAGATTTATACGCCATGCGCATGATGGATCAGCATCATCTGAAAACCATACACTATGCCAATTTTTTACAGCGCCTTGCGGATGATGCCGGTGAGAAAGTGACTGAAAAGCGCTCTTGGCAAGATTTTTTAAGTTCGCATCCTGCAACCTACGAGCGGATTGAAGCGGTTAAAAATTATCAGTCACAGCATCCATCTTTATGATGAAACTGCAGTCTGTATAAGGACGCTTGATATTTCAAGCAGCCTTTATCATGGCGATTTTTAAGAATAGTCCTTTTCAGGCAAGCGCACCGCTTCTGCTTGCCTCAAAGCACATTGGGCAGCAGAACGGCAGCATTTATTCTGAACGCTGCCATTCTGCGCTCAGTTCTTCCTGCCCCATGCGGATTAAATGATCCAGTACCACCTGTTCTAGGCGGGGCAAGTCAGCATCTGGCGTTGTAGCGATAATCGCTACGTTCAGATGCGCAGTGTCAGGGCTAAGCTGAATTTCAGCCGTCGGCATAAAAATCTGCAGCAGGGTTTCCGACTCAGAAACGTCGAATTTGTGTTTCCAATGATTAAGCAAGCGTTTGGCAATTCGAGCCGCTTGCCCTGTCGCAATTTGGCTATGTGAAGATTGAGGCATACTGATCCGCAGATAAAGATGAATAGGACTTAGACCCTAAAGCATTTATCTGCAGATGCCTATTCAAAAATTGCAGCGCAGTGTTTAAAAGCAATTTTGCGGCTGATGGATCGTGTTCAGCCTCTTTTTTTGAGCATACATCCTTGATATTAAATCTTATTTTTCATGATGCGGCCAGCATTCTTGCCTTAAGATTTATCATGGCAATGCGCAGCAGCAGGCAAGCGCCGATCAGCCAGTTTTGCTATACTGTAAAAATACTACTTCTCCATAGCCAGGTTCATCATGTCCAAGCCATTTTTAATTGCGCCTTCCATTTTATCTGCTGACTTTGCCCGTTTAGGTGAAGAAGTGGACAATGTTCTGCAGGCAGGCGCAGATGTTGTGCATTTTGATGTGATGGATAATCACTATGTGCCGAATCTGACTTTTGGTGCAGGCGTGTGCAAAGCCTTGAAAAAATACGGTATTCAAGCGCCGATTGATGTGCATTTGATGGTGTCGCCAGTCGACCGCATGATTGGCGATTTTTTGGAAGCGGGTGCGGATATTATTACGTTCCATCCGGAAGCGACAGATCATATTGACCGTTCTTTGCAGCTGATCAAAGCTGGCGGCGCGAAAGCGGGTCTGGTCTTCAACCCTGCAACACCGCTGCATTATTTGGACTATGTTTTGGATAAAGTCGATCAAATCTTGCTGATGAGTGTTAACCCGGGCTTTGGCGGTCAGAAATTTATTCCAATGACGCTGGAGAAATTGCGTCAAGCGCGAAAAATTATTGATGCTTCAGGCCGTGACATCCGCCTGGAAGTGGATGGCGGTGTAGGGCCCGGCAATATCCGTGAAATTGCAGAGGCGGGCGCAGATATGTTTGTTGCCGGTTCAGCAATTTTCGGCAAGCCGGATTATAAAGCTGTGATTGATGAAATGCGTTCTGAATTGGCAAAAGCTGGTGCAGTGGAAGTTTAAGCCGTTATGAATAAATCCGATACAGACTGTGGATAACTTTATGGATAAACGTATGGATATCTATGTCGATAACTATATGGATAACTTGAATAAAGAATAAACAACAGTGTATCAACGGGTTATTAATTAGACTTTATTTGTATAAAAATGGCTCACTTGAGCCATTTTTATTGTTTTAAAGTGTTTGAATTATTGATTGTTTATTCAGCATTGCTTAAAAAAGGCGCTGCTTAAAATATAACTGCATTGTTTAAAATGATTTGCCAAAAAAGAAAAAACCGTTTCGCGGATAAATTTAGGGTGTTGTGCATAAGTGCGCAGTTCTTTATGATGGAAAGGCACATCAGGGGATGTGGAAAACTGCAAAATAATTGGCAGAATTGCTCATCGGGCAACAGCTGATGCAGTGATTGACGGATTCTCATTTTATGCAGAAGGCAGAATAGGCTTGCTGAAACTCATGCGGCGGTATACCAGCTTCGCTTTTCTGATGGCATTGGTCATCGGATGGAGCAGTGTTGCCTTTGCTGTGCAAAAGCCGATTCACTTGCTGATGATGAGCCAAGCCGTTGAAGCCAGCAGCGCTCAGTCCGAAGCGCCGCAGTTGAGGAATGCTCAGGCTGATAATGCGCAGGCCGCTGTTTCTCACATGCAAACAGTACCGGTGCATTCTGCGCCTCATGGCGTGATGGCGAAGCATGATTCAGCTGCCCCGCATGCCGTGGCGCAACAGGCTTCTTCCGGCTCAGCCGCGTCCAATATGCAAATGCAGGATTGCCATCAAGGCAAGACGCCGCTTCAGGCTTCAGAGCATTGCCAGACCAATCCCGCTCCTATGGGCAGTAACATGCAATGTGCTGACTGCGCCTTGTGGCACTGCCAAATTGCCTCGCTTTCTTTAGAAATGCATGCCGTTCAGTTTTCTTTGCCTGAATTGAAGCTGGCGTCTGAACAGCCCAATATTACCTACACTGCACAGTATTTGCCTGGCCATTGGCAGGAACTGCTGCGCCCTCCTAAGGCTTAATCCGTTTTTTAGAACACTTTTATCTCAAAGTCCCTTTAAAAAATCAGGATTAAGTTATGTCCAGTACATTCAGTCAAAGCCTGCTTGCAGGTGTTTGCTTCATATCGTCTACAGCGCTGTATGCTGCTGTGAAAGAATACTCGCTCATTATTGACGAGGGCACAGTTCAGGTCACAGGCAAAGCGCTCACTCGGATTACCGTAAACGGTCAATTTCCTGCTCCGCTTTTAGAGTTTGAAGAAGGCGATGATGCAGTGATCCGGGTCAAGAATCATCTGAAAAATAAAGACTCTTCCATCCATTGGCATGGCCTGCTGCTGCCAGGCATCATGGATGGCGTGCCGGGCTTTAACGGTTTCAACGGCATTGGGCCAAATAAAGAATTTGTTTATAAATTCAAGGTGCGTCAAAGCGGTACTTATTGGTATCACGCGCATTCTAAAGGGCAGGAGCAGGATGGCCTGTACGGCGCTTTGGTGATTTATCCGAAAGGGAAACAGCCTTTGGCGCCGCATGAAAAAACTGAGCGTGATTATGTGGTGATGCTGTCGGATTTTCATGAGCAAGGCAGCGATCAGATTCAGAAAAATCTGAAAATTTCTGCAGAGTACTATCAAAATCAGCGTGAAACCTTGGGCGATGTGTGGAAACAAGTCCAGCGGGATGGGCTGAAAGCCACATGGGCTGACCGCAAAATGTGGAATCAGATGCGCATGCTGAAAACGGATCTGTCTGATGTCACCGGCTATACCTTCCTGATCAATGGCAAAACGCCTGAACAGAATTGGACAGGCATGTTTAAGCCGAACGAAAAAGTCCGCCTGCGTTTTATTAATGCCTCGGCTATGTCTTTTTTTGATGTGCGCATTCCCGGCCTGAAAATGACGGTGGTCAGCGCGGACGGTCAGCCGGTTAAGCCTGTGCCTGTGGATGAGTTCCGCATCGGCACCGCAGAAACCTATGATGTGATCGTTGCACCGGAAACCGGGCACTATCAGATAGAGGCGGAATCCATTGACCGTTCAGGCTTTGCTGTGGGCACGCTGCACAATGAATTGAATCCAATGACTCACGGCATTCACATGCCTGCACCGCGTCCGCGCTCCCTGCTGACGATGGAAGATATGGGGCATGGAGATATGCAAGGCATGGATCATTCGAAGATGACTCCTGATGCAATGCAAGGCATGGATCATTCGAAGATGAATCATGATGCAATGCCAGATATGGATCATACGAAAATGAATCACGATGCAATGCAGGACATGAATCATTCAAAGATGAATCATGACGCGATGCAAGGCATGGATCATTCAAAGATGAATCATGAAGCAATGTCAGGCATGGATCATTCACAGCATATGCCGCAGAAAAATGATCAGCCTGCATATGGCTGGGCCAATGCCTCTACGCCAGAAGGTGATAAAGCACTGCAATACAGTGATTTAAAATCTTTACATCCTCAAGCGGATACCCGCGCAGCGGCCAGTGAACTGGTCATCCGTCTGGGCGGCACGATGGAGCGCTATATCTGGACCATCAACGGCAAGAAATTCAGTGATGCTGAACCGCTGAAAGTGAAGTATGGCGAGCGTATCCGAATCAAATTTATCAATGACAGCATGATGGCGCATCCCATGCATCTGCACGGCATGTTTATGCAGCTGGAAAATGGCCAGCCTGCGGCGGATATGCCCAATAAGCATACAGTGATTGTGCCGCCGGGCAAAACCGTGACGGCTTTACTGACTGCAGATGAATTGGGGGAGTGGGCAATTCATTGCCACCTGCTATATCACATGAGTGCAGGTATGATGAACAAGCTGATTGTTGCCAATGTTACTGATGGAAAAGTTTCGACAGCGCCCATTCAAAGTGCAGCAAAAATGACGGAAGCCACACCGGCAGCTGAGCAAAAGGGGGCTGAACATGCACATCACTGATTTTGTATTGAAAGCGGTTTTCTCTGCTGCAGTCTTGGGTTTGAGTACGTTTAGCCTGGCGCATGACGGCCATCATTCACCTGTCAAAAAAGGAACAGAGACTTCGGCAATGAGCCAGCAGATGGATCATTCACAGCATTCTGCGCAAGCGCACGAACAGCATATGCAGATGATGGCGCATATGAATCATCAGCAGTCACAGCCTGCAAAAGATCAGCAGCAAGATGCCACAGAAAAACAGCAGGAAAAAAATGCTCAGAAAGGAGATCAGCATGCACATCATTAATCTTTTTTCTAAAAGTGTTTTAAGCAGTTCTTTGCTGATGATCAGTGCGGTGAGTTTTGCGCATAATGGTGAAGATCATGGTGCAAAAGCGACCACTACAGCTATGCCGATGGATCATTCTCAACTGAATCACCAGCAGATGAACCATACAGAAATGAACCATACAGAAATGAATCATGCTGATATGAAGCATGACGAAATGGATCATTCACAGCACATTGCCCCTGCAGTACAACGTGTTCCTGAAGCGCAGCCTGTGCAAGACCATATAACTCATTCGGCACCTGCATCGGCATCGGTTGAAACAGCGCATCAAGGGCATGATCACCGCAAAGAGCATGGCGCACAGATTTATGCAGTGACCACGGTCGATAATAAATGGCTGGTGAATGAAGATGGCGCCGGCGCTTTAAAGTCCGAGCTTGAAACCCGCATCGGGACAGATGAAAACAAAGTTTTCATTAAAGTGCATGCGGAAAAACAAGAGTCACATGACGCGCATTATGATGCCAAAATTTTGTATAGCCGCATGATTTCAGATTTTTGGGATGCGCAAATCGGCGCACGTTATCGAAGTGAAAAAGTCGAACTTGATCATCGGCATAAAGACACTGAAGAAAATGTTGATGCGGTAATTGGCCTGCATGGCATGGCGCCGTATTTCTTTGAAACCGATGCTTATCTCTATGCCGGTGAGGACAGTTATGCCGGTTTTAGCCTTGAGACGGAACGAGATTTATTGATCACACAAAAGCTGATTGTGCAGCCGTATTTAGACCTGAATGTAATCTTCAGTGATGACTCTAAATATGCCAAAAAAGCAGGATTGAGCAATGTCACCGCTGGTTTGGAAACCCGTTATGAGATCAGTAAAAAAGTCATGCCGTATCTCGACATTGCCTATGAATATTCGAAGGGCAATGATGAAACATCGTGGCAGGTTCAGTCAGATTCTGAAAAGGGCTGGCTGTATGGCGCAGGTGTGCGCTTTAAGTTTTAAGAAATAAGTATTTATCATTATTGTAACCATAGGACTTTAAGAGGAAATTTTAAAGTCCTATTTTTTATAGGTTTATTTTTGGTCATAAGTTGTAAAAATTGCCCCAAAAAAAATCATAATTCGCTATGATTGCACCATTATAAGGAGGAACGACCTCCCTCATTTTTGAGTTTTAATCTAAAGCCTCATCTCTTGAGAAAATCCGTCAGGACGGCCTGACTCTAATTTAAATTTGGAGCAGATATCATGGCTTGGATTCTTCTTATCTTTGCGGGCATTTTTGAAATCGTTTGGGCATACAGCATGAAAATGTCCGAAGGTTTCACCAAGCTCACCCCAAGTATTATCACCTTATTTTTTATGATTTTAAGCTTTGGCCTGCTGGCATATGCCATGCGTACTTTGCCGCTGGGAACGGCGTATACCATTTGGACGGGGATCGGTGCAGTCGGTTCATTTCTGGTCGGTATTTTTATTTTGGGTGAACCTGCGACTGCGGTGCGCATGCTGGCAGCGGTATTGATTATTTCAGGCCTTGTACTGATGAAGCTTTCATCAAGTTAATACTGAGGTTTCTAAAGAGTCATATTCAACCATATGGCTCTTTTTTAGGTTTATGATTTTTCATTTAAGTGGCTGAAAATTAGATTAGGTTTAGGATATGGCTTGGGTTTTATTGCTTGTTGCAGGATTTTTGGAAGTGGTTTGGGCATACTTTATGAAAGTGTCTGATGGGTTTTCTAAATTCGTTCCAAGTGTGCTGACCATTGTTTTTATGATCGCAAGTTTTGCTTTACTGTCTTATGCCATGAAAACTTTGCCGCTGGGTACAGCGTATACTGTTTGGACAGGCATTGGCGCGGTCGGCTCATTTGCCGTAGGCATTTTCTTTTTAGGCGAGCCTGCTTCGGCAATGCGCATGCTGGCGGCAGTCCTGATTATTTCGGGGCTGGTACTGATGAAACTTTCATCGAGTTGAGTTATATTTCAAACGCCTTGAACGATATGAATCACGAGCATGCAATTGTCTTTTATGGAAATGGCTTCACCTGTTGGTTTACTGAAATTGGTCGCGCATGACACAGCACTTGTTGCGGTGCTTTGGGAAAATGAAGACCCCAAACGTGTTCGTTTGGCAGAGCTGGTTGAAGATAAAAAGCATCCAATTTTGCTGGAAACGCAAAAGCAGTTAAATGAATATTTTTTAGGTCAACGTCAAGTTTTTAATTTGCCTTTGGATTTTGAAGGGACTGAATTTCAGCAAAAAGTTTGGCAGGCGCTGCTGACCATTCCTTTTGGTGAAACCCGCAGCTATAAGCAAATTGCTGAACAGCTCGGCAATGTTAAAGCGGTGCGCGCAGTCGGCGCAGCCAACGGTAAAAATCCAATTTCGATTATTGCGCCGTGCCACCGTGTAGTGGGGGCGAATGGAAAATTGGTGGGCTTTGCCGGCGGACTGGAAAATAAGGATATTCTATTGAAATTAGAAGCTTTATGAACTCAGTCAGTTTATATTATTTTTTATTAAAACTATAATATGAACTGGATTGAATGAATATAGCGCAAATTTTTTCCCCGCTGTTTTCGCAGCTATGGTGGCTGATTTTACTGTTTGCTGCTGCTGGCCTCTTCAAAATATTTACGCCTTTTCTGAAAGGAAAAATAGGGGAGTTTGCCGTCAGCACACAGGCCAAACGGTATTTGAATAAAGAAAAGTACCGTTTATTGAACGATTGACCTTGCCTGATGAGCAGAATCAAACCACGCAGATTGACCATATTTTATTAAGCCCTTACGGCATTTTTGTTATTGAAACCAAAAATTACAAGGGCTGGATCTTTGGCGGCGCGCGTCAAAAAATGTGGACGCAGAAAATTTATAAAAAATCGTTTAAGTTTCAAAATCCATTGCATCAAAACTATAAGCATCAAAAAGTTTTGCACACCCTTTTGAGCGATCTTGTTGAGCCGGCATGGATGCATTCGATTGTCGTGTTTATGCCAGACTGTGAATTTAAGAGCTCTATCCTGAGAATGTATTCCGCGGCGCCGCATGGACAGATTATGTTAAAGGTTTCCGTGAAGAGCTGATTCCGCGGCGATGACGCTGAAACGGATTCAATTGCGGATTGAAAAAGCAGTGCTGGAAAAGTCCTGGAAGACCAATCGGACCCATGTGGAAAACCTAAGGCAGAAAAATGAAATGGTTTAAAATATGCATACATAGTGAATAGTTAAGCCTGCTGACAGCAGTTGTACTTTTGAACACTTTTGCTATGATGCTCTGCAAAATAAAAGCAACTCAATAAGAACAACATGATGAGCAATTTGCATTTAGACGCGCTTTTTCAGCAGGCTGCCGGAAATCCTGAAAACACGCCTGCATTTTTGAAGCAATTGCTGCTTTCAGACATTTACTGTCTAGGCCTAGCGCAGGCCAATGGCCGCATTCAATTCCGCATGCTGCAAACAGAACATGGCGAGCAGGCCATCCCATTCTTTTTATCATCTGAAACGATTCGTGCCGATTTAGGTGCAGGTGAACCTTTTCTGAGCATGCCTGCCAGAAAATTATTGGAAATGACGCAAGGTGCAATTTTGGTCTTAAACCCGACGTCATCCTATTCAAAAGAATTTTCGGCGGACGAAATTGAATTTTTGCTGCAGGCTGACTTTGCTTAGAGCATTTGATCTGGACATTCAGCTATAGATGAAAAAGCCCTTTTGAGAAAGGGCTTTTCAGATATTTATTGATGGCTTTGCAGTTTTTGCACAATCTCATCTAAAGGCTTCACTTTCTTCACTTCATCCCACAGCGCCTTCGCTTCAGGATAATGCTTAGACATCATGCCCAGCCATTGCTTATAGCGTCCCACCATATTCATTTCTTTTTTATATGTGCCGTTTAAAAAGCGGATCTGCAGCTGAATCAGCTCATTCCATGTAATCAGCGCATCATCACTATTTTGGCGGATGCATTGGGTAATGTCCGGTGTGGTCACAGCTCCGCGGCCAATCATTAAATCTTCACAGCCTGATTCAAGCCGGCACTGCTTGGCATCGGCATTGTTCCAAATTTCGCCATTGGCAATCACATTAATTTTCAATGCTTCGCGGATGGGGCGCAGCTGATCCCAAAAGGCGGGTGGAGTATAGCCGTCCGCTTTGGTGCGGGCATGCACAGTAACCCATGCTGCGCCAGCGTCTTCAATGGCATGGGCATTTTCCATCGTGAAATTGCGGTCCATATAGCCTAGGCGCATTTTGGCTGATACCGGAATATGGCTCGGCACGGCATCGCGCACAGCTTTGACCAGTTCATAGACCACTTCGGGTTCATCCAGCAGCACCGAACCGCCGCGGTGGCGGTTCACCGTTTTTGCAGGACAGCCAAAATTCATATCAATAGCAGGCGCGCCTAAAGCAACCGCGCGTAAGGCATTGGCAGCCAGCATTTCAGGATCATTGCCTAAAAACTGTACATGCACAGGCGTGCCTGCTGCCGTTTTCCCCTCATTGAGCAGCTCAGGGCAATAGGAGTGATAGACATGGTCGGGCAGGACAGAATTAGTGACCCGAATAAACTCAGTGACACACCAGTCAAAGCTCCCGACGGATGTCAGCACATCGCGCATAATTGGATCGGTTAAGCCTTCCATGGGTGCTAATACAAGTTTCACTGCCATTGCCTGTACGAAGAAAAACGGAGTTATACGTTGTTTTCCTGTACTTGTCTAGTTTAGCGCAAATTGCTTTTATTCTATGGTTTAAGCGCTTTAATATCGCAGGCAGATACTGTCAATATATGAGCAGCCTGTCGCATTCAGACATTATAGAACAGGCAGATAATATGAAACAGCATATAATCGGGACGGAGAGCTGCGGCATATTATAATGCGCAGCAAAGGTTATTTTTCAAAATGAGACCATTAAAATAAAATTATTAAAAAGAATATTCAGGCAGGAATTATTATTTTAATTGGCTTGGCCATAGGGCGGACTGCTGAAGCCGTTAAAAATTATCATATAAAAGCGATTCTGCAGGGAATTTTTCGGCAAATAGGCTTTTAGCCTTGATAGCCAATACAGGGGTTAAATTTGGCTATCCTGCTAATTTTGTTTAATTATACTTCATGATTAATTTAAGTTTTTTACAATAAATGGCATATGCATAGAGGCTGTTGTCTTAAAGGGCGGTTGTCACTGAAAAATAAAATATGGGTGTCCCTGCACACAGGATGATCAATTGAAAATTAAAATCGCGCAGTATGTGATTAAGTTATCAATCCCTGATTTTTTTGATAATTAAGAAGAATAACGGATTGAGCAGCTGTGCTATAAAAATTATAAAAGAAAATAAACAGGGGCGATGTCATGTTAAAAAATATCGCAATAATTTTGATATCTGTGTGTGCAGCTTCAGTTGTTTTTGCTCAAGAAGCGATTAATCTGAATTTCAATGGGGAAATTTATGAAAACACATGTGATTTAAATTATTCTGACAATGAAAAAAAATGTGAAGTTTTAGAAAATCAATTTGCAAACCTTGTTGAGCGCATAAAGGCAGAAGATCCTTCGGCTGTAGAAATGCAATCCTACCTGCAGCAGCAGGCCGAAATACGGTCCACTTTTTTTGCGGTAAATGTAAAGCAACTTCCTGAAAAAAAAGCCTTAAATCTTGAAATAAACTATAAATAGCGTCATTTTTCATAACTCATCTGCTTTCAATAGCTTAAGTGTTTCTTTTTTTTAAGTAAAATTTCGAAATATATTTTAAGCAATAGAATATGTTTTTTTTTGTTAATAATGTTGCTCATTAATAAATATAATAAAAACAATATATTGAATATTTAATTAAGCGATTTTGAGCTGTTTCTTTGATATTTCCCTGTCTTGTTTACAAAAAATATATAAAAAGAGTTTTCAAATGTTTTTTTTCTGCTATGATCCAAAAAATGTAAGATATGTCACATTTTGTATTTCCTTTGTGTTTGTGGTCATATTTTAGTAAGCCCCGCAATAAGCGGAAAAAAATTATTGATTATCTTTAGGTTAAGTAAATGAAAACACAAATTTCTTTGGCATTCGCAGCAGTTTCAGCATTGGCTTTCACAACTTCAGCATTTGCTGCGGGTCAAATTAACTTTACTGGTGAAATTGTGAATGCCGCATGTGATATTAAAATCAACAACAGCAGCAGCAATGAAGTTGTTTTAGGCAAATGGCCAACGTCTATGTTTAAAGCAGCTGGCGATAAATCAACTCCAGCAAATTTTACAATTGACGCAGCCAACTGTGTTGCCGGCAACTATCAAGTTAACTTTGCAGGCACTGCAGATGCAACGAACGCTAAGCTGCTGAAAGCATCAGCTGCAACAGGTGTCGGCATTGCAATTGCAAACGCAAACAGTACATCAAATTTAGTGAATTTAAATACAGTAGTCGGTGCTGATTCTAACGCTGCTTTAACTGCGTCTGGCACTGGCGCAACTGCTGCAGGAACTTTGCCATTGCAGGCGTTCTATCAAGCGACTGGCAGTGCTGTGACTGCAGGTAAAGCAGACGCAACTGTAAGCATTACATTGCAGCAAAAATAATTTAGCACCCTGAGGAACTGTCATGCGCCTGAATCCATCGTTATTCGCCATTGTTTTATCCGGCCTTGCGTTTGCATCGCCAAGCAATGCTGCGATTCAGGCCATGGCTAGCCGCGTGATTTATCACAGTGACAGCAAAGCTGCCACGCTAAATCTGAAAAATAACGCGTCTAAACCTTATATTGTGCAAACTTGGCTTGAAGCTGGTGAAGATAAAACAGCTTCAGCTAAGGTGCCTTTTATTGTGACGCCGCCATTAATCAAAATTGAACCGCAAAAAGAGTCTGTTTTACGATTCATTTATTCGGGTTCAGGCTTGCCGACAGACCGGGAAAGCCAAGTTTGGATCAATGTGCAGGAAATACCGCCAAAGCCGGAAGAAGAAAACACTTTACAGCTGGCAGTGCGTTCAAAACTCAAATTATTCTACCGTCCGCAGCAAATTGAAGCGGATTTGCCGGCAGCCGTGAAAAAACTTCAGTGGTCTGTTGAACATGGCACATTGAAGCTGAAAAATAATAGCCCGTTATTTATCACGATCGGTGACTTGGCTTTAGGCAAAAATGGCCAGCCGATCACCCATATGAATCAGGATATGGCGCCGCCATTCCAAAGCATTGATGTGCTGCGCAACGTGCCGGAAAATGTAAAAAGCTTTAAATTTACCTATATCAATGACTATGGCAGCAATGTTGAGATGCCCGAAGTTATTTTGAAATAATGATTTGACCTGCAGTTGGATTTGAACTTGCATTATTTAAAACTGTCTTTGCTTAGTCTGAGCCTTGCTGCATTAAATACACAGGCAGAAGATTCAGCGTTCAATACAGCATTTCTTAAAGATGTTACCGACCAAGTGGTTTTTGATGCTGTCACCAAAGGCTACAGCATTTTGCCGGGTGATTATGATTTCAGCATTTATCTGAATAATCAGCGCATAGAAAAAAGAAAAGTAAAATTCTATCAAAAAGATCAGGATGTTGTTCCTTGTGTTGATGCCAGTTTTATTGAAGACTATCAAATACTTTTAGACACTCAAACGGATGCGCAGCCATCTACGGCCTGTTATGACCTGACGGCATTATCCGGCGCAAAACTGAATTTTGATGCGGGCCTGCAAACCTTGAATTTATCCATTCCACAGGTTTTTTTACAGCAGAATGCGCGCGGCTATATTTCACCGAAGCTGTATGATCAGGGCATCAATGCGCTGATCTTAAATTACAGTGCCAATACCAATACCTATAAAAGCCAGTCAGGCCCGGATACCAGCAACAGCAGCCTATTACTGAACGGCGGCTTTAACTGGGGCGCGTGGCGTTACCGCAATCAGAGCAGCTTTTTAAAGAGCACGGGGCAGTCTGCCTCTTGGGACAATGCCATCAATAAGCTTGAACGCGACATTATTCCATTAAAGGCGCGCCTGGAATTGGGCGATGCCAATACCCGCGGCGATGTTTTTGAAAGCATTAATTTCCGCGGCCTGCAATTCAGCAGTGATGAGGCGCAATTGCCAATCGGCTTGCAAAGCTATGCGCCAGTGATCCGCGGCACCGCGCGCAGCAATGCGCTGGTCGAAATCCGTCAAAATAATTACTTGGTGTACAGCATGAATGTTGCGCCGGGCAATTTTGAAATCGCCGATTTATCTGGCGTGAACGACAGCGGCGATTTGGAAATCAAAATTATTGAAAGTGACGGTTCCGTCCGCACTTATACGCAGCCGTATGCATCTATACCGAATATGGTGCGCGCTGGACAGCATAAATATCAGATCACTGCTGGGCAATACCGCAGCGGTTCAGGCGCGGAGCTGCCGTATTTTGGCCAGCTGACCTATACGCTGGGTTTAAACAATTTTCTGACGCCGTATGCAGGCGTGCTGGCTGCAGAGGATTATCACTCCGTTGCAGGCGGCACAGCGTGGTCATTGGGAAATTGGGGCGCTGTTTCTGCCGACCTGAGCTATGCCCGCAATACCTTATTCAGCGGCCGCCAAGAAGACGGCTTAGCTGTGCGTGTGAACTATGCAAAATCCATCAATACACTGGGAACTGATATTCACCTGACCGGGTCTCATTACAGTGAGCAATATTTCAGCTTTGCAGACGCCGTACAAGAAAAAGCGCAGTGGCAGAACGGCGCGTATGAGTATCAGTACCAAAACTCATCGGCAGTAAATGACCCCGCAAATTCTGCTGATATTCAAACACATTCCTATTATTCGCCTGTGTTTTTCAATAGAAAAACTCAGTATCAAATTTCACTGAATCAGCGTCTTGGCAAATGGGGCCAGCTGTATGCCAATGTGTCCGATACTCAGTTTTGGCAAAAGGAATACAATCAGCACAATTGGCAGATTGGCTATAATAACAATATTCATCGTTTGACCTATGGCCTGTATTATCAAAACAGCAAAAGCCTCTTCAGCGGTTCCGACTATTCGGTTGGGCTGAATTTGAGCCTGCCGCTTGATACGCCGAAATCCTTTAAGCAGCATGATGTTATTGCCAATAACAGCGCGCTCTATTCTGAAAGCTCGGGCGCAACCCTGCAAAGCGCGCTGTCTGCAAGCTTTTTGAAGGATAAAAACCTGCAAACGCAGTTGCTGGCGGGGCATTCTGAAAAAAGCGGCGATCATTTTAATGTGAATGCAGCATATCGGGGAGTCAAAGGCAATGCCAATGTCGGATATGCTTATGCTGATCAATACCGGCAGCTGTATGCTGGGGTGAGCGGCGGCCTGCTTGTGCATTCCCATGGGGCAGTCTTCGGGCAGCAAATGTATAATTCGCCGATTTTGATTGAAGCCAAAGGCGCCAGCAATATCCGTATTGAAAATCAAACCGGTTTAAAATTGGATAAGCATGGCTATGCTATTATCAGCAGCAGCAATCCTTATGCAAAAAACCGTGTGGCGCTGCAGGCGGAAGATTTAGGGCAAAATATCTTTATTGATGAATTGGTGAAGAATGATATTGTTCCTACTAAATATGCGATTGTGAAAGTAAAATTTGATGTGAAGACAGGCCACAGCTTGCTGGTCAATTTGAATTATAAAGGCCGTGAATTAGCGGCCGGCACGGAAATCAGCGATGTGCAAGGCCTTAACCGTTATGGCCTTGTGGGACTGAACGGCCAGGCTTACCTGACCAATGTTGAGTCAGGGCAGGTTTTGACCGCAAAATGGGGCAGTGCTGAAAACCAGCAGTGTCATTTTACTTTACCGCAGCTCAGCAGCCGTGATATTGGTTACGATGAACTGGCATTAGCATGTGAAGCTGGAGAATCTAAATGAAGAGCAAATGGCTTCCGCTGTTTTTGAATGCATTTTTAATCGCCATCAGTTTAACCGCTGCGCAAAGCGCATCGGCTATGCGCTGCCTGTCCGGCGGCAAGGCGACCAGCAATTTTAATATTGATACGGCAAAAAATACCACCAATACTACAAATGTCGGCACCATTACGGTCACCAGTTTTAATAGTGCAACCAATGCATTATTGTGGGAGTCGCAAACTTATTCATCGACGTTTACCTGTTATGATGATGCAACGACCAACTCCAGTGAAGATGCTTATTTATATGTCGATGACGCTGCGAAAAAATTAGCGACCGATTTTGGCAACTCTAATTTAATTATGGGCATCCGTTTTAATGGCCAAGAATACCCCATTACAAAAACCACCGATAAAATCGCGACCGGCAAGCGCGCGCTCAGCTATCAATCAGATAACTACTGGTCTACCTCAAGAGCTTCTCAAAATTGTAATTTGATTGGTAAAAATAATTGGTCAAGTTCAAAGCGTTGTGCAGATCCTCAAACCATTACCTTAACCTATTCTTTATATATTAAGGCGCGCGGTTCAGGCAGCAATTTTCCTGCAACGGTGAAAAACTATGATGTTTTCCAGCTGGACGGTATTGGCGGGCGCAACGGCAACGGCAATTTTCAGGAAAAAGTCAGCGGGGTTCAAATCAATTATGTGGAATGTGTCCCTGTGCTGAGCACGCAGAGTGTGGATTTGGGCAAATACTATGCTTATCAGGATTTAAATACCGTTCTAAGGAAAACACCATTTACCATTAATGTCACCACCAATGGCAAAGACTGCGCAAAATATCCTTTTGTTGGCGTGTTCAGTTCGGCATATAAAGTGGATGATCAAACGGTCACTGCCATAGAAACAGGCATGAAAGATGTGGTGGGAATCCGCCTGTTTGAATCAGGAAACAGCGCGCCTTTGAGCTTAAATGACACGGTTGATTTTGGCTACAGTACAGGAACGCAGCTGAGTAAAAACTTTGAAGCGGGCGTACTGTTTCTGAAAAAGCCGGTAAATGCCGGAAAATTCACTTCCGTCATTAATTATGAAGTCTATTTTAAATAGCGGCTGAACCGCTGTAGCCGCGGTATTTGTCAGGCTGAGGCGGTTATGCTGTGGTGTTTGCAATATGGGAAATAAGCAGGAGCTTGTGCCTAAATTCATTTGGCCTGTTTGAGGCTAAGGTATGGATTGACTGCGCAAAATATAGCGGATTGCATCCAGGTATTTAGGATGCATTTGGCTGGCATCCATGTCCAGCAGATACGGCGCAGCCATCCAGAAAAAGCTGAAGACATGGCCATAATCATCTAAGGTTTGATATTGCCATTGTTCCGCTAAGTTCAGATCCTGAATATCAACCGCAATAAAATGCCATGACATAGACGCAATCGGTTTCTGGCCGATATAGGTGCAATGATCAGCCGTTCTTATAATGCCGGACTCTTCAAAAAGCTCCCGAATGGCCGCATCAACAACCGGCTCATTCTCTTCCAGCGTGCCTTTGACCAGCTGAATGCCAGACAGCGGATGCTGAAAAACCAGCAGCTCGGTTTGAAGTTCTGTATTTTTTCGCAGGATAAACGGGCAGACTTTTTCCATAGACGCACCTTTGTATTTAGCGGTTTAAAATCATTTCCAATACAAATTTAGAACCAATAAATCCAACAGCCAATAAAAAGAATCCAATAATGGTAAAGCGGATGGCTTTTTGACCGCGCCAGCCAAATTTATAATGCCCAATCAGCAAGGCGCCGTATACAAACCAGGACACGATGCTGAACGCTGTTTTATGCGCCAAATGCTGCCCAAAGAAATTGTCAATGGTAAAGAAGCCAAAGCCTAAGGCGAAAGTCAGCAGCGCAAAACCGGCAATCAGCATATCAAACAGCAGTGACTCCATGGCTTGAAAGGGAGGCAGCAAGTTGACCCAAACACGGCGCTTTTGCTTGTTTTTTAATTCACGGTCTTGGAACCACAGCAGCACGGCGTGAATCGTGGCCATCAGCAAAATAGCATAGGCGGATAAAGACAGAATAATGTGTAGGTCGAGGCCGAATGAATTCTGTGAAATGAATAAATCGTGTTTGCTGAATGCGAAGCCGAGGATCAGTCCTGTGGCCGCCACAGGAATGCCGATTAAAGCCAGCGGCAAGACTGGCCGGTAGGTGCTGAATAAGATGCTGAGAAGCAGCATCAGGGCGGACGTGAAGGACATAATGTTAAACACATTATAGTTCACGCCTGCAGGTGTCAGCATATCGTTATACAAGACGCCGGCGTGCAGCAGCAGCCCTAAGCTTAAAATTACACCGACAAACCAGTGATTGGGAACACGCTTAGACATCAAATGCATAAACAAATACCAAAAAGACGTGGTGTATGCGATTAATGCTAAAATTGTGTAAACCAAGGGCAGGCTAATCATGTCAAACCTTTTTCAGGATGATGAAAATTCAGAGATGTAAATTCGATGCGAACTACAGTATCCTATAGCATTCTATGCATAAATTTTCTATTTTAAGAAAGATTTTTTTGCAACAACCATTTTAAGCGGATTTTGCAATGTTTGATACCTTAACAGAACGACTCACGCAGAGTTTAAGAAATGTTACTGGCTCTGGGCAGCTAACCGAAGACAATATTAAAGATACGTTGCGTGAAGTGCGTATGGCGCTTCTTGAAGCCGATGTGGCGTTGCCTGTAACTCGTGAGTTTATCGCGAAAGTTAAGGAAGAAGCATTGGGTCAGGAAGTGATGACTCAGTTATCGCCAGGCCAGGCGTTTGTCAAAATTGTCCATGACGAACTGACCAAAATGATGGGCGAGGCCAATGAAAGCCTTGACCTTGCTGCCAAACCGCCGGTGGTTATTTTGCTTGCCGGTCTGCAGGGTGCGGGTAAAACCACCACTGCGGCAAAACTTGCGCGTTTCCTTCAAGAACGTCAAAAGAAAAAAGTCGCGATGGTTTCTGCTGACGTTTACCGTCCAGCCGCCATTAAGCAGCTTCAGACTGTTGCTGGCGAAGTTGGCGCGATTTTCTTTGAATCAAGTGCCGATGAAAAACCGATTACGATTGCCAACCGTGCCATTGAACAGGCGAAAATTCAATTTGCTGATGTCTTGATTGTCGATACCGCAGGCCGCCTGCATGTCGATGATGAAATGATGGACGAAATTAAAGAGCTTCATGCGGCCATCAAGCCAACTGAAACTTTATTCGTTGTCGATGCCATGACGGGGCAGGATGCTGCCAATACAGCCAAAGCCTTTAATGATGCATTGCCGCTTACCGGTGTGATTTTGACTAAAACTGACGGTGATGCCCGCGGCGGCGCGGCGCTTTCAGTACGCGCAATCACAGGCAAGCCAATTAAATTCCTGGGTATGGGCGAAAAGCTGGATGCCTTAGAGCCATTCCATCCGGAACGCGTTGCGCAGCGCATCTTGGGTATGGGTGACGTGCTGTCTTTAGTCGAAGAAGTTGAACGTAAAATCGACAAAGAAAAAGCCGAGAAAATGGCGAAAAAACTGCAAAAAGGCGGCAGCTTCAACTTTGAAGATATGCTGATGCAGTTTGAGCAAATGAATAAAATGGGCGGCATGATGGGCTTCCTGGATAAGCTGCCTGGCATGAGCAATGCCGGGATTCAAGATGCGCTGGCGCAAGCGAATCCTGAAAAGCAAGTGAAAAAGATGGAAGCGATTATCCAGTCGATGACCATCAAAGAACGCCGTAACCCAGATCTGATGAACCCAAGCCGTAAAAAGCGCATTGCAGCGGGCTGCGGAATGGATGTTGTGGAAGTGAATAAGCTGATTAAGCAGCATGCGCAGATGGCGAAAATGATGAAGAAGTTTGCCAATCCGTCAGGTATGGCAAAAATGATGAAATCATTGGGCAATATGCAGAAGCAGTTTGGCGGCGGCGGCGGCATGGGTCCGCTATTCGGCGGCAAAGACCAAAAATAAATGATGATGCGGTAAGTGAAAAAAAGGCGTTTTATACGCCTTTTTTTTATTCATGCCTATGTTGATTTCAATGGAAAATGCACAAAATATAGATAGATTTATCCATTAAGCATATAAAAACAGGTCATATTCATGCATCTGGTCTCATGCTATTTTAAGAGGCAGCCAGTAATACATAAGAAAAACGCGAACATGAATAATATGAAACAAAAAAAAGTCTATATTGTGCACGGTTACCAAGCTTCTCCGAATGACCATTGGTTTCCATGGCTGAGCCGGAAAGTGCACGCTGCCGGCCATTTTTCCAAGCGGGTGATGCTGCCGGAATCCAGCCAGCCTGATTTTGCCGCCTGGCAGCAGTCTCTCGCACTGCAAATCCCGCATTTGAATGAAGACACCATTATTGTTGCGCATAGCCTAGGATGTGCAGCTGTACTGCATTATTTGACTCAGCATTTTCAGACAGCTGCAAAAAATATTCAGGCCGGTATTTTTGTTTCAGGTTTTATTGCGCCTTTATCGGCGATACCTGAATTAAATGAATTTATTGCATCTGCGAAATTAGACAGTGTCAAACTGCAGACCTCTATGCCTTTGGCCTTCAGCTTATTGTCTTCCAATGACCCGATTGTCCCGCCGCCATTGACGCTGCAGTTAAGCCATTTGCTAAACGCGCAATGTTTTGAGGTGAAAAAAGCAGGGCATTTTATGCGTAAAGACGGCTATAGCGAGTTTCATGAAATTTGGGAGCTGATAAAGCCCTTATTGTCATCTTGAAACGGGCCTTTGGCCATGCTGCTGAATAGAAGATTAGAAAAATGCGCCAAGGCTTAACAGCAGGCCTTGGTCAATCTTTTCCTGACTCGAAGGGTACGCGGTTGGCTGAATGCAGAAAAATGCGGGAATGCATTATTCTGCAAAAGGCAAAATATTTAGTTTTTAGAGACCGGTAAAGCCTGCATATAAACCTGCAAGCCTTTCAGCAGCAGATCTGTTTCAATTTCAGGCTGGTAGCGCTGCAGATATTGAGCAAATAATGGCGCATCGCCGCCGGTTAAAATCAGTTTGCTGGGGTATTTATCCATGACTTTTTCAATGGTGCTGAGCAGGCTGAGCAAGATGCCGTGATGCACCGCATCAATGGTGTTGCGCCCTGGGCTGAGTTCGTCAAAAGATGCATCTGGAATTTTAATGCCTTTGGTATTTTGGATGAGGGAATCCCGCTGCAGATACAAATTTGGCAGAATATAGCCGCCTAAATGCTCAAAGCCATTGGTCAGGTCAATGGTTAATGCTGTTCCGCAGCTGATCACACAGTATTTCTGCTGCGGATCATGCACCACTGCCAGCATTTGCAGCCAGCGGTCTATGCCGAATTTAGCGGTGTCTTCATACGCGCAGCGCAGGCCGGAAAATTCTGCATGCACTTTGGCAAAGACAATTGGAATCTGCAAAAACTTGAGAATTTTCTGAATGCGGTCGTTGTTTTTTTTGTCCTGCACCGAGGAAACACCAACACGCTGCAAATCAAGGCTTTTAAAATGCTGAATTAAACCCAGCAGCAGCTCTGCAGGGGACTGCAAATGCAGTTCCGCCGCCTGTTCAATGATTTGCCCATTTTCGGTAATCCAATATTTCAGGCGGGTGTTGCCAATATCAAGCCATAAATTCTTCATGTCAGAATCTCTAAATCACTGATCCAATGCGCCGATTCTGCGCAAGCGGCCTTGAAAAAAGTGTTCAATGCCGTTTTGATTGCGGATTTCTATAGCGCCGTTATTGCGGATGCCGAGGAAAATGCCTTGACTGATGCCCTGCAAATGTTCAATTTCGACCGCTTGATCTTTAAAGGCCGCATAATGATTGAAGCGGGCCGCCAAATTGCAGCTGTCATGATTGAACCATTCACCGGCCTGCTGAATCGCCAGATACAGTTCTGCAGTCAGTTTAATGCGGTCAAATCGAGTCAAGCCCAGTTCTGTCAGTGAGGTTACGGCTTGATCTATCCCTTCTTTAGGCAAAGGCAGCACATTCAGTCCGACACCGACGACCGCCTGATGAGCATTCAAGGGCTCAATTAAAATGCCGCCCCATTTTCCAGCTGCGCTGTACAGGTCATTTGGCCATTTCACCTGTAAATTTAAATGCTGCAGGCTCGGCATTTGCAGGATATTTAACGCAATTTCCAGCGCTAAACGGCCGTCAATAGCTGTTCGGGTATTGAGCAATGTGCTTAAATAGATGTTGCCTTCGGGAGACACCCATTGGCGCTGACGCTGTCCGCGCCCCTGCGTTTGCCGAACACTGGTCACCAGGACTTGCTGTACGCCTTTGAGCGCAATCTCCCGCACATCATCGTTGGTGGATGCGGTCACGGGTTTTAAGAGCAGCACTTCAGGAAGCTGATGTGCATCGCTCAGCATCTGCTGCAGTAATCGAGTCTCTAAATCCATTTGAATCTGAGAGTTGTGGAATAATTGATGGAGTTAATCATATATTTGCTGATCGGCGCAATCGCTGGTTTTGCTGCGGGCTTATTTGGGGTAGGCGGCGGGTTAATAATTGTCCCGATTCTGTATATTGTATTTACTCAAATGCATTACGATCCGTCAATTATTATGCATATGGCGCTGGGTACGTCTTTGGCGACCATTATTGTCACTTCAATCAGTTCGGTCAGCGCGCATCATAAAAAAGGCGCAGTGCTGTGGCAGGTGTTCCGCAATTTAGCGCCCGGTTTGGCGCTGGGCGCATTTCTGGGCGCAGGCATTGCAGACTACCTTTCAGGGCAAGGCCTGCAGCTGCTGATCGGCTGCTTTGCCATTTGGGTGGCATTCAAAATGTTCAGAGGCGCGGGTGTGGCCGTAGACCCGCAGCGCCGCATGCCTTCTGCTCCAATGCAGCTGGCTGCCGGCGGAGGGATTGGCATCGCCTCAGCTATTTTCGGCATTGGCGGCGGCAGTTTGACTGTGCCGTATCTCAACCGTCACGGTGTTGTCATGCAAAAAGCCGTGGCGACGTCTGCAGCGTGCGGCCTGCCGATTGCGGTTGCCGGCGCTTTGGGCTTTATGTGGTTTGGCAAACAGGCCGATGTTGCTGTGCCGAATACGATTGGCTATGTGCATATTTATGCTTTTATTGGCATCAGCGTCATGAGTTTCATCACTGCAAAACTGGGGGCAAAAGTGGCGCATATGCTGTCTCCAGCGATGCTGAAGAAATGCTTTGCCTGCCTGCTGACCGCTGTAGGCAGCTATTTTATGTATCAAGGCCTGAGCCAGCTGTTTTAAAAGCCGTTAGGCTGAACTGCGGATTGGCTTTATAGACATAAGATTGTCTGACAATGTCATATTTAATTTGACGGAAAACCGTTTAAATGAATGCAGATTCGGAGAAATCTAGATTTGCATTTTTATAAAAGCAAGACGGGAACAGCATGCAGCCACACAATGCGGAAAGTTTGTCAGAACAAATCGCCAAGCATATCAGTGAGCAGATTATTCGCGGCGAACTGGTGGAGGGAGAGCGCATTCAAGAACTGCGCATTGCTTCAGAGCTGGACGTCAGCCGGGGATCTGTGCGCGAGGCATTGCTGATTTTAGAGCGCACCCAGCTGATTGAAATTTTTCCGCGGCGCGGCGCGATTGTTTCTGAAATGTCAGCGATGCAAGTGCGTTCCCTTTTTGATATGGCATCCTTGCTGCTGGGGCAAATTGTGCACCGCATGGCTGAAACGTGGCGCAGCCATGAAGCCGAGCGCATTCAGCTGCTATTAGAACAATTAAATATTGAAACCAGCCAAGGCCATACCGAAAAATTTTATGATTTGATCTTTCAAAGCATGGCGCGCCAGCATGAAATGGTCGGCAATCCGTACTTGATGCGCTATTATCAAGAACTGCTGCCGTCGTTGCGCCGCAGCTATTTTTTAACCTTAAATATCTCGCGCCGTGAGCTTCAGGAATCTTCAGAGCTGTTTAAGCTGGTAAGCGATGCAGTTTTAATCAGAAAGTCACAACAAGCTGCTTTATTTATGGAAGATTTTTGTCGACACTTGCGTAACCTTGTGTTGGAATCGCTGACACGGATGAAACAAATTGAACTCGCGTGGGCTAGACGCTCACGACGTTAATCAGGACACTATGCGTTTAAGCAGTTTAAAACTTTCAGGCTTCAAATCTTTTGCCGACAGTACAACTTTACAATTCAAAGATAACCGCACCGCTGTAGTTGGGCCCAATGGCTGCGGAAAATCCAACGTCATTGACGCCATCCGCTGGGTGATGGGTGAATCCAGCGCGCGCCAGCTTCGCGGCGGCAGCATGCAGGACGTGATTTTTACCGGTACGGCAAAGCGCAAGCCTGTCGGCATGGCCAGTGTAGAACTGCGCTTTGACAATACCTATGGCAAGCTGGGCGGCGCATACAATGCTTACAGCGAACTGGCGGTACGCCGTCAGGTCAACCGCGACGGCAAATCTGAATACTTTTTAAATGGCGCCAAATGCCGGCGCCGTGACATTACCGATATTTTCTTGGGCACCGGTTTAGGCCCGCGTTCATATTCCATTATTGAACAGGGCATGATCAACCGCTTGGTGGATGCCAAACCTGAAGAAATGCGGGTGTTTATTGAAGAAGCGGCCGGTGTATCGCGCTATCAGGCGCGCCGCCGTGAAACCACACAGCATTTAGAACACACCGCGCAGAATTTATCGCGCTTAGAAGATATTGCATCTGAGCTGAAATCACAGCTGAAGACTTTAAAGCGCCAGTCTGAAACTGCGGTGCAGTATAAGGAATTGGAAACACAGATCCGCACCATTAAAATTGAAGTGCTGTCTTTCCAGTGCGAGCAAAGCACCCGCCTGCAGCAGGAATACACTGTGCAGCTGAACACGCTGGGCGAAAGCTTTAAGCTGGTGCGCTCTGAATTAACGACTTTAGAGCATGATTTAACCTCCACCAGTGAATTGTTTCAGCGCTTGATTCAGCAATCGACGCCTTTGCAGAATGAGTGGCAGCAGGCTGAGAAAAAGCTCGCTGAATTGAAAATGACGCTGGAGCAGAAGCAGGCGCTGTATTCACAAAACTCTGAAAGCTTGGTGCAGCTGGAACAGCAGAAATTCCAAAGCAAAGAGCGCTTGCAGCTGATTGACTTGCAGCTGGAAACTTTGCATGCGCAGCAGGAAGAATATGACGAACAGCTAAAGCTGCAGGAAAGCCAAAGCCAAGAGCGGATACAGGGATTCAGTGATTTAAAGGCGCAGCAGTCTGCGGTGCTGCAGCAGTACGAACAGGCTAAGGCGCAGGTGGAAAAACAGCAGCAGCAAAAACTGCAGATGCTGGCGCAAAGCGAGCAGCTGACAAAGAACATCAGCCGTTTAGAACAGCAAAAGGACACCTTAAAACAGCAGTCCCTGCAAATTCAGCATCATGCACAGCAAGATGAACTGGAGCAGCTGGAACAGCTCAAAGTACAGTTGCAGCAGATTTGTACGGATAAAGAACAGCAGATTGCTGATATGAAGCAGCAGTTAGAACAGCTGACTGATGAATTGACGCAGCAGAAATCACTGATGCAGGAACTGAAATCTGAAATTCAGGTGCTTCAATCAGAGCAAAAGAATTTAAATCAGCTACTGATTAAAGTCACTCCTAAAGCCAAAACCGACACTTTACGCCTGATGCAGGCGCTGCAGCTGTCTGCACAGGGCAAAGCTCATGCGCCGCTGATTGAAAAATATTTGGCCAAATGGCTGCATGCACAGGTCTTGGAGCATGAGGATGAGTTTCAGGACAGCGTTGCGCGCCAGCTGAAAACCGATTCAAAAACTGCAAGAATTGACTTGCCAAAACTGGCTTGCCTGGCGGATTGGATTGATGCGCCGCAGTCTTCTTTATGGCGGCACGTGGCGGTTGCAGAAAGTTTGCAGGAAGCTTTGGCCTATCAGGGCCAGCTGCAGGCAGGCCAGTCGATTTTGTCTTTAGACGGCTATCAGGTTGGTTCAGACTGGGTGATTGGCCTGCACTATGATGAAGACAGCCAAGCGGGTCAGGGCGCCTTAAGCCACCGCATCCGTTTAGACGAAATTGAGCAGGCCTTGGCAGAAAAAATGCCAGCATTTGCGCAGGCGGAAAGTGGCTTGCCAGCGCTGCAGGAACAGGCGCAGCAGCTGCAGCAAGCGCTGCAGGCAGAACAGGGGCAGTTGAAAAAACTGCAGCAAGAACTGCAGCAGGCGGATGTGGCTGTGGTTAAAGTGCAAAGCGCAGCGCAAGCATTTGCGGTTCAGAAGCAGCAATTGACCGATCAGCTGACGCAAGTGGAAGCGCAGCTGGAAGAAGATGCCATGCAGAAAGATGATCTGGAAATTGATCTGCACGCCTTGAATATGAAGCTGGAATTGGCGCTGCCGAATTTTAAGACGCTGCAGTTTCAAGTGGAAGAATTGACAGGCCAGCTGGAAGACTCGCAGCAAGTGACGCAAAAGGCGCAGCAGGAGCTGGAACTGATCCGCCGTCAGGCCTTACAGGCTAAACAGCAAATAGAGCTGCTGGAAAAAGATGCCGTGTTCTTAAAAGCCCAGCGCCAGCAGATCGCGGCGCAAATGGAGCAGGCGCAGAAATTTGTTGACCCCGCGCAATTGGAATTGCCAAGCCTGCAGTCACAGTACGCAGAGCAGTCAGAAGCCACTGAAAAGCTGCAAAAAAAATGGGCAGAGTGGCAGCTGGAGCTGAACCATGTGCAGTCTAAGCAAAAAGAGCTGACCGAACAGCGCCACAGCCAGCAGCAGCAGGATGAAAAGCTGCGGTCAGAACTGGAAAACAAGCGTTTGGCTTGGCAAGCCGCGCAGTCAGACCTGCAGCATTACAGTGAACAGCTGAAAGAGCTGAACGGTGAGATGCTGACAGGCTTGAGCCTTGATGTTGCTTCACATCAGCAGAAACTGGAAAAAGCCCAGCAGCAGTTTGATAAATTGGGCGCAGTGAACTTGGCCGCATCTGCTGAATATGAAGACGTTTTAAAACGCTATGAAGAGCTCAGCCATCAAATCGAAGATTTGGAAAAAACCGTCGAACAGCTGCAAGGCGCCATGAAAAGCATTGATCAGGAAACCCGCAAGCTGTTCATGACCACTTTTGATCAGGTGAATGAAGAGCTGCAGGAGCTGTTTCCGAAAGTCTTCAATGGCGGCGAAGCCAGTTTAAGCCTTGAAGACGGCTGGCAGTCCGGTGTAAAACTGATGGCGCGCCCGCCGGGCAAGCGCAACAGTTCGCTGGCTCTGCTGTCTGGCGGTGAAAAGGCCCTGACGGCATTGGCCTTGGTCTTTGCGATTTTCAGACTGAACCCTGCGCCATTCTGCGTGCTGGATGAAGTGGATGCGCCTTTAGACGATGCCAATGTAGGACGGTTTTGTAATTTGGTAAAAGAGCTTTCTGAACAGGTTCAATTCATTTACATTACACATAATAAACTGGCGATGACCATGGCGACTGACTTGCTCGGTGTGACCATGCCGGAACCGGGAACTTCAAAATTAGTGACTGTGAATTTAGAGCAGGCAAAAGAATACGGTTTAGTTGCGGAGTCATAACATGGAAATCACCACAATCGTTGGGATTGTTGCTGCTGTCATTTTGATCTTGGTCGGCCTTAAGCTGGTCTTGAAAAAGCCATCCGATGCGGCGCCGTCGCTGGATTCGGAGCTGCATATCGACCCTGACAGCCAGCAGCCAGTGATCCCGCGGCATGTCCGCAGCCAGCTGAGCGCTGCGGAGCCGTCCTCAGCGCAGCGCGTGGAACCGACCTTGGCAGATGCAAAACCTGAGCAGGCAGAAACATCAGAAACGTCGGAGCCTGCGCAAGCAGTTTCAGAACTTAAAACGGAAGATGCCCAGCCTGAATCGGCTGCAGCGCCATCAGAAGAAAAAACGGCTGAAGCGGCTGCACCGCAGACCGCAGAGGCAATTCTGACTGCTGCGCCAAGCGCCAGAAAGCCCCATGAGGCTGCGCTGGACAAGGCCGCGCCAGAGTTAAGCCTGAATCAAATCGAAAAAGCGGAAATCAGTGAATTTGAAGATGAAAGCAATATTTTAGATGCGCATCTTTATGAGCAGAAGCTGGTGGATGATGAAAGCGCGCTGGCGACTGCAGAAACCTATATTGCATTGAATGTCTATCCTGACAGCCGCGCGCTGTCAGGTGAAAAAGCGCTGAAAGTGCTGCTGAAATATGGGCTGCGCTTTGGTGAAATGGCCTGTTTTCACCGCTATAGCGAAGATGGCGGCAAGCTGCTGTTCTCTGTGCTGCAAATCAGCAATGATGGCGCAGCCGCAGGTTTTGATTTGGAAACGCTGTCGACAGAGCAAGTGAAGGGCTTGGCTTTCTTTTTGGCCTTGCCGCACAGCGATGTACAGATTGCCTTTGATACCATGGACAGTGTTTCACGTCTGATTGCCCGTGAAATTGAAGGTACGGTGTATGATCAGAACAATCAGGAATTTACGCCGCAGCTGCGTGAACATTGGCGCCATCAGGCAATCGATTACCGTCCGGGCCAGGCGGTAGCGGAAGCTTAGCATTGAAACTGCCGCTGCTGATTTTTATAATGGCGGCAGATTAAGAATTTTTTGAGGGCGGAGAATTTACCGCCCTTTTTTATGGTGAAACTATGACACAGCAAAACACTGTTGTTGCGCAAATGCGCCAACTGATTCAAATTCTGGCCAAGCATAATCATGCTTACTATGTGATGGATCAGCCGACAATTGCTGACAGTGAATATGACCAGTTATTTCACCAGCTTAAAGCATTGGAAGAGCAGCATCCTGATCTAGTGCAGCCTGATACGCCGACGAATACAGTAGGCGCAAAGCCGTTACCCAAGTTTGCCAATGTGACGCATGCTGTGCCCATGCTGTCTTTAGGCAATGTGTTCAATGAAGAAGATTTATATGCGTTTGCGCGCCGCGCAGAAGAGCGTTTGCCGAATCAGAAAATTGAATATGATGTTGAACTGAAGTTTGACGGCCTGGCGATTTCACTTTGGTATGAGCATGGGGTGCTGGTGCGCGGCGTAACGCGCGGCGACGGTGAAACAGGGGAAGACATTACCCAAAATGTGAAAACCATCCGCAATTTGCCTAAAGTCTTAAGTTCAGAAAAAACAGCGGTGCCTGAACTGCTGGAAGTGCGCGGTGAAGTCTTGATGCCCAAAGCGGGCTTTGAAAAATTAAATGCAGAAAATGAAGCCAAGGGCGAAAAAACCTTTGCCAATCCGCGCAATGCGGCAGCCGGCAGCCTGCGCCAGCTCGATCCCGCGATTGCGGCATCTCGGCCTTTGGCATTTTATGCCTACGGCATCGCGCAATGTGAGCCGAATCATGGCCAAAGCACCATGTCCGCGAGTCTGGAATGGCTGACCCAGTTTGGTTTTGCAGTCGGTGAACGCCACTTTATTTGTGACAATATTCAAGATGTGCAGGCCGCTTATGAGCAGATTAATGCCGAACGTCCAAATCTCAGTGTTGAAATTGACGGCATGGTGATTAAGGTGAATGATCTGAAACAGCAGCAGACTTTAGGCTTTTTAAGCCGGGAGCCGCGCTGGGCGACCGCTTATAAATTTCCTGCTGTGGCGGCCTTGACCACGGTAGAGAATATTGACTGGCAAGTGGGCCGTACAGGCACCTTAACCCCGGTAGCGCGCTTGAATCCTGTTGCAGTAGGCGGTGTCACTGTTTCGAATGTGACCTTGCACAATATCGGTGAAATTCACCGTCTGGATGTGCGCATTGGCGATACGGTCAGTGTATACCGCAGCGGCGATGTGATTCCGAAAGTGGAAAAGGTTTGGCCGGAATTCCGCCCAAATGATGCTGTAGAAGTGCATTTGCCTGAATGCTGCCCAGTCTGTTCATCGCCTGTGGTGATGCCGGAAGGGGAAGCGTTGGCGCGCTGTTCAGGCGGCCTGTACTGCGCGGCGCAGCGTATTGAGGCGATTCGCCACTTTGTTTCACGCAAGGCTTTGGATATAGAGGGCTTGGGCGACCGCTGGGTAGAGTCGCTGCTGCATTTGGATTTGCTGCAAAATGTGGCGGACATTTACAGCCTGCACGAACACCGTGAACAGCTGCTGACCATTGAAAAGATGGGGGAAAAGTCGGTTCAAAATTTAATGGATTCGATTGAGAACAGCAAGAAAACCACACTGGCAGCTTTCATTTATGCCCTAGGCATCCGTGGGGTAGGTGAAACCACAGCACGCATGCTGGCCAATACGTTTCAGACTTTGGATGCGCTGCGGAATGCGGATATTGAAGCGTTGAAGAAAACCCCTGATGTCGGCGAGATCACCGCAGAATGGATTGTGGATTTCTTTCAGGCGCCGCACAATCTTGAAGTGGTTGACCGCCTGCTGGCGGCAGGCATCCATTGGGATGCGCCAGCCGCGCCAACCCGTCAGCCTTTAAATGGCGAAAGCTGGGTGATAACTGGAACTTTAAGCACCATGGGCCGTGATGAGGCGACTCAAATGCTGCAGGCTTTAGGCGCGCGGGTCAGCGGCAGCGTATCCAGCAAAACCAAATGCGTTGTCGCAGGCGAAAAAGCGGGTTCAAAACTGGAAAAAGCTGAGAAATTAGGTGTACAGGTCATGACGGAAGCTGAATTTTTAGAATTTGTGCAGCAGTATTAATTGATCTGATTGAAAGGAAAAGCCCAGTGTTTAATCAAACGCTGGGCTTTTTGCATTTAAGGAATATATTTTTTCACGACGCCGTCATCCAGCAATTGCTGGAAATGTTCAACTAAGCTGGTCTCAATATTCCGGTAATGAATGCCCAAGTCTTTTTTGCTTTTATCCGCATTAAAGTAAATTGGATACCCCATATTCAGTTCTACAAAAGATTTGGAAAAGCCAATGAAAGGGCCCAGCAGCTTGAACGCCGCTTTAGGCAGCTGATTGCGCGGGAAGGGGAATTTATTGCCAAAATGCTGGCGCAGGATTTTACCCATCTCCAGCAGGCTTAATGTGCCGCCGCTGATAATATAGCGGTTCTCTGCCTTGGGATTGAAGGCCGCCTGCAGGTGCGCATCTGCAACGTCACGCACATCGACAATGCCGTTCCACATGGGCGGAACACCCGCCAGCGTCATGCCGTTGGCAAACTGCTGCAGAACCTCGACGCTGCCAGACTGTGTGCTCGGCGTAAGCGATGGGCCAAGCACCAGCGCAGGATTAATGCAAACCAAATCCCAGCGCGTTTGCGCTTTTTGCATGTCCCATGCTTTACGTTCAGCCATGACTTTTGAATACGGATAAGGCTGATGCGCTTCGGAACTGGTGGTATTCCAGTGCGATTCATCAAATTCATTATTGGCTGTCTGCCTGATATCAATGGCATCGCCATAGGTCGATGCAATGCTTGAGGTGACGACCACACGCTTGACCGATTCAGTGTTATTGACACTGTTCAGGACATTTTCAGTGCCTAAAACAGCGGGTTCAATAATGTCTTTAACGGCATCTTTATAATTGGTGACCACAAAAGGCGAAGCCATATGCAGAACAACTTCACAGCCTTGCATGGCCTGATCAAATGAACCCGGCTCCAGTAAATTGGCTTGAAACAGCTGCAGTGAGCCTGAACTTTGATTGGCGATTTTTTCCAGGTGGGCAAAACTCTTTTTCTTATTTAAATCTCGAACGGTGGCATGTACAGTGTGTCCTTTTTCGAGCAATTGTTTAATGACCCAACTGGCAATATAGCCTGTGGCGCCTGTAACGAGTATCGGTGTTGTCTTGGTATTCATGTTCTTCAACTTTAATTGACGCATTTTTTATCATATTGAGAATATTTAGTTTTGTCTTTGATTAATTTGAAAAAATATATTTTTATTATTGAGTTTAATGTGCTCTAAATTCAGCAGAAATCTCATGAGAGCGCTGCAAAAGCGATTTTTTATTGATTTCAAAAAACGCTAAGATGGGATGAATGCTGGATAGACAAATAAAAGGATTGGGGCGTCATTGAGCGTTAAATTCACGTACAATATCGATTAATCTGCAGGTATAGATCCTGCCTTATCAGATGATTCTGTTCTCCCGTTGATTTATTGGCATATACATGGCGCAAGCAAAGAAATCTTTTCCGCAGCAAAAATCGGAATTACATGCACGAAATCTGCATCGCAGTCGTTACGATTTTCCCCAATTAATTAAGAGTTGTCCGGAACTTACGTCTTTTGTCAGCCCAAATAAATATAACGATTTATCGGTCGACTTTTCTGATCCGCACGCTGTGAAAATGCTCAATAAAGCATTGCTCAATCATTTTTATGGCATTCAATATTGGGATATTCCTCAAGATTATCTTTGTCCGCCTATTCCGGGTAGAGCGGACTATATCCACTATTTAGCTGACTTGTTGAGTGCCAACAATAAAGGTCAAATTCCAACAGGACATGTCGTTCACGTATTAGATATTGGAGTTGGTGCCAACTGCATTTATCCGATCATTGGTCATCGGAGCTATGGCTGGAAATTTGTCGGCTCAGACATTCATTCTGCATCCGTTAAAAGTGCTCAATTTATTGTGGAGGCAAATCCGAATCTGCGTAAAGGGGTTCAGATTCGATTGCAGAAGACAGCGGGCAATATTTTCAACGGTGTGATTAAATCCTCAGATCGTTTTGATTTAACGATGTGTAATCCGCCATTTCATGCCTCGCAAGATGAAGCAAACGCGACCGCAACGCAAAAATTAAGAAAACTTGGCAAGCCGGCTGATCGGAGCAAGGTGGTGTTAAACTTTGGCGGTCAAAAAAACGAACTCTGGTGTGATGGCGGCGAAGAGCGTTTTGTCTGCCAAATGGTACAAGAGAGCATCCAGTTTGCTAAGCAATGCCTTTGGTTTAGTACACTGGTTTCCAAGAAAACAACATTGCCTGTGCTCTTAAATGCCTTAGCTAAGAGCAGAGCAGTAGATGTGAAAACCATTAAAATGACGCAGGGACAAAAAGAAAGCCGTTTTGTCGCTTGGACTTTTCTAGATTCAAAACAGCAGCAAGCGTGGAAGAATACGCGTTGGACTTCAGCTTAAGCCTGTCTTCTCTGGAAATGGTACCCTTATCTTTGACTAGTACAGTGCTCCCTGTATATAAGCGCAGCAGCTCAAGCGTGGCGTGTTGAATCAATCAGGTGATGTTTGCGCTAAACAAGACGCATTGTTAATTGTTACAAAAAACAGCACGCTTCATTATTTGAATAATTGGCATGCCGCGATATCTGCGCGTTGCGCAAAGGCTTATTTTTTATGTAGAAATTGCGCTGAATTGAACTGTAAATGCGTATGTTTATCATTTAAAATTTATATAAATCATAAGCTTACAAAATTAAAGTTTTGCAATCACCATTAAACTTGTCCATAATATTTAAAAAAGGGTATGGAGTTAATCAAAATGCGTGGCAATCCAGAAGTCGTAGACTACTTAAATATGTTGATCGGTGGCGAACTGGCTGCTCGTGATCAATATCTCATCCACTCCCGCATGTATGAAGACTGGGGCTTATCCAAAATTTTTGAACGGATTGATCATGAAAGCCAGGAAGAGGGCGCGCATGCGGATGCCTTGATCCGCCGCGTATTGTTCCTTGAAGGAACTCCAAACATGGACCGTGACGCGATTGACGTTGGTTCAGATGTTGTGACTTGCCTGAAAGCGGATTTGGCGCTGGAATATCATGTGCGCGGAAAATTGGCGCAGGGCGTGAAGCTGTGCGAAGAAAAGGGTGATTATGTGACCCGCGATATGCTCCGTCAGCAAATGTCAGATACCGAAGAAGACCATACCTACTGGCTTGAAAAACAAATGCGTTTGATTGAGCTGATTGGCCTGCAAAACTATATTCAATCTCAGATGTAAGCTGAACGGCGCCGCTTGAATTGTTGATGTTAAAAAGCCTTTGAATGAATGTTCGAAGGCTTTTTTATCGTTTATTTCTTTGAAAACTTCTGAATATCTGCCAGCACTTGCCCTGCATGAGCTTGCGTATTGACACTGCTATAGTGATAGGAAATTGTCCCTTGCGGGTCGATCAAGAAAGTTTCCCGTTTGGCGATTTTCGCAATGCCTAAGTTTCTGACAATACCCAATTGCGCTGCGAGTTTATGGTCATGGTCGGCCAGAATCGGGAAATTCAGTCCGAGCTTTTCTGAAAACTTCTGATGTGATTGAACATCGTCCAGGCTGACCCCTAAAACCACAGCATTGTTTTTAATGAATTGCGGATAAAGCGCTTTGAATTGATTGGCTTCCTGAGTGCAGCCAGGCGAATTATCTTTCGGATAAAAATATAAAACGATCCATTTGCCTTTGTACTGGCTGAGTTCGTGCCACTTTGAGTTTTGGTCCTGCAGCTTGAAGGCTGGTGCGGCTTTGCCTACCCATTGCCTTTGCTCTGACGCGGATTTAGAGAAAATTGAACTTTCAGCATGGCTTACTGTCGTTAACCCGAAAATTGCAGAAAGGGAAAGTAAGCTGATCTTAAACAGTGTATTGAGTTTCATCTTGCATACATGCCTAAATTGAATTTGTTTTGAGTTTAGCAAAGTTTATTGTATTTGCTTGCTGTTAAATTCTGGTATTTATTGTTGATTATTCTATGATGGTAATCCATTGAAAATAAGCAGAAATAAAATGACCGATGTTGGCGCAGTGCTGATTCAGCTTAAACCGGATTCAATGCCAAATGTTGAAGCATGGTAAACAGAATTAAATGCGCGTCAGGGTGAAGCGATTGAAACCTTAAAAGCTGAAGGGGTGTGCGTTGAATCATGGTTTCATGTGGCGCTTGAAGGCAAAGATTATTTGATTGCCTATATGCGCGCTGAAGATATTGCCAAGGCGCAGCAAATTGGACGGGAAAGCAGTTTTCCCATAGATGCCATGCACAAGCAGTTTAAAGCCAATTGGGCAAAAGGCTATCAGGCTACGTTATTGGTCGATTTGGAAAATATGGACAAATAGATGAATGAAGTTAAGGCGGTTTTATTAGATGAGCATCCTATTCATGGTGTGATTCATACTGCAAAAGGTGAGCTTAAACCTTTTCCGATATTGGCTATTGATGATCTTCCCTTAAACCAGTGGATGAATCAATTTATGGAATTCAAAGATGATTTATCTATTCTTTCATTGGTCCCTGCACAAGGCTGGCTGATTGATGAGCAAGAAAATAAAGCAGCTTGGACTCTCCTAAAAACAACAGATGATAAATCTAGTTCGGCGATTGTCCCTTTATTGATTTGTCCTGATGATTTGGATTTGACCTGTACGACTTTGGTTGTTGAACAAGTGCAAATGGATTCAAAAATTATTTGGAAAAGATTTGGTCAGGCTGTGAATGAAATCAATGCGGTGGTTTCTGCTGTTGATTGGTGGGTTGAGGATCAAAGTTTTGAATTTGAACGAAAGGCATTTGATGCCGCGATAGCGCATTTAATTGAGCTCGATCAAGCATATTGATCATAGGAACAAACGCGAAATTATTTCATAATGCTGGTGTTTTATTGTCATAAGAATCCTCCATTGAATCAAAAAATTTTACTCATTACAGGCTGGGGCGGTGGAACCAAGCTGCTCAATTCATTCAAACAGGCTTTGGAAAATAAAGGCCATAGCGTTGCACTGATCAATATTTTTAATGCTTTGGATGAGCATGCATTACAGCAGCAGGCTGAAAAAGCCAAAGCTTTTGATGTGATCATCGGCTGGTCTTTGGGCGGTCAACTTGCCACCTTATTAGCCGATCAAATTTCCAAACAGTATCATCAGCAGAAAATCCTGATTACACTGGCCTCAAATCCATGTTTTGTCGAAAGCTGTATTGAAAATGCAGAATGGCATACAGCGATGCCTCAAGCGACATTCCAAAGCTTTAAACAATCCTTTCAGCAAGATGCGATTGCCACTTTAAAGAAATTTGGCTTTATGGTTTGTCAGGGGGTGAAAACCACCAAAGAAGACTTCGCAACTTTACAAAGTTTGATACAGCCGCAGAATTTAGACATTTTAAAGCAGGGTTTGAATTGCCTTGAACAACTCAATAATGTCAGTATCTTGAAAAACTATGCAGGGAATCAGTACCATTTATTCGCAAAACAAGATTTCTTAGTTAGTTACAAAGTTGCCGAAAATTTTCAAAACTTCAATGCAAAATTTTTAGAAACTGAGCTCATTAGCGGCTCGCATGGCTTTCCAGTTTTTCAATATGACAGCATAACTGACAAAATATGCCAATATTTACAAAAAATAAATCAAACATCCTGATAAGTGGCAAATCTCGCAATTTATTTTTAATTCATGCGGGTTTAAGATCTGCAAATTAGATTTTTTGCTGTAGATGTTGCACATGGAGTTAAGGATGGCCGATTCATTGATTGAGTTAGATGATCAAACTTTTGATCAGCAGCATATTTGGCATCCTTATACCTCTATGACTCATCCGCTTCCGGCCTTTAAAGTGAAAAGGGCGCAAGGGGCAATCATTGAATTGGAAGATGGCCGCCAGCTCATTGATGGAATGTCGTCTTGGTGGTGCGCAATTCATGGCTATAATCATCCTGAATTGAATCAGGCAGTGACCGATCAGCTGCAGAACATGTCGCATATCATGTTTGGCGGCTTTACCCATGATCCTGCGATTCAACTCGGCAAATTGCTGCTGAAAATTACCCCGCCCAGTTTGGATAAAATCTTTTTTGCCGATTCTGGCTCTGTCGCTGTGGAAGTGGCTTTGAAAATGGCGGTGCAGTTTTGGCATGCGCAAGGCAAGACTGAAAAAACCAACTTTGTCACGCCTCGTTCGGGCTATCATGGGGATACCTGGAATGCCATGTCGGTCTGTGACCCTGTCACGGGAATGCATCAAATTTTCGGCTCAAGCCTGCCGAATCGGATTTTTGTTCCTGCGCCGCAAGTTGGCTTTAATGAAGAATGGAATCAGGCGGATATTGCTGAACTGGAAAAGACTTTAGCTGAACAGCATGAACATATTGCGGGTTTAATTCTTGAACCGATTGTGCAGGGCGCAGGGGGAATGCGTTTTTACCATCCCGAATATTTACGCCAAGCCAAACTGCTTTGTGAAAAATATAATATCCTGCTGATTTTTGATGAAATCGCTACAGGTTTTGGGCGTACAGGCAAGCTCTTTGCATGGGAGTGGGCAGGGGTTGAACCGGACATTATGTGCATCGGCAAAGGGTTGACCGGCGGTTATATGACGCTGTCTGCGGCACTCACCACCAAAAAAGTCGCTGAAACTATTAGTCAGGGTGAAGCAGGCGTATTTATGCATGGCCCAACCTTTATGGCAAATCCATTGGCATGTGCAGTGGCAGTGAAAAGTACCGAAATGCTGATTTCTCAAGATTGGCAAGCCAACATTCAGCGCATTCAACAGCAATTATTCATCCATTTACAGCCACTTGCACAGCTTGAATATGTCAAAGATGTACGCGTGCTTGGCGCCATTGGCGTAGTGGAATTAAGCTTTAATGTTGATATGAAAACCTTGCAACAAGAATTTGTCCGCCGCGGCATTTGGATTCGTCCATTTGGCAAGTTGGTCTATATCATGCCGCCGTATATTATTTCCGAGCAAGAATTAACAACCTTGTTGGAACAATTGGCTGAAGTGGTTAAAAATATTCAGAACATTCAGGAGCAAAGTGCATGAACAGTCCATTGCTCGGCCACTTTGCAAGCCAATTGGATGATTTAAAGCAGCAAGGCAATCTGCGTCAGTTCACTTCAAATCTTCAGCAAGATCGCTATATCACCATTCACCATAAAAAAATGCTGAATTTAGCCTCGAATGACTATTTAGGCTTAGCGTCTAATATTCAGCTTCGTGAGCAGTTTTTTGATGAAACCCCGAACGTACAGCGTTGGATGAGTTCATCATCCTCTCGATTGCTGACAGGAAATTTTCATGAATATGAACAGCTTGAGGCGAGTTTAAGCCAAGCCTTTCACGGCCGTGCAGCGCTGTTATTCAACAGTGGCTATCACATGAATATCGGGATTTTGCCTGCGCTCGCAGACAGTAAGACCCTGATTTTGGCGGATAAGTTGATTCATGCCAGTATGATTGATGGCATCCGTTTATCGACTGCCAAATATGTGCGCTATCGCCATAATGATTTAGTGCATCTGGCACAGCTTTTACAGAAATATCATCAGGATGAGGCTTTCGAGCGCATCATTGTGGTGACGGAATCTATTTTCAGTATGGATGGCGATGAAACCGATTTGGCTGAATTGGTTCGGATTAAAAAGCAATTTTCCAAAGTCATGCTGTATGTCGATGAAGCGCATGCCATTGGTGTGCGTGGCGAGCAAGGTCTAGGCTGTGCCGAACAATATGGCGTGATGGATGATATTGACCTTTTAGTCGGGACATTTGGCAAAGCCATGGCTTCGATTGGCGGTTATCTGATTTGCCATCCGGTCATTCGGGATTACCTGATTAACTCAATGCGGCCGTTGATTTTCAGCACCGCTCAGCCGCCGATCTGTATGGCGTGGACAGATTTTATTTTTAAAAGAGTTCTAAGTCTTAAAGCTGAACGGCAACATTTGCAAATGATCAGTCAAAGTTTGCAGCAAGCGGTTCAATCCAAAGGTTTTGATTGTCCATCGACTTCGCATATTGTGCCGGTGATTATTGGCGAATCGGGCAAAACGGTAGCGAAAGCAAAGGCTTTGCAAGATGCTGGTTTTTACATCATGCCTGTGCGCCCGCCGACGGTGCCGCAGCACAGTTCACGCCTACGCATTTCCCTGACTGCTCAGATAACCCAGACTGATCTTAATCAGCTGACACCGTTATTGTGAGCAGATGGTGATGAAGCGCGTGAATCATTCAGACATTGATAAATCCCAAGTGGCGCTGCGCTTTGCTCAGGCAGGGCAAAGCTATGTTGAGCATGCCATTGTGCAAAAGCAGATTGCACAGCATTTATTTGATTTAATTCAGCAATATTGCCCTGCGCATCTCAATCACGTTTTGGAAATCGGCTGCGGTTCAGGCAATTTAAGCCATTTACTGCTGCATCATCTGAAAGTCAAACATCTGGTGTTAAATGATCTATATGCTGAAATCCAGCAGCATTTTCCATCGCTTTCCAAGATCGAATATCTGATTGGTGATATTGAGCGGCTTGAATTTCCGCAGCATTTAGATTTGATCACTTCAAGTTCCGCTTTGCAGTGGGTGCAGAATTTAGAAGGTATTTTTCAAAAAGCATTCCACAGTTTAAAGCCTGATGCCTATTTCTGCTTTTCTACGTTTGGACAGCAAAATTTGCAGGAAATTAAAGCCTTAACAGGGCAGGGTTTAGACTATTTAAACATTGAAGCGATCCAAAACTTGTTAGAACGCAATGGCTTTGAAATTTTACAGATTTCAGAACAAACCGCTCATCTGAATTTTAAATATCCCAAACAGGTTTTACAGCATTTAAAAGCCACAGGTGTGACGGCAACGGCGTCTAATTTCCGCTGGACGAAACAGTCGCTGGTTGATTTTTATCAGGCTTATCAACAGTTTTCATACAGGGATGAATCAGGTCAGGCGCAATTCCCATTGACCTATCATCCCATTTATTGCATCGCACGGAGAATGCCATGACAGGTTCAGTTTACTTTATCAGCGGCATCGACACAGGCATCGGCAAAACGTACACGACAGGCTATTTGGCGAAGCAGTGGAATGCGCAAGGCCAGAAAACCATCACGCAAAAGCTGATTCAAACGGGCAATGTCGATATTTCAGAAGATATTGAACAGCATCGTGAAATTATGGGCATGGGGTGGTTGCCTGAAGATGAAGCTAAGCTGACTATGCCTGAAATTTTCAGCTATCCTGCATCACCGCATCTCGCGACCAAGCTCGATGGCCGTGAAATTGATTTTCAAAAAATTGAACATGCTACAGCGCAATTGGCTGAAAAATATGAAGTGGTTTTATTGGAAGGTGCAGGCGGTTTGATGGTGCCGCTCACCACAGATTTATTGACGATTGATTATGTCGCAGAGAAAAAGCATCCTGTCATTTTAGTCACTTCGGGGCGTTTAGGCAGCATCAACCATACCATTTTAAGTTTGGAAGCCTTGAAAAGCCGCGGTTTAGAGCTGTATGCATTGGCCTATAATTTAAATGATGAATCACAGGATGAGCTGATTTCTAAAGATACGGCAGAGTATTTAAAAGCGTATTTGGCGAAACATTTTCCGCAGGCGCTGTGGATTGATATTCCTGTACTGAAATAATCAGATGCACTGTCAGTCAGATGGCGGTGATCCAGTGTCTCATGCTGAATTGAATACGCTGCATCAAGCTGGCCAACACTTAAAAAGTGTACCGCTGAAAAGTTGCTCGGTCTATGCAAGCGGTCAGCCATGCGCAGAAAGGTTTGGCGCTGCCGCAAGTAAGGCAATATGCGCCATTTGAATTATATGCATTGTGGAAGCAGCAATAATGAGGCGCACATGCAAAAGCGGGCATATTAAACCGCAGGAAAATAGAAATAAAAAAGACAGAGCTTAGCTCTGTCTTTTTTTGATCTTTAAAAAGCCTTTAGATTAGAACTTTTTAAAGATTTTTTTCGTGCCGTATGGCTTGCGCGGCGCATTGTCATCACGGCGCTCGCGGTTGCCAAAGTTGTCGTCACGGCGTTCGCGGTTTGCAGCGCCTTCCTGACGGTCACGCTGGCCATAAGTGCCCTGATTGCCATTGCTGCGTTCACGCTGCTGGCCATACGCGCCTTGCGTATTGTTTTGACGGCGTTCACGCTGCTGAAATTGGTTGGTTTCATCGCGGCGTTCACGTTCACGGCCAAATACAGGCTTTTGCTGGCCTTCTTCTTCATTGTCACGGCGCTGCTGACGCAGGAAACCGCCGCGGCGCGCAGACATCGGCTTGTCTTGCATGCGTTCGTTGCGGCGTTTGGCCATGCCGAATAGGCCCGTGCCTTGACGCGGCTTCAGCTCTACAGATTTGGTTAAGTTGTCGATATCTTGTTTGTCCAATTCCATCCAGCGGCCAGTGCGCAGTTCGCGCGGCAAGATGACCGTGCCGTAACGGGTACGCAGCAGGCGGCTGACTTTTAAGCCTTGAGACTCAAAAATACGGCGCACTTCGCGGTTGCGGCCTTCTTTAACCACCACTTGATACCAGCGGTTGATGCCGTCACCGCCAATTTCTGTGAATGATTCAAATTTGGCAGGGCCATCATCCAGTGTAACGCCTTTCAGCATGTTGTTTTTCAGCTGCGGAGTCACTTCGCCCATGACGCGGACGGCATATTCGCGTTCAATTTCATTGGATGGATGCATTAAGCGGTTCGCCAATTCACCATCGTTTGTGAACAGCAGCAAGCCAGTCGAGTTAATATCTAGACGGCCCACCATCACCCAGCGGTCGCCTTGGATTTGCGGCAATTGCTCAAATACGGTCGGACGGTTTTCCGGATCGTTGCGCGAGCAGATTTCGCCTTCTGGCTTGTAGTAAATCAGCACGCGGCGGCGGATTTCATCTTCAATCTGAAATTGCACTTTACGGCCGTCGATGCGAAGCTCATCGCCCGGTTCAATGCGTTCACCCACTTGGGCAACTTGCCCGTTTACGCTTACACGCCCAGCGGCAATGACTTCTTCCATATAACGGCGAGAACCCAAACCAACACGTGCAAGCACTTTTTGCAATTTTTCACTCATGACAGCATAACCTTAGAAATTATCATCAACAGTTCACCTATTTATGACTTCGGCGCATTTGCGTCGAGGGCCATAAAAGCTTCCTTGGCATCCTGCAGGGGAGGCAATTGACCTAAAGAGTGAAGGCCAAAAGCATTTAAAAAGTGTGGCGTTGTAACTAACAACGCAGGTCTTCCTGGGAGTTCTCGGAAACCGGACTCTTTAATCCAGTTCCAGTCAAACAGCGTACGTAAAATTTGGCTGTTATTGGTGACTCCGCGAATTTGCTCAATATCTGCTCGGGTCACTGGTTGGTGGTAAGCAATCACAGCGAGGGTTTCGAGCAACGATGGCGATAAACGAGATGGTCGTTCAGGCCATGTCTGTACAATAATATTACGATATTTTGCGCGAACTTGAAATCTGAAACCTTGTGCAGTTTCAATCAATTCAATGGATCTGCCATGCTGCAGCAATGTGAGCTGCTGCAAAAACTGGCGGATTTCTACTTTGGTATATCGGTCTTGAAACGCTTCTTTCAAGCGGGCAACAGATACAGCAGCGTCACTGGCAAAAATAATGGCTTCCAGCTGCATCAGCACTTCGTGGATATCTTCCTGCTGCGGCGCAGTATCTAGATTCAATTCATAATTCACGTCATTATTCATGCATGCGCCCCCTGAATCGCAAGCGGCGCTTCAATACCCGTGGCAATAATATTGACTTTCTGCTGCCGGGTCAGCTCTAAAATAGCCATGAAAGTCACGACCATGCCCATGCGGCCTTGGCTCGGTTTTAACAGGGCTTCAAATTCGAGCACTGCGCCATTTTGCAATTTGCTTTCAATATAGGCAATGCGCTCTTCCAAGAGCACCGGCTCTTGCAGGACCTGATGCACCACAGGTTCTGGACGGTTGAAGACGCAGAGAATCGCATCCCGCAGCAAGCTGGCTTCATAGCCATCGTTGCTGAACGACACATATCCCAGAGTGACATTGGTTTCAAAGGTATCGCGCTCTAAAATGGTCATTTGGCCTAAGCGTTCGGCAGCCTGCTTAATGCGTAAATAATGTTCTAGGCGGTCGATCAATTCTTGTTTTGGATCATTTTCAGGCGTAGCCAGATGTTTCGGCTTCGGCAGCAGCAGGCGGGATTTTAAATCGGCCAGCAGCGCAGCCATCACCATATAATCTGCGGTCAGCTCAATGTTCAGAGACTTCATTGCATCCATGTAGGACAGGTATTGCGCGGCAATCGGCGCAATATCCAATTGCAGCAGATCGAAACCGTTTTTCTGAATCAGGTAAATCAAAAAGTCGAGCGGCCCTTCGAAATGTTCTAAAAGAATTTCAAATGCGGCGGGAGGAATGTAGAGATCCTCTGGAATTGTATCTTGCCATTCATCCAAAACACGGATGTGTGCAGAGAGTTCCATTGGCTCATGGACGGTTTGATTCATTGCAGTTTTAGGCCACGCGAATTTTCAAAAGCATGAAAAAGCTATTTCAAATCAAATTGGAAACGCAATCGCGAGCAGATGATCAGAAAAAGCAAAGATATAGTATCGCGGTAGTTTAATGGAAAACCGGCTTGAAATAAATCGCGGCAGAGGCAATTCCTTAAAAAAAACCTTGAATTGCCGATAGAATGATGACGCAAGTCATGTTTTTAGTAAAAACTGTCTTGCCGTTGATGCGGTATGATGCATGCTGAATAGCACTTATGTATAAAAAAAGATCAGGATGCGATGAAGAACTGCTTAAAATTTAAAGAAAATGAATTTGGTCAAAAAATTGGACTGCCTGTGCAGCTCAATATTCAGCCAGAACACCGCTTTGACATGCTGCAAGGGCGCAGTGTCCGCTTATTGCCTTTTTCAGCGCAGACATTGAATGCGGCGAGGCTGCAGCAATTGTGGGAGAGTGTCTGCACAGAACCGGATGCACGGTGCTGGACATATTTGCCTTATCCGCCAATGCCGAGCGCTGACGCTTTAAATGACGCGCTTCAGCGCGCTTTTGATTTTCAAAACTCAACGCATTATGTGATTGAAGCCGATGGGCGCGCTGTAGGCTGGGCGGCGCTGTTGAATATACAGCACGCGCACGGCACCGCAGAAATTGGCAATGTGTATTTTTCACATCAGCTGAAACAGTCGAGAGCCGCCACAGAAACTATTTACTTATTGCTGCGTGCCTGCTTTAGCGCAGGCTATCGCCGGGTAGAATGGAAATGCGATGATTTAAATGAACCTTCCAAACGCGCTGCGCTGCGTTTCGGTTTTCATCATGAAGGGCTGTTCCGCCAGCACTATATTGTCAAAGGGCGCAGCCGCAATACAGCATGGTTTTCGATGCTGGATGAAGAATGACCTGAGTTGGACAATGCCTATCAAGCTTGGCTGAATGCGGATAATTTTGATGCAGCTGGGCAGCAAAGACGACGCCTGCAGGATTTTATTCAGCAGCCTCAGAAAAAATAAGCTCAAAAAATTACAATAGCTATGAGAGCAGCGGGTCTTTTGAGAGTGCCAGCGCCGATCCAATGCCTGATTTCACAGCTCTTGATTTCGGGCGGTTTTCTCGGCTGCATCTGACATCATAAATCGCCGGTGCTTTTGGCCTGAAGAAGAAGAGGGCTTAAAATTCAGGATGGAGCAGGGCTTAGAAAAAAAGCTAAAAGCTATTGTCTAGGGTTGATGGAATAGCTTAAATTTGTGGCATAACTGGTTGAAAATAAAATTGAATAATAAGGAACTGGAAAATGCCGCTGATATTGGTGCTGATTGGGATGATCTGTTTTGGTGTGTTTTTGGGCTATCCAAAATATCAGATGATGCAGCTTGAAGATGAAGCGCGACATGATTTGAGGTCTGGGGGGGTTGCCCAGTTTGAGGCAAAATACCGGCCATTGATGCGTGCTGCGAAAATTGACTTTTCTGTACTGGATCAATATCCAAATATCCGCTTTTATATGCGCAATACTGCGTATTCTGGAACAGATTTGCCGGAAGATGTGCGCAGCATGGTCAGTACTATGGGATGCGAGTCAATGGAGTCGTTTCGTCCGATGGAAGAGAAGGCGCGAACTGCGCTGCTGAATGTGCTCGAAGAGGATCAAGTCACTTTTCATATTTCTTTAAAGAATAAATTTGGCGCTGAATTGGCTGGACACCAGCAAAAGCTTTCCGCGTGCCCTAATTTTTTAACCTTAAAAAACTTAGAACAGGCTGCTGATCCGAGTCCACCGCAAATGACGCTGACGCCTGCTCCAGCGCCATCGATTCCTTCACCCGCAGCCGCATATTCGGGCAGTGAAGAGGCGGCCGCGCATTAATGCTGAAAATACATCAGCAAGATTTAAAAGATAAAGCGTTTTAGCTGCGCCGTATATGCCGCACAATCAAAAAAACTTGCTGAAGCTTATTCAGTAAGTTTTTTTATAAGAGAGATTATCGGCACTATTGAAGGCAGCCTTATTTAATACTGCCGATTCATTCAAATGCGCTGACATCTCCAGCGCCGCGGCGGATGATTTCTGGATGGTCACCCGCGAGGTTGACAATGCTGGTGGTATTTAATGTGCCGAGGCCGCCGTCTATCAGCACATCAATCTGCTTGCCAATCTGCATTTCAATCTCATAGGGATCATCAAGCGGATCTGTCTGTTCCGGCAAAATGAGCGTTGATGTCAGCAGCGGCTCACCTAATTCTTTCAGCAGTAGCTGGCAGATCGGGTTGCTTGGAATGCGCAGGCCGATGGTTTTCTTTTTCGGATGCATTAAGCGCCGCGGCACCTCGCTGGTGGCCGGCAAAATAAATGTGGTAATAGACGGGGTATTGCTTTTCAGCAGTCGGTACATGGCATTGTCCACTTTGGCATAAGTGGCAATGTCTGAAAGATCTGAACAGATAATGGCATATTGATGCTTGGCATCAAGCTGGCGGATTTGCGCAATGCGTTCCATGGCATTTTTATTGCCAATCTGGCAGCCAATGGCATAAGCGGCATCGGTCGGGTACACAATAACGTCACCCGCGCGGATGCGTTCGACCGCTTGGCTGATGAGGCGGGGCTGAGGATTTTCGGGATGTACGCGTAAATGCAGCATATCAGTTCCTCCGGATTCTGGCTTTTATAGGCTATTTTTTATCAGTTTAAATTGTGATGGATCTGCACACGGTAGGCACATCATCTATTAGAGAGGAAATTGCGCCACTTAATCAAGCATTTCACGTTGAAATTCATTTGAATGTAAGCTTTTGCCACTTCGGGTGCAGCAACAGATGCAGTCTATAAAGCGCTGCGCGTCACGCGGAAGCGCGGCGTCACCGCTAAAATAGCGCTGCAGCTGTGCGTAGACATTGTCTTTAAAAGAAGCGCCGTTGCCGCCTTCACCTGTTAAATTATCTAAAGAGACACGGAATTTGCGTCCAAACGCTTTGGAAAACAGCCACTCAATGGCTTGCGGCTTAATTTCAACCTGTTCAAATAATGCTTGCTGTTCAGCTGTCCTGCCGTCGGGCGCATACCAGTAGCCTAAATCCGGCAAGAGGCGGCGCTGATCGCCTGCAATGCACCAATGGCTGATTTCATGCAGGGCGCTATTGAAAAAACCGTGCGCAAATTGAATGCGGGCAGGGGCGGTTTCATCCGCTGGAAAATATTCAGGTTCAAAATCACCTTTGACTAAAGTGACATTTAAGTGGGAAAACCAGTGATTAAAGTGTAAGATGAGCCAATCGACCTGTTCTGGTTCTGATGATGCTTTAGCCCATTGCGAGAGTTGCACTGGCTTGGCTGAACTGTCAGAATTGGCGGTTGAAAGTGTGCTCATAAGTGATGAAACATTCACTTCTGTTTGCGGCTGCAACAGATGCATGACTTGAATTACCCAAATGGTCTGTCTAAATAAGTACAAAATTGTATCTTAATCTTTGACAGAGTACTGATGAATTTGTAGAATTGCCGCCTTAATTATGTCAGCAAATACCTTTCCGGCACAGATTGAGCCGTTTAAATGGGCCGAACAAGGCTTCAAGTGGTCAGGTCAACTGCCATTATCACGTTTTGTTCGAATTTCCCGTGAAGCTGTTGGATCAATTGATAATCAATTGATTAACATAGACTGTAAGCTATCAATGGATGCCTATCATCGCATTGCATGGCTGGATGGTCACGTTGAAACAAAAGTATCTGTAGAATGTCAGCGCTGTCTGAACTCTGTGGATCTTGAACTTGTTTTAGATTTCCATCTGGCTCTTGTGGATGATGAGTCACTGATAGAGCGCTTGGATGAGGATGCTGATTTCATTGTTCTAGGTGAAAGTGAAGCAACGGTTAAGGGCAGCTTTGATGCGCCTGCAACTGCTGATTTACTGGCGCTTATAGAGGATGAATTGTTATTGTTGATGCCTTTGTCTCCAAAGCATGAGTTTTGTGAACATAAGCATCAGCCTGCCGTTGAAGAGCTTGTTGAAGAAAAGCGGGATAACCCGTTTGATGTTTTGGCAGGTTTGAAGGGTAAACTTAACTAATTTTTGTGTTATACTGTGAAGTATAAGACAACTGAATTTGTTCTGATCCATTTTTTCGATTTGTAAGGAGCCATCATGGCCGTTCAGCAAAACCGTAAAAGTCGCTCTCGCCGTGACATGCGCCGTTCACATGACGCTTTAACCGAGAATGCATTAACAGTAGACCAAACGACTGGTGAAACTCACCGTCGTCACCACGTAACTAAAGATGGTGTCTACCGTGGTCGTCAATTATTCGCTAAAGCATCTGCTGAATAATTGATGATGTATTAAGCGTCAAGCTTAGTAGAAAAAATGGGAGCGTTAAGCTCCCTTTTTTTGTGCCGATTTTTGTTGTATTTGGCAATTACTAAATGCAAATTTAAATGTTAAATTTCCGCACCACATATGAGCTGATATGAGGTCTTGCTGAAATAGTGAACATTTGTCATGTCTCAGCATATCTTAATTAAAGGATTTTTTTATGTCTGCTAAACAACTCGAGCAAGCGGCTCTGGCAACTAAAACTGCATTTTTGTTTCCTGGCCAAGGTTCACAAAAAATCGGCATGCTGGCTGATCTTGCAGAACAGTTTAGCGGTGTTAAAGCGACATTTGCTGAAGCATCGGAAGCAGTTGGTTTTGATTTGTGGCATATCGCGCAAAGCGGCGAAGGTTTGAATCAAACTGAATTTACTCAGCCTGTGCTGCTGACTGCAAGTATTGCCTTATGGCGCATATGGCTGGAGCTGGGCGGAATCATGCCGAAGTATCTGGCAGGCCATTCTTTAGGTGAATACAGTGCCTTGGTGGCGGCAGGCGCAATGAGTTTGGGCGATGCTGTGAAACTGGTCAACTTGCGCGGCAAGCTGATGCAGGATGCTGTGCCGCAGGGTGCAGGCGCCATGGCAGCGATCTTGGGCTTTGATGATGAGAAAGTAATTGAGCTTTGCGCCCAAGTAAGCGCAGCGGGTCAGGGCAGTGTTGAAGCGGCCAATTTCAATGCGCAGGGTCAAGTCGTGATTGCAGGCGCTAAAGACGCTGTAGATGCAGTTATTGCATTGGCGAAAGAAAATTCAGGCAAAGCGATTGCGCTGCCGGTGTCTGTTCCGTCGCATTGTTCATTGATGAAGCCTGCGGCTGAGCAGTTTGCGGAAGCTTTGGAACAAACTGCCATTGAGCTGCCGCGCATACCTGTAATACAAAATGTCAATGCGGAAATTGCCACTGATGTAGCGCAATTGCGTCAGGCATTGACTGCACAGCTGTACCAGTCTGTACAGTGGAGCAAAACCATGCAGTTCATTCAGGACCAAGGGGTTCAGTATGTTGCAGAGTGCGGTCCGGGCAATGTGCTTGCAAATATGGCTAAACGATTGCCAAATATCGAAAAAGCATTTCCATTAGACTCAACAGGTCGTTTGGAAGATGCACTAAACGCCATTTTAATGGCTGAAGGGAAAATTGCATGACACAAGAACGCAAAGTTGCACTGGTTACAGGTGCAAGCCGGGGGATTGGCGCAGCCATCGCTCAGCAGCTGATTCAAGACGGTTATTTTGTTGTAGGCACAGCAACTTCTGAATCCGGCGCAGAAAAGCTTTCTGCTGCATTGGGTGAACATGGCGCTGGCAAGGTGCTGGATGTGCGCGACGGCGCAGCGATTGATGCGTTAGTGTCAGACATTGAGCAAAATTATGGTCCTGTTCTTGCATTGGTGAACAATGCAGGCATTACCAAAGACAACCTGCTGCTTCGCATGTCAGAAGATGACTGGGATGATATTTTGAACATTCATCTGAAAGCAGTCTACCGTTTGTCTAAACGTGTGCTGAAAGGCATGACCAAAGCGCGTTTTGGACGCATTATTAACATCAGTTCTGTGGTTGCGCATTTCGCCAACCCAGGCCAGGCGAACTATTCTGCGGCAAAAGCCGGCATTGAAGCGTTCAGCCGCAGCCTTGCAAAAGAAATGGGCAGCCGTCAAATCACTGTAAACAGTGTGGCGCCCGGCTTTATTGCAACAGAAATGACAGAACAGTTGAGCGAAGAAATTCGTAAGAAAATGAGCGATCAAGTGGCTTTAGGCCGTTTAGGTGCGCCTCAGGATATCGCTGATGCCGTAAGTTTCTTAGCTTCAGACAAAGCAAGTTACATTACTGGTACAGTGTTACACGTAAATGGCGGTTTATACATGGCTTAAGCCGAAGTATAAACTTTCCAAATTATTTATATTCAATTAAACTAACGGCATTAAAAACGCCACAAGCAATGAGGAGAATTCCTGTGAGCGATATCGAACAACGCGTTAAACAAGCGGTTGCTGAACAACTTGGCCTTAAAGTTGACGAGATTAAAAACGAAGCATCTTTCATGGATGACTTAGGTGCTGACTCTCTTGACCTAGTTGAGCTTGTTATGTCTTTCGAAAATGACTTCGACATCACTATTCCAGATGAAGATTCTAACGAAATCACAACTGTTCAATCTGCAATTGACTATGTTTCTAAGAAACTGGGTTAATTTCTGATTTTTCAGCTTTGCTGAAATAAAAAGGCCGCCAGTATTGGCGGTTTTTTTATGGAGGCCTGTTCAGTTTTAACTTTACATGAGTTTACGTTTTTAAAACTAATGGCAGCTAAACGCCGCTGATTTTTTCGCTATAAAAATAAAGGTTCATAAATTTTTGAATTTCAGATTCATAACGTAAAACAATAAGGAGTATAGCGCATGGGTCTTTTTGATTTTGTTAAAGGCATCGGTAAGAAAAATACAGCGCCGGCAGAACCGCAGGCTGCGCCAGCAACACCTGCAGAGCCCTCTGCACAGGAAATTGCCAATCAGCTTTTGGGGCATATTAAGAGTTTGGGCTTGCCTGTGGCAGGGCTTTCCGTGAGCTATAATTCAACTTCTGATTTAGCAACAGTAAAAGGCCAGGTGCAGACACAGGCTGATAAAGAAAAAATTATCCTGGCGGTCGGCAATATTGACCATGTAGCGCAGGTGGATGATCAGCTGGCCGTTGCATCGCCAGAGCCGGAAAGCAAATTCTATACGGTGAAGTCCGGTGATAATTTGTCTAAAATTTCTAAAGAATTCTATGGCGATGCCAATCAATACACGAAAATCTTTGAAGCCAACCGCCCGCTGCTGAAAAATGCAGATGATATTTTTCCGGGACAGGTGCTGCGTATTCCTGCATAGGCTGAATGCAATAAAAAAGCCGCTACTATGACAGCGGCTTTTTTATTGCGCATCATTTTGGCCACTGCTGTACAGTTTTGATACTAAGGAGGGCTAAGAATCCACATCCAAATACAGGCTTTCCTTCACCTCTTCCATCACCACATAGCTGTGGGATGATGCTGAGGCCGGCAGTTTTTTTAAAATATTGCCCAGCAGCTTGCGGTAAGCGCTCATTTCTTTTAAGCGCGCTTTGACTAAATAGTCGAAATCGCCTGAAATCAGGTGGCATTCCAGCACTTCTGGAATATCGGTTAAATCCCGGGCCACCTGCTCAAAAACATCACCAGATTTAGCTGAGAGCTTAATTTCTAGAAAGACCAGCAGGCGCTTATCAACGAGTTCGGGGTTAAGCCGGGCGTAATAGCCCATGATGATGCCGTCGCGTTCCAGCCGTTTGACCCGCTCAGAACAGGGGGTGGTGGACAGATTGACTTGAGCTGCCAATTCGCTGATGGCAATACGGCCATTCTTTTGCAGAATATCCAAAATCATGCGGTCGATACGGTCTAATTTGCGCATTTATTTTTCCCTGTCTTTTTAATAATTTCACGATAAAACAAGTGAATCCACTGAAATTAAGCTGCAAAAATAGCAAAATCAACTATTGAACCAAAAATATACTAGTGAAATAAACTAGTGTGTAAGGGATCAATCATGCGTGTAATTGTCTTAGGTAGTGGTGTCATTGGTGTCGCAAGTGCGTATTACCTTGCACAACAAGGCGCAAGCGTTACGGTTTTAGACCGTCAGGCTGGTCCTGCTGAAGAAACTAGCTTCGGCAACGCAGGGCAAATCTCTCCAGGTTATTCTACACCATGGGCTGCACCGGGTATTCCTTTTAAAGCTGTAAAGTGGATGTTCCAGCATCATGCGCCATTGGCAATTAACATTGACGGCAGCATGTGGCAGCTGAACTGGATGGCGCAAATGTTGAAAAACTGCAATCCGCAAAGCTATGCCATTAACAAAGAACGTATGACGCGTGTTGCTGAATACAGCCGTGACTGCTTGCGTGAACTGCGTAAAGAAACCGGCATTCATTATGAAAACCGCGCGAAAGGAACTTTGCAGGTTTTCCGTAATGAAGCGCAGCTGGATGCAGTACAGCGTGACATCCAAGTGTTAAAAGAATGCGGCGTCGACTACGAACTATTATTGAAAGATGACTTGGCCAAAGTTGAGCCAGCCTTAGAGTATGCCAAAGACAAACTGGTCGGCGGCTTGCATCTGCCGAATGATGAAACAGGCGACTGTTACTTATTTACCAATGCTTTGGCCAATCTTGCCAAAGACATGGGCGTAAAATTCAAATTTAACCAAAATGTTGAAAAACTTGTGGTTGAAGGCGATGAAATTAAAGGTGTGGTAGTGGACGGTCAAGTGCTTACAGCAGACCGCTATGTGCTTGCTTTTGGCAGCTATTCACGTGATTTCTTGAAACCGCTGAATTTGAATTTGCCTGTGTACCCTGTCAAAGGCTACTCACTGACCATTCCAATTGTAGATCCTGCATTTGCACCGCAGTCTACGGTTCTTGATGAAACTTATAAAATTGCCATTACGCGTTTTGATGAACGTATCCGTGTGGGCGGTATGGCGGAACTGAGCGGTTTCAACCACGGCTTAAATCAAGACCGCCGTGCGACCTTGGAAATGGTGACTCAAGACTTATTCCCTGGTGGAAACTTAGCTGAAGCAAGTTTCTGGACGGGTTTACGTCCAATGACACCAGACTCTACGCCAATCATTGGTGCGACTCGTTTTAAAAACTTATTCTTGAATACAGGACATGGCACCTTGGGTTGGACTATGGCATGTGGTTCAGGCAAGCTCATTAGTGACTTGGTGATGAATCATCAACCAGACATCAGTACTGAAGGTCTATCGATTCAACGTTATCCTTCAGCAGCCTAATCCGTTTTAGGTCATATTGATTCAAGGAAGAAGAAAATGCCGCGTCCAATTACTGCAGTGATTCATAGCCAATCACTGCAGCATAATTTAAATGTTGCCCGCACTAAAATGCCGAATAGCCAAGTCTATGCGGTGGTCAAAGCCAATGCCTATGGTCATGGTATTGAGCGCGTCTATCAAGCGTTCAAATCTGCTGATGGTTTTGCGCTGCTCGATTTGGCGGAGGCGAAACGCATCCGCGCTTTGGGCTGGACAGGTCCAGTTCTGTTGCTCGAAGGTATTTTCTCCGAGCAAGACCTGTTTGACTGCCATGAGCTGGATCTAAGTTTCAGCATTCATAGTGAATATCAACTTGAATGGCTGGCGCGTTTTCCTGTAGATGCGCAGTTTGATGTTTATTTAAAAATGAACAGCGGCATGAACCGTTTAGGCTTCCGTCCTGAACAGTACCGTCAAGTGTGGCAGCAGCTTTCCAGCTTGCCTCAAGTTCAGCGTTTGACCCATATGATGCATTTTTCAGATGCCGATGGTAAGCGTTTTGGACGTGACGGTATTGCGCATCAATGTCAGTTATTTGATGAGATTACCCATGATCTGCCGGGTGCGCGCTCAGTCAGCAACAGTGCAGCCATCTTACGCCATGAACAGTTGCAGTCGGATGTGATCCGCAGCGGCATCATGCTCTATGGCAGCTCTCCAGATTATCCAAGCCATTCGATTCAAGACTGGGATTTGCAGCCGGCCATGAGTTTGCGCAGCGAGCTGATTGCCATTCAGCAGTTAAAAGCAGGCGATAGCGTCGGTTATGGCTCAAAGTTCATGGCTGAAACCGACATGCGTGTCGGTATTGTGGCTTGCGGCTATGCCGACGGTTATCAACGGATTACCGCAACAGGCACGCCTATTTTAGTCGATGGGCAGCGCAGCAGCTTGGTCGGAAGGGTCAGCATGGACATGTTGGCGGTCGATTTATCTCAGCTCCCAAATGCTCAAGTCGGCAGTGAAGTGGTGCTGTGGGGGATATCGAAACAGGGCACTGTGCTCAGCATTGATGAAGTCGCAGCAGGGTCAGGCACGATTGGCTATGAGCTGATGTGCGCTGTCACTGCACGTGTCAATTTTATTCAAGATTAAATTTTATTTTTATACAGTTTCATACAAGGAAAGACCTATGTCACATTCAGACATTCAAAAATTCAACACCAACGAAGTCATGAGTGCAGTCACTGTGTTTAATCAAGTGGTGTATTTGTCAGGGCAAGTGCCAAAAAATACTGACAATGATGTCGCAGGTCAGACCCGTGAAATTTTAGCAACAATTGATGAGCTTTTAGCTTTGGCAAATACAGATAAATCACGTTTGTTATCTGCTCAGCTCTATATTAAAAACCTCTCTGATTTTTCAACAGTCAATGCGATTTGGATTGACTGGATGAACGGTTGTGTGGCACCTTCACGCGCCACGATTCAGGCTGATTTGGTCAATCCAAACTGGCTGATCGAAATTGCAGTGACGGCTGCACAAAACTGATTTTTTAAACTCTCCCCGTGTATGTCAGCGCTTGGATTTCAACCAAAGCGCTGATGAGCGTATAAATGCCGCCCGTTAGGATAGCGGGCACTGTATGAACATGGTTTATACGCAAAAAGGACTTTAACAGGATGTTAAAATATGACGACTACCCCACAAGCTGACGGTGCAAATGCATCATCGCATGAATTACAACGGAAATTATCCAACCGCCATCTGCAATTGATTGCCATTGGCGGCGCGATTGGTACGGGCCTGTTCATGGGCTCGGGCAAAACCATCTCTCTCGCTGGTCCTTCTATCTTAGTCATTTATATGATTATCGGGACCATGTTCTTCTTCCTGATGCGTGCATTGGGCGAAATTTTACTGTCAAATTTGCACTATAAGTCGTTTATCGACATGGCTCATGATCTCATTGGGCCGGGTGCGGGCTATTACATCGGCTGGTCTTATTGGCTTGGCTGGGTCTTGGTCGGTATTGCGGACTTGGCAGCCATTATTAACTATCTTGGCTTTTGGCTCCCGCCAGACATGGCCTTCACGCCCATGGGGCAGGCCTTAATCAGTGTCGGCTGTGTGCTGTTTGTCCTTGGGCTGAATTTGCTGACGGTGAAACTGTTTGGTGAAATTGAATTTTGGTTTGCATTAATCAAAATTTTAGCCATTTTAGGGCTGATCGTGATAGGCGGCTTTATGGTATTCAGCCATTTTCACTCACCGGATGGCACGGCTTCCAGCTTTACCAATGTCTGGTCGCATGGCGGCATGTTTCCTAAAGGTGCCGATGGCTTCTTGGCCGGTTTTCAAATTGCGCTGTTTGCCTTTGTCGGTGTAGAGCTGATTGGCACCATGGCGGCTGAAACCAAAGATCCTGAAAAGAATTTGCCGAAAGCAATCAATGCGATTCCAACCCGCATCATTTTGTTCTATGTCTTGTCGCTGTTTGTGGTGATGTCGGTGACGCCGTGGAATCAAATTCCTGCGGATCAAAGTCCATTCGTTTCACTGTTTCTACATGCAGGCATTCCGACTTCAGCCATCATTATGAATCTAGTGGTGCTGTCTTCGGTGATGTCTTCAATGAATAGCGGCGTGTTCTCGACATCGCGCATGCTGTTTGGCCTAGCAAGAGAAGGGCAAGCGCCGCAGAGCCTGGCGCGTCTGTCAAAACGTGCGGTGCCAGCGAAAGGCCTATTCTTCTCATGTGCTTTTATCATGGCGGGTGCAGCGCTGCAGTACTTTGTACCAAACACGGTTGAAGCCTTTACCTTAGCCAGCTCATTGTGCGTGATTCTGTTTATCAGCATCTGGAGCATTATTATGGTGTGCTATATCCGCTACCGTAAATTGCGTCCTGAGCTGCATGAAAAATCGACCTTTAAGATGCCGGGCGGTATTTGGATGTCTTATGTGGTCTTAATCTTCTTGTTCTTTACGTTGATTATTTTGAGCTTAGAGGCGGATACCCTTCGCGCATTGATGATCAGTCCACTCTGGGTGATTATTTTAGCCGTGACCTATCAGCTGCTGTATAAGCCGCGTATGAAAAAACGACTGTTAGAACAGCAGCTGAATAGCTAACAAAATTTATTTTGTACTCGCAATGTTTAAAAGAAAGCCCTGCTTATGCAGGGCTTTCTTTTTGCTGGAATTGAATCAATAGGTTCTAATTAAGTGTTCAATAATTGTATGATTTTAGATTTAAAAGCTGTTTAAATCAGGCGGTTTCACTTTTAATGAAGCACTTTAAAATTTTAACAGCAGTCTATGCGTAATTATAAAATCGACATCCTGCGCGGCGTGTCCATCCTTTTGGTGCTGATTCACCATTTCAATATCCCTTATAAACTGCATGATACGGTTTTAGGCGTGCACATTTTTGGTGAGAGCCTTAGTACGCTGATTGCCCGAAACGGAAATTACGGTGTGACCATGTTTTTTGTCATTTCAGGTTTTTTGATTACCCAGCATACTTTGCAGCGCAGCGGTTCTTTGGCGCAGATTCAGCTGAAAGATTTTTATATCCGCCGGATTGCCCGGATTATGCCGTGTCTGGTGCTGCTTGTTGCAATGGTCAGTTTTTTAGGCAGTTTAGGGCTGAAGCCTTTTATCAATCAGGCGCCGAATGGCATTGAAGTATCTTACGAACTGACGGTGTTATCTGCCTTCAGTTTCTGGATGAATTTGTTGATTATTGAATACGGCTGGGTGAACTATGCTTTGGGCGTATTATGGTCTCTCTCGGTTGAAGAAGTCTTTTATTTAGCGTTTCCTGTCCTGTGTTTAGGGCTTGGCCTGGGCAAGGGGTTTGTTGTTTTTTTGCTCGCGGTCATCGCTTATGCGCCGTATTTTCGCGCCCTGCATTTTGGTGAGGAAAGCGGCGCCTATCTGTATCACTATTTCTCCAGCTTTGATGGAATTGCCATTGGCTGCCTCACCGCAATTTATGCGCAGCATTTCAAGGGAACTATTTATAATCAAAAGATGATTGTTGCAGTGACGGCAGTGTTGATGGTCATATTATATTTTTATGCGCCAATCAAAGAAGTGAGTATTTGGGGCATCAGTGTATTTGCGCTGCTTACTGCGTTACTGATATTTTGCTTTACCCAAGACCCGAAAGTGAAGCCTGTCTCATACACGGCACGGAGTTTGGTCTGGATTGGACAGCGCAGCTATGAAATGTATCTGTTTCATTTGATTATTCTCGGCTTAATGAAAGTGGTATATTTCCCTAAAGACACTTTAGCGGCTGAAAAGCTGATGTTGTTGCCTGTTTATTTTATCGCAGTGTTTATTTTGAGTTGGGCGATTGAGAAATATTATTCGACTCCCTTGAATAAGAGGATTCGAAAAAGCTGGATTTAAGCTTCGGTGAGTTAAAAAATTTTAGTGTTTATGGTTAGCTGTATAGATCTAAACTAAATAATAAGAGAAAAGGTATGCTTCAAAAAAAATGTGTGGGGTTATTTGTTCTGTGCTTAATTTTCGGCAGTTCTTATATAGCATGGTTACAGAAAGAAGTTAAGCTTGGTCAAAAAACGATCAACACTTTAAAGCTTGTTCCAGCCTATGATTTTAATATAAAACAAGAATCTTTCTTTTATGCTAATGGGTTTGATGCGATGGAGAATATTGAACCTTTACAATTGGGAAAGCAAAGTTATGATTTAGATTGGAGATTATACAAAGAGGATTTCAATACAAAAAAATCAAGTCACAATTTCCCAGAAATTAATGTTCAAAGAATTAATTATGAGAAGCATTGGAGTAAAGAGGATAAAGAATTACTTAAGGGGGTAAAGGCTCATTTACAGTCGGCTGAATTTTTTGATACTGCTTTCTGGAGTAAAAATAAAAGGGAAATTGAAGCTTTAATTTCTAGGAATAAGTTCTTAATAGAGCGTTATGAGCAAGAGATTAGTCAGCAAAATTATCATTCACTCATCCAAACACCGAATGCTAATCCTCCCTATGCCTTATATCATGATATCCACACATTATTTCTGACCAATCTATATTTGAAGGGACGTGCTGGTGATGTTTTAGAATATATTCATTTAAAGCTTAATCGTTTGAATGAAAATTTAAATAGTGTTGAGAAGGCTCTTGTCATTGCTCAGGTGAGTCAAGCTATTGATGTGTTAAATATTCTAGCTCAGCGTCAGTCTAAAAAAACTCAATTACCCCAATTAAATATCGAACAGTTGAGTTTTGAGAAACAAGCTGCTTATGAAATGCGTAATGCTTATTATATTTTTAAAAGTGTCGATGAACTTCTAAAACGAGCATATGATCAGTCATCAGATCTGGCTAAATTGTGGGGGAGAATCTATACCCCTTTTGCCTTTAATTTTAATCAGTCGATGAATCAAGCTAATTTAAGTTATCAGCCTTATATTGAAGTTTCAAAATTATCTTATCCTGAGTTTAGTGTTAAAATTAATCAAATCCAGTTGCCTAGGCAGAGGAAGTGGGTTTTAAGTAATAACATTGGCAATATTCTTAATCAGGTTGGTAGTAGTACTTATTGGGTGAATGACCTATTACGCCCACGTCTTTTAAATAATAAAATTCAGGTATTTAATATTATACATTCAGGTCAAAATACAGATCGGGAAATTTCTGAAAAAAGTCAAGAAGGCTATGTTTTTATTAAAAATGCCAATCAGCTTTGTATCGTGAATCCTTTTGAAAAAAGGCAAAAGTTAAATGAACGATTGCAACAAGATAGTTGTGTTGAGATCTATCCGAAACATTAACCACTAACAGATAAAAAAACCTCCATTTCGGAGGTTTTTTTATTTATAGATTTTTAGTTAGAACGTCGGTTTAACCACGACTAAAATCACCACAGCAAATAAAATGAGGGTCGGCATTTCATTAAAGAAGCGCCAAAATTTGTGTGACTTGTAGTGGGCGTTGCCAATCAATTTCTTACGGTAATAACCGCAAACAAAGTGGTAAATCACCAACAGTCCAACCAAGCCGACTTTGAGGTAGAACCACAGGGCTTCATGGTAGTGGCGCGTTGCATCGCCCCAATCAACCAAGAAATGCGCCGTAATCAGTGTTGCAATCATCGACGGCCACATAATGCCGCGGTACAGCTTGCGTTCCATAACCTCGAAACGCTGATGGCTGACGGCATCATCACTCATGGCATGGTAAACATAGAGCCGTGGCAAGTAAAACAATGCAGCGAACCAGCACACCACGGCAATAATATGTAATGCTTTTACCCACAAAAAAGCATCAGAAGGAGCATCCATCAAGTCACCCTAAAATGGGCGGCTTAGCCTTCCCATTTTTTGAAAATGAGACAGGCATTTACGCCGCCAAAACCGAAACTGTTACTCATCACAGTATTCAATTTTGCGTCACGTTTTTCAAGCACGATATCAAATGGTTTTGCACCTTCATCCAGTTCAGTCACGTTGATGTTGGGTGCAATAAAGTCATTTTGCATCATCAGCACTGAGTAGATTGCTTCCTGCACGCCTGCAGCGCCAAGACTATGGCCTGTCATCGACTTGGTTGAGCTCAGTGGAGGAACTTGACCTTCGCCAAATGCGCGTTCCATTGCTTTTAATTCAGTGATGTCACCGGCAGGCGTCGACGTGCCATGCGTATTCACATAGTCAATTTTGTCTACGCCGTGCTGTTTTGCTTCTTCAAGCGCCATCAGCACACAGCGTGTCGCGCCTTCACCCGATGGCGCAACCATGTCTGCACCGTCAGAGTTTGCCGCATAGCCCACGACTTCAGCCAAAATGTTGGCGCCGCGCGCTTGCGCATGTTCTAAAGACTCAAGCACCACAAAACCGCCGCCGCCTGCAATCACGAAACCGTCACGGTCAGCAGAGTAAGGGCGAGACGCTGTTTCTGGCGTGTCATTGTATTTTGAGCACAGTGCGCCCATGGCATCAAACAGCAAGCTTTGAGACCAGTGGTCTTCTTCACCGCCGCCTGCAAGCATTAAGTCCTGCTTGCCCAATTGAATCAGGTTGTAGGCATAACCAATGGCATCCGCAGATGTTGCGCATGCGCTGGTAATGGTGTGTGCAACACCTTGCATTTTAAAAGCAACGCCAACGTTTGCCGTAATGGTATTCGACATGTTGCGCGGCACGAAGAACGGACCAACTTTACGTGCGCCTTTGGTGTCCAGCAATTCTTTCATTTCAACGACAGATGCCGTTGAACCGCCGCCTGAACCGCCAGTAATGCCGTAACGCGGATTGCCGCCAATTTGCTCTGCCGTTAAGCCTGCATTTTCAACCGCAGCCAAGGCAGCATTGTATGCATACATGGCGCAAACGCCCATAAAGCGCTTTAAGCGGCGGTCAATGCCGTCAAAGTCCTGTTCAGCAGCTGCGCTGATATGGCTCTTGAAGTTCAATTCCGCATAAGTCGGATTAAAACGTGTTCCTGAAATCCCGTTTTGCAAAGAGTGAGTAACATCTTCCAATGTATTACCAATGCATGAGTTAATCCCCATACCAGTGATTACAACACGTTTCATCTACAGATCCCTTTATGTTGAGTTAGAGATGCAGAAGCCCCGCGCATTCAAGACGCTGCGGCGGTTTACATCTCATGTTATTCAATTGCAATCATGATAGCAGAAAGATTTTTGAATTCTTATGGCAAATCCTATGCCTATTTATGCGGAGCTGGAATTGAACACAGTTGGCCGATAAGTTAACTAAAAGATACACAATGATATTGAGATAAACTCAGACAGGACCTAGTATTTATCCATAATTTCAAGAATTGCAAATGCGGGGGAATGAATGGCGGATTCTAATAATAAACAGACAGCAGGATTCTTATCAAATGCCTTTGGAGTGGCTAAAAAGCTCAGTGCGGCAGGCGCGTCATTGCTGAATCAGGCAGCGCCGGACACTGTCACTAAGCTTTCCTCATCAGAAAACCATGCCAAGGCAATAGAAGGAACTGCACAGTATAAAGGCATTTTTAACGTCAAAAACTATGACAATCCGCAGCAGGTGCTGCGCGAACATGTCCCGAATGTTTCACGTCAGCTGCTGGGCCGTCATTACAGCAAGGTGAACAGTGTGGCGCATCTTGTAGCGCCGCAGTTTTCAGACAAAGTTTCAGACTATCTCTTTGATCAGCTGAATCACTTCAGCAACAGTTTAAGTTCAGTGGATGATGTGCTGGATAAGGCAGGCGTGCGTGATTTAGAAGAACTGACTCAAGATGTTGACCGCTCTAAACGCCTCAGCTCAGCTTTGGCGGAGCAAAATAAATGGATCGCTGCTGTGCAAGGCGCACTGACAGGCGCAACAGGGGCATTGGGATCGGCTGTTGATATTCCTGCTTCCCTAGTGATGTCTTTGCGGGTGATTTATCAAGTCGGGCGCGCTTATGGTTTCGATTTGAGCAAAGAAAGCGATCAGGATATTGTGCAGCACATCTTTAAACAGATTGATTTAGGCATTATTGCAGAAAAGCAGGCATTGCTGATGGGCTTAAAAGCCCTTTCAAGCACCATTCAAAACAGTGATATCAGTCAGCTGCAGCAAATGCTGGGTTCCAGCAATGATGCTGAGGCGCTGAAAAAGCATTTGATTGATGAACATGGACAATACAAATGGGGCTGGCTCAACCAAGTGCCTAAGGTTTCGGTGCTGGATAAGCTGACCCAGCTGACTCCGCTGGCCAGTGCGGGAATCAGCGCGGTCTATAGTCGCCGTCTCGTTGATGAGGCGAATCAAAAAGCGCAATTGGTATTTTCACATGCGCGTGAATATTTGATTCAGCATGCAGATCATCAGCTGTCGCCCTTGGCGGCTTATGAAAAGTCACTGGATCTGCTGGCGCAGGCTGCGCCCAAATTATTGGAATCCATTAAGTCGATTGAAAGCAGCTTAAAAGAGCCTGTGATAGGGCGGGAGGTTGAGATTTCGGGCAACCGCAATATCAGCCAAGTGAAAATCATGAAAAAAGGCAAAGCGCCTAAAGCGCAGCCGGAAGACAAGGCCTCAGGTATTTCAGAACAGCTGGATGCCTTGGCGAAGAAAGAAGTCGCGCCTAGTGAGGCTGTTCCGCCGCAAAAGCCGGCTCTATCCGACGTTATTGAAGAGCCTGATGCGGACGATGCATATGCAGACAGCAGTTTTGCCGATGAACAGGCAGCAGAGGCTGCAACAGATGCTGCAGTGGAAAAGACGCTGGAACCTGCGGAAAAGCCAGCGAAGAAAAGAGTTACAAAAAAGCCGGCAAATGATGCGGGGGAATAAGCTGTTTATACGCTTCTGAATATTGGATTGAAATGTAATCCAGTCAAGATTTGGCTGCATGCTGAATCTTGACCATTTTGGCTTCCTGAATTACAATTGCATGCCCTCAAAAAGCAGTATGGTTTTGGGGCTTTTTATTAACGGGAGAATTGCCAAATGGCAACAACAAATCAGTTGATCCGCAAGGGTCGTACGACTTTGATTGAAAAATCAAAAGTTCCTGCGTTGAAGGCTTGTCCACAGCGTCGTGGTGTTTGTACACGTGTTTACACAACTACACCTAAAAAACCTAACTCAGCAATGCGTAAAGTTTGCCGTGTTCGCTTAACTTCAGGCTTTGAAGTTTCTAGCTACATCGGCGGTGAAGGCCATAACCTGCAAGAGCACAGTGTTGTTCTTATCCGCGGCGGCCGTGTAAAAGATTTACCAGGTGTGCGTTACCATACCGTTCGTGGTTCTTTAGACTGCGCTGGTGTTAAAGATCGTAACCAGTCTCGTTCTAAATACGGTGCTAAACGTCCTAAGAAATAATCTTTCGAGATTAAGCTCTTAGTTCGCTAGAACTGCAATCCTTTATCGTCTCGCTTGTCTGATTTCTGCATTAATTTTGTGAAATTCAAGCGACGTGTAGTAAGGCCAGCGAAGGGTGCATGACACTTTGCACTGATGCTGGATAAACCTGAAGTGTCATATTTATTAGGTAGTTTAAAATGCCAAGACGTCGCGTAGTTGCTGCTCGTGAAATCCTTCCGGATCCGAAGTTCAGTAGCCAAACAATCGCTAAATTCATGAACCACGTAATGCAAGATGGTAAAAAATCTATTGCTGAAAGTATCGTTTACGGTGCTTTAGACCGCGTTCAAGAAAAATCAAAAGTAGATCCAGTTGAATTTTTCGAGACTACTCTTGAAAAAGTTCGTCCTATGGTCGAAGTAAAAGCACGCCGTGTCGGCGGTGCTACATACCAAGTACCTATGGAAGTACGCCCATCCCGTCGTACTGCCTTGGCTATGCGTTGGTTAGTAGATGCTGCTGCTAAGCGTTCTGAAAAAACTATGGCTTTACGTCTTGCTGGCGAGTTGCTTGATGCAGCTGAAGGCAAAGGCGCAGCGATCAAAAAACGTGAAGATGTGCACCGTATGGCTGAAGCCAACAAAGCCTTCTCTCACTACCGTTTCTAAGCGGATAAAACAGCCCCTATTCAGGAGGGTGGCAAAGCAGTTTTCATTGTTTTGTCATCGAATCGCTTTAAGCTGCTCTGCAGCTTAAAGCGTCCTGTTTTAATAACAAAATTTAGGAATGCAAGAAATCATGGCTCGTCAAACCCCAATTTCTCGTTATCGTAACATTGGTATTTCTGCGCACATCGATGCGGGTAAAACCACAACAACTGAACGTATCTTGTTCTACACAGGTGTATCTCACAAAATTGGTGAAGTACATGACGGTGCAGCAACAATGGACTGGATGGAGCAAGAGCAGGAACGTGGTATTACCATTACTTCTGCTGCGACGACTACATTCTGGTCAGGTATGTCTAAGCAGTTCCCTGAACACCGTATCAACGTAATTGATACTCCGGGACACGTTGACTTCACAATCGAAGTTGAACGTTCTATGCGTGTTCTTGACGGCGCGTGCATGGTTTACTGTGCTGTAGGCGGTGTTCAGCCTCAGTCTGAAACTGTATGGCGTCAAGCGAACAAATACCAAGTGCCTCGTTTAGCATTCGTGAACAAGATGGACCGTACTGGCGCCAACTTCTTCCGTGTTGTTGAACAAATGAAGACACGCCTTGGTGCGCACCCTGTACCTGTAGTTATCCCTGTTGGCGCTGAAGAAAACTTCCAAGGCGTAATCGACTTGATCGAAATGAAAGCGATCATTTGGGATGAAGCTTCACAAGGCATGCAGTTCGAATACGGTGAAATCCCGGCTGAACTTCAAGCGACTGCTGAAGAATGGCGCACCAACATGGTAGAAGCTGCTGCTGAAGCTTCTGAAGAGTTGATGGATGAATACCTGAACAATGGCGATTTGAGCAAAGAGCAAATCGTAGCAGGTCTGCGTGTTCAAACTTTGGCTTGTCAAATTCAGCCAATGCTTTGCGGTACTGCGTTCAAAAACAAAGGTGTTCAACGTATGTTGGATGCTGTAATTGAATTCTTGCCGTCGCCTACAGAAGTTAAAGCGATTGAAGGTGTTCTTGACGATAAAGCTGAAACTAAAGCTGTTCGTGAAGCATCTGATGAAGCTCCGTTCTCTGCGCTTGCGTTCAAAATCATGAACGACAAATTCGTAGGTAACTTGACTTTCGTACGTGTTTACTCTGGTGTTCTTAAGCAAGGTGACTCGGTTTATAACCCAGTTAAATCTAAGCGTGAGCGTATCGGCCGTATCGTGCAAATGCACGCAAACGACCGTCAAGACGTTGAAGAAATCCGTGCTGGTGATATCGCTGCGTGTGTAGGTCTTAAAGACGTAACTACTGGTGATACGCTGTGTGATGAAAAAAATATCATCACTTTAGAACGTATGGAATTCCCAGAGCCAGTAATTGCATTGGCTGTTGAACCAAAGACTAAAGCTGACCAAGAAAAAATGTCTATCGCTTTAGGCCGTTTGGCTAAGGAAGATCCATCATTCCGCGTTCGTACAGATGAAGAATCTGGTCAAACAATTATTGCTGGTATGGGTGAGCTTCACCTTGACATCATTGTTGACCGTATGAAGCGTGAATTCGGCGTAGAAGCAAACATTGGTAAGCCAATGGTTTCTTACCGTGAAACGATCAAAAAGTCAGTTGAGCAAGAAGGCAAGTTCGTACGTCAAACTGGTGGTAAAGGTAAATTCGGTCACGTATACGTACGTTTAGAACCGCTTGATCCTGAATCAGGAAAAGATTACGAATTCGTAGAAGAAGTTGTAGGCGGTGTAGTACCGAAAGAATTCTTCGGCGCTGTGGATAAAGGTATCCAAGAGCGTATGAAGAATGGTGTCTTGGCTGGTTACCCAGTTGTTGGCATTAAAGCTACATTGTTCGACGGTTCTTACCACGATGTCGACTCTGACGAATTATCGTTCAAAATGGCAGGTTCTTATGCCTTCCGTGACGGTTTCATGAAAGCAGATCCAATCTTGCTTGAACCGATCATGAAAGTTGAAGTAGAAACTCCAGAAGACTACATGGGCGATATCATGGGTGACTTAAACCGTCGCCGCGGTATGGTTCAAGGTATGGATGATTTGCCTGGCGGTACTAAAGCAATTAAAGCTGAAGTTCCACTTGCAGAGATGTTTGGTTACGCGACTCAAATGCGTTCTATGTCTCAAGGCCGTGCAACTTATTCAATGGAATTTTCTAAATATGCTGAAACTCCACGTAACGTGGCTGAAGGCATCATTTCTAAGTTCCAGTCTGGCGGTAAAAAAGGTGACGACGAGTAATCTTTCGATTACTATAAGCCCAAACTAATTCATAGTTAAAAACCAAGTGCTCATGCAGTGTCCCTGCATGAGTAGTTAAAAAAGGAAGATCTCATGGCTAAGGCTAAGTTCGAACGTAATAAGCCACACGTTAACGTGGGCACAATCGGTCACGTTGACCATGGTAAAACTACTTTAACAGCTGCTATCGCAACTGTATGTGCGAAGAAATTCGGCGGTGAAGCGAAAGATTACGCTGCAATCGACTCTGCACCAGAAGAAAAAGCACGCGGTATTACAATTAATACTTCACACGTAGAATACGATTCTCCAATCCGCCACTACGCTCACGTAGACTGCCCGGGCCACGCCGATTATGTTAAAAACATGATTACTGGTGCTGCTCAGATGGACGGCGCGATCCTTGTATGTGCTGCGACTGACGGCCCAATGCCGCAAACTCGTGAACACATCCTTCTTTCTCGCCAAGTAGGCGTTCCATACATCGTTGTATTCTTGAACAAATGCGACCTTGTAGACGACGAAGAGCTTCTTGAATTAGTAGAAATGGAAGTTCGTGAACTTCTTTCTACTTATGACTTCCCAGGCGACGACACTCCAGTAATCCGCGGTTCAGCTCTTCTTGCGTTGAACGGTGATGCTGGCCAATACGGCGAAGAAGCTGTAGTTGCTCTAGTAGAAGCGCTTGACACTTACATCCCAGAACCAGAACGCGCAATCGACAAGCCATTCTTGATGCCTATCGAAGACGTATTCTCAATTTCAGGCCGCGGTACAGTAGTAACTGGCCGTGTTGAAGCTGGTATCGTGAAAGTAGGCGAAGAAGTTGAAATCGTTGGTATCAAAGATACAGTTAAAACAACTGTAACTGGCGTAGAAATGTTCCGTAAACTTCTAGACGAAGGCCGTGCGGGCGAGAACTGTGGTGTTCTTCTGCGTGGTACTAAGCGTGAAGACGTTCAGCGTGGTCAAGTATTGGCTAAGCCAGGCGCGATCAAGCCGCACACTAAATTTGACGCAGAAGTATACGTGCTTTCTAAAGAAGAAGGCGGCCGTCATACTCCATTCCTTAACGGTTACCGTCCACAGTTCTACTTCCGTACAACTGACGTAACTGGCGCGATTCAGTTGAAAGAAGGCGTTGAAATGGTTATGCCTGGTGACAACGTAGAAATGTCAGTAGAGCTTATCCACCCGATCGCTATGGACGCTGGCTTACGCTTCGCGATCCGTGAAGGCGGCCGTACAGTTGGTGCTGGTGTAGTTGCTAAAGTAACTGCATAATCATCTGATTGTGTAAAAAAAGCGCCCCGAAAGGGGCGCTTTTTTTATTGTTGAATCATTCTATACCGGAAATTGTCAGACAAAATTTTCACAAGCTGTCCTTAACTGATAATTCGCTGTCCTTAACTGCACTTAACGAAAAATGAGAAAAACGTAAGATAAAACTATGAAAACAAATATAAGTTTTAAGTGAGTTGCTTGCTTAAAAGGAGCAGTAAGATGAATGCTAAAGTGAAAATTACCAACCGTGCTGGCGCAAGCTTCCCAGTCCGCCGCATGAATTTTGATTTTGATTCGGTGCCGGAATACTGGATGGATGGTTCAGCAGGCTTGACCCATTTTATGACAGGCTTGTCTGCATTATTTCCAGCAGGTGAAAAGTTTTTTATTGACAGTGTGCGCGCTGTGCGCCAGCACCCGGCTATAAAAGACAATGAGGCGCTGCAAAAAGAAATCAGCGCATTTATTGGCCAGGAAGCCATGCATACTCAGGAGCATGTGGGCTTTAATGCATCAGCTCAAAAATTTGGACACGATGTCGACCGTTTGGATCAAATTACAGACCGCGTGATTCAACGTACGCGCAAGGTCTTTGCTTTTATTGGCAAGCCCGTCGGCATTACGCAGGAAATGGTTGATTTAACCGCGACTACGGCCTTAGAGCACTTTACAGCGACTATCGCATCGCAATTGCTGACCAATCAGCATATTCAAGAGCTGATGACAGATGAAACCATGAAAACCATGTGGTTATGGCATGCCATTGAAGAAAATGAGCACAAAGCCGTAGCTTATGATGTTTTTGAAGGGGTCTTCGGCAAAGGCCTAAAAGCTTATGCGCTGCGTACAGGTTCGCTGGTCGGCGCAATGGTGACTCTATTCTTTGTGCAAAGCTATTTTGTACTTCGCCTTCTGCAGGATGACAAGCAGCTGAATTTAGAATCGTTAAAGGATATTTACACCTATGGCTACAGCCCGTCAAAAGGGGTGATTACCGGAATGTGGAAAGAAATGCTGGCGTATTTCCGTCCAGGATTTCATCCAAATGATTTAGATACAGATCAGATATTGATGAGCTGGAAAGCGAAATTAGGTTTTTAAGTTTTAAGCTGTAGTTTTTTTAATGTGTTGAGCGATGAGAATCGCTCTTTTTTTTGCTCGATTTTTTTTAGAAAGTTTTTATAATTTGATATTCCTATTATGATAAAAGATAAACGAAGATGATTCGTTTGATGAATGTTGCGGATATTGCATCGGCTGCAGAAATTGAAACATTAGTACAAAGCCATCCGTGGAGCAAAAAACAGTTTGAAGAAGCTGTAGATGCCTATCAATGCACAGTGATTGAATTGAATGGCCAAGTGCTGGGCTTCTGCATATTGCAGCCCGTGCTGGATGAAGCAAATTTATTGCTGATGGCCGTTCATCCCAATCAGCAAGGCAAGGGGCTGGGCTATCAGCTTTTGGAAGAATCAACGGCTATGTTGAAAAACAATCCGCTGCAGATTTTTCTTGAAGTGCGTGAAAGCAATACCCCTGCAATCAAACTGTATGAAAAAGCAGATTTTCATCAAATCGATTTGCGCAAAAATTATTATCCCAAACCGGATGGCGGCCGCGAGCATGCAATTATCATGGTGAAAGCCTGCAGCGATGATTTTTCCAAGCTGTTCAGTTAGGCCTTGCCGATTCATTTAGCATGTTGTTGAAATTCAATAACGATGGCAGCCCGTCATTATTTAATAATCGGGCTGTTCCAGCCAGACGGCAAAGTGGTCATCAGGGAATCCCCCAGCTGCGCGATTTCTTCGGCAGTGAGCGCGCGGTTGAGCCTGCGCCATTGCCCATCAAGCAAAAGCTCCAGCGGAATATAGTCAGATTTATAGTTCATTTTATTGGAATGCGGCACCCAATAGCCTAAATAGATGTATTGCAGGTCTAAACTTTGCGCATGTTCAATCTGTTTTAAGATGGCAAAGACCCCTAATGAACGGCGGTTTTCATCGGGATCAAAAAAGGTGTAAACGGCAGACAGGCCGTCATCCAGCGGATCACAGGTTGAAACGCTGATCAGGCGGTCATCTTTCCATAATTCTAAAAAGAAGCTGTCAGTACAGCTGTGAATCAGAAATTTTTCAAACTGGTCGCGGCTTGGCGGATACATGTCGCCATCAGCGTGGCGTTCATTGATATAGCGCTCATAAAGGGCATAGTGCACATCTGTTGCATCTTGAGGCCGGCTGATTTTTAAGATTAAATCTTGGTTGCGTTTCCAGGCTTTTTTCTGTTTGCTGTTCATCTTGAAAAGCTGAACTGGAACACGGGAGGAGAGGCATTGACGGCATAAATGGCATTCTGGCCGATATACAAAATCACCGCTGCGGCGGAAACCCATACGGGAAAGTTCAGACAGAGTCACTACATCAATGCGGTGAACTGGATCTAAAAAGACCATGCGTGCAGATTTATTGTCCAGATAGCTGCAGCCATGCGGCGGCGTAATATAATACTGCAATTCATTCAGTAGGGATTTTGGTTGATATGAATTCATTTCAAATATCCCTCGCTATTCTTGTGGTGCGGCTATTGGTTATTCAATGAGCCGAGCATTTTCTGCTATTGTTTTACTTGAAAATACACCGTCCTGATACTTTTTCCAATCTATAGCAGGCTGTTTTATTACATCTTGTAACGATTTTAGGTATTCATGGCGAGAAAGTGTACAAGCACCCAGGCTGATTAAATGCTCATTGACCAGCTGGCAGTCAATCCACGGCAGATGATTGTCACGGCCCAGCAGCATTAAGGCGTAAAAAGCCATCTTGGATACATCGGTTTGCGTGCTGAACATGGATTCGCCAAAACAGCCATGCCCGATGGCAAGGCCGTATAAGCCGCCCACAACTTTGCCGCTGTCCCAGACTTCAATACTGTAGCCGTAGCCGGCATCAAACATTTGGCAGTAGGCTTGAATGATCTCTTCGCTGATCCATGTTTCATCGGCATAACTGCGGGGCAGGGAGCAGGAGCGGATGACGGTTTCAAAAGCCTGATTAAGCGTAATTTTATAGTCCATCTTTTTCATGCTGCGCAGGAGAGACTTGCTGGGATGATAATCCTGCGGGTGGATGATGCAGCGCGGTTCCGGGCTCCACCAGCAAATCGGCTCACCTGCCGAAAACCAGGGAAATAAGCCATGGCTGTAGGCTTCAAACAGGGTGGCAGGGGAGAGGTCGGCGCCAATGCAGATCAGTCCTTGGCCTTCGGGATCCGCTTCAGCCGGATCGGGAAAGATGTATTCTGAAGGCGGCAAAGTATGCATCATATGGGCACGGTTCAAATGTAGTCGTATTGGGGATGATACATAAAAAAACCGCCGTTAACGGCGGTTTTTTGATTCAGATTGAAATGGCTTTAAGATTAAAGCGCATCTAAATATTTTTCTGCATCTAGAGCCGCCATGCAGCCTGAGCCTGCAGAAGTAATCGCTTGACGGTAAACGCTGTCAGCAATATCGCCCGCTGCGTAAACGCCTTGAATCGAGGTTTGAGTGGCATTGCCGGCTGTTCCGCTTTGCACTTGAATATAGCCGTCACGCAAATTCAATTGACCCGCGAACATTTCACTGTTCGGCTTATGGCCAATGGCAACGAACATGCCGGTTACATCAACCGTTTGAGTCGAGTCATCTTGAGTTGATTTCAGGCGGACAGCTGTTACGCCAGACTGCGCATCGCCCAGCACTTCATCCACTTGGTGATTCCAGATGATGCTGATTTTGCCTTCTTTTTCTTTTTCAAAAAGATGATCCTGCAAAATCTTTTCAGAACGCAGCGAATCACGGCGGTGAACCAGTGTAACGTGCGAAGCGATATTGGATAGATACAGCGCTTCTTCAACCGCAGTATTGCCGCCGCCTACCACCATCACTTTCTGATTCTTATAGAAGAAGCCGTCACAGGTTGCGCATGCGCTGACGCCTTGGCCCATAAATGCCGCTTCAGATTCAAGACCTAAGTACTGTGCGGTTGCGCCAGTTGCAATGATCAGTGCATCGCAGGTGAATTCATCCATGTCGCCTTTAAGTACAAATGGACGGACGCTTAAATCAACTTCGTTGATATGGTCATAGACAATTTCAGTGCCGAAGCGTTCAGCATGCGCCTGCATGCGTTCCATCAGGGCTGGGCCTGTTAAGCCTTCAGGGTCGCCCGGCCAGTTATCCACTTCAGTGGTTGTGGTCAGCTGACCGCCAAGCTGCAGGCCGGCAATCAGTGTTGGCTTTAGATTGGCGCGGGCAGCGTAAACTGCAGCGCTGTAGCCGGCAGGGCCAGAACCAAGAATAATCAAACGTGAGTGACGAGCGCTCATCCGCGGCATCCTTTTTTTATATAGAAATTTGTGGAATTATACGTGAAAGTGTATGGCGAATGTGTGCGATTAAAGTCGATATTACTGATCATTGAAATCGATTTGAGCTATATAGCTTTCAGTTAACAACATACATCAATAATCTTGCATCTTTTTTCAAGGAACAGGTGCATAATAATGGGTTATTGCGGGGCTTTTTAAAGCAAAACAGCAAACAAAAACATTCATGAAGAATTGGCTACAGGACAGTATATGACAGCGGTGTCGAGTGCTTATGCACAGCGCTTAGTAATGACATTATTTTTAGTCTCTTTTGGGATATATCTGTTCCTTGCAACAGTGACATATACACCCTTTGATCCAGGCTGGATGCATATTTCCAGTGATACCTTGCAGGTGTCAAATGCAAGCGGCGTGGCTGGCGCATGGATTGCCGATTTGCTGTTCGGTTTTTTGGGCTGGGCCAGCCTGCTCATTCCTGTGTATTTATTTGCTGAAGCCATACAGGTTTGGTGGCCGCACAGTTTTCTGAGCCGCCCATTCCGCTACGCTGCGCAATTCTTTATTTTGCTGGCAAGCGCAAGCCTGCTGTTTTTGCTCTGGAATGTTCCTGCAGACACTTTAGACAATTCTTCCGGCGGCATTATCGGCTATGAATTGGGCGGCAGTTTAAAAAATCTGCTGACAGTATACGGCGCTGTGCCTTTTTTACTGGCATTTTTGATTCTGCTGCTGACTTTAGCCTTCGGTATAAAGTGGAACCGGACATGGGCTACGTTAAAAGCTGCGCCCGCATATTTGCAGGATCTGTTTTACCGCAATGTGCCTGAATCTGAGTCTGCATTTGACCGTACTGCGCCGCCACTTAAAAAAGACCCCGCGGCTGCTAAGCCTGCGGCAGCGGTAACACCTGCGCCGGAACATCATGAAGTGCAGGTTGATCCAGCGGTTCGCGACCGCGCAGCTGAACGCCTGTTTGAAGATATTGCGCATAAAGAATGGACTTCTACGCAGAATCATCCGCTGGATGACTCCCTGAATGAAGCTGAGCAGGATGAAGAATTTGAACGCACATTGGAAAAGGCTCACCGTTTAGAGCAAGACAGCCAGCGTGTTGTCGTAACCGGTGAAGTTTGGCGCGCATTGAATTCTAATGAGGATCAGCGCCATAAACAGGATATCGATGCTTTGCTGAAGGCTGCTGAAGAAGAGCAGCCAAGCAGTCCGGCTGGACATTTTCAGCACGTGGTTCATCCTCAGGCGGGCATTGAAGCCGCAGAAGCGCCAAAGCAAAAAAATGTGGATTGGGATGATGACGAAATCTTTGATGAGCTGCTGGCAGCTGTGCCGAACGGCAAGACAGCGACAGATGTTCATACACCATTCAATCACGCCGCTGATGCGGCATCTCCTGCGCCAGTCCTGCATATTTTAGACAATACCGCTTCTGTTGCCGCAGCAGCAGCGGCAGTACAGCCTGTGCCATTTCCTAAATCGGCGGCAGAACCTGATTTTGATGATTTAGGCGATTTGCTGGTCGATGAGGCTGATGCAGTTGAGCCAGCACCGCGTACTGCGGGCAGTTATGCACAATCCTCCGCTTTTGTGAAAGCGGATATTCAGACGAATTTCAATCAGCCCGCGGCAGTGCCTGAGTCTTATATTTCTGAAGATGAAAAAGCGCTGATTGCTGCCAACAAGGATGCATTCCGCGATGTCTGGCAAGATACCGCCGGAAAACCGGCTGAAGTTGATTTTGATGAAGAAGATGACTTCGATTTAGATGCGCCATTGACCGATGCAATGGGCCGCCCAATGTCACGGGCTATGCAGGTTGCTAAAAAGCGTTTGGACTTGCCGCCATTGCCGGGACTGGAATTGCTGGACAAGATTGATCCCAATAAGAAAGTCAATTTTACAGCAGAACAGCTGGCGCGCTTATCTGAATTGCTGGAAATCAAGCTGCAGGAATTCAACGTAAAGGCGAAAGTGATCGAGGCGCAGCCGGGGCCTGTGGTGACACGTTTTGAACTGGATCTTGCGCCTGGCGTAAAGGCATCTAAAGTCACCAATATTTCAAAAGATTTAGCGCGTTCAATGTCCATGGCTTCCGTCCGCGTGGTTGAAGTGATTCCAGGCAAGCCTTATATCGGGATTGAAGTGCCGAACAGCGCGCGTGAAATGGTGCGGTTGATTGAATTATTGACCATTCCTGCATTTAAAGATCCCAACAGCATCCTTTCGATGGCAATGGGCAAGGATATCTCAGGCAATCCCGTCATTGCAGATTTGGGCAAAGCGCCTCATATGCTGGTTGCCGGAACGACGGGTTCCGGTAAGTCAGTTGCTGTGAACTCAATGATTCTGTCGATGCTGCTGAAATATACGCCAGACCAGCTGCGCTTCATCTTAATTGACCCGAAACAGCTGGAACTTGCGAACTATAACGATATTCCGCATTTGCTCACTCCTGTTGTGACAGACATGAAAGATGCTGTAAATGCATTGAACTGGTGCGTCAATGAAATGGAACGCCGCTATAAGCTGATGTCATTCCTGAAAATCCGTAAATTGGCCGACTACAACCGCAAGGTCGAAGAGGCGCTGATCAATGGTGAAGATTTAATTGATCCAACATGGAAAGCCAGTGATTCTGTAGCGGGTGAGCGTGCGCCGCGTTTAGAGCCTTTGCCGTCGATTGTGATTGTGGCGGATGAATTTGCCGACATGATTATGCAGGTGGGTAAAAAAGCTGAAGAAATGATTACCCGCTTAGCGCAAAAGTCGCGTGCTGCGGGCATTCACTTGCTGCTGGCGACGCAGCGTCCATCGGTAGATGTGATTACCGGCTTAATTAAAGCCAATATTCCAACCCGCGTGGCATTGCGTGTAAACAGTAAAATTGACTCGCGTACGATTTTGGATGCGGGCGGTGCGGAGGACATGCTGGGCCATGGCGACATGCTGTTCCTTGGGCCCGGTAAAATTGAGCCGGAACGTGTGCATGGCGCCTTTATTTCAGATGATGAGGTCAACCGGATCTGTGATGCGTGGCGTGAACGCGGCGAGCCTAATTATGTCGATGAAATTTTAACGCCATATGATGAAGAGCCGACTTCACGCGGTTTTGAAGACGGCGATGGCGGCTCAGACCGTGATGCGCTGTATGATCAGTGTGTGTCTTTTGTTTTAGAAACCCGCAAAGCCTCTACATCTTCGCTGCAGCGCAAATTCAGTTTAGGCTACAACCGTGCCGCCCGCATTATTGACCAGATGGAAGAGAACGGCATTGTCAGCGGCATGGGCGCCAACGGCAAACGCGATATTTTAGTTTAATTGTCATTTGTATATCGATGATGACATGCCTGTTTACATGCTGATGAAATTCAGCTGTCATTGATAAGGCATGATGGCGCCGCAATAAGTTCTGCTTACTGCGGCGTTTCTCATATGAACAGCGCAGCCAGAATCAGCAGCCAAAATATTGCACCGAGCGCAATCAGTATCCATTGCGGGATGCTGAATTTCTGCATATGAATGAGTTTTAAGCCTTGCGTATGCTGTTTGGCATGATTCAGGGCTTGGAAAGCAGGAATTAAAAAGAGAAAAGAACCTATTGAAATGAGCCAGTATGGGTCAGGTAATTGGACGAGTAATGAGCAGGCAATGAAGCCAATGCACATGACTACCGATGAGAACTTTGGTGTATAGCCTTGCGCCTTGGCATAATTTTGGATGCGGTTAAATAATGGATAAATGAAGAAAACGGCGAATATGGCGCGGGCTGCAGGCATAATATTCAGTCTGTCCTTTTGCATAAAGAAGCGCCATGCTTCAAACATCCACCAAATAGGGTAAAGGCCAAAAGAAATTACCGACAGGAAGATAAATCTGTTTAAGCTGATGATTCTTTGTTCTTCAACACCAATATTGGGGATGTGGACTTCCGTTTCTTTATTTTCTATATTTTGCATGATCATTATTTTTTGGCCTGTTTTTTAATATAGTGAATTTTTAATTTTAAATCAAAAGTTTGAAGTTTGGTGGCGTTGCTTAAAAATCAAAGTGAGCCATTCAGTTTTTTATCTTATTTCACGGCTTAGAATAGAACAGCTCTTGCGCCACTTGAATAAACGCTTTAGCTGCGGGGCTGGCCGATTTTGCATCCTTGACCGCAAGCCCAATTTGCCGCTGCGTATTTGGAATTAACGGCCGCTTCACTACATGGGGATGCAGCTGCAGCAATTCAGGCGTCATCGACATATCGGCGACAATCGCAATGCCTTCCTGCAAATTGACCATATTTAAGATCGTCAGCAGCTGTGACATTTGGTACATGATTTTCGGCTGAATCCGGTATTGCTTTAACAGCTGCTCGACATGCGTCTGACTGCCGGCTTTGGTCATAATAAAAGGATAATCCTGCAAGTCCTGTATATTTAAGGCGCTTTGCTGCGCTACGGGATACGATTTTGGAATCAGCGCAATAAAAATATCCTGCAGCAGGAGATAAGTTTCTAAATCGGCGCGGGGCAGGACAGCAAAACCGACATCCACCTGCCGTTCTTGAATCCATTGCGAGACATCATGGTCTGTGCCTTCTTCTACAAAAACTTCAATCTTGGGATAGCGCAGGCGGTAGGCATTCAGCAGTTCTGGAAGCAAATGAATGGATGCTGATGCGCCAAAGGAACCGATCCGCAAGGTCCCTTGCTGAATGCCGTGAGACGCATTGATTTCCTGCTGCATAATTTGCGCTGTATTCAGCATCTCTTTGGCATATGACAGCAGCTGGCGGCCAATATGAGACAACTCGACTTGATTCTGTTCTCGAATCAATAAATTGACCCGCCAATGGCTTTCTAAGGATTTCAGCGCGTGTGAAACAGCCGACTGAGTGATCCCTAGATGTTTAGCTGCTAGAGTAAAGCTTTGATACTCGGCAACTAAAACAAAAATTTCGAGTTGAGTTAAGGTCATGGCTTGTTATGAGCATTCACTCATTTTGTTATGAGTATGAATGAGGATTATATTATGGAGTGAATGAAAGAGAAAGCGCATAGATGGTATGCGCAGGGAAAAACAATGAACCTCATCATGGCTTTATTTCCGCTGATTGTCCTGATCGCCATGGGGTATGCCTTAAAAAAGCGGCAGTTCCTGCAAGATGAATTTTGGGCCAATTCTGAAAAGCTGAATTACTTTATCCTTTTTCCCGTTTTGCTGTTTAGCAATTTGGCGGATATACAGCTCAATTTAAATGCGGTATTCCGCATGCTGATGGCATTCTTTATTGTGGTGCTGAGCGCCAGCGCCGTATTATGGTGCATCAAAAGAATTTATCAAATTCCGCCAGCCCGTTTTGGGGTATATCTGCAAAGCCAGATCCGCTTTAATACTTATATTGGTTTGGCGCTGATGGGAACGCTGTACGGCGCAAAGGGCATGCAGATGTTCGCTATGCTGATTGCCGTTGCGATACCGGCGGTGAATATCTTATCTGTGATGTCTTTTTCGCAAGGACAGCGCGGCCAGTGGCTCCATACGCTATGGACGATTTTTAAAAATCCGCTGATTTTAGGCTGTCTTGCAGGGGTGGTGTTTAATTTGTCTGGATTAAGCTTATTTACTGGCCTGCAGTCCCTGCTGAAAATTTTGGCGTCCATGAGCTTGCCTCTAGGCCTGCTTTCAGTTGGCGCGGCTTTGCAGTTTGGCCAGCTGCGCTGCGATATACGCAGCTTAGCGCTGAACACTGCTGGACGTTTAATTTTGATGCCTTGTTTTGCTTTTGGGGTCAGCCTGTGGGTCGGCCTCGGTACGCTGCAGAGCATCATCATGGTGACGTTCTTTGCCTTGCCGACCGCTTCAGCATCCTATATTTTGACGCGGTATTTTCAAGGGGACAGCCAGCTGATGGCGGGGATAATCAGTTTGCAAACACTATGCTTTACCGCCTGTTTTCCTGTATTGATGTGGCTGCTGTATTAAGGGTTTGCAATCACTGTGAAAAGCGTTGTTTGTATAGAAGGATGCAATAAATAGTTAATATAATCATTTTATAAATCAATATGTTATGTTTTATAGGCAATGCATTAAATTGAAAAGTGACTTAAGAAAGCAGCCCAATAAAAAAGCCTGCATGTGCAGGCCTTTTTATTGGCAGAAAAATGCTTAAGCGAACTTTGCCAATACTTCTAAAAAGCCTTCACTTTGACGCGGGTACTGCATGATGACCTCATGAATACGCTGACCTTCAGGATTGGTGGCATTGACATCGCGGCCGTCGGCTGTGAATTTAGTCAGCAGGCGCTCATAATCATTAGGGCGCATGTGTTTGAACGCATGGTAAAGCACATGAAAATCGCCGTTTACGCCTTCAGGAGGCAGCTGATTCAAGTAGGCAAATACACGCTCATCAGACCATTCTTCGTTAAACGTCGCTGGTTGAGATAATGCCATCGCAGTCTCCTTGGTATTCTTTTGAAAATAAATAAAGGCAAAATATGAGCAAGCAAGTGACAAAGCATTTTGAATGTCTTTGCCAATAGGAAGCAGAGCTTCCCGCCCTGCGGCGGGTTAAAGTGCTGCTTAATCATTCAGCCACTTCGAAGCTCAGTTTCTTGTCTTGCGCCTGAACAAAGCAGCGCTTTGTCCAGCCTCATATTTTGCCTTGAATCAATTTGCTTGACTAATCAGAAATCAGATTATCGCTCTTCAGGCAAATTGATATTCATTTCAAGCATTTCAATATTTGCTTCTGAACGAACAGACATTTGAATGTGCTGTTCATCCACGCCGCTGACATAGCGGTTCACGACCTGCATGATTTCTTTTTTCATTTGGTCGATTTTTTCTTGGCTTAAGCGTTTGCCCAAGCCCTGTTCAGAAGCAACAATAACTTTTAAACGGTCTTTCGCAGTTTGAGCGCTAGATGGCTTGTCATCGCTGCTGAAAAGTTTACTCCAGAATCCTGCCATTTTATGCTCCAAATAATCGTGCTAGCCAGCCTTTCGGTTTTACCGTAATATGACGGTAACTGCGTTCTTCACCAAGGAAACGTGCGACCAAATCATCATATGCCTGGCCCGCAGTTTCTTCTGTAAAGAGGATCACTGGCTTACCTTCATTTGAAGCTTGAAGCACGCTCTTGCATTCAGGAATGACGCCTAAAGTCGGGACACGCAAAATGTCTTTAGAGATGTCATCAATGGTCAGCATTTCCTGCTTATCAGCACGTTCCGGATTGAAGCGTGTAATGCACAGATGCTTGCGGATGCGGCCTTCATTCTGTTCTACTTTTTTGGTTTTACTGTCCAGCATGCCAATGATCCGGTCTGAGTCGCGAACCGATGAAATTTCAGGGTTGGTCACAATAATGGCTTCATCAGCATGATACATGGCCATAATTGCACCGCGTTCGATACCGGCAGGCGAGTCACAGATAATGTAGTCAAATTCTTGAGAAAGCTCATCCATAACGCGTGCAACGCCTTCGTCGGTTAAGGCATCTTTATCGCGGGTTTGAGAAGCGGGTAAAATATACAAGTTCTCAATGTCTTTATCGCGAATGAGCGCCTGCTGCAATCGAGCTTCATTATTCAGGACATTGACAAAGTCGTAAACAACGCGGCGTTCACAACCCATAATTAAGTCAAGGTTACGTAAACCTACGTCAAAATCGATAACAACAGTTTTGTGACCGCGCAGGGCTAAACCTGTTGCAAAAGATGCACTTGTTGTAGTTTTACCTACGCCGCCCTTGCCTGATGTTACGACAACAATTTTCGCCACCGAATCCACTCCTGTTATGGTAATCCCCCTATATAAAAATGGGGGTTTTGGTGTTTATTTATACATTAAAATTGCAAAGCTTCAAATACTAGCTCTTGCTGATCATTTAAATAAATATGTACAGGCTGTTTTGCCACATGCTGCGGAATGTCATCAGCAACGCAGTAAGTTCCCGCAATTGATACTAATTCTGCTTCCAGTGAATGGCAGAATATGCGTGCAGCGGCATTGCCTCCAGCTCCGGCAATGACTCTACCACGGGCGCTGCCATAAATATGTATATTTCCTGAAGCAATCACTTCAGAGCCGCTGTTGATGCCGGCGGTACTGATGATGTCGCCATGATTTTGCACCAGGCATTGGCCGGTGCGCAGAATTTCATCGTGATAAGAGCTGATGTGCCGCACTGCAGGCGCTTCTTCAGCCTGCTCAGCCGCTGCATTATTTTCAGCAGGGGCAGGCTTGGTTTCCACCACTTGTTCTTTGGTGGCTTTCACCTGCTGCAACTGGCGGTCAGCTGGAATAACAGGGAACTGAATGGCGCGCGCCTGAGAGGCAAGCAGGCCTTCTGTGACAGCCATCGGCTGCAAGTCCAGGCTGATCAAAAGCTGAATCAGTTCTATCAATTCCTGATCTACACTGCTTTCAATCACAGCTAAAGTGCCCGCTGGAAAAGCTTTTTGAAGCATAGGGGTGAGTTGCTGGCGGATCGCATCATGATCATTTGTATCGAGGCTAATGCGTATCGCATTGACCATTCTGCCTTTTATCCGTATGTCAGCCATAATTATTCCTTCGTACTTCTGAGCTGTTTGTTTTATGCCGAAGCGATGTGATAAATAAAGCAAATGCTAGAACAAATTGACGCATTTCACTAGCGCGAAAATCAAATATTTTGCACTGCTGCTTATTCTTTGGCTTGATCCTGCTCCTGCAGGATTTGCTGCCATTGTTTTACCTTAACTTGTTTGCGGACCGCATCCAGACTTTCAAATACTGCAGAACGGACAAGTTCATCCAATTTTTCATTTTTTTCAATTTCAATCTGGCTGATTCGGTTTGAAATATCCGAGTACAAGTTTGGCTGATGCGCAGCAGAGGTGTCAGGATAAGCCAGCGGGTCAATCAGGCCTTGGGTGATATTTTCGCCCAGACGCTGGCCGATACTCTGAATCTGCTGTTCAATGCGCCCGCCGACAATCGGGATTAGGCGCAGCAGCTGAGTCAGTTCAGGCGTGTCTTCAATGGCTTGGCTGACAATCTGTCCGACATTTTTTGCAATGCGCTCACGGTCTGCTCTGAGTTCTCTGCTCAGGTTTTCTTGCAGCATATCGGCAAGTACTTGAGAAAAAAGCTCACGGTGATGCTGGATCACGTTGCTGATCAAGTCTTTATGCGTGGTGCTGGTATTCAGCTCGTGCTTGAGCCCATCCAAAACGGTAATGACCACGCGGTCAGACAGTTCTTCCATCACCACCCGGTAATAAAACAGGGCTTTGTTCTGCCAGGATTTAGGAAAAATCTGATAGCCCATTTCATATAAGCGGTAAGCGATAATGCCAGCGCGGAACAGCCTTAAAAAACGCAGATACGGAATAATGGCCAGTATTTCATACAGGTGAATAAAGGGAAAAAAGAACCAGCGCTGATGATGTTTTTGAACAATTGCAATGCCCCAGCGGATGAGCAGCTCTGCAATCAGAAAAATGATGAACCAGGCTTCAGTGGTAATAACCCAAGGATGCAGGTGCTCACGGTAAAATTCCAGCACGCTGCTCAGGTGGATGCTGTTGAAGAACCATCCGCCGATGTTGCTCATGAGGAAGAAGTTCATGCCCAGGCAGAAGAGGTTAAAAATGATGATAAACACCATAAAAATATCATAGGCCAAGAACAGCTTGAAGGGTAAGCTGCCCGGGTCAAGATGATGATATTTAGACTTTTTAACACTTTCAGTTTGCGGCATGTCCGTTCACTTATTCCTTGTTTTTAGGGCTTATTGCTCAAGCGCTGCGTATTGCGCTTTCATTTTTCCAATCAGCTGATCTTTTTCAGCCCACAGCCCGTCAACCCAGATTTGAAATTTTTCACGGAATGCCGCATCTTCATCATAATTGCCTTCAAGCACCCATGCCGGAACCTCAATTTTACGCAAATTGACGGCGATGCGCGGCACTTCACCCAGCCAAAACTCGCCATAGCCTGGCGCGCCGTCAGGGTAGACAATGGTCATATCAACCAAAGCATCAATTTTATCGCCTAAAATACTCAGCGCCAGCGCTAAGCCGCCGGCTTTGGGCTTCAGCAAATGCTGATACGGCGATTGCTGCTTCGCCTGCTTCTCAGGCGTAAAACGCGTGCCTTCCAAATAGTTCAGTAAGGTGAATGGCTGGCTGAGCAGCTGTTCACAAGACTTGCGGGCTTCATCCATATCGCGGTATTTCAGTTCCGGATTTTTCGCAATTTGCTCTTTGGAGTGGCGCTTCATCATTGGAAAGCCGAGAATTTTAAAGGCTTGGCCGACAAAGGGGATAAAAATAAGTTCCCATTTTGTAAAGAAGCGGGTCAAGGGCATGCGGGTCAGGCCAAAATACTGGTTCACAGTAGTATCAACCCAGCTTTGATGATTGCAGGTCATCAAATAACGGCCCTGCATATTCAAATCCAGCTGTTCATCAACGGTAATGTCCCATTGTGTATTGGGTAAAACTTTATCAATCAGCCAGTTATTGACTGCCAGCCAGCTGTTGGTAATTTTAATATTGGTTTCATCCACCTTGCTGGATTTCTTAAAAAGCTTGGTCAATCCCAAGGCTAAAACGGGTGGGCCGTGAAAAAAAGTGCTGCCGGTAATAACTGAACCGACTGTAAGCCCGCGTGTGATTTTTTTTAAGGCTGGTTGCTTATTGCTTTGAGATGGCATAAAAATTTCCTAGGATCAAATCATTTATAATTTGCCGAATCTCACAAATATAGCTGCAGATTTGAAAATAGAAAAGTCTTGTATTCTAACTATGAAGAAATTGTGACGAAGTTAACCGTTTTCTCGCAATCAATCATTACAAAATGTAAATAAAGAGCTTATTATTAACAAAAATTCAATGGTTCAGCCATTTGTTTTCATTCATCATTTCATTCATACAACAAACACAACGAAGGAGGCATGCGATGCGTGCACTGGTAATTTCGTCAGCGGTAGTAGGGGCATTAGTTCTATCTGGCTGTCAATCAACAGGTAATAATATTGGCGGCATGGAATATGACAAGTCTGCGATTGGCGCACTTGTAGGCGCAGCTGCCGGTTATGGCTTGTCTCGTGGCAATGCAAACTCGAGCGCGCAAAATAACCGTGCTGCCGCTATCGGCGCAGTGCTGGGCGGCGCTACAGGCGTATACCTCGACAATAAAGAGAAAAAACTTCGTCAGCAAATGGCGGGTACTGGCGTAGAAGTTAACCGTAATCCAGATGGTTCTGTGGGCTTGATTATGCCGGGCAGCATTACGTTTGATACCAACAAATCAAACATCAAACCAAACTTTTATGCAACTTTGAATAAAGTGGCGCAAACTTTGGCTGAAGACAACAAGAGCGGTATTCTTGTTACGGGTTATACCGATAACACTGGTAACGACTCAATTAACATTCCATTGTCGCAAGCGCGTGCACAATCTGTTGCAAGCTATTTAGCGGCTCAGGGTGTTTCTACTACACGCATTAATGCGCAAGGCCAAGGTTCTGCAAACCCAATCGCGTCAAATTCAACGCCAGCAGGCCGTGAACAAAACCGCCGTGTTGAAATCAGCATCTATGCCATTCAATAATTTTTATTGAGTGAGAGAAACCACCTTCGGGTGGTTTTTTTTATGAACGGAAAATCGACTTTTAGATTATGAAAGTTGTGCAGAGATGACTATAATCGACTCCGAATCAGGAAAAGGAAACACTATGTCACTCGGCAGCCAGTTAAACGACAAGCAGCTTGAAGCCATGAAATATACTCAAGGGCCCTTGTTAGTGCTTGCTGGCGCAGGTTCGGGCAAGACATCGGTAATTACCCGTAAAATTGCCCATTTGGTCAAAAATTGCGGCATACCGGCGCACCGCATTACGGCAATGACGTTTACCAATAAAGCCGCGCGCGAAATGAAAGAGCGGGTGACGAAGCTGCTGTCGCGTGAAGAGGCCAAAGGCCTTTCAGTCTCTACTTTCCATACTTTCGGCTTGAATCTGCTGCGCTTAGAACTCAAAAATACGCCGCTGAAAGCCAACTTTTCAATTTTAGATGCCGATGACTGCAAACGCATTCTGATGGATCTGATGCACCGCGATAACTTATCGGGTGCGGAAAGCAAAGAACTGATCGCCAAAGCCATGAAGATGATTTCGGATTGGAAAAATGACCTGATTCCGCCAGAGCAGGCGCATACCACCTGTGAAACGGCAGAAGATGTGCAGATGGCGCATCTGTACCAGCTGTATGAGCGCAACTTGCGCGCCTACAATGCCGTCGACTTTGATGACCTGATTGTGATGCCGACCCTGCTGCTGCAGCAAAATGCTGAAGTGCGCGACCGCTGGCAAAACCGCACGCGTTACCTACTGGTCGATGAATATCAAGATACCAATACGGCGCAGTATATGCTGGTGAAGTTGCTGGTTGGGGTGATGGGGCAGTTTACTGCAGTGGGCGATGATGATCAGTCAATTTACGCCTGGCGCGGCGCTAAGCCTGAAAATATGGCGCTGCTGAATGAAGATTTCCGCAATTTAAAAGTCATTAAGCTGGAACAGAACTACCGTTCGACCAGCCGTATTTTAAAAGCCGCCAATACCGTGATTGGCAATAATCCGCATATTTTTGACAAGAAACTCTGGTCAGATAAAGGCCATGGTGAGGTGATCCGGGTGATCACGTGCCGCAATGATGATGATGAAGCGGAACGTGTGGTTAAGGATTTAATTACGCATAAACTGATGAACGGCAAAAACTGGAAAGACTACGCGATTTTATACCGCGGCAATTTTCAGGCCCGCGTACTGGAAACCCAGCTGCGTCAAATGCAGATTCCCTATAAGCTGTCCGGCGGCCAGTCATTCTTCGCGCGCTCAGAAATCAAAGACATGATGAGCTATTTGCGCTTAATCATTAATCCGGAAGATGACAGCGCCTTCTTGCGCATTATCAACACGCCAAAGCGCGCAATTGGCCCTGTAACGCTGGAAAAACTGGGCTTGTTTGCTCAGGAGCAGCGGCTTTCTCTGCTGGCTGCAGCTGGCGATCAGCGCCTGACCATGGCCATTCCGAAAAAAGCCACAACGCAACTGGCCGAGTTTGCAGACTTTATCGACCGCTTTACCCGCAACTTGGTGGAGGATGACGAACCGGTTCCGATTATCCGTCAAATGATGCTGGAAGCCGGCTATATCGATTATGTCAAAGAAACGGCCGCCACGCCTGCGCAGGAAAAAACTAAGCTGGACAACATTGAAGTGCTGTACAGCAGTATTCAAAGCTTGATTAACCGTGCTGAAGATGTGGATGAAAAGAACATTGAAAGCGTCATCCGCAAAATGGTGCTGCTGGATATGCTGGAGCAGCAGCAGGAAGAGGAAGATACCGACAAAGTGAATCTGCTGACGCTGCATGCTTCTAAAGGCTTGGAGTTTCCATATGTCTATCTGATTGGCCTGGAAGAAGAGCTGCTGCCGCATAAAAACTCAATTGCCGCCGATACTGTCGAGGAAGAGCGCCGCTTGATGTATGTGGGGATCACACGGGCGCGCCAAGGCCTGACCATTACTTTGGCGGAACAGCGCAAGGCGGGCGGACAGATGAAGCAGCAGACGCCAAGCCGTTTCTTGGATGAATTGCCTGAAGATGAGCTGGAATGGCTGGGCCGCAAGAAAAAGCTGGCCGGCAATGTAGATCCGAAACAGCAGGCGCAGCATTACTTAGACAATTTACGTGCGCTGATTAAGCGTTAATCTCCATTAATTTTATAAACAGGAATGAACCGATGAAAGTTCAGGTAAAAGTACTCGACGCACGTTTAGGCACAGAATGGCCGATGCCAACGTATGCAACTGCAGGTTCAGCAGGCTTAGATTTGCGCGCTTGCGTTGAGCAGACCACCGTGATTGAGCCGGGGCAAACCGTATTGGTGAAAACAGGCTTGGCGATTTACATTGAAGATGTGAACTTTGCTGGGCTGATTTTGCCGCGTTCAGGCTTAGGCCATAAGCACGGTATTGTATTGGGCAATTTAGTGGGCCTGATTGACTCTGATTATCAAGGTGAGCTGATGGTTTCAGTCTGGAACCGCAGTCAGGCCGCATTCAGCCTAGAGCCGGGTGAACGCCTTGCGCAATATGTGCTGGTGCCTGTTGTTCAAGCTGAGTTTGATGTGGTCAGTGAATTTGCAGCAACTGAGCGCGGTGCAGGCGGTTTCGGCCATACTGGCAAAAATTGAGCATCAGTGACGCTAAGTTTAAACACTTAGCGTAAAACAAAAACGGATTGCTGTATTCAATGACAATCCGTTTTTTGTTGCGTTATAAATAGATATTTGCATGAAATAAATAATATATAAACAGTGATTTAAGCCGTTTAAAATGATGAATCATCTTGTATTTAAAAAATTTAATTCATTGTATTTTTGTACAGAAATGTAAAGTGATTTTAAATGAGCCAATCAGCAGCTGGATTGTAAGTTAAGTGAGAAATGCTGTTTTTTTTGTTGAATATGTATTTGGCAATATATTGTTTTTTAATGTGAATTTGACCATGAAGTGTCACTTTAAAAATAAGCATAATACATTAAAAGATTGAAAACATTGTCTTGATAAATTTAAGAAATTTAAAATAAATAGATGGGCGTATAAACGCTAACATTTCTTCTGATGATGAATATGCTGTATTATTCAGGCTGATTTTTTTTAATTGATTCTAAAACAGCAATCATATAAAAAAGATACGCCTTGGCGAGGCAAATATAATTTAATTAAAATAGGGCTTAATTAACTTATTTACACTGCGATTTGTTTGAAATTATGAATCGGTTTTAGCAACCTTGATGATTAGAAGAATGCATTATGGGGTCATTGTATAATAATTTCCCGATACAGATTTTCCGTGCTTATGATATCCGCGGAAAAGTATCATTGCTGAATGCGGAAATGGTGCAGGCAGTCGCGCACGGTTTGGCGCAGCAGTATATTCGTGCAGGTCAATCACAGCTGGTGATCGGTTATGATGCGCGTTTAACCAGTCCAGGCTATGCGCAAATTATTCAGGAAATATGCCAGCAGCATCAATTGCAGACCGTGATGATCGGCTGCTGCTCCAGCCCTATGCTGTATTACATTGCTGGCCAGTATGGCGGCAACGGCATTATGGTGACAGCCAGCCATAATCCCAAAACAGATAATGGCATCAAGTGGATTATTCAAGGCGAACCGCCTTGTCCTGAAATGATTCAGCAAGCCGGGCAGGATTCTAAAAAATATTTTGTCCCTAAAGCAGCAGCGCACACCGTCTTGGCGGAGCAGCGGGTTTTTCCGGAGTTTTGCCTGCAGTATCAGCATTCACTGCTTTCGGATATTCAATTAAAGCATCCTGTCAAAGTTGTGCTGGATGGCTTGAATGGTTCGGCTGGGCGCTGCGCCGCGCTGGTGCTGAAGAAGTTAGGCTGTGATGTTGCTGCAATACGCTGTGAAGCGGATGGCAATTTTCCAGACCATGCGCCGGATCCATCGCAAGAAGTTCATTTGAAAAAAATCCGCCAAGCCGTGCTGGATCAAAATGCTGAGATTGGCATTGCTTTAGATGGCGACGGCGACCGCCTGGTCTTGATTGATGAGCATGGCAAAATTATTTCTGCAGACCGACTGCTGTGCCTGTTTGCAGAAATGTGCCTGTCAGATCATCCTGATTGTGAAATTGTCTATGACGTAAAGTGTTCAACCATGGTCCGAAATACAATACAGGCTTTAGGCGGCTGGCCTGTCATGATCCGCACAGGCAGTTCCTTTCTGCGAAAATATTTAGCTAAATCAAAAGGAAAAGCTATTTTTGGCGGTGAGTATGCGGGGCATTATGTGTTTAATGATGGCCGCGGCGGCGGCTATGATGATGGCTTATATGCGGCGCTGCGGGTGCTTGAATACATTCAGCGCAAAGGCCTAAGCCTGTCACAGGCGCTGGCGCCGTACCCGGAAAGAAACGGCACCGAGGATTTGTATATCAGCACCTATCAGGCCATCCCTCAAACCGTTTTAAATGCGGTAGAGCAGCAATCTCAGTATATTGATGCAGAAATCAGTAAAATTGATGGCATACGTCTTGATTTTGATGATGGATTTGGCATCATTCGAGCATCGAATACAGGCGAGTATTTCACGGTGCGCTTTGATGCAGATAATGCCGCGCGATTAGATGAAATACGGACCTTGTTCAGTTCCATGTTGTCAGAGCAGTATCCGCATATTGCTCAAGACATCTTAGATGCTCAATAAGGAGAGGCGAATGCCGCATCAGCATACTGGCATCGACAAAGCGCAAATTTTGACAGAAGCTTTGCCGTACATTCAAAGATTTTCGGGCAAGACGCTGGTTGTAAAGTACGGCGGCAATGCCATGACCGATCCTGAGCTGGAAAGTTCATTTGCGCGTGATATCGTTTTACTTAAAACGGTGGGCATCAACCCGATCGTAGTGCATGGCGGTGGCCCTCAAGTGGATTCCTTCTTGAAGCAGCTGGGCCGCGAATCTGACCGTATTGACGGCATGCGTGTCACCGATCCTGCAACCATGGAAGTGGTCGAAATGGTGTTGGGCGGCAGCGTGAACAAATCGATTGTGAACCTGATTAACCAGCATGGCGGCCGCGCGATAGGCTTGACGGGTAAAGACGGCAATTTGCTTCGCGCGCAAAAGCTGCTGATGCAGAAGACAGCAGAAGACGGTTCAGTGACTGAAATTGATCTGGGCCTGGTCGGTGAAGTGGTTGGCGTAAAAACAGATGTGCTGGAAATGTTTACGCAAAGTGATTTTATTCCAGTGATTGCGCCTTTGGGGGTAGATGAAGAAGGCAATACCTACAACATCAATGCAGATTTGGTTGCAGGCAAAGTTGCTGAAGCGCTGGGCGCTGAAAAACTGATTCTGCTGACCAATATCAGCGGCGTATTGGATGAAAACAAAAACTTGCTGACAGGTTTAAGCACGCAGGAAGTGGATCGCCTGATTGAAACCGGTGTGATTTACGGCGGCATGATTCCGAAAGTCGGCTGTGCATTGGATGCGGTAAAAGGCGGGGTCGTCAGCGCGCATATTGTCGATGGCCGTGTACCGCATGCAACGCTGCTGGAGATCTTTACCGATCATGGCGTCGGCACACTCATTACCAACCGCAGCAATGTGAAAAAAGCTTGATTGAATGACGGCTGTTTACCGAATTTAGATTCTGCAAAATTTCGGTAAAATAGAAAGCCGTCTTAAAATATGAATGCCAGTCAATACAGATATTGACTGGCATTTTTATTGTCTGCAGATTGGCTGTGCGTCATGAAAATGTCATCGGGATTGCCTAGTGTAGAAAAAAATATTTGAGCTGTTTATGATGTTGGATAAATTAAAAAATCAATATCGTCAAAACTTTATATTTCCCTTAGAACAGAAATCCGCGCAAAGCGGATCCTATAAATTTGAATGGATCGAAAATTTGCAGAGCCTGCAGGAAGCGCAGCGCTTTCGGGCAGCGCAGTTTTCGCAGCAATTCGGCATAAAGTTTGAATCCGGCTTGGATCAGGACTTCTATGATTTTGGCTGCGAACATGCAGTTCTGCGGGATACATGGAGCAATGAAATTATTGCCTATACGCGCTTAAAATTATTTCAAGGCCATGAACTTGCTCAGAGCTACAGTCAGCAGGAATTTAAAATAGCCGATGAATTTGGGCGCTTCAGCAATATTGTTGAAATTGGCCGCACCTGCGTGCATCCGCGCTACCGTTCGGGTAAAGCGTTATCAGCGCTTTGGCTGCATTTGATGCCGAAAGTCTTATGCGAAATGCGCGCCAAGCATATTATCGGCTGCGTCAGCATCCGCCTGCGGGGTAATGAAGCGCGGGCCTATCACACCCATCAGCATATGAAGAATCTGCCCCTGGCGTCCAGCTGCGCTATTCAGCCGCAGCGGGCCTTTGACCCACCGTATCCGCAATGCGGCTTTCAGCAGGATGAGCGGATGCCTAAGCTGTTTGATGTGTATTTAAAAATGAATGCTCAGCTGTCCGCGCAGGCATATCATGATGAAGCGTTTAACTGCTTGGATTATTTTGTCTATCTGGATGCGGCGCGGCTGGCCAAAGATTTTATTTTGCAAAAAAAAATGATCATGAAGCCCTTGCTAAATCATAAAAACTCATAAAGAACGCTGATTTTCCCGTTTGAAATGGCATAAGGACTCATGCAAAATAGCACTGTGGTTGATTAAACAGATGATGAAGACTTATGTGCCAGCTGTTAGGGATGAATTGTGCGACACCGACGGATATTACCTTCTCATTCCGCGGCTTTTCTCAGCGCGCGGGGATTACCTCTGACCATTGTGACGGCTTTGGCATCGCATTTTTTGAAGATAAAGCGTGCCGTTTGTTCGCAGACAATCAATCCGCTGTCGAATCACCTATTGCAGAGCTGATCCGCAATTATCCCATTAAATCACGCAATGTGATTGCGCACATCCGCAAAGCGACTCAAGGCAAAATCAATCTTGAAAACGCTCATCCATTCAGCCGTGAGCTGTGGGGGCGGCAGTGGATTTTTGCCCATAATGGCGACTTGCATGATTTCCATCCCGAACTGGCAGGGCGTTTTACGCCAGTCGGCAATACCGACAGTGAGCGGGCATTCTGCTATCTGCTGGAACAGCTGGTGAAACGCTTTGGCTATACCGAACCTTCCTTGGATCAGGTTTTTGATGTGCTGTTGGAAGTTTCGCCTCAAATCGCCGAACATGGCACCTTTAATTTCTGCCTATCCAATGGACAGGCGCTGTTCGCTTACGCCATTACCAAATTGCACTGGCTGGTGCGCGAATATCCATTCAAGCCTGCGCAGCTGATTGATCTGGATGTTGAGGTGGATTTCAGTGAAGTGACAACGCCCGAAGACTGCGTAGCAGTCATTACCACTGAGCCGTTAACGCAGAATGAAGTGTGGACGGCTTTTGAACCCGGTGAGCTGATTTTGTTTCAGCATGGCCGGCCAATTCGCCACGGCAAAACGCATATTGAGCGTTTGGAGCGAGAGCGTTTAGAGCCGTCTCTGAAGCGGGTGACGAAAGCAGACCAATATTAATTCAACTGGACTGTATTGCGGGTTTGCTGCCCGCATTGGCTGAAACCGCAAAAGCTTAACGGTATTAATGTATAGTCTGGTTAAATTATAAATATTTGAATTGATTAAAAAATATCTTAGCTTTATGGTCGGGTATTTTAATAAATAGCTTGTAAAACAATAAGGTATAAAAAACAGAATCAATATTGCATAAACCCGAGTATTTCACTTCATTTTTATTTTTTCAATTTAGCTATATCATTAATTTTAATGTGATTTATCTTTTAAATTGTTACACAGGTGGTCGGAATGAAAATGAAATGGGTTCCAGAATATAATACCGGCATCGATGTGATTGACGATCAGCACAAACGTATTTTGGACTACATCAATGAAATTGATGGTGTTGATGCCCATGTTGATCGTGAACGAGTAAAGCAAATTCTTGAAAATATTATTGATTACACGCAATCACATTTTACTTTTGAAGAGTCTCTTCAAGAAGAGGCAGGCTATAAATACCGTGTACCGCATAAGCGCGTGCATGATTTATTTATTAAAAAAATTGAATCATACCGCGACCGTTTCGAGCTGGGCCATTCAATTGAATCTGAACTGCATGAAGTGCTGTCAAAATGGCTGATTAATCATATTCAGCATGATGATGCAGATTATGTCGGCGCAGTAAAAGAAAATATGATGGGCATTATTAAAGAAAAAGAGAAGAAAAAAGGTAAAAACTGGTTCGCCCGGTTCTTCTCATAAAATTAAAATAAGAGTTAATAATTAGAATTAAAATGTGAATATAACTTGGCGCAGCAAATCACTGTTATGGTGATTTGCTTTTTGTTTTTGATTTTCAGCCTTGAGCAGGGCAAAATAGCGCTAGATTTTATAAAGGAATGCGTCATGCAGGATCATGCTATGTCAAAATGGTTATCGCCTCTGATGGCATTTTGTTTGTCGTTTATTGTTATCGCCACTTTGGCGCCGATGACCGGCATTCAAATTGACCGCCAGCTGGATTTTTGGATGCTCTGGCTCACTGCAATGCTGATTCTGGCATTGCCAGTCTGCTATTTAGAGATTGCATTAGCCAAACGCTCTAAAACAACCGCATTACAGGCCTTATCCAATTTGACACGCGATGCGGACGCATCTCAAAAGTGGCGTTTAGCAGGCTGGTTCGGTGCAGTATTTATTCCATTTCTGGCAGGGGGAATGCTGTCGAATTCCGCTCAGATATTAAATGTTTCCGCAGGGTTCAGTGCCGCGCCTAATATTTTGTTTGCGGCATTGGCAGTTGCCGCTGTCGCTGCTTCTTTTATTCCGCGTCAATTTACGGTGCTTTTGACTGCTGCGGGTGTATTGGCCGCTTTGGTTTTGGCGAATGTCTTCGGCACAGCACTGCCTGCGTGGCAGGTCACACCCGTGGAGTTCAGCGAGTGGGGCAGCGCATCTGTACTGGCTTTGGTGGCAAGCGGCTTGGGTTTAGGCCTGTATTGGCAAAGCAGTTTGTCAGCCGTTCAAACGCAGGATTCTGCAACGAAATCCGCCTTGCCGATTTGGATTGCACAGCTGCTGGCCGTTGTGGCGTTCGGCTTCTTTGCCGTAGCTTCGGTTATTCCAGCTTATATTTTAACATTTGCAACAGTAATGGCTGCCGGCTTGATTTTAAATATGGCGCGTGAGCAGCTGCAGCAGCGCCAATTGCAACTGCCTGTGCAATGGCTGATTTTACTGGCGGCTGTATTTGTGTGGGCTGTTCCACAAGTCACGGCTGTTTTCAATCTGGTCTTGATGCTGTGGGGCTTAGTGATTTGCTTGATTTATGCAGTATTTGCGGGATGGATTATGAAAATCAGTCATTTGCGTAAAGCGATGAATTTCAGCAATGAAGCGCTTTACAACATTTGGCGCATTGCGGTGCGTATCGTGCTTCCTCTGGCCATTATCGCTGCGATGATTGCTGTGATAGGAAAGTTCTTCTGATGACGGCGCAAGCGCAGGTTTGGGTGGCATTTGCAGCTGCGGATCGGCAGTTTCATCTTGCTGTTCCTTTTAAAGATGGCATGACGGCTTTAGATGCGATTGAACAAAGCGGAATCGCCGATCTTGTAGATTTGCCTGAAACGCTGCGGCTGGGAATTTTCGGCGCGCATTTGCAAAATCATCATCAGCTTTTGACAGCTGGCGACCGTGTTGAAATTTACCGCGCCTTAACCATTAATCCGAAAGATATCCGCCGCAATCGGGCAATTAATCATCCGGTAGGGCGCTTTAGTCAGGGAAATCGCTTTAAACAATTGAAGCAATAAGAAAAACCCCTCAATGAGGGGTTTCTTTTTATCTTAAACTGACTATAGTGGAGGCGCATTTAGAATCGCTTCTTTAGAACCCGGCAGGCCCGGCTGAGTTGCAGGAATAGTTTCCAAGCCTTCAACTTTTTCTACAATGCCTTGCTGGTTAAAGTAAATTTTTAAATGCTGCCCTTGCGCTGCTGCGATCTTTGCTTTTTTTGCATAAGTGCCTGGGGTATAGTTGTAAATGTAGTCCCAGCGTAAAGGATTCATTGGATCTGTAACCGTTGGGCTGCCAAGTAAAAAGCGGACTTGCTGGAAGCTCATGCCAGGCTGGATTTTAGCTGCTTGCGCTTGTGTTAAAGGCGTTCCTTGTGGAATATCAACTTTATAAACGCCCAAGGTTGAACAGCCTACGAGCAATGAAGTGACGAATAACGTCAGCATGAGTTTTTGCATTTTGCTACACTATCCCAAATTAATTATGATGCATTTGATCCAAGGATAGATCATACTGCATCTAAAGTTTGTTGCATATTCCAACTTTAATTTTGTTGAGAGACCTTTTTTCATGCCGATATCAAACCAAGATTTACGCAAAGCTGGACTTAAAGTTACGCTTCCACGAATTAAAATATTGGAATTATTAGAAAATTCAAGACAACATCACTTAAGCGCGGAAGATATTTATAAGACTTTACTTGAACAGGGTGAAGATGTTGGTTTAGCAACTGTTTACCGTGTGTTAACGCAATTTGAAGCGGCAGGCATTATTCAGCGCCATCATTTTGAAAACAATCATTCTGTTTTTGAGATTATGCAGGAAGATCACCACGATCATATCGTGTGCCAGAACTGTAACAAAGTTGTGGAATTCACCAATGATGTAATTGAACATGAGCAGCATGAAGTGGCGAAAAAATTCGGTTTTGAATTGACTGGCCACTCATTGAATCTTTACGGTTACTGCGATGCGCCAGAGTGCCGTGACGCTTACCGCAAGAAATAGTCTTATAGCGAAAATTCAGCGCTGAGCAATAAAAAAACAGGCTTCATCAGAAGCCTGTTTTTTTTCGGCCAATTTTTAGGACTGACCATCAAACGTAATATTTGAGCTGGCATGCAGCAGGCGGTCACCGCCTTCTTCAGACAGTTTGATTTGCAGACGCAAGTCGTTGGGTGAGTCTGCATGTTTGAGCGCATCTTTGTAGGTAATTTGCTTGGCTTTATACAAGTCAAACAACGCTTGGTCAAAGGTTTGCATTCCCAATTCACGCGAACGTTTCATCAAATCTTTAATTTCGTGCACTTCACCCTTGCGGATCAGGTCTGAAATCAGCGGGGAGTTGATGAGGATTTCAATGGCTGCGCGGCGTGAGCTGCCGTCAATGGTTGGAATCAGCTGCTGCGCCACCATCGCTTTCAAGTTCAGCGATAAATCCATGAATAATTGGCCATGGCGGTCGGCTTCAAAGAAGTGAATAATCCGGTCAATCGCTTGGTTGGCATTGTTGGCATGCAGCGTGGCAAAAACCAAGTGGCCGGTCTCGGCAAAGGCAATTGCGTAATCCATGGTTTCACGGGAACGGATCTCGCCAATCAGAATCACATCCGGCGCCTGGCGTAGGGTGTTTTTCAGCGCGATTTCAAATGAATCTGTATCAATGCCGACTTCACGCTGCGTAATAATGCAGCCTTTATGCTCATGAATAAATTCAATTGGATCTTCAATAGTAATGATATGGCCATGTGAATTTTCATTGCGGAAGCCAATGATTGAAGCCAGTGACGTGGATTTACCTGTACCGGTTGCGCCAACAAAAATGATAATGCCGCGTTTGGTCATGGCCAATTCTTTTAAAATTGGCGGCAGTTTCAATTCATCCATGGTCGGAATGACCGTTTCAATACGGCGCAGCACCATGCCGGGCTGGTCACGCTGCTGGAATGCGCTGACACGGAAACGGGAGGATTTGTCTTTGTTGCTGATGGCAAAGTTGCATTCGCGTGTATCCGCAAACTCCTTGCGCTGCTTGTCTGACATGATGGAGTTGAGCAGCTGGCCGACTGTTGCGCCTGGCAGCTTGGTAGAGCCAATCGGCATAATGGTGCCGTTGATTTTAATTGAGGGCTCTACATCAGCGGTGATAAATAAGTCAGATGCTTTCTTCTCGACCATGTAGTCGAGCAAGCCGTTAAAGTCCATAAACAGTCCCCAATGATAGTATTATTATGCTTATAGGAAAGATTCAGGCTGTTTTGCAGCTGTACGCGCAACTTGTGGGCTGATGATGCCTTTGGAGACTAAGCCTTTTAAGCTTTGATCCAGCGTTGTCATGCCGTAGTTTGCACCTGTCTGAATGGCCGAATACATTTGCGCCACTTTGTTTTCACGAATCAAGTTTCGGATGGCTGGAATACCGATCATGATTTCATGCGCAGCAACACGCCCGCCGCCATTTTTCTTCAGTAGCGTTTGTGAAATAACCGCCTGCAAGGATTCTGACAGCATGGCACGAACCATATCTTTTTCTTCAGCTGGGAAAACGTCAATCACACGGTCAATGGTTTTGGCAGCAGAGGTGGTATGCAGGGTGCCGAAGACCAAGTGGCCTGTTTCCGCGGCAGTTAAAGCCAAGCGGATCGTTTCAAGGTCACGCATCTCGCCGACCAGGATAATATCGGGGTCTTCACGCAATGCTGAACGGAGCGCTTCGTTAAACCCATGGGTATCACGGTGGACTTCACGCTGGTTGATCAGGCATTTTTTTGATTCATGCACAAATTCGATAGGATCTTCGACGGTTAGAATATGGTCATAACGGTTGTCGTTGATATAGTCCATCATTGCTGCCAAGGTGGTTGATTTACCGGAACCCGTTGGCCCTGTAACCAGCACAATGCCGCGCGGATATTCACAGATATCCTTAAAGATTTGGCCCATGCCTAAGTCTTCCATAGAAAGGACTTTTGACGGAATGGTCCGGAATACCGCGCCTGCGCCGCGGTTTTGGTTGAATGCGTTGACACGGAAACGGGCAACACCGGGCACTTCAAAAGAAAAGTCTGTTTCCAGCTTTTCTTCAAAATCCCGGCGCTGCTTATCATTCATAATGTCGTAGACCAGTTTGTGAACTTCTTTATGTTCCAAAGCCGGTAAATTAATGCGGCGGACTTCGCCATCGACACGGATCAGCGGCGGCATGCCTGCCGATAAGTGCAAATCGGATGCACCATTTTTGGCCGAAAATGCCAGTAATTCTGTAATGTCCATAATATCCCCGAGAACGTTTAAATCTTAATTATTTTGATAGAATAATAAGGCTTTCCCTCAGCTTAACCAACTGTTAGTTAAAGGGCAAAGAAAAAAAAGATGAATGAAATGAGAACCCCGTCAATGAATACACTTCAACAAGCAAGAGATCAGGTCCTGTGCCAGATTCGGCAGGCCTGCGCGCAGGCTGGACGCGATGCGCAGACGGTGCAGCTGCTGGCTGTGTCCAAGACGCATCCGAGTGAAATGCTGCGGGAAATGCATGCTGCGGGCCAGCGCGCTTTTGGTGAAAATTATTTGCAGGAAGCTTTGGAAAAAATAGAAGCGCTGGCAGATTTAAACATTGAATGGCATTTTATCGGCCATGTGCAGCGCAATAAAACCAAGCAGCTGGCCGAAAAATTTGCCTGGGTGCATGGCGTTGACCGCTTGATTATTGCTGAGCGCCTATCTAGCCAGCGTGATGTTTCGCAGGAGCCTTTAAATATTTGTCTGCAGGTGAACATTGATGCGCAAGACAGCAAAGATGGCTGCCAGCCCGCTGACGCTGCAGAACTGGTTGCCCGGATCAGCCAGCTGCCGCATTTGCGCTTACGCGGCTTGATGGTGATTCCGGCGCCAAATAATCTGCAAGCTTTTGCCGATACGCGTCAATTATTCGACCTCGTGAAAGACCAGCATGCGCATCCTGAAGACTGGGATACCTTAAGCATGGGGATGTCAGGCGATATGGCTGAGGCGATCGCCGCCGGTTCAACCATGGTGCGTGTCGGCACAGCGCTGTTTGGCGTCCGCGATTATTCCAAGCAGGCCTGATTTTTTGATAAAAACAGGCTGCCGCAAATGAACCTCATTTAATAACCATTGACCCAAAAGTTGCTGATAAGGAGATGATTCAGCGCTTTTTGGGCTGTATCACAGATTGAAAATACATCAGGCGCGGCAGGAACTATTTATCAATGAATAGAACCTGCGGGTTCAATTTCGGCTTTAAAAGTTGAACTTTCCATAAAAGTTGCGTACAAAACAGGCAGGATCCGGCGTTAGATTGCTTGATCTTCTGAAGATGAAATGACTCAATTTGCAGAACAAAAGGAAGGTTCATGGCCGCTTATTATCAATTAATTCAAAGAGAAACGGAAAGCGATGGAACTGTCGCGGCATTATACTGTTCGACCCTCTCTGCGCAGGGCGCGTGGAATGAACACGAGCAGCATATGGCGCCTGCAACCGGAATTATCTGTGCTGAACTGGATCGTTTTTTTCCGCGCAATGACATGCGCATCGGCCGCATCAGCCTGGATATTTTCGGCCTGATTCCAGCAGGGGAGTTCAGCATTCGAACTAAAGTGATCCGTCCGGGAAAAACAATTGAATTGATTGAATCTGAGATGAGTGCGCAAGGGAAAGTCTGCATTGCGGCGCGCACTTGGCGCATGATGATGCAGGACAGTCAAAGTGTTCAAGGGCTGGAAGATATGTGTGTGGAAGGGCCTGAGCATGCGCCAATTTGGGAAGGAATTCACCAGTGGCCGGGCGGCTATATACAATCAATTGAAGCGCGCAGCCATGAGCGGCGTGCAGGCAAGGGCATTGTTTGGATCCGCACCCAGCATGAAATGATTGAAGGTGAAAGCAGTTCCGATTTTGTGCGCTTGATGGGCCTGGTGGATACGGCCAACGGTATTGTGCCAAGACAGGATTGGCCGTTTAAATGGGGCTTTCCGAATCTGGATTTGCAGATTCATTTGCACCGTATGCCAAAGGGACAATGGCTTGGGCTGGAAACTGTACAGCAATATGGCGATGATGGCATCGGCTTAAGCAGTTCGGTTTTACATGATGTGAATGGCCCTTTTGGCCGCAGTGAGCAGATTTTAACGCTGCGGAAATTGGCTTAACGCCGCCATCGGTTTCAATAGCGCTGCCGCAGAACGGCAGCAGGCAATAAGATCTTGCCTGCTGCTTTACAGGGGCTTTGCATAAATCAACAATTTGCTGCGTCATTGGCTTTCTGATACCCGTATACTGGTGCTTATAAATATTCTAATAAAGGCCAGCGCGATGACACGGATTCAAATGAAACTATGGAGCATTCTCTCCAGCATTTTTATGCTGATTTTAACGGCCTGCAGTTCCACGGCGGTGCAATCCCCAAGTGATGCATCACAGAGTATGCAAGCCGCATCAGAAATGGCCAGTGCTGATTTGGCACAGCCTGCAGCCAGCCGTGCGTCGCTATCTTCAGGCAACAGCCGTATTTTGACTGAACAGCGCCTAGGGACGAAATGGGGCGATGATATTAATTCCCATTACTCAAGTGAATTTGAAGCGGCTGAGCGCTGCGCCAATTGCTGAGACGCAAATCCGCTATGCGGACAAGCCGTTTTCAGGGCGCGGCATTAACAGCATTTCTTTAGCTTCCGGCAAAATCAGTTTTTCTGTGGTGGATGACCGCGGGCGCACTTTGCTGCTGTACCGCGATGGCCAGCAGTATTTTCTGTCGGCCCGCGAGGGGCAAAGCTACGTACTGAAATACAGCAACAGCAGTGCGCAAACCTATGAAATTGTTGCCAGTGTGGATGGGCTGGATGTGATTAACGGCCAAAGGGCGTCACGCTACAACAGCGGCTATGTGCTTCGGCCCTACAGCAGTTTGGCTATCGAAGGCTTCCGTAAAAGCAATGCTGCAGTGGCTTCTTTTACCTTCAGCAAGCCTAAAGATTCTTATGCTGCCAATTCGGCCAATGGTTCTATTTATAACACTGGCGTGATTGGCACCGCGGTATATGAATTGAATGCACCGCGCGGCGCTGCGCAGCCGGAAGGACAATATGCGCCTGCGCCGAATGCGTTTCCTGCAGATTAAGCGCTTGATTGTCATGGCCTGTGCAGATTTGGCCGCGCCAGATCAGCACACCACCGCAATGGTGCTGGCGCCTGCGCCCAATGGCCGCACCTGAATCTGCACAGGTATCCGTTCGTGCATCTCCTGAATATGGGAAATCAGCACCACTTTACGGCCTTGATTCTGCAGTTGATCGAGTGCATTCATCACCATATGCAGGGATGAGGCGTCTAAGGTGCCAAAACCTTCATCGATAAACAGTGATTCAATTTTCATTGAACCCGACGCCATATTGGCAATTGCCAAAGACAGGGCAAGGGCGGTGAGGAAGGATTCGCCGCCAGACAGTGAGGCCACGGAACGGGTTTCTCCATCCATATCATGGTCAATAATCGCTAAACTGAGCGAATTTTCTAAACGCTTTAAAGTATAGCGCTGTGACAGCATAGCCAATTGCTGATTGGCGTGTTCCAGTAAAATATCCAAATTATATTGCTGCGCATAATCACGGAATTTTTTACCTGCGGCATCTCCCATTAATCCAGAGATTTTGCCCCAGCGGTGTTCTTCCTGCTGGATTTTCTGAATCTGATTGGCAAATTGCTGTTGCTTTGCCACATTCTGCTGATGCAGCTCAAGTTTAAGTTTGAGCTGATCCCGAATTTCCAGTTGCGCACTTAGCATTGCAGCATTGTCTGAAATCAGCTGCAGCAATTGCGCTAAATCAATTTCAGGCTGATGCGCCGCATGTTCGGTTTGCTGCTCTTGCATGGTTCTTAATGCAGAACTTGCCTCATTCAATAAGCGTTCAGCATTTTGCAGTTGCTGGCGGATTTGCTGTTCCTGAGCCGGGCTGATCTGAGCCAATTGCGCTAAACCCTCAAGGTTAAAATCAGTATGCTGAGCCAGCCAGTGCTGGATCTCTTGGCTGACGTGCTGCGCATGATTTTGATTCTGCTGCTGCTGCGCTTTAAGCTGTTCAAGCTGACTCTTCTCTTGCTCAAATTGCTGACGCAGTCGCTCAAAACTTTGCTTCAGTTGCTGATAAAGGTTTTGAGCCTGCTGACGATTGCTATCATATTGAGTCAGCCAGTCATTGGGTTTTACATCTGCCAATCCCGTCATTCGCTGAATCAATTGAATGGCTGTTTCTGTATTTTGCTGTCCTTGGGCTTTGATTTCATTCAGGCCTTGCACAGTATCGGCAATGTGCTGTGCCGTATTTTCAATATTCAGCCGCAGCGTTTTAAGCTGCTGATTTTGAAGGTCGAGCTGTTTGGACTGCCGTTCTGATTGATCAAGTTGATGAAGACGCTGTTTGAGTTGGTTCAAAACCTGTTGAGCTGCCGCAACGCTCTGCTGTTGCCAAGCCGTTTTTTCGCCATCGTTGAAACAAGCGACAATATGTTGAACTTGGTTCTGCCAATGCTGTGCGGTTTGAATCAGGTGTTCAGTCTGTTGAATTGCTTTATCCAGTTGCTGCTGATGCTTAATGCTTTGCATCCACTGATTTGACTGCAATTCAATCTGTTGAAGATCAGTCTGGAATTGCGCAGCGAGATGATTCAATTGCGCTGTAATTTCAGCTTGAGTGAGAGCAAAATCAATGTGGATATGGGCAGTTTGAGTTTGTTCAAGTAATGCTTTTTGTGCGGTGGAAATTTTATCCGCAGCGCTTTGAATCGAAACTTTGAATTGTTCCAATTCGCTGGCCAGCTTGGTTAAATGCTGTTGACTCTGCTGCCAGATGTTTAAACATTCTTGCTCTTTGAATGCCGCTTGCTGTTCTTGCTGCTGCTGTAATTCAAACAGCGCTTTAGACACAGCAGAATCATCCACTTTGTACGGATGTGAAGTGCTTCCGCAGACTAGACAAGGTTCATCATCTTTCAGTTCTGCACGTAAATGTTCAACATTTTCAGCATGCAGTAAGCGCTGCTGCTGCAGGATTTCTTGCAGTTTTAAACGTGCATCTTTGGCGGCATGAAAATCATGTTCAGCATCCAGTGTGCTTTTTTCAAGCTGTTGCAATTTGACCGATGCAGCCGCTAATTTATCTTGAAGCAGTTGAATATCCATCTGTAAATCAAAAAAATGCGTCAAATTTTGCCGAACCACATCCTGCTGATTGCGCTGACTGATTTTAAAATCACGCTGCTGGCGGGCCTGCTCAAGCAGGCCTTCAAGCTGTTCAATATTGCCAAATTGCTGAATAGATTGTGCGAGCTGATGCTTTTGCTCGGCTAAACGATTCTCAGCCTGCGCCACATTGCCTAATTGATTTTCAATGTTTTGATATTGCTGAATAAATTGCTCTAATTGTTGTATATGAGCAGTTAAGCCCTTATCCAAACTGGAAAATTGTTGAGTTTCTGCAAGCTGTTGATGCAAGGTATTTTGCTGTTGATTTGCATGCTGAATCTGCTGTTCTAGCGTTTGTTGCTGCGTTAACAAAGGTGCTTTGGCTGTTTCTAATTCAGTGAGTTTTGCACTGATTTTTTTATATTCACCTGCAAAAAAATCACGTTCCTGAACACATTTGCGAACTACGCTTAGCGATTCACGATAAATGTTTTCAAAGTTTTGCTGTTCAGTGAATGCTGTTTCAGCTTGGGTAAAACGTGATTTTTCAGTTTCAAATTGGCTTTGAATGCTGTCAAAAATCTGCTGCTTTTTCTGAATTTGCGGGGCAAGTTGCTGCTCTGTTTTAAGCAATTGCTGCTGTTGAAACACAGTGGGGCGAATGCTTGAAAATATTTCCAGGCGGCTTAAACGTTCACGTTCCGGGACCAATTCCTGTTGCGTTTTGAGCTGAATATTGACAAGCTGCTGTTTGAGAAGGATCTCACGATCCAATTTTTGCTTTCGGTCAAACCATTGCTGCTGTTTTTCAAGCTGTGATTTATCCGTATTCAATTTCTGATGTTCAGCATCCGCTTTTTGCAACTGAGCTGTGAATTCAGCGACTTGCTTCTCTGACAATAATTCAATATGCCCTAGCAAGTTTTCTAAATCTTTGCGCTGCTTTGCAATATCGGCTGTTTTTCGAAAGGCCAACTCACCAATTTTCCCAAAAATTGAAGAGTTGGTCAGATATTCCAATAATTCACCGCGTTCATTGTCACGGGCTTTTAAAAAAGCCGTGACTTCAGACTGCGCCAGCAGTACCGCCCGGGTGAATTGCTCAAAGCTCAATTGGGTAATTTTTAAAATGCCGGCATCAACGGCTTTGGCTTTATCCGCCACGACGACGCCATCGGTCAGGCATTTTAAATAGCGCTGCACACTCTGTAATTTGCCATCGGCTTTTTCACGCGAACGTTTAATTTCCCAGCGGGCTAAATACTGTTTTTGATCTTGTGCAATAAAGGTCAATTCTGCAAAGCCATGCGCCGTGCCGCGGCGCAGCACGGTGAGGGGGGAATTGGTTAAAAGCTCTGAACCATCCACATCCTGCAGTTTGCCGTCACTGTCCTTTAAACGTGGAATTTTATTGAAGAGCGCGAGGCACATGGCGTCTAAAATGGTCGATTTGCCTGCCCCTGTTTTGCCGACAATCGCCACCAAGCCTGCTGAGGCCAAAGGCTCAGATTCAAAGTCGATAAAATGTTCACCGGAAAGCGATGCCAAGTTTTTTATGCGGATTGATAAAATTTTCATGGCAAATCCTTAAGCCTCATGCTCATTTTCAAGTGTTTTTTCAGCTTCCTGCACCAGGTAGAGAAAGTCTTTCAACACTTCATCATCATTTGAATAACCTTGTTTCTCCCAAATTTGCTGAAAGAGCTTTGCAGGGGTCGGCGGTTCTAAACTGATTTGAGTATTTTCATCGCCACTTTTTTCTGAAGCTAAATATTGCCGTGAAATCCGCACCAGACGGTAACGGCCTTTCGGCAGGGCATCCTCAAATTGCTGACGCAAATTGGGCTGCGGCGGTACAGCCGTATGATATTCAATATCGACATATTCACGATGGTCAATATTGTCAATTTCACCATGCGGCAAGGCTTTTAATTGAGTAAAGACATCATTCAATTCACCTTTAATTTTATGCAGTTGCACACTGCGCGGAATAGCAGCGGCTTCAAATTGAAGGCGTGACTCATCTGTCTGAGTTGGATCAATGGTGACTGCAACTATTTGATGCTTATAGTTGATTTCACTAAAAGACAGCGGAATCGGTGAGCCGCTATATCGAATGTGCTCTTGTCCAACTTTCTGAGGCTTATGCAAATGGCCCAGCGCCACATAATCAATGACATCATCAAAAAGCGCTGTCGAAAGGGCTTCTTCATTGCCAATAATAATGGGGCGTTCCGAGTCAGATGTTTCGCCGCCCTGCATATGGGCATGTGACATTAAAATCAGCGCCTGATCCGCTGTTTTGCGCTTTTTCGCTTCCGCGATCAGCTGCTGGTGCAGGTAGGCAATGGCATTTTGGCTGCTGGCGGTTTGTTCATTAAATCCTGTAATTTCAGCGGGCCGAAGGAACGGCAGGGTTAAACACCAGGCGGCAATTTTTTTATGTTCATCATAAATGGGCACCAGCAATCGGTCTAAGTCGATATGACCCTCTGCATTTTTATGAATGACCCCGACTGTTTTGGCATTGTATTTTTCAAGCAAGGGCTCAACTTGTTCAATGCGGTATCCAGAGTCATGATTGCCTGCAATCATCAAGGTTTGCATATTGGGGGCAATGTCATGCGCGTCTGCTAAGAACTGATAGAGCTGTTTTTGCGCAGCGGATGCAGGATTGATGACATCAAAAATGTCACCGGCAATGAGTAGGGCATGCGGCTGTTTTTGCTGTATTTGTTTAAGTAACCATGCCAAAAACTGTTCATGTTCATACTGACGGGAATGGTTATAAAAGAATTGCCCCAAATGCCAGTCGGATGTATGAAAAAAGCGTACAGTCATGTGAACTCAAGTGTTTAAAATGCCCTGTATAACTTAGCATAATTTCATTGATTCGAGATGCAAGAACATTGCAGCGCGGCATGCTGTGTCTGGAAAATGATTTCCATCTCAATATGTGAGGGATAGGCAGCATCAGCTGGGCTGCTGCAGCCGGCTTTTTATTTTGCATTTGCATCCACTTGAACCAGTCCAAATGTATTGTTATCAGGGTCAAGAAAATAGCCTTGCCAGCATTTGCTGGGAATGGCGAATTTTTCCATCGCAATTTTTCCATTTAAAGCCAAGATTTTTTCTGCCGCCGCATCAAAATCTTCCACTTCAAAGGAGCAGGTAAAGGCATTCGTGCCGCAATGGGTTGGCGGAACGGGCGCTGGACGCGCTAATAATCCGCCATGCATTGCTGCCGTTTCAATTTGATAGTATTCAATGGGCAAGCCTTCAACTTTCGTGAAATTCCAGCCAAAAACCCCGTGATAGAATTTCATCTCGCGAGACGGATTAGATGACTGGATTTCAAAATAACAGAGCTGATTCATTCTAGACCCTCATGATGGTTTTGCCGCCGCATATGCATAAAACCATTAGACCGATTCTTCTGCTGTTTGCTGTTCAGCATGGCAGCGCTGCGCTGAAATAACGTGGTTTATCATTAAAAAATTAAAGCATTTTTTTGAATTTTGACATATGACGTAATGTTGCTTTATTGTGTGAAAAACATGCAGTGTTATTCTAGGCATTGTATTAATATAAGCTAAAGCCAGATGCTTAGTGGGTTGATCATGGGTAAAGAAAAAAGCAGTTTTTTTCTGTAAATATCATAAGAATTTAGCTTATTACAAAAAGTGCAAATCAGCGCCAGGCCGAAATATGACGAACTATCCTTTTGATTCAGAAAAAATGTCGAATGACATGATTTATAAAACCCTCATTGAGTCGACTTTAGCGATTCCATGGAGCATTGATTGGGAGACCAAGACGTTTAGCTATATTGGACCGCAGATTGAAAAACTGCTGGGCTGGCCGCAGCATTCATGGCTGTCCGTTCAAGATTGGGTTGACCGCATGCATGAAGATGACCGCGATCATGTTTTTAATTACTGCGTGTCTCAGTCAATTGCAGGGCTGGATCATGAGGCCGATTACCGGGCTTTGAAAACCAATGGCGAATATACCTGGATCCGCGATGTTGTGCATGTGGTGCGCAAGCCGAATGGCGAGGTAGACAGCTTAGTCGGCTTTATGTTTGATATTTCTGCGCGCAAGCGTCAGGAAGACCGGCTGAAAGCCATGCAGCGAAAGCTTGAAGAATATTCTTATAAGGATGGCTTAACGGGTGTTGCGAACCGCCGCTTATTTGATGAATATTATTCGCGCGAATGGCTGAATTCACTCCGGGTGCAAAAGCCGCTGTCTTTAATTATTGCGGACATTGATTATTTTAAACAATATAACGATGTGAATGGCCATATTGTGGGGGATGCTTGCATTCAGCAGATTGCGCAGCTGTTGGAAAGCAGCTGTATGCGTCCGCGGGATTTGGTCGCCCGGTATGGCGGCGAGGAGTTCGTTATCGTTTTGCCTGAAACAAATTTAAAAAATGCGATAGAGATGGCGGAAAATATTCAGCGGGCAGTCAAAGCTGCGGCTTTACCGCACAAGGCATCGCCCGTGTCGGATCAGCTGACCTTGAGTTTAGGCGTAAAATGTATTTTGCCGAGCGAAGAAAGCGGTCAAATGAACTTTTTAAGTTTGGCGGATGCCAATTTATATCAGGCGAAAAGTTTGGGGCGCAACCGTTATGTTGCCGATTTGGCATAAGCGTCTGCACAGAACTTCAATGTTTTGGACGGTTTGGGGGAGAGGCGGAAACCGTGCGTGATGCAAAATTTTCCCATGCACAAAATAAAAGACCAGCGATTCGAGTGATAGTAAATCGCTGGTCAAAAAAAATATTTCAAATTTAAGCTGTGGCTGCTGTTCAAAACTTAAATCTGAAATGAAGCTTATTGCTTTAAGAAAGGTCACCGAAACATTGTAGATGCCAGTACAAATCATCGGTTGCTACAGACCTTGTAACCTATATAACGCATAGGGCTGCAGATCGGTTGACAATAAAATGAAAAAAAAGTCATTTTTTTTTATACTGCTGTTAATCTTTTTTCTCTGGTCATCGTTCAGATGTCTTTAAAACGCTATTTCATTATATTTTTTCTGATTTGTTTGGTGCTGACCTGCATTTGCGGCGTGCTGGCGGCGTTAATGCCTGCTGGTGTCGGCGGTATTTTAACCGCTGTTCCGTATCTTGCGGCCATGATTTGGGTGCTGTTCCACTTTTTAAAACGGAATCAGCGCGCGCCTACGCAGGCCGAACGCAAGCGCCTGACTATGGGCTATACCTTGATTTTTTGGGGCTACAACATTGCTTTTCAAATTATAGGTGTTGCTATTTTTGCAATGCAAGATCCTGAAATTTGGCAGAATTTTCTGCTTTATCTGCAGCAGGCTCAATTTCTCAGCATTGTGCTGATTATGGCGCTGCTGCTGGCTATTCCGCTATATGTATTGACATACTGGTTTTATGGGCCGCAAGCCAAACGCATGTCAGTGAAGATGTTTGGACACGAATAAGCACTTGAATGCAAATAAATCTTATTTTATATCTAGGATAGATATTTATAACAATGAGATGGCGTCATGCTTAAAGAGCGGGTACTGATTACAGGCGCAAGCGGATTTATCGGCACGCGGCTGATTGAATATTTGCTGTCGCAAGATTATGCCGTGATTGGTTTAAGCCGGCAAAAGAATTTAGTTTCGCGCCATCCGGATATGCAGTGGATTATGCAGCTGGATGAGCTGAAAAGCGATCAAATTGACTATGTGATTAATTTGGCGGGCGAAAGCATAGGCAAGGCGCGCTGGACCGATGCGCGTAAACAGCAGCTGATCCAAAGCCGGGTCAAAACGACTGAAAACTTATACCGGTATTTAGCGCAGCGCCGTATTGTGCCCAAGTGTATTATTTCGGGTTCAGCGGTCGGCTATTACGGTATTGATGCCGATGAAAAATGGCAAAACGCCTGTACAGAAGAGTCGAACCCGCAGACGATCTTTCAGTCTGAATTGTGCCAGCAATGGGAAAAAGCAGCGCAGCAATTTACGGATCAAAACACCAAGATTATCCGCTTGGGCATTGTACTGTCGGCTAAAGGCGGAATATTGCCGCAAATGCTGCGTCCAATCCGCCTGAATTTAGCAGGCAAAATTGGCCATGGCAGGCAGCCTTTGGTTTGGGTGCATATTCAGGATGTGCTTCGGGCGATTGAATTTTTAATGACCCAGCCGCTTGAAGCTAAAGTATTTAATTTAACTGCGCCAGAACGGGACAGTCAGTCAGAGTTTGCCGCATTGGCGGCGCATCAGCTGAAAAAACAGCCGTTGCTGTCAGTTCCGGCTTGGGCCATGAAACTGATGCTGGGAGAGCAGTCTCAGCTGGTGCTGAATGGGCAGTATGTCAAACCGCGTGCGCTGCAAAATGCCGGATTTGAATTTAAGTTTCCAACGCTGAAAGAAGCGTTGGCGGATTTGCTGGGCTGATCGCAAATACATGCTGGTGTTTAGAACGGATCTTCAAAATTTTGCCATATGAACCAAACATCCCGCTAACATTGAAAATGATGTGCGGGATGTTTCGTCATTTGATGAAGAGATTCATCTAAGGAATTGAAGAGGGATTGATGCCGCCGTTTGCGTGCCCAGTTTGCATCAGCCGAGCTGGATCATAGGCTGCCGGCTCAACAATTAATGGCTGCTGCAGCATCAGCTGGCGCAGCAATTGCGCAGACGCAGGCCCCATGCACAAGCCATTTCGGTAATGGCCAAAATTGGCCCAGAGGTTCTCTAAATTGGGCATTTTGCCAATATAGGGGATTCCCGTCGGAGAGCTCGGACGCAGCCCAGCCCATTGTTTGACGACAGGAAAATCGGACAGTTCTGGCACCATGGCCAGACTGGCTTTGTAAATGTTCTGCTGTGTTTGCGTTGACGGGCGCTTATCAAACCCCAAATGATTCATGCTGGAACCGCAGACAATATGGCCGTCTGCGCGCGGAATGAGGTACATCACCTCATTCATGCACATGGTGGGCAGCCAGTTTTCAGGCGTTTTAAACAGCAGCATTTGCCCTTGCACAGGCTCCACGGGAATAGAAAGATGCAGCTGATTTGACCAATGCTCCGACCATGCACCGGTCGCAATCACAAATTGATCGGCTTCAAAGCTTTGGCCGCAAGATGTGCGGACCGACTGAATTTTATGCGCTTGGATTTGGAAATGGTCAATCCAGGTATTTTCAAAAAACTGCACATTGGAATGCTGTTTTAAGTACGCAATAATGGACTTCAGCAGGCGCGGATTGCGCACATTGGCAATCTGCGGAAAATAAATGGCCTGCTTCAGCTGTTCTGACAGGCGTGGATTAATTTGCTCAAGCTGTTCGTGCTGCAGATATTCGCAGCGCTGCATGGGTTCCTGATATTTAGCGGCATAATTCAAGCCAATTTCAAAATCATTTTCATCGAAAATCAGCATGCCCGTTTCATGAATTTCAAAATCAATAGCTGAAATCGGCTTTAATTTGGCATTCCATGCTTGGTATAGGCTTTTGCCGTGTTTGGCAAGGTCATTGACCGCTTGCGGATAGCGCCAAGGATACATCGGGGAGAGAATGCCGCCGCCCGCCCATGAGGCTGCTTTACCGGCAGACTGCTGATCAAAAATAGCGACGGAACAGCCTTGTTCGGTCAGTTCCAATGCAGACAATAAGCCGCTAATGCCTGCACCAATAATGGCAATATGCATTCCGTGTTGCTGTTTTAAAAATTTGCGCTTATTAGAGCATATCAAAATCGTTATGGCGACTGCTTTGGCTGATAAACATGCTGAGAAATTGAAAGCTTCTTTATGAATTTAATAGATAACTAAGCCACGAAAAAATCGATTACAAAATTTTGTTAACAAAATATGATTTCCTTAATTGATTAACAGAACTTGATGATGAAACCAGCTTATAAAACGTTGAACCGCACTTTAGCATCGGGCATTTTTGCCGTCTTGGCCAGTACAGCCGCGAACGCAACAACGGGATATTTCATGCATGGCTATGGTGTAAAAGCGCAGGGCAATGCGGGAACATCAATAGCCAGTTTCAATGATGCTTTGAGCATCGCCAGCAACCCTGCGGGTTTAAGCTGGGCAGGACAGCGTATTGATGTCGGCGCAACGCTATTTGCCCCAGACCGGTCTGCAGAAATTACCGGCAGTCCGCTAGCCAATGGCGAATACAGCGGCAATGGCCGTAAATATTTTGTACTCCCGGAAATCGCTTACAGCCATCAGGTGAATCATCAAGTGGCTTTAGGTTTCGCTATATACGGCAATGGCGGCATGAACACCAGCTATAAGCAGAACCCTTATGAAAAATTCGGCAATGCGGGTACAGCAGGCGTCAACTTGGCTCAAGTGTTTGTCTCGCCCTCTGTGGCGTGGAAATACAGTGAAACGCAATCGCTAGGTGTTGCGGCCAATATTTTATATCAGCAGTTTGAAGGCAAAGGGATTCAAGGATTTGCGATGCTGTCTCAGGACGGCGGAAATTTAAGCAACAATGGGAAAGACTCTTCGACGGGCATTGGTTTCCGCGCTGGCTGGTCGGGCAAGTTTCTGGATGAAAAATTGACGCTGGGCGCAAAATATTCTTCCAAGATTAGAGCGGATAAATTTGACCAATACCGCGGCTTATTTGCTGAAAATGGCGGCTTTGATGTACCTGAAAGTTATGGCATTGGGGCAGCAGTACAGGTAACCCCTGCATTTGCGGTTGCAGCAGATGTAGAGCGCATCAATTATGCAGATGTGGCATCGGTGGGGAATGATTTAGATTTGTCTCAGCCTCTGGGCTCTGCACAAGGTTCCGGTTTTGGCTGGCAGGATATCAATATTTATAAGTTAGGCCTAACGTATCAAGCAGCGCCTAAATTGACCTTGCGTGCCGGGTATAGCCACAATGATCAGCCCATTAAAAAAGATCAGACTTTCTTGAATATTTTGGCGCCAGGGGTGGTGCAGGATCATTTAAGCGCGGGCGCCACATGGCAGCTGGATGAGCATCAGGACGTCAGCATTGCTTATACATATGCGCTGGAAAAAGAAGTGAAGGGTGAAAATTCAATTCCAGCAATGCTCGGCGGCGGCGAAGCGAATCTGAAAATGAGTCAAAATATCCTAGGTTTAGCCTACAGCCACAAGTTTTAAACACTTGCATTAACGCTAAAACACAGACTGAAAAGCTTAGATTCTTAGCAATAAAAAAGGCATCTCACTGGATGCCTTTTTTATAAAAAAAATTAAGCAGTTTGCTTATTTCATCTCTTTCAGTTTAAGCGCCGCTTCTTCTGCAAAATAAGTCCAAATACCGTCAGCGCCTGCACGGCGGCAGCTCATCAGCGATTCGATAATTACATTGTCAGACAGCCAGCCGTTTTGAATGGCGCCAGCGAGCATGGCGTATTCACCGCTCACTTGATACACGAACGTTGGAATGCCAAAGGTATCTTTAACTTCACGCACGATGTCTAAATACGGCATGCCCGGCTTAACAATCACCATGTCTGCGCCTTCCTGAATATCCAGCGCAATTTCATGCAGGGCTTCGGCACGGTTGCCGATATCCATTTGGTAATTGTATTTGTTGCCGCCTTTCAGGTTGCTGGATGAACCGACGGCATCACGGAACGGGCCATAGAAACTGGAGGCGTACTTCGCGGAATAGGCCATGATATTGGTATAAATGTGGCCGTTGGCCTCTAAAGCCTGACGGATTGCGCCAATGCGGCCATCCATCATGTCGCTTGGCGCAACAACATCCGCGCCTGCTTCGGCATGGCTCAGCGCCTGTTTAATGAGGCATTCGACGGTTTCATCATTCAGCACATAGCCGGTATCATCAACAATGCCGTCTTGGCCATGCGTAGTATAAGGGTCCAGCGCGCCGTCAGTAATCAGCACCATTTCCGGCAATTCTTTTTTCAGCAGCCGTACGGTATTCTGCACCAGGCCATCTTCATGCCAAGCGGCTTCAGCCGTTAGACTTTTATCTTCCTGCGGCGTTACAGGGAACAGCGCCAGTTTGGATACGCCTAATTCCATGAGCCGTTCGGCTTTTTTCAGCAGCAGATCTGCAGATAAGCGCTGAACATTGGGCATGCTTGGAATATCTTGGATTTGATTTTGCCCCGGCAGGACAAATACTGGGTATATGAGATGGTCGGCCGTCAGCTGTGTTTCACGAACCATGGCGCGAAGTTGGCCATTTTTGCGGATGCGGCGCATGCGGGTGGCAGGAAATGCTGGACGATTGAACGTATAGGTCATAACAATCTCAATGATCAGTATTAAACTTTCAGGTATTGTAGCCCCAGAATCGCCTTTTGGGTGAAATGTAATAGATTTTTGTTTTAGGAATTCGAGCAGATGACAGGCAGTACGGAAACAAACAGTACAGAAAAAAGTTGGACAGGCAATATCGGTTCTGGCTCGGATATTGATATCAATATGATCCTGGAAAAAATTTGCCAAGCGTTCAACAGTTCTCCTTTTTACCTGCATAACGGCATGCAGATGCGGGTGGTGGATGGCCAGGTCGAAGCGCATGTGGAAATGGGCGCAAATCTGATCGGCAATGTGGCGTTTCAGATTTTGCATGGCGGCGTAGCGGCGACCCTTTTGGACAGCATTGGAGGCATTTCCGCCATGGCGGAGCTGTACCGCAAGTCTGCGCCAGAAGATTTGGCTGAAACCAGCAAAAAAGTTTCGCGCTTAGCCACGGTGGATATGCGGGTGGATTATTTAGCCCCAGGCCGCGGCGAGCACTTCTGCGCTCGGGCGGAAACACTGCGTTTAGGGCGTAAAGGATGCACGATGCGCATGACCATGGTGAATGACGAAGGCAAAGCGATCGCGACGGCCATCGCATCTTATGCGTATTAATTTTGAACTCAACTAAATCAATCATAATTTACAGCATTCAATGAAAATTGGATGCTGTTGGCAGAAAAAGACTGACCAGTTACATTTATATTCTCAACAGATGATGATCTCGCTATAAAATGCGTCAAATTTAAAAAGAAATGACTTTCTCATCGACACCATTGAGGACAAAAATGTCCGTTTTCTTGCGTGAGGCAAGCGTGATGCCGTCTGACCAAGTCTGTTGGATTTAGGAAAAATCAATGACAGATGCTCCAAACACACTGCCAGATTCTCAAACTGCTGATCAGCCAAGCGATCAGGAATTAAAAGCCAAGCGCAAGAAAAGCTTAAGTTTTGTCGCGCTGATTGTAATTCTTGCGGTCATTTTATATTTGATTTGGAAAGTATTTTTTAATCATTCAGTTTCAACGGACAATGCCTATGTCGGTGCAGAAACAGCCACAGTAACGTCGATGGTGACTGGGCAGGTGGCAGAAGTCTTGGTTAGCGATACGCATCAAGTGAAAAAAGGCGACCTGCTGGTGGTTGTGGATAACCGCGACGCCAAAATTGCGCTTGCGCAGGCTCAAGCTGAATTGGCCAAAGCGAAGCGCCAGTATAAGCAGACCTCAGCAAACAGCAATTCTTTAAACTCGCAGATTTATGTCAGCGATGATGTGATTCACAGCGCAGAAGCGCAAGTGGCAAAAGCGCAGGCGGATGCCGGAAAAGCGCAGGATGAATTGCAGCGGCGCAGCCAATTAGCGGCTTCCGGCGCGATTTCCAAAGAAGAGCTCAGTACGGCGCAAAGCGCTGTGAATACGGCAAAAGCCAGTTTAGATGTTGCGCAAGCAGGCTTGAATCAGGCAAAGTCTAGCCAAAAAGCGGCGCAAAGCAATAAAGCCGCGAATGACGCTTTGATTCAAGGCAGCAATGAGAACTCAGCCCCCGATGTTTTAGTGGCTCAAACGCGTGTTGAGCAGGCGCTGCTGGATTTAGAGCGTACGCAAATCAAGGCGCCGTTTGACGGAGTGGTCACCAGCCGTAAAATACAAGTGGGGCAGCGCGTAGCGCCGGGCAGCGTGCTGCTGATTGTTGTGCCTTTATCGCAGCTGTATGTGGATGCCAATTTTAAAGAAAGCCAGCTGGAAAACGTGCAGCCGGGTCAAAAAGTCACGCTGACCTCAGATTTATACGGCGATTCAGTTGAATATCAAGGGACTGTGGTTGGCTTTTCTGGCGGTACGGGTTCAGCCTTTGCTTTAATTCCTGCGCAGAATGCGACGGGGAACTGGATTAAAGTCGTACAGCGTTTACCGGTGCGTATTCAGTTAGACCCCAAAGAATTGGCTGAGCATCCTTTGCGTGTCGGCCTATCGATGGAAGCGAAAATTGACCTGACATCGAAGTAATCGCCTATGAATACTTATGTTCCCTATGGCGACCTAAAAGGCAGCCGGCTGATACTGGCGGCTTTTGTACTGGCGCTGGCGAACTTTATGGTCGTGCTGGACATGACCATCGCCAACGTTTCAGTCACCCATATTACAGGCAGTCTGGCGGTTTCCAGCTCACAGGGTACGTGGGTCATTACCTCTTATGCCGTGGCGGAAGCCATCTGTGTGCCGCTGACCGGCTGGCTGGCAGGGCGCTTTGGCGGGGTAAAAGTATTTACCCTCAGCTTGATTGGATTTACAGTCTTTTCAGTGCTTTGCGGCTTGTCGACCAGTTTGGAAATGCTGGTGTTTTGCCGAATTGGGCAGGGCCTGTTTGGCGGGCCAATTATGCCGCTCAGCCAAATGCTGCTGCTGCGGATTTTCCCGCCAGAGAAGCAGTCACAGGCTATGGGCATGTGGGCGATGACCACTGTAGTCGGGCCAATTTTAGGGCCAATCTTAGGCGGTTCCATCAGCGATAATTTATCTTGGCATTGGATTTTCTTTATCAATATTCCAGTGGGCATTATCTGCGCTATGGCTGCGATGCGCCTGCTGAAACCAGCGGAAACAGAAACCGCAAAACTGAAGATTGATATGGGCGGTTTAATGCTGCTGGTGCTATGGATTGGCGCGCTGCAGCTGATGCTGGATTTAGGCCATGAACACGACTGGTTCAACAGTCCATTTATTGTGGTCTTGGCTTTAACGGCATTGATCGGCCTGATCGTGTTTACCATATGGGAGCTGACTGAACGGCATCCTGTGGTCAATATTCAAATTTTCAGATACAAGAGTTTTACGATTTCAGTATTGGCTTTAGCCATGGGCTTTGGCGCATTCTTTGGCAGTATTGTGCTGATTCCGCAGTGGCTGCAGATTAATTTGGGCTATACAGCAACGTGGGCAGGCTATCTCACGGCAACTATGGGTTTTGGCAGTTTGACCATGTCGCCTTTGGTGGCAAAACTGGCGACCAAATATGACCAGCGCGCTTTGGCAAGTTTCGGCTTAAGCATATTGGGCGGGGTGACGCTAATGCGCGCCTTTTGGACGACCGATGCCGATTTCTTTGCACTGGCTTTGCCGCAAATTCTGCAGGGTTTTGCTGTGCCGTTTTTCTTTATTCCCTTGTCCAATATGGCGATGTCCGCAGTCAAGCCGCAGGAGTTGGCATCTGCGGCAGGCTTAATGAATTTCTTAAGAACCATGGCGGGCGCTATCGGTGCATCCATTGCGGTGACCATTTGGGATGATCATACTAAGCTAGCGCGCAGTGAGATGGTCGGCAGTCTGCATACGGAGGATGCTAAAGCTGCGCTGCAGCAGCAGGGCATGAGCAGCGAAGCCATACAGGGTTATATTTCCAGCCTGGTGGATAAAGAGGCGCTGACCTTGTCAGCCAATCATGTGTTTTTATTGCTGTCATTTATTTTTATTACAGCGGCCTTGATCATTTGGCTTTGCCCGCGGCCGAAAACTGGAGCGGGCGGCGGTCATGCGCATTGAGTGACAGTTCTTGATAAAAAAACCGCTTATAAAAGCGGTTTTTTTATGGATGAGCAGCATGATAGCAAGTATGGATTACAGATCGGATTTCGCGCGTTTCAGTGCTGCTTGCCACTGCTGCAGATGATATTCACGCTGATCTGCATTCATTTGGGGTTCAAAAGCGCGTTCCAGCTGCCAAGACTGCGCAATCTCGTCTAAATTGGAAAATACTCCAGATTTTAAGCCTGCCATTGCAGCAGCGCCCCAAGCCGTGGATTCGAGCAGTTTTGGGCGAAGTACTGGAACATTCAGAATGTCGGCCTGAAACTGCATCAGCATGTCATTGGCGCATGCCCCGCCATCGACCCGAAGCTCTTTCAGCGGTTTGCAAATATCCGATTGCATGGCCGTCAGTACATCTGACACCTGAAAGGCAATGGCCTCTAAAGCAGCCCGAGCGATATGCGCCTTGCTGGTGCCGCGCGACATGCCGCAGAGCAGGGCGCGCGCCTCACTGTCCCAGTGCGGTGCGCCAAGACCCGTAAATGCAGGCACTAAAACAACGCCATCTGTAGATTGAACTTGGCTGGCCAGCTTTTCCACTTCACTGCTTGTTTGAATGATGCCGAGGCCGTCACGCAGCCATTGCACGATAGCGCCAGCCATAAATACACTGCCTTCCAGTGCAAAAGTGGTCTGATTCTGTGCTTGCCAAGCGAGTGTAGACAATAGTTTATTTTGACTGAATTGCACTTCATGCCCCGTGTTAAACAGCATAAAGCAGCCTGTGCCGTAGGTATTTTTCGCGGTTCCGGCTTCAAAGCAGGATTGGCCGAATAGCGCTGACTGCTGATCGCCTAAAATGCCGGTGATGGGAATATTAGCGCCAAGCAAGCCTGGCGCCGTATCTGCTACATAGCTGTCAGAACTGATGATTCTAGGTAAAACTGAAGCCGGAATTTTAAATAACTCCAGCAGCTCCTCATCCCATTGCTGGTTTTGCAAATTCATCAGCATGGTGCGTGAAGCATTGCTGGCCTCAATCACATGTTCTGCGCCTTGAGTTAAATTCCAAATCAGCCAGCTGTCTATGGTACCAAAAGCAGCATGGCCTTGCTGCGCCAATTGACGCAGTCCAGAAATATTTTCCAGCAGCCAGACTAATTTTCCCGCACTGAAATAGGGATCGATTCTTAGTCCCGTTTTTTGATGAATGCGATCATGCAGATTTTGCTGTATGAGCTGATTGCACCATTCTGCTGCGCGGCGGTCTTGCCAAATAATGGCAGGGGCAAGCGGCTTGCCTGTACGCTTGTCCCATACGACCGTCGTTTCGCGCTGATTGGTGAGCCCAATGGCTTTGATGTCTTTGGCAAGAATGCGCGCCGTGGCTAGGGCTTGCTGTACAACAGCAATTTGCGAACTCCAAATTTCCTGCGCATCCTGTTCTACCCAGCCTGAATGCGGGGTATGTATACGTGTTTCACGTTGCGCCGTTGCCTGAACTTGACCTTGTTCATTGAAAATAATGGCACGACTCGAAGTGGTTCCTTGGTCGAGTGCAAGTAAGTAGCTCATAAATTATTTTATTGTTGGACTTGAAAATCAAAATATTAACGCAATTATGTAATTAAGCGCATATCAATGTGTAATTGTTTTAGAAATTGCATCGCAATTTTTTGCAGTTATGCTATGATAGCTCTCAATTGGGGATGTTTCTGGCTTCGACGCTGGTGATGAAACTCATAGATGCATGCCGAGAGCGCATTTTCTCTCGTAAATCAAATTTGCATTTTTTAGTCGCAAACGACGAATCATACGCTCTAGCTGCCTAAGGGCAGCTTGTCCGCCTCTCCGAATACTTGTGGTTAGAGAGTCCGACTGAAGCGCACGCACACAAGTCCGTATAAAGTCAAGCCTCGGGGCTTTGTACTAAATTAAGAGGATCGCGATTTGTACCCTGTTCGTCGGGTCACAAAGAGTTAAAACAGTAGACGATATCTAAGCATGTAGTATTCTCGAGCGTAATGCTGGCGGACGCGGGTTCAACTCCCGCCATCTCCACCAAATACCTTCCAAAACATGGCAAAATATGCCAAGTTTTAAAACGAAAAGGCTTGATTCTAAAGGGATCAAGCCTTTTTTCTTGCCTATACATAACCAAACATAACTAGCTATAGTGTACATACGCCGTGTACACTGTCATGTACATTGCAATATTTGTTGAACTCGCTGGTGTACAAGCTCATGAAAAGAACAGATATAAAACGCCGTCCTTTATCAGATACCGTACTCGCTAACCTTGAGCCCGAATTAAAAGAGTATCGGGAGTTAGACGGCGAGGGGCTATATTTTCGTGTAAAGCCAGATGGTAAAAAAGCCTGGCTTTTTAGATATAAAAAGGCTGATGGTAAGTGGTCGTGGCTTGGGATAGGTACTTATCCTGAATTATCGGGTAAAGGTGCAAGAAAAAAAGCATCTGAGATTATTAAGGACATATCCCACGGTGATAATCCAATCATTACCAAACAAGAAAGGAATCGCCAAGAGCTTGAACAAAATAATGCAACCTTTGAAATATTGGCTCGTGAGTGGCTGGAGACCAAAGTAAATACCTGGGTACATGACACTATGACCAGAAATAAGGGCGCATTAGAAAAGCATGTATTTCCTGTTTTTGGCAAACGCTTGTACACCAGCATAAAGCCTATTGAATGGATGAACCATTTAAAAGGTATTCAGCAGAAGCAAGGCATCTATGAACAGGTAAGCCGTGTTCGGGCAATGTGTCGTGATATTTATGATTACGCAAAGGTCACAGGGCGAATTGATTACAACCCACTAGAGGGCATTCAGAAGTATCTACAGCAGGGTAAAAAAGAAAATATAGCCCATGTGAGTGAGGCAGAGTTGCCGGCATTAATCAGGGCAATCAATAATTACCCGACTATGGATGTGCGTATGGGCCTGCAGCTTCTAGCTATGCTGTTTTGCCGACCTACTGAGCTAAGGGGGGCTAAATGGGATGAGTTCGACCTAGAGCAGGGCCTTTGGAATATTCCCGAAGAACGCATGAAGAAACGCCGTGAGCATGTTGTGCCTTTACCTAAGCAAGCATTAGCGATACTTCAAGAATTAAAAACCTATGAAACTAATTCTGAGTATCTATTTCCAAGCAGATCGGACAAGAGCAAACCAAAATCGGATACAGTTTTTATCATGGCTTTACGGCGCATGGGGTATGAGGGCAGACAGACACCACATGGTTTTAGACATATCGCCAGTACGTTACTCAATAATCGCGGCTTTGATGAGCGGCATATTGAATCAGCTTTAGCTCATGTAAAAGACGGTGTAGCAGGGGTATACAACAAGGCCCAGTATTTAGATGATAGGGCAAACATGATGCAGTGGTATGCAAACCATTTAGAAGAAATAGCGGATCAAAGCATCATTCAATTTAAAAAGACTAAGTGACGACTTGTGTCGCAGAATATATCAAAACATACACAATTATAATTAAATATCGTTTATATTCAGTTTGCTAGGTCTAGCCTGATGGGCGAAAGTCGGATGCCCAATCCGATTGGCTTAGCTACGTATTGGGATGCTGTGGGAGGCGTAATGAAAAGAATTAAAAATATTGGTGATATACCAAGTTTTTTAAGTAATCAAAGGTATGATGATTTTTACCAAGACTTATCCGAGAATAAGCTAAAAAAAGAAATAGGTAAAAGACAGAGCCTCTTTTCAAGAGTGGAGCGCGTACTGAAGAATACCTATTTTATTGAGGATGACTACACTCAAGACAAAAAGAAAAGTAAAAGACTGAATAAAAAAAATAGTAAGAAAAAAATCATTACCGTTAAAACGACACGAAGTATCACCATCAATGGGGTAAAAAAAATACTACCTCCATTTCCTCCAAAAACTAAAGATGAGTTAATTCAAGACGAACGGGATTCTATTGTTAGAGGCATTTTGAGTTTTACAACATCTCTATGGCGGGATACTCCCTACGGCAGAAGATTGAATTATCAAAGCTCAGATTTTACTCTTTTCCCCGGATTTAATTGTGATGACTCACCCATTATCACCCCCATCATGAATCACAACGACTATCATAATTTCAGAGATATAAATAGATTTTTTGACGTTTTGCCACGAAATTTAGATGACTATATAAAGATGCCAAACATATATATTAATTTAGACTTTTCAGATGATGCAATAATTGAGGAGTTTAAAAATCAGTTGGTAGCATTACGAGAAAATCAAAATCACAAGCCAATTTACTCAAAGACTAAATCCTATATAGATAAACTTATAAATTTCCGTATTTTACAGGTCATGGACTTACTTATATGGCAATCTATCACTAATCACCATATCCGATACGATACCTTAGCATTATTTTTATATCCACAAGGGCAATTTTCAGGGAAGCAATTAAAAGAAACTATTATACCTTTATTAAAAAATCTTTTAGATTCAAAAAGTAATGAGTCTGGTTTTTTTTATTACATCGTAAATAAAAAACGATGAAAAATAATCTTTATTCGATTTCAACACTTTAAAAACTTAATAATCCCACAATTGCTCATATCTTTTCATATATGGGCATTTTTATGACTATTCAACCAATCCGTATTCAATTTAAAACAGCTTGTGAGTCATTGGGAGTAAGCCGTGAAGCACTGCACCATAAAGTACGTACCGATGCCTCTTTTTCACGCTCGATCAGAGAAGGTGATACCAAACAAGCGCCAGTCTATTTCGACTATGCTGAGCTTGTAGACTGGCATAACAGCCAAAAGCAAAGCCTTGCAGTATTGGAGGCTTAATCATGAAACAATTAGTAAATCTTTCTGCTGCTTCAATGTCTAGCATGTATATCTCTGAGTTAGTTCAATCTCGCCATGGCAAAGTAAAACAATCTATTGAAAGACTTGTAGAGCGCGGTGTGATTATTCAACCCCCAATGGGGGATGAACAATCTATTGACACTATGGGGAGATCCAGAAGTACGCAAGTTTATGTATTTTCAGGTGAGCAAGGTAAGCGCGATAGCATTATTGTCGTAGCACAATTATACCCTGAATTCACAGCGCGACTGGTCGACGGCTGGCAAGAGCTGGAAAAACAGGTTAAGTATACTAATCTTGACCTACACGATCCTTATGCCCTACGCCGTGCCTTATTGGACTATACCGAGCAAGTCATTCACCTTGAAACACAAAATCACTCTCTTGAATGTACGATCGACACCATTACTCAAACACCTTCAGGTGTGAAATTTCAGCAAGCCTGCAAAATTCTGAATATCAAGCGCCAAGTTTTAGCTGATTGGTTGCGTTCTCATGGTTGGGATCGAAGATTGCAAAAAGCTCGTGCATCAACTCACTACAGCCAAGAACGAGGTTATTGTGAAACCAAATATGAAGAAGTGACGAGAGTCAAAACGAATGGTGAGTTAGGAAGCTACAGCAAGATTGAATTCTTTATTCTACCTAAGGGCATGCAAGTACTGGCCAAATATTTTGGCAAGGTAGGGTAGCTATGAAAGGGTTAATCACTTCTCAATACAATGGCCAAGAACTCAGTTTTAGTGAACAAGGCTGGTTTAATGCTACTCAAGCAGCAAGTCGTTTTAATAAAAAGCCTAATGACTGGCTACGTTTACCTGATACGCAGCGCTATGTTGATGCTCTGATAAAAAGAGAAGGTCAAAAAAGTGATACGAGATTATCCCGCATCACTGATTTTGTAAAAACCCAGAAGCCCATCTAAAGGATGGGGAAACAGGAGTATATAACAATGCCTAGTACCTACAGGATAGGGCAAACATGATGCAGTGGTATGCAAACTATTTAGAAGAAATAGCGGATCAGGCAGTGATTCAGTTTAAAAAGGTTAAGTGACATTCCTTGTCGCACTAATGCCAAGATATACACATATATAGCTCAATATCATTTATATTCAGTTTGCTAAGTCTAGGCTGATCCTCGAAAGTCAAATTCCTAACTCGATTGGCTTAGCTATTTTTTTGGGGATACTTGGGAGTATAAAACAATGTTTGGCGAGTTTAGTGATGAGGGGAATGTAGATTTAGATTTATCTGATGAGTTAAATAGGGATGCAATCTCATTTTTGCGGGAAACTTATGATGAAGAAGGATATTTACTTAATAGCTTTTTTCGGATTTTTCAAATCCTAGGAATTGATGACAGGCTATTGATTGGCAATCTAATGAAGGATATATACTCCAAAAAACCGCCTTATGATTATGACCAAGAATGTTTTAACGACGATCCTAATATAACAATAATAAGAGAAAACTCTCAAATTCAGCTCTATGCTGAAGGGTATGTCCGCTTATCACGTGCTTATCATCTTTTTTATGAAGGTTATTCAATTCTCAATAATTCAGAATGCATTACCTCAAACGACTTATGCTTTACTATTGATTGTATTGATGAAATTTACATTGCAATAGGTGCAACTTATGCATATTTAATGCTCAATCATTCTTTAACTACAAATATATCAGATAAAAGTATACATTCACTTGGGGGTACAAGTAGAGCAAAAAAATATGAAGCTCTAAAAGGTGAGGTTTTTAAAAAGTGGAAAATTGGTCGCTTTCACTCTTATGCAGAATGCGCTAGAGAGTATGCTGTAAAATATGGACTTAGCACAAAAACAGTAGAAAGCTGGCTTTCAAAAGAATTTAGCAAGGCCAAAGAAGCATAAACACCTATATGCTAGCACAATGGGTAAGATGCAAGCACAATACCCATTGTGCTAGAAGAAGTATTTTTAGCAAATAAAATCATCAACATACTAAGCCTATATTAATTCATATATGGGCTTTTTTATGACTATCAAACCAATCCGTGTCCAATTTAAAACTGCTTGTGAACTGCTGGATATAAGCCGCGAATCATTGCGCCATATCGTGCGTACAGATGCCTCATTTCCTCGGCCAATTAAAACAGGGGATACCAAGCAGGCAGCAGTCTATTTCGACTATGCCGAGCTTGTAGACTGGCATAACAGCCAAAAACAAAGTCTCGCAGTATTGGAGGCTTAATCATGAATCTATTAGCACCTTTTTCAGGTATTAAAATGGATCATTTAGAAATTGCTAATTTGGTCCATAAACGTCCCGATAATGTTAAGCGAACTATTGAAAGCCTTATAGATACTAGCGTTATTTCCTATCCTCAAATTGAGGATGGGATTAAATCGGCAAATGGGGTAATACCTAAAATTTATGTCTTTTCTGGTGAGCAAGGTAAGCGCGATAGCATTATTGTTGTAGCGCAGTTATGTCCTGAATTAACAGCACGCTTGGTAGATCGTTGGCAAGAACTAGAAAAACAGGTTAAGTCTACCAATGTCGACCTACATGACCCTCATGCCTTACGCCGTGCTTTGCTGAATTACACCGAGCAAGTCATTCACTTAGAAACACAGAACCAGTCGCTTGAGCGAACGATCGACGCAATCACTCAAACACCTGCAGGTGTGAAATTTCAGCAAGCTTGCAAGATCCTGAATATAAAACAAGCCGTCCTTGCGAATTGGCTTCGTCAGCATAGCTGGGACCGGAAGTTAAACAATACTCGGGCATCGACTTACTACAGCCAAAAGTGTGGTTACTGCGAAACTAAGTATGAGGAAGTGGCCCGAATACGCCCGAATGGAGATCCGTATACATTCACCAAAATTGAGTTTTTCATTCTACCTAAGGGTATGCAAGTACTGGCCAAATATTTTGGTAAGGCGGAAACAGCATGAGTATCCGGTTATCAGCAACGTTTGTTTCTTATCGAAATGAACGTTGTGATTTACCTGCTGTTTCTAAAGTGTCTAAAGCATTAATTTTAGGAATTTTGATTTTAGGCCTTGAAAGCTGTCATTTGCCTAGCTATGCTAACGGCGTTCAGTGCAAAATCACTGAATTAGCTTTGGTCGGCTATAAATTTTCAAACGGCGCACAGTCCGCAAGGGCTTTTTTTGTGCGTGAAATCTCTATGCGTTCGCATGTTATGGCGGAGCTGGAGAGGGACACTTTCGAGTGTGCAGGTAACCGTTTGAGCCTGTCGACCAACCCTTTTCGGCTTCGCCACCCTCATTTGGTCGTGAATGGTGAAGCTCCTTTAAAATCAAGCGGAGCGCATTAATCATGCCTACACAAATTAATTCTAATAACACGCCTAAGACTTATAATGCTGGTGATTTGGTCGATGCTTATTCACTGGCTGAATGTGATATGCAGTGGATGAGTGTTGCAATCACAGACATTAAAAAACGCTTAAAAGAAATTAAAAGAGAGCTTGGTAATAAGGGTGTGATTGGTTTTTATGACTTAGAACATGTTGTAGATATGTACCAGTACATTGCTGAAAATCGCTTAAGCCATTATTCCGATGAAACTGAAGCCTATCAAGTAGAATTGGAAGCAAATAAAAAGGCGGTGACACTATGAATATCACCACCTCCATCAAACCCGACACTATCTTAGCAAATTGCACGGTGCTTAATCCACTGGATGAAACATATCTAAATCATCCCATCATTGAGCGTTTTGGCAGTCCATCACAGCCGATCTATGTCGACCAATGCAAGGTAGAGATTAACGGCAGCCGGTACGAAAGCCCTTTAATCCTACCTATCGTGAATGGGCAGCTGAAGCTTGTTCAATGCGCCGTACTGCAGGATAAAAAGTCGGTTCAAGTCATCCCTGACGGCTTGGCCAACGGCTTTGCTTGCTACGGGAACCTGCAGAAAGATCACCCTGTCATTATCACTTGCAGCCTGGAGGCATTCTTTAAGATTGCCCAGACAGGTTGCGCCGCGGCATTGGTGATATTGCCCACCCTATGCAATGCCAAACAGGCTGCACTCAAGCCGTTTGATTTTGAGCAGATTCAATTTGCCATTAATCAGTTGTCACAGGCCGGATATACCCAGCTCTATATGCCAGTGCGCCCTGAGCATATCAAGCTGGAGGCATTCCAAAGCCTTGAGAAAAATACTGCAGTTAGATTATTAAACCAATATACAGAGTACGGCGAAGGCTCTTTTTTGACAGAGCTCTATCAAGAAGATGATTCGGATGAGGTCAAAGCATTTATTCAGCTGGCCATTGAGCGACTGCTTGCAAATAAGCTGCTACCTAAAGGCCATTTGGCCAAGCCTTTCAGGATGGATGACGGTGCATTCCTGCATATTCTGGACAATGGCCTCTACCTGATCAAAGAAAAAAGGGATGAGGATGGGGAGCTTAAACAGACCCGTACTTTTATCTGCCATTCAGCCATTATATTAGGTGAAGCGCGCAGTTTGAATAATGACAACTGGAAGCGCGTTATTCAGTTCCACGACAAGGACAATACTCTGCACCGGCTGCTGATCCCCTATGAGCATTTCATGGGGGAAGCGCAGGAAGCCTTAAAGATTATTGCCAATCATGGCCTGATGCCTCCGCGCCAAGCCTATAAAAAAAACGTATTCATTAACTACATTCAGGATTACCCGATAGAGCAGCGCTTCCGCTGTGTAGACCGCGCCGGATGGCATGGCTGCTGTTTCGCTACGCCCAATAAAACCTATGGCGCCAGCGAAGATGAAGAGCTGCTTTTTCACAGTGACAGCAAAAGCCCTTATACCGTATCCGGGAGCTTTGAGGAATGGCGTGAGCTGAGCCGGCTGATTGAGCCTCACGCTTTAGCGGTATTAGCATTCTCATGTGCCTTTTCCGGGCAGCTGGTTTTGCCTTTAGGCGCGGAAAGCGGAGGCTTTCATATCTACGGCTCATCAACGGACGGCAAAAGCACCATTACCAAGGCCTCATGCAGCGTGTGGGGCAATCCCAAGCATATTTCTAAGTCATGGCGGACAACTGATAACGCTTTAGAGAATGAAGCAGAATTGAGAAATGACAGCTTTTTAAACCTTGATGAGCTGCGCCAGGCGGTGCCGAAAGCCGTATCTGATATTGTTTATATGCTTACTGGCGGACAGGGCAAAGCCAGAAGCACCAAGGCCGGCAAAAACCGCGATGCCAAGCAATTCAGCCTGATGTACACCTCAACCGGCGAAGTCACACTTGAAGAGCATTTGCGCCGTGGCAATATCGAGCTGGATGCTGGGCTGCTACTGCGCTTCGCGCATATCCCCAGTGATGCCGGCAAAGGATACGGCGTATTTGACTGCATCAACTATGGCGCAGCGCCGCAGGATATCGGCGGCCGTATAAATGAGCTGGCATCAAAGCACTACGGCCACGCGGGCATTAAATGGCTGGAGTATCTGACCCAGGATAAAGATGCCGTGATGCAGAACGCCCAAGCCCTGATGGCCAGCTTTATTGAACAGCACAGCCAGACAAAGAATGGACAGGCCAGCCGTGTTTTGCGCCGTTTCGCGCTGGTGGCGGCTGCCGGTGAACTCGCGGCGCAGGCCGGTATCACAGGATGGGCGCAGGGCCGCGCATTTGAAGCTGTGACGCAATGTTTCCACACTTGGCTGGGTAATCTGGGCAATGGTGAAAACATGGAGGAAACGAAAGTTCTTGAGCATATCAAGGCATTCTTTGAGGCCAACGGCACAAGCCGCTTTGAAAACCTGACCGTAATCCGGCATGCGGATGGCGAAGTGATGCGCCCGCGCATCCATAACCGTGTCGGCTACTATGACCCTGAAGAAAAAACTTACCTTGTATCGCCAACCATGTTTAAAAAGGAAATGTGCATCGGGATGAATGAAGCCAGCGTGAAAAAGGCATTGATCGGACACGGCTGGATTAAGGAATTTGTCGAGGGCGGTAAAAAGCTCTATGTGAAGAAATCCAGCAGCGCCCTGCCTGACGGCACACGGCCCCGAATGATGCATTTCAGCGCAGAAGCCATGCAGAGCCTGGATAATGAAATCTAGAAATAATATTTATAAGGTGGACGCAGTGGACAAGGTGGACATAGAGATATTTATTTTAGCTAAGATACTGTTATATATAGATATTTCTATGTCCACTTTATATAAATATATCTATTTTAATAGGTGGGCATAAGGTGGACACGATTCAACCCAATTTATTCTGTCCACTTCATCTATTTTTTATGTCCACTTTTTTACTATTCATATTTATATACAGGTGGATTTATTTAATTATTTAAAATCATGTAGATAGTTAATTAAGTCCACTTTGTCCACCATGTCCACCTCAAAACAGACACATACATGAGCCAATAGGATAAGAGAAAGAAAAATGCTAAACGTAAATAAAGCTATTGTCATGGGCGTATTAGGCCGTGACCCTGAAACAAAGAATTTCACCAATCGTGGAAGCATTACCACATTCAGCGTGGCTACATTTGAGTTCTGGAAAGACAAGATCACTGGTGAGTGTAGAGGCTACAGAGTGGCACAGAATCTCCACCATTAACCGTTTAGCAAAGATTGCCAGTAAGTACCTAAAGAAAGGTGGAAAGGTCTATGTAGAAGGTTCATTCCGTGCACGTAAATGGAAAGACCAAAGCGGAAATGAAAAGGAAGTGACAGAAATTAGAGCCGATGTACTGCAATTACTATGATGCTTATATGTCCCTTTGATGGGACTTTAAATATTTGATAAAAAAGAATAAAAAATAACCTATGAAATCTTTGACATTTTCTTTGACATTTTCTTTGACATTTTCTTTGGTAATATTTGACTAAGTGTATGAAATAAAATATTAATGTAGTGACATTTTCTTTGACATTTTTACTGACAAAATATGCCTGAACAAAGTAAAACATGGGTAGATGATACTACACTTAGAGTTATGACCTACAAGTCAGGCTCCTTTACATTTCAGCTGGGTTTTGAGCTAGACGAAGTTCAAGCCATGCTAGATAGGGTTAATGATTCACAGAATCGCTTTAATAAGACTCCAAGCCTTCCATTGATTATTGATCAGGTTCAGGAAAAGGTACTTGCAAGCAGTATTTATAGTACGAATACGATTGAGGGTGGGCAATTTACAGAACAAGAAACAGCAGATATTTTAAAACAAGACCCCAAGACTATTCAAAAGTCAGAGGAAAGAAGGCTTACAAACCTAAAAGAATCCATAGATTGGATTAAAGGGCAGAGCTCTAAGAAGTTGTCACCACTATCAGGTAGCGCATTTTTATTAGAAACAATATTCCATTTACACATACTTGTTTCACAGAATCTTTCTGAACAGCATAATCCTGCTGGACAATTGCGGAATAATCAGCCTACACAGAAAACAATTGTTGGTAATGAAGTACACGGGGGAACGTATAGACCACCTAAATGTATAGAGGATATTGAGTATCTTATACAGGCTTGGGTTGAGTGGTTAAATAGCCCAAGCATAATTAATCAACCTGTAATTATTAGAGCATGTTTAGCGCATTACTATTTTGAGTTGATTCATCCATTTTGGGATGGAAATGGACGTACAGGGCGATTAATTGAAATGCTTATATTAGAGCAATCTGGGTATAGATTTAGTTCGTCGGCTATCTGGAAATACTATCAAACGAATATCCATGAATATTTCGCATTATTTAATCAATGTAGAAAACATGCCGAACGAAAGTTAGCTAATCCCAATCAGCTATTTATTGCATTCGTGCTTAAGGGAATGTTTGAAACAATCGAATATCTACATGATGAAAGCAATAGACTGATTGAGTTTTTGCTGTATCAAACAGCATTGAATAATGCCAAATTTGATAAGAAAATTTCAGATAGACAATTTAACTTAATTCATACCGTACTTATTGTTTGTGGGGAGAATAAAAAGCATTTCTCTAAAGCAGAGTTGTACAGAATACCAAGAATACAAATCTTATTCAGTGGGAAGACAGATAGAACATTCTATCGAGATATTGATAAGTTAATCGAAATGAATTTTTTATCTGAGCAAGATGGACTGATTTTTGTAGGTAACTAGTAGTAAATAAATTAGCCTCCTGAGTAGGGGGGCTTTTTATTGACGAGTACAGTTTTTCGCAGGTCGCCCTTTAAAAGGATGTTCTATTAGTTAGAATTAGTATTTTTAAATAGCATTGGAATGTATGAAGAAGAAAACTTTAGAAGATAAGATAAGACAAGTCGGATTTTGGACTGTTATAGGGGTATTCTTGTACCTGGTGATGGCATTCTTTCTGAAAAGCAACTACCCAATTTATGAATATGACTTTAATCGATCTGTTGCATATGATGTTATAAAAGATGCTCTTACTTTAGGTGCTGCCTTCCTTGCACCGGTGGCTGCATTTGTTCTTTTTAGTGATTGGCGGAGTGAACACAAAATAAAAAGTACACTTCAGCTTTTAGATAATTTAAATGACTTATCATCCCATATTAAAAATGGGTTTGGTTTTTATAATGCTAAAATTATCCTAGACAAAGAGATAAGCATGGATGAATTCAGAAATAGGGAAGATCGTCAAAAACTACTATGGCAACTTATAGAATTAAAAAAAATGAATAATAAATTTTTAGAAAAAAATGAAAAAATACAGATTTATCAAAATTTAATAATTACCTTTGAGGAATTAGCTAATAAAGCTCTAGGTGACTTACATATATTGGAGTATTTTTCTTTTAGAAAAGCTCAGGATAAAAATTTAATAGAATTTGAATACAATCAAAGGAATTATACAGAAAACACTCAAAAATATGATGAAAAATTTAAAAAATTAGAAGATCTTTTGAAAGAAATTACTAATCAAGCAGTTGATGTAAAAGAATCTATTCTGTGAAGCTGAATAGAAATTGAATATTAATAAGTGTTCAATTACACAGTATAAAAAGTCCTCAATTTGGGATTGTAGTTCATTTATAGCCCTTGTTTTGTCGTTCTACGTCGTACAAGGAACGCCGTATTTTAGATATACAAGTACCTTTGATTTACCTTGACAGCACCCTAAAATCGCGTCAAAGCCTTATCAAATAAGCATTACAGTTATTTTATGAAAACTGCATTTCGTCATGCTACGTCATGCAAAATGGCATAATTTTAGAGATACAAGGACAGCTCATTTTTGTTTTACAACCCACTCAATTAAATTCGAATGCTTGCCAGGCACTATAAGGGATACGGCGATTTTTGATCTTTAATTTCGTATCACTACGTATCACAAGATAGTTGAAAAGGACCTATTCCATCTAAGTAATTTTTTGCTTTACGCTAAATTATATTGAATGGCATATAAGCCATATATAGAAAGGCATACAAGGGGGGAGGGCTTTTATAAAAATTGCCTTTCGTATAGCTACGTATAGCAAAAAAAAGACCTTGAATCTTGCATGACAAGGTATCTGTATTTTGTTTGACAAGATGCCTTTGAAATCATCCCTAAAAATACATTCAAAGCTAGGCTACATAAGGGTTTTAGAGGATTTATTGAAAATGCGTTTTGTCAAGCTACGTCAAACAAGAAAAACGTGCTCTGTCTTTCTACGGCGTACAAAAATTACTATTAATGATCGAAAAAAATATTAATTAACCCCTTGAAAGCCAGACCATGCATTTAGCTTTCAGGGGGGTATTCCTTATGATAATTTTATTATTATTTTTGTTCTTCACTAAACTCTTTAAAGTCCGCCTTACGTATTTTCGCGTGGATTCCTTTGGTTTTATCCACTACCTGTGAAACTTCAAAATCTGTAGCAGCACTTAAATAAGCATAGGCAATTGCCTCATCAATACCGTACTCCTGATTTAAAAAGCGAATTGCTTCACGAGTAGATTTTTTCATTGCTTCATCTAAATCTACATCTAAACCTGGTGTAATCCAAAATTCAGCATTCTCTGCTAAAGGTTGTACAATTTCCTTACCAGGAATCTTATCTTTACCTTGTTTTAATAGCGTAAATTTAAGAGTTGCACGAGCAGATGCTTCAAGTGCTGTTAAAGCCACTTCACCATCTCCTTGTGCAAAATGGCTATCACCTGTGTAGAACAGAGCGCCTTTGACTTGCACAGGATAATAAGCTGTTGATCCAGCACCTAATTCATTGATGTCAATGTTACCGCCATACATTGCAGGCGGAACAGAATGAACAGGCTCGGAGGTATTAGCAGCTACGCCCATAATGCCCATAAATGGATAAAGTGGGAAACGAATAGACTTACCTGATTCTGTTTTTAGGACACCTTCATACTCACCTTTGGAATTTTTTTCTATAGGGGTAAATACTGAAACATTACCATATCGTTCAGGATGGGCAGCGGAGGCATTTTCTTGTTTTGGCTTTTTCGGAAATTCACCAACTAGAGCACCTTTACCATGACGGTTGGAGATGACGCCATAAGGAACACGTGGCTCAACCTTAATCACTTCTACTTTTAATATATCACCCGGTTGAGCATCTTGAATTTCAACAGGTCCAGTCACAATGTGCGGACCATCTTTATGAAAATCATGATTCAATTTAGATTGAGTAATTTTTTTTGCTTCATCTAAAATATATTCGGGTTTAACACCTTTTGATTTAAAGAACTTTTCTGCATCTCGTCCTTGATCTTCAAGTAAACCTTCATGCGAAACTGTGTCAAAAGTCACCACGCTGCCAGATGGAACAGAAATGACAGGCTTAGCATCTTTATTTGGCAAATATCCCCAAGTAATCGTATTTAAAGTTGAAGGTACATAATAGTTACCTTTGTATTCACCATCTTTTAGCTGAACAGGTTTGTTTGATATTTGCTTAAGAACATTAAAATTTTCAGCATAAGCTGCTGAAGTACCAAGAGCACTAAAAACAAATAGTGGAATGAGTGTGTGCTTAAACATAGAACATACCTTTAATAATTGAAAAATAAAAATATTGTAAATTCGTCTACAGCAAATTTCATGCCACGGTAAAGCTGAGTTTATTGAATAATTTAAATGAAAAATGCACTATTTTCTTACAGTCACTCGATCTAATCAGGTGCATAAGTGAGTAAGAGGCATAAAAGGCCGTTACTTATTCACTCAAAATTGAAACTTCAATTTTATGTCGCAAGTAATGTGAAAAATTACCTATTTGATCTAAGTACTTCTAAGTAATTTTTGTTTTACAGCGTATTGATGGAAATTGATAAGAAGACCATATAGAAAAAGGCTTACAGCAGAATGGTGGTTTTCATTTCGTAAAACTACGTAAAACAAGATTATTGTAAATCAACTGGATGAGTGGGTATTTGGTACACCTTAATTACTCTTACGCCACTCACGTTTAAATGGCATAAAAGTAGGCCTAAACCTATACGGCACAAGCTTTACATCACTTTTGACGATAAGGTGTTTGGTAAGACTACGTAAGGGTAAGTCTACAAAATCCCCGCAGACAGCAGACTTAAAATCTTTCCCTGATGAGTTTCTACTGAGATACGATGAAAAATAGCCTATAAACCAGATATAACAAGAGTTATCGCTATTTTGAGGAAACACCATTCCATCAAGGTACATCAAGGAAAACCAGTTAGATTTAAAATCCATTGGCTCTAATATTGGTCACTTCATTTTCATTGCTACTTTGATCTTTCATTCGCAAATCATTAATCAGCTGGGCTGAAGCAACAAACTTGCTTAATGCAGTATTTTTATCATTAGCCCATTCTGCAGGGATTAAATCAGCTATCTCCAGCAGTTTATCCATTGCCCGGGGGTGAGCCTCTCCAAACTTGTTTTTGTAGTATTTATAGTTTGAAATTTCAGTTTTAATCTTTTCCGCAATATTCATTCCAATGGCCCTTAGTCTGCCGCATGCAGGGCCGGCCATTGCATGCGGGTGAGGATTTTATTCAATTAAGCATTTGAAGCAGCATTACTGCGTATAGAGGACTGTTTCTTTAATCGTGCGGGCTTCTTCATAAATCGCATCAAGGCGTTTATTCAGATGAATTTCCGCTTCATTCTTTTGTTTGATTTCTTGCAGGGTTTGTTGCTCATCCAGTGCTTCACCCATATCCAAAACAGCTTGGATCTGCTGCTCTGTAAAGTTTTCCGCCTTTAATCTTTTTTCTTGCTGCACGTGGATCTCTTTTTTACGCTGTAGGCCTTTTTGCAATGCCGCAGCTTCTGCCTTAATGCTCTCGATATCTAAGCGGATTTGATTCAATTCTTCCTGATGCTGAGCAATATGGCTGTCGTAGGCTTCTACTGCTTTTATTTTTCGCTGTTTCTGCTGTGCTTCAAGGCGCTCATATTCTTCGCAGAGCCTGGTATATGCGCTTTCTACACTGATTTTATGATCATGTGCGACAGACAGCAGTAATTTTGCTGTATCCGTGATAATGCCTTCATGCGCGAGGCCTGCCTGTTTCAGCGCAAGGTCTGCACTTAGAATTACAGCAGCAGCTTTGGATTGATTGCTGGAAGTCATCTTTAATTACTCTTGAATGAACGATGCAGGCATTATTTATTAGTTTGTTTTATTTAATTCCGCGCTGTTCCAGACTCCAAAATTGTTTTGATCCCAGCGATTTCATTTTCAAGATCCTGTTTTTCCTGTTCAAAGTCCAGCTTTGAAAGCTTCCTTAAAACCTTATCCTGTTTTCTCATCAATTGATTCAGCTCCGCACATGAGAACTTTATAAAGCTGGAGCGCGCGTTCTGGCTTGAGGCCTTTTTTCCATCTTCTGTTATTGGGCCGGTGGATTTAAGCCAGGGCTTATTTTGCATAATCCGTTCACGCTGTTTTCTCCTACGTTCAGGTGTCCAGCTTTTTTTATAGTTGGGAGAGGTGGTCATTCTGTGTCAAATCCATAGCCAAACGAACTGAATAATAGGTCTAAAATCTGACGTTAAAAATGACTAGTTCCACTGGCTTTAAATTAATGAATTATATAGAAATATTTTTAGGCGATTAAACGTCAAAAATAATGTCATTTTGACCAAAAAAAAGGGATTTTGTTTTTAGTGTTAAGTCAAAAATGACTACCTACATGGGAACGCTAGTTTTAGTACATCCATTTCCAAATAAACAATTCTATTTGTATTCATCCATTCATTAAAACTGATGCGGTAATCTTCTTTTAAATTTAGTTTTTCACCGTTTTTTTCCATTGAGCTAGTTAAGCACTTTGTACCTCTTTTCCAGCAATAAAGTAATTTACCACTATCAATTAAATACTTTTCTATCCTATCTAGTCGCACAGAATCTAGACCAACTACTTCTGATAGACAATTACGCCATTCAGTTAAAGTGACCTTTGCATATTTTGTTGGACTGTTGAGAATTATATGTTTTTGGTATTCCATTTCTAACAGGTACAGATAGGCATTAAAAGCACGTGCTTGGCAATCAGCTTCATACAAAATAGAGAAGTATCTTTCCAGATGTTTTAACCCATACTTGAATTGAGTTTGTATTGGCTCAGGCATTTTTTCATAGCTGGCCTTGTCTAGGCTGATGCCTTTATTTGGTGTGTAACTGATGAGACCGCCGTGTTCTTTAATCAGATCGGCTAAGCGCTTTGTATTCTGGAGTGAGTAAAGAAATGACTTTTCACTTTCAACTTTATAACGCTTGAGCTTTTTAAGTTCTTTCTCAATTTCTTTCGGTGTTTTTATCTTCTTATTTTTATCTGAATCTATTATATCAACGGCGTTATCTGCATCACTCATCGTATCTACTTCCTATCTAATAACTTGGCAACATTGTAACGAAGCTGCTAGTTATCATTTTTAGTGAAGACCAATCTATTCTATTGTTTATAGGGGGGCTTATACAGAAAATGTAAGAGTGTGGTAGGTGTACCTCACTTTCTAGACTAAGTGGAGGGTAAGGGGGCTAAATAATGATAGGGATATGTGTTGAGTAATATACTTTGAGTTGTACTCCCGATATAGCAACCAAACCCATCTAAAAATCCTAGCAACAGATAATTTGTACACTGTGGTGTACACTGGGATTTTAATGTTTTAAATAAACATTAAATAACAATATCTTATTGGTTTAGTTCAATTGACGCCATCCCACCAAAATTCCATATAAAAAAGCCACTTTTTAAAGTGGCTTTTTTATTGCCTCGTTTTCGCCACATTTGATTTATTTGTTAATTTTCAAATTAGATTCATCAACAATAAAATTTTCATAAATTTCAAGTTCTTTAAGAATTTCTGGTAGAGCTTAATGAATTACTCTCATACCTGTTAATAATTCATTCATATAAATATCAGGATGAATTCTTGTTTTATTAAATCCTAAGCTCTCTGCTTCAGCTTCATGACCATTTGAATCATGATTGTTATAGATGAGGTTCATCAGCTCGGCTCGAAGAGGAATACCAGCTCGAAAAGCTTTTTCCTTGACAATATTGATCCATTTTTCAAATGAATGAGTGTTTTAGCTTTAAACTTTTGAAAATTGGGTGCAAAAGATTCTAATGGTGGCTCAATTTTACTTGCTACAAGTCCTAACAAGCATGGTTCAATGTTACATGCATCTGTTCGAGTCTTGACCAAAAAATTGAAATCGTGGCACAGCAAATTGAACAAGCGAAAACGTGGAAAAAAGGCTTATTACAGCAGATTTTTGTCTAGTTTTTTATTTGCAAAAAAATGAGTAGAATTGCTGACTATTAAGCACTTCATAAAATATATTAGGATGATTATGAAAAAAATTCTACTCCTAGCCCTTATGACATTACCTGTAATGGCAGAAGCACAAAACTTTAAATATCAAAAGACAGACCGTGGTTTTAAAAACTATAAAGGCGATGTGACTTTAACAGGAACCTTTTCACGTAACTTGGACCCTGAGTACTTGGAGTATATGGGCGATGCTATTTGCTTTGAACCCAACAAAGCTTCGTCTTCACTGATTCCACGCCCAAACGGTGACCCTCGTGACGCATGGTTCTGTTTTAGCAATTTTGATGTGGCGAAAAAAACTTTCAAACTACCTGACAATATCAAAAAAGGCTTTTGTAAATATGAAGGTCAAGCAACCATTCAAATTAAAGACTACAAATTATTTATAGAAGAAACAGAAGGTTTTGACTTAACCCAATTGGTTTCAGCAAAAAATATTACGCCTACGAAAGCAATAAAATGTGAAGTACAAGAATAAGGTTTTCGAGTCTAAAATTATGAAAAAAATATTCATTTCAATGCTAATGGTTATGCCTATTTTAAGTCATGCACAAACTTTTTATTATGGAAAGCCTGCTACCATTTCAGAAAAATTACTTAAAATTAAAAGCCTTCATCCGAACCAAGAAACTTTTGGCGGTAATCAAATTGCTTTAGCACTAGATCAACAAATTAATGTAGATGGTGAAGAAGGCTTAGAAAAAACCAAACTGATTCAATTGGTGGATTCAAACATGCAACGCTATAAGCAATATTTTAAGAAAGAAGGTAAAGCGATTGATGTGAAATGTTCTGAATTATTCCGTGCAGAAACAGCACATCACACAACAAAAGTACTGTGCTTTGTGGATTCAATAAAATATAAATAATAGAGATATTAGAAAATGGCAGAACTTGAAGAACAACTTATTCAAAAATATGAAAATCTTTTATTAAAAGCACAACAATATAAAACTCCTGTATGTCACTATCCGCGATGAATCCGCTATACAGTCAAACTGTAAAACTTTAGAAAAATAGGAACAATATGAAAACAATAAAATTATCCGTTGTACTAACAGCAATCCTACTCCTTTCAGGGCTGAACCCAAGCTACGCATTATCTCCAATACAAAAACAATCATCCGCTACGTCAATGTTGATCAATAAAAATACAATACTTGAAACGGCATATCCCTATACGCTGAGTAATGCCATGGCATATGTTGAACCTCAAGAACTAGATGACTATTTTAAAAAACTACCAAGTGAACAACTGGATACAAATGTACTCGGATTTCTCCACCCAACGATCCAATTTAAAAATATCCAGGGTGAAGAGCGTTACCTTGTTATCGTTGAGAAAGTCGGCATTTCTGATGGATATATCCAAGGTTGTCGAGCTTGCTCAAGTACAGCTGATTTTTTACTTTATAAAAAGAAAAAGGATCAATTTATCTTGATCAATTCAGCAAAAGATCAAACCCAAATACCTTCAGCTAATGGGCATTTCAGCTTTAATTTTCAAAGTGATCTACAAAACAACATGCAGCCTTTTGGTATAGACAAAATGGGAAGTTATAGCAAAGCTTCATTTACAGGTGCAGGTGGACAAGACGTTTCTATATGGTTTGCCTTGCTACTTCCAGATGTCGGTAAGATCCAAGCTTTGGAAATTGGTTCCGCTGGCGGTAGTACAGCAGGCTTTTATGCCGGCCGACCTCAACGTGCATCTAGTACAAGCTCTAAATTAAAGGTCGTTGTAAATAATTCAAAATATTATCCTATAGAAGTGACATACACTGACAAAGGCAAAGAAAACAAGCCATACAAAAGCATATTCAATTACAACACTCAAAAAGCTGAATATGTAGAAAAGACAGTTAAATAATAAAACTATTTACATATGATTTTGGATATTGCCAACTCTTTTACCTTTAATCGATTGCCGAGGGCTAAACAGTTCTCCAGATTTATCGACAACTAGAATCCCAATAATATGGGTAATGGTCGTTAAAACTAAAAGTGCTGTTGCTTGGCTTTCTCTTCGCTGTTTGGCTGTTTGACCACTTGGTTTAATGAGTGAAAATAAATTAATCACTCATAGAAAAGCGAGTGGTAAATTGGTAACTAAAACAATAGTTTATAAATCACTCGATTATTATCTACGTAGCTATTTTTGACCAAGATGATCAATAAAATAAAAGAAACAACACCTGCTAAAACAGTGCCACATAGAGGATTTCCACCAAACATATGAAATAGAAAAATAATACCGAAAAATGCTGTTGGAATTAGAAAAGTGAGTTCAAGATCATCATAATCTCTAAAGACAATAATTTTTCTGTTTTTTCCCGCACCTCAAAAAATCCCTAAAATGACAACTGAAAATATTGCGGTTAAAACAATATTGTAGATATTGTATCCATCCATGTTCTTCCCGAAAAACAAAATTTTTTAATTTTTGACCATCCAAAACAAAAAATAGGACTACATATAAGTGATTAATTGGATAGTATTTATTAAAATAATTGAGTCAATACATACTGCGTAGAATATCGTTTAATTCGACTTTTTGAACTAAATCATTTTTTATTGGTGTATTAGCCCGCCATCTCAGGCGGCAAACTGAATGCAATGTTGAAGTCCGGTCAATGTGATTTTTGCTCATGCCGCTGTAAATTAAAATGCCCGCAGCTGCGGGCATTTCACTGTCAGTCTTTTAAATACGGCAATAATTCAAACGCAGCCTTTAAGCCGTGGCCTGAATGACGCTGGCGATCGAATCTGCTACATAATCAATATTGTTCAAATTTAACCCTGCCACGCACATGCGTCCGCTGCGCACTAAATAAATGCCGTACTGATCTTTCAGCTGATCCACTTGCGCTGCGGTTAAACCGGTATAGCTGAACATGCCTCGCTGTTTCAGCAAATAGTCAAAATTATGTTCGGGCAGCGCTAAGCGCAATTTGCTGCTGAGCAATTCACGCATATGAATGATCCGCTCGCGCATTTCATTCAGTTCTGTCTGCCATAAGGCGTTCAGTTCAGGCGTATGCAATACATTTTCAACTAACAGCGCGCCTGTTGTGGCTGGGCTGGAGTAAATGCGGCGCACAGTGGCTTTCAGCTGGCCTAAAACTTTTTGCGCAGTGTCGGCATCATCGCAGACAAAGGTTAAACCGCCTACGCGTTCGCCGTATAGGGAAAAGATTTTAGAAAATGAATTGCTGACAATAAAGTTCATGCCGGATTGATCCAGTGCGCGGATAGCGTAGGCATCCTGCTCTAAGCCTTGTCCAAAGCCCTGATACGCGATATCCAAAAATGGAATTAAATCCTGCTGCTTTAATACAGTAATGACTTGATCCCATTCAGCTGGTGTTAAATCCGCGCCTGTCGGGTTATGGCAGCAGGGGTGCAGCAGTACAATACTTTTTGCAGGGAGCGTGCGGAGGGTGTCCAGCATGGCCGGCACATTTACGCCATTCGTCTTTTCATCAAAATATGGGTAAAAGTGAGATGCAATGCCTGCGCCGTTAAAAATCGCAATATGGTTTTCCCATGTCGGCTGGCTGACCCAAACATCAGATTCAGGAAAGTATTTTTTCAGAAAATCTGCGCCGACTTTCAGTGCGCCTGAACCGCCCAGCGTTTGAATCGTGACTGCGCGGCCATCACGGCGGGCTGGGCTATCTTCGCCTAGCACTAATGTCTGTGTTGCCTGGTTATAAGGCTTTAAGCCATCCATTGGCAAATACAGCTTAACCTTATCATTGCCTGCTTCAATATTTTTATAAGCGGCTTGGACAGACTTTAACTGAGGCACAATATTGCTTTCGTTGTAATACAGCCCAATACTTAAATTAACTTTCTGAGTCCGTTCATCTTTCACAAAGTCTTCCATCAAGGAAAGAATTGGATCACCTGCATAAGCATCTACATGTTGAAACATGGTTTAACCTTCTTTTTCGTGTTTACGCGCCGTCTTTATAAAAGACGGACATTATCCTTGGACAGTATTGCATGATCAGCGGTTTTTTTCTTTTGAAAGAAATAGGCAATCAGCAAAATTGAAATCCAGATGGGAATCATCCATACCGCAATCCGCATATCCGGTGTCAGGCTCATAATCAATAAAATGCCGCACATAAAGGCAATGCACAAATAATTGCTCAGCGGATAGGCAATGCTGGGAAACAGCGTCGGCGTATTCGTCGCGATCATGCGCTGTTTAAACTTCAAGTGCGTATACGAGATCACCACCCAGTTAATGACAATAGCCGCGACCACCAGCATCATCAGCAGGCTGAAGGCTTTTTCTGGAAATAAGTAATTGATCAGTACGCAGAGCAGGGTAAAAAATGCAGAGGCCATCACCGCATTTACAGGAATGCCGCGGTCATTAATTTTGCTGAAAAGCTTAGGCGCATTGCCTTGTTCTGCTAAGCCCAGCAGCATGCGGCTGGTGCAGTAATTGGTGCTGTTATAGACAGAAACCGCAGCGGTCAGCACGACAAAGTTCAGTACCGTTGCTGCAGTTTGGCTGCCTAATGAATCAAAAATCAGCACAAAAGGACTGCCGCCTTGCGCCATTTGATTCCATGGGTACAGCGATAAAATAATCACGAGGCTCAAAATATAAAACAGCAGTACGCGGTAGACAATTTGGTTAATGGCTTTGGGTAAAGTGGTTTTTGGATTATCGGTTTCTGCAGCGGCAATGCCAACCAGTTCAATCCCGCCAAAGGCAAACATAATCATGGCCATAGCCATTACAAGGCCCATGACGCCATTCGGGAAAAAGCCGCCCAAGGCCCACAAATTGCTTAAATTGGAGCTTGCGGCGCCGTTGCCGCTGGCCAGCAAGTAACTGCCGAATGCAATCATGGCAATAATGGCGATGACTTTAATAATCGCAAGCCAAAACTCCATTTCGCCAAACAGTTTCACGTTGAGCAGGTTAATGACATTAATAAAAATGAAAAAGCCTAAAGCCGAGACCCAGGTCGGAACATCGGGCCACCAGTAATGAATATATAGGCCAATCGCGCTGAGCTCAGCCATGCAGACCAAAATATTCAGCACCCAATAGTTCCAGCCCGACATAAAGCCAGCAAATTTGCCCCAATATTTATAGGCAAAGTGGCTGAATGAACCGCTGACGGGTTCTTCAACAATCATTTCGCCTAATTGGCGCATCATTAAAAATGCGATCAGGCCTGCAATGGCATAGCCGAGAATGACCGAAGGGCCAGCCAGTTTGATCGTTTGCGCAATACCAAGGAATAAACCGGTGCCGATTGAACCGCCTAAAGCAATCAGCTGAATGTGGCGGCTGCTTAAACCTTTTTTCAGGTTTCCTTGTTGATGTTGAGGTGTTTGAGGCATTTGCTTCCATCATCCGTGTCGTGATCGTACTCTATCATTGAATGTCCGTATTCTTATTGTTTTGCTTGGGCCATCAGAGCAGTATCGTAATTTTTTGAAGATCATGCTCATAAAAAGAGCATTGCCTAGGCGTGGTTTGATTAAAAGCCTAGGCAAGCCGCAGCATGGCTTTACAGTGCATACCTAAAATCAGGCATTGGCAATATCCAGTACGCCGCGCTTAATTTGGTCACGTTCAATTGATTCAAACAAGGCTTTGAAATTGCCTTCGCCAAAACCGTCATCATCTTTGCGCTGAATAAATTCAAAAAAGACTGGGCCAAGCATATTTTCAGAGAAGATCTGAAGCAGCAGGCGGTGATTGCCATCTTTCGTATTGCCGTCCAGCAAGATGCCGCGTTTTTGCAGCTCCTCTGTCGGTTCGCCGTGATTTGGCAGGCGTTCCGGCAGCATGTCGTAATAGGTGCTAGGCGGCGGCGTCATAAATTTAGCGCCCAATGCTTTCAGCTTGTCCCAAGTGCCAAGCAGGTCATCGGTAATAAATGCGATATGCTGAATGCCTTCACCATTGAATTCACTTAAGAATTCTGCAATTTGACCATTGCCTTTGTCGGAGTCTTCGTTCAGCGGGATACGGATTTTGCCGTCTGGCGCAGTCAGCGCTTTAGAGGTTAGGCCGGTATATTCACCCTTAATGTCAAAGTAGCGGATTTCTTGAAAATTAAAGATTTTCTCGTAAAAATTGGCCCAATAGTCCATACGGCCTTTATAAACATTATGGGTCAAATGGTCGATTTCTTTGAGGCCAGTTCCAGCAGGGTGCGGGTCTTGGCCTTCAATAAAGATAAAATCGCTTTCATAAATATCACGGTCAACCAGGAAAATAGGGGAACCGCCAATACCTTTAATGGCGGGAATGTTCAATTCCATTGGGCCGATTGTGCTGTAAATCGGTTCTGCGCCTAATTCAACGGCCTTATTGAATGCTTTCGCTGCATCTTTAGTTCTGAATCCCATTGCGCAGGCAGAAGGGCCGTGCTCTTTGTAAAAAAATGCCGCATAGGATTCAGGCTGATAATTCAAAATGATGTTGATATTGCCCTGACGCCATAAATACACATTTTTAGATTTATGCTTTGCGACTTTGCTGAAGCCGATGGTTTGAAAAATTGCATCCAGTTCACCGTCTTGAGAGACAAACTCAATAAATTCAAATCCGCAGAGTTCTAAAGGATTTGCTAACTCATTCATAAAACGTCCTCATTTTTTTCAGGCAATCCTATTGCCGTATTTAAGTTTGTTGTATAGCGCAAATGGACGTGCATACTTATGATATCTAACTAATTTTTATGACAATTCCATTTGCCTGAATTTAATTTTACGAACTTGCTGAAAGCAATTTCATGAAACATATTCGATAAAATCAATCTGTTGTTTCATCATAAAGCGGTAATAAAATTATTCAATACATAAATTAATTACGAAATGCGTAATAAATTTATTTTATTGAGATGTTTATAATATAAAGTAATGAAATTAATAACAAAAAGTTTTAATGTTTAGAACAAGTTTGTGCTTTTATTAATTGTTAAGTTTTGTAAGTCAATTCAGTGCTGAATTTGTTGCAGCGCAAGGGCAGGCGCGCAGAATAAATTGATGCGCGTGCATGCGGGATAATTAAAGCCATGAGGCGAAATTGGTTTTTGACCATCTTAACGTTGCAATGCGCTAGGCTATATTGCTGCATCTTAAAGTTCTAAAGACTTGCTGTCCGCGTCCAGCAGCCATTTCTGAAAATGCATTAAAGACCATTCAAAGTCTGCTGTATTGCGCGTTGCGCATTCCCACCAAATACAGACTTTCCAGCCCGCCTGCAGCAGCTGCAGGGTGTGGGCCGTATCCCGTTCAACATTTTTTAGGATCTTCGGCTGCCAATAGTCCAAATTGCTTTTAGGCCAATGAAAATATTTGCAGTCATGCCGATGCCAAAAGCAGCCGTGTACAAAAATGACGGTATTGTACTTTTTCAGCACAATATCCGGCTTGCCTGCTAAGCTTTTATCATGCAGGCGGTAACGGTAGCCCAAATGATGCAGCGCTTTACGAATCAGAATTTCAGGCTTGGTATTTTTAGAATGGATGGCAGCCATGTTTTCTGAACGGGTCAGCGGTGTTTTTGCTGCTTTTTTTGCTTTGGCGGTCATGATTGCATTCCCTCTTTTAGCCGGTTCAGCTGGCGGGCGGTGAAAATCAGAGAATCAGTGCCGCGCCTTAATCTTCTTGCCCATCTGTCAATTTACCGCATTTCTGCCGTCTTCAGTTCTGTATTTGCAAGGCGTTAAGCAGGGCATGCATACAGGTTTTAGCATGGGCTGAAAACTTAGCACTTTGGGTGCGGATGAACCAGACTCAGCAGGGCAGTGGATAATCGCAAGACGGTTTCATATTGCATTTGAAATGGAGAGATTACGGCCTGCGCAAAATGAGCGGGAAAGAAAATGAATGCTGAATAATATGCAGAGGGGAGAAATAAATATTGTGAAATTGAAAAAATAACTGTACACGTATTTGTCTATCCCTATGATTGGGTATATGGCTTAAAACGTGAGGTTAATAAACTTTAAGTGAATAAAATAGACAATGGTGAGAAGTTAGAGGTAAAAGCGAGGAATACTGCACCTATTTAAGGGAATGAAATTTACAGATGCAGTATATCTATTTTAGAAAAACAGCTTAGATTTCGCGCCAAACAGTGTTTTGGTCTTTGAGTGAAATCATGAAGTTAAACTTATCATCATTGCTGACCAATAAGCCTTTAGGGGTGTGCATAACGACTTTCAGCACTGTGCCTTGTTCAAATGTCAGCGGTTCGCAGTTTTCTTTTTCCAGCGTGACCGGTTTAAGCAGTTCTATAATTAAGTTGTCCATTTTAATCCCCTTTAAATTTATATGGTTTGTTTTATGATATTAGCACATTCTATGGTTTTTTAACTCTTGTTGTAAATACTGCTGATCGTGTCATATAAAAAACCATAAATGAAGGGTAGTTAATATAAAAAATTATTCGCTTTTTAAGCGCCGCTTCATTTTAGTACTTTAGATTGAATCATAATGGCTGTATTTTTGAACGGAATCGCGCTGGAATTCCGCGGCTATTTTGAAAGCGCTGTACTTGGCGTGATCAGCCCGGTCTGTACTGATATTTCCGCTGGCCGCAGACCGGGGCAGCCCTTATTCATGCAATGCAATAAGCCTACAAGCGAAAACAGGCAAAGGATGCGGTCTGAGAAAATAGCCTGCTCAGTCAGCTAATTTTTCATAGTTTATATAAGTAACACCTTTTAAAAGCGTCATATCAAGCGCATCATGCAGAACAAACGCAACAAAATATCTGACAAAATTGCAAATTTTAAAAGAAAAATTAAGGTTTAAGTTTTAAGATCGATTCATATTCTTCATAGCAATAATAAAGGACACCCACAGCAGAATGTTTAAATCCTTTTTTCCTCATCCAAAATGGTTTTTTGGATCGTTAATCCTATGGTTCGTCATTAATATCGCGCTTTGGTACAGCGGAGGCAACAGCTGGGGAACATTTCTAGGGCTGCCGCAGGGCTATGCCTCTGCAGAATTGCCAATCGGGGTGAGCCGCTTTTGGGCGCCATCCTTCCTTTGGTTTTATTTATGGTTTTTTATTTCGACTGTCATATTTGCCCTTTTTTGGCAATTCAAGTCCAATAATCCATGGCAAAGATGGTCGGTATGGGGCTCGGCATTCATTCTGTTCAATATTTGGTTTGGCGTTCAGGTCAGCCTGGTGGTGAATGCTTGGTATAACCCGTTCTATGACCTCATTCAAAAAATGCTCAGCAATGGCGGCGGGGATGTCATGCTGCTATACAGCGGTGTAATGACATTCTTATATGTGGCAATGGTTTATGTAACGACTGCGGTTCTTAATATATTCTTTGTAAATCATTATGTCTTTCGCTGGCGCACGGCAATGAACGATTATTACACGGCCAATTGGGGCAAGTTGCGCCAGATTGAAGGGGCTTCGCAGCGTATTCAGGAAGATACCATGCGTTTTGCCAGGACATTGGAAGGGCTTGGCGTGAGTTTAATCGAGGCGCTGATGACTTTATTGGCCTTTTTGCCGGTTTTATTTTCACTGTCCTCCCATGTGAAGGCCTTGCCGATTGTCGGCGAAATCCCGCATGCCTTAATGTGGGCAGCGGTGACTTGGTCTGTGGCCGGCACTGTCATTTTGATGGCAGTGGGGTATAAGCTGCCGGGCTTAGAGTTCAATAACCAAAAAGTAGAAGCCGCCTACCGGAAGGAATTGGTCTATGGTGAAGATCATGCTGAGCGTGCAGATCCAGCCACCCTGAAAGAGTTATTCAGCAAGGTGCGCTTTAATTATTTCCGACTGTATTTCCACTATACTTATTTCAATATGGTGCGTATCTGGTACATGCAGCTGGATAATCTATACGGTTTATTTGTACTGTTTCCAAGTATTGCTGCAGGCGCCATTACACTGGGCCTAATGATGCAGATTTCTAACGTATTCGGCAAAGTGCGTGAATCTTTCCAATACTTAATTGCTTCTTGGCCAACCATCATTGAACTGCTGTCAATCTATAAGCGGCTAAAAGCCTTTGAATCCACCTTGGATCAATAGGAGATTTATCTCTTAAGATTCCATCTGATGATTGCTAAAAAAGCCCGCGACGAGCGGGCTTTTTATTGGGCGGCTCAGCAACACAACGGTAAAAGAGATTTAAATTGCTGCTTTTTAAACAAATAAAAAGGATGCATGGTTCAGGTAATTGGATAAATGGCCTGCTTGCTTGGCAGTTGCTTTTTAAAAACATAGATTAGTTCAATCAAAAAATACATGAAAAACAAAGTGTTGTATTTGAGATTTAAGGGTATTTGGTATATGTTCATTTTCTCAGCATGATTGAGAACATATGCGTGAATTTCAAAACATTATTGTTGATGTTTAGTGCAGGCATGGCGCTGCATGGCTGCGCCACTGTTGGAAAAACAGGTTCAGAATCCTTTGCTAAGTATGCGTCGGCACAGCAAGTGATTGATCAAAAAAATATTAACGAAGCCAATGGCAGCGCTAAAGAATATGTCTATGCATGGGGAGCCAAGCATGGTGATGCTGAACCGCAGTCTCTGTATCCCCGCAAGTATTTAAGCAACTACTGCCATAGCCAAAATGGCAGTTTTTCCTTGCTGTATAAAAGTACGCTAAGTTTGGTTAAAGAGGCGAAGTCTAAAAATAATTTAGCTGCGCATGCCAATATTAAGCAAGGCATTGGCGCTTATCAGTGTGTGCAGAAAAATGGCCAGCATTGGATTGTATCTATTGAGCCTGTATCTGAATTGCGGTCATCACAATTTGCAGATGCACGAGCTGTGCGCTTAAAGACCGATATGATGAGTGCAGATGAAGCGCGGCGCTTCTATAAAAACAGCAGTGCCAACGTGAATACAAGTAAAAAAATGCCTGCCGTGCCTGCAGCAAAAAGCAGTGCAGCTAAAGCTCCTGTCAAAGAAGTTGAAGAGAAAAAAGACAGCGTGGCTGCAGAGCCTGTGAAGCGGATAGCGCAACCTGCACTGACTGAGCAGCAGCAGCAAATGCAATATTATGTGGCTGCACGCCGTGATTTAGGGAAAGGGCAAAATCAGGTCAATGCATGTAATAATGCGCAGCGTGCATATAACTATGGCAAGCTGCAGGGAACTGACGGCACGAAAGTCTATACAGAATCCGGCATGCTGGTAGCGCGCTGCTTAACCAGTGTACCCGCGTATAAAAACCGTTTTTCCAACTCAAAAGCGCAGGCAACGCGCATACTGCAGAATTTGTCCAATAATTACAATCATGCAGGCGCAAAGCATATGCTGGGCCAAATGAAGTAGTGTGAATGACGCAGCATCAATGAAGCCATCGAATGGTTCAGATGGCCTGACGTGAGTGTGCGGATCAGCAGATAAACGCTAAGCGCAGAAATGCTTAGCGTTTTTTAATTTTGGGTTTGAAAGCCTGATGGTTTAGATGCTGATTGAAGCGCCTAAGGCTTTTGCAAATTGCGCCATCCATGCAGGATGTGCCGGCCAAGCGGGCGCTGTTACCAAATGGCCATCGGTTACAGCTTCAGTCACGGCAATATCCGCATATGTTCCACCCGCCAGTTTAACTTCCGCGGCGCAGGCTGGATAAGCAGAACATAGGCGGCCTTTTAGGACATCGGCTGCAGCTAAAAGCTGTGCGCCGTGGCAGACCGAGGCAATCGGCTTTTCCGCAGCGTCAAATTCACGCACAATCTCCACCACGCGGTCATTCATGCGTAAATATTCAGGCGCCCGTCCGCCTGGAATCACCAAGCCGGCATAATCCTGAGTGTTGACTGCGCTAAAATCATAATTGATGGCAAAGTTGTGGCCGCGTTTTTCACTATAAGTTTGCTCACCTTCAAAATCGTGAATGGCGGTGGCAATGTTGCCGCCGGCTTTTTTATCCGGACAAACTGCGTGTACGGTATAGCCAAGAGCCGTTAGGAACTGAAAAGGCACCATGGTTTCATAGTCTTCGGCATAGTCGCCCACCAGCATTAGAATTTGTTTGGCCATGTTTTTTTCCCTCTGTTTAGATGTGATTTATATTGCTTTTTCAATGACCATAGCACACGCAGGAGGTTTAGAAAATGCAGCGGGCATGGCTCTTTAGTCGAAGCAAGTAGCTGCATCAAATCATCAGGTTTTTATGCAGGATGCATCACGGGTGTTATTTTACAGAGTCGTAACAGGTGCATCGCCGTACTTTGTGATACAAAGAGGTGGAATATTCACTGGAGTTTGCTTTATGTCACGCGATGTTTTTACTGCTGTACGCCCAAAAAAATCCCGCATGGGCTGCCTGAGCTTGATGGCCGTATTTCTATGTGGAGTCAGCCAAATTGCCGCAGCAGGGCCAACAGTGGATCAGCTCAGTGACTGTTTGGTGAAATCAACCACAGCGGCGGATAAAACTACCGTGCTGCAATGGACATTTAGCGCTTTGTCGGCTCATCCAGACTTAAAGGCATACAGCCAGGTGACGGATGCGCAGCGGACTCAGCTGGATAAAAATTTAGCGCAGACTTTGCAGCGGATTTTGACGGAGCAGTGTTCTGCTCAGGCCAAAGCGGTGATTAAGGCTGAAGGCATGCAGGCCGTGGGTGAGAGTTTTCAGGAACTCGGCAGCATCACGGGCGAAGAAATTTTGAAGAATCCTGAAGTGAAATCGCAGTTGCAAGGCGTGCTGCGCTATGTGGATATGAATAAATTGGTGATGACCTTTTTGACGCCTGAGCTTTGGAATAAATTGGGTTCGACTCGACAATAAATCCATCGGGTTATTTAAAGATTGAAAAGATAATTTTAAATAGCCCCAAAATAGGATAGAAGATGAATTCGATGCCATAGAGTAAGCCTATTCCTCGCTGTTTTCTTGGTGAATAGGCTTCAGGTTGTGTGAGCTTTTTACGCCATTTGGGATGGATTAGCATCACAATGATAAGGATTAGAATCAGTCCAAGGGTACATTGAATGATAGATTGTAAAAGTTCTGGTGCCATTTTTGTTTTTCTTTGATATTTATTTAATTATATAACATCAAAAATAATCCTTTCCCTAGCCCTCTCCTCAAAGGAGAGGGAGTATCCAATATTAAATTCATGCCAGTATTTGATTGCTCATGAACGCTCCTTCTACCACTAGGATGAGCCGCATTGCTGCGCAAAGGGAGCTCAGGATTTACAGTCTAATTTTTTGGATTTTGAAAATGCAATTCAGCCTTTTTCGGCTTTGAGTTTTGGCCGCAGCAAGACTGTGCTAAGGAATGTTCAATATTATAAATTTACTTAAATCAGTGTTGTTTTGCCAATTGAAGCAATTAAGAAAAATCGCAACACAAGATGGCAAGCTAAAGCGAAATTATGAAAATTCTGCGGTTTTGGCCTGCATATTTATTTGATGATTTCACGGAACCTCAACACGCCTTATTTTAGAACAATTTGAATTTCAGCAGTCATTTAACAGGCCGCTGAAAGGATAGATTGTATATTTTCTTGCGATGGCCGATAGGCCTCTCTCAATCACAGCAGCTGGCACAGGCTTGTTTGGCCAGCCACGGGCAGAATCCCTTGACGTTTTATGCTTGGGCCAGAGCTGTGATGTGGATATTGAGGCTCACTTTACTGGAATCATTAAGTGCTGATAAGGAGTTCCGGGCCACATGATGTACGGTATGCTGGTGTCTGGTTGGGCACTCTTAGGATACATATCATAAAAGCTGGGTTCCGCGCCGACAATCATGACATGGGAGCCGGTCTTGATCCAATGGTTGCCTGCAGTTGGCTTTTGGGCATAAGGATCAACATTGCTGGCATCGGTTCCGCCTTCCAGCATGTACATAAAGCCAATTTTACCGGCTTTTGGCGGCTGGTGACCCATCCAGGCTTCTGCCCATTCCAAAGCCGCCTTGTCCATGCACATCGGGTCTGGGCCTGGGGTCGCTGGATTATCAGGCATGCAGGTAAAGTTGTTATGGCCTTTACGCAAGGTATGCATCTTGCCATCTTTGCCCATGGCCACAATGGTTGCTGCTGCAGCCACTTTTTTTGGCGCTGCGCTCATTGCGCTCGCAATAGCTTTTTGGTCAGCTGCTGCGGTGCTGCCGTGAGTAGCAACCTTGGTCTGCGCTGCAAAGAGGTTAGGTGCGGATAGGACAATACAACCGGTAAGAATTAATATTTTAGGGAAATTCATGGTCTGTTCTCCAAATAGGAGGTTATGTTTGTGACCCCTGACTCAAGTGATATGAAACATTTGCCCTATAGTTAAAAATAAATGAATCGGCGCATCATTATTCTTGTTAATGGATTATTCTTAACCATATTCGGTGATTTCAGCAATATGATGTACAGCAATGCACAAAATTCATAACAAATAAAATCACGAGGACACAAGAAGTTACGGACAAAGAAAACTGCGGTTTGGCTCAGTCGGGCGAGCATCAAATAGCATGATGTCAATTTAATGTCTTAGAATCTATTTTATGCCCATGAATAGTTAACTTTTGAATCGAGAAAACAAGGTGAAATCGAGTTGCGGGAGGATGGTAAAGGGAAGCCCCTTTTCCTTTTAGGAGAAGGCGGAGGATGAGGGCTAAAGTTTTCATCTTTTAAATCTCATCCTCTCCCTAGCCCTCTCCTTTGTTAAAGGAGAGGGAACTAAGCGTATCAATTTGATCACGTGACAAAGTCTCCCTTTTTTAAAGGGAGATTTAGAGGGATTCAAAAGTCACGTATAAAGAAAGACTTTGAAAACTGAATACGTCCTAAGTCTTCGAGTTTGGCAATATAGGGTATATTGTTTAAAGGATATTATTTTTTTTTGCTTTAACTAAATAATCTAGTTTTAAATTTCCTTCAGCAGATTTCAAAGCCCATTCTTTTGAAAATTTAAATTTCACTATTGATTTAAGTGTGTTAGCAATGGTTAGGGTAGGAAATGTAGCTAATGCCATATCGATAACCCCAGATTTTACCATTTCAGAAAGCACACTTTCATTAAACTCTAAGCTGACAGAGTGGTCGACACGGGAGGTTAGGCGGAAGCGTTCGATAAGTGTTTTATCCAAACCGTGTATTGCTACTTTTAAATTATGAAATTCTTTTTTTCTTCTTAAGTCTTGGTCTTCACTGTTTAAAATTTTTTCATAGATTTCATCCAAAGATTCATGTAATGCTATTAATTCATCTTTGCGTTGAGCTTTAAAGTCTAATAAATCGTGAATTGCTACATTGTTCCGTGGAACAGGTAAGAGTTTCTTTAACTCAGCTTTTAGAACATCTTTATTTTTATATTGAATAGGGTCACTGTCTTTAGAATCTAACATATTCACTAAAGTCCATTCATTTTCAACATCTTGTAACTTAGAATTAGCAACATAAGTATGTGACTTCTGAAGAACATTAGCCATTTCTCCAGAATTAAATGGTGATTTAACAAGTTCTAAAATGCCTGCTTCAATGTAATCTTGTTCAAAAGGCACTCCTATTTTAATTGCTCTTTGATCTGGTATTGCTATTTTGTCCCAGTATAAAGAAAAATATTGCAATTCTTGGGTGTTATATGATCTTTCAATAAAAACATTATTTTTATTTGCATCGCACTTTATTAACGCTGGGGGAATAATAATACCTCTTTGCATTTTTATATTTCTCGGAAAATTGTTATTTTAATTATATAATAGATAAATAGAAAAACCCGCTCTAAAGCGGGTTTTTTATTCCAAAATTAACTAGCCTCAACCAATCAATTTCTTCATTAATTCATTCACTTGAGCTGGGTTAGCTTTACCTTTCGCTGCTTTCATTACTTGACCAACAAGACCATTGAAAGCTTTCTCTTTACCAGATTTATACTCTTCAACCATCTTCTCGTTGGCAGCAAGCACGTCTTTAATAATTGCTTCAACTGCGCCTGTATCAGTTTCCTGTTTCAAGCCTTTTTCAGCAATAATTTCGTCTGCAGTTTTGCCTTCTTCCCACATAAAGCCGAACACTTGCTTCGCGATTTTACCGTTAATTGTGTTGTCCACAATACGCGCGATCATGCCGCCAAGTTTTTCTGCTGTTACAGGAGAATCTTGTAGTTCTAAGCTTGCTTTATTTAAAGCGCCCGAGAATTCGCCCATCACCCAGTTGGCAGCCACTTTGCCTTGCGCAGCGCCGCCGGCAGCGTTTACAACGGCTTCGTAAAACTCTGACATTTCACGAGTCAGCGTTAAAACGTGTGCATCGTATTCAGTTACGCCAAAGTCCGCGACAAAGCGTTCACGGCGTGCAGCAGGCAACTCAGGAAGGGCAGCACGCGCCGCTTCAATTTGCGCATCTGCAATCACAACAGGCAATAAGTCAGGGTCTGGGAAGTAGCGGTAATCGTTCGCTTCTTCCTTAGAACGCATAGAACGCGTTTCCATCTTCACAGGGTCGAACAAACGCGTTTCTTGGTCAATGGTGCCATCCCATTCTAGGATTTCCATTTGACGTTCAATTTCAACGTTAATTGCTTGTTCAATGAAACGGAATGAGTTGAGGTTTTTCAGCTCACAGCGTGTACCGAACTCATTGCCCGGACGGCGTAAAGACACGTTGCAGTCACAGCGGAACGAACCTTCCGCCATGTTGCCGTCAGAAATACCTAACCAGCGGACCAACGTGTGAATCGACTTAATGTAAGCCACCGCTTCTTCAACTGAACGCATATCCGGTTCAGAGACGATTTCAAGCAAAGGTGTACCAGCACGGTTCAAGTCGATGCCTGACATGCCTTCAAACTGGTCATGAATTGATTTGCCGGCATCTTCTTCAAGGTGCGCACGTGTCACGCCAATGCGTTTTACGGTGCCATCTTCAAGTTGGATGTCGATATGGCCCAAGCCCACAATCGGGTTGTCCATTTGGCTGATTTGGTAGCCTTTAGGTGAGTCTGGGTAGAAGTAGTTTTTACGCGCAAACACAGATGCTTGGTCAATGTACGCATCAATCCCCAAACCAAAGCGGATGGCTAAATCAACCACTTCTTTATTGAGAACTGGCAATACGCCCGGCATGGCCAAATCAACAAGGCTGGCTTGAGTGTTTGGGTCTTGACCAAAGGTCGTTGAAGAGCCAGAGAAGATTTTGGTATTGGTGGCAAGCTGAGTGTGAATCTCGATGCCAATCACCACTTCCCAGCCATCAATCAGGTTAGATTTTGGTTTAGCCGATTTTTGAGCTTGAGCCATTATGCATTCTCCTCAGCAATTGCCGCGCGTTTTGTATGCCAGTCGGTTGTTTGCTGGTACTGATGCACCACAGACAATAATTGAGATTCTGACCAGTAGTTGCCAATCAGCTGTAAGCCCACAGGCAGGCTGTCTTTGTCAAAACCGACCGGGGCATTGATTGCAGGAAGGCCCGCAAGGTTGACTGCGATGGTATAAATGTCACCTAAGTACATCTCAACCTGAGACAGGTTTGCACCGATTCTGTACGCAGTTGTCGGTGCAGAAGGCGCAGCGATCACATCCACATTTTCAAAGGCTTTTAAGAAGTCTTGCTGGATTAAACGGCGTACTTTTTGCGCTTTTACATAGTAGGCATCGTAATAGCCAGCCGATAACGCATAGGTGCCGATCAGGATGCGCTGCTGAACTTCTTTACCAAAACCTTCAGAACGTGAGCGCTTGTACAAATCCATCAGGTCCACAGGGTTTTCTGCACGGTAGCCGTAACGCACGCCGTCAAAACGTGACAGGTTTGAAGAGGCTTCAGCGGGGGCAATCAGGTAATACGTCGGCACATAGCTTTCAGTCATGTTGAGGTCAATCTCAACCAAGACTGCGCCCATGTCTTCCAATTTTTTCAAAGATTCTTCAATACGCGCTTTGACGTCAGCATCTAAACCAGCGGCATTGAAATACTGTTTAGGAATACCAATGCGCAAGCCTTTTACAGAGGTGCCGTTTAAGTTTGCAACGTAATCATCAACATTTTTTTCAACCGATGTTGAATCTTTGGCGTCATGGCCCGCCATCACGTTCATCAGGTAAGCGCAGTCTTCAGCCGAACGCGCCATTGGGCCGCCTTGGTCTAAAGATGATGCATAAGCGATCATACCAAAGCGAGAAACACGGCCATATGTCGGTTTAAGACCTGTCAAACCGCAGAAAGATGCAGGCTGACGGATTGAACCGCCTGTGTCTGTACCTGTAGCAAACGGAGCAAGGTCAGCAGCAACCGCAGCAGCAGAACCGCCTGAAGAGCCGCCAGGAACGTGGTCCAGCGCCCAAGGGTTTGCCGTTGCGCCAAAATAAGATGATTCAGAGGTAGAGCCCATGGCGAATTCGTCCATGTTCACTTTACCCAACGTCACTAAACCGGCAACTTTGCCTTTCGCTACAACGGTGGCGTCGTAAGGAGAGATAAAGTTGTCCAGCATTTTAGAGCCGGCTGTGGTTTTGATGCCGTGCGTACAGAAAATATCTTTATGCGCAATCGGCACGCCAGTCAGTACCGTAGCGCCGCCAGCTTTACGCAAAGCGTCGGCTGCATCTGCTTCAGCCAAAGCCTGTTCAGCGGTGACGGTGACATACGACTGTACTCGTGCATCGATTTTTTCAATGCGTTTTAAATAGTGTTCGGTCAGTTCGCGAGAAGAAAATTTAGCCGCAGCCAAGCCTTCTGTCAGTTCACGAACGGATAAGCGGTGTAAATCTGTCATGAGAAATAATTCTTTACGTTTAATTTTAAGAAAATAGATGGACTGAGCAGTAATTACTCAATTACGCGCGGAACAAGGTACAAGCCGTCTTGCGTTGCAGGTGCAATGGCTTGATATTCCTCACGATGATTTTCTTCAGTCACCACATCTTCACGTAATGGCTGCGGGTGGTCGAATGGACTTTTCAGCGGTTCAACACCGTCAGTATTGATGCCTTTTAAAGTTTCCATCATGCCTAAAATTTTATTTAAACTTTGAGCATATTCAGCAGATTGCGCCTCATTCAGCGATAATCGCGCCAAATGGGCAATTGCTGAAACTGTTTTTGCATTGAGATCTGCAGACTGCTGTGCATCCGATGTAGACATAACATTACCTAATCAGTATTAAAAAATTTCAAATTATCGTGCGTTATAATAAGCGATTGACTTGTTCAAATCATCACATTTAGTTAAAGTTGCCACCTTGCGTCCACATAAAGTTTAATCGAGAACGTCTCCGTGATTCTAAAAAGACTAATTGGCTTGTTTTCGCCCGATCTAGCCATTGATTTAGGTACAGCAAATACACTTATTTATGCGCCAGGACGAGGCATTATATTAAATGAACCGACGGTTGTGGCGATTCGCCACAGCGGCTCACAAAAAATTGTATCGGCAGTCGGCCTTGATGCTAAGCAGATGCTCGGCCGTACACCCGCGAATATTTCTGCAATCCGCCCAATGAAAGACGGTGTGATTGCGGATTTTGAAGTGACGGAAACCATGCTGAACCAGTTTATTGGCAAAGTGCATGAAAAGCGCCTGTTTCCGCCTGCGCCGCGTGTCGTGGTCTGTGTGCCGTGCAAATCAACCTTGGTAGAGCGCCGCGCGATCCGTGAAGCGGTTTATAACGCAGGCGCGCGCGATGTGCGTTTAATTGAAGAGCCGATGGCTGCGGCGATTGGTGCCGGCATGCCGGTCGAGCAGGCTTGCGGTTCGATGGTGGTTGATGTGGGCGGCGGTACAACAGAAATTGCCATTATTTCATTGCAGGGCTGTGTCTATGCCGACTCATTGCGTATTGGCGGCGATGTCTTTGATGAACAGATCATCAATTATGTCCGTAAAGCGCATGGCTGTGTCATTGGTGAAACCACGGCTGAAACCATTAAAAAAGAAGTAGGCATGGCGCTTCCTGAAGAAGGCGCAAAAGCGCTGGAAATTGAAGTCCGCGGCCGCAACCTTGCAGAAGGCGTGCCTCGCGCGATTACCGTTACTTCGGATGAAATTACCCAAGCGATTTCTGATCCATTGCAAAGCATTGTGTCTGCAGTGAAATCTGCGCTGGAGCAGACGCCTCCTGAACTGTCGTCAGATATTGCAGAGCGCGGTATTGTATTGACAGGCGGCGGCGCATTGCTTCGCAATCTGGACAAACTGCTAGCGAAAGAAACAGGCTTGCCGGTGGTGGTTGCCGAGGATCCACTAACTTGCGTCACTCGCGGCGGCGGTAAAGTGCTCGATTTCTTCGATAATCCAAATCACGACATGCTGTTTGTAGGCTAAGACAAGGACTGGGCGGGTGCAAACTCAACTGTTTTCAAGACAGCCGCCATCTTTTCGCTCATTTATCATTGCGGTGATTGCATGTCTGGTGGTGCTTTTCTTTGATTGGCGCATGCCGCATGTAATTCAACCGGCAAGAGACGTCTTGTATGCAGCCTATAATCCCATTTATGCTGCTGCAAGCTATCCAGTGTTATCGCGAGAATGGCTGAATCAACAAACCAAGTCAGAAGCTCAACTGCGCCGTGAAAACACCGCGATGCAGGCTGAACTGCTTCAGGCTCAAGTCCGGTTGCAAAAACTCTCTGAGCTCTCTGCAGAGAATACCCGTTTGCGCGGCTTATTAGACACGCCTTTAATTATTGACGGCCGCATGGAAATTGCAGAAGTGATTGGCACCGATGCAGATCCGCTGCGCCATATTATTGTGATTAACCGCGGAGCCAGCAGCCAGCTGAAAGTCGGCCAAACTGTGCTGGATGATAAAGGCATTATGGGGCAGATTGTCAATGTCTACCCGCATAGCAGCCGAATCATGCTGCTGTCTGATAAGGAACATTCTTTATCTGTGCGTTTGGAACGTACGGGCATGCGCGCAATTGTAACCGGCACAGGTGATCTTGGGCGCTTAAAAATGGAATATGTTCCAACCAGCGCCAATATCAAAGTAGGTGAAAAAGTGTATAGCTCCGGCCTAGGGGCACATTTCCCGGCAGGCTATTTAGTCGGTACGGTGTCTAAAGTGCAGCGCCATAACTCGGGTGAATTTTCACAGATTGATGTTATTCCTGCTGCGCAATTAGCGGGCGGACACCATGTGGTGGTGCTGTTTTCAGACTCATTAGCGATGGAGCAGCCGAATGCCGATCGCTAAACTGAACCGGCCGACAAGCCGGGATCCGCTGTTTGCTATTATCATTTCGGTGATCATGGCATCGGCGCTGATGGTCTATCCATTGTCCTATGAAGTTTCGGGCTGGCGTCCGTTATTCATGCTGATGATTACGCTGTTTTGGGTGCTGTGCCAGCCCACATGGTGCGGGGTGTGGTTTGCTTTCGGCACGGGTCTCTTTGTTGATCTATTGGTCGATGCGCCATTGGGCATGAATGCGCTGAGTTTTGTGCTGATCTCATTTATAGCCAGATTTTTGACGCGTGAACGCCGCATTTTAACCTTCGGCAATCTATGGATTATCTCGTCGATTGCAATTCTTGCGCATCTGTTCTTTATTTGGATCGCGCAGGTGATGAGCGGCGTGCATTTTTCTTTTGCGCGTCATTGGCAGCCGCTGCTAAGCAGCGTATTGGTCTGGCCTGTCATTTATTATTTGCTGAAAAAATGGCGCATTTAATTCTGGCTTCCAGTTCGCCTCGGCGCAATGAGCTGCTCAGCCAGCTGGGGCTGACATTTGATATCTACAGCCCGGACATTGACGAGTCTATACTGCATGGTGAAACTGCCGCGGTATATGTCGAGCGTTTGGCCAGAATGAAAGCCAAAGCCGTACAGATGCGCTTTCCAGATGCAGTCATTGTGGCTGCGGATACCAGTCTAGGTGTTGACGGGCGTATTTTAGGCAAGCCTGAATCCAAACAGCATGCCTTTGAAATTTGGGCGCAAATCTCAGGCCGAAAACATGATGTTTTTTCAGGTGTTTGCGTACGTACAAAAGAACAAATTTGCAGTATAGTAGTGCGTACACAGGTTGAATTTCAGGCGCTGAGCCTCAGGGATATGGAAGATTACTGGGCTACGGGTGAACCTTTGGGCAAGGCGGGAGCCTATGCGATTCAAGGCATTGCCGCCCGCTATATTCCACGCATTGACGGCAGCTATTCAAATGTTGTCGGATTGCCTCTGCATGAAACCGCACAGTTATTACAGACAGTTAAAGCACTAAATTAACTGCTGAAAAAAAGAATTTTTATAATGCTTTGAGTTTTATTATGTCTGACGAGTTGCTGATTAACGTCACACCGATGGAGTGCCGTGTCGCGTTAATCGAAAATGGTACAGTCAATGAATTATTTGTTGAGCGTACTGTTAAACGCGGGTTAGTGGGCAATATTTACAAAGGAAAAGTGGTTCGCGTGCTGCCCGGCATGCAGGCGGCTTTTGTTGATATTGGGCTGTCACGCACTGCATTTCTGCATATCAATGATATGGTCTGGCCAAAAAATCAGCCGACGCCAAATGTCTTTGAACTGCTGCAGCCTGGTCAGGTTCTGACGGTTCAAGTCATGAAAGATATGCTGGGCACGAAAGGCGCCCGTTTAAGCACAGATCTTTCCATTCCGTCCCGCTATTTGGTCATGATGCCTTTTGGCAGTCATACAGGCGTGTCGCAGCGGATTGAATCTGAAGAAGAGCGTGACCGCCTTCGCAGCATGATTGAGCGCATTCAGGCGGAACATAAATTGCCGGGCTCCGTCATTGTGCGCACCGCCGCGGAAGGCATTGCTGAAGCCGAAATTGCTCAGGATATGGCCTATTTGGCGAAATTGTGGGAATTTATTCAGCGCAAGCAAAAAATCATCGCTGTGCCTTCATTGATTTTTGAAGAATTGCCTTTGCCGCAGCGGGTGATCCGCGATTTAGCCAATGCAGAGACCTCTAAAATTCATGTCGATTCACGGGAAATTCACGCCAAACTGACCGAGTTTGTAGACGAATTTGTCCCGACTATGCGCAACCGCCTGATTCATTATCCGGGCGAACGTCCAATCTTTGATTTATACAATGTTGAGGAAGACATTCAGAAGGCCCTGCAGACCCGTGTCGCGCTGAAATCTGGCGGTTATCTGATGATTGATCAGACTGAAGCGATGACCACCATCGATGTGAATACGGGCTCTTATGTCGGCGGCCGCACATTAGAAGATACTGTTTTTAAAACCAACATGGAAGCGACACAGGTCATTGCGCGCCAGCTGCGCCTGCGCAATTTGGGCGGCATTATCATTATCGATTTCATTGATATGCAGGAAGCGCATCATCGTGAACAGGTGATGAGCCAGTTTGACAAAATGCTGGAACGGGATCACGCCAAAACCAAAATTACCCAAGTTTCAGAGCTGGGCTTGGTGGAAATGACCCGGAAGCGTACCCGTGAATCTTTGGAGCATTTGCTGTGTGAATCGTGTCCGACTTGTCAGGGACGGGGTTATGTGAAAACAGCCGAGACAGTGTGTTACGAAATCTTTCGGGAAATCTTGCGCTATGCGCGGGCTTTTGAAAATCAGAGTGGCTTTACTGTCGTTGCGCATCCATCGGTGATTGACCGCTTGTTAACAGCAGAAGCGCCCGCTGTCTCTGATTTAGAGCACTTTATCAGCGGCGTGATTAAGTTCCAGGTGGAAAATCTATATACGCAAGAGCAATACGATATCATCTTGAGCTGAAATTGTAACAGAATATCGTTAAACACTTGTTACAACTGAAATTTTACTTTTGAACTGTATTTTTTATACTTAACACATCGAATAGCCAAAACCTTTTTTGAACAGGTTTAGCAATGTGAGGTGTGAGATGGGTGTAAGTAAAGCAGTAATGAGTACAGGTTTAAAGCATATGCTGGACGCTAAAACAATGCATTCAGCTTATATCGTAGATGAGCGCGGCAATGAAGTGCAAATCACTGCATCGATGATCCGCACAGCATGCCATCAATTATTAAAACAGTGCCGAAATATTAAAAATTAAGGGGCAATTTAAAAGCCCCTTTTTTTTTAATCATTTTTTTTAAATATTAATTACAACATTCTGCCAAACCTGATTGGCAATTTATTCCAGCGGGTTTGCGGTCAGCTAACCGCCTGAAGCTTTGGGTTGTTTTTATTCACGATTTCTTCAAATCTCTGAATTTCTTCTTCCAAATGTGTCAGCAGGTTTTGCATTTTCGGCAAAGCATTGCGGCATGCGGTCAGGCCCACTTCCAATTTGTCCAAATAGCTGGTCATGGTAATGTTCAGCGCTTGACCGTCTAAAACAATAGAGGCAGGGTAGAGTGCATCCAGGCGCGCGCCATTCCAGTATAAAGGTTCGCGTGGTCCCGGCACATTAGAAATCACCAAATTGAATGCCTGGCGTTTTGGCATTAAGCCGGAAGCGATATTTAAGCCGGCAGCGCCATAAACAAAAGCGCTATAATTTAAAATCTGATTGGCATTCATGCGTTTAAAACGTTCTTTGGCATTCAGTACGCTGCGGCGCACAATTTTAAGGCGCTCAAGCGGATCTTCTTTGTGAGTGCCTAAGTTGGCCAGAATCATGGTTATGCGGTTGGACATATCCGAATCATCCGTACGCACAGATGCGGGAACCATGGCAATCAACGGTTTTTTCGGCAGCGCATTTTGGCTGATGAGATATTCACGCAATGCGCCTGAACAAATGGCCAAAACAATATCATTAATGGTCACGCCCAGTTCTTTGGCAATATGCGCTAATCTTGCAAACTCAAAGGATTGCGCGGCGAAACGGCGCGACGAACTGACCCGCTGATTCAGAATAGAACTCGGCGCCTGAAAGCTGGAGACATAATCAGGATTGCGCCCCATATCTTTCATTACAGTCTGAGACAGTTCATATATCACACGCGGTGTCGATTCCAGCTGACCTTTCAGTCCATCCATTAAGCCTTTGATACGGCTGACTTTTGGCACTTTTAAACGCTTCGCACGGGGACCTTCAACACACCAGGGTGGAACAATGCGTTTCGCATTCGGGTCATCTGAAAGCGATTTCTCCACTAAGCGCATGCCTGCAATGCCGTCGACCATGGCATGGTGGATTTTAAAATACATGCCAAAACGGTTGCCTTCAATGCCTTCAATAATATGGCAAGTCCACAGCGGTTTAGCGCGGTCAATCAGCGTACTGTGCTCTTGCGATATATAAGTCAAAAGCTCACGGATGCGGCCAGGGTGGGGCAGGGCAATGTGGCGGAAATGGTGATCTAAATCGAACTCTTCATCTTCATCCCAAAAAAAGCCATTTAAGCGGTTATTGAAGGGCGGGATTGGAATTGATTTTGAATTTCGGATATCTGTAACCAGATCTTGAATAAAACTGGATGGCGCATTATCTGGAATCGTAAATAAAAATAGTCCGCCAACATGCATCGGCTGCTGACGCTTTTCTAAAGTGAGAAATATAAAATCAATCGGATGTAATGGACGCATAGCGTGGATTGCCTCACTGCAATGTCTAGGGACGCTCCTATATGAGCTGCCTTGTTAGAATTATAAATTACTCTGAAATTATAGCTGTTTTCCATCAGAATAAAACTGCTTTATATGTATCAATACGTCGAAAAAAACCACTGCTCAGGCAATGGTTTAGGCTTGATTATTTCTTTAAGTTTCCGGCGTGTAAGCCGCATTCTTTATGTGTGGCGTCTTCCCACCACCAGCGGCCTTCGCGTTCATGCTGATTTGGCAATACAGGCCGGGTGCACGGTTCACAGCCGATGGAAATAAAGCCGCGTTCATGCAATGGATTATAGGGAATTTCCATCAGGCGGATATAGTTCCAGACATCGGCGCTAGACCAGTTGGCTAAAGGATTATATTTAATCAGCTGCTTGCCTGGGCCTGAAAAACCTGGGTCAGCTTGCACGACAGGAATCTCATTGCGGGTGCCTGGGCTCTGATCTTTACGCTGACCGGTAATCCAGCCATCTAAAGTCGCCAGTTTTTTACGCAGCGGCTGAACTTTACGGATGCCGCAGCATTCTTTATGGTCATCCTGATAAAAGCTGAAGAAGCCTTTTTTAGTCACTAATTGTTGAATGGCTTCAGTTTCAGGGAAGCAAATCTCAATATCAATATTATAGTGTTTACGCACGGCATCAATGAATTGATAAGTTTCGGCATGCAGGCGGCCTGTATCCAGGCTGAAAACACGAAAAGGCTTGCCTAAATGCGAGGCCATATCAATAAGAACCACATCTTCTGCACCGGAAAATGAAATGGCAATTTCGCCTTCTTGGCTCAGTGCAAGTTCAATAATTTCGTTTGGAGATTTATCTGCATATTCAGCTGCAAGCGCATCTACAATATCGATCGTTGGGATTGTTGTCATGATTGTCCTGGCGATAGGCTTGGAAACATTAAGCCTATATTAATTTATTTCACAACTATTTTAATAGAATTGATAAATACGACTTATCACTAAAAAATAGATACTTATGAAAAAAATAGATTTAAAAAAGAACAAGGCAAAAGCTATTTCTTAAGCTATGATAGTGCAAATTTTTTCACTGAGATTAGGAGAGTCCATGGAAATCGTATGTCTTGATTTAGAAGGTGTTTTAGTTCCGGAAATCTGGATTAATTTTGCTAAAAAAACTGGAATTAAAGAGTTGGAAGCAACTACACGCGATATTCCAGACTACGATGTGCTGATGACTCAGCGTTTGAATATTTTAAAAGAGCATGGCTTAGGCTTAAATGATATTCAAGCGGTTATTGCAGATATGGGGCCATTTGAAGGCGCCAAAGAATTTGTAAAATGGGTGAGCACGCATTTCCAGCTGATTATTCTATCTGACACATTCTACGAATTTGCGCATCCTTTAATGAAGCAGCTAGATTGGCCAACGATTTTTTGCCATAAGTTAGAAACGGATGAAAATGGCATGATCACCGATTATAAGCTGCGTCAGCCGGATCAAAAGCGTCAAGCGGTAAAAGCATTGCATGGCTTAAACTTCCGCGTTATCGCTGCCGGTGATTCTTATAATGATACAACCATGCTGGGCGAGGCTGATCATGGCTTCTTGTTTGATGCGCCTGAAAATGTCATTGCAGAATTTCCGCAGTTCCCGCCGATTCATGGCTATGAAGCACTGAAAGAAGCGATCCGTAAATCATCTGTGCGAAATATTCCTGCTTGATTTAACCCTGCAGACATTTTATTGCTGAAAAAGAGAAGGGCGCCGTTGGCGCCCTTTTTTGCATTCTAATTTAAGTCATATCAATTAGAAGCGGTAACCAATTTTCATGCCGTAAGCGATGGCATTGTTGTCTTCAAAGCTGCCAACGACATTTCCGCCTGTTTGTGCTTTAGCATCACCTAACCACAGGTATTTGACACCAGCGGCGATGAAATAGCTTTCAGCAGGACTGTATTGACCGCCTAAGCCTACACTCCAAAAGCCTTCTGTTGGGCCAAGTGTAGTTACAGGGTTGCCTGCGCCAGAATCATAACCGACAGAAGCAGTTCCTGCCCATTTGTCATTAAACTTGCGGGAAACACCTGTGTTAATAGACCATTGGTCATCAGAGTAGTCGATTAAATTTTGCGCTTTGCCTTGAGCGAGTAAAGTTGCTGCTGCTAAATATGCAGGTTTCACTGCAAATTGATCCCAATGTACCCAACGGATATTAGCAAAAGCCAAAGTATTTTTTGCGATACCTGACTGTAAGTCTAAATTGACAGATTGAGGCGTTACAACTTCTGTCTGGCTATTTGGACGAATCACAGAACCAAAACCGAATGTTTCAGATGATTCTAATTCATGTTTGATTTCGGAACGGTAAGTGACGGCGGCTTTCAATGCAATTTCAGGAATTGAGTATGCTGCGCCTGCAATCCAGCCGAATGCATCATCTTCTTTAAGGTTAATGTCATAGCCGCCTAGCTTAGCTGGGCCGCCGTAGGCTTGACCGCGCAGTGACACTTGGCCTTTAACTGTTTGATAAACAGGGCCTGCATAAAAATTCCAATTTTCATTTGGCTGGTAACCAATTAATGCCGTTATGTTATTGGTTCTAACTTCTACATGTGTTCCTTGATTTTTTGACTTTTCTGCAAAAATACTGTTTTCGGTTACATAAGTTGCATCGGCACCATAGGGCTGATCATAGATTAAACCTAATGAAATTTTATCAGTTGCTTGCACTTTGATTGCAGCAGATGGAAAGTAGTAATCATCGCCCATATCACTTACTTTATTGCCAGCGATGTCTTTACCTTCTACTGTCGGGTCAAGGACAGTAAAACCTGCTTCAGCATAATTTCCAGGTTGAAGGAATGCTGAAATAGACTGACCAGAGCGGTCTAATCCTGCTGCAAAAACAGAAGTGGCTGGCAATAAGCTGATGAGAATCGCTTTAGATAACTGGCTGAGCTTCATAGTTTTCCCTGTTTGTAACTTTTAGTAATCGATCAATGCAGGGAAAGTAACATAATATGAAAATGAGTAAATACTCAGGAGTGCTCTAGAAATGAACGCGGGAATGCAAAAAAAGTAGTTGTATAGAGTAAAAAGTCTATTTGGAGTAATCTATCTAAATGATTTTTAATAGGAAAATAGAGTATTTATTTTAATTTTTATATTTCATTATCAAAAAAATTAAATGGGTGTTTTTAAAGCAATTGATTCGTTGTGAAGAAATGAGAAGAAGACCATAGCAAACTATGGCCTTCTTACAATTTTAATTAATTAGAATCTATAACCGATTTTTAAGCCATAAGCCCAAGCTGTATTGTCTTCAAATTTTGCAACTGTATTAGACGTGTTGAACTGTGCACCAGATTGAGCATCAGCATCACCTAGCCAGAAGTATTTAACACCGCCTGCAATAAAGTAGTTTGCTGCAGGGCTGAATTGAACACCTAAACCTAAGTTCCAGTAGCCTTCTGTAGGGCCAAGTGTTGAAATAGGATTGCCTGCGCCAGTGTCATAACCTACAGAAATGTTGCCAGCCCATTGTTCACTGAGTTTACGGCCAACACCCACTGTTGCAGAAATTTGATCATCTGAATATGCTACTAGATCAAAGCCATTTGGTTGACCAATTGCTGGGCCAACAGTGCCACTTGCTTTACCAAAGGCATATGGGCGGATTGCAAACTTAGACCATTCAACCCAACGCACGTTAGCAAATGCAACTGTATCAGCCATAATGCCGGTCTGGAAATCTAAGTTAACAGATTGCGGAGTTGTAATATCGCTTGAACCTTGATTTGCATAAAAATTAATTAAATTAGGTACAGGAAGAGCTGTTAAATTTGTACCACTAGATGATTCATCAATATTTACTGAGTGCTCAATTTCAGAACGATAAGTTAGAGATGCCTTTAAAGCTATTTCTGGAATTTGGTATGCAACGCCAGCTAACCAGCCTACTGCACTATCTTCACCAATATTGGCTTTGTAACCTGCAAATCCTGTGCTTGGTGAAGCTGTGCCGCTATATGCTGTGCCTTGAAGTTCAACATTCCCTTTAATTGTTTGGTATACCGCACCACCATAAATATTCCAGTTAACCGTAGGTTGATAACCAAAAATCATAGAAAGATTCTGAGTATCAACTTCGACTGCAGTATGGCCAGTAGGACTAGTAAACATATTTGACGTAGTGTATTCAGCATCTGCACCATATGGCTGATCATAAAGTAAGCCAAATGAGAAGTTATCTGTAAGTTGTAACTTTAAAGCAGCTGAAGGGAAATAATAGTCACCAGCCATATCACCAGTTTCTTGGCTAGTCGGGTTAGTTGCTGTAACGTTTGATTTACCTGAAACTTCTGGGTCTAAAACTGAGATGCCTGCTTCAAAATAGTTGCCAGGCTGTAAAAATGCAGCAATGGATTGACCAGAACGATCTAGCGCTGCTGCAAATACGCCAGTGGCTGGTAATGTTGCAAGAATTAATGCTGTCGTTAGCTTTTTTAATTTCATTCTTCATCTTTCCTTGGTGTACAAATTGAAGTTACTGCATTTTTATTTGAGTTACAGGGGCATTGGCTATGGATAAATCTTTGGCTTCCAATGCGCTGAATTGTTACTCCATGTGACAAAAATAGCACAAAAAAAATAAGAGTAAATGCTCTAGATAAAAAAATCAGAATAAAAATGCGTCTGTTTGGAGTAATTGCACTAATTATTTAAAGTTTTATTTTATAACTATCTGTTTTTAAATTGGAAAAAATGAATTTAAATGAGAACTAGCGAGTTATAAAAAAAACAAAAATATGTGAATTTTAATCTTAATTAATGCTGTCTTTTTTGACTCTATTGGGAGTTAAGACAATTGGGTCAGAAGATATTCTGTAAATGGCTGGCTAAGTCCTGAAGCTTTTGAGCCGAAAGATTTTAAAAATTTAGAGGGACTTATTGTCCGCTATACTGTCTAGGATCAGTATTGTAAAAACAAAAGCAGCGAATTCGCTGTTTTTTCTTTGGGTAAAAAAAAATAAACTTTTTCTTTCAGAATTTACGCAAAATTTACGCCATCCGCAGTTTTGAATATAGAGAATTTACGCCCTCAATTTCCATACTAACGCTGACCTATTTTAAATGGCATTTGCTATGTGGGAATTTATTTCTGTATTTGTCTTTTCATTGCTGTTGGCTTATCCGCTTGGTGCTTACCTCGCCGATGTGATGCAAGCCAAGCCAATGAAAAGTGACCATTTTTTTAAATGGATTGAGCAGCCGATTTATGCTGTTCTGGGTGTTAAGCAGGTCGGTATGAACTGGCGGCAATATCTGGGTGCTTTTGCCCTCAGTAATGCTTTACTGCTTGGGGCGAGTGTCACTATTTTAATGACACAGGCATGGCTACCATTAAATCCTGATCATATTCCCAATATGAATTGGGATTTGGCTTTACACACCACAATTTCCTTCCTGACCAATACTAACCAGCAGCATTATTCAGGACAAGCTCAACTGTCCTATTTATCGCAAATGACAGTCATTGTTGGACTGCAGTATTTGTCGCCAATTATTGGGCTGGCTTTATTGGTGGCAATGTTAAGGGCTTTATTCCTGCAATCACGCCAATCGGAAGATTCAGATCCAAAGGATTGGAATCATATTAATCTCGGTAATTATTGGATGGATATTATTCGCCCATTATTTAGATTCTTTATTCCATTGGGTTTAGTTTTTTCTTTGCTACTGACCTTTCAAGGCGTTCCTGCAACTTTATCAGCAGGTCCAACTGTACAGGTCTTGGATCAAACCGTAGAGCTTAAAAACCAACATATTCCATTGGGTCCTGTTGCGCCGATGGTGGCGATTAAACAACTGGGGAGCAATGGTGGAGGGTGGTATGGCCCAAATAGTAGTGTGCCCTTAGAAAACCCAACACCTTTATCCAATGTGATTGAGATGATTGCGATCTTACTCATTCCATTGTCAGCAGTATTTATGGTTGGACGCTTTATCCAACGTAAAAAATTGATGTGGATGATTTTTGGCACCATGTTACTAATGTCATTGGCTTCAACCTTGTTGACTATATGGACAGAAAAATCATCTTTAATTTTAAATGCTGCGTTGATGGAAGGGAAAGAGCTTCGTTTCGGTGCGGATGCATCTGCATTGTGGGGAAGCTTGACCACGCAAGTGAATAACGGTTCGGTCAATATGATGCATGATTCTGCCTCACCACTGACGGGGTTGGTTGAACTGTGCAATATGTTGATCAATGCCATTTGGGGCGGTATCGGCTGTGGGCTATTACAGTTCTTTATTTACCTGTTCTTGGCGGTATTTATTGCAGGCTTAATGACGGGGCGTACCCCTGAATTGTTTGGTCGAAAAGTTGAAGTGACTGAAATTAAGTTATTGGCTTTCGTAATTCTGCTGCAACCTGTGGTGATTCTTGGTCTGACAGCGATTGCAATTGCTTTCCCATCCATTACAGGCAATTCAAATCCAGCGTTCCACGGCATTAGCCAAGTGTTCTATGAGTATGTCTCTGCTTTTGCGAATAATGGTTCAGGTTTTGAAGGCTTAGGTGATAACACGGTATGGTGGAATCTCAGTGCCAGTGTTGCTTTGTTGGCAGGTCGTTACAGCGTACTGATCATCCCTGTATTGATCGCAGTCAGTTTGGCAACCAAACCACAAGCAGCCGAAAGCAAAGGCTCTTTACACATCGAGTCTCCAACTTTTGCATTGACCTTAATTGGAATCGTGCTGATTTTGACCTTATTGCAATTCATGCCCGTGTTGGTGATTGGACCAATTGCCGATTATTTATCTGTGCTATCTGTGAAAGTTTAAGCGTGGAGCGACAACAATGAAACATTCAAATGCGACACAACACATGGATATTTTGAATAAAGAAATTATTCAGCAAACTTTTCATAAACTACTGCCACAGTATGCTTTTAAAAATCCAGTCATGGCATGTGTATGGGTAGGCACAGTCTTAACCATTGCGGCAACCTTGATGGGCAGTACCAGTTTAGGTTTTGGACTGCTGTTGGGCTTGATTCTGTTGGTCACAGTTTTATTTGCCAATTATGCTGAAGCGGTTGCAGAAGCCAAAGGGCGTGGACAAGCAGCATCCTTACGTCAGGCACGTGAGAATTTAACCGCAAATCGGATTGCAGATCTCAAAGCTGTACCCACCATGATTTCGGCAAATTTATTGAAAAAAGATGATTTAATCATCGTTAAAGCAGGTGAAATTGTGCCTGCGGATGGCGAGATTATCCAAGGCTTTGCCACCATCAATGAATCAGCAGTTACAGGCGAATCTGCGCCAGTACTACGTGAAGCTAATACGGACCGTTCTGGTGTGATCGGTGGAACCAAAGTTTTGACTGATGAAATTATTATTCGGGTCAGTAGTGAGGCAGGACATAGTTTCCTAGACCGTATGATTGCTTTGGTTGAAGGCGCTAACCGTCAAAAAACACCGAATGAGGTTGCACTGAGTATTTTGCTCAACATCATGACCATTACCTTTATTGCAGTGGTAGTGACCTTACCTGTGATTGGTTCAATGGTCGGGATCAAAATCAGCATCGTCTTGTTGATTGCTCTATTGGTTTGTTTGATTCCAACCACGATTGGCGGCTTATTACCTGCGATTGGGATTGCAGGGATGAACCGTGCGTTAAAAGCCAATGTCTTAGCCAAATCAGGGAAAGCGGTTGAAGTTGCAGGTGATATTGACGTATTGCTGTTGGATAAAACAGGTACGATCACCTATGGCGACCGTCAGGCTACTGCATTTTATCCATTGGCAGGTGTCAGCCCAAGTGAGTTACGCCAAGCAGCCATGCTGACCTCTTTTGCTGATCCAACCCCTGAAGGTAAATCTGTGGTGAGTTTAGGTAAAGAAATGAGGGAAAGTGTCCAAGAGCCTCAAGATGCGGAGTTTATCCAATTTAGTGCATCGACACGTTTATCAGGTGTGGATTTAGCCACTGGGCAAAAGATTCGTAAAGGTGCAGTGGATGCGATTCTTAAATTTACCAATCAAGAGATCAAAGACAATGTTGAGCTAAAAACCAGAGTGGAACAGGTGGCGTCTAAAGGTGCAACACCATTGGTCGTGGCTTCGAATCACAGTATTTTAGGCGTGATTGAACTTTCAGATGTGATTAAGTCTGGAATTAAAGAACGTTTTGCACTGTTACGTGAGATGGGTATTAAAACCATTATGGTGACAGGGGATAATCCATTAACAGCGGCAGCAATTGCAGCAGAAGCAGGCGTGGATGATTATATTGCCGAAGCTCGACCTGAAGATAAATTAGCGTGTATTCGTAAAGAGCAAGCTGCAGGTAAATTGGTTGCAATGGTTGGCGATGGTACCAATGATGCACCAGCTTTAGCACAGGCTGACATTGGTCTAGCAATGAACTCAGGTACACAAGCAGCGAAAGAGGCTGGCAATATGGTGGACTTGGATTCCGACCCAACCAAATTGCTGGATGTGGTGGAAATTGGTAAACAACAATTGATTACCCGTGGTGCATTAACCACCTTTTCTCTGGCAAATGATGTCTCCAAGTACTTTGTGATTTTACCTGCACTGTTTGCAGTCGCAATTCCACAACTTGGGGTACTCAATATCCTGCAGCTCAGTAGTCCAAGCAGTGCCGTGATTTCAGCATTGATTTTTAATGCGCTGATTATTCCGATGCTGATTCCATTGGCACTCAAAGGTGTTCAATTTAAACCTGCCAGTGCTTTGCAATTGTTACGCCGTAATATGCTGATTTACGGTGTAGGTGGCGTGGTGTTTCCGTTTATTGCGATCAAGTTAATTGACCTTGTTGTGTCCTTGTGGATTTAGGAGTGAGAGATGAATACTTTATTGAATCATGAGCAATTGAATCAACAGAATTTAAAATTATCCAATCCAGTACATTCGATCTTACGTCCAAGCCTTGGTTTGATCTTGGTGGGGTTCCTTGTCGCAGGTGTCTTATATTCTGCTGTGAGTGTATCGATTGCCCAGTTAATTTTTCCGAAGCAGGCCAATGGTAGCTTAATCCAACTTGATGGCAGAATTGTTGGTTCAAGTTTGGTGGGACAAAACTTTGTTAGTGAACAATATTTTCATGCTCGCCCAAGCGCAGTCAGTTACAGTGTTGATGGCATGGCAGGCAGTAATTTGGCAATTTCTAATCCTGATTTACAAAAACAAATTAAGGAAAGAACAGTACAATTTGCTCAAAGTAATCAGATCGCTGTACAGCAAGTATCGAACGATATGGTGACTGCATCAGGCAGTGGGATTGACCCTGATATTTCACCTGAGAGTGCTTTATTACAGGTGAAACGTGTGGCACAGCAACGTCATTTAACGGAGCAACAGGTTCGTCATGTCGTACAACAGCATATTCAACCTGCACAGTTCGGCATCTATGGGCAAGCGAGGGTGAATGTTTTACAACTTAATTTAGCATTAGATCAATTATCTACGCATTGACATTGATCATGCCAGTTTCAGGGATAGGGGCATCATGATGCAGATCGACCGTAACAACAAAGCAGATGCGTGGTTGGCACATAGTCAACGTGAACAATCTGGACGTTTGACCATTTTCTTGGGTGCAGCACCTGGGGTAGGTAAAACCTATGCCATGCTCACCCGAGCGCATGAGCTGATGAAGCAAGGGCAGCATGTGGTGGTGGGTGTGGTGGAAACTCATGGTCGAGCTGATACTGAGCGTTTAATTCAGGGATTGAATGTTATTCCAAGAAAAGTTTTAGACTATCAAGGACGGACTTTGGAGGAGATGGATCTCGATCAAATCCTTAAATTAAAACCTGAAATTGTGCTTGTTGATGAGTTGGCACATCGTAATGTACCGAACAGTCGCCATGAATATCGTTGGCAGGATGTCAATGAATTGTTAGATGCAGGCATTGATGTCTATAGCACCTTAAATATTCAACATCTGGAAAGTCTCAATGATGTGGTTTATCAGATTACAGGGATTCGGGTCAGTGAAACCGTTCCTGATGCATTACTCAAACGATTGAAAGACATTCGCTTAGTGGATTTGCCTGTACCTGAGCTGTTAGAGCGTATGAATCATGGCAAGATTTATTTTGCTGATGTTGCACCTCAAGCATTACAGGGATTTTTTAAACCTGCACATTTAACCGCCCTGCGTGATTTAGCCATTCAAACAGTTGCAGGGCAAGTTGAACTGGATTATCGAGAGAAGTCTGCTGCACAAGGGCAGATTATTCCGATTCAAAATCATGTCATGTTGGCGATAGATGGTTCTGAATTCTCTGAAGATTTGGTACGCCGTGCGCATCGGATTGCGGAAAGGCGCAATGCAACGTGGAGCGTCATTTCAATTCAAAAAAGTAAGGTTGAAACGACCCAAGCTTTTGCAGTGACGAAGGCTTTTAATCTAGCGCGTAAGCTCGGTGCAGATACCTATTTGTTGTATAGTAATCATATTGCATCGACCATTTTACAAGCGGCTTATGATTATGGTGCATCTAATATTTTACTCGGCAAAAGCCCTCAAAAATCGTTATGGCAGCGTCTATTCTCAGATCATATTGCCGATCAACTGTTAGAGAAACAACATCCTTTTGAAATCACCTTTGTTCAGCCATTAGCATCAAAACATGGCGATCATAAAGCAATGATCAATCTCTCTCATCATGCTTGGTTAGAACAGGGCTTAGCATTCAATCAACGAGAAGTCATTGAAAGCATTGTGATTGTCCTGCTAGGTCTTATGGTGGCGGCAATCAGTGATCGGTTTATTGGTTATAGTGATTTAGCCTTAATTTTCATCGTGACTGTGTTGTTGGTCGCAATGCGGGCACGCATGCTCATTACGATTATGAGCGTTTTTATCTGTTTTCTACTCTATAACTACTTTTTTATCGAACCACGATTTACTTTTATGATTAGTGCTGAACGTGGCGTCATTACCATTATCACGTTTATTATTTCTGCCTTACTGGTCGGGCGTTTAGCCAACCAATTACGTGCTCAGGTGCTTAGCCTCCGTGCTGCAAATTCTATTGCTCTACAATTACAAGAATTAGAACGAAAACTTTCCAGTTGCGTGGATATTGAACAGGTGATGACAGTTGCAAAGCAACATTTAGAAAGTGCTTTAAATGCAGCCGTTTGGCTTAGAATTGGAACACAGGAATTAGGCGATGCCACTTTATTTAATGAAAAAGATCAGATCGCTGCAAACTGGACTCAGAAAAATGTGCAATCGTGTGGGCGTTTTACCAACACCTTAACCCAATCTGAATGGTGGTTTAATCCGCTAAATTTGGTGGATGGGTATGGGGTAATTGCGATTCGCTTTCATCAAAATCCTGAAAGTATTGGTTTTGAACAACAACGCCTAGTTGAGTTGATGATTGATGACATTGCTCAAACTGCTTCACGTGTACAGTTGTCATTACAGTTAGAAAACTCTCGTGTGGTGGCTGAAACGGAAAAGTTACGTTCAGCTTTGCTTTCTTCGGTATCGCATGATTTACGTTCACCCTTAGCAGCGATGATTGGTTCAGCAGATACGCTCAAATATTATGGTGAACAGATGCCTGAAAGCGATCGCCATGAATTATTAGACACCATTCACATTGAAGGTGAACGGTTGGATCGTTATATTCAAAACCTGTTGGATATGACGCGATTAGGTCATCAGGGTTTGACTTTAAGTCGTGCTTGGATCGGTGTAGATGAACTGATTGGCTCGGCAACGCAACGGCTTAAACGCTATCAGCCTGAGGTGAAAATCGAAGTTGCTTTGGCGGAAGAACTTCCGCAATTGTATGTGCATCCTACTTTGATTGAACAAGCCATTTTTAATGTCTTGGAAAATGCCGCAAAATTTTCACCAGAGGATGTCCCGATTGAAGTGAAAATTCAGCAAGAGGAACAATATCTGCAAATTGACATTATGGATCAAGGGACAGGAATTCCCGAAGATGAACGTGAACAAATTTTTGATATGTTTTATACCATGCAGCGTGGCGATCGCGGTAAAACGGGGACAGGTTTAGGGCTTGCGATTGTCAAAGCAATTATTGGCGCACATATGGGCAGTATAGAAGCATTTGCTGGAACACATGGTCAGGGCACACTAATTAGAATACGATTACCACTGCATCAGGATTAAAATCATCATTTATGCCACAAACATTGAATTCTCAAGCATCGATTCTGATTATTGATGATGAGCCCCAAATTCGGAAATTTCTGGACATCGCCTTGCGTGCACAAGGTTATCAGGTGCATGTTGCTGAAAATGGGATGAAAGGCTTAGAAATTTTGGCAACACGAGGTGCGGATTTACTGATTTTAGATTTGGGTTTGCCAGATATGGAAGGACAGCAGGTGTTGACCGAGATGAGACAGTGGTCAGATATTCCTGTGATTGTGTTGTCTGCACGTCCTGATGAAAATCAAAAAATTAAATTGCTGGATGCAGGTGCGAATGATTATGTGACCAAACCGTTTAGCATTCAGGAATTATGTGCCCGTATTCGAGTGATGTTTCGCAATAAACCACAACAGTCTGAACAGAATATTGTATTTGATGATGGTCAATTATTCGTGGATGTCGCCGAACATGTGGTGAAGTTTGCCAACGAAGAAATTGTACTCAGCAAAAAAGAATTTCAACTGTTAGCACTCTTGATTCGCCATCAGGGTAAGATTGTTACGCAAAAGCAAATTATGACCGAGTTATGGGGCATTAGCCATGAAGAAGATACCCATTATCTTCGAATCTTGGTGAAAAAACTCCGCACCAAAATTGGAGATTCTGCAGTCACCCCAAAATATATTTTTACCATTGCAGGCGTGGGGTTGCGTTTTTTAGGTGAATCCTAGCGATCAACTTCAAGAGACCACAAGGGACTTAAAAATAGTGTGGGATTGATTCAATCAAATCCCACAAAAGAAGGCCTTCATTCAATTGATATACATTAAAGAAAGCTAAAACAAAGCAAGCCGATTAATGCAGAAGCAGCAAGGACATACATGACTTTCAACTCAAAATAGAACAGTCCAATCAGGGCAGCACAGGCAATGAGTGCCGCAACGAAATCAAAGGAACCGCTAAATCCAGTCGGCCAAAGCACGTGATAACTAAAAAATAGTGCAAGGTTAAGAATCACGCCGACAACCGCTGCTGTAATAGCCGTTAAGGGTGCTGTAAATTTGAGTTCGTTATGTGTCGATTCAATAATCGGTGCGCCTGCTAAAATAAAAATGAAAGAAAATAAAAAGGTAAACCAAGTGACGATTGTTGCGCCAATCGCGCCTGCCATGAATAGATGATCCGAGCCTAAGAGTGCATGATTGAATGCCCCTAAAAAGCCAACAAATGCCACCACCATAATCAGTGGCCCAGGGGTGCTTTCACCCAGTGCCAAACCATCGATCATTTGCGTTGGGCTTAACCAGCCATAATAGTTCACAGCCCCTTGATAAACATAAGGTAAAACGGCATAGGCACCGCCAAAGGTCAACAGCGCAGCTTTAGTAAAGAACCATGCCATTTGCGTATACGCATGATCCCATCCAAGCGTTAAGCTTAGACTGATGATCGGAATTAGCCACAGCAGAGCGCCGATCAGTACAATACTCCCCAATCGTTTCCAGCTAAAGATCGCATGCGCTGGTGTGGGAGTATCATCGTCAATCAATGCAGCCCCATAGTCTTTTTTACTCTGCTGATGCGTGTTTACATTAGAAAATAGGGCTGGATACTTTTTGCTGGTCAGATATCCAATGATCGCGGCAGAGAAAACGATTAAAGGAAAAGGTGCGCTGAAGAAAAAAATCGCGATAAATGAGAGCGCGGCAATCAGCCACAAAAAATTATTCTTGAGTGACCGGCTGCCGATCCGGTGAGTTGCATGAAAAACAATGGCAACCACAGCGGGTTTAATGCCGTAAAACAGTCCAGCGATGATGGGGACATCACCAAATTTGACATAGACCCATGAAAGGCCGATTAAAATAAACAGGGAGGGCAATACAAAAAGAATACCTGCAACTAATCCGCCAGTCGTCCTGTGCATTAACCAGCCGATATAAGTCGCTAATTGCTGTGCTTCAGGCCCGGGCAACAACATGCAGTAGTTCAGCGCATGCAAAAAACGCTTCTCGGAAATCCAGCGCTTCTGTTCAACCAGTTCTTGATGCATGACCGCGATTTGACCTGCAGGTCCGCCAAAACTAATAAATCCTAATTTAAGCCAAAACAGAAAGGCCTGCCAAAATGAAACAGTTTCTATTTCCGCTTCTGGGGGAGGAATCAGTTCTTGTTCCATGATTATTCTCTGGATAGGTTGGTATAGAGGCCATCAAAAATATGATTGGATAATTCAAATAATTGGTCATCATTGTTTATTTGGCTTCGGAGGCCCTGAATGATTTTCTCAATACCGATGGCTTCAGGCGGTTCAATCCCGCCGACATCAAGGTAATGCACAATTTCAGCAACTTTTTTGAGTGCTGGCGTTTCTAAATTAAAACTATGTAAAAGCACTTCAAAAGTGACCCAGTGATTCACGTGGCTGAACCTCGCGCCATCAAAATCGAAACCTAAGGCTTCTTCGGGGCAATCATTGGGAGTTTCTAACCAAATAAAGGTCGGTGTGGCATCGATAAAAGTCTTAATCAGCCATGCGGAGGCTAGCCGATCAATCCAAGGTCTTTTTCGCGTTGCCCAAATTTGGTTTTGATAATCTGTTTTGTCTAAAAGTTGAATATGAGTTTGTATTGCTTGGGGTTCGTTAGCTTCACCGAGTCGGGCAATAGAACGTTCCAATAATGAAAGTTCGTTGAGCACTTGTACCTGAGTTTTATCGGGGTAATAGTCAATATCTACAAGCGCATCGATATTTTTTCGGAGTTTACGGACTTGCTTAAGCAGTTCTTTCTTTTGATTTTGAGTCAGGTGGTATCGTAATGCTGTGAGCTGTTTATAGAGAGTGTCATATTCTTCTTTTCGGCTGAAAATAGTCGAAAGATCAATATTTGAAAGGGACTCTGTATGGAAGATATAAGCAGTTCCTTGCTCTGAAACAATATCGTGAGCGATAGGGTCAAATTTCTCGCAATGAGCAATTGGGAGTACATAGACCCCATCTCTAAGGGTTGCAGCGCCACTTGTCTTAAGAGATCGCCATACCCTCATGCGCGCCGTGGTGCTTTGCGTTGGAAGCGATGAGATGAGTAAAGATATTTTCATGTTATATACTCAACATATTTTGTTAAGTATATTTTATTTTTATAATTAGTAGATCATATTTTCTGCAAAGTATATATACAAAATAGATATGAAACTAATCGTTAACAAAGCTTATTTCTGATTTATTTTAGAAACGGAGATGAGAAATTGATTTGAGAACTTTTAGAATAATTTAAAGATCGCTGTATCTAAGCTTATTGTATGGCAAGAGTTGTGACCTAATGATGTCAAATGGTCATTTGATTTCATCCGAATAAAATTGTCGTGAATAGGCTCTTTTCTATTTCTTAAGTGTTGAATGCGGTTAAGGGAACAGGTTTATTGGACTCACTCAAAATATAATATCTATTCTCTGTTTATATTTAATTTAGAGTGTTAAAGACTAAAATCCGCTATAAAATGGTACGCCCTGCGGGACTCGAACCCACGTCGGTCGCTTAGGAGGCAACTGCTCTATCCAGTTAAGCTAAGGGCGCGTAAAACGCAGTTAATTTACTCCAATTCCAAACAAAAAAAAAGTTATTGCCGAAACAATAACTTTTTAAATGCTTAAAAAAATTACGCTTTTCTATAAAGTATTTTGAATAGAATAAACATGAGCGCAATCCAAATTGGAATCATGATCACGGCGCCGCTTAAACCTTGCGTCCACATGATGTAGAGCACAACCGCAATGAAGGCAAGAACCAGGTAGTTGCTGAATGGCGACCAAAGCGCAGGGAATTGCGATACCTTAGCTTCTGCTTTCATTGCTTTAATGAACTTAAGGTGCGTTAAGCTGATCATTGCCCAGTTTAGGACTAAAGCGCCAACCACGATATAAATCAGGTTGCTTAAAGCATCTTCCGGTGCAAAGTAGTTTAGTAATACACAGCCAAAAATAAGCAAGGCAGAAAACAGCACGGCAGGAATTGGCACACCTTGCTTATTGGTCTGCGTAAAGATTTTCGGCGCATTGCCTTGCTGCGCTAGACCAAACAGCATGCGGCTGTTGGCATACATGCCGCTGTTATAAACAGAAAGCGCCGCCGTTAAAATAATAAAGTTAAGCAAATGCGCGGCCCAGCCAATACCCAGCTGGCTGAAGATCATCACGAATGGGCTTTTGTCTAAACCGCCCAGCTGCAATTCGTTCCATGGCACAAGCGACAGTAAAATCGTCATTGAACCGACATAGAAAACCAAGATACGCAAAACGACTTGGTTAATGGCTTTCGGAATGGTCTTTTGCGGATCTTTGGCTTCAGCTGCCGCCATGCCAATCAGCTCAATACCGCCAAAAGCGAACATGAGGAAGGCCAGCATGTAAAACAAACCTTCAAAGCCGTGCGGGAAGAAACCGCCATGTGTCCAAAGATTGCTGAAAGATGCGGTGGAATCCGGGCCTGCTGTAACCAGTAAGTAAATACCGAATACAATCATCGCGACAACAGCAGTGACTTTAACAATAGAGAGCCAGAATTCAGATTCGCCATAAAATTTTACGTTGCCAAGGTTCACTAAGGTGATAATGACAAAGAAGGTCAGCACCGATGCCCAGGCAGGGATGTGAGGCCACCAATAATTGATGTATTTCGCGACAGCAGTCAGTTCTGTCATGGCAACGAGGACATATAAAATCCAATAGTTCCAGCCTGCAAGAAAGCCGGCGAATTTGCCCCAGTATTTGTTCGCAAAATGACTGAATGAGCCTGCTACAGGCTCTTCAACAATCATTTCCCCAAGTTGACGCATAATTAAAAAAGCAATTAATCCGCCAATCGCATAACCCAAAATAATGGATGGACCGGCAGATTCAATCACGTGTGCGGAACCTAAAAATAAGCCAGTACCAATTGCACCACCCATGGCAATCAATTGAATATGACGGTTTTTTAAGCCACGCTGAAGTTGAGACGACTCTTTATTCAAGTTATTTCAGCCCGACAATGAATATGTGATTTGGATTGTAATAGATCAAGAAGAAATAGCCTAGTAGCTCAAAAAATATGAAAAAAAGTTATAGGTTTCATTAAATATTTTTTAACAAAATTAATCATTAAACAATAAATGAATCAACAGATTAATTTTATTTTATTTATGAAAGATGAATCTGTGCTGCCGTCGGAAATCTGACAGATGCCGTTTTTTTATACTTAAGTCCTGTGGCTAATGTATTTTCAGTAAAAGCCGTTATGATAATGCGCGATCAATATCGGATTGGTATTGTGCAATACAATGATAAATAAGGATTCAGAATATGCCATTTGCTCCCCAAATTAAAATTCCAGCAACTTATATGCGTGGCGGCACCAGTAAGGGTGTTTTTTTTAAGCGCAGTGATCTGCCGGAAGCCGCGCAGCAGGCAGGCGCTATTCGTGATCAGCTGCTGCTTCGTGTCATTGGCAGTCCAGATCCTTACGGCAAGCAAATTGACGGCATGGGCGGCGCAACATCCAGCACCAGTAAAACAGTTATTTTAGATAAAAGCACGCAGCCGCATCATGATGTGGATTATTTATTTGGGCAGGTGTCCATTGACAGCGCTTTTGTAGACTGGAGCGGCAATTGCGGCAACTTAACTGCTGCCGTAGGCGCTTTTGCAATTGCAAATGGTTTAGTGGCGGCGGAAAAAATCCCGGAAAATGGCATTTGCACAGTGCATATTTGGCAGGCTAATATTCAAAAAACCATTATTGCGCATGTGCCAATCACTCAGGGCCAGGTGCAGGAAACGGGTGATTTTGAACTGGATGGCGTCACTTTTCCGGCCGCAGAAGTGCAGATTGAATTTTTAGATCCAGCAGATGACGGTGAAGATGGCGGCGCGATGTTCCCGACAGGCAATCTGGTTGATACCTTGCTTGTGCCGGAGGTTGGCGAGTTTCAAGCGACCTTCATTAATGCCGGCATTCCAACAATTTTCTTAAATGCAGCAGATATCGGCTATGAAGGCACCGAACTGCAGGATGCAATTAACAGTGATGCCGCAGCCTTGGCGCGTTTTGAGAAAATCCGCGCGTATGGCGCCAAGCAGATGGGCTTAATTCAAGATATTGCTGAAGCGGAAAAACGCCAGCATACGCCAAAAATTGCCTTCGTCTCTGAGCCGAAAAGCTATGTGTCTTCCAGCGGAAAAGCCATTGGCGAACAGGATACAGACCTTCTGGTACGCGCACTGTCGATGGGCAAATTGCATCATGCGATGATGGGGACTGCCGCTGTCGCAATCGGCACAGCCGCGGCGATTCCCGGCACGTTGGTGAATTTAGCGGCTGGCGGCGGTGAGCGGGAAGCTGTACGTTTTGGCCATCCGTCTGGAACTTTGCGTGTTGGCGCGCAAGCCGTACAGGAAAATGGGCAATGGGCTGTGAAGAAAGCGGTGATGAGTCGCAGCGCGCGCGTATTGATGGAAGGCTGGGTGCGCATTCCGCAAGATGCCTTGAAATAATCATCGATTGATATCGCGTGATTGTGTAATTCAATGTGCATGTAATTGATTGAAAATATTTTAAAGCCCCTGAACAGGGGCTTTATTTTTGAGATCAGTTTCAGAACGTTTTATGGTTACTACGCAGAGTGTTCAATTCATTGTTTCAACAGCATGGATATAATAACAATCAGCATTGAATCATCCGCTGCAGCCTTTCACCTCCAGAGCAGATTCATGACTTCAGATTAATTTTCGGTTCGTTTAGCAGAAAGAGGATCGATTATAAATTTAAGTTTTAAGAATTCAGTTTCGTGATAGAGAAAACAAGGCAAAAGCAGTATGATGCAACAAGCCAGAAACTGATGCAGGCCAAATTTTTAAGGCCCTATGCAGCGCCAGTTTGTCATACCGCTTAGATAAAAAATTGAGGTGAACGTGTCGTCTTTAACTGATGTGCAGGCTCATGCACTGACAGAAGCACAGAACCGCATTCAGCAGGATTTACTGACTGCGCTGGATGCCTTTGCAATTCCAGAACCGTTAAAAGGCGCAGTGCACCATGCCGTTATGCTGGGCGGCAAGCGGGTGCGTCCAGCGCTTTGCTATGCAGCCGGCGCATTAAAGCAAAATCCGAATGCCGCTGCGGTGCGCCGCGCAGCGGTTGCCATAGAGTTTATTCACTGTTATTCATTGGCGCATGACGATTTGCCCTGCATGGACAATGATCTGCTGCGCCGCGGCCAGCCGACATGCCACGTGGCTTTTGGCGAGGACACGGCGCTATTGGCTGGAGATATTCTGCAGTCGATGGCTTTTGAAATTTTAGGCAGCCGCTTGTTTGATCAGGGGCCAGCCGTTGAAGCGTCTATTGTGCTGAAACAAATGCAGATTCTAGCGACAGCGTCTTCAAAAATGGTGAATGGCCAAGTTCTGGATTTGCAGGCTGAAGGTAAAAAAATTACACAGGATGCATTAGAAAACATTCACCGCAATAAAACTGGGGCGCTGATTACGGCAGCCGTGATGATGGCTGCGGTAACGCTGTTTGAAGGGACCGATCAGGCCATTCCGAAACTGCGAGAGTATGGGCAGGCGATTGGGCTGGCTTTCCAAGTTCAGGATGATATTTTGGATATTGTGTCCGAGACTGAAGTTCTGGGAAAAACGGCTGGCAAAGACCAGCAGGTTGAGAAATCAACTTATCCTGCCTTGATGGGGCTGGAGCAAGCCAAGGCTTATGCTCAGGATTTGCACAATCAGGCGATAGGCGCATTGGCTTATTTTGGTGATCAAGCTGAGCAATTAAGCCAAATCACCCAATTTCTGCTGTCGCGGAAAAGCTGATCTCAGTTGAGATCAAAGAATGAAAACAAAAAAGGAGAACAAGCTGTTCTCCTTTTTTGTTCAATACGCTTATAAGCTTTCTTTGTAAATCCGTTCCGCTTCTTCAAAACGCTCGGTAATGTCTTTACCAGGCGCTTTGCCCATTAAGCTGACCGCAATAATGGCGATGAATGAGCAGATAAAGCCAGGAATAATTTCATAAACACCGGTATCATCCCAAACATTCTTCCATAAAATCACCATGACTGCGCCAACGACCATGCCGGCTAAAGCGCCATTTAGGGTCATGCGTTTCCAGAACAGTGAAAGAATAATCAATGGGCCAAATGCTGCGCCAAAACCGGCCCATGCATAAGCCACTAAGCCTAAAACTTTAGATTCAGGATTGCCTGCCATCCAAATGGCCAGCAAGGCAATCAAGAGCACCATCAGGCGGCCGACCCACACCAATTCTTTCTGTGACGCATGCTTACGCAGGAAAGACTTATAGAAATCTTCTGTCAAGGTGCTTGAGCACACTAAAAGCTGACAGCTTAAAGTACTCATGACTGCAGCCAAAATAGCCGCCAGTACAATGCCGGCAATCCACGGATTAAACAGGATTTTGGTCAGTTCCATAAACACGGTTTCAGGGTTCGCATTTACTGCGCCCGCTAGTTCCGGATGCTGCTGGAAGTAGGCGATGCCGAAGAAACCCGCTGCGACTGCGCCGCCTAGGCAGAGTGTCATCCACGTCATGCCGATGCGGCGTGCATTGGGAATGGACTTCACCGAATCCGCGGCCATAAAACGGACAAGAATATGCGGCTGACCGAAATAGCCCAGGCCCCATGCCATGAGTGACACGATGGTAACAACACTTAAATTGCCGATGATATCGGTGGCTTGCGGACGGGCGGCTTCAAGCGCCAAAGTCACCTGGCTCATGTCTGAGAAGGACATAAGCGCAACAATCGGAGTCAGCAGCAAGGCGAAAATCATTAAGCCTGCCTGAATGGTATCTGTCCAGCTGACAGCAAGAAAGCCGCCGATAAACACATAGCTGATGGTTGCGATCGCGCTGATCCACAGCGCGGTGCTGTAGGACATGTTAAACATGCTTTCGAACAGGCGTGCGCCGGCAACCATGCCGGAAGCGCAGTAAATAGCAAAGAACACCAAGATGACAACTGCTGAAACGATGCGTAAAACCTTTTTCTGGTCGTTAAAGCGGTTGGAGAAATAATCAGGCAGGGTTAAGGCATTGTGCTGCACTTCAGTATGCACGCGCAGCCGTCCGGCAACGAGCAGCCAGTTCAGCCATGCGCCAATAATTAAACCGATGGCAATCCACATTTCAGATAAGCCTGAAAGGTAAATGGCGCCCGGCAAGCCCATTAGCAGCCAGCCGCTCATGTCAGATGCGCCTGCAGAAAGGGCGGTAACAAAACTTCCTAGACGGCGGCCCCCTAAAATGTAATCGGAAAAATTGCTTGTTGCCCGGTATGCCATCAAGCCAATCACAATCATGGCGGCAATATAAAAAAGAAAGGTGATTAAGGTTGGATTCAGGGAGCTCATACAATATCCATTTTCGAGTTGGACAGCAGATCGAAATATGAATTGACAGCAAAGGGAGAGCCAATTGAAGGCAAAATAAACTGCCATCAATTCAAGAGATTTCAAAAATTAACGCGAAATTTAACCATAAATAAACAAATTTTGCTGGCTTTTTATCAGCTTAAATAAAAATAGACAGCAAAAATGCTGTCTATTGTTTTGAAAAGCATGATGAATTAGTTATTTCGGCCCATCACGCCGCGAATGGTATTCATAATGTCTGCAGGTAGAACTACAGTTTTAGCATTATTGGATTTCGACATATCCTGCATGGCTTTGACGTACTGTTCCCCTAGAAGATAAGCGACTGGAATTTCTTTGTCGCCTACTGCCGAGGTCACCATTTCAATGGCTTTTTGCGAGGCTTCCGCCAAGACCACTTGCGCTTCCGCATCGCGGCGTGATGCTTCCAAACGGCCGTCTGCTTCTAAAATGGCGGCCTGTTTTTCACCATCCGCTTTGGTGACCGTGGCGCGGCGCTGGCGTTCCGCCGCTGCCTGTTCTTCCATTGCGGACTGCATAGTGCTTGATGGTTTAATATCTTGAATTTCTACGGTTTTTAACGTAATTCCCCAGTCCGAAATATCATCGGAAATACTGGCTTTTAATCGGGCTTTGATATGATCGCGAGATGAAAGCGCATCATCTAAATCCATTTCACCGACAATGGAACGCAAGGCTGTCTGCACGAGGTTCTGAATTGCCCATGTGTAGTTTTCGATCCCGTACACTGCTTTTTCAGGCGTGGTTAGGTTGATGTAGGCCACAGCATTCATTAATAAAACAGCATTGTCGCGGGTGATGACCTCCTGAGACGGAATATCCAGCACAATGTCTTTGGTGGTGACTTTGTAAGAGACTTCATCGACATAGGGAATGACAAAGTTCAAGCCCGGACTGAGGGTGGTATGGTATTTGCCTAAACGTTGAACAATCCATTTATAGCCTTGCGGCACAATGCGCACACCCTTAAAAATGGTGACGGCAACAAAGGCCAGCAGGGCAAATACAACAATCGTAGCTGCGCTCATTTATTTACTCACTTTTTTCGTTGTCAGTTTGATTGTGCAATTGCACAACGAGGTCATTGCCTAAAATATCGACGACTCGGACCCGGTCACCCACTTGAACTGCAGATAAGCTGCGGCAGTTCCATTCATCTGAACCCAAGACCGGCATTGGAAAGCGCACCTTGATTTGCTCATGCTCTAAATTGGTTTGAATCACCATGCCGACTTGGCCAATCGTGGCTTCGCGTGACAAACCGGCTTTGGTTCTGTCTGTCGATAGGGGTTTAATGAATTTAAACCATGCGATAGTGCATAACACAGACAGAATGATCCAGGTCACAAACTGGGTGGTGGTGCCCATCATTGGAAAAAGAAAATATAAAACGCCAACCATGATGGCGCCAATGCCAAACCACAGCGCCGCAAATGCAGGCAGCAGCAGTTCTGACAGAATCAGCAAAACGCCTAAAACAAACCAGTGCCAAGGTTCTAAAACAAATTCCATACATCTGCCCGTGTATTGCCGTAATTGATATAGATGACCAAGCATCTATATCAATGTAGCAGATGAATAAGTTTTTGAATATTTAAAAAAATACTAAATTTTAAATTTAGAAGCCGGCGCAGGCTTGAGCGCTGCTGGAGACGCCTTAAAATCTGCAATGGCTTTTTGGATGGATCGGATTTTCAGCTGAGCGGCTTTTTCGCCTTCTAAAATGGTTTCATTGCTGGCTTTTAAATCCAGTGTGCCAATGTGGCCGACTTTGGGCTGAATCACAATATTCGCGCGGTCCAATTCTTCATTAATGCTTTGCTGGCCCATAATATTCAGGGTTTGATCCAGCACGCCAAGCATATTCAGTGCCTTGCTTCCGTCTGGGCGGGCAGAAATATCGACGGCAATCACGATGTCAGCGCCCATATCTTTTGCTGTTTTGACAGGGATAGGGCTGACCAAGCCGCCATCAACATATTTTAAACCGCCTATTGTGGCCGGAACAAAGACATTAGGAATGCTGCAGGAGGCGCGCACGGCTTGTCCTGCATTGCCTTTCATAAAATCGGCTTTTCGGCCGTTGTCTAAGCGGGTGGCTACAGCGGCAAAACGGATTGGAAATTTTTCGATTGGCTTATGCCCGACGTTTTTATTGACATAGTCTTGCAGCTTTTGACCTAAAATTACCCCTTGGCGGTTTAAGGTCAGGTCACGGATATCGGATTCTTTGAAGCCAAGAGCAATTTGCTGCATCTGATACGGTGTTTTGCCGCTGGCGTACAGGCTGCCGACAAAACTGCCGGCGCTGGTGCCAGTGACGATTTTCGGCTTAATGCCGTGCGATTCCAAAACTTTTAAAACGCCGATATGGGCAAAGCCTTTGGCGCCGCCGCCGCCCAGCGCAATGGCAATCACGGGTTCACGGGCTTTAATCGGCGTGGTTTTGACGGGGGTGTTCACAGCTTTGTCGCAGCCTGCAAGGCTAAGGCCCAGCAGTCCAATCAAAGAGTAATGCAATAATCTCATAAAATTAAAACTGATTAAGTTCTGTTCAAATAGGCGCACATCTCAGCAAAAAAATGCAGATATAGCTAGTGTTTTTTCCATTGCTTTTGTAACGGCTTGGCCAGCCAATCTGGATTTTTAGGGGAAAACTTGCCTTCATAGCGCTGCAGAATCTGCTCTAAATCCTGTTCAAAATGGCCTGTCGGCTCAAAAACGCCTAAGCAATGAATCGTTTTATTTTCATAATCAAAGGAGAACATCACAATCGGAATATGGGCCTCATAGGCAATATAATAAAAGCCGCTTTTGATTTTATCGGCTTTTTTACGGGTGCCTTCAGGTGCCATGCCCACCCAAATCCGGTCTTTTGCGTGAATAATTTCGGCAATCTGTTTGGTCAGGCCCTGCTGACTGGCACGGTTGACCGGAATTACGCCAATCCATTCCAGCAGCGGCTTTAAGGGCGTATTAAACAAGGTGTGCTTGCCAAAGATGGTGATTTGAATGCCGAGTCCGAGCAGGGCGGTAAAGCCATGCCATGCATCTATATTGGAGGTATGCGGCGAAATAATGGCGACCGCTTTAGGCAAATTGGGAAATTCGCCTTCAAAGCTCCAGCCTTGAGCCAAAAAAATTTGCCTAAAGATCCGTTTGGTTAATGCAGAACCGCGTGCAGGCACTTGGTCTGGCAATGCTGGAAAATACTGGGTCATTGTTTTTATCATTGATATCCATTTATTTAAATTATCATAGGCTGTTGGTTTCGGGACTGCATTGGCAAGATTGTGCAGTCTGACCAGTGGCCCTGATCAGCGCAGTCACGTGCTGAAGCAGTCTCTGCCGATGCTTTCCAAAACCGCAAGGAAATTTCATGCTTCAAATGCGCAATGTCTATCTGCTGCTGTTTTCACTGTATTGGGCGCAGGGTTTGCCTGTCGGCTTTATGACGCATGCGCTGCCAGTGATTTTAAGGGCGCAGGGGGTGTCTTTGGCGCATATTGGCGGTTTTGGCCTGCTGATGCTGCCGTGGTCAATCAAGATTTTCTGGGCGCCTTGGGTCGACCGCATCGGCAGCGCGAAGCAGGGCCATTACCGTTCATGGATTATTCCAGCACAGCTGCTGACAGTATTTGTGCTCATCGGACTGTCTTTTTTACCCATTCAGGCCTTAAATCAGCCGCTGTATCTGCTGGCATTTTTTGCGGTTTTGCTGAGCATGAATTTGATTGGCGCAACACAGGATGTTGCGACAGACGGCCTGGCTGTCAATATCTTGAAAGGCGAACAGCAGCATTGGGGCAATACGTTTCAGGTGGTGGGATCCCGCCTTGGCTTCATTGTTGGCGGCGGGGCGATTTTATGGGCCTTGGACTGGCTGCAGTGGCAGCCCACATTTTTAATTCTGGCTGGCTTGGTGCTGATCAATACTTGGCCTGTTTTGATGTATGAGGAAGCGCCGCGCACGAGTGCAATTGCGCATGATGCGTCCGCTTTAATGGATACCCAACGGCCGGCGCCGCTGCAACAAAAGTGGGCGGATATCCGGCATTATCTGGCCTATTTCATTGAAAGCGCTGAGCTGAGGCTATGGCTATGGGTGCTGATCACTTTCAAAGTAGCTGATGGTTTGGCGGGGCCTATTTTAAAGCCGCTGATGGTGGATATGGGGCTGAGTTTCAGCCAAATAGGTGTTTATGTCAGCATGCTGGGGGCCGCTGCTGCGCTTGCAGGCGCCGGTTTGGCAGGCATTGCTTTAAAGTATTGCTCGCGTTTTCAGACGCTGCTGATTTTTTCCATATTTAAAGTATGCAGTTTAGGCGCTTATGCATGGCTGGCCTGGCAATATGATACCCAGCAATCGGTGCAGCCGCGGGTCATTTATGCCATTAATGCATTGGAAGATATGGTGTCTGCCATGCTTTTGGTGGTGATGCTGACGGTGGTCATGCAATACAGCCGCAGGCATTTGGCCGCTACAGATTTTACCTTTCAGGTGTCGCTGCTGGCGACCGTCAGCGGCGGGCTGTACAGCTTAAGCGGTATTGCGGCGGATGCTTTGGGGTATAGTGATTATTTGATCATTATTACGCTGATTGCTGCGGTGTGCTTAATTCCGATTTATCGCTGGGGACGCTGTATTTTTAAAACGCGTGAATTGACAGAGCCGGCAGAATAGCCAAAGATAGCTGAGTATATTTTGCGCATATTTCAATATGGATATTGAACCGGTATTTATAGCGTTAGGCTTTTTTGCATTTTGCGGCGGATTGATTGATGCCGCCGTGGGCGGCGGAGGGCTGGTTCAATTGCCGGTATTGATACATGCCTTGCCTCAATACAGCCTTGCGACAGTGTTCGGCACCAATAAACTGGCGGTTTTAGCCGGAACCTTTTCATCATTCTTCAGCTATATGCAGAGGATAAAAATTGTTTGGGCGCTGCTGCTGCCGACTATGCTGGCGGCCTTTGTCTTTGCATTTTTTGGCGCAATGTCTGTGGCTTATATTCCAAAGGCTTTGATGCAATATGCAGTGTTTTTTTTGCTGATTGTGATGGCTGTTTACACCTTTATAAAAAAGGATCTGGGCAAGCTGCACACGCAAATTCAGTGCGGGAAAAAACAAATTATGCTGGGCATTGGCTTTGGCGCGCTGATTGGTTTTTATGACGGTGTATTTGGCCCCGGCAGCGGCAGTTTTCTGCTTTTCTTGTTTGTGAAAGTATTCGGATTTGATTTTTTGAATGCTTCTGCATCGGCCAAGCTGGTCAATTTAGGCACATTCAGCGCATCCCTCTTGTTCTTTATTCCTTCTGGGCATGTACTTTGGATGATCGGTGGCATGGTGGCGCTATGCAATATTGCCGGTTCTGTCTGCGGTACCTTTTTGGCGCTGCGTTACGGCAGCGGTTTTATCCGCATATTTTTCTTTATTCTGCTGCTGTTCTTAATTGGCCGAATGGGGCTGGAAATTTTTGCTGGCTAAATCTGCTGATGAATGCGTGCAAGCCTGATATCGGCGTTCAATTGGAAAGAGTGAAAGAAAAGCATTCCATCGGTGCATGCGCGCGTCAAAGGCTGGCCTGAAACACAATTAAGCCAGTTTTAAGTTTGAACATTTACCTTAACAGCATCCATGAAAGCCCATGATGAATTTAGATGCTGACACAGTTAACGAACTTGAAGAACAAAATTCCGCCAATCTCTTTAGGCTGGTTTAATTTTTTTGTAGCGCTGTGGCTTGGCTTGGCGCTCAATGTGGTTTTTTATCAAAAAATTCAAGCGCTCACGCCCTATCAAGGGATCAAGGCGCAGCTCTTTATCGCGGCTACGGTAGCGGTGGTCATTGCACTGTATAACGCGCTGCTTCAGCTGCTGCAATGGCGCTGGAATGCCAAGATCTTGGCTTTCATTTGGGTTTTTATTGGCGGCTTCAGCGCATATTTTGTGGCGAGTCTGGGCGTGGTCATTTCTCCTGATCAAATTCAAAATGCCATGCAAACAGATCCCAATGAGCTTAAAGATTTAGCCTCAGTCCATCTGCTGTCTTGGACTGTGCTGATGGTGATTTTGCCGATCGCTGTTTTTTCGAAAATCAAAATTCAAAAAGAGCAAATATCAAAGGTGCTGCTGAAAAAAGCGCTCAGCATTGTTGCGTCATTTGCAGTTATTGGCGGGCTGCTGTTCGTTTTTTATGTTGATTACGCAGCCATTTTTCGTGAGCACCGGGATTTGAAAGGCATGCTGTCACCGCAAAATGCCATTGCATCGGGCGTGTCATATTACCGTCATCAGGCGCCAAAAGAAAACCTGCCTTTGGTTGCTTACGGCACAGATGCACACCGCAATGTGCCTGCATCGCATGGCGGCAAGCCTAAGCTGATGGTGCTGGTTGTCGGTGAAACGGCGCGGGCTGAAAGCTTTTCCTTAAATGGCTACGCGAAAAATACCAATCCGCAGCTTTCTAAATTAGACATCATTAACTTCAGCCAAGTCAGCTCTTGCGGCACTGCAACGGCAGTCTCTGTACCATGCATGTTCTCTGGCATGCCGCGCAAAGATTATGATGAGCAGCTGTCCAGCCACCGTGAGGGGCTCTTGGATATTGCTAAGCGTGCAGGCTATAAAGTGGCTTGGCTGGACAATAACTCAGGCTGTAAAGGGACATGCAACCGCATTGAGCAAGTGCAGTTCAGCCCTGAATTAAAGAAAAAATGGTGCAGCGGCGCCCAAGGGGAATGCCAAGACGAAATTCTGGCAGACGGTTTAAAGCAGTATATTGATGCTATTCCGGCGAATGACTTGACGCCGCGCCTGATTGTGCTGCATCAAATGGGCAGCCATGGCCCGGCGTATTATGCCCGCACCACCGCGGAGCACCAGCCATTTAAGCCGACTTGCGACACCAATGCCATTCAGGGCTGCACGCAGGAGGCATTAATCAATACATATGACAACTCCATTGTGTATACGGACTATGTGCTGAGCAAAATTATCGGCACATTGCAGGGCAGCCAAAAATACCAAACAGGATTCTGGTATTTGTCAGACCATGGTGAATCAACCGGTGAACATGGCATGTATCTGCATGGCGCGCCGTATGCCATTGCCCCTGAGCAGCAAACGCATGTGCCGATGCTGATGTGGTTTTCGGCAGACTGGAAAACGAAAAATGCACAGCAAATTGCTTGCCTCAGCGCGCAAAAAAGCAAAGAATTAAGCCAAGACAATTTATTTCCGAGCTTGCTGAGCCTGCTGGATGTGCAAAGCAACGTCATTGATGAAAAAAATAACATGCTGCAGCACTGCGCGCCGGCTGTTTAAGAGAGTACTGAACGGATGAGCAAGATACTAATCATTGAAGATGACTTTATGATTGCTGAATCGACTCAGACCCTGCTGCAATATCAAGGTTTTGAGGTGATTTGGGTGAATAACGGCATCGATGGCCTAAAAAAAATCCAGCAGGAGCAGGTTGATGCTGTATTGCTGGATTTAGGCCTGCCAATGATGGATGGCATGCAGGTGCTGAAGCAGATCCGGCAAATCCACCCGGCACTGCCTGTATTGATCATCTCGGCGCGCGACCAGCTGCAGCAGCGGGTGGATGGCCTGAATCAAGGGGCCGACGACTATCTGATCAAGCCATACGAATTTGATGAATTGCTAGCGCGCCTGCATGCCTTGCTGCGCCGCAGCGGAAAAGTACAGCAGCAAAACAGCCAGTCAATTTTAAGCTACGGCGATTTGATTTTGGATATTGAACAGCATTTGGCCAAATTTAAAGGCGAATATATTGATCTCTCGAATCGGGAGTGGGCAATTCTGATTCCCTTAGTCACGCATCCGAATAAAATCTTTTCCAAAACCAATTTGGAAGATAAGCTTTATGACTTCGACAGTGAAATCAGCAGCAATACTATCGAAGTCTATGTGCATCATTTGCGCAATAAGCTGGGTAAAGATTTCATCCGGACAATTCGTGGCTTGGGTTACCGTCTGGGGCAGCTTTAAACCTTTAGGATTTCTCACAATATGGCGCTGCTGACAGGCAATTCGTTAAAGCGGAAGCTGATTCTGTACACTTCATTTTTCAGTGTGGTTTTAGGCTGCCTGCTGATGGTGTCTGCGTACAAAATTTCACTGGAAGAGACCAAAGAAATTTTAGATGCGCAGATGAAAAATTTGGCAGAGCGGGTTGCTGCGCATTCGCCAGAACTGATGCAGAGTCAGTTTGATCCCGAAAAGCATTATCATGAAGAAGATTTGTTTGTGGATGTGTGGCCTTATTCGCAGCAGTCACATCAGTATCATGAATTCAATTTGCTGATTCAGCCTATCCGTAAAGCAGGCTTTTATACTCATAAAACTTCCCATGGCACATGGCGCACATATGTCCTGCCTTTAAAAGACTATCAGGTTCAGGTCAGCCAGCAGCAGTCTGTGCGTCAAAATCTGGCGATTGAGCTGGCGGGCAGCATGTTTATTCCCTATTTACTGTTTATGCCTTTCATGCTTTGGGGATTAGGCTGGATGATCAGCCGGATTTTACAGCCGCTGGATGACTTTAAAGCAGAGTTGACGCAGCGCGATTCCAAAGCATTGAACCCGATTCAATCGCAGAATTATCCTATTGAAATTGCGCCCACCATTGACGAAATGAACGCTCTGTTTGAGCGCATCTCATTGGCGCAGCAGGAACAGCGCCAATTTATTGCCGATGCCGCGCATGAGCTGCGTACGCCAATCACAGCTTTAACATTGCAAGTTAAAGTGCTGCTGCAGGAATTTCCAGAACATAAAGCATTAAATAATTTAGCTTTAGGCTTAATCCGCATGCAGCATTTGGTTGCGCAGCTGCTGAGTTTGGCAAAACAGGATGCGTCCTTGCCTGAACTGGAAAACAAGCATCCATTTTATTTAAATGAAACTGCGGTGCATTGCGTTGAAGCTCTGATGCATTTGGCTATGCAGAAAGATATTGATCTGGGCATGGAGCGCAATGAAGTGCTCATGGTCAATATGCAAGAAACGGCGGTGCATTCAGTAATCTACAATTTAATTGATAACGCCATTAAATATACACCAGAGCATGGCGTGATTAATGTCTCTGTCTTTCAGCAAGAGGGCATGGCTATCCTGCAGATAGAGGACAGCGGGCCGGGGATTGATCCCGCCCTGCATGCGCAAATTTTAAAGCGGTTTTACCGCGTGCATCACCATCAGGAAGTGGGCAGCGGACTGGGGCTTTCTATTGTCGATAAAGCCGTAGAGCGCTTGAATGGCCGTTTAAGTTTTGGCAGCAGCGCCAGTTTGGGCGGTTTGCAAGTCAATGTGCAGCTGCCCAAAGCCTAATATTTAAAAGGTCAGGGCAGAGGCGTATGCGCCTCAGCGCTGCTCAGGCCGATGACTGGCTGCGCCTGCAGCGCGATGCGCTTATAGAAAATGCCGTAAATAATGACATTGACCAGCCACACCACCCATGCCGTCCATAGATTATGGCTGAGGAAATGCGCGCCGCGCATCATTTGCGCCCAGCCCATGGCAAAGCCTAAAATAAATCCAGAAAATAAAAAGAAATAGGCGCGTTTGGGATTGGAGAGCCGATAGACAAAATATCCTGTCATAAATGCAAAGCCAGTGGAAGCGTGCCCGCCAGGAAAGCAGTGTCCGTTTTCATTTTTAAGCACCCAAAGAAATCCGTGCGGCAAAGCAGCGGTCATCGACCAAGGGCAGGCATGCGCAGACTGAGACTTTAAAATGCCAACGACAGCCGTGCATAGCATAGCCACCCAAAAGAAATAGCCTAATTCAAAGCGTCGAGGCTTTAAGGGGGCAAATTTAAAGGAGGCCAGCCATTGCAGAAGAATCACCACATAGGCGGCAATCAGCACATTTTTGACCCAGCTGTGATTCAATACGGCCAAGGCCCAATCATAGCGCAGCGGGAATTCACCGGCTTCACTCATCCATGGTTCAATCAGGCTTAAGTCCAGCGCGCCGCCCACAGGAAAAAAAACCCAAAGCACGGCGCTGCAGCAGAGCAGCAGGCTGGCTTGAATAAAAATAAAACGCTGTTGATCAGTCATGTAACGTATATGAATTTTAAGGATGCTTCATTGCAGCAAAGTCAGCTTAAATTGTGCTTAAAATGGCAGCATGAAAAGCTATTTTCAGCTTTGTAATATGCTTATCAGACATGCGGCAAAGGCGCGAAAGCCAGCCATGCTAAAGTAAGTCAAAACATGCCAATAGCGAATGAATCCTTATGAGCATACAAGCCGTACTGTTTGATTTGGACAATACCTTGACCCACCGCGGGCAGAGTATCGGCGCTTATAGCCAGTTTCTTGCGCAGCGCTATGCTGCACAGCTGCTGGAGATGGATTTGCCTAAAATCCAGCGTATTATTAACCGCATAGACAATGGCGGCTATCCTAAAAAAGAAGAGTTAACGCACCCCAGCATTGGCGCATCGGTTGCCTATGCCTTATTGCAGGAGCTGCACTGGAAAACTGTGCCGGATTTGAAGGAATTGAGCGCGTTCTGGTTTGAACACTTTGGACGGCATGCGGTTGCAATGCCGGGTGCAGAGTTTTTACTGCAAAATTTAAAGCAAAAACGCTATAAATTGGCGGTCATTTCAAATGGCGGTCATGCCACACGGCTGAATATTTTGCAGGGTTTAGGCTTTACGCATTATTTTGATGAAATCGTCAGTTCTGAGTTGGCGGGGATCAGTAAACCGAAACCTGAAATTTTTCTGCAGACCAGTGTGAAGTTGGGCATAGCGCCAGAGCGCTGCCTGTTTGTTGGTGATCATCCCGTGAATGATGTGCAGGGAGCCTTAGGCGCAGGCATGCAGGCCATTCTGCTGGAAGGTTTTCATTCGGCAGATATAGATCAGCTGATGGTTTCTAACCGCATCCAGCAGCTGGATCAGATCTGGACCTTTTTAGGCTAGGCTGATTATCAGGCTGCAATCAAAAGGCAGGCAAGATCAAGCAAAGTGGTTGAATTTAGCCGCTTTGATTAAATTGCCGGACAGGATTTCTTTACTCAGAACATGGCATCTTCTGAGTTGGCGCTGATGCGGTGGATAGAGAGATCTGCGCCGCGAAATTCTTCTTCTTGGCTGAGGCGGATCCCCATGGTGACTTTCAGTAAGCCGTAGACAGCAAAGCCGCCTGCAAGCGCAATAGCAATCGCCAGAGCGGTGCCAAGAATTTGTGAAATCAAAGAAACGCCGCCGAGGCCGCCCAGCCATTGCTGACCGAAAATTCCAACAGCAATGCCGCCGAATGCGCCGCATACGCCGTGCAATGGCCAGACTCCTAAAACATCATCAATTTTCAGCTTATTTTGGGTATATGTAAACAGTTTGACAAAAATAATCCCTGCCGCCGCGCCAATGATTAATGCGCCTACAGGATGAACAATATCTGAGCCTGCGCAAATCGCGACGAGGCCTGCCAGTGGGCCATTATGCAAAAAGCCGGGGTCATTTTTGCCCATGAAGTTTGCTGAAATCGTGCCGCCCACCATGGCCATCAGTGAATTAATGGCCACCAGCCCTGAAATGGCATCCAAACGCTGTGCGCTCATGACGTTAAAGCCAAACCAGCCGACGATTAAAATCCATGAACCGAGAGCCAGGAATGGAATGGAAGAGGGCGGGTGAGCGCTGATGCGGCCATCTTTTTTATAGCGCCCATAGCGCGGGCCAAGCAAAAGCACCGCCGCCAGCGCAATCCATCCGCCCATGGCATGCACCACGACGGAACCTGCAAAGTCATGGAAACTGGCGCCAAAAGTATGCTGCAGCCAGCTTTGGAAGCCAAAGTTGCTGTTCCAGATCATGCCTTCAAAAAATGGATACACCAGTGCCACCAGCAGTAAAGTGGCCAGCGCCTGAGAGCGCATTTTGGCGCGTTCCGCAATGCCGCCTGAAATGATGGCGGGGATGGCTGCGGCAAAGGTCAGTAAAAAGAAACAGCGCATTAAGTTGTAGCCGTGATCGGCTGCGAGGGCTGCGCCTGCATGGAAAAAATGCTGCCCGTAGGAGATATAATAGCCAATAAAAAAATAGGCAATCGCGGAAAGGGAGAAGTCCGTTAAAATTTTACTGAGCGCATTCACTTGGTTTTTATGGCGTACAGTGCCGAGTTCAAGAAACGCGAATCCAGCATGCATTGCAAGCACTAAAACTGCACCAAGGAGGAGAAAAAGTAAGTCAATATTTTGCATTGTGAGTCCTAATTTAGTGCGTAGTGTCACAAAAGAAACCCAGTATATCGATGCAGGCGATTTCGAAAAGAGGATTGATTAAGGGAAATTTTGATTAATTCAGATTAAAAATATGTAAGACTCGATATAAAGCAAATACTTAGATGTTGCACTTAATTGGTGCGTTTTTTGTGTTAAATAATCTCTATAAATTTATTTTATTTCATATATTTATATTTATTAAATAGTGGATTTTATTTCAGTGTTTTGCAAAGGTGCATCATTGTCCCCAATTTAACGAATGTCCGCTGCATAAACAAAATGCAAAATTATTCAGTGCTGTCCGCGCTTAATGCACCGAGATAAGCCAATTTTAGCTCAAGGCCGTTAACATCTATTTTTTATGATGTGAATTTTAAGCGCATTGGGCGCAGAGATTAAAAAAACAGCCTGCTATTCCAATAAGCGGTATCTGCACGTGAAAACTATAGCTGATGAAAATTCAGCAATGCATCAGCGGCGGCACAGGAGCAGGCATATGAATCAAAGCAATCTTATATTTTTCTTTTAGTGAAAATTACTGTGATGGCAGCAATGCTTTTTTAGGATTGCATTTGGTGCGGACGGATATATGGGAAGATTTGGCTTTCAAGATATTGATGTTGAATAAAAAAAGCAGATCCGCAGATCTGCTTTTGATGGTGCTGAGTCAATGCAAAATTTTGTTAAGGAACTGCTGCGCTCGTTCACCGCGCTGAGTATTAAAGAACTCATCTTTGGTGCAGTCTTCGACAATTTTACCCTGATCCATAAAAATAATGCGGTTGGCAACTTGCCGGGCAAAGCCCATTTCATGCGTGACGCACATCATGGTCATGCCTTCTTTGGCCAGCTGCACCATTACATCCAGTACTTCATTAATCATTTCAGGATCTAGGGCCGAGGTCGGTTCATCAAACAGCATGGCGATCGGGTCCATGCTGAGCGCCCGGGCAATGGCAACACGCTGCTGCTGTCCGCCAGACAGCTGGGCTGGAAATTTAGCGGCATGCGCACTTAAACCCACACGGTCTAAATAGGCCAAGCCTTTTTTCTTGGCGTCTTCTTCCGAACGGCCTAAAACTTTGACTTGCGCAATGGTCAGGTTTTCAGTAATGGATAAATGCGGGAACAGTTCAAAGTGCTGGAATACCATGCCGACACGGCTGCGCAGCTTATTTAAATCGGTTTTAGGATCATTAATGGAAATGCCGTCCACTAAAATGGTGCCGGACTGAAAAGGCTCTAAACCATTCACTGTTTTAATGAGGGTGGATTTTCCAGAACCTGAAGGCCCGCAAACGACAACCACTTCTCCTTGGCAAATCTGCGTAGTGCAGTCAGTCAATACCTGAAAGTCTTTATACCATTTACTGACATTTTGGAGGTCAATCATTACTTTTTGATCTGTCATACACTTAACCTCCTCTGCAATTTTTTAACTGCATACGTTGCGATCATGCTGATGGTGAAATACACCAAACCAGCGAATAAAATATATTGAGTGAGCAGGGACATTAAGTCGCCGCGCACGTAGTTGGTGCGGAAAAAGTCCAAAAGTCCAATGGCGTAAACCATGGTGGAATCCTGAAATAGAATGATGGTTTGCTGCAGCAGCAAAGGCGTCATTTTGCGGAATGCCTGAGGCAGAATGATCAAACGCATGGCTTGACTGTAACTCATGCCCAGCGCATAAGCCGCTGAAGTTTGCCCTTTAGGGATGGACTGAATGCCGGCGCGCACAATTTCAGAAAAATAAGCCGCTTCAAACAGCATAAAGGCCACAATGCTGGATACCAGCGCCGTGTCGATGGTGAGGTAATTGCCAGTAAGCCCTGTATAAATAAAAGGCACCGCAAAATAAAACCACATCAAGACTAAAAGCAGTGGAATGGAACGGAATAAATTGACATAGCCTTTGGCAAACCAGTTCAGCGCTTTAATGGAAGACAAACGCATCAATGCGAGCAGCGTGCCAATAAAGACCCCGCCGATCGTTGCGCTGATCACTACTTTGAGCGTGATGCTTAAACCATGCCACAGAGCAGGGCCAGACTGCTGCAGATCTTGAATAAATGAAGTCAGCCAATCCATTATTTATCTCCTGCAATTAGGCCCGGAACACGCAGGCGTTTTTCCAGATAGGTCATAAAGCCAATCAGGCAAACATTAATGACCATGAAAATAATGGTGACATAGGTGTAAATTTCGATGGTGTTTTGCGTGTACTCACTGATGGTTTTCATTTGCGCAATAATTTCTGCGACTCCCACCAAAGAGGCGACCGAGGTGTTTTTTACACAGTTGGTCAGTTCAGAGCTGAGCGGCGGCAAAATGGTGCGGAAAGACTGCGGCAAAATAATGTGGCGGTACAGCTGAGCTGTGGAAAAACCCATCGCATAGCCCGCATTGGTTTGTCCGACAGGCAAAGCTTCAATGCCCGTACGCACCTGTTCACAAACGCGGGCGGCGGTGAATAGGCCTAAGCCGACACTGGCAGAGATTAACGCCGTGGTGTTGGCGCCTAAATCATTCATCCACCAGTTTTTAATTCCAGCCGGCAGGAAATTAGGCACCACATAAAACCATATAAAGAGTTGAATCAACAGCGGCACATTTCGGAAAATGGTTACGTAGGCCGTACCGATGCCGCGGGCAACCGGGCTGGGCAAAGTCCGCATGATGCCTAAAATGCTGCCGAGCACCATGGCAATGCTCCATGCGACCAGCGCAATCACAAACAGCCAGCCCAGGCCAATTAAAATCCACTCCAGATATGTGGAATCTCCCACACCTGTGGATTGGAAGAGCACACCCCAATTCCAGCTATAATTCATAGAAACTCCCTTTTTAGCTTAAGCCAAATTCCTTTTGGCTTAAGCATTTACAGAATGTTTAGGGATGATTATTCGTCACGGTCATGCGGATTGCTGATAAGCGCCTTCAGCTGATCGGACATTGGGAAATTTAAGTTAATATTTTTAGGCGGAATTGGCATTTGGAACCATTTCTTATACATCGCATTGATTTCGCCTGAGCTGTAAGTTGCTTTAATGGCATCGTCAACAACCTGCTTAAAGCCAGTATCGCCTTTACGCATCATGCAGCCGTAAATCTCATGAATCGGCGCAGTGCCCACAATTTCCCATTTATTTGGATCTTGTGCCTTCGATTTTTCACCTGCCAGCAGAATGTCATCCATCATGAAGGCTGCCGCGCGGCCATTCTGCAGCATTAAGAACGATTCCGCATGGTCTTTGGCCGAAATGACTTCACCAATGCCCAGCTCTTTTTCATGCTGGCGGATGTAGCGCTCCGATGTTGTGCCCGCAGTGGTCACCAGTTTTTTGCCTTTAAGGTCAGCAAAGTCTTTGACACCGGAATCTTTAGCGGTAAGCAGGCGGGAACCGACTTCAAAGAAGCCTGTAGAGAAGGCCACTTGCTGCTGGCGCTCTTTGTTGTTGGTGGTCGAACCGCACTCTAAATCGACAGTGCCGTTAGAGACGAGCGGAATACGGTTTTGACTGGTGACAAGGTTATAGCGGACTTTTAAATCCGGCATGTTTAATTTCTTTTTGACCGCTTCTACCACTTTCAGCTGCAGGTCATGCGCATAGCCGACCGGCTGGTTCGGATTGTCAGCAATATATGAAAATGGAATAGAGGAGTCGCGGTAGCCTAAGACAATGGTGCCGGACTTTTTGATTTTATCTAAAGTGCCTGAGTCGGAAGCTGTTGCTTCGCCGCCCGCAGGCTTATCAGAAGATGGAGCTTTATTGTCGCTGCAGGCACTTAGACCGAGCATGAGAGCACTTGCACAGAACAGGGAGGTCATGGTGCGTTTAAAGATCATTGGCAAAACTCCTTTTTATTGCTTGTTCATCAATTGCTTTAATTGTCGATGGTTTAAAGCCATCAGGTTGTTGCAAAGATGATTTCTGATATGTACAAAAACCGTACATTAGATTTCATCTTAAGCGAGATTTGAAGAATTGCTCAAGCAAATTTTTTTACGATTTGTTAACGGTAAATGGTTATGATTTAAACAGTTTTTATGGCGCAGAAATATAAGAAAAGTACAGCACAATATGTGCCAGCTATGTTGATTTTTAAGTTCAATTTAGACAAAAGTAGTCTGCTGAATAGGGCTGATTTTTAAAAAAATAGAACTATGGGATGAAGAAGTAAAAAAGGTTAAGGCTCGCTATGATTAAAATAAACTATTCTGTTAAATCGGTTATTCAGATGTTGCCTTTAAGATGTTTCATAATATTGTTCTATGTGCTCAATTAAAGTCATGCTCAGGCGATGAATATGCTGTCCATGCTCTATTAATGCATTTTGATGTTTAATCTGTTTTTTATCGTTGGCTAATAATAAATGCTGTTGCAGGATTTCTTCAGAATGAAACAGTTCAAAAGCCAGCTGGTTTAAATTGGCATCGTATATTTGGCTATGTACAAAAATATGCAGTTCTTTGGCAAAAACTGGAATGAGTTCTAAATATTCGGTTTCTAGGGTATGCAAAATATTTTCGGTACTTTGTTTATTTTGCTGCATTTGTATAAGGAAATCGTCACTGTAGCGCTTAATGCGGTAGAGCGTGGGCAGGAGTGTCACAAAATATTTTTGCTTTTGTATGTTTTGCAATGTGCGGTCACGCTGCAGTTCTAAATGGTTTAAATATAGAGGCACACTAATGGCCACAAAAATGGCAATGACGGAACCGACGGCTTGCACCCACGCGGCCAGTTCTTGATTAAATATTAAATCTGCTTGTGTTGGCATTGAATATTCTCATTTTATTGTTGTCTTGATTGTGCCAACTATTGCATTGAAACGATATGGCATTAATGGCCGATTCAGGCTTTGGGTGTTCATTCATAAAGTTGCGCTATAATCGCTCTTTTGCTTTGCATTTACTTATGGCTTTTGATTTAAAAACCACGGTTCAGCCCAATATCGAGCGCTCTACTCCTGAGAAAAAGCTCAACCGTTTAATTGATCAAATTGAACAGCTGAAACGGGAACTGGCTGCATGGGAAAATGCAAAATCAGATATTCTGCTATATAGCCGCAAGCGCTTTATGCCTGTATATGCAGCGCTGCATGATGTGTTATTTCAGCAACTAGAACAGCTTTGGAATAGCCTCAGCAGTTATGAGTTCAGCAAAACCGATGCTGCGCAGCTGGATGATAAAATTTATGCCTTAGCCAAAATACTGAAATCTTCAAAGCTGCTGAATCAAGTGCAGCTGGAAAAGGTGGATGAGTTATATGCGTACTATCAGCAAACGGCTGAGTATGAGCTCAATAAGAAATCTAAAAAGAAAAATGATGCAGCGTATTCAGATCTGAATAGTGATTTTAGTGCAGTCAGTGGAATGGATAAGGCTGAGGATTGGGAAAATGCTGAATGGGAGCGTGAGGATTGGAACGGAGAGCAGTACAGTCAAGCGCGTGAACAGGCCAAACTCAAACGCCAGCAAGAAAAGCGCGAACAGGCAGAAAAGTTAGTCGAGCAGTCGCTGAAAACGGTGTATTTAAAAATTGCGGCCAGCATTCACCCTGACCGCGAACCTGATGAAGCTAAAAAATTGGAAAAAACCGAGTTATTCCAGCGCGCCAATGAAGCCTATGAACAGCAGGATTTATTTTATCTGCTGAAATTGCAGCTGCAGGTGGAGTCCAGTCAAAGCTGTTCGCAAAAGAGTTTAAGCGCTGAGCAAGTCAAGTTTTATAAAATGGCGCTGGATGCACAATGTCAGAAACTGCAAGGCCAAATTGATGATCTGATTGATGCTTTGGTGTGGTCTGAGAGCGCTAAAATTACCGTGCAGAAGTCGAAAGGCAAACTAAAAATTGAGGACTTGTATAAGCAGATTGATGTAGATACTTCGGCTTTAAAACAGCAGGTAAAAGTAGAAAACCAACGACTGGGCTATATGGGGAAAGAGAGTGGGCTAGGGATGTTGTTGGAGCATGGGGTTTTATAAAAACACCTCTCCTAAAAGGGGGGAGTCATTGTGAATAAAATAATAAGCAAGCTCAAACACATACTTCCTCTCACATCATTGATGATGGGTATGGAATTTATAAAAATATGAAATACTTTTTTAGTATCTATCTTATGGATTTTAAATTAGTTTTTTGATTTACATTGTGGTAGATTGGGAGATGTTATAGAAATTAGAATAATGGTTATTATGTTAGTTGGTGTTTTTTTACGGTATTTTAAAACTTATAAAAATGCGCGTTATATCCCTTTTACTATCGATAATTTAGAAAATTTTAATTTATTCATTGGGCAAAATGGCACAGGAAAAAGCTCCATATTGGAAAGTTTGGATTATTTTTTTAATAATAGAGATTTTATTTACAATAATAATCAGAATAAAAATGATGCTTTTGTTGCGCCTCTATTTATGATTAAAAAAAATGATCTTAAAAAGTTTGATAGGGATGTACAAGAAATCATCCCAATAATAAGTGATTACTTTTTCGAAGCTGATATAAATACAAATACAAACTTTAGACTGTATCCAAATTTTTTTAAGCATAGAGATTCTATTAAGCTATTTCATAAAGAATACTACTTGATATTATTGGGTTGCGCTCCACAAACGGATTTACTTAGTAATGCCTTTATTACTTTTAATAATTTTGTGAAAAGTAGAATAGTTGAAAAAAATAAAACTTATGAGGATGATAAGAAATTAAGAAAATTATTAGAAAGACTCAGATTAGACTTAATTAATTTATATTCATATCAGTATATACCTGTTGAAACATCGCTTAATGATTTTTTAAGATTGGAATCAAAGGGAATGCAAGATTTGATGAGTGAAAATATAAAGAGCAGAATAGAGAAATTATTAAATGAAAAGTTGCCTATAAAAGCTGATAGACCTCAATCAAAAAGCCTTCTGGATATTGTAAATAATGACTTAGAGGGATTTGTGGATAGTGTGGCGCATACAGTTCAATTGATTGACGAGAAATATGATTTTGAAAAAGAGTATAAAGCAAAAACTAAATTAACAGCGAATCATTTAACAGATATTATTGTTGATTCCTTTTTTTCTAAGAGAAAGCTGAAAAGAGATGGAAAGCCTATTGAAAATATGTCTGCCGGTGAGCGTAAAAAAGCACTTATTGATATAGCATATGCTTTTTTAACCCAAGACAGAAAGTTTAGCCAAAACATTATCCTTGCTATAGATGAACCTGAATCTTCTTTACATATTTCAATGTGTTATGATCAGTTTAATCGTTTGCAACAACTGGCTAAGGATTACAATATTCAGCTTTTTGTGGCTACTCATTGGTATGGTGCTTTACCAATTATTGATCAAGGTACTCTGCATCATATTGATTCCAATGATGATGAAATAATTGAAATAAAGCAATTTTCATTCTCGAATTATTTTTCTAAACAAAGGCGTCATCCTGATGATATTCAATTTAAGAGTTATTTTGATTTGGTATCCTCAATAATTAGCTCTTTGCGCCTTCAAGAGGTAAATTGGATGGTAGTTGAAAGCGAAGATGATAAAAAATATATATGTAAACATTTGACAGATAAAATTAAAAAACCAATTAGGTTTTTACCAGTAGGTAGCTGTGCAACAGTAGCTGTACTCTATAACTATTTACATACTCCAATAGAACAAGGTCACGAAAATAATACTTTTAAAGGGAAAATCTTTTGTTTAATTGATACTGATATTCAAGGTGTAAAGCTTTCTGAAAAATCAGATGTAGGGAATATTATGAAAATCAGAAGATTACAATCTAATAATCAAAAAATTGAGCTTCATACTATAGAGAGTACTGTACATTACCCAACAGAAATTGAAGAGGCTTTAGTACCAAGTGCTTTTTACAATGCTTTGCATAACTCAATTCAAGAATCTGATGATGAAGAAATAAAAATTATCTTTTCAAAGTTTAAATTCGATGAGAAAGCTAAAAATAGCTATATTAAAGGTGATGATTCTATAATCTATGTAGATACTGATCAAAATTTTGAAGGTAACCCAAAGCATTCAAAAGAGCGTATTCATAAATTTATTGACCGAAATAAATCTAGAATATGTGAGTTATATTGTGAACAAGAGATTTTAGAAAAACCAGATTGGATTGTACAAATAGAGAAGTATTTTCAATAAAAAATCCCCTCAATTGAGGGGATTTTTTATTGAATTAAACTACAGCATTAAAGCGCTGCAATTTGCTCCATATTCGCTTTAATCTTCGCTAACTGATCAGCAAATTCAGCAAGTTTCACTTTCTCGCCTTCAACCACTGCAGCAGGTGCTTTCGCTACAAAACCTTCATTGCCAAGTTTAGTGGCAATTTGGTCGTGCTGTTTTTGAACCTTGTCTAAATCTTTTTGCAGACGGCCCAATTCCGCTTTCGGGTCAATTAAGCCTTTCATTGGAACGAATACAGACACATGCCCCACAACAGAAGATGAAGACAATGGCGGCTGTTCAGCATCAGCAAGGAAAGTAATGCTTTCAACTTTTGCCAATGCTTTAAACAATGGTTCAATACGAGAAATCTGCGCTTTTTCAGCATCAGTCGTATTTTGAAGCAATACAGGCAACAAGCGAGCATTACCTAGACCCATCTCACCACGGATGTTACGTACCGCACCAATCAAACCTTGCAGCCATTGCATATCTGCTTCAGCTTGTTCATTGATTTTCGCTTCATCGGCAACAGGGTACTGCGCCAACATAATCGTTTCGCTAGAGATGCCGAGTTTCGGCGCAAGCGTTTGCCAGATTTCTTCTGTTAGGTAAGGCATTAACGGATGCGCTAAACGCAAAGACGCTTCCATTACAGCAAGAAGAACACGGCGAACTTCAGCTTTACGCTCTTCAGATACATTTTCATCGTTCAGAACTGGTTTGGTTAATTCTACATACCAGTCACAGTATTCATTCCAAATGAACTCGTAGATCGCTTGCGCAGCCAAGTCTAAACGGTAAGTTGCAAACGCTGTTTGCACCGCTTGTTCCGCTTTTTGCAGGCGGCTCACGATCCACTGTTCAGGCAATTCCCAAAGGTCTTGACGAACTTCAGTACCAATGGTTTGGCCTTCAATGTTCATCATCACGAAACGCGTTGCGTTCCAGATTTTGTTAGCGAAGTTACGGTAACCTTCAACACGCTTCATGTCGAATTTAATGTCACGGCCTGTATTGGCAAGCGCACAGAATGTGAAACGAACCGCATCTGTACCGTAAGACTGAATGCCTTCAGGGAATTCTTTACGCGTTGATTTTTCAATCTTCGATGCTTGTTTCGGGTTCATCAAACCTGTTGTACGTTTTTGTACTAAAGTTTCAAGATCCACACCGTCAATCAAATCTAATGGGTCAAGCACGTTGCCCTTAGATTTAGACATCTTCTGACCTTCACCGTCACGCACCAAACCGTGTACGTATACAGTTTTGAACGGAACTTGCGGCGTACCGTCTTCATTCTTCATAAAGTGCAGCGTAAACATAATCATACGTGCAACCCAGAAGAAGATGATGTCAAAACCAGTCACCAATACATCCGTTGGGTGGAAAGTATTGAGGAAATAGTTTTCTGCATCTTTTTTCGCGTCGCCAGTCCAACCCAATGTTGAGAAGGTCCACAGCGCAGAAGAGAACCAAGTATCCAGCACGTCTTCGTCTTGGCTCAGTGCAAGGTCAGCAGGAAGATTGTGTTTTGCACGCACTTCAGCTTCATTACGTCCGACATAGATATTGCCATCTGCATCGTACCAAGCAGGAATGCGGTGACCCCACCACAATTGACGCGAGATGCACCAGTCTTGGATGTTGTTCATCCAAGCCATGTACATGTTGCTGTATTGCTCAGGCACAAATTTGATGTCGCCGTCTTTCACCGCTTTAATTGCAGGCTCAGCCAATGGCGCAATTTTTACATACCATTGATCCGTCAGTAACGGCTCAACGATCACGCCTGAACGGTCACCGCGAGGCGGTTTCAGCGTATACGGTTGAATTTGCTCTAACCAGCCTTCAGCTTCAGCTTGTTCTACTAGCTTTTTACGCGCTTCAAAACGCTCTAAGCCAATGTAGTCTGCAGGCGCAGGAATGGTTTTAGAAATTTGTTCGCCCGCTTTTGCGATGTATTCAAACTCAGCCAGCACTTCAGCATTCTTGTTGAAAATGTTGATAATCGGAAGTTCGTTACGTTTACCCACTTCATAGTCATTAAAGTCGTGCGCAGGAGTGATTTTTACACAGCCTGTACCAAATTCTTTGTCTACATATTCATCTTTAACGATTGGAACCGCACGGCCTGTAATCGGCAGGATGATGTTTTTGCCAACAAGCGCTGCATAGCGTTCATCATCAAGTGCAACTGCAACTGCTGTATCGCCAAGCAATGTTTCAGGACGAGTGGTTGCAACTACAATATGGTCTTTACCGTCATGGGTACGCAGTGACTTGTCTTCAAAGAAGTATTTGAAGTGCCACAATGAACCCGCTTCTTCTTTATCCGACTCAACTTCTAAGTCAGAAAGGGCCGTTTGCAGTTTAGGGTCCCAGTTGACGAGGCGCTTGCCGCGGTAGATCAAGCCTTCTTCATGAAGTTTTACAAACACTTCTTTAACCGCGTTTGAAAGGCCTTCATCCATGGTGAAGCGTTCACGAGACCAGTCTACAGATGAACCTAAGCGGCGGATTTGGTTGGTAATGTTGCCGCCCGATTGTTCTTTCCATTCCCACACTTTTTCGATGAACTTTTCACGGCCCAAGTCATGACGGCTCACACCTTGCGCGCCCAGCTGGCGCTCAACCACCATTTGCGTCGCAATACCGGCATGGTCAGTCCCTGGCTGCCACAAGGTATTTTTACCCGACATGCGGTTGTAGCGGGTCAGGGCATCCATGATGGCATTGTTGAAACCATGACCCATGTGCAAATTGCCTGTGACGTTAGGCGGCGGAATCATGATGCAGAATGATTCTCCTTTTTTAGAGGGCTTAAAGTAGCCGCGTTCTTCCCAAGTCTTGTACCATTTTTTCTCGATCTCGGTAGGATCGTAGGTCGTAGCAATATTTTGCGCTGAATCAGTCATAGTCTAAACAGATCAAAAGTAGATAAAAAATTGCGTCTATTGTAGCAAATAAAAACGGGGTTTAGGCACTTTGCGCGCATGGAAACTTTATCCGTTTGCAGCCTGAAAATAAGAACCAGTTGGCAGTTTTCATCTAAGGCTTTATGATAGGGGCAGATATAAGCGCAAGGTTCGCAGCACATTATAAAAAAAGGAGTTCAGTGCATGAGTTATTCTATCTCTTTGAAAATTTTGCCGGAAACACATCAGCGTTTTACGGATTTGCATCGAAAGCTGAATGCAGGAGATCAAGAAAGCCTGGCAAAGCCGCTCGGGGAGAATTTGGCGGATATTGCCTGTGAAATTATTGATCAGGTCTTTGGCAATATTGCCAAAATGTCGACCTCAGGGGATCATGAATCTGAAAAAGTAATTCAGCAGATTTTAGACACCACCCGTAAATATATGCCCTGGTCGGTCTCATTTTTCGCTAATGAGCGTCTGGTGCCGATGGTGAATTATCTGCGTGATTTGACCATAGAGAAGAACGGGCATTTTTATGTGACCTATCCCATAGACCATAGCTTGGCCAATGAGCTGCTGGGGCATGTCGAGAAAATGAAAGACGGCAACAATGCCTGCGTTCCGCCGGCATTAAAAGCATTTACAGAAGTGGTGGATCAAGGGGTCACGCATTTAATCCGCGAGCCGAAAAAAATGCTGAAATTTAATGTGGTGGTGGATAAAACGCTCAATGGCGTGATTCATGTGACGACCCAGCTGGGCTACAAGCGTTTTGATAAATTGGGTAAAATTTATGATGCCAACTCGATAAGCGGCTATTTTGATCACTTTTTGGTTTTTTTGAATAATGAGCAGATACAAAAAACGATTAAACTGCGGGATAGTAACTTTTAATAAAACAATGATTTCATAAGGAATGCATTATGGCAAAGCTGGATGATTTAAAAGGTAAGGTCGTATGGATTACAGGCGCTTCATCCGGTTTGGGCAAAGCCTTGGCGCAGGAATGCGCTTTGCAGGGCGCGCAAGTGGTGTTGACGGCGCGCCGTTTTGAGGAGCTGGAAAATGTCCGGGTCAGTTTGCTGAACCCGGATCAGCATGTATCTATTCCAGCCGATATTACCGATGAAAGCCAAGTCCGCCATGCCTATGAAAAAGTGCTGGAATGCAGGGGCCGAATTGACTGGCTGGTGAATAATGCAGGCTTAAGCCAGCGCGCTTTGATTGCCGACACCACCATGCAGACTGAACGCGCCATTATGGAAGTGGATTATTTCTCTCAAGTCTTTTTAACCAAAACCGTATTGCCAGCTTTCTTAAAGCAAAAATCAGGACGCATAGTCTTTGTGTCCAGTGTGGCAGGTTTATTAGGCACGCAATACCGCGCATCTTATTCTGCAGCCAAAGCGGCGATTCATATGTGGGCAAACAGCTTGCGTGCAGAAGTTGCTGAAGACGGGGTAAATGTTTCGGTGATTTTCCCGGGTTTTGTTAAAACCAATGTGTCGATTAATGCGCTCAATGGTGAGGGCAAGGCGCAGGGCTATGATAATGAAGCAACAGCCAATGGTTTGGAAGCCGATGAATTTGCGCAAATGACAGTAAAAGCGTTGCTGAAAGGTGAGGAATACATTGTTATCGGCGGCCGTAAAGAAGTCTTGGGGACTTGGGTCTCGCGTTTATCGCCAAGCACGCTGTATAAAATGATCCGTAAAGCGCAGGTGAAGTAAATTTAAAAGGCAGGAGGAAAGTCACTTCCACCTGCCTTTTGGGATCATGTTGTTCCCATATTCCATCCCCGATGGTTTGATAGGGGAACAGAGCTGCACTACTTGCTGATTTTATTTAAATAATTTAAGAACAATTCCGCATTTTCCCCACGCACTTGCCAAGACATGCAGCGCACACCGCCGCCCATATGACAGACATTAGCAGACTGTACAGGAATCACGGCACGTTTGGTTATGCTGCGAATTTGCTGTAAAGCGACAGCATCCTCTTTAATGCCAAATTGCGGGAAGTAAATCCGATCAGGCGTGACCAGCATGTTGGTGTATAAGCCGCATGCAGAACCAAATTTTTCATCGTAGATTTCACTGCCATCATAAGGCGTGATGATTTCATGAATTTTAACATTGGGAATGCCGCGCTTTAAATCTGCTTTGAGCTGTTTGGCATAATCGGGATCTTCAGGGTAGGAATTAATCACCAAGGTGTTTTGATCGACAAAGCTGACCACGCCATCGGCATGTTCCAAGCCTCCTTGTTCATCGGCTTCAATGAATGCAATCTGCTTGGCACCAGTTAACGCCATGAGTTTTTTGCGGGCTTCACTTTCAGTGAGCTTGTTATCCGCTAGAAATTTGGTGCTGAGGACGACATTGCCATAACCATCTTCAACCCAGTTTCCGCCATCATTCAACAGCTTGCTTTGAGTAAACTGCAAGCCCGCTTTTTGGCTGTAGTATTTAAACTCGTCCTGCACTTCATCTGAAATGGCCTGACCTTTTTTAGCGCCGCCTTGTCCTGCGGCCGTGTAGCGGAACATGACCGGCTGGGCTGGATTGGCGCTGGTAAAATCTCGCATCCAAATATCATGCATCGGCGCGATCGCCACATGCTTTTTGCCCAAGGCTTTGACATAGTCGGGGTAGAGATATTTATCCGTCAGAACAACGGCATTGTCGCCATTTTTAATAATTTTTTTTGCATAATCGACATGAAAATCGAAAATATCATCAATCATTTTTGCATAGTAAGCATCATTGCTTTGAGGGGATGCCAGTACAATTAATTCAGCTTTGGCTGCAAGTGGAAGCATAGTAAGTACCGCCATGCTTATTTTCAGTGCTAAAGATTTCATTATTTGTGACCTATTTGCAGTGTAGGTGATATCCATTTTTATTGTGTTCAGTGCAGAGCGTTATGCTCTAGTGAGAAATCTGCCATCAAGGTATGCGGTAGAAGGTGAAAGAGCATGAGCTATTTTGAAAGCTCATGCTGTTTGAGTTTAGTGAATAGATGATGGGTAAATAGCCGCTATTAAGGACTTTGAATGGCGGTCCCATATGCAAAGACTTCAATCATGCCACCTTGCATGCCCAATTCAGTGGTGCTCAAACGCAGCCCCATAATATGGGTGGCGCCCATTTTTTCAGCTTCAAGCTTTAAACGCACGACCGCTTCACGGCGCGCGCGGTCAACGACACTTTCATAGCTGGTTAGGCGTCCCCCGAAAAAGTTCTGAATATTGGCAATCACATATTTAAAATAATCATGTGAGATCACCACATTGCTTGAAACCAGTTGACCTAAATGCTCACTGGTTTTGAAGCGGTTATTGTCTATGCGGATGTAGGCCAAGCGCCGTTCCTGCAGCTCCAATTCGTTTAAATGCTTGCGTTCTGCATGGCGGCCGAAAGCCCATCCCACCGTAAACAAAATCACAAAAACAAGGACTTTAAATAAAAAAGCATCCATCGCTTTAGCCTTGAGCAGGGAAAGGGTCAGCCAGTTTCGGCATATTGGCTTCCGCCCGCACGGCAGTGCCGTAAACAAATAATTCAGATGCGCCTTGCGCAATGTTTGAGGTCGAAAAACGGATGCCGACAATGGCATTGGCGCCTAAGCCGCGGGCTTTTTCAATCATGCGGCTCATGGCTTCTTGGCGTGACTCTTCCAGCAGTTCGGTATAGCCTTTGAGTTCGCCGCCGACAATGTTTTTCAGCCCAGCCATAAAGTCGCGGCCAGCGTGTTTGCTGCGCACGGTGCTGCCATAGACAACATCCAATTGCTGGGTAATGGTATGTCCAGGCACAGTCTCAAGATTGCTTAAAATCATAGGGTGATTCATGTGTGTATTTTAGATGCATTGAAGATAGGCAATGTATTGAATAAAAGCAAGATTGCTGATTGATAAATCAGCTGGGCAATAAAAAAGCCCACCGGAGTGAGCTTGTTTATGTTTTAAGCAATCTGCTTATTTCGCGGCATCTGCCTTGCGTTCAGCGGTAGAGGGCTGCTGTTGAACAGCATCGCCGCTATTGGCTTTAATGCCGCCGCCTAAAGATTTATACAGTTCAACTTGGCTGTTTAAATTGCCTTGTTCAAGCAACAGCAAGCCTTGTTCAGCGGCATATGAGGTACGCTGCGCGTCCAATACGGTTAAGTAGCTGTCGATCCCTGCACGGAAGCGGGCATTCGACAGTTTGTAAGTTGTATTGGTCGCATCCACCAAGCGGCGCTGAGCAGACAAGCGGTCACCAATGTTTTGACGCACAGCCAAAGCATCGTTAACTTCACGGAATGCAGACTGAATTGATTTTTCATAATCAGACAGCGCAATTTGCTGCTCTGTTTCTGAAATTTTGATGTTGGCTTTGCGTGTGCCCCAGTCAAAGATTGGAATATCTAAGCTTGGCCCTAAGCCCCAGACAAAACTGCCTGATTTAAACAAATCACTCAAATCAGTCGATGCATAACCCGCAGTGCCGGTCAGGCTGATGGTCGGGAACAGGCGCGCTTTGGCTGCGCCAATGTTTGCGCCAGCTGCAGACAGTTTGTATTCCGCTGCGCGCACATCAGGACGGTTGTTCAGCAAGTCGCTTGGCAAGCCAGAGCCGATAGCGCTGGCTGAGGTAATGCGGGTGACCCGCTGATTTGGCATCAGGTTGTCAGGCACTTGCTGGCCGACCAGAAGATTCAGCAAGTTTTTCGCTTGCGCCACTTGAGTCTTATAGTTTGCAACGTCATTGCGGGCGGTTTCTACAGAGATTTGCGCCTGGCGAACAGGAACTTCACTGTCAATGCCGACATCAAAACGTTTTTTGTTCAGATTGTAAGATTCAAGCTGTGTTTTTAACGTTTGATCAGCCAGTTTCAAATTTGCATTTGAAAATGAATAGCTGAGCCATGCTTGCGCAACTTGGCCGATCAATGCAATTTGAGTTGCATCGCGTGCGCTTGCAGTTGCAAGGTAGCTGTCCAAGGCATTGTCTTTTAAGCTGCGGACACGGCCCCATAAGTCCAGTTCATACGCTGTCACACCGAGGCCAACGTTATACGACGTAACTGGCTTTTGTGAGTTTAGGGTATCTTGGCGCAGCACACTGCCGCTTGCGCCAATCGTTGGCAGCTGATTATTTTCAGTGATTTGGTATTGCTGCTGTGCGCGCTGAATGTTCAGGGCTGCAGTGCGCAAATCACGGTTGTTTGCCAGTGCTAAATCCAGAACTTGAACCAAACGCTGGTCTGAGAAAAAGTCCTTATAGCCTTGCTCTGCAGCAGAAGTGCCAGACGCGCTTGCTGTATAGCCTTGCGGAATGTTTGCTTGTGCTGCTGGTTCTGGACCGCGCATGCTTTGGCAGGCAGCCAAAGCAAGCGCAAGTGAAGAAACCGCAATGCTACGACCTGTAATAGACCATATATTTTGCATCACGATGTGTGCTCCTGATTATTTTGTTGTTTTGGTTTGTACTTAAAGATGCTTCGAATCCATACGTAGAACACAGGGATAAAGAAGATACCTAATAAGGTCGAGCTGATTACGCCACCCAGTACGCCATAACCTACAGAGTGCTGGCTGCCTGCACCCGCGCCAGATGCTAACGCAAGCGGAAGTACACCAAAACCAAAGGCTAGGGTTGTCATGATGATTGGGCGCAAACGCATTCTTGCGGCATGCATTGTCGCTTCAAACAGATCTTCGCCTTTTTCCTGAAGTTCTTTCGCAAATTCTACAATCAAAATCGCGTTTTTGGCAGCCAAACCAATGACTGCTACGATCGCGACTTGGAAGTAGATGTTATTTGAAAGATTTGAATCTTTAAGCAATACCATGCCAAGGAAGGTTAATGCGACTGCACCGACAACGCCTAGAGGGACAACTAAAAGTACAGAGAATGGAATTGACCAGCTTTCATACAGCGCAGCCAGGCACAGGAATACGATCAATAAAGACAGTGCGTAAATAATCGGCGCTTGAGCACCAGATTCACGCTCTTCAAGTGACAAGCCTGTCCATTCATAATCAAAGCCTTTTAGGCCCATAGACGGAAGTTTCGCAATGATTTCTTCCATCGCCGCCATTGCATCGCCAGAGCTGACACCCGGAGCAGGTGTGCCTTGAATGTTCATGGATGAAATGCCGTTATAGCGTTCCAGACGCGGTGAACCGTAAGTCCATTCGCCTGTTGCAAATGCCGAGAACGGAACCATAGTGCCTTGGTTGTTGCGGACATACCATTTATTCAGGTCTTCAGGCATCATGCGGGAATCCGCTTCGCCCTGAACATAAACTTTTTTCACGCGGCCGCGGTCAACAAAGTCATTGATGTAAGAACCGCCCCATGCCATACCCATTGTGGTGTTGATCTCAGAGATGCTCACACCCATAGCGCCAGCTTGCGCTTGGTCAACAATGATTTTGTACTGAGGGGTATCTTCCTGACCGTTCGGACGCACGCCAGTTAAGCGCTTGTCTTGTGCAGCCATGCCTAAAATGGCATTACGCGCATTTAGCAGCTGCTCGTGGCCTAAACCGCTTGAATCTTTCAGCTGCAGGTTAAAGCCAGCAGTCACACCCAATTCAGGCATTGCTGGAAGCTGCAATGGCATGATGTAAGAAGCATCTTTAACGATCATGTTCAATGCCATGCCGCGCTGAATAATCTTACCGATTTGAGCTTCCGGTGTGGTCCGGTCTTCCCAGTCTTTTAATTTAATAAAAGCTAAACCAGCATTTTGACCGACACCTGTAAACGAGAAGCCCGATACGCTGAATACGGATTCAACGTAATCTTTTTCCTTGTTCAGGAAGTAGTCAGTCATGGTGCTGATGGTTTTGTCTGTGCGGTCCAATGTCGCGTTTGGCGGCAATTGCACCAGTGTCATCACGACACCCTGGTCTTCATCCGGAAGGAACGAAGACGGCAGTTTAGTAAACAGAAGGCCTAAAACCACAATCACGGCGCCATACAGTAAGCCTGAAAACAGCTTATGGTGCGTCATGCGGTTTACGCCGTTTTGATACTTGCCGGCGACTTTGTCGAATGTTTCATTAAACCAGCGGAAGAAACGCGCAGGCAAGCTGTTGCTTGGCGCCGCATTTTTATCATGCTGTTTCAGGATGGTCGCACACAGGGCAGGGGTAAAGGTCAACGCGACAAGCAGTGACAGGACCATGGCTGTAACCAGCGTGATCGAGAACTGGCGGTAAATTACACCTGTGGTCCCGCTCATAAATGCCATTGGTACGAATACCGCTGACAGTACAGAAGTAATGCCGACCAATGCGCCGGAAATTTGCTTCATCGAGATCTCTGTGGCTTCCACAGGATCCAGATGCTCTTCGGCCATAATCCGTTCAACGTTTTCCACGACAACAATTGCATCATCGACCAGAAGGCCAATCGCAAGCACCATGGCAAACATGGTGAGCGTGTTGATAGAGAAGCCGAAGACATTAATAACAGCAAATGTGCCCAATACTACGACTGGCACAGCCATTGTTGGAATGATGGTCGCGCGCCAGTTCTGCAAGAACAGGAACATGACCAGGAATACAAGAATCACCGCTTCAACCAAGGTGTGAACCACACTCTCAATTGACAATTGAATGAACGGCGTTGTATCAAATGCAAGTTTGTCCTGCATGCCTGTCGGGTAGTTTTTACGAAGGTCTACAAGGCGGGCTTCAACTGCAGCGGCTGTATCTAAGGCATTCGCGCCAGTAGCGAGCTTGATGGCCACACCGCCGGCAGGTTTGCCGTTGAATTTGGAGTCAAACTGATAGTTGTCTGCACCCAATTCGACGCGGGCAACATCGCCCAAACGCACTTGTGCGCCGCTTGTTGTGTTTTTCAAGAAGATGTTTTTAAATTCTTCAGGTGTTGTCAGCAAGCTTTGCGCATTCACAGTCGCGTTCAGCACTTGGCCTTGCACGGACGGTGCGCCGCCCAGTTGGCCGACAGCCACTTGAGCATTTTGCGTTTTCAATGCTGCGGCGATATCGCTTGGCGTTACTTGAAGGCTTGCCATTTTGGCAGGATCCATCCAAATGCGCATCGCATATGAACCGCCGAATACCTGCACTTCACCGACACCGGCAACACGGCTGAGCGGTTCTGAAATATTCGAGTTTACATAGTCCTTAATGTCATCTGCAGATAAGCTGCTGTCAGGCGAATAGAATGCAATAACTTGCAGGAAGCTTGCGCCTGATTTAGTGACTTTGACCCCTTGACGCTGAACATCTTCAGGCAAAAGCGCAGTTGCAGACTGTAATTTGTTCTGCACCTGAACTTGCGCGATATCCGGATCAACACCTTGGTTAAAGTTCAGCTGAATAGAAGCCTGGCCATTGCCTGCGCTGTTTGATGAAATATAGCGCAGACCGTCAAGGCCATTCATTTGCTGTTCGATGATCTGCGTTACTGTATTTTCAACAGTCGCTGCAGATGCACCTGGATAAGTTGCAGAAATCGTTACCGTTGGCGGGGCAATGGTTGGATACTGCGCGATAGGCATTTTTGTCAGCGTGAGAATACCCGCCAGCATAATGACTAACGCAATCACCCAAGCAAAAATTGGGCGATGGATAAAGAATTGAGCCATTCAGTCTACCCCTTATGAATTTGAAGTAGCTTTTTGTTCAGGCTTTGCAGCAGCTTGAGCAGCTGGTTTTGCTTGGCCAGCGGCGCCTTGAGCAGCTTGCGGCGCAGCAGCTTGAGGCTGGTAAGGTTTAGCTGTAACTTGCTGTTCAGGCTTCACTTTCGCAATGCCGTCTACAATGACTTTATCGCCGGCTTTTAAGCCGTCAGTGACAATCCAGTCTTTGCCTTGAACGCCAACAGTGGTTACTGGGCGGGATTCAACAGCGCCTTTTGCATTCACTAACATAGCCATTGCTTGGCCAGTCGGTGTGCGGGTAAGCGCGGCTTGCGGAATCAGGTACGCATTTGGAATGACGGCCTGTACAATTTTTGCGTTCGCGAACATGCCTGGAAGCAGCAAGTGGTTCGGGTTGGAAAATACAGCACGCAAAGTGACTGTGCCTGTATCTGGGTTCACGCTGGCATCAGAGAATGCTAAACGGCCTTCCACAGGGTAGTCGCTGCCATCTTCCAGCTTCAGCTGCACTTTGGTGTTGTTGCTGCTGTCCACTGCGCCTTTGCTCAGCTGCTGACGCAAGCGAAGCAATTCTGCGCTGGACTGATTGATATCCACATAGATTGGATCTAAGCGCTGAATGGTCACCAAAGGTTCTGCCTGATTGGCGGTTACCAATGCGCCGACAGTGACTGTTGAGCGGTTGGTTTGACCTGAAATTGGCGCACGGACAGTTGAATAGCCCAAGTTGATTTGCGCATTCTTTAAGACCGCTTGGTTAGCATTCAGCGTTGCTTCAGCCAGTTTTACCTGACCGACAATATCGTCATACTCTTGCTTAGAAATGGCATTTGAACCCACCAACTGGCGGTAACGCCCTTCTTTTACACGCAGAACATTTAAATTTGCTTCAGCGCTGGCAATCGCCGCGCGCGCATTGTCAACATTCGCACGGTTTGAGCTGGAATCGATCTCGTAAAGCGCTTGGCCTTCACGGACATAGCTGCCTTCAGCAAATAGACGTTTCAGAACGACACCGCTGGTTTGCGGACGCACTTCAGAAATTTCATATGCTGTAGTGCGGCCTGAAAGTTCTACAGACTGTTCTACGCTTTGCGGCTGGGCAACAAGCACGCCAACTTCAGTTGGAGGCATCTGCTGAGCAGCGCCAGCTTGCTGTGCGTCTTTTGGATCTTTGCTACAACCGACAAGTGCAATACTTGTTGCTAATGCGCAAGCAGTCAGGGCAGGAGCCCAAAGCTTTGCAGACATCATTCTTTCACCTCTATATTAGATTTTTATCTAAAATTATTTATTTAGGCTGCTGGTATTTTACGAGTGCTAAATACAGCAGCGTGATCCAAATAAAACTTATGCTCCAGCCAGAAAAGACATCGGAAGGAAAATGCACGCCGGCATAGACTCTTGAAATGCCCATCAGCAAAATCCATAGACTTGCAATGAGGCAGATCAGTTTATGCCGCGGATGCTGCCGGGAAATGTACATCGCCAAACAGCCTAAAGCAGCCGCATAAAGGCTATGTCCACTTGGAAATGAATCTCCATAGGTTTTCACCAAGAAATACATTTCAGGTGGACGCGGTCTAGAGACGAAATACTTAAGCACCCAAGCGATGCAAATACTTCCAACCAATCCTATACTGATAAAAACAATATCTGAATATTTTTTATACCATGCTTGGCGTAAACACCATAGTGTGGCTAAAAATAATACAAATGGCATGCCGCCTGCTATGGAAAACCCTTGAGCTGCGATATTTAAGACAGGGGTTCTGTGTTCGTACATCCATGCCACAGCGCCTAAGTCATAAGCGCTCAAAGCATGTGATTTGTATAGCAACATACTGATTGTCAATGATAACAAACTCAGGAAAAGCAAGAGTTTCGGCATGCTTGAATCCTTGTTGTTTTATAAGGAACAAGTCCGAATAAATTAAGTGGTAAAGTGTACTCATCAGTACACTTTATTTCAAGTGTGTGTAAATTATGCTAATTTCTTTTTTGTGTTTTTTTAACACTTGATAATATAAATTAACAATTTTTTTAATGACTTTACTTCTGCCCATGGGATGAATCTTCAATTTCCAAAGGCTGTTTCGGCGGCCAAAAAAAGTCGCTAGGGCGGGTCAGGAAATGCGTCAGCACCAATTTTGCCAAGGGTTTCCATTGTTCAAAGCGCACACGACGCGCCCGCAGCGCCACAATAATAGTGAGGGTAAAGCTGACAAATAAGTTGGTCAGGCCGATGCACAGTACTCCTAAGAACGAGACAATTGCCAAGCCGATTTCAGGTCCGCCATTGATGCACATCAAGCCCTGAATAAAGTTGGCGGATGCAAAGGCAATATGGCGGATATCCAGCGGCAAGCCGAGAATATACCCCAGCGTTCCCATGCTGCCGAGCATGATGCCAAATAAGAAGTTGCCTGCCAAAGCTCCTAAATTGCGTTCGATATAAGCCGCGAATGCATTTAAGCGCTCTTGCCCCATGATTTCCCTAAGCGCAGGGTGGGCTTGAATGCGTGGCCCGACTTTACGGTAAATGGCCATGTTGTCAAAATATCCGGCCAGCAACCCAGACAAGAACAAACAGACGCCCGCAATCGCAGCATGCGGTATCGCCAGTGAGGTAAAGGGGTCTAAGCTGTGCAGCAGGTGAGAGGCTTTGGCATGGCTCAGCAAAGGCTCATGCATGGCGGCTTGCCAAAAATAAGTAATCAGTGCGGCCGTTGGAATTGCAATTGAGATATTGCCCAAAATGGCGATAAATTGTGTTCGTATAATATTGATAATCAGCGCAGCCAATTCTGCTATTTGCGCATTTTTTGAGCCTTTCCGGTGCTGCACCGTGGCCGCCAATGCGGCTGCAGTCATTGCCGGCTGTTTGGTCGCAACGGTAAAATGCAGCACATGAATCAGCATAAAGCCAAAAGAGTAGTTCATGCTGAACAAAAAGGCCTGCATCAGCGGCGCCAATGTTAAGCGGGCTGCCAGGATTTTCAGTGACGCCATGACCGCGATAATAACGCCGGCGCCAGCAGCAGCTTTATACATGGCAATAAAGCCTTTTTTATCGCTGCTGACGTAATGTTCACCTGTCTTGCTGGCATTCTCGGTGACTTGCAGCGCCATCAATTCACTGTTTGTCGCCAATAAAGAGCGGACGCTGCGTTCGCTATACAGGGCGTCGGTAACATCAACCAGCAATGCGCCAATCGAGCTGTAGCGGACATCATCTTCTTCCACAATCAGGTTCAGCAGAATTTCAATGCGTTCCAAACATTGTTCCAGTAACGACAGTAAATAAGTCAGGCTGACGCTGACCCCGCTGCGCTTGGTGGCTCTGCGGATTTTAAGCGTTACTTCACGGCATTGATCCAGCATCACCAGCGCTTGCGATGCATCTGGCGGCTCGACGGCGCTCATTTGCTCCGCATTTTGGTGCAGATGTTTATATTGCTGAATAAACTCATTAATTTCACGATTCTGAACTAAAAACGGCGATTCATACTCGGTCAATTCCGGGTGCGCATTGATAAATTCAGGGTATAAGCCGATGCCGCTGACACGGTATGACAAAATTGTGATGGCTTTAATCAATTCACGGCGGATTTGCTTTTTTTCATCCTGATTGCCATGGCCTTGATTGAACAGCCTAAACAGATTTTGCCATTCTGCATCGTCAATTTCATCCAGCCAGTATTTATCGCTGCGCTGATGAAAAACTTGACGCAATAGTTCCTGCAGCTGGCTTTCGTCATGAATTAAAGGTAAAAAGTGTGCGCCTAAGCGCTGCATCAGCTGATTAAAGAATCCATCTAAAGACAAAATTCCGGTATCCGCATAGAGGCTGGTTTGCTTATAACGGCTAATTAATTTAAGAACAAAACTTTGCAGCGTAGAGGCGGCATCCGGCGTCAACAATAAGGCCGTGTAAAAGGCTTTAAATGTTTGATGTATTTCTTCTGTGTTTTTGGTGTCTGCCGGACGGATGCGGTTCACCAGCTCGATCAATAGATTGTGATCCAGCACAGCCTGACGGGTGTCAAGCTGGTGCTGCATTTGCAGGAATAAATCATTCAATTTTATATGCATAAGCAAGCGGTTACGATTCTTTAGTTTATTGAATGCGGTGCAATGCCAAATTTGCGAGATTAATCAGCGCTTGACGGTATTCACTGTCAGGAAGCGCATTCAATGCATCCAGCGCTGCGTTGGTTTCTTCGGTGGCGCGCCGGCTGCAGTAATCCAAGGCGCCAGAAGTCTGAACTATGGAAATTACCTGTTCTAAGTCTGCAGTGCCGCCAGTAGCAATGCTGCGGCGGATTACGTCGTGCTCTTCACCAGAGGTATTCTTCAGTGCAGAGATTAAAGGCAAAGTCGGTTTGCCTTCCATTAAATCATCACCGATATTTTTACCTAATGTTTCAGCATCTGAGGTGTAATCTAAAATATCATCAATGATTTGAAAGGCATTGCCGAAGTGGCCGGCAAATTTTCGCAGCGGTTCGCGGTATTCGGGTTTACCTGAAAGAATAGCCGCGCCTTCTGTTGCCAATTCAAACAGGCGTGAAGTTTTGCCGTGAATAATATCTAAATAGGTCTGTTCCGTAGTATCCGGCTGATGCTGAGACTGCAGCTGCAAGACTTCGCCTTCTGCAATTTCACAGGTGCCTGTAGAAAAGTCTTTCAGCAGCACCATGTCATTCAGGTCGACCAGCAGGTCGAATGCGCGTGAAATCAGGAAGTCTCCGACTAAAACCGCAGTCTGGTTATTCCAGGTGGCATTGGCTGTCGGGCGCCCGCGGCGCAAGCCTGATTCATCGACAACATCATCATGCACCAGGGTTGCAGTATGCAGCATTTCAATAATGGCGGCTAATTTGCGGTGCTCTGCGATGTCTTCTGCGCCGCAGGCTTTGGCGGCCAGTAAGCACATAATGGGACGCATGCGTTTGCCGCCAGCTTCAACCACATGTTTGCTGACGGCCATGACTAAAGCAACTTTTGAGGTAATCCCTTCATTGATAAATTTGTCCATCGCGGCAAAGTCAGTAGCAACAGGAGCGAGAATGTCTTGCTTGAAGTCGATGGTCATGTGAAGAAGAACCTCAGTAATTTTGAATTGCCGCTATAGTTTAGCAATTTCGTATAATAATTACAGATATGAAGCTCGGCGGCTGATTTAAAATTAGATGATAATTTTAAATCAGGCTAAGTTCAGATCACCTGATGTGAATATAAAATGCTGAGTTAAGTAAGTCTGGCTGGCATTTTGTGATTCATCTTAAGCCTTATAGTAGCGAATTGATTTTAAAAATCTATTTGAATTTTTGAAAGATGTTTTCTGCCGTTGCGCGAATGTGCAGGCGCTAAAAATATTTGTTTATAAAACAGTCGCTGTTTTTGGATAATTTTTTGTGCAAATGGCTTGTTGTTTTTATGCAGATCGCTTAAAATCCTTGCCCTTGTATGACCCCAGTGGCGATCGTCTTAAGATCGGTATCTTCCTTTACCGGCACGGCGACACGGGCATGTTTGGAGTACATTATGTACGCAGTTATCCAGAGCGGTGGTAAACAACACCGTGTGGTTGAGGGTGAAACCCTTAAAGTAGAATTATTGAAAGCTGAAACTGGCGCAACAATTACGTTTGATGACGTGTTGATGCTTGTTAACGGTGACAGCATTCAAATCGGTGCTCCAGTTGTTGCTGGCGCTACTGTTACTGCTGAAGTAGTTAGCCATGGTCGTCACGACAAAATCCGCATTATCAAAATGCGCCGTCGTAAACACTATCGTAAACAACAAGGTCACCGTCAATGGTTCACTGAGTTGAAAATTACAGCTATTTCAGGCTAATTACGAGGAGTAAATAGACATGGCAACTAAAAAAGCCGGTGGTTCGACTAAAAACGGTCGTGACTCGAATCCTAAAATGTTAGGTGTTAAAATGTACGGCGGTCAATCTGTGACTGCTGGTAACATTATCGTTCGTCAACGTGGTACAGAATTCCACGCTGGTGCAAACGTAGGTATGGGCCGTGACCATACTTTGTTCGCTACTGCTGACGGCGTAATCAAATTCGAAGTGAAAGGCCAATTCGGTCGTCGCTACGTATCTGTTGAAGTTTAAGCTTTAATAGAAAAAAACCCGCAAATTTTGCGGGTTTTTTTTTGCCAAACAAATCATTCCAAAAAGATTTATTTCAGTAAAAAAAATAAAAATTCACAAGAAAAATAAATAATAACCTGAAATCTTTACTAATAATTAAATCTCCAAAGTGTAATTAAATGTGATTTACGTCACATAAATGAATGTGTGTAATAGGAGGGGAGAAGTACAAAAAAAGGATAAGGACATGAATAGAATATTAAGAAAAGTATTCATAAATACCTGCTCCAAAAGTAGGAAACTTTCTGAAAATGGTTTGAGAGTTACAGGGCTTGAAGATTCAACTCATTTCTCAAACAGCATGATGTGTGAACTAAAACCATATTCACCAGTTGCGCAAGCAATGCCTAAAATGCTGGCTGTAAGCATTCTATTTGCAATCGGCAGTGCGGTATGGGCAGGAAACAGTATAGATCCTGTTATTGCGGATAATTCTTGCCATATGGGATGCAGCTCAGGCCATGATGGTCACGGCGGCAGCGGTGGCGGGCATGAAAATGGGCAAGGTGGCCATGGCGGTGGCGGACAGGGTGGTCATAATGATCACGGCAACGGCAACGGCAACGGCAACGGCAACGGCAACGGCAACGGCAACGGCAACGGCAACGGCAACGGCAACGGCAACGGCAACGGCAACGGCAACGGCAACGGCAACGGCAACGGCAACGGCAATGGCAATGGCAACGGCAATGGCAATGGCAATGGCGGCGGCAGCGGACACGGTCATGGACATGGCGGTGTGCCAGGCCCTCAAGGTGAAACAGGCGCTGCTGGGCCAGTTGGCCCGCAAGGCCCTCAGGGTGAAACTGGCGCTACAGGTCAAACAGGCGCCACAGGTGCAGCGGGGAATACGGGGGCAAGCGGTTTGAGCGCTTATGAGATTGCTGTTGATAATGGCTTTGAAGGCACGCAAGGAGAATGGCTGCTGAGTTTGAGGGGGCCTGCTGGGCAGGATGGCGGAAACGGCCTGAATGAGGCGAAAAGCTATACAGACAGCCGTGCCGATGAATTGAATCACAGGATTGACCGTCTAGAGGATGGGGTATATGCCGCAGTCGCATCTAGTATCGCAATCGCATCTCTGCCGCAGCCGACAGACGCCGGCTATAATATGTTCAGTGCCGGTGTGGGAACATGGGAAGGCGAGCAAGGCTTTGCGGTTGGCTTTAGCGGTGTGTCAGAAAATAACAAGTATGTTTATAAACTGGCCGCCACAACCAATACGGAAGGTGACTTTGGTGCAGGCGCTTCAATAGGGTGGCAGTGGAAATAATGCTGAATCATTTAACTGAATAAAAGCTCCCAATCGATCGGGAGCTTTTTTATATTGAGTGCATTTCTCCATCATGATGAATAAAATCTTCTGATTTGCATTAATAACAATACAAAACTTATTGTTTTCGCTCATATTCGTCTGAGAAATTGGTTTAAGATGGGCTATCTGACAAATTGCAATGCTGCAAATATAAAAGGTGAATCTATGAATATGCTTCGTAAAACCATGTGTGCTATGGCATTGGGTGCAGCGACATTGGCACCTGTGATAAGTACAACAGTTTTTGCTGCCACCGCAGCATCGGAGCAGCAAGCGACAGCCAGCTTGGTTCAGCAGCTGAGCGGTGTGAAAAGTTTTTCTGCAAATTTTGAACAGACGACGAAAGTCACTGGCGGCAAGGCTGTACAGAAAAAAGGCCTGTCTGCTCAGCATATGAATCAAACCTTTAAAGGGGTGATGAAGGTTGAGCGTCCGGGTAAATTCTTCTGGGAAACCTCAAGCCCATCAAAACAGACGATTGTGACGTCTGGCAAGACTGTATGGATTTATGACCCAGACCTGCAGCAAGCCGTGCGCCAAAGTTTAGACGACCAAGTGGCGAATACTCCGGCGTTGCTGCTGTCAGGCAATACCAGTCAAATTATGAAGTCATACCGTGTGACGCAGCCGAATAAAGCCAAAACCTATTACACGCTGTATCCAAAACATGGCGATGGCGCTTTCCAAAGCCTGACCATTAGTTTTGGCGCAAATAAAGCGCCAACGCTGATGATTCTGGCGGATTCATTGGGCCAAACTACATATGTGCGCTTTAACAATATGAAAGTGAATGTACCTATTCCCGCGTCAACTTTCAATTTTACCCCGCCTAAAGGGACTGACATCATTGATCAGTAAGCCATCATCAGTCAGTTGGGTGAATGAACCGGCAGCTGATGCTGAAATCTTTTGAGGCAAAATTAAAAAGCAGGCGCAAGCCTGCTTTTTTTGTCAGTGCGGTTCTGGTACGGGATGGCAGATACATTTCGTAATGTTATCAGGTGTATAGACTGGGTATAGTGGGATCGTTTTATTTGTTTTCCGCTTTTGGCAATAGGGATTGAGTGATGAATACAGTTTATAAAAATGTTTGGGCTGCTGCAGGCGTTGCTTTTCTTTCACTGGGTCTGCTGACTGCATGCCAGCCGCGGAATGAGCCTGTACAGGACAATCAGCACAAAGCGCAGGCAGCGCAGGTAAAAGAGCAAGGCATTCCTCTGATTCAGTCTAAAACCGTTGCAATGAAGCTGGCGAAGCCGGAAGCCTGTGATGCTGAAGGCTGCACCCAGTATTCTATTCAAACGGTTGAAACCAATGTGGACTGGATCAACCAGTATTTTGCGGAGCGCATTAAGAAAGCAGACCCGATTGCATTTTCAACGGCGCCGAATGAAAAAGTGAATTTGGCGGAAGGCGCAGAACCTGGGCTGGGGCAAAGCATAACCCATGTGCGCTATATCAGTCAGTGGGGTAAAATAGCGACATTCGCTTTAGAAAGTTATACGTATACAGCGGGCGCCGCGCATGGCATGTCTCATGTGGAATACGTCAACTTTGATTTACAGGCAAAAAAACGTTTGGCGCTGCAGGATGTATTGGCAAAAGGCGCAGAGGCCAAAGTGCTGAGCGCGCTGTATGACGCCAATTCGATGTGGCTGGAAGAGCATAATATTGAACGCGGCAAGCTGCAGCTGAGTGATAATTTTTATTATGGCGCCGGCGGCATAGTCTTTGTTTATCCGCTGTACGAATTAGCCAGCTATGCCGAAGGCATGACAGAGCTGAATTTGCCTTATCAGATGACTAAAGGCCTGTTTAAGCCTGAATATCTGCCGAATTTGCCCAATTATGAAAATCAGTAAGCTGTAAAAATCTTGCAGTTTATTGTACTAATAAGCCTCAGCTGTAAGCTCGATTACTGTATTTTTTAGCGTTAAGAGCTTACACTATAGCCAGTTTTTTTCTTTGCAAATGATTGGCTATGATCGACCCGAAATTACTCAGAAATAATATTGAGGCTGTAAATTTAGCCTTGGCAAAACGCGGCGTTCAGCTGGACGCGGCAGAATGGGCCGCATTAGAAGCGCGCCGTAAAGAAATTCAGTCTAAAACTGAAAGCTTGCAGGCTGAACGCAATGCGGGCGCAAAACAAGTCGGTCAAATTAAAAAATCGGGCGGCGATGCGTCCGAAATCATGGCGCGCATGTCTGCCATTGGCGATGAAATTAAAGCTGCAGAAACTGCACTGACAGAACTTCAGGCAGAAATTGAAACTAAGTCTTTATCCATTCCGAATATGCCGCATGAATCTGTGCCTGAAGGCAAAGATGAAAGCGACAATGTTGAAATCTTAAAATGGGGCACACCGCGCGAATTTGATTTCGAGATTAAAGACCATACCGATCTTGGCGAAATGATGGGCGGTTTGGAGTTTGAAACGGCAACCAAGCTGACCGGAACACGCTTTAGCGTACTGAAAGGCCCGCTAGCGCGTTTGCAGCGCGCCATCACGCAGTTCATGCTGAATACCCATACCGATGTGAATGGCTATACTGAAGCGTATGTGCCTTATTTGGTCAATGCCGATTCTTTGCGCGGCACAGGCCAGCTGCCTAAATTTGAAGAAGATTTATTCAAGCTGCAAGGCGAAAAAGAATATTACCTTATCCCGACTGCAGAAGTGCCGGTGACCAATTTTGTCCGCGATGAAATTATCGATCCGGCACGCCTTCCTTTGAAATATGCAGCGCATACCCCATGCTTCCGCAGTGAAGCGGGTTCATATGGCCGCGATACGCGCGGTTTGATCCGCCAGCACCAATTTGACAAAGTTGAGATGGTGCAAATTGTGAAGCCTGAAGATTCAATGAATGCTTTGGAAGAGCTGACCGGCCATGCAGAAGGCATTCTGCAAGCTTTAGGCTTGCCATACCGTAAGATTATTCTGTGCGGCGGCGATATGGGCTTTGGCGCAATTAAAACTTATGATTTGGAAGTTTGGGTGCCAAGCCAAAATACTTACCGTGAAATTTCATCTTGCTCATGCATGGGTGATTTCCAGGCGCGCCGCATGAAGGCGCGTTACCGTGCAGATCAAAAGAAAACTGAATTTGTCCATACGCTGAATGGTTCTGGTTTGGCCGTTGGCCGCACTTTGCTGGCTGTCATGGAAAATTACCAGCGCGCAGACGGTTCAATTGAAGTGCCGGAAGTTTTGCGTCCATATATGGGCGGTGCTGAATTTATCGATTAATTATCGATAAGGTGCATGCATTTGTGCACAAAAATTGCTTAAGACAATCAGATTTAAACTATTGAGGTAGTGTGTGGATATCTTTCCAATCTCTTTGAAGCTGCAGCAGCAGCCTTGTCTGATTGTCGGCGGCGGTCATATTGCCTACCGTAAGGCCGTGCTGCTTGCAAAAGCGGGCGCTGCGCTGCATGTGATTTCGCCGGATATAGATGCCAATCTGCTTGAGATTGTGGAACAGAGCGGCGGTCAATATACAAAAGCTGCTTATAGTTCAGGTTTTGCGCTGCGAGATTACCGTCTGGTGATTGCGGCAACGGATGATAAGGCAGTCAATCAGGCTGTATTTGAGGCTTGTGAAGCTGAAAATGTTTTGGTCAATAGTGTTGATGATCCGCCGCATTGCCGTTTCATGGTGCCGGCTATTATTGACCGTTCGCCGCTGGTGGTGTCTATCGCCACGAATGGTGCATCGCCTGTGTTATCCCGTCAGATCCGGACGCAGCTTGAAGCCAGTATTCCGCATGGCATGGGCAAGCTTGCTGATTTTTCGGGAAAATGGCGGGCAGCCGTTAAAGCCAAGATTGAAAATCCGGATGAACGCCGCATTTTCTGGGAGGATTTGTATGCCAGTCCGCTCAAGGAGCAGGTGTTTAATGGCAATGCCGCTGAAGCTGACCGTTTAATTGAACAGGCGTTAATAGAATGGAAACAGCCCAAAGGTGAAGTCTATTTGGTGGGGGCCGGCCCAGGCGACCCTGAGCTGCTGACCTTGAAAGCCTTGCGTTTAATGCAGCAGGCCGATGTGGTTATTTATGACCGGCTGGTATCAGCGCCGATTATGGAATTGTGCCGCCGCGATGCAGAAAAAATCTATGTCGGCAAAGCGCGCTCCAATCATGCAGTGCCGCAAGACGGCATCAATGCCTTGCTGGTTAAATATGCATCTGAAGGCAAGCGGGTCTGCCGCTTAAAAGGCGGAGATCCATTTATTTTTGGCCGCGGCGGTGAAGAAATTCAGGAGCTGTTCGCAGCGGGAATCGCATTTCAAGTGGTGCCGGGTATTACCGCTGCATCCGGCTGCTCAGCCTATGCAGGCATTCCATTGACCCATCGTGATTATGCGCAGAGTGTGCGGTTTTTAACGGGTCATTTAAAAGAAGGTTCACCTGAATTGCCTTGGAATGAACTGGTCTATCAAAACCAAACCTTAGTGCTGTATATGGGCTTAGTTGGCCTAGAAAAAATCTGTGAAAATTTGATTGCTCATGGCCAGCGCCCAGACATGCCGGTTGCACTGGTTTCTAAAGGCACAACGCCCGAGCAGAAAGTTTTGGTTGGCACGCTTGCAGACATTGCATCTAAAGTGGCCGAGCATCAGATACAGGCGCCAACATTGACCATTATTGGCGATGTGGTCAGCCTGCGGGAACAATTGCAGTGGCAAGGCTAATTCAGCCTTGCTACATTATTTAAAAGAGTAGAGAAGTCCAGTGATCCATGTAGTGTTATACGAGCCAGAAATTCCAGCCAATACAGGGAATATCATTCGTTTGTGCGCCAATACAGGAGCGCAGCTGCATTTGGTCAAGCCTTTAGGGTTTGAGCTGGATGATAAGAAGTTGCGCCGTGCCGGTTTGGATTATCATGAATGGGCGCATATGAAAGTATGGGAAAACTTTACCGAATGTCTTGCATATTTAGAAACGCAAGGCATCGCCAATGATGCGGTTTATCCTTTAACCACCAAAGGGGTTGAAACACCGCATACGTCTCATTTGAACCGCCCAGTCGCTTTGCTGATGGGGCCGGAAACCCGCGGCTTGCCGGAAGCTGTGCGCATGATGTTTCCCAAAGAGCATTGGATTCGCCTGCCAATGGCTGAAAATTCCCGCAGCTTGAATTTATCCAATGCAACGGCAGTCATTTTGTATGAAGCATGGCGGCAGCAGGATTTCAAAACATTGGCTTAAGCCTGCTAAGCCATCAGAAAAACCGCTCAATAGAGCGGTTTTTTTATGAGTCAACACGGCATTGCACATTTTACAGTGATGAGATTTTGTAAAATTAAGGGTGAGGATGCTTCTGGACAAATCTAAAACTGTGTATAACGAAAATGAAAGAATTAAAAACAGGCACTTAGAACTTGAAATTTGTAAATTTGAATGTATGTGCAGCGATGCTGGCGGCAGGGTTGACAGCTTCATCTGGCTGGGCGGCTCAAACTGAAAATCAGCCTGCGGCTGCCGCGGCAGTTGTTGAAAGCATTCAGCCCGCGGATATTAAACCCTTAACCAAAGAAGAAATTCAGCAAGGCATGTTGGACTTAAGCGCCCGGCAAAACCAGCGCATAGAAGAGTGGGGCAAAACACTAAAGCCTGAAGATTTTGAAAGAAGCTGGTTTGGGCGGATTTTAAAAAAGCCGAAACGCCAGGAGGTGTGCGGCATTTATCAGGAGGTGCTGGATGAAACTTTAAAATTGGCTGTGCAAAATCAAGACCGGTTGTCTGAAGCGGACCGGAAGCTTTTGCAAGACCGCAATTTGTTTATTCAAGCTTTGGGTTATAAGAATAATATCGTTGATACCCGAATGGGGTTTAACTGCCGGCTGAGATAGCTCAGCCTTCGCTTCAGCAGGTGGTGATTTCAGAAGGGAAAATGGCAAAGGCGGTTTTCATTTCAGAGGACAATAAAAAAGGCGCATAATGCGCCTTTTTAAGGATGGTTCTTCATGCATCAATGATGAGTATCATCAAATTCGTTATGCTGTGGCGCAGGGTGCTTGAAGCCTTTGGTTTTATAGCCAAGGTACAAGATGCCGAACATTGCCCACCATAAGCCAAATTTCAGTGCAGTTTCTTCAATTTCCAGCCACATCGCAAAGATGCTGATGAAGCCGAGCAGAGGGATAACAATGAAGCTGACAATGTCTTTCAGGTTTTTGGTGCGGCCGTCACGCAGGGCATAACGCGAAATTACAGACAAGTTGACGAAAGTAAATGCGGTTAATGCGCCAAAACTGATCATTGAAATGACAATGTCCAGATCCATAAAGCCTGCAGTCAATGCGACTGCACCGACGATCATAATATTGTATGACGGTGTGTAGCTTTTATGGCTGATATGGCCGAAGATTTTTTTGTTGATGACGCCATCACGCCCCATCACATACATTAAGCGTGAAACGCCGGCATGTGCAGAAATACCTGATGCCATCACTGTGACAATGGCGAAATACAGCACAACAGTTTTGAAAGCCGCGCCGCCGACAGCTTGAAGAATATCCGGCTGTGTTGCAGCAACATCTTCAAAATAAGTCTTTGGATCATTCGGGAAATAAATCTGCATAAAGTAGGTGCTGATAATGAAGATGACACCGGCAAGCAAAGCGGTTAAGAAAATCGCTTTAGGCAGTGTTTTCTCTGTATCTTTGGTTTCTTCAGCAAGCGAACTTAAGGAATCAAACCCTGTGAATGAGAAGCAAAGAAGAGTAGCGCCGGTAATTAATGGGCCAATTTGAGTCAGTTCATTCCAAAACGGCTCTAAGCTCCAAAGCTGGTATTTTGCATTGACTAATGTGCCGTCAGCATTTACGCCGCTGGCCAGCAAGCTGTAAACCAGCCATGTAAAGTATGCAATCACGCCCAGCTGAACAAATACGATCAGGCTGTTAAAATTGGCTACAAACTTTGCGCCGCGTAAGTTCACAGCAGTCATGAAGGCGGTGAGGCCAATGACCCAGACCCAGTGATTAATATCTGGGAAAAGCGCTTCCAGGTAAATTACGGCCAAAATGATGTTGACCATTGGCGATAATAAATAATCCAGCCAAGATGACCAGCCCACCATAAAGCCAACATTCGGGTGAATGGATTTTTGCGCATAGGTGTATGCAGAACCCGAAGATGGATAGCGGCGGATCATATGTCCGTAACTGATGGAAGTAAACAAAATTGCAACTAAAGCAATAATATAGGATGTCGGCACATGGTAATGACTTTCTTCCGAAACGAGGCCAAAAGTATCAAACAAGGTCATTGGCTGAATATAAGCTAAGCCAATAATAATAATGTGCCAGAGCCCTAGTGTTTTTTGCAGTTTAGCTGCAGATTGAGTCCCAGAGATATTTGTCAACGGCGTTTCCTCTTAATCGTTGATCAAGGATCAGTCATACTAAATAAGGATCGTTTGAGACGAACGACCCCTCCCTATGTTTAATTCAAAAGCGCGCCAATCTACCCTAAAAAGGCGCATTTTGTCAGTAACTTTGCAAATTTTATTAGCAGAAAATATGCCAGTTTGCTTAAAGGCGCTAAAGTTATCCGATCGGCAAGATAAAAGCCCGATGTTTAAAAAAACATCAGGCTTATTTTTCGCTATATTCGCTTATTTTTCAGTAATTACCAAGCTTTTTCTAAGATAGTCTTTAAATCTTGAAGCGTGGCTTCTTTCGGATTATAGATAATCGAACCATCGTTGAGCGCTTTCTCTGCAATCTCATCAAACTGCGCCTCGGAAACCTTGCCCGTTTCACGCAATGTGCGAGGCAATTTGGTTAACGCATAGATGCGGTCACGCATGGTTTGAAGGGTGGAAATGGTTTTATCTGCGCGCAAATGGGCGGGGGTTTGCGCATAAATATCTGGGCCAGCTAAAGGCAGCAGCAGATCCGCCAATTTATCAGCATTGATTTCTTTATTGTATTCGAGCACATACGGCAAGAACAGGTTCATGCACAGGCCATGCGGCAGGTGAGCAACAGCGCCTAAGGAATGGCCTAAGGAGTGCACGAGGCCAACCATGGAGTTGGAGAATGCGATGCCCGCCATGGTGGAAGCCTGAGCCAGCTCTAAACGGCCATTCGCCTCAGTCGGGTTATCCAGCACATTAAATAAGTTGGCGCTGATTTTTTTAATCGCCGCAGTGGCATAGGCGTCTGAAATTGGATTGGCTGCCAGACAGGTGTAGGCTTCCACGGCATGGGTCATGGCATCCATAGCCGTCATCGCAGTTAAATGCGGCGGCAGCGTTTGGGTCATGCGCGGATCTAAAATCGCCGCATGCGGCATCAAATAATAGGATGCGAACGGCATTTTTACATTTTTCTGATTGTCTGACACGACGGCAACCATAGTGACTTCGGAACCTGTGCCGGATGTGGTTGGAATCACAAAAAAGGGTTTAAGCGGTCTTGGCAGATTATGCGCGCCTGAGTATTTCAGCAGGTCGTCGCCGCCTTCAGACACTAGGATATTCGTAGCTTTGGAGGTGTCAATGACTGAGCCGCCGCCCACGGCAATAATGGCGTCACAGTTGTTTTCACGGTACAGCTGTGCGGCTTTGCGCACCGTTTCAAGGCTTGAATCTGGCGGCACATCATCAAAAATACAGCCAATGACTGCATCTGTTGATTCAAATGCCGCTTCTATCGGCGCGAGCAGATTGTTGCTGCGCACGCCTTTATCGGTAATGATCAGCGGACGGGCTGCGCCTAAGGCGGCAAGTTCAAACGGGATATGTTCCAAGGCTGCATGGCCAGCAATCACTTTTACTGGACAGAAAAATTCGTAATAAGGCTTAGCCATGAGTCAGGCGCTCCGTTTGAAATAAGATTGAGCTACTTTTAAGTAGATGCCGGCAGCTCCGGTTAATTTTTCTTTTAGGCTTAAATTGCTTGGATATTCTTTGACCGCAAGCTCTGCAACCAGTTTTGGCAAAATCAGCGCTTCCATCTTATTTAAGCACCGCACAAGGCGGATGGCGTAGGAAATATCGCCGTCTGCAATCATGCGGTCATTGGCAAAGGCCTGCGCTGTGCTTTCTTGGAAGGAAAATACTAAAAAAGCATGATTGAGGTGTTTGAAAGTAATGGTCAGATCTGGCTTGATGTCTAAATCAGGCACCAGTTCAAGCTGCTTGCTTTCAGTCACTCGAGCAATAAAAGCGGGGCCATGCGGAAAAACTTTCATTGACAGGGTGAAATGATCTGGAAATTTGGCGACTTCCTGTTTGACTTCTTCATCGACTTGGCTCGCCATGACTAAGCCTCTGCCAATCACGTCCATCATGAGTTTGACATAGGCTAGCTGCAAAGCGGGCTTAACGGATTTTGCTGCAATCACGCGTTCATCCCTTTTTTGAATATTATTTATTTAGAGTAAATACTCTAATTTATTTTTATGCTGAAAGCAAAAACTTTATCGCTGTTCGACTCGAACTTCCTTAAAGTAACCGCTGTTCTGTAATGTTGCAATCATATCGACGCATAAGTTCTCAAATTTAGGATAGTTTTCTACTAAATCCTGAACGCGGACCATTTCTAACCCAGCATAACCGCAGGGATTGATGGTGTGAAAGCCAGACAGGTCACAGTCGATATTCAATGCCAGCCCATGATATGAGCGGCCTTTGCGGATCTTAAAGCCCAGTGAGCCGATTTTGCGCTCATTCACATATACACCGGGCGCATCCGGTTTGGCATAAGCTTCAATACCGTATTTCTTGACCAGTTCAATCATTAGATTTTCTGCATAGGACACCAGTGTGCGGACATTCCAGCCAAGGCGGTTTAAGTCAAACATGAAATAAGCCACCATCTGGCCTGGACCATGCCATGTCACTTGTCCGCCGCGGTCGGTTTGCACAACAGGAATGCTGCTGGCCATCAGGATATGTTCTGGTTTTCCGGCTTGGCCTTGGGTCAGCACATCGTGGTGCTGCAGAATCCATAATTCATCAGGCGTGTTTTCATCGCGCTGTTCCGTCAGTGCCTTCATTTCTAGAAAACGGTCTTCATATGGAGTCAGCGAGTTGTACTGGCGAATGATTAAAGACGGTTTGACAGCAGAATCAGTCACGTCGGCAGCATCCTTTTTGGAATGATTGGTATTCATCACATTATAGGGAATTGTTTTGCGCAAGGGGATGCAGATGCATGTTTTTTGCGCTGTAAGGCCAAAAAAAACACGCCCTAAAGCGTGTTTTTCCAAGACTGGATGAATGCTTACAGGGCAGTCCGGATATGTTCACAAGCGGCCAAGTCTGCATACAGCGCATGCACCTGTTCAAGCTCTTCGAAACGAAGCTGCGCAGTAATAGAGTGATATTTGCCTGTGCGCGATGGCTGCACTGTTAATGTAGCTTCATCAAACTCTGGGAAATGTTTCACTAAAATTCCTACGACAGCGCCGTGCAAATCTGCACCTGCATTACCAATGAGTTTAATCGGGTAGTCCATAGGGAATATCCAAAGATCTTCACGGAGTTCGCGAGATGGAGTGCGGTCTATCATAGTTCACCTCAAATTTTATAGACAAAGCCTGCAACAGTGCAGGCTTTGAGTTTTCACATAAGTACTTAATGGAGGCTGTCTGAAAAAAATCAAGCCTGCATTGCATGCTTAGCTATCAGTCATTTTCCAGGAATGAACGCAAATGTTCAGAACGGGAAGGATGGCGCAATTTACGTAAAGCTTTCGCTTCAATCTGACGGATACGTTCACGGGTCACATCAAACTGTTTGCCGACTTCCTCCAGAGTATGATCTGTAGGCATGTCGATACCAAAACGCATTTTCAGAACTTTCGCTTCACGTTCAGTCAAGTTTTCCAGCACTTCACGGGTTGCTTCTTTCAGGCCTTCTGAAGTCGCAGCATCAATTGGAGATGTGATGTTGCCATCTTCAATGAAGTCACCCAAATGCGAATCTTCATCATCGCCAATCGGTGTTTCCATTGAAATCGGTTCTTTGGCGATTTTCAGCACTTTACGGACTTTCACTTCGTCCATTTCCAGACGTTCGCCTAATTCTTCAGGCGTCGGCTCACGGCCCATTTCTTGAAGAAGCTGACGAGATACACGGTTGATCTTATTAATCGTTTCGATCATGTGTACTGGAATACGGATGGTACGCGCCTGGTCGGCAATCGAACGGGTAATGGCCTGACGGATCCACCACGTTGCGTATGTCGAGAATTTATAGCCGCGGCGGTATTCAAACTTGTCTACGGCTTTCATCAAGCCGATGTTGCCTTCTTGAATCAAGTCCAGGAATTGCAGACCGCGGTTGGTGTATTTTTTCGCAATCGAAATCACCAAACGCAAGTTGGCTTCAACCATTTCTTTTTTCGCGCGGCGCGCTTTCGCTTCACCCACCGCCATGCGTTTAGAAATGTCCTTGATTTCTTTTACGTTCAAAAGCAGTTCTTTTTCGATATCCGCAATTTTCTGCTGGAATGCCAAAATGTCTGGACGGACTTTTTCCAAGTAGCCTTTTTGATCTGGCGAAGCTTTCGCAATCTGTTCATCCAGCCACGCAAAGTTCGATTCCTGACCTGGGAAAGAGGTGCGGAACTGCGTGCGGTCCATACGGCCGCGGCGGATCGCATAGCGCATCACTTCGCGCTCAGAAGTACGGATCTGCTCGTGAGTGCCGCGGATTAATTCAGAGATAATATCAAACAGGCGCGGGGTAAATTTGAACATCATGAACACGGATGCCAGCGCTTCAAGCGCATCAGCGCCTTCTTGGCTGTTGCGGCCGTGCTTTTCAATGGCTGCTTTGGTATTTTTCCAGGCATTTTCAAGTTCGGTAAAACGCGCTTTGGCTATTTCAGGATCTGGCCCCGATTCGCCTTCAGAATCATCATCGCTGCTTTCAGATTCTTCTTCTTCGTCATCATCATCCAATTTTACATCTTTGGTTGATTTGCTGTCTGAAGATTCATCTTCGTCAATGTCAGATTCTTCTTCTAAAACTTCAGGAATCTCTTCATCTGATTCAGGATCTAAATAGCCTGAAAGGATGTCGGCAAGGCGGCGTTCGCCCGCTTCATAATCTTTGTATTCCTGCAATACCACTTCTACAGCGTTTGGCCAGTAAGCAATAGAATGAAGAACGTCACGAATGCCTTCTTCAATGCGCTTTGCAATGCTGATCTCGCCTTCACGCGTTAACAGTTCAACTGTGCCCATTTCACGCATATACATGCGGACAGGGTCAGTCGTTCGGCCTGGTTCATTTTCTACAGATGCAAGTACAGCAGCAGCTTCTTCTTCAGCAACTTCGTCAGCCGCTTCATTGCCGCCTTCGAACATCGCATCATCAGTTTCAGGCGCGCGATCATGTACAGGAATACCGACGTCATTCAGCATTTGAATGATGTCTTCAATCTGTTCGCTTTCCGTGATCGAGTCCGGGAGATGATCGTTAACCTCGGCGAAAGTCAGGTAACCTTGCTCTTTGCCTCGGCTAATCAGAGCCGCTACTTGGGAAGTAGGGGAAGTCATATCGCTCATCTTTTGCTTACTCTTCGTTGAATCTGTGGCAGTAAAAAAACCGTGCATTTCAGCACAATTCGCTTAATCAATTTATCAGTGGATAGCTTGCGTATTTCATCAGGAATATTCAGCGCTTCGCTGCCTGACGAAATATTAAAAAAATAAATTCAGTAATTTAGATGGGGGTGAAATTGTTGTTTTCAAGTTCATCCCTAGCGCGCTTCTATTTTCCATTTTACGGCATAAGCATAAAAAAGGTCATAAAACTGAAAGACGCAGGGTGGATTATATCATGCCATAGAATTTGGTCAGAATAAAAGAGCAAAATTCAATTTAAATGCAAATTAAATTGGCTAAATGAAAATAAAACTTGACAAGGTTTCATAACTCATATAAATAGCGCCTAGGACCCTTCACATTTTTCATTATGAGGTAGTTTTAGTGTCTTCTACAGATTTTGAACTAGATGATAACTACGGTGATGATGACGTTAATTTCGATGAAGCCGGCAGCAAGATAAGTGCAAAGGAATCGTTGGAAAAACGCCGCTTAATCGATGATCTTTTGGCACAGCGCCGTTTAGAAAGAGAATTAAAAGAATTTGATTACGATTTCGACGATGATGATCTGGATGATGATGAGGAATAAAATCTGATTCTGCACAGGCCATGAAAATGCTATGCTACGGCTTTAAGTTTCTATGTTTGGATGTGAAATGAGTGCTTTAGATTTAGACCTATTAAGTGAATATCTCGACGGTGATGACAATGAACACGGTCTAGATTTTGCTGCGACTCACGGTTTTCTTTGCGCAATTGCGGTTGGCCCAGCATTTGCTCAATGGCTGGACGAACTTTTTGATCATAATCAAAAGAAAGTGCCGGCTGAAATTATTGCGCAAATCAAAGCATGGCTGGAATCTATCCGTCAGAACTTGGCGAATGAAGAAGGAATTGAATTTCCTTTTGAAATTGAAGAAGCGGATGTTGAATCCAGCTTAGGCGACTGGAGTGTGGGCTTTGTTGATGCCATGTTCCTGAATGAAGAAGGTTGGTTTACAGAAGAATTCGAAGAGCAGCTGGTCGATCTGACATTGCCGATTATGGTATTCAGCGGTATTGACGACGAAGATCCACAAATGGAAACTTTCCGCCGCAACGGGCAGTTAATGGACGAGTTGGCAGAAGAAATCCCAGAGAATTTAAATGAATTGTATTTGATGTATCACACACCGAATTAATTTTTTAAAGTTAAAAAAAGCGCCGTTCAGGCGCTTTTTTTATATTCTGGGCTGATGAATTTGTAAAATTAGCGTTGACGTTTTTTATGCTGTCCTTCTAAGCATTTTATTGCAAACCAGCCATAACTAAAATAAAACACTGCAAACTCAATGAGAATGATAAAAGCGATAGCAATCAGCCAAATCCACATTGGGATAAGCTGTAAGCTTGCAATGATGGCTTGGCTTGTTCCTGTCGCTAAGACAAAAATAAAGACCAGCAACGCGCTGATAATGAATGTACAAGCGATAGATCCCCAAATGAGTTGAACCTTTTCATCTGCATTTGGAATGCGTTTTTCCCGCTTAACAAAATGCCAAGCTGTAAAAAAACCGCCGGCAATCAGTGTTGGAACACCGCTGCTGCTTCCTATATGAATAAATAGAGAAATGACTCCAAATATCATCAGGGCTACGGTGTATGCTCCTGTAAATATCCATAAATACGGCTTCATATGTTTTTATCCCCCTTGAAAATCTTTAAAATTACAATTAATTAACCAGATAGTAAGTTGAAAATATGCTTTATTAAAAAAATTATGCTTTCTAAGCACGCTGAGCGGCGTGCTAAATATTCTTGTTTTTGAGTTTGCGATAGCAATGCCATAGCAGCACTAAAACGACGATCATAATAATGACATAACCGACACGGCTGAAGATTTCATGCATCAATGCCTGATTTTCACCAAAATAAAAACCGACACAGGCCAGGAATGTGGTCCAAATAATCGTGCCTAGCGCGCTGTAGAACATGAATTTCCAAAAAGGCATGCGGCTCATGCCGGCAGGAATGCTGATCAGTGAACGTACAGCAGGCACCATGCGCCCGAAAAATACAATACGGTGGCCGTATTTTTCAAACCAAAGCAGTGACTTTTGGATATCTTCAGATTTTATAAATAGATATTTTCCATAGCGGTCTGTGAAGCGGAAAATGGCATCATGGTTAAATTGATAGCCAATCCAATACAGCAAGGCCGCTGCAGTCAGAGAACCGATGCAGCCTGCAATAATAACGCCGCTGAGCAGCAGCTGCCCTTGTGACGCGGCATAGCCTGCGGAAGGCATAATAATTTCAGAAGGAATGGGCGGAATTACATTGTCTAAAAACATCAGCAGGGCAATGCCTAAATAGCCCAGCTGTTCCATGATGGACAGTATCCACTCGGTTAAATTCATGCTTTAAGTGTTCAAATATATCCAAATTATCCTAAGCGTTATTGCCGCTTCCGTAAAGCATCAATATCAGTGAAGCCGCCGATGATTTGGCGGCGGACTGAAGTTGCACAGTGTGGTGCAAAGCCCGCGTGCGCTTCATGTGCAGCTGTACTCTCCATGAAAATCAGGCTGGCTTTTAACACTCATCATCGTCTTGCATATGGATGAGTGTGTAGATATAGATTTCACGCAGCAGGTAGGGGAGCGCAAAAGGAATCCAGCTGAGCAATAGAACATTGGCAGCTGTTGTTTTAAGGTGATAAGCGATAAAAAGCGCGATCAGTGCGCCAATGAGTGTCCCCAAGGCGACAATAAAAAGATGAGATTGCTGATGCAGCATCTGATTGATTTTATTTAATTCAGCATATTGGTGATGATGCCGCATGCGGTGGTTGTGCTGTACTGGCGCAGCTAAATTTTTAGGCATTTTACTTTCCTTTTCAATTAATTGTGAATCGAAACGGCAATTTATAATTCAAAATATATAGAGCAGGAGCGCCGCCGAAAAGTGTTTAAATTGTGATTTTTGTCACTTTTTATTTCTATTGTGTATGTCGGATGTAAAAAAAACAGGCCCTGCTAAGAGGGCCTGATGAATAAGATTTCACATTGCCTGCCGGCAGTAAGCGTTATAAGCGCTTGCGTTTGGCGGCTAAAATTTGGGACTGGCGCATGCGGAAGCCTGCTTTTTGCTGTTCAGATGTTTTGTCGATGCAGTATTTGCAAGATACGCCATGTTCATAGCTTGGCAGTTCGACTTCTGCAGGAAGCAGTGGCCAGCCGCAAGCGTGACACTTGATATTTTCGCCTTCTTCCATGCCATGTGTAACCGCGGTACGGCCGTCAAAGACGAAGCATTCACCTTCCCACATGCTTTCTTCTGCCGGGGTTTCTTCTAAATATTTTAAAATGCCGCCTTTGAGGTGGTAAACCTCATTGAAACCTTCTTGAAGAAGCAGGGAGGTTGATTTTTCACAGCGGATGCCGCCTGTGCAGAACATCGCAATTTTCTTGTCTTTGTGCTGTTCCAGCTGTTTTTTTACGTAGTCAGGAAATTCGCGGAAAGTTTCTGTTTGAGGATCAATCGCGCCTTTGAAGGTGCCTGCTTTATATTCATAATCGTTGCGGGTATCAACCAGGATCACGTCATCACGGGCAATCAGTGCATTCCACTCTTTCGGGTCAAGATAGTGCCCGACCAAATCACGCGGCTTAACTTCTACGCCCAAGGTGACAATTTCTTTTTTGTGTTTGATTTTCATCTTGCGGAATGGCTTCTCAGAGCTGTGAGACTCTTTATATTCCATGGATGCAAAACCTTCATTCAAAAGAAATTGATGAATAGCGTCAACCGCTTGGCGGTCACCCGCAACAGTGCCGTTAATGCCTTCATCTGCAACAATCAGAGTACCGCATAAGTTGATGGTTTTTACCAAATCCAGCAGGCGCTGCTGTAAATCAGCAGAGTCCTGTACTTCTTTGAATTGATAAAGCGCCGCAACAACCCAGCCATCGGCCGCATGCTGTTCTACAGGTGCAAGCTGTTCTACAGTAGCGTTCATGGATACTCCAATTGAAAATTAAGAATTTTGAAAGGCGCATATTTTAACGTGAATTGCCGCAATAAGCGAGTCATCCGATACAGATTCATGGCTTCTCATCCAGTGGCAGAGCGTGTATATTCTTGACCAGCCGGCAAAATGCCGGCCGTGCAGATTTGATGAATTATATGGGAGCTTGCATTGACTACGGATCGCCGGATTGCCTCATTAACCCCTTGTGCGGGACGCTGTTCGACGGTATTTGGTGATTCAGTCTGCCGCGGCTGCAGGCGCTTTAATCATGAAGTGATCAGATGGAATACCTATACGCCGGAACAGCACAGTGCAGTTTGGCATCGGCTGGATGCACAGCTGGATCAAATTTTAGTGCCGCTGCTGCCGCTGGCGGATTTGCGGCATGTGGAAGGTTTTGTCTTGTCGAAGCGTGTGAGGCTGCGTCCAGATGCAACACGCGGCCGCAAATTGTACCATGCCTTGAAATTATGCGAAAAAAACCGCCACTTTACAGATGAAAGCGGTTTAGGCATTCATTATAAGCAAGTCCGTCCGCTTTGGGATGAGTTTGAACGCCGCATTTTGGCTTTAGCAACGGCCAGCTATGATCTGGCTTTTTTAAGAGCGGACGGCATGAGTATGCATTTGCTGCAAAGCATGGATGAAGAGAACTAAGTCCTCTTTTTTTATGAAATTAAAAATGAATAATGGGGGCATAAAGTGAATTTTGCGGAATATTTTTTATATTGCGCGGCTGTTGTGGTAATGATCGCGACGCCAGGGCCAGTGATGCTGCTCGTCGCCAGTGCGGGGCTGCAGGGCGGCTATAAGCGTGCGCTGCAAACGATTTTTGGAACCAATTTTGCTTCGCTGGTGCTGATTTTGCTATCGGTGCTGATTTTAAAAGGCGCACTGAATATTAATGAACAATGGCTGAATGGCATTAAGGCGCTGGGCTGCTTCTATATTGCCTATATCGGTTTTGATATTCTGAAAGAAGTGGCGTCAAGCTCTTCTGCCGAAAATGAAATGACACCCAATGCGGTATCTGGCGGTTTTAAAAAAGGCTTTTTAGTGGGAATCTCTAATCCTAAAGATATTATCTTTTTTGCCTCATTTTTCCCGCAATTTACCGGTGTTACCGCCGATTTAAACCTCAGTTTAATCGTTTTGACCATGAGCTGGATCATCTTGGATTTTGCAACATTAAGCATAGTCTATTTGTCATTTAACCGCTTAGCCCAATCTGTCTGGTATCCAAAGCTGCTGGCCTTATGCGGGCTGATCTTGATTGCTGTTGCGATCTATGGCATTTACGGCGTCTGGTTTTGATCCTCGGTTTGCGTCTGAAAAGATTCAATGACATCAAAAATCAGCGCTCTGCTCATTGCCGCTGTTTGTGCTTGAAAGCCTTCGACCAGAAATTGATTGATTAAGCCCTCCAGCTGTAAATACATCAGCTGCGTAATGTCTTGACCGCGTTTTAGCTTAAGGGTCTGTGTTTGAATCAGAGAGCGAACCCATTGTTTATGCTGCTGGGCGATGGCAATGATGCTGTGATCGTCTGGGCTGGATTCGCCAACTGCGCGGACAAACAAACAGCCTTTGAAATGGTCGCTCTGAAACCATTGAATATGCCAATCATAGATTTTTTTTAAAGCGTCCACGCCTTGCAGGCCGTCTACAGCAGCTTGCAGGCTTTCCCTAAAACGCTGATCGCGGGCTTGCAGCACACTCTGAACCAATTGATGCTTATTGCTGTAATAGGTATAGAGTGTTGTTTTCGAACAGCCCGATTCATCGCGGATTAAATCAACGCCTACACCGCTGAAACTTTGCTGATTAAACAGCTGTTCCGCAGTTTTCAAAATTTTATCTGCCGATTTAGACATGCATTTACGCTCGCATTGGATCCAATGAATATTACCGCATCGCCGATTTTTTAAATCGGCTATTTACAAATAGTACAGATCTGTACTATTTTGATTTTAGCGCGCGCTATATCTGAAATCAATATCGAAGGGCAGAATCATGTTTATATTTTCAGGCAAAGAAAAATTAGCGCCTAAACCCAGTGCAGGCATGCTGCTGCGCGGATTTGCAGGCGGCATGCTGAGTATTTTTATTTTATTGCTGCTGAGTGGTTACGCGCATCAGCCTTGGATTATGGCGCCGTTCGGCGCGAGTTGTGTATTGCTGTATGCCGTACCGCAATCGCCATTGGCGCAGCCGCGCAATGTGATTTTTGGACACGTGGTGTCTGCGGCTATAGGTTTATGTGTTGCACTGTATTTTCCAGTTAATGCTTTCAGTATTGCTATAGCTGTTGGTTTAGCCATTTGCTGCATGCAATTTTTGAGATGCGTGCATCCGCCAGCCGGCGCCAATCCTTTAGTCATTTTATTGACGGCGCCGGCCGTACACTATGATTGGGGATTTTTGCTGTTTCCAGTTTTATCCGGTGCGGTCAGTCTAGTGGCTGTAGCCTATGCTGTGAATAATTGGCGCAGCAGCAAGCCATGGCCAGAGTATGGTTTGGCCTTATGGCATAGTAAAATGAAAGAGTGAATCGCTGCCGCGAAAGTAGCAGCTATATTTTAGGATGAGGCCATGCAGATGTAGCGTATATGCATCTGCTAGCTATACTTTTCACACTGGATTAATCATCAATGAAATTAAATAGATGACGAACAAAGCTGAACAGGCCGATAATGTCCATAAATAAATCGAAAGCACCCGTATGCGCGTTATAGCCGAGCTGATCTGCACGCATTAAAATTTGGCTGGTATCGTAAAGAATCCAGCCAATAAATATGACTGAGCCGAAAATACCGATAAATAGAGATAAAGCGCTGATATGAACAAAGAATGAAATAACTGATAGGGCAAGAATGACCCAAAATCCAATATTTAAACTGGCATGTAAAAAAGAGAAATCTTTTTTACTGAAAAAAACATAGCAGCTGGTTCCCGCAAAAATAGCCAAGGTGGTCGCTGCACCAGTCATAAATACATCTGGACGGTATAAATGCGCAATTTGGCCCAGGCATAATCCTGTGATGATTAAAAAGATTGGAAAAACCGCTTTAATCGGGTTGCGTAAACCAAACCAGCCGCATGCAATCCAGATAATGGAATCGAGAAGCATCAGCGGGCCAGCGGAGGCGGGCGGCAGCTGGGTGTAGGAAAATATGCCTAATAGAGTCATTAGTGCCAAAGCGCCGAAAAGCACCTGATAAGTACGCTGGATGAATTGGCTGTCTTTACGGCTTAAATCTGAAAAATGGCTGAGCATGATTGAACCTTATTTATTTGTAATTATTGGTTATATTCTTTTATTAAATTAAATGTGCCTAAAAAGCAAACGTTTTTCGACCTGCAGAAAAAAGCCCAGCGTACAGGCTGGGCCTTTTATTAAATCTTTATATTAAATTTGGTGCGCAAGCCGATATTGCACAATTTCTTCAATGGTAATGAGAGTGAGATTGTGTGTTTGCGCATAAGACAAGACTTGAATGCCGGAAGCCATTGAGCCATCTGGATTGGTCACTTCACAGAGGACGCCTGCAGGTTTGAGGCCAGCTAAACGCGCCAGATCTACACTGCCTTCAGTATGACCGCGTCGGGTGAGAACGCCGCCGTCACGGGCGCGTAAAGGAAAGACATGTCCCGGACGGTTTAAATCACTGGCTGCTGCGCCATCTTTAACGGCGGCATGAATGGTGGTGGTGCGGTCTTGGGCTGAAACCCCAGTGGTGACACCTTCAGCAGCTTCAATAGTCACAGTGAATGCGGTTTTAAACTGGCTGGAGTTGTCTGTCACCATAGGCGGCAATTCGAGATGGTCGGCTAATTCATTGGTCAGCGTTAAGCAAACGATGCCTGAACCGTCTCGAATCATGCGGGCCATGGTTTCGACATTCAGGGTTTCCGCAGCGACAATCAGGTCGGCTTCATTTTCGCGGTCAAAATCATCCATGACCAAAACGGGTTTGCCTTGGCGCATATCTTCAAGCGCTTGCGCTATGCGCTGCTCAAATGGAGGAAGGGCTGAAAAGAAAATTTCGGGTTGAATTAAACTGGACATTGAAACGCTCTCGTAAGTTTTAAAATACGGTTGAACATTTCAGGACATTGAAAAATAGGCGCAGCAGATCAATTGCAGCCGAGGCTGTAATTGAAACTTTTAACGTCGTCTTCTTTCATCCGGACTATACCGTCGGCTTTGGTATTTCACCAAATCTGCGAATCGCGGTTAAGCGATAGGCTCGTGGGCTGATTCAGCCATAATGATTTTATGCTGAACTTACCACCGGTGGGGAATTGCACCCCGCCCTGAAGCGATGTGCAATGAGTATATGCCTGTTTCAGTCTTTAAGGGGGGATTTTTTATCGTGAATCATTGCAAAATTTAAGATAAGCAAAACAGATAATTTGATTTGTAAGCTTTTTTATTAAATCCGCAAAAGCGTGCTATCTTGCCAAAAGATCTTTAAAACGGATAAATAATCATAAAAATGACTGATTCCGAATTTTCAGCGCCCAAAAATGAATTTTCCCCGCGCTTATTTTGCAAAGTCCAAGTCATTCAATACTTACAGGTTATTGGACTGTCACTGATTGCGGCCAGCATCGTGTATTTAGTCGCCGCGAATTGGCTGATGATTCCAAAATATCTGCAGTTGGCTATTCCGATGACTCTGCTGCTGTGCAGCGCCTTGTCCAGCATTTATTTTACAGCACACAGCTGGATTCGGCAGAGTTTAGACTGCATCAGCGGGTTAATGCTGGGGATGAGCATGGCGGTCATTGGGCAAGTGTATCAGACAGGCGCAGACAGCTATTTGCTGTTTTTAATCTGGGCGGTGCTGCTCTTGCCGTGGCTTTATCGGCCTAATATTGGCGTATTCGCGCTGTTTTGTGCAGTAAGCCAGCTGGCGCTGTCTCTATTTTTTAAACAAAGTTTTCTTTTTGAGCAGAAAGAGCTGCTGTATCTGTTCGGCATGAATGTGCTCACAGCGCTAAGCGCTGCCTTTTGTCTAAAGTTTTATCCAGCTTTGCGTTTTGTTTTTATTGCTTTTATTGCGGCGATATCAGCGTATTGCATGTTTAATTTCTGCAGCGGCCAAGCACCGTATCAATGGCCGTATCTGGCGCTTTCGATTCTTTTGCCGCTTTGCCTATGCTGGTATTTCTATAAACAGCGGTTATCTTTAGAAACCAGTTTGCAGGCAGCCGGGCTGGCGGCCAGTGTCAGCATTTTAATCTTCCATTTTGCCGAACATCTGCTGGATGATTCTATTGCCGGCTTGCTGGTATTGGCGTTACTGGTTTTTGCCTGGTTTGCCGTGATCAGCTTGCTGCTGATAAAAATGCTGCCTAACACTCAATTTGCCGTGATCCCTCTGGCGATCGGCGCTTGGTTTGCAGGCATTATTTTGGCCTCTTTGCTGCTGACCTATTGGAAAACTTTTTCAATTTTGATGGGGCTGGCCTTTGTTGCACTCGCTTGGTGGATGATCCGCCGTGTTTCCAGTGTATTTGCCCGGCAATTTGCTTATTGCTTGTGGTTATGCGGGCAAGTCGCTGTATTGGTGCATACGCAAATGCTGACTGATAGCTTTGCCCTTATTTTGCTGATTCAGCTGGGCTTTACGCTGTTGTGCGTGCTTAGCCGCATGCATTGGCTGATTGTGCTGATTCAACTAGTGGCCTGTTACGGATTGAGTATTGCGGCTTTGGGCAGGGGGACTCTGTTCCGTGCGGATGAGCATTTGTTTTTCAGCATAATGATCCTAAACGGCCTGCTGTTGATTGGCCTGCTGTGTACAGGAATTTGGTGGCTAAAATCCATGTACCGCCAGGCATTTTCACTCTGGATGCTGTTTATTGTATGGGCCGCGGCGGCGCTGCAAACGCTGCTGAGCAATTTTATGCACTTGGATTTTTCATTCAGTCCGGCGGTGCAGAATACGATTGTCTACGGTCTGCCGCTGCTATGGCTCTGTCTGTATATCGGGCTCTCAGATCAGCATGATGCCGGTTTGGAAAAGTGGCTGGCGGCAGCTTTAGGCTTTACCCTGATCTTGATGGGCTATTTTGAAATTTTCCTGCTACTGGTATTCTTGTCATGGGCTGTCGCGTATCAACAGCGGCTGGTGCAGGGGCTGACTATTGTTCTGCTAATCTTGATGTTATGGCTGCTGTATTACAATTTGGACTTGAGCTTTCTGCTGAAAAGTCTGAGCATTCTTGTGTCTGGCGCGCTGCTGCTGGCTATGGCTCAGCTGCTGATGAAATCTTCAGATGCGAAATTGCAGGGAGCTGCATCATGAAGAAAATGATTCCCTTATGGCTGGCGGCATTCAGTATTGCGCTCTTTCTGATTATGATTGGCCGGCATGAATGGCATTTGGCGCACAGCGGCAGCATTTATGTGAAACTCAAGCCTGTTGACCCCCGCTCGATTTTACAAGGGGATTATATGGCGCTGAATTATCAGCTATATTTTGCTGAGCTGCCGTCTGCGATGGAATTGATTGAAGATCATTTGCCATCCGATGCGGCAAAAGCGTATTTTTATAATCAACCCAGCATCTTAAGCTATGTACAGCTTGATGCGCAGCGCAGAGTCATTCAGACCCGCTTTGATCCGCAGCTGCTGAATGACTATCCCGATGCATCTGCAAAATTAGTGCTGCGGAATCCTCACAATACCTTTGAAGGGCTGTATCCGGCAGCCCGCAGCTTTCTATTTGCAGAAGGTTTGGAGCCATGCTACCGCAATGCGCAATTTGCTGAGCTGAAAGTGCGTGAAAACGGGCAGCCGCTGCTGGTGAATTTGGTGGGTGAAAACTTGAAAGCGCTGAATTGCGAACAGCAAAATGACTGGTGGAAGGGCAGTCTCAACTAAAATTTTGAGTTTAAAAAAGCCCGCATTCATGCGGGCTTTTTTAAAGAATTCGGGTATTACGCAACTTGAACAGGAATACAGTTCGCAGTGTGATTCACAGTATTGTTTGGATTTGCATACACCAAGCGCGGCTTATGCGCATTTGCTTCGGCTTCTGTAAAATCACCAAATGTAGCAATAATCATTAAATCGCCTACATCTGCTTGATGCGCTGCACCGCCATTGACTGAAATGATGCCGGAACCTTCTTCACCGCGAATCGCGTACGTGCTAAAACGCTTACCATTAGTCACGTTCCACATGTGAATTTCTTCATATTCGCGGATACCGGCTAAATCCAATAAAATGCCGTCAATTGCACAAGAACCTTCATAATGTAATTCTGCTTGTGTAACGACGCAACGGTGAATTTTAGCTTTTAATAAACGAGATAGCATGGCTAGCGTCTCCTTAGTGGACCTAAGATTTTCATCTTGTGGTTGAATCAAACTGAACTTGCTGGATCAGCAATCAGGCAAGCGCATTTTGCCCTTAAAATGGCAGCATGGCAAGCAGCATGGTTCAACAATTTATTGACTTATCAGTTTGGTTTGTAAGCATTGATTTGATTCATGGCAGGCTGAATTTCACCATTCACCAGCATATTGATGCGGGCTAAAGCATGGCTGATTGCGTCGTCCATTAAATCTTGTTCACTGCTTGGCGCTTTGCTTAAAACATGTCCTGAGACACGTTCTTTAGAACCGGGGTGGCCTATTCCAATGCGTAAACGGTGGAAATTTGGACCTGTGTGCGGAACGATGTCACGCAAACCGTTGTGACCGCCGTGACCGCCGCCAGTTTTTAGGCGGATAATGCCGGGGTTCATATCCAGTTCATCATGTGCGATGAGCATGGTTTCAGGAGAGATATTGTAGAATTTTGCGAAGGGGACAACACTTTTACCGGAGAGGTTCATAAATGTTGTAGGCAGCAGCAGACGAACGTCATGGCCTTCTATATTGCCGCGCCCGCTGATTCCATTGAATTTCGGGTCAGCTTTTAAATTTATGCCATATTGCTCTGCAAGGCGTTCTACAAACCAGAAGCCTGCATTATGGCGGGTTTGAGCATACTCTTTACCAGGGTTGCCCAAACCGACAATCAGTGAAATATTTGACACTAATTACACCAATAACACTTATGCGCGAACAAAGTCAGCGTGCATAGGCGTGTTTTTAGCTGGGTGACGCTGTAACGCTTTGATTTTAACGCTTTCAGTTTTGTCGCCAACTTTGATTTCTACAACTTCTTCAAAGAATGCGTTGTTTTCTAAAGCTTTAACAAGCTCACGAAGTTCTAAAGTTACAGCAACAGGTTCGCCTGAACCGTAGATGATTGCTGGTACTTTGCTTTGCAGGCGAAGGCGGCGGCTCGAACCTTTCCCTTGAACTGCTTCTTCACGTGCTGCTGCGTTTAATACGAAGTTTGCCATGATAGACATCCTATTTAAGTTTAATTGAGCTGAACTTTCGACCAGTTCAGCGATAGAAAACCCTGCTAAGAGCAGGGTTTTGAAAATTTAGCGCTATATTATAGATAAGAATCAAACATTGCGCTAATAGATTCTTCGTTGTTAATACGACGAATTGTTTCAGCAACCATGCTTGCTACTGAAACTTGGCGAATCTTGCCGAGCGCTTGAGCTTCTTCAGAAAGCGGAATGGTGTCAGTCACAACCAATTCATCAATCACTGAATTTTTCAAGTTTTCGATCGCTTTGCCTGATAAAACAGGGTGAGTTGCATAGGCAACAACACGGCGTGCGCCAAATGTTTTCAGCGCGTCAGCAGCTTTACATAAAGTACCTGCTGTATCGACCATGTCATCGACAATAACGCAGTCACGGCCTTTCACATCGCCAATCAAATGCATCACTTGTGATTCATTCGCTTTTTGACGGCGTTTATCAATGATCGCAAGATCAATATCGCCCATTTGCTTCGCAACTGCGCGAGCGCGGACTACACCGCCTACGTCCGGAGAAACAACCATTAAGTTGTCATGGGACTGTTGGCGCAAGTCAGCAAGCAATGCTGGCGTACCGTAGATGTTGTCTACAGGGATATCGAAGAAGCCTTGGATTTGGTCTGCGTGCAGATCAATCATTACAACACGGTCAATACCTACTGTAGTCAGCATGTCTGCAACAACTTTAGCGGTAATAGGAACACGTGATGAACGAGGACGACGGTCTTGACGGGCATAACCGAAGTAAGGAATAACGGCAGTGATACGGCCTGCACTTGCGCGGCGAAGCGCGTCTGCCATAACTAAGATTTCCATCAGGTTATCATTAGTCGGGGCACAAGTAGGCTGTACAACAAATACGTCTTTACCACGCACATTCTCAGTGATTTCTACAGCAATTTCACCATCAGAAAAGGTTGAAACAGCAGCAGCACCTAGTGGGATATGTAAGTGGCTAACGACTTTTTGAGCGAATTGTGGATGCGCGGTTCCACTAAAAACGACAAGATTGGGCATGAAGCACCCTTGGCGGTTGATATGTATGGAAATAGATGGCAGGGGCGGCTGGATTCGAACCAACGGATGCCGAGATCAAAACCCGGTGCCTTACCACTTGGCGACGCCCCTAATGCGGCAGAACTTTAATATTTTTGAGCTGTTTTGTCAAGATGATTTAACAGGCTAGCCACAAAAGAATGTTCTGTCTTTTTTGAGAAAATGGCAGGGGCGGCTGGATTCGAACCAACGGATGCCGAGATCAAAACCCGGTGCCTTACCACTTGGCGACGCCCCTAAAATTGATGTGCTGTATTAAATGGCAGGGGCGGCTGGATTCGAACCAACGGATGCCGAGATCAAAACCCGGTGCCTTACCACTTGGCGACGCCCCTTTAATACAACATACATCTACAGGTGAATTTAATGGCAGGGGCGGCTGGATTCGAACCAACGGATGCCGAGATCAAAACCCGGTGCCTTACCACTTGGCGACGCCCCTATCAAACTTCAAAATGACGCAATGGCGATTCTGTTAAACTGCTGACCAAGTAAGATTTACATGGCGCGTTTTTCAGAATGTCATTCACATTCATATTTTCCGTTACCTCAGCAAAAACACAAGCACCTGTACCTGTAAGCTTTGCTGTACCGAACTGATCTAAATACTGCATTGCTTCATTTACTTCCGGGTATAAACTTCTTGCCACTGGCTCAAAGTTATTTCCAAAACTAAACGGCGTTAGCTGATAGGCGCAAAATTTAGTAGGCTTCGTGTCTCTTGTCAATGTTTTTTGCGAAAAAAGCAGTTGAGTGCTGATAAAACAATCAGGTTTCAGCACTATGTATTGTTTTTGATCTAAGTCTATGAATGTTAAGTGTTCACCAATGCCTTCCGCCCAGGCATTGCGGCCATGAACAAAAATAGGCACATCGGCTCCGAGTTTAAGTCCGAGTCTTGCCAAGTGTTCAGTATCTAAGCCGCATTGCCATAATTTATTCAGCACGATCAGCGTGGCGGCCGCATTTGAAGAACCGCCGCCGAGTCCGGCACCCATTGGAATATTTTTTTCGATGCGGATATTGATGCCGCCCGGCTGTTTTGCGTAAGGCAAAAGCGCTTGCGCGGCGCGATAGATTAAGTTTTGTTCCAGATCGACACTGTTCAAGCCGTCAATGCTGATTTGCGGTGATCCTGTTTGCGTAAATTCCAGCCAGTCATATAAATCAATCAGCTGAAAAATGCTTTGCAGTTCATGGTAACCGTCTGCACGGCGCCCCGTAATATGCAAGAACAAGTTAAGTTTGGCAGGAGAGGGAACACGGATCATAACAATTCAAACTTTGTTGGCTTAGCGGTTTTGTATCACCATTGTAATACGGTTTTCTTTTCCAGTTTCAAGCGCTTGCTTTAAAACCAGTTTATTGGGCAATGGGACGCTGTTTTCATAGCTTAAATCGACCTGCCAGCCGTCTTCAAGAATTTGCACAATGCGGCCGCTGCCATCTTTGTTGAGCTGCGCATGCGGAGTGGCGGGTTTGGCTTGTACCCATTTGACTAGATGGGTAATAGGCGCGTTCCAGCCTGTCGCCCGCTCCAGCAGCTCTTCAGGTGAAGCCGCGCTGATCAGGCCTGTTTTCGCGCTGTTCAGTGTTGCTTCGCCGGGTTTTCCGGAAATTTGGGTTTTGCCGACGCCTAAAATGCCGCTCAGTTCGATATCAAACTCATCCTGTTCCTGCGCCCAGGTAAAGAAAGCGCTGCCGGACTGCTGCGGAGTGCGCACGCCAATTTTGCCTTGCAGGTTGAATTGATTTGGCGCTTCTATCGAGGGGGCCGGCAGCGGTTCCTGAGGCTGAATGTACTGTTGGCAGCCGGTTAAAGCCAAGGTGCTGCCAGCAATAACAGACAGGCAAAGTTTAGAAAGGATATGCATAAACGGGGGTTAACTCTTTTTCATGTGCTGAGGCAACAATAACGTATTCAATTGTTCCAATTGAGGATCATTCGGGTGTTTTTGTTTGAGTTGTTGTAACACTTGGCTAAATTCTGCAATGTTGCCCTGCATATACACAGAGCGGGCATAGTTCACCCCAATTTTAACGCTGCCGCTCAATTCGTAGGCTTTTTTCAATACTTCTGCGGAGGCGGCAAAGTCGTTCTGCAAATAGCAGATATAGCCCAGCGTATCTAAGATAGAGGCCTGCTCTGGGGCAAATTCTAAGGCGTGCTCTACAAATCTGCGCGCATCATCCAGCCGCCGGTTTTGCAAGGCTAAGGTATATGCATATGCATTCAGATAGGTCGGGCTGTTCGGTTCAATCGCAAGCAGGCTGTTGAGCCGCTTATCGAGCTTATCCCGTTCTTGATAAGGGTCTAGAATCAGAACCTCTGCATAAATCAGCTCAGGGTCGTCCGGCAGATTTTTAATAGCTTCATCCAAAAGCCGCATAGCCGCTTTTTTATTGTCCATGCGCTTTAAGATGTCGGCCTGCGCTAAATACAGAAAACTGGCATGCTGCGGGTAGTTGACGCGTTCCTGCGTCAAAAAGCGCAGCGCATCATGCAGCTTATTTTGCTGGGTAAAAATATTGACCATGCTGCGCCGCGAGACGGTATAGAGGCTGCCATCCACCAAGCGGTAATAGGCTTTTGCCGTCTCAAAATGCTGTTTCCGCTCAGCATTAACGGCTAAATAATAATAGGCTTCATTTTGATACTGAGCGGAGTAGCGCAGTTCAACCAAGTACTTTTCGGCTTTTTCATACTGCTCTAAATCAATGCTGGTGAGGCCGCCCAAAAACAGCGCTTCTTCGGCTTTGGGCCATTTTTTGATAATGTCTTCCAGTTTTTTCAGCGCGAGCTCAGATTCATTGATTTTGACTAAATACTTGGCTTCCGCTAAGCGGACATCCAGATTGCTGCGGTGCTTGCGGCTGGATTTTTCATACCATTCACGAGCAGCCTCTTCATCACCTAAAGCGGTGAGCAAGTTGGCTTTCATTAAAATGTAGCCCGTTGTTTTCGGGCGTTTTTTTAAAGCGAGGTTGACCGTATTCAGTGCATCATTCAATTGCCCATTCTGCGCTTCTAAGGCGGCAATCAGCACAAGGATAGATGGATTGCGGTTCTCTTTGCTGGTCCGCAATGCATTGATCAGAAAGTCGCGGTCATCGGCTGATTCAGGCGAGATGCCTGCTAAAATCTGTTCCAAATCCGCATTCGGGTCAATATTTAAAATTTTATCTAAGGTTTCTGCCGCCAGATCATATTCATGGGCTTTTAAGGCAATATGTGACAGATAAAACAGGGCAGGAACATCTTCCGGCTCCTGCACCACCCAATGCGTGGCAATATCTAAAGCGGCCTGCAGATCATTTTGCTCCAGCGCGACATTCAGGGCGCGCTGCTTGACCGAGGTAGAGTTGCTTTTAATAGCAAGCACAGTATAGTTATGCAATGCGGTTGGAATGTCGTCATAGGCTAGGGCAAACTCTGCAATCATGCTTTGTTTTATGGCATCATAATTTGGATTGGCGTGGTAAACTTCTCCAAATGCCCGAACTTGAGCACTGGAAGCCATGCTACCGACCAGCAAGAATGTGGTAGAATACTGCTTAATTGTCGAGCCGCTGAGCCGGCTATTTGTTTGACGCAATTTTTCTTGATCCAAGTAATGCTTTTTATGACACCGATATTGCACAATAGCATAAATTTAGCGAAATGATGATCTGATATGTCTTTCTTTGCATTGGGTGTCAACCATCAAACCGCCTCTGTAGAGCTGCGTGAAAAAATCGCATTTAACCCTGAAAAGTTAAGTGCGCTGCTTGCACAGCAAAGCCATGCCGAATATCTGAATGATATGGTGGTGGTTTCTACATGTAACCGTACAGAAGTTTATGCCATGTCTGAGAATCCAGATATGGTATTAAATTGGCTCGCCCAAGCAAATCATATTGATGTAAAGCAATTGTCAAATCATGTGTACCGCTATGAAAACGCGCAGGCGGTGACACATCTTATGCGGGTTGCCAGCGGGCTCGACTCACTGATGCTGGGTGAACCGCAAATTTTAGGGCAAGTCAAAACCGCGCTGTCTTTAGCGAAAGATGCAGAAACGGTATCGTCCAATTTAAACCGAATTTTTGAATATGCTTTTTATGCAGCTAAGCGCGTGCGCTCGGAAACCGCCGTCGGCAGCCATGCAGTTTCCATGGGCTATGCAGTTGCACAGCTGGCTTTGCAGGTCTTCAGCAAGCCTGAGCAGTTAACCGTTATGGTGGTTGCAGCTGGTGAAATGAACAGCCTGGTGGCAAAGCATTTGGCGGAAATGGGTGTGGGCAAAATCATTATTTGTAACCGTACCCGCAGCCGCGCAGAAGCGCTGGCGCAGGAAATTGCGCATCGCGCAGAGGTCGAGATTATTGATTTTGATCAGCTGGCGGAGAATCTGCACCGCGCCGATGTGATTTCCAGCTGTACAGGCAGCCTGCATCAGGTTATTTATTTTAAAGATGTGAAAGCAGCGTTAAAAAAACGCAAATATAAGCAGATGCTGCTGGTCGATTTAGCCGTGCCGCGTGATATTGAAGCGAAGGTTGAAAGTTTGGATGGCGTCTACCTGTATGGGGTCGATGATCTGCAAAGCGTGATTGATGAAAACCTCGCGCAGCGCCGCCAAGCTGCAGTGGAAGCCGAGGTCATGGTTAACCAATTGGCGACTGAGCTGGTCATTCAGCAAAAGGTGAATTTGGCTGGCGCGACAATTCAGGCTTATAGAGCGCATGGTGAGAGCTTAAGGCAAGAAGAGCTGGCGCTGGCCTTGGAGCGTTTGCAAAAAGGGGAAGCTGCAGAACAGGTGCTGCAGGAGTTTTCTTACCGTTTAAGCAACAAGCTGCTGCATCCGACGTCAATCCTGCTGCGCCATGCAGCCACTGCTGAAGATCCGGCCTACTTTGAAATGCTGGAGCGGGAGTTGGCGGACGTTGCGGAAAAGCGCCGTAAGCCAAAAAGGTGAGGCGAAGCTGTTTAGGCTTTTTCTTGATTTTTAAAGTGTCTTAGACGAACACAGCATGGCCGCAGGGCTTTTTTGCATTCAGCTGCCCATAAAAGTGGATGCTGTCATGCATGCGCCTGTATCGGCGAACCGAATGAAACCGGATTTTAAAAAGTATCACTTAGACGGCTTGTATTGGCTTCCGTCTGAGCTTATTCATCTAAGAGCGTCAGCGACCTTTTTTTGCTGATCTCATAAATTTTCTGTTTCAGATTGCGCATTTCAGCAAGGCTGGAAAACTTCTTCGATTTGATCTTTTGCTGCAGGCATTCGTATTGCAGTTTGATCGAAAAATCTGCGGCCAATTTGTCTGCCTGTTCAGGAGACGACGTATAATCGCTGATATTGGCATTTTCCAAAATATGCTGCAATTCATGGTGATACGCCGAACATGCGCCTAAAACATAATAGCGGGACAGTTCAGGATCATCCGGCAAATCATCAAAAATAGTATTGAAAATATTCAGAATATTAAACAGCAATAAGTCGGATGAAATCAGCGCGCGCAGCGGCTCAAAATGAATGTACAGATAGGGATGATTGATTAAAATCGCTATGACATATTCTTCGGCATCAATTTTGGTGCTGAAACTGAGTGAGGCATCGTTATTGACCTGCGGCTGCCATTTACGGCTGAAGCCGAGTTTTTCACGGAAATACTGCTGCAGCAGATAACGGTACGACCCCGTTTTTGGCAGCAACTCTGTCAGCTGTTTGAGTTCACCCATCACTTGGCTTTTGCCTTCAGGTTTGGTGACATCAAAATTTTGAGTTAAATGCGCAAAGATAAATTCAGAAAGCAACGGAGCAGTGTCTAAAAGCCGTCTAAAGTTTTCAATGCCTTCACGGCGAATTAAGGAATCTGGATCGTGATCATTCGGCAGCACAAAGAATTTCAGCTCACGGCCGTCGTTCAGCAGCGGCAGAGCAATTTCTAAAGTGCGGCGGGCGGCTTTTTGCCCGGCAGCGTCACCGTCAAAGGCAATGGTGATGCGGTTATTTTGCTTGAATAGAATATTCAGATGTTCAGTATTGCTGGCTGTGCCCAAAGTTGCAACTGCGCCTGCAATGCCATACTGCTGCAGGGCAATCACATCCATATAGCCTTCCACCATCAGCCAGTCTTGGGCTTTTTGCTTGCGGCCTTCATATAAGCCATACAGCAGCTGGTTTTTATGGAAAACTTCAGAATCTGGCGAGTTGATGTATTTGGGTTTGATTTCGTCATTCAGCGCCCGGCCGCCAAAGCCGACCACCCGGCCTTTCGGGTCGCGGATCGGGAAAATGACCCGGTCGCGCAGCAAGTCAAAATCACGGCCGCTGTCACTGGTGCGGATCAGGCCCAGCAGTTTTAAGCCTTCAATATCCTGCGGAAAAGCTTTTTCTAAATGCTGCCAGTCTTCTGGCGCATAGCCTAAGCGCCAATACGCAATGGTTTCCGCAGACAGTCCGCGTTGTTTAAAATACTGCTGCGCTGTTTTGCTGTGCGGCAGTTGATGCGCGTAAAATTGCGCAATATTTTCCAGCAAGTCGTATAGATTGCCATCCGGCTGGGCCTGTTCAAAGGCTGCAGGCTGATCAAAGGCCGCAAAAGGATCATTGCCGTAAAAGGCGTCATCCTGAGGCTGAAATTCTGCAAATGGATCATGCTCAAATGCGGGCTGCTGTTCACCGGCTGCAGGCGCAGTTTTTGCCTGCATTGAGCTGGGCTGGGCTGATTCCGCAGGCGCTTTCGGTTTTTGCGCTTCCCGTTTGTATTTTAATTTATTGGAGTCAAAATTGTCTTTTGGCAGTTCAATGCCGGTTTGACTCGAAAGGTCCTTCATGACTTCAATGAAATTTCGGCTGCCGATATCCATTAAAAAACGGATGGCATTGCCATTGGCCTGACAGCCGAAGCAGTGGAAATACTGCTTGTCACGGTATACGTGAAAAGATGGCGATTTTTCCTGATGAAACGGGCAGCAGCCTGAATAGGTACGCCCAGTCTTTTTTAATTTCACAAATTGACCGATCACATCGACAATATCGGTGCGGTCTAAAATTTGATCAATGGTGTGCTGAGGAATCGCCATGCTGTTATATCAATATGTCTTCAAAGTCTGCGGAAAATAGAAAGAGTCAATTTTTTGCTGATCGCATTTAAGTGCAAGCCAGCAGCTGGCGGACATGCCGATCAGTCATTTGTATCCTTTTTGAGCATTCGGATCAAGCGGTGATCTGCGTCAGCCTGAAATGATAAAGGGCAAATATGATAACTTGCCCTTTATGAAAAATCATCCTAAATACCGGATTTATTCGGCTGGCTGCGCTGCATCGGATTCAACAGGCTGTTGAATCTCAGCCGCTTCCGCTTTAGGGCGGTCCAGCAAGCCAAAAGATAAGCGGTTGGTTAAGCTACGCTTTTCTCCGCTGTCTGTGTTTTTCACTGCATCCTGTTCAGAATGGGTGCGGCCTTCTTTGCCAAAGACGCCTAAAGTCGTGCGGTTCCAGAAACTGCCTTCACTGCGGGCGGCGCGCATGTTGACCGTGCCGTCAGATTTCACCAGTTCAGGATAATTCATTTTCAAGATATCAATATACTGCTGGGACGTCGCTTTATCGCCGAGTTTGTCATAACCGTAAGCGGCTGTCGCCAAAGCTTCTGGAATTTGCGGTGTTTGCGGATAGTGTTCAATGACCCATAATGAACGCTCCACAGCCGCAAGGTAGGCTTTACGCTTAATGTTGAAGCGGGCGGCGTTCATTTCGCTTTCAGCCAATTCCTGGCCAATAAACTTCATGCGCTGCGCTGCGTCTACCGCATAGGTGCTGGACGGGTAACGGCGGATAAAATCTACAAAATTCTGATAAGCCACTTTTAAATAGCTCACATCACGGTGTGACTGCTTTAATGACGTATAGCGCAGCAGGCCGTCATAGTTTTGTTCCATATTGGCAACACCGCGGACATAATACGCATAATCTACATTTGGATGCTGCGGATTCAAGCGGATAAAACGTTCTGCCAAAGTGATAGCGGCTTCATAGTCTTTTTGCTGAAATTTAACGTAAAGCAATTCCAGCTGCGCCTGCGCTGCATAGCTGCCAGTTGGGTAATACGTTTCTAGAGCTTCAAGATGTTTTGCCGCATCTGTATATTGATGACGATCAAGCGCTTTTTTAGCTTTTTCAATATAAACCTGTTCGCTGGATTGCGGACCAGTATCGACCACATCTTTTTTTGGATTGCTGCTGCAGCCTGACATTGCGGCTGCAATACCAATCGTTAGAGCAAGCATTGTCTTTTTATAATGTGGCAGCGACATAAAAATTCCTCTGTTAATACTGGCAATGAGCTACAATTGCACTATTAAACCACTTTTGCCTGAATGATCAAATGACTCAAGCACAATCTTCTAATTCCAATATCCCTGAAACCGACTTCAATTTGCTTGAAGATTCTGAGGATGCAGATAACCATACTTCAGACTCAACTGCAACACGTTTATCGTTGCAATTTCAATTGGATGACAGCTTTTTTGGACAGCGTATCGACCAAGTCGCAGCAACCGTTTGGCCTGATTTTTCACGCGAAAAACTGAAACAGTGGCTGAAAGAAGGCCATTTGTTAGTGAATGGTAACAGCGTCAAGCCAAAGTATAAATCTGAGGGTGATGAACTGCTCACGCTTGACGTTGAGCTGGAAGCGCAAACCCGCAGCCTGCCTGAAGACATTCCTTTAGACATTGTCTATGAAGATGATGACATTATCGTCATTAATAAGCCTGTGGGCATGGTGGTGCATCCGGGCGCCGGCAATTCGACAGGAACGCTGGTGAATGCCTTGCTGCATCATTATCCTAAATCTGTGGAATTGACCCGTGCGGGCTTAGTGCACCGTATTGATAAAGATACATCAGGCTTGCTGGTTGTTGCAAAAAATCTGGAAGCGCAGTTCTCGCTCAGCAAGCAATTGGCGAAGAAATCGGTTTACCGGATTTATGATCTGGTGGCTTATGGCGCCATTATTGCTGGCGGCACCATTGATGAGCCGATTAAGCGTCATCCGGTAGACCGCATTAAAATGGCCATTTTGCCGGGCGGGAAAGAAGCGGTCACGCACTATAATGTGAAAGAGCGCTTTCAGCATTTCACCCGTATCCAAGCGCGTTTGGAAACGGGCCGCACCCATCAGATCCGTGTGCATTTCAGCTATATTGGTCATGGCCTGATCGGCGATTCTGTATATATGAACCGTGTACGCGTGCCTGCAGGCGCATCGGAACTGCTGGCAGATACGCTGCGCGGCTTTAAGCGTCAGGCTTTGCATGCGGCTAAACTGGGGCTGGTGCACCCGCGCACAGGCGAAGATATGATGTTTGAAGCGCCGTGGCCTGAAGACTTCAGCCACTTGGTTGATGTTTTGCGTACTGAAAACAAAGCGTATTAAGGCAAGGACTGAATGCGTTCAGTCTAAAATGAAAAGGATGAAGACATGCAATTTGTTCAAGGGCTGCCGAAAGGTGTGTATGCAGGTCAGACCCGAGTGCATCATGAAAAGGTGCTGCCGTCAGAAATGCCTGAATTGGCAGGCTTTAATTTGGCCTTGCATGTCAATGATGATCCGCAGCGTGTGCAGCGGCACCGCATGGCGCTGCTGGAAGAGTTTTCTGTTCATGGCGTGCGTAAAATCACCTGGATGACTCAAACACACAGCACCATCTGCCGCACCATCAATGAAGAAATGCCTTTTGATGCGCTGGAAGGAGATGGTTTGGTGACGCAAACTGCAGGCCATGCCTTAATGATGATGACAGCAGACTGTTTGCCTGTGGTGCTGGGCAATGCTGAAGGCACTGAGGTGGCCAATCTGCATGCGGGCTGGCGCGGTTTGGCTGGCGGCATCATCGAAGCTACGATTGGCGAGATGAAAAATCCGCCGGCATGGGCGTGGCTCGGGGCGGCTATTTGCCAAGACAATTTTGAAATTGGCGCTGAAGTGAAACAGGCATTTTGCGCTAAATATCCTGAGCTGGACAGCGCATTCAAAGCAGGCCTGAAAGAAGGAAAGTTCTATGCAGATCTGTATGCGATTTCGCGGTATATTTTAGCTTTGCATGGGGTGAATACCGTGCTGGGCGGCGATCAGTGCTCTTATCAGCAGCCGGAGGATTTTTTTTCTTACCGCCGGGAATCTCAAACGGGCCGCATGGCAACGTTCGTGTTTATGGCATGAAAATGCTAAACTTGATTGAATCTGTAGACTTTTAATTACTATGCCTTTATCCGCAAAATCTATCGCTATTGTTTATCACAGCCCTTACGGCCATACAGCAAAAGTCGCTTCCTGCATTGCTCAGGGTGCGGAACAGGCCGGCATTGCAGTGCATAGCATGAATATTGAACAGATAGATTGGGAGGCTTTGGACCAGGCCGATGCCATTGTATTTGGCTGTCCGACGTATATGGGCAGCATTACATCGGGCTTGAAGCAGTTTATGGAACAGTCTTCTAAACGCTGGCTGGCGCGGACTTGGCAAGGCAAATTGGCGGCCGGTTTTACCAATGGCGGCGGTTTAAGCGGCGACAAATTGGCCGTTTTGCAGCAGATTAATTTATTTGCCATGCAGCATGGCATGCTGTGGTCTGGTTTGCCGATGATGCCCACGGGGCGCAGTGCGCAAGACCTGAACCGCATGTCGAGCTTTCTGGGCTTAATGACTCAGTCAGATAATGCGCCAGTTGAGGTGACACCGCCCACAGGTGATTTGAACACTGCCATCTGGTTTGGTGAATATTTAGCCCTGACATTGAATAAATTTAAATAATTTGTTTTTTTAATTGTTTAAATGTTCAGCCATAAGTATTTAAAAAGCCAAAAGAATTTAATTTTCTTTTGGTTTTTTTCTTTATGGGCAATTTTAAACAATATGCTGGGACAGCTGTCACTAAAAAATCATGCTGAACTGAAAAACTCATTCATTATTGATCAATAAAAAACCTCCAGCTGGAGGTTTTTATGATGCGCGGTTTATTTATGCATAATGCGGGCTTTATCACGCTGCCAGTCGCGGTCTTTTTCAGTAGCGCGTTTGTCATGCAGCTGCTTGCCTTTCACCAAAGCAATTTCCAGTTTCGCTAAACGGCCTTTCCAGTAACAGGCGAGCGGAACACAGGAGTAGCCTTTTTGATCGACGGAACCCATTAGCTTTTCTATTTCACGCTTACTGAGCAATAGTTTACGTGTACGGCGGGCTTCAGGCACAATGTGCGTAGATGCGCTCAGCAAGGGCTGAATTTGAGCGCCAAACAAATACGCTTCGCCATTTTTAAAGGTGATATAGCTTTCGCTAAGGGTCATACGGCCAGCACGAAGCGACTTAACTTCCCAGCCTTGCAAGGAAAGTCCAGCTTCAAATTTCTCTTCAATAAAATAATCGTGGCGGGCGCGTTTGTTCTGCGCAATCGTTCCGCCGTTATTTTTTTTAACAACAGTTACTTTCGACATAATCAGAAACTTCCAAAGTTAAGGCTATTGTACCCGAACTTATATGCTTATGGACTGTTTAAATTGATGGAGTTTCTTCACCCAAAAACAAGATTTTGCTAAAATAAGTTTCTACAAAACAAACTGAGTACAAATGGATGTCTCAAACTCGCGTAATTTATCCGGGCACATTCGATCCAATTACCAATGGCCATATTGATTTAGTTACACGCGCATCACGCATGTTTGATGAAGTGGTGGTCGCAATTGCTATTGGTCATCATAAAAATCCATTATTCAGTTTGGAAGAGCGTGTAGAATTAGCAAAAGAATCATTAAGCCATTTAGACAATGTTGAATTTGTAGGCTTTGACGGCCTGCTGGTGAATTTCTTTCATGAGCAGAATGCAACCGCAGTATTGCGCGGATTGCGCGCCGTATCTGATTTTGAATATGAGTTTCAATTGGCGAATATGAACCGCCAGCTCGATTCTAAATTTGAAGCGGTATTTCTGACGCCGTCAGAACAGTATTCCTTTATTTCATCCACATTAGTGCGTGAAATTGCCCGCTTAAAAGGCGATGTGACGAAGTTTGTTCCTGCAAATGTCGAAGCTGCCTTTGAGCGCAAACTACAACAAGGCTGGTAGCGTGTCTTTATATATCACCGATGAATGCATCAATTGTGATGTCTGCGAACCTGTATGCCCCAATGAGGCAATTTTTATGGGGGAGGTCATTTATGAGATCAACCCTGATTTATGTACAGAGTGCGTCGGGCATCATGATAAGCCGCAGTGTCAATTATTTTGCCCTGTCGACTGCATCCCGCTTGATCCCAATCATGCAGAGACGCAGGAAGAGCTGCAGCTGAAGTATGAAAAGCTGACTGATCAAAAAACATCAAGCAATTAGTTTGTTTATTTGCTATCATCCCGCTCGAAGTGAGCCAGACGATCGCTGCTGTGGAAATCTCCGTGATTGAAGCAGGGGAGGAAAGTCCGGGCTTCATAGGGCAGGGTGCCAGGTAACGCCTGGGCGGCGAAAGCCGACGGCAAGTGCAGCAGAGAGTAGACCGCCTCCATCATGTTTTCGAGCAATCGGATTCGGAGGTAAGGGTGAAAGGGTGCGGTAAGAGCGCACCGCGTGTCTGGTAACAGTTCACGGCAAGGTAAACCCCACCAGAAGCAAGACCAAATAGGGATCCTGAGGCACGGCCCGTGCTGGATCCGGGTAGGTCGCTTGAGCGTACGAGTGATTGTGCGCCTAGAGGAATGATCGTTCACGACAGAACCCGGCTTATCGGCTCACTTCACCAAATTTTGATCAATTAAGCGCATTAAGTACTTGACGTACTTTGGATAAAACCACATAATGCGCGCACAGTTTAAGGCTATGTAGCTCAGTTGGTTAGAGCACCGCACTCATAATGCGGGGGTCACAGGTTCAAGTCCCGTCATAGCCACCATTTTTATAGACCACGTTCCAAAACGTGGTCTTTTTTTGCCTAAAATTTTGAAGGTCTTGTTTGCAATCGCCGGTTCATTGGTAAAAATTAAGCCGATTTATATACCAGTGCGCGCATGCCAGAGCGTAAGGCAAATGCGCCGTGCATGTATACGCCGCCTAACCAATAAGGCACATTGAAAATATCCGTATGGCGGTATTTGACCAGTCCAAATTCTGCCAAAAGCCCTTCAAAAAACATGCCGCCTATGGCCAATAATATTGCCAGTATGCACAGCCAGGCGCGCTCGTAAGTGAAACTTAGCCGAATAATAAAAGTAAGATAAAAAATAAAGCACAATAAAGCAGGGTGAAAATTGCCAAAACCGCTGAGCAGGTATGCACAGGCAAATGCAGTTAAATCTTCAGATAGGCTGCGCCAGCTTCCATGCGCGGTACTTAGCTTGATATCCAGTTTTTGACTGAGTATGCGGCTAACATGGAGGTAATTGATTGCCATAAATAAGAAGGCAATAAAAAAGGCTGGAAAGACCCACCAAGCTTGTTGAAAAAATAGGGGATTGGGGTAACTAAGCGTTTGAGTAAAGACATGGTTGGCGTCGCAGAGTGTAGCGACAATAGCTGCAAGTAAGGCTAAAGCAAGGATTCCTGTTTTACGGATGTTGAGGGGCATTCTGTGTCCTATTATTTTTTGTTTTGATGGGCTTTATTTATAGGGCTTGGCAAGGTTTATAGCTATGTCATAAGAGGCAAAAATTGCAGTTTAAAATGATAAAACTATAAATATCAGTATACTGATGAGCAATTAGACTTGATAAGAATCATATATAAATGACAACAGATCAATTGAAGTGGCAAAAAGATAATTTTGAAAATATTGAAACTGCTTGGGAGGGTGATCTTTGGGATCGCCGCCGTTTAGGTGAACAACTCACAAATTATGTTGATCGTTTAAATTGCGGAGCTGTTCTTGCTTTGGATGCACGCTGGGGTGAGGGCAAAACATGGTTTGTACGGCATTGGGCAAAGCATTTAGATGATACTCAGCATAATGTGATTTATTTGGATGCATTTGCAAATGATTATTTAGATGATCCTTTTTTAACTATTGCTGCGGAAATAAGTCAGACTTTTAGAGAATCAGAAGAAATTAATGATACTGAAATTAAGGATTTTAATGCTAAAACAGCTTCGGTATTGATATCGTTGGCTGCAGTAATACCAATGATTGCTGCTAAAGCAGGTATGCATTGGATTGGTATGGGTGGTGTAGGAGAAGTTTTTCAGGAGGTTTATAAAGAAGGAAAAGAATTATATGACACAGCAAGTGAGGAAATAGCAACAAAAGTTAAGGAGCAAATTGAAAAGAAAATAGAGAATCATGCAGTTGAGAAACAAACTATTCGGGATTTTAAGAAAGGTCTTGCTGAATTAGCAAAAAAATTAGATAAACCTTTGGTTTTTATTATTGATGAACTTGACCGTTGCCGTCCGGATTTTGCAATTCGTTTGATTGAAAGGATTAAGCATTTTTTTGATATCCCAAAAATTGTTTTTGTTTTGGTTATGAATAAGTCTCAGCTTATACAGTCTGTACACACTTTATATGGCTATACTGCTGAAACGAATGGCGATTACTTTGAAAAGTTTATTGATTTCACAATTAAATTTCCTCAGTTGGATGCTTTAAATAATTATGAAATGCTCTTAAAAGAGCAACTTTTTAGAATAGGTGAAATTGAAAATAAAGAACATTTTAGTACTTTTTATTTTTGGGTATTGGCATTGCAATTATATAAAAATTACAATTCGCGAGAGCTTATTAAAAAAGTAAATCAATATGCCCTATTAAGAACAAATAATTTAAATAAGGATATGATTGTAATAGCAATAATATTTGATAGTGATTTCCAAGTTACAGTGCAGTATTTTAGAAGAGTTCTAAAGAGATTATTAGAATATATAAATAATGATATTCTTCAACGGGATGATGAAAGTTATCTAGCAAGAAATTTAATAAATAGTTTAAAGCAAAAGTATGAGTTAACTAGCTTTGGACTCTTAGAACTGGCAGATCAGTTAGAAAACACTATAAAAATCTATACAACTTCTGGGCAACAACAGGAAAAGGAAGGAGCTCTCTTAAGACTATATTCAAATTATTCCGTGACTAAGTTGATTAAATCAGACGAGTTTGTCGATAGTTGGAAAAATTATATTGAATCTGATTTTATTTCAGAAACTCAAGCAGAGAGTTAACATTATTCGTCTGCAACTGTTCCCGCATTTTTAAAAACTGCTTCTCATCTAAGTCATACAGCTTAAGTAAAAGCAGTTTTTTTATATCATCTTCAGGAAAGCGGTACTTAATAATTTTGGCAGGCACGCCGCCCACAACCGCATAAGGCGGCACATCTTTTGTCACCACCGCGCCTGTAGCGACCACAGCACCTTCACCAAGCGTTACACCTTGCATAATCATCGCGCGTGAGCCAATCCAGCAGCCATCGCCAATGATTGTATCGCCAGCAGGCACAAAACTGCGTGTATCAAATGGAAAAGCCGAAATCCAGTCAGTACGGTGCAATTGGTTGCCACCCATCATAATCACGCACTCAGCGCCAAAACAGACGAAATTGCCGATATGCAGCTGATCAATCGGTTTCTCTGCTGTTGCGGGCTTATCGTGCAAATAGCGCACGACACAGCGTTCAAAGCCCTGATCCCAATAGGCAGAGTAATATGAGTAATTGCCCTTAATATGAATGTTTGGGTTTTTCACTGTTTTAGAAATGAACTCAAATTCGCACCAATGGTTCACAGGAGAATTAATCAATTTTTCAGTCATACAATTTATAAAGGGTAAAGATGTGCAGCGCTATTTTATATGACTGTGTGCAAAAGTCTAAGCAATCTGCAAACGGAGTAAATGCGTTGCATCTGTATGATGCATTCCATTCTTACGCCATGCCAAATAGCGTTCTGTAATATCTTTACCTGACATATCTTCTACGATTACATATCCTATATTCCACAGCGAATTATGCAAATGTTCTGTATCAAAAAAACCAATGATTGGCTCATTGAATAAATGCGTTACTTGACTAAGCATCATGGCAGCAGGTCGTTCAATCCCTTTTAAATTTTGATAAGGGATCGAATAGTCGAATACAACTTCACTTTCAGACGCTGCAAATGCGGTAAGATCCCGCAGTGTGCTTAATGTGGTTTCTGGCTTTAGATAATGAGTCGTGCCTAGCCAAGAAAAATATGCAATTTCATTGGCATCATAGCTGCTGTGCCGAAGAGCATCGCTTAGTTTTTCAAGTTCAAAGTTAATGGGGACAAATTCGACATTCTCTGGAATTTTTCCAAGTTGGCTTAACGTTTTAATTTTCAATGCTTGAGTATCTGGGTGGTCAAGTTCGTAAATTTTTAACTCTGGATAGTGGGCTGCAGCACGTAAAGCAAAAGAATCTAGACCAGCTCCAATGATGACATACTGTTTTACACCCCGATCAAGAGCTTCGAATAGCCAGTCTTCATTATAAAGTGAACGGGCTGCAACTTGAGCAACAAGCAACCCAAAAGTGCGACGAAACATTTGCGTTTTAAATACGCGCAATAGTGCTTTATTTGAGAGAAGCAATCGCCATGCGGGACTGGTCATCATCAATGCATAGGCATCATGAAATATTGGCGGCTGATTGGAGAGGTTGTCATAGGCGCGAATAGCGGCTGCAGCTTGCGCAGTTTGACTGGCACTTTCTTTTTTCATTATTCGGCTCAATTATTTTATATGGGAAAATTAAATTAAAAGTGCTGAATACACAATGATGGTTTAGACCAATGTGAATTGAATGATCTGGTCAATGATTTATCGCTTTTGACACATAAATGTTTGTTATCAATATCACTGGTATTTGATGCGCAGCTTTGCAATTGGCGGCTTTAGGCCATAAAAAACCCCTCAGTTGAGGGGTTTCAATATTGAATCTTTAAATTTTAAAGATATTCAACTTTCACAATTTCGTATTCCACTTCACCTTGCGGAGTGACGATTTTTGCTTCGTCGCCTTCATTTTTACTCAGCAGGCCGCGGGCAATAGGAGAGTTCACAGAGATCTTGTTGATCTTAAAGTCTGCTTCATCATCGCCGACAATCTTGTAGGTTTTTTGTTCTTCAGTGTCTAAGTTTTCAATGGTCACGGTTACACCAAAAACCACACGGCCATTTTGTTCAAGGACTTTCACATCAACCACCTGGCACGCGCCGAGTTTGCCTTCGATATCTTGAATACGGCCTTCACAGAAACCTTGCTGTTCGCGGGCAGCGTGGTATTCCGCGTTTTCTTTCAAATCCCCATGTTCACGCGCTTCAGCAATGGCTGCAATAATGCGTGGACGGTCAACACTTTTAAGTTGCTGTAATTCTTTCTCTAAGGCAATTTTGCCTTCGGGAGTCATAGGATAACGTTGCATTGTTGTCCCTCATAAATGGGTATGTAAAAAATACAGGTTTATAAAATAAAAAAGCCCGCCACCGATAAGGTGACGGGTCTTATCAGTAACTTAATTAACCTTTAGTCAGGTCTTGCAGGCGGTATACATCCATCGGCAATTTGATTGCTAAAGCTTGGCATACAGCGTCAGCGCCATTCAAAGTAGTTGTATGATACACCTTACCTTGAAGCGCAGAGCGGCGGATTGAGAATGAATCCTGCTGAGCTTGTTTGCCTTCAGTCGTATTGATAATGAGGTGAATTTCGCCATTTTTCAAGCGGTCCACGATATTAGGACGGCCTTCTGTAACTTTATTCACACGTTCACATTCAATACCTGCTTCTTTAATCACGTCATACGTGCCGCCAGTTGCAAGAATCTTGAAGCCAAAACCAGCAAGTTGTTTCGCAATGCCTGCTGCGCGTGGCTTATCAGAGTCGCGAACAGAGATGAATGCATGCTTCACTTCGCCTTCCGTTGGAAGACCAGGTAAACGTTCATTCGCACCTAAAACAGCTTTATAGAATGCTTCACCAAATGTTTTACCCACACCCATCACTTCGCCTGTAGATTTCATCTCAGGGCCAAGAATTGGGTCAACACCCGGGAACTTGTTGAATGGGAACACCGCTTCTTTAACAGAGAAGTGAGTTGGGATGATCTCTTTGGTGAATCCTTGAGATTCAAGAGATTGACCCGCCATACAGCGCGCAGCAACTTTCGCTAAAGATTCGCCGATACATTTAGAAACGAACGGGACTGTACGTGATGCACGCGGGTTCAGTTCTAAGATGTATACGTCAGTGCCTTTAACTGCAAACTGTACGTTCATCAAACCAATTACGCCAAGCTCTTTTGCCATCGCGATGGTTTGACGGCGCATTTCGTCCTGAACTTCTTTAGATAAAGAGTAAGGAGGAATAGAACATGCTGAGTCACCTGAGTGAATACCTGCTTGTTCGATGTGCTGCATGATTCCGCCAATCACAACGTCTTTACCGTCAGAAACGCAGTCTACGTCAACTTCAATCGCATCATCTAAGAAATGGTCAAGCAGTACTGGGGCATCATTTGAAGCCTGAACCGCATCACGCAAGTAGCGTTTCAATTCATCATCGTTATACACGATTTCCATCGCACGGCCACCAAGTACATATGATGGACGTACAACTAGCGGATAACCCACTTTAGACGCTTCAGCCATGCCTTCTTCAGCAGATTTTACAATGCTGTTGTTTGGTTGACGAAGCTGCAGACGTTGAATCATTTGTTGGAAACGTTCACGGTCTTCTGCACGGTCAATCGCGTCTGGAGATGTACCGATAATTGGCGCACCAGCTTCTTCTAAAGCGCGAGCCAATTTAAGCGGAGTTTGACCGCCGTACTGAACGATAATGCCTTTAGGCTTCTCGATACGCACGATTTCAAGTACATCTTCCAAAGTGATTGGTTCGAAGTACAAACGGTCTGATGTGTCGTAATCTGTAGAAACGGTTTCAGGGTTACAGTTCACCATGATGGTTTCATAGCCGTCATCACGCATTGCAAGAGCAGCGTGTACACAGCAGTAATCGAATTCGATACCTTGACCAATACGGTTAGGACCGCCGCCGATCACCATGATTTTGTCACGGTTAGATGGGTTCGCTTCACATTCTTCATCGTAAGTTGAGTACATGTAAGCTGTGTCGGATTCAAACTCTGCAGCACATGTATCCACACGTTTGTAAACTGGAGTTACGCCCAAGTTCCAACGGTGTTTACGGAATTGTTTTTGTGAAATGCCCATCAAGTCCGCAATGCGAAGATCTGATAAACCTTTACGTTTGAATGAACGGATGTTGTCCGCATTCAAATCACCAAAACCTAAAGTTTTGATTTGGTTTTCAGTTTTGATGATGTCTTCGATTTGAATCAAGAACCAACGGTCGATGTTTGTCGCAGCAAATACTTCGTCTAATGTGAAACCGTGACGGAATGCATCGCCCACGTACCAAATACGCTCAGGACCTGGAACTTTCAATTCAACAAGAATTTTTTCGCGTGCGCCTTCAGTACCCACAGCGATTTTTTCATCAAAACCGCATGCGCCAACTTCAAGACCGCGAAGCGCTTTAGAAACAGACTCTTGGAAGTTACGGCCAATCGCCATCACTTCACCTACAGATTTCATCTGTGTAGTCAAAGTTGCGTCAGCTTGAGGGAATTTCTCGAAGTTAAAACGAGGAATCTTCGTTACAACGTAGTCAATTGCAGGTTCGAAAGATGCAGGCGTCGTACCGCCAGTGATGTCGTTTTTCAACTCATCAAGGGTGTATCCTACAGCCAATTTCGCAGCGATTTTCGCAATTGGGAAACCAGTTGCTTTAGACGCAAGTGCAGATGAACGAGAAACACGTGGGTTCATCTCGATCACAACCATACGGCCGTCTTTCGGGTTAATACCGAACTGAACGTTAGAACCGCCAGTTTCTACACCAATTTCACGAAGCACTGCTAAAGATGCGTTACGAAGTAACTGGAATTCTTTATCCGTCAATGTTTGCGCAGGAGCAACAGTGATTGAGTCACCTGTGTGCACGCCCATTGGGTCAAAGTTTTCAATGGTACATACAATGATACAGTTGTCGTTTTTGTCACGAACAACTTCCATTTCGTACTCTTTCCAGCCAATCAATGATTCATCAATCAATAATTGTTTCGTCGGAGAAAGGTCGAAACCGCGTTCACAGATTTCAATGAATTCTTCACGGTTGTATGCAATACCGCCGCCTGAACCGCCCATCGTGAATGATGGACGGATAATGACAGGGAAACCGAAACGCGCTTGAATTTCAAGTGCATGTTCCATGTCTTCTGCAACATCAGCGCGAGGGCATTCCAAACCGATTTTACGCATTGCAATATCAAAAAGTTTACGGTCTTCCGCTTTTTCGATCGCTTCTTTGGTCGCGCCAATCAATTCAACATTGTATTTTTCTAAAATACCGTTTGCATCAAGTGCAAGCGCACAGTTCAATGCAGTTTGACCACCCATTGTCGGAAGAACTGCGTCTGGGCGTTCTTTCTCAATGATTGCAGCTACAGTTTGCCAAGTGATTGGCTCGATGTAAGTTGCGTCTGCCATAGCAGGGTCAGTCATAATGGTCGCTGGGTTAGAGTTGACCAAAATAACACGGTAGCCTTCTTCACGAAGGGCTTTACATGCTTGCGCACCTGAGTAGTCAAACTCACATGCCTGACCGATCACAATCGGACCAGCACCAATAATTAAGATGCTTTTAATGTCTGTACGTTTAGCCATGATGCTTCCTTAATTACTTCTTAGATGCTTCGATAAGTTCGATGAAATGATCGAACAGTGGTGCGCAGTCATGTGGACCAGGGCTTGCTTCAGGATGGCCTTGGAAGCTGAACGCTGGCTTGTCTGTACGATGCATGCCTTGTAAGGTTTGATCGAACAGTGATTTGTGCGTAGCTTTCAAGTTAGCCGGCAGCGAATCAGTATCTACTGCGAAGCCGTGGTTTTGAGAAGTAATCATCACAGTACCATCTTCAAGATTTTGTACAGGATGGTTAGCGCCGTGGTGGCCGTGCGGCATTTTTACCGTTTTTGCACCAGATGCAAGTGCAAGAATTTGGTGACCTAAGCAAATGCCGAATACTGGAATTTCAGTCGTTTCTACAATTGTTTTTACAGCTTCAATGGCATAGTCACATGCAGCTGGATCGCCAGGGCCGTTTGACAGGAACACGCCATCTGGATTTAACGCAAGTACGTCAGCAGCAGGAGTTTGCGCAGGCACGACAGTCAATTTGCAGCCGCGGTCTGCGAGCATACGTAAGATGTTGGTTTTGACACCGTAATCGTATGCAACTACATGGAATTTAAGTTCAGGTTGGGAGAAACCTTTTCCAAGAGTCCAAGAACCTTCAGTCCATTCGAAACCTTCAGGGTCACAGCATTCTTTAGCGAGGTCTAAACCATTAAGACCGCCAAATGCACGCGCTTTAGCTAAAGCTTCTTCTTCTGTAATGTTTTCGCCGGCAAGAATGCAGCCATTTTGCGCGCCTTTGTCGCGCAAAATACGCGTTAATTTGCGCGTATCAATATCTGCAATCGCGACAACGTTATGTTCTTCTAAGTATTCGCCTAAAGATTGCGTTGATCGGAAGTTGCTATGCAATAAAGGCAGGTCACGAATGATCAATCCGTTGGCCCATACTTTATGAATTCGACCTGACTCAGCGTCTTCATCATTGCAGCCTGTATTACCAATATGCGGGTAAGTTAGTGTTACAAGCTGCTGTGCATAACTCGGGTCAGTCAAAATTTCTTGATAGCCAGTCATGGCAGTGTTGAAAACGACTTCACCAGTCGTACTACCCGATGCGCCAATTGAAGTACCTTTAAAAATAGTACCATCGGCAAGGGCTAAAATTGCTGGGGTGCTCAAACCAAAGCTCCTGAAATTTAGGCTGTAAAAAAGCGAGAAGACGAAAAAAAAGGAAGGCTATTATAAAACCTACCCTCCCTATGTCTGCTCGCTTGAACTTAACACGGCATTATACGCAGAAAGCCCCGTGAAGTCCATTCTATTTATCCTTTATATCGAAGATAAAGGGCTTGCATTTCAGCTGAAAGTTTGTTTTTTAGTCTTGCGAAAAATGTAAGCATTTAATTATTGTCTGACAAATCAGAAATTAAAATTTATCAAATTGAGCTAAGATTAAAAAGTAATCAATAACTATAGGTATAAGATCATGGCGGCATCACAAAAACAAAATGAAACTGCAAAAACGCTTAAAACCATTGCAGCAGATGGTGCAGAGCAGCTGGAACAGGCAGCAAAAGATGCAACTGGCCAAGTTGCAGAGGCCGTTGCTGAAAGCAAAGAAATCATTCAGGCGGAAGCAAAACAGCTGAATGCGAGTGTGCAGGATCAGCTGCGTCAGCTTAAACAAGATGTTCTGCAAAAAATTGAACAGCTGAAATTGCATTTGGGCTCGTCACAAAAAGACTTAACTGAATTAAAGGACTTTGTGAAAACTGAGTTCAACGCTGTGATTGAAGATATTTCTAAGTTAAGTAAAGAGCTGAAAGAGGACGTGAGTCAAATTTCTTTGAAACATAAAGATCAGTTGACAGAAACTTATAAGCGTTCAAAAGAGCATACCTTAGATGCATGGAAAAAAGTTTCAAGCGCTAAGCCGGAAGCTGATAAGTCAGAGGCTGGCGCTTAAATTTAGAAAACTGAATTTAATTTCAGCTTTTTCCGCAATAAAAAGAGAGCAGTACGTTGATGTATTGCTCTCTTTTTTGCTATTAATAATTCAATAAATTGAGCTGTTTGCATGGTTAATGTGGTTTGGGTTATATCGCGATAGCTGCAAAGCGTGAAAATAGTGTGAAAAACTGCGGTTAACTCAGATTGACTGAAGCTATAAAACGTCGGGCATAAAAAAAGCAAAAGGATCGCCTTTTGCTTTCTTACAGCCTGCATTCAGTTTAGAACTGATGCAGCCAGTCACGCTTGTTATGAAAATCTGCATTTGGACTGCTATGCTGCATGGCATAGAAGTGATCGCCCTGAGTCGTTTTTAACACGGCGCTTAAGCCAATGTAGATATCTGACCACTTCAGTTTATGCAGCAGCATGAATTCGGTGAGGTCGATGCTGACATTCATCCCATAATGAGTGCGTTTCAGCTGATTCAGTTCAATATCATAAGCTGCTTTCGGCGGCATATCTTCAGGATAGCGGTATTCTTCAAACTGATAAGCCTGCCATGCCTGAGAAGGGGAGAGGTTGATTTCACGGTAAAAATCTTCATTGTGCACGCCAATGAAAATTTCAAAACAGGTCTGTTCCCACAGAAAATCTTGACGCGGGTGAGATGCAGCAGGCTGAGGCCATTGCACAAACTGATTTGGGTCACGCAGCCAGAAGCCCACATTTAATGTAAATGGGCTTTGCTGCTCAATTGCGCCAACGAGTGAAATTGCTTCAAAACGGCGGTCAAATGCATTTAGATCATAACTGGCCATTTTATCAGTTAGTTAGATAAATGAGCATGACGAACAAGATTGGATAATTTTGCATTTTGTTTGGCTGCTTTTTTGTACAGTAATACAATTTTACCAATAGTCTGAACAATTTCTGCACCAGACGCAGCAGCAATTTCAGCAGTTAATGCAGCGCGCGCTTCGCGGTCTTCAGCAACTACTTTTACTTTAATAAGTTCGTGATCGTTTAATGCTCGAGCCAATTCTTCAATTACATTTTCAGTTAAGCCTTTGTCGCCCACCATCACAACTGGGTTAAGCGCATGTCCGATTTGACGCAAACGCTTGCGTTCTTGAATAGATAAAGCCGCCATAAATGTAACCTGATTTTAAAAACGGCTTAGTATAGCAAATGCAAAGGTTAAACGCTTTAAATTCTCTGAAAATATCGATGCAAATTATTGAAAAAAACTGGCATGAAACCTCGATTTAGATACACATGTATACTGCAAATACGGTGTTTTTCACGTACAATCAAGGATTAGAAGTTTATTTTATTTAGAGAGTTATGGCGACGCGCATTACCAACCAAAAATTATCCAAGAGCAGCCGCGACTGGATGCGGGAACATTTAGATGACCCTTTTGTTAAGAAGGCGCAAAAGGAAGGTTATCGCGCGCGCGCCGCTTACAAGCTTCTTGAAATTCAAGAAAAATATAAACTGATTAAACCGGGCATGACTGTAGTGGATTTGGGCGCTGCGCCTGGAAGCTGGTCGCAGATTGCCGGCAAGCTGGTTGGCGATAAGGGCTTGGTGATTGCATCAGATATACTGGAAATGGATGCGCTGCCAGATGTGACTTTCCTGCAAGGTGACTTCAGGGAAGAAGAAGTGTTCGAAAAATTGTTAAATATTTTAAATGGACGCACGGTAGACGTTGTAATTTCTGATATGGCCCCCAATACATCAGGTAATAAGGCTGTAGATCAACCGCGCCAAATTTATTTGTGCGAGCTTGCACTGGATTTTGCGACCAAAGTGCTTGGCCCCAAAGGCCAATTTGTCGTAAAAGTTTTCCAAGGAACCGGTTTTGATGAGTTCCGCAAGCAAGTCGTTGATAATTTTGATGTATTGAAGACAGCAAAACCGGCGGCGTCGCGTGCCCGATCTAAAGAAGTATTTCTGATTGGGCAAGGGCGTAAGAAGGGTTTCAAGTAAAGTCTGCTTGCCAATACGTTAAAAATTGTGCATTTTGTACCTTTTTAACGTATTGCAAAGCTGGTCTGCAGCGTAAATATTAGGGTCAACCCCTTGGTTGGGCATGATCGAATTAGATTGATATGGGAATAAAGCTTTGAGCGATCTTTTTAAGAATGCCGTATTGTGGCTCATTATACTGGGTGTGCTGGTGCTCATTTTCAGCAACGTCAGTGACCGGAGTCAGCCGACAGCAATGAACTATTCAGAGTTCGTGGCAGCGGTGAATGCTGGTCAAATTAAACAAGTCACAATTGATGGCGAAAGAATCCGCGGCGAAAAGTCGAACGGTTCTGAATTTGAAAGTATTCGTCCAGCGGTTCAAGATCCGGAACTGATGCCGAACCTGATTAAAAACAACGTTGTTGTTGAAGGCACAGCGCCTCAGCGCCAAGGGTTGTTAATGCAGCTCCTCATTGCCAGCTTCCCTGTGCTTCTAATCATTTTGCTGTTCATGTTCTTTATGCGCAACATGGGCGGCGGTGCAGGCGGTAAGAATGGCCCAATGAGCTTCGGCAAATCTAAAGCGAAAATGCTGTCTGAAGATCAAATTAAGGTCACTTTTACAGATGTTGCCGGCTGTGATGAAGCGAAGCAAGAAGTTGTAGAAATCGTTGATTTCTTAAAAGACCCTGCAAAATTCAAGCGTTTGGGCGCAACAATTCCTAAAGGCGTATTGATGGTTGGCCCTCCGGGCACGGGTAAGACATTGCTTGCAAAAGCGATTGCCGGCGAAGCGAAAGTGCCATTCTTCAGTATTTCCGGTTCTGACTTTGTAGAAATGTTTGTCGGTGTCGGCGCATCACGTGTCCGTGATATGTTCGAACAGGCGAAACGCCATGCGCCATGTATTATTTTCATTGATGAAATTGATGCTGTGGGCCGTCACCGCGGTTCAGGTACAGGCGGCGGGCATGATGAGCGTGAACAGACCCTGAACCAGATGCTGGTGGAAATGGATGGCTTTGAAGGCAATGAAGGCATTATTGTCATCGCTGCGACAAACCGTGCAGATGTGCTGGATAAAGCCCTGCTTCGTCCTGGCCGTTTTGACCGCCAAGTGATGGTGGGCTTGCCGGATATTAAAGGCCGTGAGCAGATCTTAAATGTTCATTTGAAGAAATTGCCGTCTATTACCGGTGTTGATGTGAAAGTGCTTGCACGCGGTACACCGGGATTCTCTGGTGCGCAACTGGCAAACCTTGTGAATGAAGCAGCGCTGTTTGCTGCCCGCCGCAATAAAAATACGGTGGATATGCATGACTTTGAAGATGCAAAAGACAAGCTGTACATGGGGCCTGAACGCAAATCAATGGTGCTTCGTGAAGAAGAACGCCGTGCGACGGCCTATCATGAAGCCGGCCATGCAATTGTTGCAGAGATTTTGCCGGGTACAGATCCTGTCCATAAAGTGACGATTATGCCGCGCGGCTGGGCTTTGGGTGTGACATGGCAGCTGCCAGAACATGACCAAACCAGTCATTACAAAGACAAAATGCTGAACGAACTTTCAATTTTGTTTGGCGGCCGTATTGCAGAGGAAGTCTTCATTAATCAAATGTCGACTGGCGCTTCGAATGACTTTGAACGTGCAACTAAAATGGCGCGCGCAATGGTAACGAAATACGGCATGTCTGAAAAACTGGGCGTAATGGTTTACGAAGAAGATACACAGCAGTCGTTCATGGGCAGCATCGGCACCCGTACGATTTCGGAAGCGACACAGCAGCAAGTTGATGCTGAAGTACGCCGCATTATTGATGAACAGTACCGTGTCGCCCGCGATATTTTGGAAAATAACAAAGATATCGCGCATGCCATGGTGAAAGCTTTGCTTGAATGGGAAACCATCGACCGTGAGCAAATCCGTGACATTATGGAAGGCCGTGAACCGCAGCCGCCAAAAGTATACGTGGCTGATAATCCAGTGATTGATGTTGTGCCGACTGATGGCCCGGCAACGCCGCCGCCTTTGCCGGCAAGCTGATTCAAGACTGTAAAAGAGATATAAAAAAGCCCCAAGCAATTGGGGCTTTTTTATTGCTGAAATAACAGCTGAATAGGGTAAGTGCAGCACCGCGGGACATGTATTTGCAGCCCCTTGGCGGCAGTGCATGAATGTTCTTGAAAAGATTTCAGCCCGGTCAGAATTAAAATTGCTAAAATGCCCACAGAATACGAGGAGTATATCAATGCAGCTGATGCCTTTGCCCAATAAAATCTTAAAGTGCGGCCATTTAGAATTGGATTTATCTGTGCCGCATGTCATGGGGATTTTAAATGTTACGCCAGACTCATTCAGTGATGGCGGGAAGCATAACGGCAAAGCGCAGGCGGTGGCGCATGCAAAACAGATGATTGCCGATGGCGCAACTGTTATTGATGTTGGCGGTGAATCTACCCGCCCAGGCGCTTCACCGGTGACAGTTGAAGAGGAAATTTGCCGTGTAGTGCCTGTAGTGGAAGAGCTGGCAAAACTGAATGTGGTCATTTCTATCGATACATCACAGCCGGCAGTGATTCAGGCTGCAGTCAAGGCCGGTGCGCATATTTGGAATGATGTGCGTGCGCTGACGCGCCCGCAGGCTTTAGAAACAGCTGCGCTGCTGAATATTCCTGTCATGATTATGCATATGCGCGGTGAGCCGACCACCATGAATCATCTGGATCAGTATGATGATGTTACATTGGATGTCATTGCTGAGATCAAGCAGCGCGTTGACGATGCCTTGGCTGCAGGGGTTCGGTCTGAAAATATTATCATTGATCCAGGGTTTGGCTTTGCCAAAAATGCATCGCAAAATTTAAAGCTGCTGAATGAGTTTTATAAACTGCATGTACTGGGCTACCCGGTCTTATCTGCTTTATCGCGCAAGCGCTTTATCGGTGAGGCCCTGAAGGGGGCCGATGCGCAAAACCGTGCTGTCGGCTCTGTTGCAGCGCATATGTTCAGTATCCAGCAGGGGGCATGCATAGTGCGGGCCCACGATGTGAAAGCGATGTCTGATGCAATAATGATGTGGCAGGCCATGCAGTCAGCCAGCTAGAAGGCGGCAGCCGCTGAGTGCAGGAAAATGTTTTATGTGTTTTATTTGGTAATTCTGTATAGGTATGTTATATAAGCACGCTTAGTTTTAGTGTGCTCAGAGTGCCTGTATGTTTGCAGATTTACTTCTCCCAATGTTTGATGATGATTATTACCCAGATATTCTGGTTGCAGAAGTAAAGCAATGCGTTGAACAGTTTGCCAAAAAACTGTCTAAACCAGAGTTGACGGAACATGACATTTATCATTTTGCACATGAAGCGGTCATTTCAATTAATGCGATGAAGCCGCAGTTTGAAGATCTGGATTCTTCTTTGGATGATGCCGCTGCGGACTATATTGCCGAAGCCATGATGATGGCTGCTCAGGCAGAAGGCTATATGGATATTGAAATGGAAGAGCTGGTTGCCAATAGAGAGTGGTAAAGCGCTCTCTATTTTTTTGATATTTCAATCACGGCTTTTTTATTCAGTATTCACAGTTCATCCAGCAACTCAGTAAGATGACAGGTTTTATTGAGATGCTCTTCCGCGATTCCATCTACAGTCATCAAATATTCATCATTTTTCATGTCTGCATCTGCCGTTAAATAAAGCCAAAACTTATTATATTTTTGCATGAGCTTTCTAATGCGCTGTTCATCGGCTGGATGGTTAAATTTGAGCTTAAATTCAGCATCCATGGTTTGGCAGCTGTGGAGATAGAGCTGATTATTTTTTTCCAGCAGCGTGCCGGGAAAGAGATCATAGAATCGTTCTTGATCAGCCGGTGACGATGTGCTGTCGTTTGCAGAAACATGATGTGATAAGCACAGAAACAGGCTGATGGCGAGATATTGAATGATCTTCATTTTATTCTTCTTTCATTTATTGAGTTTCAGGCATAAAAAAACCAGCAAACTGCTGGGTATTTTATTGCACCATTTTAACAAAATCTAAAATGGTGCCCGAGGCCAGACTCGAACTGGCACGCTTTGTGGGCGGGGGATTTTAAATCCCCTGTGTCTACCGATTTCACCACTCGGGCATGTGCGCAATAATAGTGGACGAACTTGTGCTTGGCAAGCATAAATCCGAACATTTGATTTAATTACAGCCAAAACATCCATTTATATTTAAAAATGCAGGAATACATGTGGGAAAATTAAAATAATGCGCTGTGAAATGCGTGGCGCAGTAAGCGCTTATAGCAGTTCGTCTAAGAGTCCAAGAAAACAGGCATAATCTGTGCCAGCAATTCAAGCTTAGGTTCTCAGCAGAGCATCCGGCCAAGCATTTTAATTGGCCTGTTACTTCATGAGCTCATCTAAATAAGTATCTAAGTTGGTATGCTTGAAGCTTTTGCACAGCTGGTTTTCAAAGCGCATGGTTTGCGCATGCAATTCTTGCTGCTGTTTTAATTTTTGTTTTAAAAATTGTGCCCGGTCTGCGCTGCGTTTGCAAAAAAGGAGCTGGAACTTCAGCTTTAAAATTTGCTTATAAGACCAAAAACAGATACGGCGTGTTTCCTGCAAATAATGGAATTGCAGATTGTCACTGTGTTCGCGGAATAGATTTTCTTTATAAAAGCGCACAAAACCAAAACTCATGGCAAAAAAGAACAGCACTGACTGCAAAAAGCCGCTTTCAATATAGGCAATATTCAGGGCTTGCAGCAGAATAATGCCCGCCAGTTTAAGGGGGGTATTGCACAGCTGCTTATAAAGTGAGATTGAGCTGTGCTTCATTTGCTTAATGATCAGCGGCGCAATGAGCATGAAAAACAGCATAATCGCTAAAACGGCTAAACCTTCCGCGCGAAACTTCCCTAAATGTGGCCATGCGGATTGAAAATAAGCGCCTAGACTCATGCTAATCGACACGAAAATCATAGCTGCTAGAATCCAAGGGATAAGCTCTTTTAATTCATCCAGCATGCCTTTGGTTTTCATCATGCCGTAAAAAATATAATTGCGCTTGAATGCGGCAGGATGGAGCAATTTCAGTTGCTCGAGAAAGAGGGCGGCCTGTTTATCTTTAATCATGCAAAGTGCAGTGTGGAAAAACGTGCTAAATAATATAATTTATTTTTTGTCTAATGGTGTGTTTTTTTCTCACTGAAAGCGCTGATTCAGGCCAAAGATTGAGATATTCCACTTTTAGCGCCAGAAGTATGAGAAAATGCGTTTTTATACCCGTATTGAAAGGCAAGCTATGGCTGTGCAATCTCCTGAAAATTTAAGTGATATTGAAATCTTAGATATTTTAACCTCCATGAAAAATGATGAGCTGAATACAGAAGCGAAAAACATTATCCGTGAGGGCGGTAAAGCTGGACGTCAGGAGTCGCATAAAAAAGCTTTAGTGGCTTTAAATCAATCTTTCGAAGATAAATTTGTAGAAGCGGTGACTTTGGCATTGCAGCTGAACGAAGGCCAAAGCAAGAAAATCCGCTATAAAAAAGACCGCATCCGCATTTTAAAAGCGCGCGGAATTGATTATATGGCCATCGACGGCGCGGAAACAGCGCAAGTACTGTCACAAATCTTTCAGGCCATTACGCGTGAAGATGCTGTTGTTACGCATGATTTGCATAATATCTTCCCATTTTGGAAAGAAGGCTGGCCAATGGTTCAATTTGATAATGCCTATGCCATCCTTGCAGAAGACATAACAATTCATTATCAAGCCGTTTTAGATGTATTGATTTCAAAGCATTAATGAGCAATATAAAAAAAGCGCCAGAAGGCGCTTTTTTTAACAGTAATATTTATCCAAGTGTTGAATAAAATGGGAACATTCCAAAAATAAGCCCTGAAAAAAGCATGACAAAACAGGTCGCAATAGCCCAAATAATTGTAAATTTCTGATGTTGCCCAAATTCAATACCAGCTAATCCACAAAGTAAATATGTAGATGGAACAAGCGGTGAGAGTAAGTGCACTGGTTGACCAACAATTGCTGCACGGGCCATTTCTACAGGCTCAATGCCGTAGTGAACAGCTGCTTCGGATAAAATAGGCAGTACGCCAAAATAGAAAGCGTCATTAGACATAAAAAAGGTCAATGGCATGCTGATGACGGCAGTAATGGGCGCTAAATATGGCCCCATGCTTTCCGGAATTACTGCAACAAGCTCTCTAGACATGGCTTCGACCATCCCCGTTCCAGCTAAAATGCCAGTAAAAATACCCGCAGCGAAAATAATCCCAACAACATTTAAGGCACTGCCTGCATGGTGAGCAATCAAACTTTTCTGCATATCAATATTTTGGTAATTAACAACCAATGCAATACAAAGCGCGATCATAAACAAAATCGGCATCGGTAAGACACTCATGACCAAACAAATCATTAAGGCAGCGGTCAGTAAGCCATTAAACCAGCGTAGATGAGCGCGATTTGCTTCTGGATTATTTGAGATTTGGATATTATCACCATGGCTAATGTCCAGCTCTATAATGCCTAGGCGTTTACGCTCCATGCGGCCATACAGAAAACCCAGGAAATAGACCCATGCGATTGCAAAAAGCATCGGCAGTATCATCGGAACGAAAACTGCACTCGGGTCTACATGCAGTGCGCTGGCAGCACGTGCGGTTGGCCCGCCCCAAGGTGTTAAATTCATAATGCCGCTGGCGAGCATCATTAGGCAGGCCATAATAAGCGGACTCATGTCAAGACGCTTATACAGCGGCAACATGGCTGCGACACAAATCATATAAGTTGTAGAGCCATCACCATCCAATGACACAATAATTGTTAAGGTGATGGTGCCTAAAATGACTTTGAGCGGATCGCCTTTTACCATTTTAAGAATGAATTTTACAGAAGGGTCGAATAGGCCTGTATCAATCATGATGGCAAAGTACAAAATTGCGAACAGCAGCATAATGCCAGTAGGTGCTAATTTTTTGACACCATCGAGCATCATTTCGCCCAATCCATTTAACTGAATATGGCTAAGGCTGTCGAAGTAGAAGCCAAGGCTCCAAGCAAGTAAGGCAAAAAGTACAGGAATAAGTGTTAAGGCCACAAGTGGACTCATGCGCCGAGACATAATTAAATACATAAAGCAGATAATCATGCCTAAGCCAAGCAAGGTAAGCATTCAGTTCAATCCTTTGAATAATCTTTTAATTAGCGCCAGAAAAGGAAAAAACAGGGTAAAGCAAATGAGATGGATGGAAAACATCACAAATAAAATGTGAAAATTATTATTATTTTTATAGAAAATGAATTTTAAAAATCAAAAGCTTAAATGTGATTAATCACATATTTTAAACTGAATAATTTAAAAGTTATATCAGAATGGGCTGGTTTAAGTGGCTAAATTGAACTTGAATAGAAAAAAATTAGGCAGACAATCTGGATGTGATTCAAGTGCCTAAACGGGCTATACAGTGCAATATTCGGCAAAAAAATCAGATATTACTCTGATTTTTCTTCGATGGGCACTTCGGAGGATTCGAGTAATCGAGTCACCAATAATTGGTCAATTTTAAAATGATCGACATCGACCACTTCAAATTTGTAGCCGCCAAAAATAACAGCATCTGCTGGACGTGGAATTTTACGAAGCTTATACATCATAAATCCAGCCAGAGTCTCGTAATTGTCTGTATCCGGCATTTCATCAATCGCGAGCGCATGCATCAGATCTTCAATGGGCGTGCTGCCTTCAATCAGCCATGAATTATTGTCGCGCTTGATAATTTGCTGATCGGCTTCTATTGGCGTGACCCAATCGCCCATCACCGTAATCATAATATCTGACAGGGTAATGACACCAACAACCAAGGCATATTCGTTAATCACCACAGCAAATTTTTCTTTGGTCGAGCGGAAACGGTCGAGGAGTTCAGACAGGGTTAAAGTGTCTGGAATGGTCAGGACATTACGAATGGTGTTTTCATTCAATTGTAATAATGACTGATTATTGAGGATCCGCACCAAAATATCTTTGGCATCTACATAGCCAATCACACTGTCAATATCATCATTACAGACTAAAAATTTAGAGTAGGGGTATTCTGCCAGTTTTTGGCGAATACTGGCTTCAGATTCTTTTAGCGTAAAGAACACCACATTTTCACGGGTGGTCATGCTGGATGGCACATTGCGCTCTTCCAGCTCAAATACATTTTCAATGAAATGATGTTCCTGTTTTTGCAGTACGCCAGCCTGCGCGCCAGCATCCATCACGGCAGAAATATCATCAAAGGTAATGTTGTCTTCACGTGTTGTGTTGACTTTAAACAAGCGGAACAGCAAGTTGGCAATCGCGTTGATGAACCAGGCCAAAGGCTTGCAGGCTACAATGAACACTTGAATCGGATTAATCACCGAAACAGCTATTTTTTCAGGCGCAATCATGGCCAAGCGTTTAGGCATGAGGTCTGCGAACAGAATGAACAATGAAGTGACCAAGGTGAATGATAGCGCAAAGCCAATGGATTCTGCCCAAGGGCCTTGATAAAAGCGGGAAACGAATTCAAGGAAATAGGGGCGGAAAGCGCCTTCTCCTAAGATACCGCCTAAAATTGCGACAGCATTCAGGCCAATTTGCGAGGCAGCAAAGAAATCAGCAGAGTTTTCCTGCAAATCCAGCACTTTTTGGGCGCGTTCATCACCGGATTCTGCCAAGATTTTTAGTTTAACTTTACGCGCGCCAGCAAGAGCGATTTCCGTTAAAGATAAAAAACCGGCTCCCGCAATGAGGATGACGATAATTACAATATTTTGGAAGAGGCTCACGAATCCACCTGCGGATCATCATTATTATGAATATTTTTAACATAAAAAAACCTGAGGGAATAAGTCAATTATTTCCTCAGGCTCTAGTATAGGCTTAAAAAAGAAGAATTTAAGAAAAATAATGCTCAATAGTGTGAAAATTGAGAGTTATTCATCAAAAACTCGCGGTTTTCTTCTTCAATCATTTGGCGGGCAACATATAAAATCAGCTGGCGCAGCCAACGGTGTGCAGGGTGATGATGCAATAGAGGGCACCATGCCATTTTCAATTCAAATTCTGGAATATAAAAAGGCGGATCTTTAAGCAGCAGATTTTGGCTCTTGGCTTGCAGGCGCGCTATGCGGGTTGGCAGTGTTGCCACTAAATCCACATTAGACGCGAGTAATCCCGGCATTTGATAATGGCGGGTAAACACCGAAATTTTCCGCTTTTGTCCAATACGCTCCAACGCCTGATCAATCCAGCCCAGGCCGGCTTGCTTTTCTGGATTGACCCCGAAACCGACGCCCATGCCGGTTTTAGAGACCCAAATATGCTGCGCATCCAAATAGCTTTTTAAATTGAGATTGCCGGCAGCAGGGTGCTTATTGTTCAGTAGGCAAGAAAAACTGTCACGCCAAACTAAAACTTGGTGAAAGCTTTGCGGAATTTCGTTAAAGCGGTTAATGGCCAAATCAACTTTGCCTTGTTCCATGTCACGGTATGACACATCACTCGGAGTTAAGAAGTCGAGTACGACATTCGGCGCTTCAGAACGCAAGGCTTTGACGAGCCGCGGGACTAAAGTGGCTTCAGCATAATCTGAGGTCATGATGCGGAAAACGCGGTTGGAGGTATAAGGCCGGAACTCAGTGCGCGGTTCCAAAATCATCGATAAGTCAGCAAGCGCGTCGCGGATGCGCGGCTGCAATTCTAAAGCGCGCTCAGTCGGCGTCATGCCTTCAGAAGAACGGATTAAAAGCGGATCATTAAATAAATTACGCAAACGCCGTAAAATGTTGCTCATTGCCGGTTGGGTCACCCCCAATTGTTCAGCTGCACGCGTTACATTTTTTTCACGAAGAAGAACGTCAAGGTAAATTAGTAGATTAAGATCGACCCGCTCCAGATTCATAAAATAAATACCGAAAATAAAATCATGAAATTATTTTGATTATGCCATAAGCCATCAGCCTTGTGTGAGAAACTGATGAAAATAAAGCCGTCTATTTACCGTGGCATTCATGCCGCCTAATGCAGATATGACGTGTAAACAGCGCAATAAAACAGGGTGTTTTTACCAGTTTTTCAGCATCTGCAGATCATTTTTTCTGCCGGTAAATTTGATGGGCCTTTTACTTCTGAAATGGCATATTTTCAGCTGCCGCCTGTATAAATAGAAAACATTGCAATTTGCGCGTTCAAGCTGGTCATTTAGGTCAATTTTGACAACTTTTTGCCATTGCAAGCATTTTTATGAACTAACCAGACTTAAGTCTAATGAATAAAATAACAGCAGGATGTTTAAGGTTTAATCAGGGTGATTTTTTATAAAATCATTTATTAACAATGGATTATATTTTTCTGCTTAAAATATAATTAGACTTTGATCTATCCATTTTTTAAATAAATACTGAAAATTAATGCAGGATATTGGATTAATTTTTTCAGTCAATCTAATCTAGGTTCATCAAACCGATGTGCTCTAAATCTGTACAAATTATTGAGGGTATGATTTTAGCCATCCGTTGCAGCAAGTCCTATTATTATATACAGGAAATATCATGACTACATACCAAACAGCGATTGATGCAATCCGCGAATTAAAAGCAAAATTCGGAAGCACTTGGGCAGACATCAGTCCTGAAGATGCTGCGCGTATGCAAATGCAAAACCGTTTCAAAACTGGTTTAGATATTGCTAAATATACAGCTGCGATTATGCGTCGTGATATGGCGGCTTATGATGCTGACTCTAGCAAATACACTCAATCTTTGGGCTGCTGGCACGGTTTCATCGCACAACAAAAAATGATTGCGAACAAAAAATACTTCGGTACGACTGAACGCCGCTACATCTACCTTTCTGGCTGGATGGTTGCTGCGCTTCGTTCAGAATTCGGTCCGCTTCCTGACCAATCTATGCACGAAAAAACTTCAGTACCTGCATTGATCGAAGAAATCTACACTTTCCTTCGTCAAGCTGATGCAAAAGAATTAAACGACTTGTTCCGTGCGCTTAAAAAAGCAAACGAAGCGGGCGACACTGCTAAAGCTGCTGAAATCACGGCTCAAATCGACGGTTTCCAAACTCACGTTGTGCCAATTATTGCGGACATCGACGCTGGTTTCGGTAACGAAGAAGCGACTTACTTACTTGCTAAGAAAATGATCGAAGCGGGCGCTTGCGCACTTCAAATCGAAAACCAAGTATCTGACGCTAAACAATGCGGTCACCAAGCTGGTAAAGTAACAGTTCCACACGAAGACTTCATCGCGAAAATCCACGCTCTTCGCTATGCATTCTTAGAAATGGGTCTTGACGACGGTATCATCGTTGCTCGTACTGACTCTGAAGGCGCTGACTTGACTCAAAAAATCCCAGTGGTTAAAGAGCCAGGCGACATCGCTTCTCAATACATCAGCTACTTAGACACAGTTGAAATTGACATTGCTGATGCTCAAGAAGACGAAATCCTAATCAAGCGTAACGGTAAATTACACCGTCCAAAACGTTTAGCTTCTGGCTTGTATCAATTCCGTCCAGACACGCAAATCGACCGCGTTGTACTTGACTGTGTATCTAGCCTTCAAAACGGCGCTGACCTTCTTTGGATCGAAACTGCAACGCCAAACGTTGAAGAAATCGCTCACATGGTTAACCGTGTTAAAGAAACAGTTCCAAATGCTAAGCTTGTTTACAACAACTCGCCTTCATTCAACTGGACTTTAAACTTCCGTCAACAAGCTTACGACCGTTGGGTTGCTGAAGGTAAAGACGTTTCTGCTTACGACCGCGCTAAACTAATGAGCGCTGAGTACGATGCAACTGAATTGGCTGCTGATGCTGATGAAAAAGTACGTACATTCCAAGCAGATGCTTCTCGTGAAGCTGGCGTGTTCCATCACTTGATCACACTTCCGACTTACCACACAGCTGCTCTTTCTACGCATGAGCTTGCTCAAGGTTACTTCGGCGACCAAGGTATGCTTGCTTATGTAGCTGGCGTACAGCGTAAAGAAATCCGCGGCACAATCGCTTGCGTTAAACACCAAGCAATGGCTGGTTCGGACATCGGTGATGATCACAAAGAAATCTTCTCTGGTGACAATGCACTTAAAGCGCATGACGATGCTAAAAACACAATGAACCAATTCTCTGCTCACTAAGCACTGAACTGATTCTAAAAACCCGGCGGAAGCCGGGTTTTTTTATTTGAACTGACGTATTTTCAAGCGCAAAAGCAGGCTGAGCGCCTGCTTTTTATGGTTCATTTATCAGGGCCAGAGGATAATCAGCCAAGTGAAAAATATAATGCTTAATGCCGTAAACTGTGCTGCGCTGCCCATATCTTTGGCATTTTTTGAAAGCGGATGCTGTTCTAAAGAGACACGGTCTACCACGGCCTCAATTGCAGAGTTAAAGAGTTCAACAATAATGGCCAATAAGCCTGCAGCGATCAGCACGGCATGTTCGGCGCGGCTGATATTTAAGAAACAGCTGAGGGGAATGAGTATGGCATTAATGAGAATGATTTGACGGAATGCAGCTTCGTTCTGAAAGGCTGACCTAAAGCCTGACAGTGAATAGCCTGTGGCATGGGCAATCCGTTTAAGGCCGGTTTTGCCTTTGAAAGGTGAAATCTCAGTCATGTGTGGGAAGCTATGTATCTTTTTATACTATGTTAATCGGTGAATCTGAAAGAAATCTGAAAACAAAATGGAATGAGATTAAAAGCGGGTGAAATTTTGCCAATACTCTGAATAGAAGAAATGAAAATGCAAAAAATGACTTAAAAATGGAATGATTTTCAGGCAGAATTGCGCCACAAATTCTAATAATGAATAAAACATAAAAACATACTGGTACGAGAATAATTTTATAAAGGTAAATAATGAAAAAAATTCTATTTGCGATGCTGTTTGCAGCATGGTCAGGGCTTTGCATTGCGCATACTCAAGGGGATGAGGCGGCTGCCGCGCATTCTGCTGATCAGGCATCACCGCTTAAATCGATCCAATTTGGCCCCTATAAAATTACCGCCTTGCATGATGGTGATATGGCGCTGAATCCAGCTGTATTTGATCAAAATTTTAGCCAACAGGAAGTGCAGGCGATATTTCAGGGGCAAAGCGCTGATCCGGTAAAACCGATGCAGAGCAGCGTGAATGCTTTTTTAATTGAAGATGACTTAGGAAATTTAACGTTAATTGACAGCGGCGCAGGAAATTGTGAGGGAAATTATCGGGGGGCCGCTGTTCAGCAGATTGCAGCAGCCGGCTATAAAACTTCTGATGTTGGCACCGTGCTGCTGACACATTTACACCCTGATCATGTGTGCGGCATAGAAAGTCAAACCAGGGCCATTTTTCCGTTTGTCACAGTCTATGTGAGTGAAAAAGAACTGTCCTATTGGCTTTCTGAAAATACCCTAGCGCATTTAACGGCGAATCAGCAGGCGCAATACACATCGACTGCAGCCCAAATAAAAGCCGCCTTGGCGCCCTATCACCAGATACGCAGTGTGCGGACATTTAAGACAGGTGCGGTAATTAACGGCATTGAGGCGGTGGAAAGCGCAGGACACACGCCTGGGCATGTTTCATACCAGCTGCAGTATCAAGGGCGGCATCTGGTTTTTGTTGGAGATATTGTGCATTCTGCAAATTTGCAATTTGGATATCCTGCGCTGTCTGTCAATTTTGATTTTGATCCTGTCCAGTCTGGCAAGAATCGGGAGCATTTTTTCAAAGATTATGCGGCTCAGGACAGCTTAATTGCTGCTGCACATTTGCCTTTTCCCGGCATTGGAAAAATCAAGCAAAATAAAGCTGGAAGCTTTGAATGGAGCCCAATAAGCTCA
>NZ_JAGFEU010000001.1:311953-1306394 GCF_039655955.1 Acinetobacter sp. CWB-B33
CCTGCAACACCTGCAACACCTGCAACACCTGCAACACCTGCAACACCTGCAACACCTGCAACACCTGCAACACCTGCAACACCTGCAACACCTGCAACACCTGCAACACCTGCAACACCTGCAACACCTGCAGAATAAAAATATTCTGTTCAATAAAAAAAGACGCATCATGCGTCTTTTTTTATTGAACTTTGGGAGTGAACGCGGGATTTATTTGGGATCCACTGCTGCCGCTTTAAATATAGACCGGATCATAACAAAGGCAAAAGGAATAAAAATAAGCACCAGCACGGTCCCAAACAGCACACCGCCAAACACGCTTAAGCCGATTTCCTGACGGCTGACCGCACCTGCGCCTTGAGCGAAAATCAGCGGAATCACGCCTGCGCCAAAGGCTAAAGAAGTCATGAGGATAGGGCGGAAACGCAGGCTGGCCCCTTCAATCGCGGCTTCAACGGCCTTTTTGCCTTGACGCTGCGCTGCATCTGCAAATTCAATAATAAGGATGGCATTTTTACAGGACAGGCCAATGGTGGTCAGCAGGGCAATCTGAAAATAAATATCATTTGGGAATCCGCCGATAAATGAAAATAAAATGCTTCCTCCTATGCCAAGCGGAATGGCGGCCATCACTGCAGCCGGAATGGACCAGCTTTCATATAAAGCCGCTAAGCAGAGAAAAATAAAGCCAATAGAGATCAGGTACAGCATGAATGCCTGGTTGCTGGTTTTCTGCTCTTCAAAAGATAAGCCGCTCCAGGCCAAATCGACATCTGACACTTTATTGACCAGCAGCTCAATTTGCTGCATTGCCTGACCCGAACTCAAGCCTGCCGCTTTCTCTGCTTCCATTTCGACTGCACTGTAGCCATTAAAGCGGTTAACGATTTCCGGCCCTCCAGACCAGCCAGTGGTCGAAAAGCTGGAAAATGGCACCATTTCATTATTACTGTTTCTGACACTCCAGTACTGCAAATCTTCAGGCTTGGCGCGGTAAGGGGCGTCACTTTGCATCATGACCCTTTTGATGCGTCCGCGGTCAATAAAATCGTTAATATATTTTCCGCCTAAGGCTGCTGAAAGGGTGCTGTTGATATCTGTCAAGGCAAGGCCGGAAGCCATTGCGGCTTTTTGATCAATGTGCACTTCCAGTTTTGCTTTATCTGGCGCAGATTTTTTATCAAGGTTTTCAAATGCATCAAAATGTTTGGCTTCATTTTTCAGCTCATCAAATTTTTGATTGAGGAAATGCCGCCCTTGGCCATTAATATCGCGCACCCAAAAGGTTAAGCTGTCAGTATCGCCTAAGCCATTAACCACAGGCGGCATTGAAATATTAATACGGGCGTTTGGGTCTTTGCTGAAATACTTGTTGGCGCGTTCGCGGATAGCATTTGCGCTGTTCGCCTGGCCTGAACGTTCATCCCACGGTTTCAGCTGGATAAAGCCCTGAGCTAAATGCTGGCCTGTCCCTGTGCGGTTGCGGCCATAACGCACCATGACCAAATCAACATTGTCTTTTTCATGTTCCAGAAAATAGCTGCGGACCGCTTCACCGGTTTCAATGGTTTTTGACATTGGCGCATTGTCTTGCAGTGTCACTTGCAGGCTCAGTGAACCCTGATCTTCATTGGGTAAAAAACTGGTCGGCAGCGCACGGTAAAATAAAGCAAAGACAATGATCAGTGCGCCTGCGATGACCAAGGCGGCTAAACGGTTATGCATAGCCAGCTGCGAGACCTGAATGTATCTGTTTTTGGTTTGATGCAGGGCGCGGTTAAAACTGGCGGCCCAGCGGTAGGTCTGACCGGCCGGCTTTAAGATTAATGCGCACAGCGCAGGGGTCAGCACCAGCGCCACAGACAGCGAAATCGCCATGGCTGTGACTAAGGTAATTGAAAATTGGCGGTAAATTACACCTGTCGAGCCGCCAAAAAACGCCATGGGAATAAATACAGCCGTCAGCACCAGCGTAATGCCGACTAACGCGCCGCTGATTTCATGCATGGACTCAATAGACGCCTGCTTGGCTGTCATGCGCTGTTCATGCATCAGACGTTCGACATTTTCAACCACCACAATTGCATCATCAACCAGCAAGCCGATGGCGAGCACTAAAGCAAAAAGGGTCAGGGTATTGATGGTCATGCCCAGCACATACAGTACCGCCAGAGTGCCTAAAATCACCACAGGAACAGTAATGGCGGGAATAAGCGTTGCGCGCCAGTTCTGCAGAAATAAAAACATGACTGCAACCACCAGTAAAATGGCTTCAAACAGGGTTTTAACGACTTCCTTAATTGACTCTTGCACAAAGGGTGTATTGTCGCGCGGGTAAACCAGCTTGTAGCCTGCCGGCAGTGTTTGAGCAATATGCTCTACGGTTTGATTGATCAGCTTAGAGCTTGCAATGGCATTGGCGCCAGAAGCCAGCGATATGGCCATGCCGGCAGAGGGGTAGCCATTGATGGAGCTGTAGGATTGATAATTCTCTGCGCCCAGTTCAACACGGGCCACATCCTTCAAGTAGACAAATCCGCCGTCCGCGCTGGCCTTTAAAATGATCGCATTAAATTCCTCAGCTGTTTTCAGGCGGGAGCCGGATGTGACTTTAGCATTTAAATACTGTTCACTCACTGCGGGCAGCTCGCCGACGCCGCCGGCAGCGACCTGTGTATTCTGCGCTTCTACAGCCTTTTGCACATCGCTTGGTATGAGCTTGTATTCACGCAATTTATTTGGATTGAGCCAAATGCGCATGGCAAATTGCGAACCGAAGACATCCACTTCACCTACGCCCTCGACCCGGGAAATTTCACTTTCTAAATGTGTCAGCAGATAATCAGACAGTTCGATATTGCTGCTTTTACGGCTTTCATCATACAGGCCAATAACCATATGGGTATCGCCGAGGGATTTAAAAACTTCGACGCCTTGGCGCTGCACATCTTCAGGCAGGCGGCTGAGTGCGCTGTTGATTGAGTTTTGCACTTGAACTTGCGCAGTATCCGGGTCTGTGCCATTTTCAAAACTGATATTAATCCGGCTGCGGCCTGTGGAATCGCTGCTGGAGCTGAAATACAGCAGGTGATCCAGGCCTTTGATCTGTTCTTCTAAAATTTGTGTGACGCTTTCTTCTACCGTTTCGGCATCGGCGCCCGAATAGGTGGCACTGATGGCGATTCTGGGCGGCGCAATATCGGGATAGCGCTCTACAGGAAGATTTTTTAAGGCAAATAGGCCACCCGCCATTACAAATATTGCGAGTACAAATGCAAAAATTGGCCGCTGGATAAAATATTGAGAGAGCATAAGTTATTTTACTTTCCGTAGCGCCTGAAAAGTTCCGTATAAAGGTAATGAAAGCGAAGATGCCGGCATCAATTGCTGATTGATGCATCGAAGCAATAGAGAAGCTCTTTGTTTATATACTATAAAAATGAAGAAAAAATGTATAAAAATGCTTAAATGATTGCAACGGGTGGCTGTATTGGCATATGAAGGCGGATAAATAAATCCCGCATGCGCAGCCATGGATATGCAAGGCCCGTATACACGATGGATACGTCTGGCGTTCTTAAAAATAAATGAATGCTGCAGACAGCATCGCGATAAAATGCTTTATTCAGCACAGCGCTATAAAGATGATGGAATGATGGAAAACTTGATGCCGGAAAAAAAATTAACACAGCAAGAGGTCATCCGCATAGAACGCGATTTAGCAAAGTTTGCCAATATGATGGATTCTGTCGTGCGGATTCCATTTACCAAGCAGGGCATCGGGGCGGATGCCGCGCTGAGCACCATTCCAATTGCAGGCGATGCAGCCGGGTTTATTTTGACCTGCTATGCGATTTATAAAGCGAAACAAATTGGTGTGCCGCAGCATAAACTCAGCCCGGTGCTCAAAATGGCGATGATTGATGCTGTAGTCGGCTTTATCCCTATTTTAGGAACAGTGTTTGATATCTTTATCCGTCCGAGCCGCAAGGCGCTGGATGTCGTGCATGAGCATATCCGCACTGAATATCAAATCAGCAGCGAATCGCATGTGATGCATCCCTTTTTGCATGAAAATTTAGAGAAAAAGCAGCAGCAATCCGCCTTTTGGCGCAATCCAGCAGTGGCTTGGATCTGGCTGCACTTGCCGGATTTGCTTGGCCTGATGTTTATTGTGCTGCTCGGCTTTGCCATGTGGATGGGCGGTGTCTGGCTATGGCAATGGTTTCAATCGATGAATGCGGGATAGGCAAGCCAATGAATTTTGAAGGACAAATCACTGCAAATCTGCCTGCTGTTGATTTTGATCAAACGGCATTGTTCTACCAAGGGTTGGGCTTTAAGCTGCAGTATCAATCTGCCGAATGGATGATTATGCGCTTGGGCAGCATGGTGCTGGAGTTTTTTCATCATGCAGCGCTGGACCCGCAGACTTCTTGGCACAGTGCCTGCATCCGTGTACAGGATATTGAAAGCTATTATCGATATTGGTCTAGCTTTGATTGGCGGTCATATAATCATGCGCGAATCACTGAAATTCAGCATCTGGCTGAAATCCGTCAATTTTGCATGATTGATCTCAATGGTAGCTTATTGCGCTGTATCCAGACCGCAGACTGAAGCGCCGCTTGCAAAAAAGCCTCCGGTAAGGAGGCTTTTTTTAAAGGAGATGATCGGGCTTAAGGGCAATCTAATTGCTGTAAAGCCGCGACACGCTGTTCAATTGTTGGGTGGGTCTGGAATAAAGCGGCTAAGCTAAAGCCTTGTTCCTTACCTTCCGCAATTGCAAACGCTTTCATTTCTTTCGGCATTTGATCCGGCAGTTCAGATTCGGCCTGCAGGCGAAGCAATGCTGAAATCATCGCCTGTTTGCCTGCTAAGCGGGCGCCAGCTTCATCTGCGCGGTATTCACGGTAACGCGAGAACCACATAACGATTGCAGACGCTAAAATGCCAAAGACAATATCTAAAACAATGGTCGTAATGAAATAGGCGATGCCGGGCGCTTCACCTTCTTCGCGTCCAAACAGATTGCGGTCGATAAAATCGCCGACAATACGGGCAAAGAACATCACGAAAGCGTTGACGACACCTTGAATTAACGCCAAGGTCACCATGTCGCCGTTGGCCACATGGCCGATTTCATGCGCTAAGACCGCACGCAGTTCATCTTTATTCATGCGTTCCAGCAGGCCAGTGGAAACCGCGACGAGCGCGTCGTTTTTATTCCAGCCAGTGGCGAAAGCATTCGATTGATACGATGGGAAAATACCGACTTCAGGCATATTAATGCCAGCGCGTTGAGAGAGTTGAGCAACTTCTTGTAATAACCATGCTTCAGCTTGGCTACGAGGAGCGTTCGGGTCAATAAGCTCAGTACCAGTTGTTTTCTTCGCCATCCATTTAGACATGAACAGGGAAATTAAAGAGCCAACCATACCGAAGACAAAACAGATAACCAGCAGGTTACCGATGTTTAAGCCGCCGGCGCCATGGTAACTGCCGACACCGAAGAGTGACAAGATAATGCCAGCTACAACCAGTACCGCGAGGTTGGTTAGCAAGAACAAACCAATCCGCATCATTGAGAAAATCCTCTTATAAAATAAAAATAATCTGATTTGCTAATCAAAATCAGTTAAAAGAATATGAGGTGAAACTCCTCATAATTCAAGGAAAAAAACGTAAATCCTGCAGAAAAATCAAAAAAGCTGAATTCTATTCTTTGAAGTAAATATGCGCTGAAGCAGATGCATTTGCTGTCGCGTATGATCCTGGCGCATCGGTATAATTGCCGTCTGCTGTGCGAATGATATGGCGCTGATATTTTGATTCCTTCAGTTCAGCTGCAGGCTGCTCATAGCCGCCAGAGCTGGCGACAATTTTGCCCTGTGAGGATGAAGAAGGAATATCGCTGACCAGGCCTGAGCCATTGGAATATAAGTTGCTGAAGCGGCTGCTGACCCGGCGGACATAATCTTGCGTTTCGCGGAAAGGCGGGACGCCGCCGTATTTTTGCACGTTGCCTTCACCGGCATTATAGCCGGCAAGCACTAATGAGGTGTTGCCGTTGAAGCGCTTGCTGAGCCAAGCCAAATAACGCGCGCCAGCCATAATGTTCTGATAAGGATCAAAGGCGTTTGAAACATTAAAACGCCTTGCCGTGGCTGGCATAAGCTGCATCAGGCCTTGTGCGCCGACAGGCGAGCGGGCATTCACATTAAAGCCGGATTCGGTATGCATGACTGCTTTAATTAAGCCTTCAGCAACGCCATGCTGCTGTGCAGCCTGCTTGATAATGTGGTCAAAAGCATTTTTATTACGGCTGTAGCTTGGCAAAACGGACGATTCGCTGGCGCCCCAATTGCTGTAGCTGTGAATATTGCTTTCAGGGTAATACGTCACTTTTACTTTGGTCAGTGAGCGGTCTGAATTTTTGCGGTTGGTCAGCAGTGTACTGCCGTTGTTGTCTTTGTAAATATAGATTTGACCGGCATGCGCCGAAGCTGCGCCTAAACAGATAGCCGCAGTGCCGCATACAGATAATATAAATAGCCCAAAATTATTGTTCATTGTAGTAAGTAAGTAAACTTCTGTCCCCAACAGTTATTAAGAGTTTAGCAAAAAAAAGATGATTGAAAAGGCATGATCAATTTATTTCTCAGCGAGTTTGTAAAAATCAAGTCATTTTGCTGATTCAATAATCAAAAAAAAAATTAATTTTTTTTTAGCGGGCATAACTTGACAGTGTTAAGCCATTGTTATTTAATGTATTTTAAATCGATCAAAAAATGATCAATTTAAATAAAAGCCTTAAACTCAGGGCAAGACACGCTGTCAAGCTGTTTTAAATCCACAAAGTTATCCACAGGATTTGTGGACAACTGTGGAAAAGTCCAAAAGGTAAGCATCTTGGCTAAAAAATGAACTTAACCGTTCAAATTATCATGCGCGCCATGACCCAAAGATGACATTGTTTTTACATTTTTCAGAAATTACATTCTTTAGGTGCGTGATGACTTCGAATCGGATAAAATTGCGCGGTATTTTTTTTAAGGTTTAACTCGTCTATGTTCTCGCCAGTTGAGTCCGAACAAGGATTTAATTTCAAACCAGAACTGCCAACCAGCTCTGCGTATTACCGTCTGCTGAAAAAGCTGCGCCGTCAGGTCGGACACGCCATTCGTGATTTTAAAATGATTGAAGATGGCGACAAAGTGATGGTGTGCATTTCAGGCGGGAAGGACAGCTATACCTTGCTGGACATCATGCTGCAGTTCAAACGCATCGCGCCGATCAATTTTGATGTGGTGGCGGTGAATTTAGACCAAAAACAGCCGGGCTTTCCTGAAGATGTTTTGCCGCGTTATTTAGAAGAAAATAACATTCCGTACTACATCTTAGAAAAAGACACCTACAGCATCACCAAGAAGCTTACGCCGGAAGGCAAAACGTATTGCGCAGTCTGCTCGCGTTTACGCCGCGGTTCACTGTACGGCTTTGCGCAGGAAATTGGCGCAACTAAAGTGGCGCTTGGCCATCACCGTGATGATATCTTGGCAACGTTCTTTTTAAACTTGTTCCATGGGGGCAGTTTAAAAGCGATGCCGCCAAAGCTGTTATCTTCAGATAAAAAGAATATTTTGATCCGTCCTTTGGCTTATGTAGAAGAGAAGGACATTATTAAATATGCAGAAATGCGCAAGTTCCCGATTATTCCGTGCAACTTGTGCGGTTCGCAGGAAAACCTGCAGCGCGCCATGCTGAATGATATGCTGCGTCAGTGGGACAAAGACTATCCAAAACGCCTGCACAGCATCTTTGGCGCTTTGCAGAACGTATCGCCATCCCAATTGGCTGACCGTGAGCTGTTTGACTTTGAAGCCCTGGACAGTGAGCGTGAATTTGACTTTAAGCAGAGCTGCTCAACTGAAGACGCTGCGGAAGGCGAAAGCAAGCGGATTAATATGGTCAATTTAGGTTTTGCTGCGGATTAAGCCTGTATTTGTATTCAAAAAAGCATCTTTATTTTAAAGATGCTTTTTTTATGTTTTTGATTTTTATTGATTATATAGGGTTTGAGTAAAAACTGAACGCTGCGTACAAAAAACTTTAGGCATAAGTTAAAATTACATGCTATAACAGGCAACAAGCAAAATAGCTTCAAAAGATGTGGCCTGGATAGGCTTCACACAATGCACAAATAAATTGAGGAAACATCATGCCTGCTTTTTTAACTGATGATTGGTTTTCAACTGTCGAAACTCTTACTGCGCAAGCTGGTAACCTAAACTTACCGCCTGCATTGGCAAATCTGGCAATTAACCTGGTCGTTGCAGACGCTTCTGGCAATACTGAATTATCTTTAGATGGCGGGGCAATTAAGAAAGGCCTTTCAGGCAATGCAAAGACAACGCTCAATATGGATGCAGAAACACTGCGCAAAGTATTCCTTGAGTTTGACATGGCTGCTGCGATGCAGGCTTTCATGACTGGCAAAATTAAAGTTCAAGGCGATATGTCGCAATTGATGGCTTTGCAAACAGCCAAGCCAAGCCAAGAGCAAAAAGATTTATTTAAAAAAGTGCTTGAGCTGACGGCTTAATCCGCTTACATAAAAAAAGCTTACCGACTGGTAAGCTTTTTTTTGCACTGGATCTCAGTAGTTATATATTCACCAGCTGAGGTGTCGTCTTAATGTGCTCTAGATAAGCGCGGATGCGGGTGACATATTGCACCGCCTGACGGTAACGGCCATTGCTGGCTTTATTGCTGTCGAGATAGGCGTATAAATTGACCCATTTATTAGGGTCTTTGCCCTGGTTCTTGATGCGGTTTTGCAGCTGGTTTACAGCGCCCGGCCCCATATTATAAGCTACTAAGGCATACCAATTGCGGTCAGGATACGGAATATCCGAGAACTGATCGAGCATGGAGTCATAATATTTAGCGCCGCCCTGAATGCTTTGAGCAGGATCGGTACGGTTGCTGACACCCATGGCTTTGGCTGTGCTGTTGGTGAGCATCATTAAGCCGCGGACTCCTGTAGGTGATACAGAGTTCGGCTTTAAATACGATTCCTGATAGCCAATCGCAGCCAATAAATGCCAGTCTAAATTGTATTGCTGCGCAGTACGCTGAAAACTGGCTTTATAAATTGGCATGCGGCTGTTTAAATCGCGCTGAATGCTGTCCCAGGATTCTTCTTTAATCACATTTTGGTTGTAGAAATTCGCCAATTGCTGCAGCGTGCCGCTTTGTTTGGCGCGGCAAATAAAGCCGCTGGCTGTTTCACTGAGCGGATCATTGGCAGCTTTGAAGACCCAGTTTAAGTCAGTGTTCAGGCCATTTTTCTGCAAGGAAGCAGTTTCACCGCAGGACGCTGAAAATGAAGTTAAATTTTTGCCTTCAATGGTCTGAATACTGGCAGTCGTCATGGCGAAGCTGGCTTTGCCTTGCTTAACCCATTTCAGAGCCGTGGCATTGTCATCTACCGTTTTAAACTCAAGCTTTACGTTTAAGCTGTCTGCATAGTTGCGGACTAAATCATAGCCAAAACCGTGCAAATGTTCACTGTCATCAAAGACAGCAGTGGGATTAACCACAGATACAACAACCAATTTATTGGTGTTGACGACATTATCAAATTGATATGCTGTTTTGCTTGCATTAATACTGTGGAATGGGAGAATCAAAGTACCAAAAGCAAGTGTTTTAATTGGGAGGGATTTTAAAGAGTTAAGGCAAAGCCTCGACCCAGAAGTTGAACTACTGTGCATGTTGTCTCCGCTACAGGTATTTATGCCCTAAAAAGCCAAGGCGAATAAGCCTGTAACTTTTACAAGTCAGCTAAATGCGATAAGGGTTGGGCAGTCATGACGTCATTCAAAATGACTAAGGATTAGTTGGGAAATATACAGAAAAACTGTATTGATTAAAAAACACTCAAGATCAAAAGATGTGCGCATAATAAAGATGAAAAAAAGGCTTGTCAAATTTTGTACATGAATTAGTGAAGATTTGTAATATAACTTGTTAATTTTATTAATGAATTAATTTCATAGCCTTTTTTTATATGCAGAAAGAGGGTAATATGGTGATTTCCTGTACGTGAAAAGCAACAGTCAAGCCAAAAAATATTATGAAATCTAACTTAATTACACGCGGTGGACATGACTTGCTGGTTGCTGAATTAAAGCATTTATGGCACGAAGAACGTCCTGAAATTACAAAAAAAGTGAACTGGGCAGCAAGCCTTGGTGATCGTTCTGAAAATGCAGATTACCAATACAATAAGCAAATTTTGCGTAAAATTGACCGCCGTGTACGTTACTTAGGAAAACGGCTTGAAGAGCTGCATATTGTCGACTTTTCAGCAGAACAAGCAGGCAAAGTATATTTTGGTGCTTGGGTTGATATTGAAAATGAAGCAGGTGAACAAAAGACTTTAAGAATTGTCGGGGTGGATGAAATATATGATCACCATCCCCAGCATATTTCAATTGATTCACCTATGGCGCGTGCTTTGCTGTCTAAACAGGTAGATGACGAAGCAGAAGTGATGACGCCTTTAGGTAAAAAAACATGGTTTATCAATGCAATTCGTTATGAGCCGTCTGAAAAGCCGGATTAATATATTTTTGATTTTATTTTGAACAGTTAAACTAAAAAAAACCAAAAGCATTTGCCAAAGGTTAAAATTATTTATATGATGGCGTCCATGGAAGCGTGGCAGAGCGGTTTAATGCACCGGTCTTGAAAACCGACGAGGGTTTACCCCCTCCGTGAGTTCGAATCTCACCGCTTCCGCCAAATACTTAAAAAAGCCCTTGTTATTACAAGGGCTTTTTTATTACCTAGTGGGTTACCCCACAACCTATCCCAAATAAAATTTTGGATTTAAAAAGTAAAGATGGGATAGTTTTAGACTGAATAAGAAATCAATATAAAAAACTTTAATAATTCTATATTCAGTTTAGGCTGTGAAAAAAAGACTTTTAATACACAGAAAATAGCTCATGAATTAGACATTTAGGTGGAAATAGGCTTTGTTGCACAAACTTATCATTGAAGGCTCATTCAGCAATATCAGAATAAGTTTGATTTCGACCTTGTTCGCCTTTTAGCTGAGCATACCATTGAGTGCTAGGAGCAAATGAAATCGAAATATTATCTCTATTCATAAGAGTTTGGTTGTAAGTGGGCTAATTGGCTGTACGATAGATTTTAGGTGCTGGCTTATTTATCCGAAATTATATTACCGAATACGTATCTAATGGTAGGTTTGTGCAAGAAACCTTTAAGGATTATAAAATTGAAATTACTAGGTATTAAGAGAATTATAAATAAATATTTTAAAATATCATAAATTTTGATATTTCCGATGTGAAATCTTATTTGGATATATTTTACAATAGTCAAAGTATTATTTAAATAGAATAATGAAAGAATCGCTGAAAAATTAACAATTTTTTGTGAAAATAAAAGATGCTCTCTTGATTTATTGGATTATAGAGATGAATATTTAAGAGAAAATGATGTTAGTAGTGATTTAATTGAGTAAAACCTAATTTAGTATGGGTGTTGTATTGTCTGATATTAATTGTTAGAAAATAAAATTTAATAAATATAAATAGATGTGAAGAAATTTAAATTTTATATTAATATTTATAAAAATTTGAAAATAAAACAAAAAAGTTCAAGTAATGCATCTGTTAAAGTCATAAATAATACCTTATAGAGTGTGGGAATATTCTTCTAATTCTAAAGGATAAAATGCACTTATTAATGAATTAAGCGGAGTATCTTGTTGGAAGGCGTCTTATATTAAAAGTTTCCTTTATGTTATTTAGGATTAATGTGTCAGTATAGATATCCAGATGAATATAACGCCACAAGTTGTGATGAATTTTCTTTTTTAAAAGATAAAGTGCAAGGTGGAGATAAAGAAGAATCATAAGATATTGGGAATGCCTAGTTACAGAATTGAATTAATGAATGAATTGGGGGGTGAAAAGTTGCAGTAATTAAAGGGGATTCATTTGAACAAATGAAAAATGCATTGCAACAATGAAATGATTAATTGCGGTATTGATATACTGAACCCTTGCAAATAAGGGTTGTTCAGATGACTGCAAAGAATGTCAGTGATTCGATGGATCAAATCCCACCTGATGAGCAAATTATTCTGTCTATGCAGATGAAGCTTATGGCACCAAATACTGCCGATAAGTCATTTCAGATCGACAAGCACATGCGGCGCTTCTACCTAAAAAATGCAAGGCCATGGAAAGATAAGACGCTGAGATCTTTAGAGAGAAATGAATTGCTTAAAACAGTTAAACACCTAGGAAGAACGATTTGGAAAAAGTGGCCTAGCTATCATCGTCACAGCTTGGTAGAAACTAAAATTAAATTATTAGGTGACAAACAGAGTGCTAGAAACTTCAATAGCCAAGTCAATGTAATTCACACATGCATAGCAGTACTCAATAAATTTAGGAATTAGGCAGGCCTCATACCTAAGTTGTCACTTAAATTTGAGTGGCTTAGGTGGCAATCTAGCTTTTAAACCTTTGTACAACAAAGCCTATTTCTTCTAAAGAATTCTATTATTTACTGGCACACCAATTAAATTTAATACAATGGCGATAAGTAAAGTACTAGCTACGCTTCCAAATTGAAACTGACCAATCTAAAAAAATAGCAAAGGGTAAAAACAACAGTATTTCAGTACTGTGCTTTAATTTTTTTTAAATATTCTTTTAAATAGATGTTTCTGAAATAGATTTACAATTCTATTTATTTAATGAAGCAGTTTTTGGTTTTGTCTAGGTGTTCATTTTTAAAGTTTATTTATTTTTTAAGTGGTTGTTTTAGAAGTGTATTTATAAAAACTTGTTTTAGTCTTCCGATTCTTAAAAACTAATTAAATTTTATTGTGTTGTGTGAATATATAATAATTTATTTGAAATAAAAACTTTAAATGTATAGTGGGTATTTTGAAAATTACGTTATTTTATTGTAATAATTTGATAATGAAATATTTTTTTTAGTTGTATTTTTTATAATGTATCATTTCTTTGTTTAATAAATGTATCTTTTGGTAAAAGAGTGGAGAAATTGTGCATTTTATTATTTATAAAAATGTGATTCTTCTAATAAATCCAAATAGGTAAATAATATGAATAAAGTATACAAGCTGGTGTGGAATGTTATTTTAGGAGCTTGGGTTGCAGTTTCTGAAATAGCAAAAGGTAAAAAGAAATCATCAGTAAATAAACTAATTCAAAGTTCGGTCTTAGTATTATCAATTTTAAATTCTGGTGTTGTATTGGCACAGGATATTAATGAAAATTTGAACGTAAATGGTAATCTCGCGGTGGCCGGAGATACTACGCTGACAGGTGCTTTAACTTCTACTGGGGACGTGGTTGCAAACGGGATATCCTTGGCTGCTGTTGGCAGTGATTTAAACATACTGAATGATCAAGTGCATAATGCCACAACAGGTTTGGCGACAAAGGTATCTCAGTCTGATTTTGACACTTTGGATAATCAGGTCAATGATGCAAATACAGGCCTTGCAAGCAAGGCTTCCCAAACAGATTTAAATCAAACTCAAAACAGTTTAAATACGCTGAATAATCAAGTTAATGATGCAACAACTGGCTTGGCAAGCAAAGCATCTGCTGCTGATTTAGATACACTGAAAAATCAAACATGGAGTTTACAAACCAATGGGGGAGCAGCGACGGCTGTTAAATCAACGGATACTGTAAATTTTGTGAATGGAAAAAATATAACAGTGGCCAATGCAGGAACGAATATTTCAATCGCAACGGTTGAGAATCCTGAATTCAGCACTGTAAAAATTGGCGATGCGGGCAATAATACAACTTTATCCAGTACCGCAGATGGTTTGGATGTTGGTGGAGATAAGCTAACTAATTTGGCGGACGGCAGTATTGCAGCAGGCTCTACCGATGCAATAACAGGCGGTCAAATTAATGATTTGCTATTCCAAAGCGGTCAGGGGATTAAATATTTTCATACCAATTCAACCTTGGCTGATTCAGAGGCAACAGGTTTAGATTCAGTTGCTATTGGCCCAGTCGCAAAATCAACAGGTGAATCGTCCATTGCTGTTGGGCATTTTTCTAATGCAACAGGATTAAACAGTATTGCAGTAGGTAATACCGCAAATGCCTTAAATGATTATTCGATTGCTTTTGGTAAAGAAACAGGTGCTCTAGGCGCAAACTCGACTTCTATTGGTAATGGCGGTCAAACTCGGACACTTACCCCCACCTATAATATTTCAAGTACTCAAATTGTAGCGATTAATGGAATTCCTGTTACTGCTACAGGTACCGATATTTCAAGCATTACGGAGATTAACGGTGTAGCGGTTACACCTGCACAAGTGACCCAGTTTGTCAGCGCCATTCAAAATGGCGCAAATATGGCTGTAGGTGACAAAAGTGTTTCACTGGGCGCATCTACTCTTGCTGGCGGTCCATCAAGTGTCGCCGTTGGTAATGCAGCATTAGCAACAGGAACCAATTCAAATGCAATTGGTAATGGCGCAAATGCCGGAGGGAGCAACGCAAATGCTATTGGAACATTAGCTTCGGCAACGACCAATGCCACCGCGGTGGGCAATGCTGCAGCTGCAGGTGGGAGTGCGAGTGTCGCAATTGGTAACCAAACTGCATCGGGAGGCGCCAGTTCTGTAGCTGTTGGTGATGGGGCTAAAGCCAGTGTTGCTGATGGAATTTCGATTGGTAGTAATGCAGGGGCTGGCTCAATTGGCTCTGGTACCGTAGACCGTAATGGCCATATCGCAATCGGGGCAAATTCAGGACAAAATATTGAAGGTAATCAGTCTATTGCGATTGGGGTGGGAGCAGGCAGCAACTCAGCGTTGAATACAACAAGTTCAGATTACAATATTGCATTAGGTACAGATGCCGGGTCTAATTTATCTGGGAATCAAAATATTTCCATTGGTTTTGGCAGTAATAAAGACAGAAATGACACGATACAAAGTTCCGTAGCTTTAGGTGCAGCAACGATTACTGAAAGTTTGGCTGTTGCAATAGGGACGCGAGCCAATGCTGCTCAAGGAGGGATAGCATTAGGCTATGATTCCAGTGTGATCGGAACATCAGGCGTTGCCATCGGCTTAGATTCTGTCGCCAACCAAAACGACGTTGCATTGGGAGCAGGCAGTGTTGCTCAAACGAATTCATTAGGTGATGGGTATATTACAAATTCATCTGCTGGAATTGGCGGTTTAAACATTGTCTCAGTTGGCAGTTCCACGGTACAACGCCGAATTACCAATGTTGCTGATGGTTCGGATGGACAAGATGCCGTGACGGTTAATCAGATTAAGGCATTACAGAATGATATTATTCGTGTGATGGGGGCAACAGATTCAACTGGAAACCCTGCGGCTGTTGACAGTAATGGTAAGTTGCCTTTAATTCAAGTCAATGTGAAGGATTCGACAGGGAATACCACCAAGTTGCCAACCACCATTCAAGATGCTTTTGACTTGTTGGGAAGTGGGCAAATTGGCGGCATTGTACCCGATGCTGTACTTTATAACTCAGACAAGTCAGTGGTAAATTTAGTCGGCGCAGATGGAACCATTATTCGTAATGTGAAGGCGGATAATAATGATCTGACTTCAGCTGTTAATGTTGGGCAGTTGAAAGCAGCAGTTGCCGAAGCTGGACCGCAGTATTTTTCAGTCAAAACAAGCGATATGGATAATAAAAATAATTCGGGTGCAAGCGGGGATGATTCATTAGCCATTGGTCCAAGCGCGAGTACTTCAACACTTGCAGTCGGGAGTGTCGCGCTCGGTAATAATGTAATTGCAGCCAGAGAGCGTGCTGTTGCAATTGGAGCAGGTGCAGGTGCTGTTGGCGCTTCTTCAATTTCAATTGGTGATTCTTCGATTGCATCGGGTACAAATAATATTGCGATGGGTAAAAGTGCTGAAAGCCGTGGTGCAGATACCATTGTGATAGGCAATGGCTCAGAAGCTGATGGAACGAAATCTGATTACGCAGTTGTGGTCGGAAGTGAAGCAGAAGTCAATTCTGCCAATCAGGGCATTGCAATTGGACGTCAAGCCCTTTCACAAGGGGATAATGGCACCGCCATTGGTTATCAGGCTAAAGTCAGTGGTGCTCAGGGAGTTGCTCTAGGGCGCTTTGCGAATGCCAGTGCAGAAGATGCGATGGCATTTGGGGATAATTCTAAAGCTTCGGGTATTAGCTCGACTTCAATCGGGTCTGATGCCAATAGTACAGCGCAAGATGGTTTGGCAATTGGTTCACAGGCAAAGAGTTTTGCTGCAAAAGCGACAGCAATCGGGCAAAATGCTGAAAGCTCAGGTGAAAATGCAATTGCTTTTGGCGTGAATAGTATCAGCCGTGCCCGTGATGCAACCGCGATAGGCAATAATGCAACCTCAAATGGCGTGAATGCAATTGCATTGGGCAAACAGTCCAATGCCAATGCATTGAACTCGATTGCTTTAGGTACAAGTTCGACAGCGCTGCAGGAAGATGCAGTTGCTATAGGGAACAGTGCTTCCGTAACGGCTAAAGGTGCATCTGTATTTGGTAAATCAGCAACAGCTTCGCATGAAAACGCCGTCGTTCTTGGGAATAATTCGGTTTCTGCGGCGTATGTTGCCACTTCATCAACCACAATTAATGGAAAAACCTATAACTTTGCAGGCGCTCCAACTGCGTCATCGAGTGTAAGCGTCGGAGATGCTGGATCTGAGCGAACCATTGTTAATGTTGCGGCAGGGCGGATTAGCAGTTCAAGTACAGATGCGGTTAATGGCAGCCAACTCTATCAAACCAATCAGGCGATTACAGACTTAGCCGATACTGCGCTGAGTTTTGCTGGTGATAGTGGCGCCAAGGTGGAGCGTAAATTAGGGCAGCAGCTTGATGTTAAAGGGGGCGCCACAGGAGTGCTTACCGAGGGCAATATTGGTGTTGTCGCAAATGGTACAGATACTTTGCAGCTTAAATTGGCAAAAGATGTAAACCTTACTGCACAAGGCAGTTTGACTGTGGGTACAACCAAAGTGACGGATGGCCGGGTTGAAATTAAAGACGGCGCAAATAACAGCAATGTTGGTACTTCCACTCAAAACGTGATTGCCTCTGGCGCAAACAGCAATACCAGCGATGCCAGCAGCATTAACTTAAAAAATGCGGCCAATAATGTATTGCTCAGTGGCACAACAGGTACTTTAACGGGGCTAACCAACAAGACACTCACGGCAGCTGACTTTGCGTCAGTGGGCCGAGCAGCGACTGAAGAACAGCTTAAATTAGTCAATGACACGGCCCAGAATGCCAATAAGGGTTGGAACTTAACCACCAATAAAGACGTAAGCAGCACTAATATTGCACCAGATGAGACGGTCGATTTTTCAAATAGCGACAGCAATTTAGTTATCAGCAATACCGGCGCAGATGTTGATTTGAAACTGGCGGAAGTGGTGAATATTGGCGGCCTTCCAGGAGGTTCAACCATTGCGCTTAATGGAAAAAATGGCACGATTACTGGCTTGACCAATACCACCTTTGATCCAGTGAATTATGTTCCTGGGCGGGCTGCAACAGAAGATCAGCTGGCTACACCGCTCACTTTTGTCGGAGACAATGCGGGGGTAAATATCGACAGAAGGTTAGGGCAGCGCTTAAGTATTGTCGGTGGAGAATCCGTTGCATCAAATCTGACGGATAACAATATTGGCGTGGTCGCAGACGGTACCGATAATAAGCTCACGATAAAACTTGCTAAAGACATTAAGCTCGACAGTGTCAACGCAGGGGGAACGGTTATTGACAGCAAAGGCTTAACCTTTGTGAATTCAAGCGGCGGCGCAGTGCCAAACTCACCGAGCGTGACGGTGACAGGCATTAATGCAGGCACCAATAAAATTACCAATGTTGCAGCTGGCGATATTACGGATAGTTCGATGGACGCTGTCAATGGCAGTCAAATTAAGCAGATTGTTGATAGAGGGTTTAGTGTCAGTGCAAATGCAGACACCACAGCCAAAGATACCATTGCGCTGGGGGAGAATGTTGATTTCAGTGCGGCCGACAGCAATATTAAAATTACCAATACGGGCAACAACGGCATTACTTTCGGTTTAGAGCCCGTCGTTAAAATTGGACCAGCCACGGGCGGCAATCCTGTGATGATCAATGGCAATATTGGAACCATTACAGGCTTAACCAATAAAACCACCACCAGCAGTGACTTTGCGACAGTGGGCCGTGCGGCGACTGAAGAACAGCTGAAAGCAATGCAAACGGGCCTAAACAATGCAGGCTTTGGCTTAACCGCAGAAGATGGCAATACTGTAACTAAGACATTGGGTGAAGCTATTGATGTGATTGGTGCAGATAGCAATATCAGCACGAAAGTGTCTGGCGGCAAAGTGGAAGTGGAGTTAGCTAAAAATATTGATTTAACGGCTGCTGGCAGTTTAACCGTTGGAAAAAGCAAAATTACCGATGGAAAAGTTGAATTAAAAGATGGTAACAAATCCAATATTAGTACAGTTGACGGGACTACTGTTAGTGATGGTACGAACAGCAGCTTAATTGGCGCAGGCAATATTAGTATTCGTAACAGTACATATCAAACCCAAGTAGGCCCAACCCAAATTATTGTTGGTGGTGCAAATCAAGTTACTGTAAACGGTTCCACTGGGCGTGTGAGTGGGTTAAGCAATACGGCATGGGACCCCAATGGGATTTATAATCAAAAACAAGCTGCTACAGAAGAGCAATTAAAACAAGTCAGTGATGTGGCTCAAAATGCGAATAAGGGCTGGAACTTAACCACCAATAAAGACGTAAGCAGCAGTACTAATATTGCACCAGATGAGACGGTCGATTTTTCAAATAGCGACAGCAATTTAGTTATTAGCAATACTGGTGCAGATGTTGATTTGAAATTGGCGGAAGTGGTGAATATTGGCGGCCTTCCAGGAGGTTCAACCATTGCGCTTAATGGTAAAAATGGCACGATTACAGGCTTGACCAATACCACCTTTGATCCAGTGAATTATGTTTCTGGGCGGGCTGCAACAGAAGATCAGCTGGCTACACCGCTCAGTTTTGTCGGGGACAATGCGGGGGTAAATGTCGACAGAAGATTAGGGCAGCGCTTAAGTATTGTCGGTGGAGAATCCGTTGCATCAAATCTGACGGATAACAATATTGGCGTGGTCGCAGACGGTACCGATAATAAGCTCACGATAAAACTTGCTAAAGACATTAAGCTCGACAGTGTCAACGCAGGGGGAACGGTTATTGACAGCAAAGGCTTAACCTTTGTGAATTCAAGCGGCGGCGCAGTGCCAAACTCACCGAGCGTGACGGTGACAGGCATTAATGCAGGCACCAATAAAATTACCAATGTTGCAGCTGGCGATATTACCGATAGTTCGATGGACGCTGTCAATGGCAGTCAAATTAAGCAGATTGTTGATAGAGGGTTTAGTGTCAGTGCAAATGCAGACACCACAGCCAAAGATACCATTGCGCTGGGGGAGAATGTTGATTTTAGTGCGGCCGACAGTAATATTAAAATTACCAATACGGGTAACAACGGCATTACTTTCGGTTTAGAGCCTGTCGTTAAAATTGGACCAGCCACAGGCGGCAATCCTGTGACGATCAATGGCAATATTGGAACCATTACAGGCTTAACCAATAAAACCACCACCAGCAGTGACTTTGCGACAGCAGGCCGTGCGGCGACTGAAGAACAGCTGAAAGCAATGCAAACGGGCCTAAACAATGCAGGCTTTGGCTTAACCGCAGAAGATGGCAATACTGTAACTAAAACATTGGGTGAAGCTATTGATGTGATTGGTGCAGATAGCAATATCAGCACGAAAGTGTCTGGCGGAAAAGTGGAAGTGGAGTTAGCTAAAAATATTGATCTAACTTCTGCCGGCAGTTTAACCGTTGGAAAAAGCAAAATTACCGATGGAAAAGTTGAACTCAAAGATGGCAACAAATCGAATATTAGTACAGTTGACGGAACGACTGTAAGCAATGGAAGTAATATCAGCACTGTAGGTGCAGGTGTTATTCATGTGAGTAATGGCGCGTATCAAACTGAAGTAGGCCCAACCCAAATTATTGTGGGCGGTGCCAATCAAGTTACAGTAAACGGTTCTACTGGGCGTGTGAGTGGATTAAGCAATACGGCATGGGACCCAAATGGAACATATAATCAAAAGCAGGCTGCGACAGAAGAGCAATTAAAGCAAGTCAGTGATGTTGCTCAAAATGCCAACCAAGGCTGGAATGTTAAAACAGACACCGTTTTAGGAACAACACAGGTCAAACCAGGAGATACTGTCGATATTGGATTAGCAACGGGTGAGAATAACTTAAAAGTTGCTGCGGCAAACGACGGTAATGGAACAACAACAATTGATTTCAGCTTAAATAAAGATCTGAATATTGACAGTGTCACCGCAGGTACTGGAACAGACAAGACTGTCCTCAATAAAGATAGCGTGACAGTGCAGGATGGCGCCACTCAAAGTGCTATAAATGCAGGCAGTATTATTGTTAAGAATACTGTAAATAATGTTGTACTTGACGCGAATAAAGGCACGCTTGAAGGTTTAACCAATAAAACCACCACTAGCAGTGACTTTGCGACAGCTGGCCGCGCAGCAACCGAAGAACAGCTGAAAGCAATGCAAACAGGGCTAACAGATGCTGGCTTTGGCTTAAAAGCTGAGGATGGCACTACTGTTACGAAGAAACTAGGCGAAACCATTGATGTGATTGGTGCAGATAGCAACATCAGTACCAAAGTTTCTGGTGGAAAAGTTCAAGTTGAACTAGCTAAAAATATTGATTTAACGGCTACAGGCAGCTTGACTGTCGGAAAAAGTAAAATTTCCGATGGAAAAGTTGAACTCAAAGATGGTAACAAATCGAATATTAGTACAGTTGACGGGACTGCGGTCAGTGATGGCATCAACAGCAGCCTAATTGGCGCAGGCAATATCAGTGTCAGTAATGGTACATATCAAACTCAGGTAGGCCCAACCCAAATTATTGTGGGTGGAGCAAACCCTATCATGGTAAATGGTTCTACAGGAACCATCGGCGGTCTAACCAATAAAACCTTTGATCCGAATAACTTTGTCAGTGGACAAGCTGCGACAGAAGATCAGTTAAAACAAGTGAGTGATATCGCTCAGAATGCAAACAAAGGATGGAACTTAACGACTAATGGGGGAAATACTAGCCAAGTGAAACCGGCGGATACTGTTGATTTTTCTAGTAAAGATGGAAATATTAATATCAATAATAGCGGAAACAACGTCAGTGTTGAATTGGCCAAAGATATTAAGGTGGATAGCGTTACGGCTGGAGATACTGTTGTTAACAATAATGGATTAACGATCAAGGGCGGGCCAAGTGTTACGAAAAATGGCATAGATGCGGCAGGCACTAAAGTGACAAATGTTGCTGAAGGCAGCATCGCACAAAACAGCAAAGATGCTGTCAACGGCAGCCAGATTCACGACATTATTGGTGATGGCGCATTCCAAGGCGGTGATGGAAATACCATTACGAACATAGGCGGGACAGGTGCGACGAATATTAATGACGCCATTAGTTCGATCAATCAAAAAGCTGGGCAGCATTCTACCGTGGTTGCGGGTCAAAATATGACTGTTACAGAAACAACGAATAGCTCTGGCGGGAAAGAATATAAGGTTGCGACGGCGGATGATGTGAAATTCAATTCAGTGACATCCAATACGGTCACTGCAAATACAGTCAAAGTTGGAGATGTTGTCATTGACCAAAATGGAATTAATGCGGGCAACAAAAAAATTACCAATGTGGCAGCAGGTGAAGTTTCAAGCACGTCTAAAGATGCAGTAAATGGTTCGCAGCTAAATACCTCAAACCAATATATTACGACATCATTAGGTGGGGGCGCAAAATATGAAAACGGACAATTTACAGCCCCAACCTATAATGTAAACAATGGAACCTACCATAATGTAGGCGATGCTTTAGGCGCGCTTAATCAGGCGGACATTGATTTAGGCAATAAAATTACAAATTTAGGAGACCGTATAGAGCAGGTATTCTATGACACCAATGGACGAATAGACGATGTAGAGAAAAAGGCAAATGCAGGCATTGCCGCTGCTATGGCAATGGAGGGTGCACCATTTGTAGCAGGAAAATTCACCTATGCTGTTGGGGCCGCATACCATGGCGGGGAAAATGCTGTTGGTGTCACATTGCGTAAGACTGCTGACAATGGACGCTGGTCATTGACTGGCGGCGTGGCTGCGGCATCACAGGGCGATCCAAGTGTACGTATTGGATTAAGTGGTGTGATTGATTAGACCTTTAAGCTAAGCCCTTAAATTTGTCCATTTTACTTAGAATATGAATGAGAATAACTGCTATGAAAAATATACTTCTTTATTGTGTGATGTTGTGTGTTCCGTTATCGACTATTGCAGCAGAATCGCCTGCTGCAACAGATCAGCAAGTCAGTTTTCCGGAACTCAAGAAAAGCTATTTGAAACAAGTTAAGCGTTATGAAGTGAATGATATTGCACGGCTCGATGTGGGTTTGGATAAGAATCAATTTCGGCATATCTTAGGTGATCCGCAATTTAATGAAGGCGTATTTGGCGCTAAAACGTGGAACTATGTTTTAGACATTCGAGTGCCGAATACCCAGCAATATAAACGCTGTCAGTTAAGAGTTGACTTTGACCGTCAAACGTTGTCTGAACGTTTAAGCTGGAAAGGCGATGCTTGTGAAAAACTTACGCAGTATTCCGAGCCAGCAGCAAAGCCTCAACTAGTACCGCTAGCAGCTGAAACTGCAGATGCAACAGAGACTGCAGCCGACATTCTTTTTGAATTTGACTGTTCAGATGCAGCAGGAATTGTGACAGGTGAAAACTCTATAAAAGCATTGGCAAATCGCATTAATCAAACCAGCCAGACCAGCTCTGTCATTGTGGCGGGTTATACGGATCGATTAGGTTCAGATGACTATAATCAGAAGCTTTCTCAGGCGCGCGCCAATACCGTGGCTCAGTTACTGGTTCAATATGGTGTATCGCCGAATAGGATTAGGATTGAAGGAAACAGTAAAACTGATTTATATCAAAAGTGTGAGAATGGTCAGCGCAGTGCAAGTTTAATTGATTGCCTTGGGCCTAATCGCCGTGTAAATGTCGATTGGTAAGAGGTGTAAATTAGATCTTTTGATTAAAAAATGCTCAATATGTTTTTAGATTGTGCTGACGCTTTTAGCTTAAAAAATAGCAAATTAGCAGAATTAAATCGCCAAACCTAATTCTACTATTGGCTATGCCTTGTACCGTGTTGACAGATCAACACTGGAAAAAGTTTAAGGCTATTCAAGTGATTCATGCTCTGCTCATGCATACTGAATGCGCCGCACATAAAAAAGCCTTCATCGCGAAGGCTCTTTTATTGCTCATTTCAGATGGTGAAATTACTGAATATTTTCAGGCAAATCAAACCAAATCACTTGCGCATCTTCCAGCGCCTTCATTTGCGCAGCGTCGACAAATGCAATGGCATCACCTGCATTGACAGTATGTTCATCTATTTGCACCGCACCTGAAATGACATGCACATAATTGATGTGCTGTACGGCTTTCACTTCCAAAGATTGGCCTTTTTCAATGAAGGCAGTTTTCACCTCAGCATTTTGACGGATGTGCATCGGCGCATTGGCATTTGGCCCAACAATCAGGTGCCACTGATTAGGCTGCTCGCGCGGGTCACATTTAATTTGCTGATATGTCGGTTCAGCATTGCGTTCATTGGGAATAATCCAAATCTGCAGTAAATGCGCCTGTTCATCACCCTGATTCATTTCACTATGCTGAATACCCGTGCCGGCGCTCATCAGTTGCCATTCGCCTGCTGCAATACCGCCATGGTTGCCCATGCTGTCTTTATGCGTAATGGTGCCTTTTAACACGCAGGTTAAAATTTCCATGTTGTCATGCGGGTGCTGGCCAAAGCCTTGATGCTCGGCAATCAAGTCATCATTAATCACGCGCAGCGCGCTGATACCCATATGTTTTGGGTCATACCAGTTGCCAAAGGAAAAGCTGTGTTTAGATTCCAGCCAGCCCATTTTTACATGTCCACGGGATTCACTGCGGTGTAAATAAGCATTCATCATCTTATTCCTCTATTATTGTTAACTTGAGATCAGTTTATTGTTTTATATCTGCAAGTGAAAGTGTATAAAAGCAATACAGCGTTTCATATTTAAGACAAATGAGTTTTCCATATTAAGGCTGCTGCGCATTGCAAAAATGCTGTCTGAACTGCAGCCAGCTGTAGGTTTTGCCGTTTACATAATCCCTTAAAAAATTTTGATACAAGGCTGGCTGGCGCTGCAGCCACGGATTGCCCCAGTGCACATTTTTAGCCGCAGCTTTATCATGATACACCCAGTAATCCTCTAAACAGCTGCTCGGTTCCGGGCGCTGGCCTTGATTGGCTTCATTATATTCATCGTGCATATTTTCGGCATTGACACCGCCATGATCAACTTTGATTTCAGCCCGTTCGCTCGGTGTCAGCAGGCGTTTTTCAGTATGTTTAGTCAATTTTCCATGCGTATAAGCATAGCTGTACTCAATATCATATGGGTTCAAAGTCTGATAAACACCAGGTGTGCGGGTGGTGTACTCAATAGTGCTGTCTTCATATTCGCCATTATTTTCATTCATTTTCGGGCCAAAACCTAAGCCGTTTTCTGGAGAAGGCGCAGTAAATTGAGTGCGGTGAAGAATTTTGCCTTGAGGCGTGACTTCAATCAGCTCATAGCTGGTCCGGTAAAAATAGCTTTTAAAATTTGGATTCAAGGCAATATTCCGCGCCATTTCCGCAGGCGTATGGAAATATCGGCTGCGGAAAATCAGCACTAGGTTTTTATCGTGCGGCTGAATGCCGAAAAGCTGATGGTCTTTAAGCTGATGCGGTAATTGCGGTTTGAGCATGATGGGCTGCATTGCAGCGCCATAAGACTGAACAAGGGCAAAATAGCTTTTGCTGCCTACGCTGGTATACAGCAGTGCCGGATTTGCCGCCTCTGATAAAGGATAGTAGCGCACGGCATTTTTCCCATTAATGACAAAGTAGCGGGTGTTGCTTAAAAAATGCTGTGAAGAATCATCATGCGGATTGTATTTCTGATCGCGGATCTTTTTTTGATCAGACCAATTTTCAGGATAAATAGACTCATCGCCGTCATCAGAAGAGGCGTCAATATAGATAACATTTTGCTCTTCTATGTCCAGCGCTGCATGCGCCATGTGTAATGTTGAAAAAAATAGGCCTGCGGTGATGCCTAAAGTATAGAAAGTCTGTTCTAAGCTCAGTTTCATATTGAACCTTAAATGTTTTTTATTGTGATGTTTTTGATGTCAATGAACGCACTGTATAACCGTTATTTAAAATAAAATGCCATAAAAAAAGTGCTTTATTCGAAAATAAAACACTTTTATTGATTTGCGACGCAGCAATTACTCTAAGAATTTAACCGTCACGCCAGATTTCACTTTTTTGCCCAAATCGTTGGCATCCCAGTTGGTCAGGCGGATACAGCCGTGTGATGCAGTTTTGGAAATCGCTGAAGGATTTGGCGTACCGTGAATACCAAATGATTTTTTGCTTAAGCCAATCCAGATGTTGCCCACTGGGCCGTTCGGGCCGGGCGGCAAAGACAGCGGTTTGGTATTTTTGCCTTGCACAAAGTTGCTTGGCGAGTAGCTGTACCACGGATTTGGCGCGACACCCGTCACTTTGTACGTTCCTGTTGGCGACGGCGTATCTGAGCTGCCGATGGTTGCAGGGAACGAACCGATCATTTGGTTGCGGCTGTTAAACAAGTACAGCTGCTTCGCGCCTTTGTGCGCCACAATTAGATGAATGTCTTCAGGCACTTCATTGCGGATATTGGCCACAATAATTTTTTCGCCAGCTTTGCTGAACGTTGCCTTAGGATTGATTTTCTTTAAAAAATCTTCATCCATATGGAATTTTTCACCCAGCATTTCAGTTACGCGGGTGTAATACAAACCCTTCATTTTGGCTTGCAGCGCATAATCACGTGGAATTGATGCGGCATAAGGACCTTTTAGGTCTGCATCCGTAATAGTGTATTCAATAAATGCCGGTTTGCTGCCTTGCTTTGCAATTAATGCATCCCAAGTTTCTTTGGTCAACGTCCCAGTTGGCTTAAGGCCATTCATTTGCTGGAATGAAGCAATTGCTTTTAGCGTATTTTTACCGCTTGAGCCGTCAATTGCGCCTGGTGAAGCATGCGCATTGTTCAGCATGACATGCGCGCGGGCATATACAGGGAATTGGCCTTTGCCAATATCTTCATACCACTGCGCATTATTCAGGCCGTCTAATGTCCACGATGCTTTTGCAGCAGAGGCGCTGCCGGCAGAAGCTTTAGGTGCGGTTTTTGGCGCTGCAGCAGGAGCGGCGCCAACATCGGCGGTTTGATCTTCAGATTTTTGCAGATCGTTCAGCGTTTGAGACGCTTTATTTAAATCTTGTTGTTCTTGTGACGTAATTTGTGTTGATGCAGAAGATGCTGAATCAGCGGCAAGCGGGTCAATCGGGTCTTGAACAGCTACATCCGTAATTACCTTTGGATTTAATGGTTGTTCAGAAGTGGCTGCGGCAAAAGCTGTACCCGCAATTATGCAGCTTAAACTCATTGCGAGCATTGTGCGAACGAACATGTAACTCAACCTTAAGAATTATTCATTTACAATGTGAAAAAACGGTTGCAAGTATTGCAGAAAAATTGGGGGGATGCAGTATTTGTTTTGTGTAAATATCATATTTATCTTTGACAATAAACGATTTTTAAAATTCTGAGAAATTACTCAATTTGAAGGGTTTTTGTTATGATGTTGCAAAGTTGAAAATAGATGGAAAAGTAAATGACGGCCCTCAAAAATGATCGTTTCCTGCGTGCATTGCTGCGCGAGCCAGTAGACGCCACTCCCGTATGGATGATGCGTCAAGCCGGCCGTTATTTACCCGAGTACCGTGAAACACGCGCCAAAGCGGGCGATTTCCTTTCTCTGTGCAAAAATACCGATTTTGCCTGTGAAGTCACCCTGCAGCCCTTGCGCCGTTACGATTTGGACGCAGCAATTCTGTTCTCTGATATTTTGACCGTACCGGATGCGCTGGGTTTAGGCTTGTATTTTGAGGCCGGCGAAGGCCCGAAATTTCATAAAACTGTCCGTACAGAACAGGATGTTGCAAATCTGCCTGCATTTAATGCCAAGTCAGATTTGGGCTATGTCATGAATGCGGTGAGTGCGATCCGTTCTGCTTTAGGTGGCCAAGTGCCTTTAATCGGCTTCTCAGGCAGCCCGTGGACGCTGGCGACTTATATGGTTGAAGGCGGTTCAAGCAAGGATTTCCGCTTTACCAAGCAAATGATGTATGCGCAGCCCGAAGTGCTGCATGCGCTGCTCGGTCGTTTGGCTGATGCCGTGATTGACTATCTGAATGCGCAAATTGATGCGGGCGCGCAGGCGGTGCAGATTTTTGACAGCTGGGGCGGAGCATTGGCGCACCGTGAATATATCGAATTTTCTCTGAACTATATGCAGAAAATTGTAGCGGGCTTGAAGCGTGAAAAAGATGGCCGCAAAGTGCCGGTAATTTTATTTACCAAAGGCGGCGGCCAATGGCTTGAGCCGATGGTGGCGACAGGCGCTGATGCATTTGGCTTAGACTGGACGACACCGCTGAATGTTGCGCGCCAGACCGTGGCGGGCCGCGCTGCGCTGCAGGGCAATTTAGATCCGGCCACATTATATGGTTCGCATGAGACTATTGTGAAAGCCACCAAAGCCATGCTGGATGATGCGTATGCCCATGGTGAAAAAACCGGTTATGTGGCGAATTTAGGCCACGGCATTACGCAATGGGTGGATCCTGCAAATCCGAAAGCCTTTATTGATACGGTGCATGAATACAGCGCAAAATATTTGTAATGAATTGAGTCCAGTGAAGCCGAGTTTTTTAGTGTGATCTCAATTTTTAAATCTTGTTTTGAGTTTTCCTATAAGGCAGCTTCGGCTGCTTTATTTGGGATATTGCTGCTTGCCGCTTTTGTGCTGACCGCATTTATGGGCAGCCAAGAGTTTTACGGTTTTTTCCGTTACGATTATCTGCTGTTTTATGCGCTGACCATTCAAGCCTGTTTGCTGTATTTAAAGCTGGAATCCTGGGCGGAAGCCAAGGTCATCGCCTTTTTTCATATGATGGCGATGGTGATGGAAATTTTTCTCACACATCCGCAAATTGCCTCCTGGCAGTATCCGCAGCCGGCGGTATTTAAAATTCTAACCGTGCCGCTATTTGCCGGATTTATGTATTCCGCCGTAGGCAGTTTTTTTGCCCGGTCTTTACGTTTATATCAGGTCTCATTTGAAAAGCTGCCCAGCTTTGGCAATATGCTGACACTGGCTTTATTGTCTTATCTTAATTTCATGAGCAAATTTTTTGTTCCAGACATCCGAATGATTTTATTTGTCTGGAGCATAGCCATTTTCTGGAAAACCAGAATCAAATTTCAGCTGCAGCGCCATCAATTTCAGCTGCCGATGCTTCCGGTCTTGGCTGTTTTGGCATTTATCATCTGGATTGCGGAAAACATCAGCACATTCTATAAAATCTGGCTGTACCCAAGTCAGGTCGAGGCATGGCATATGGTGGGCTGGGGCAAACTGGGCTCTTGGTATCTGCTGCTGCTGCTCAGTCTGGTTTTGGTGTTGAAAATATTAGGCACACGGCAAGACAATGGTATGTGGGAGCTTAAAAAATCCGCTTAAACAAGAGGTTGATATTTAATCAACTCTTTATTCTAAAATTGTTTTGCGTTCTTTGTTATATAACGGTAATCTGCCAAAGTACAAGAAAATTTGTACATTTTTTAATAATTAAAAACATTGAAAATGATTTTTCTGGAGAAATGCTATGTTCAAAAAATTAGCTTTAGCTGCAGTTTTAGCGGCTGGTTCTACAGCTGCTTTCGCAGACCGTGACGCCGGCTGCGGTATCGGCTCTCAAGTCTGGGCAGGCCAGTCAGGGAAGGTTCCAAAAATTTTAGCGGCAACAACCAACGGTCTATTTGCTAACCAGTTGTTCGGTATTACTTTTGGTACCTTAGGTTGCAGCGGCACAGGAACTGTAACAGCGCAGGCGGTTACATTTACCAATGAAAACTCAGAATCTTTAGCGCGTGATATGGCGGTTGGCCAAGGTGAAAGCCTGAATGTCTTAGCAGAACTGCTGAATATTAAAGCGGCAGATAAAGCGCATTTCTTTGCGGTATCTAAAGCCAATTTTTCTAAAATCTACGCAGCTGAAAATGCGTCTTCTGTGCAAGTGTTAGCGTCTTTACAAAGCGTTATGGCGCAAGACAACGTATTAAAAGCATACGTTTAATTTCTTTAAGCAAAACCCTGTCCATCTGGCAGGGTTTTGTTATATCTGCATGTTTAAAATATTCTCCCAGATGATTAGGTATCCATGAAATTATTTGCTTTATGCTGTGCATTTGCTGTGTCTGGGGTCACTTTCGCGCAAAGTCCATCAAATGAAATTCCTGCCCATGCGCAGGCGTATGTGCAGCAGGCAGAACAGCAGCGGCTGGCGGATGAAATCATTTGGCATCGTTTAATGTACGCAGATCAGCATGGAAGAAGTGAAGTCACTTACAGCGGTTATTTTTTCTCTCAAGATGGACAGCATAATCTGCACAGTGAACTGAGCGCCAATATACAAGCGCTGTTTCAGGCTGCTTTGCCCAATCAATCCATCCGCTGCCGTTTTCCTGCCCGCAGCCAATGGCTGATGGAACAGCTGAATATTCAGTCTGCGCAATTGCCGGCGGTTCAATGTCCAGAATTGGATGACTGGTTTGGCAAAATCAATCCGTATAAAGCAACCCTGATCTACGCCACAGACTTTATGGGCAATCCCAGTTCAATGTTTGGGCATACGCTTTTGCGTATCGATCCTAAAGATCAGAAACAGCTGAATTTAGTCTCGTACGCCATTAATTATGCTGCGACGGTCACCAATGCTGATGGCTGGTCATTTGCATGGAAAGGCTTAACAGGGCAATACCCGGGTGAATATTCACTCATGCCGTATTACCGCAAAGTGAAAGAATATGGCGATTTTGAAAGCCGCGACTTGTGGGAATATGAACTGAATTTATCTGAGGCGGAAACCCAGTTTTTGGTCAAGCATATTTGGGAAATGCAGAAAGTCACCTTTCCTTATTATTTTGTCAGTGACAACTGCGCATACCGCTTGCTGGGGCTGCTGGATACTGTCCGTCCAGAACTGGATTTAAAGAACCAGTTTAAAGTCGCTGCGGTTCCAATTGAAACCATACGTTCGGTTGAACGGCAGGGGCTGGTTGCAGATACGGTCTACCGTCCAGCCTTGGAAACGCAGCTCTTGGCGCAGGCCCGCCAGCATGGCCGTATTTTGGCGCAAAAGGCGCACCAGCTGGCTTTTACAGCGCCGCTGCATATGCAGGCGCAATTGTCAGCCTATTCAGAAACAGAGCGCGCTAAAATTTTAGAAATGGCGTATGACGATTTATACCTCTATTTAACCTCACGCAAAGTTGAAGGTGAATTTGCCCAGCCGCGGCTGCGCCAGATTTTGGTACTGCGCAGTGAAATCCCTGCGCAAAAACAGCGCACCGATGCGCCGCGCCCAAATATGGACCCTGTACAGGGGCATCATGCTAGAAATTTTCAGCTTAAAGCCGGTGAAGTGCAGGGGGACAGCTTCGTTGAACTGGGGCACCGGCAAGCCTATCATGATTTAATGGACCCGCAGGGCGGCTTCCGTACAGGCACACAGCTGATGTTTTGGGATGGCGCAGTGCAATATCGGCAAGATACACTGAAGCTGGAGCATTTTGACTTTCTGTCTGTCAATTCCTATAACCCAGTCACGCCGTTTAAGACTCCGCTGTCGTGGGGCTTTAACTTTGGCTGGCAGCAGGAGGCCTTAGGCGCTCACGGCCAGTTCAGTGAAACACAGCAGCATGGCGTAGCCAATTTGAGTGTGCAGGCGGGTTTCAGCAGGGCAAACAGCGGCCGGCGCCATTTATGCTATGCGCAAATGCAAGTGCATTTTCAGGGCAGCAAGGCTCTGGATGACGGCTGGCGTGCCGGGGCTGGACCAGCGCTGGGTTGTCAAAATATCTGGTCAGATAACATCAACAGCTTGGTGCAGGTCGAGCTGCCTTTTTGGCAAGATCAGAGCCAATGGAATGTCAGGCTGAATAGTCAAATTCAATATGCATTGAATGCACAAAATGCACTGCGTCTGGGCTGGGAGTTTCAGCAGCAGCATGGCTTTGATTGGGATAAAGCCAGTTTCGAATTTGTTCATTTCTTTTAAGCCATGCCGGATGTCGAATTGCGGAAAAGTGTCCTCCTGAATGATGGTTAAATCATAGCCCAGTTTAAGAGCGCTCCCCATTTGTTCAGCTACTCTGTAAAAGCATTTAATCCTGTCTGAAAAAACACTGCTTATTGAGACCAACCGCCTGATTTTTTATTTTGATTTTTAGCATACTTATCACTCAATTTTATGTAAATATTTAAAATTAAAATACTGTTTTTTATAAAAAGATTGATTGGGTCACACTATTCATATTATGTATAATTTGCGGCACTATTATTTTTTTTGATGGCTGGATGTTATAGCCGCTGGGACAAAATGTATGAATACTGAAAGCATTGCAAAGCTTGCAAAACAATGGAAACTTATTTGCGATGATTATTCAGTCGATATTTTAAATGATGCTGTTCAATTCATACAAAGGCACTCTGAAATTTTGGTGGTTGAATTTTATAAAAACATGATGCTGGAAAAAGAGGCCTCGTATTTTCTTTCGGATGATATTGTCCAAAACCGCTTAACCAAGACGCTGAATCAATGGCTGATTGAATCCTTTAATGCGCCGCTGCAGCACAAGTTTGAAGAGGTTGCCGCGAAGCAGCAAATGGTCGGTAAAGTCCATGCGCGGATTGGCATACCGTCTTGGCTGATCATGCGCGGCATTCGGGAAATCGAAAAGAAAATATTCAGCCTGAAGGCTGAATCTCAGTATGCTGAAAATTATACATTAAGCATGATCAGCTATATTTTTCAGATTCTGGGCTTCAGTTCAGAAATTATGTGCCGTTCCTATGAAGTCAATATTGAAAAGAATAATGACATTAAGCACAGCTACCGTTTATTTTCCGCCATGCAGGATGCGTCTGTGCAAAAAGACAAGCAGCGCAGTTCATTGCTGGATTGGGAAAATGAACTCATGTTTAAAGTATTTTCAGATACGCAGCGGTTTACGCATCCTGCACTGTCAAAATCTGAATTCGGCCTCTGGTTTATTCATAAAGCGGCTTACGCTTTTAGCGGTTCAGAGCAGGTGGATGAAATTATCGGCCGGATCCATGAAGTGGATTTACTGAATAATCATGTGCTGGAATGCGGGCAGAAAGAGCAGACCATTGCGCTGATTCAGCAGATGCGCAGTAAAAATAGAGAAATTCAGCATCTAATTGATCAGCTGTTCCAAGTGGCTGAATATATTGATTCAGGCAATGATGCGCTGACACAGCTGCTGAACCGCCGCTATTTAGAGACCATTGTTTCGCGTGAGATTCATTTTTCACGCAAGAATCATTCGCCGTTGTCACTGCTGGCGATAGATGCGGACTTCTTTAAACGGATTAATGATAAGCATGGCCACGCTGCTGGAGATTTGGCGCTGCAGTTTATTAGCGAAGTGCTTTTAGAATCTGTGCGGGGCAGTGACTATGCCTTCCGAATTGGCGGAGAAGAGTTTTTACTCTTGCTGGTTGACAGCGATTTGATCCGGGCGCAGGAGATTGCAGAGCGTATCCGTAAGCGTGTGCAGGACACGCCCATCCGCTCATCGCTGGGCAGCAGTTTCAATTTTACAGTCAGCATTGGCTGTGCGCTGTATGACGGGCATCCAGATTATCAGCGCTTTTTAGATGCTGCCGATGCCGCGCTGTATGCCGCTAAAAACAAAGGCCGCAATAATGTGTATTTAGCAAAATTGAGTACCCAATAGTCGCGGCGGAATAGAAAAGCCGCAATTTGCGGCTTTTCTATTCAAACTTCTGGGGGTAATTCAATCCATGTTGGGATTTGAAAAAGGCTTATAGGATTTTGAGCTGCTTTAAGCTGCTGATCACCAGCTCTTGACGCAGAGATGCCGGTGTGGATTGCTCCATTTCTATGTTGAGTGAAAAGGCTGTGGTTTTGCCCTGAGCATCTTCAACCCAGCCGGTGTACCAGCCGACTTGAGGTTCAACATCCATGCCCCAGCCGCTTTTGGCATAGAGCGCTTTACTGCCGATCTGTTCAATAAACAGCATTTTAACCACTTGCTGCTGTGTGCTTTTGCGAAAGGGCAATTGCAAGTGGGACAGCTGATCGGCAAATTGCACTTCCTGCCTTGGTGTAATTTTAAGCGGGCCCATCAGCCAGAAATTATCGACTTGAGCGCCAATATCGCCATTGCCAAATTGAACCCGCTTCACTTCATATTGCATCAGCGCTAAGCCAATCCTGCGCGCCAATTCTTGATATACCGGCACGGCAGAGGCGGCCATGGCCTGCGCTAAGGTCAAATCTTTTTCCCAAGCTGGAAAGCTGCGTTTTTCTCCATTCCATTTGAATACTTCGTCTGGGGAAGTTTTGTTGTGTTCAATGCCAATCAGGGCATTCAGCATTTTAAACGTGGAGGCCGGTATAAATGGCTGATCTGCGCGCTGTATCGCATTGCCGTATTCCTGCAGATTTTTGCCGCTTTTAATGAGAATCACGCCTTGGACATTGGCTTGATTAAACAAATCGCGGATAGCGGCTGCATCAGTTAAGTGGCTGGCATAGGCAGAATGCGTTTGATTATGCGGAAAGGGGGATGCTGTGCAGGCGCCCAGTAAAATTATGGGCCATAAAATTGCACAGTATTTTGTGAAAGGATTCATCCATTGAACTCTGAAAGTTGCTTGAAGCACTATGCCAATAAATATGCAAAATTACAGCGAATTCATGTGATTAATCTGTAACTTAAACCGCTTAAACCGCGACATTCACATAGTATTTTTTGACTGCCTCAACCACTTCAAACGTGCCTTCAAAGCCAGGCGGAATAATGCCTGCTTCGCCAGGGCCGACTTCAATCATGATATTGGAATGTTTGTGATGAATACGCACACGGCCTTCAATCACCGTAAAGAATTCTTGCTTATTTGGCGCAAAAACAATATTCCAAGCGCCCACTTCACATTGCCATATGCCGCAGTCCATATTGGGGTGCTCATATAAGCTGCAGGTATGGCGCTCAGGATTGCCTTTGACCAAGCGGTCTGGCCGCGGGAAATCAACGGTGCGTTCACTTTGAGTTGGCCCTTGGCCCGCAACTGAAATAGCTGACATAGCAGATTCCTTGCTCAATACATTCAATAAGTGTTTGAAGATGAAATTTAAATAATGCGGCTAAAAAAAGCCCCAACACAGGTTGAGGCTTTAATGAAGGCTGAATTAATAGCTTTCAGGCACTGCGCTTAAAAACTCTCGGCGTTCTTCTTTATTGGTTTTAAAGTCGCCGACAAATGATACTGTTCGGGTTGTAGATTCTTGTTTGCCGACACCGCGCATCATCATGCACATATGGGCGGAATCAATCATCACAGCTACACCGCGGGCGCCAGTCACCTCCGCCACAGCTTCTGCAATTTGCTGCGTCAAGTTTTCCTGAATCTGCAGGCGGCGCGCAAACATTTCGGTAATTCGGGCAAATTTAGATAAGCCTAAAACATTGCCTTCCGGTAGATAGGCAATATGCACACGGCCATGAAACGGCAGCAGATGATGTTCGCAGAGGGAATAGAACTCGATATTTTTTACAAGCACCATTTCACGGTTATCAGAAGGGAAGACCGCTTTATTGGTTACTTCTTCCAGAGTTTGGCTATAGCCGGACGTTAAATAGGAGAAGGCTTTAGCAGCACGCATAGGGGTATCTTTAAGACCTGGGCGATTAAGGTCTTCACCAACGGCAGTAAGAATGTTAGCGTAGGATTGCTGCATAGACATAAGACGTGTTCACTTACACAGAGAGATTGAACAAGGACGGCATTGTAGCAGAAAACCATTACAATGCCTGCTTTTAAAGGAAAAATCCGATTACTGTTTAAACTGCGGGTTCTTTTCTGCACGTTTGAGCAAAACCAGAACTGCGCCTGTTCCGCCCTGATTTTCAGGCGCGCTGACAAAAGCCAGCACATCACGGTGCTGACGCAGCCAGCTGTTGACATGCGTTTTTAAAATGGCTTCGGGGCCTTTGCCATGCACAATTTTAATCACGTTTTGATTATCATCTTTGGCCATTTGAATAATCTGCAGTACAGCTGTGCGGGCATCTTCTACGGTACAGCCATGCAGATCAACGGCTTCAAACCAGCGCAGATTACCAGCTTTTAAATCTTCAAACACCCGATGCTGCAGGGTAGCAATGCGGTAGCTGAGTTTAGCTTGGCTCGCAACAGGATTCAGCATGGCCTGCGTGTCGGATAGCAGGGCTTCATCGGTTTGCGTTGGGCCAACAGCAGAAGCGCGCTTTGCTAAAGTCTGCGCATCCGGTTTTTTTTTGGTGTGCTTAACCGTTTTTGCCATATTTCCTGCATTCATTTTCTGCACGCCCTGCATCTGCTTGCGGAAAAAATCTAATTCTTCCTGCTGTTCCTGTTCAGGTGTTTTTTCTATAGGCGCAATCGGTTCTGGCGCAGGCGCCGGCTTGCTGATTTGCTTTTTAAAAGCATTCAGTAAGTTGTATTGTTCTTTAGACAGCGAAGAATCGTGTTTGCTCATAATGGATAAAAACAGAAAGGATGCGGATATATTGCTAAATTATAGTCCGAAATGGCCTAGATTTGAACTGAATTGGATTCACAACGTTTTGAATGAAGCAGATGGGAATCCCTGCGCTTGAATTCCGTTTCATGCCTGCAGCATTTTTGGCGTTTTGGGGCATGCCAGCAGCAGGGCAGCCGTTAATCTGGCATATAGTTGAGCAGGGTATCTAGGCCCAATTCAAAAATCTGATCCTGATCCGCTACAGTCCAAAAGGCCATTGCACTGTTCAGCGATGGATAAGCGGAATTCGGAGGCTGTTTTTGTGCCGCGTGATGATAGCCTTTAGCTTCATCCACGCCAGCGCCAATTAAATAATAATTCAGAACTCTTAAAAAATGGCTGGCTTGTTTTGCAGAGAGATTGGTTTGCTGAAGAATCAATAGAATTTGATGCATGAAGTTTTGTCCAATCTCAGAATCTAGAGGATGTACCGCTAAAATTAAGAAGATATTGGGGTATTGCTGTGACAGCCTTCTCCATTGATGTGCAATATCTTTTAATTGGTTCTTTGTGCCATTAATACTTTGATTGAATTCAATTTTTAAAATTAAACGGTCGACAATTTCTGCAAAAATCTGCTCTTTATTTTTGACATGATAATAAATGCTCATGGCTTCGCAATTTAATTTTTGCGCAAGCTTACGCAAGCTGAAACGGTCAATGCCATGTTCTTCAATTAATGCGATTGCGCTGTCAATAATAGATTCTTTAGTCAGTTTGATTTTGTTTTTTGGATTAGTTTCAGCTGGATTTGACATCTCTATTTGTACCAAGTAAATTTAACTTACAGTGTAAGGTTAACAAAATAAGAGATAAAAATGAAGTACACATTGCAAAGTTGGAAGCAGGATGGGGAATATTTTGCTTTTAAGAACTATAAGATTTTCTATAGGTTTGCAGCGAAGCAGGATGCGCCAACCCTTTTCCTTATTCACGGCTATCCAACTAGTTCATTTGACTGGTCTAAAATATGGGATGAATTATCAGAGCAATATCAAATTCTTGCGATTGACCTCTTGGGATTAGGCTTTTCTGATAAGCCCAGCAAGCATGTTTACAGTGTTCAGGATCACGCGGCGCAATGTGTGGCGTTGCTTGAGCATTTAAATTTAAAAAAGGTCCATTTAATTGGCCATGATCTGGGGGCGGGCATCCTTCAGGAATTGCTGCATCGGCAGCAAGCGCAGCATTTATCTTTTAATATCCAATCTGCAATTTTTATGAATGGCAGCTTATTCCCAGAGGCCTATCAGCCTCGGTTTATTCAAAAGCTCATGGCGTCTAGCTTTGGCCATTTGATTGGGCCGCTGCTGAATAAGCGTATTTTTTCTAAGAATATGAAGCAGATGTTTGATGTGCATCATCCGCCATCAGATGCTGATCTGGCACAATGGTACGAGCAATTAAACTTTAATGACGGCAAAAAGTGTTTGGTTGCACTGAATCGTTCAATTTTTGAAAGGTTTAAGCATCGGGATAGGTTAGTGGCCGCCTTAATGGAGAGTCAAATTCCAATGCTGCTGATTAATGGCCAAAATGATCCGAATTCTGGAACTCAAATGGCAAAACGGTATCGGGAACTTGTGCCGCATCCTCAAGTGGTCGAACTCACAGATTGCGGTCATTGGACGCCATGGGAAAAGCCTGAAATTGTAGCGCGTGAAGTTCTAACTTTTTTGTCTTCAGCATTCATGATTCAGCCTGCTTTTGAAACTGAATAGCCTGAGAACCGGCCTATTTTTTAAACTCCGGTTCAGGGCCATGCATAGGCCTGAACCGGATAGGTTTTTAAACTGCTTTTGGCGTGCCAAACAATTCAGCAAAAGCCTGATCGGGGCGCGGCTGCTTCATAAAGCTTTCACCGACCAAGAATGCGTGAATATCGTTTTCCTGCATCATGGCGACATCGGCAGGCGTGGCAATACCGCTTTCAGTCACCAATAAGCGTGAAGGCGCCAGCAGCTTTTTCAAACGCAGTGAGGTATTTAAATCCACATCAAAGGTTTTTAAATTGCGGTTGTTCACGCCCAGCAGGCAGTGCTCAGACAGGCGCAGCGCGCGTTCAAGCTCTTCTTCATCATGCACTTCAACTAAAACATCTAAGTTATGTTCAAATGCTGTTTTAGACATTTCTTCCAATTGCTGATCTGACAAACACGCCACAATCAGCAAAATGCAGTCGGCATGCAAAGCGCGCGCTTCAATCACGCCATATGGATCAATCAAAAAGTCTTTGCGCAGGGCAGGCAAGCCGCAATGCTTACGGGCAATCTGAATGTTCTCATCGGCGCCTTGGAAAAAATCCGCATCGGTTAAAACAGATAAACATGCCGCGCCAGCATCTTGATACTGCTGGGCAATTTCTGCAGGATTAAAGTTTTCACGGATTACGCCTTTAGACGGCGAGGCTTTCTTAATTTCAGCAATCACCCCAGGGCGCTTGCTGTGCAAAGATTGTGCAAAACCCCGCACAGGCGTTGCCGCCTGCGCCAGTTCTTCCACATCTTTATAGCTGCGCTGTTTTAAGCGCGCGGCAAATTCTTCCTGCTTGCGGTCAACAATTTTACCCAAGATGGTATTTGCGATATCAACCATGATTTAAATTTCCTTGACCGGTTAAGCTTCGTATTGTTTTAGCGTTTTGGTAAATTCAGACAGCACATCCATTTTTTCTAAAGCCTGACCGCCATAGATGATGTCATGCGCCAAGGCCACACCTTGCTTATATGAGGTGGTCAGGCCAGATACATAGATGCCCGCGCCAGCATTCAATGCAATCATGCTGGCCGCTTTTTCACCAATTGCTGTTTTCTTTTTGCCCAAGGCATTTTTAATCAGCGCCAAGCTTTCTGCAGCGCTGTCTACAGATAAGCCAGTTAAAGTTTGAGATTCTATATCTACCGCTTCAGGCTGAATTTCCCATTCGGTAATTTCGCCGTTTTTCAGTTCTGCCACATAGGTAGAAGATGCAAGGCTGATTTCATCTAAGCCGTCTTTAGAATGCACCACCATGACATGTTCTGCGCCCAGCTGTTTCAAAACTTCTGCAATTGGGCGGCACAGCTCAGTAGAAAAGACTCCAATCACAAAACGCTTAACGCCAGCCGGATTCGTAAGCGGGCCGAGTAAGTTGAAAATGCTGCGGAAGCCCAGTTCTTTACGCGGGCCAGCAGCATATTTCATGGCCTTATGATGGTTGGGCGCAAATAAGAAGCCGACACCTAAATCACGGATGCAGCGCTCAGTTTGCTGCATATTTAAATCAAGGTTAATGCCGGCCTGTTCTAAAAGGTCAGAAGAGCCTGATTTTGAGGACACGCCGCGTCCGCCATGCTTGGCAATATTTGCGCCAGCAGCGGCAATGACAAAAGAAGAAGCTGTAGACACATTAAACAGGTTTTGGCCATCGCCGCCAGTACCGACAATATCCACCAAATGCGGCAAATCGCTGACATCAATTTTAATGGCATACTCACGCATGACACGGGCTGCAGCGGTAATTTCGTCAATGCTTTCGCCTTTTTGGCGCAGGCCCATCATCAGTGCGCCAATCTGCGCGTCTGTTGCATCACCATTCATAATGGTGCGCATCACTTCTTCCATTTGCGGCTGAGTGAGTTCGATATTTTTCGTAATATTATTTAAAGCTTGCTGAATATTCATAATCTTGGATGCGCTCTGTTATGCGTAAATTTCTAAGAAGTTTTTGAAAATCTGATGGCCGTGCTGGCTTAAAATAGATTCAGGGTGAAACTGCACGCCTTCAACCGGCAATGTCTTATGTTTTACCCCCATAATCTCTTCCATGGAGCCATCTTCTTCATTGGTCCAGCAGGTGATTTCTAAGCATTCTGGCAGCGTCGCCTGATCAATCACCAAAGAGTGATAGCGCGTTGCGGAAAATGGAGAAGGCAGATTGCTGAAAATGCCCTTATCGCTGTGATACATGTCAGACAGGCGGCCATGCATGACTTTTTTCGCGCGGATAATGTCACCGCCAAAAGCCTGTCCAATGGCTTGGTGGCCTAAACACACACCCAGCAATGGAATCTTGCCTGCAAAATGCTGAATGGCAGGAATAGAAATACCTGCTTCACTTGGCGAACAAGGGCCTGGGCCAATGACCAAATACTTCGGTTGCCATCGCTCAATATCTTCTAAAGTCACGGCATCATTACGCACTACTTTTACTTCCTGATTTAACTCGCCAAAATACTGGACGATGTTGTAGGTAAAAGAGTCATAGTTGTCGATCATTAAAAGCATGAGCTTAACCTATTGAAATTACGCACTTAACTGTGCTTGATTAGTCCAAAGCGGCCCACAGTTTTCCTTGCTGGGGAAATGCAGCATTGATTATTTATATAAAGATAAATAAATCAGGAAAATGGAGCGCAAGTCATCATAGCAAAAAATAATCATTTTCGGCTGAACTATTTCGCGGAACAGGAGCGTGGCCTCGTGGATTCTGCCGATATCGCTATTAGGTTTTAGTGATATTCAGATTTGGCGCTAATTGGCTTGATCGCCGTCGATTAACGCCGCTGTTCAAGCAGGCAGCCGCTTAAATGGATGCGGCAGTCATTCATGTCTAACATGCAAGTGCTGTCCTGCGAGTAGCTCACGATTTAGAGAAAATGCTGAAGTCATTGAATGGATTGCAGTTAACTGCTGGGGAATAATTGTTGAGCAGCAAAATGAATTGCTGATGCGCAGAATCTGGATAAAACACTGCTGGAAAGAAATATTCACTCAAATGGTGCATTTTTTGCCTGCATCTTTTTTCAGCATTATTTTACCGAAAAAATACAGTTCCAGCCTTGGATGATTTGAATGTCTGAATTTACAGCGCCAAACCTGCCGGAAGCTGGGGTTTGAAGGCTTAAAAATATTAAACAAGATGCCTTAAGTATTGAAGATTAAACAAAAAGATGAGTATTGATTTTATTCAGGCAATTGAAATGCATGCATGCGGAAATACCGCATCGTAAAAGGCGCAGGAATAAGCGGATATGCATGATTGCACCAAATTGGAACATGTTGTGGCGCTTTTTGAACAAAATTAAATGAGAGTGTTTGAATATGGTGCATTTACTTTGGCACTCAGTATAATAGACACAAAGCAAAGCAGCGTAATCTTTAATTCTGATAAGGAATTCAATATATTATCTTTGTTTTTAAAAGTTGGTACGGTAATTGCTTTATAACTGCCAACTGCTAACACGCACTTAGCAAGTGCAACAAAAAAACATCGGAGCAAAATGAGCATGGCGAACAAGGTCCTTCAACTCATCCAAGAAAGTGGCGCAAAATGGGTCGATTTTCGCTTTACTGACACTAAGGGTAAAGAGCAGCACGTAACTTACCCTGCTGATACAATCGACGAAGACACATTTGAAGACGGCAAAATGTTTGACGGTTCTTCAATTGCCGGCTGGAAAGGCATCGAAGCATCTGACATGATTTTACGTCCAGATGCAGAAACTTGCTTCCTGGATCCGTTCTTCGCTGAAGCAACAGTTGTTGTAACTTGTGACGTAATTGAGCCATCTACTGGTCAAGGCTATGACCGTGACCCGCGCTCGATCGCTCGCCGTGCAGAAGAATACCTGAAATCTACAGGTATCGGTGATACAGCATTCTTTGGCCCAGAACCAGAATTCTTCGTATTTGACGAAGTAAAATGGGACATCGATATGTCTGGCGCGCGCCATACATTGATTGCTGAAGAAGCGGCTTGGTCTACTGGTAAAGACTACGAAGCGGGCAATTCTGGCCACCGTCCACGCGTTAAAGGCGGCTACTTCCCAGTTCCACCAGTTGATTCTTCACAAGATATGCGTGCAGACATGTGTGCAAAAATTGAAGACATCATGGGCCCAGGCCGTGTAGAAGTTCATCACCATGAAGTTGCATCTTGCCAATTAGAAATCGGCGTAAGCTTCAACACTATGGTTCGCAAAGCTGACGAAGTTCAACAGTTCAAATATGCTGTTTGGAACGTTGCTCACCAATATGCAAAAACTGCGACTTTCATGCCTAAACCAATGGTTGGCGATAACGGTTCAGGCATGCACGTTCACATGTCGATCTCTAAAGACGGCAAGAACTTGTTTGCTGGTGATGAATATGCAGGCCTTTCTGAAATGGCGCTGTACTTCATCGGCGGTGTAATCAAGCACGCTCGTGCATTGAATGCAATTACAAACCCTTCTACAAACTCGTACAAGCGTTTAGTGCCGCACTTTGAAGCGCCGATCATGCTGGCTTACTCAGCGCGCAACCGTTCTGCTTCTATCCGTATTCCTTACGTATCTAGCCCGAAAGGCAAGCGTATCGAAGCGCGTTTCCCTGATCCAATGATGAACCCGTACTTAGGTTTCGCTGCATTGCTGATGGCTGGTCTTGACGGCATCCAAAACAAGATTCACCCAGGTGAAGCTGCTGACAAGAACCTGTACGATCTTCCTCCTGAAGAAGAAGCAAAAATCCCAACTGTTGCTCACAGCTTGGAAATGGCGCTTGATGCTCTTGAAGCGGACAACGAATTCCTTCTTAAAGGCGGCGTGTTCACTAAAGAAATGCTGGGTGCTTATGTTGAACTTAAACGTGAAGATGTTCGCCGTTTAAATACAACAACTCACCCAGTTGAATTCGACATGTACTACAGCCTGTAATTCTTCCGGTCTTTAGACCTGGAATCACAACTGTAAAAAAAACCCGCCTTGTGCGGGTTTTTTTGTATCATGCATTGATACGTTTCAGATATGGCATCCAAATTTATGGCGCAGCGTAAAAAGCATACAGGGTTTTTCCCTTGGAATGACCCCAAGGATCATGCAAAAGGCTTCAAGCTGAATTTTTCAGAAGTGACTTATATAGAAGTCGGCCGTACTCCTGAAGGCTATAAGCAGGCGCAATTTGTGGCATTAAAAAATCCTGAGCTGGCTTTGCAATATGATTATCCTCAACGCTTTTATTTGAGCAGTGAAGGATTGATTTTACAAAAAATGCCCAGCGGCAAATTTGAAGTGATTGCAAAAACAGACAATGGTTAATGATCGAATTAACCATGTTCAATGATGCGCCAACAAAAAGCGTTAAACAGATATTTTACAGGTAGAGTTATGCAGCATATTCCCGCTGAACTGAAATCATGGCTGTATGCGTCAGGTTCATTGACCCAGCAGCTGACTGATTTAGCAGATGGAAAATTTATGGTTCAGCCGGTAAAAGAACATTTTCAGCGTCTGAACTTTATCGATGCAAAATGGATGAAAATGCCTTATCAGCACACATCCTGGGTGCGTGAAAGCTATTTATACGGCTGTGAAGAACAGCCTTGGGTGAAAGCCAAAAGCATTTTTCCGATCTTGAGCGTGCAGCAGCGCGCGCGGATATTTAAGCATATTGGCACTAAACCGATTGGCTTTTTTTTGTTTCAGCGCACAAACCCGGCATGTGAACGCCGTGTGATTTGGCTTGAAGATGGCTGGACTCGGCAGAGCTGTTATACTTGGCACGGCTGCAAATTCATTGTGCAGGAAACTTTTCTGGAAAGTTTTGAACAGTATTTGCAAAAGCAACATTCTGCAGGTTAAGGATCGTTATGACAGCTGTGCATCAAATTACTTGGCGTGAACGTCTAGAAGCCTATTATTATCTCTGCCGTTTTGATAAGCCGATTGGCACAGAATTGGTTTTTTGGCCGACCATGTGGGCGCTGTGGATTGCAGCAGAGGGCATACCGCCAATTGGTATTCTGATTCCGATGGTACTTGGCACGATATTTATGCGTGCTGCAGGCTGCGCCATCAATGATTTTGCCGACCGCAAAGTGGATGCGCATGTTGAGCGCACTAAAACCCGCCCTTTGGCAACAGGCATTATTTCTGCAAAAGAAGCCATTTATGTGTTTCTTGCTTTAGTCTTCGCCAGTGCCTGCATGCTGCTGTTTCTGCCCATTGAAACGTTTTATTGTGCTTTAGGCGGGCTTTTTCTCGCTTTTATCTATCCCTTTATGAAGCGCTATACGCATTTGCCTCAGGTTGTTTTAGGCATGGCTTTTTCATGGGGAATTCCAATGTCCTTTACAGCAATAGGCAAACCATTAGATTTAACCTGCTGGCTTTTATACTTTGGCAATTTGGCGTGGACGGTGGCGTATGATACGCAATATGCAATCACCGACCGTGAATATGACTTAAAAATTGGCGTAAAATCCACCGCAATTTTATTTGGCAAATATGACATTGAAATTATTTCGGCACTGCAGGCTTTAAGTATTGTACTGATTGGTTCGGCGCTGTATTTAGAACACTTGCTGCTGCCATTTGGTTTGCTGGCGTTACTGACTGTGGCTGCTGATTTTATCTATCAATGGACCAAAACCCGTGACCGCGATCCGCAGCGCTGTTTTTGGGCTTTCCGCCATAACCGCTGGGTTGGGCTTATTATCTTTATCGGCATTTTCTTTGCAGTTTTATGAAATATGTGTATAAGAAAGTGTGATGCAGTTTACAAAAATTAAATAATTTATTGATACATATTACGAAAAGCACCTAATTGAGGTGCTTTTTTTATGCTTAATTATTTAAATCTCGTGATGAGATTCCGGCGAATAACAATAAAGGGACATGAAAAATGAATCAGATGCTTAAACAAAGTTTGTTGGCGGCTGCATATTCTTCAGCCTTATTTTTAACGGCGTGCGGCAGTGGAGATGACGAGGACTGGAATATATGGTCTTCTAATATAAGCGCTTATGCCGTAGATCCTGATGTGTCTGCACTGGCGGCAAAACATGAAATTTTGACTTATAAAATGCAAAGTGTTGCAGGCAAGGAGATTAATGCAACAACCTTAATTTTTATTCCTGCTGGCGCTGCACCCTCAGGTGGCTGGCCTGTTGTGGTTTGGGCGCATGGCACAACAGGCGCTGCTGACCGATGCGCTCCATCTCAGAATGTTTTAGCTGGTTCTGAAAAGGCCTTAGTGAAAGCTCTACTGGCTAAAGGGTATGCTGTTGTTGCCCCTGATTATGAAGGCTTGGGCAATACTGCAGTTCCGCACCCTTATTTGAATCTGGAAAGCGCTGCAACATCTATTCTGTCAGCGGTCAAAGCTGCGCATGATCAGTATGGAAATTTATCTAAAAACTGGAGTGTGATTGGCTGGTCTCAGGGCGGTCATGCGGCCTTGGCGGCGGCTCAGTACCAGCAAGCGCTGCTGGGCTATAATTTTAAAGGCACTGTAGCGATTGCGCCTGCTTCTTATTTAGCAGAAACACTGGATGAAGATCTAAATACGGCGCAAAACAAAGCTACAGCAGCTTTAAGCGCGGGGGATGCCGCCGCATTTGGCCAGGCCATTGGCATTGCAGCGACAGCCTATGCTTATGCGGCCATTGTCAGTTCAGGCATTAAAGCTGAAACGCCAGCATTTCAATACGCGCAGTCATTCCTGCCGGCAAAAGCTCCTATTGCTGCATTGGCGGAAAGCATTTGTTCACCAGAACTGGGGATAAAATTCGCCGCAGACATACAGCAATATATGGGGACAGATTACAGCAAATTTTTTACCTATACGGCTTTGCAGCCAAATTTCTTAACTGATCCGGATATTGGGCAATATCTGGATGATAATACACCGGGAATGGTCAAATTAGATAAGCCTGTCGTGATTTATCAGGGCGAGGCGGATACGACGGTTCCAGTGGATATTACGACGGCTTTGGCGGTCAATATGGATGGATTGGGTACAAGTGTCCGGCTGGAGCCTTTCGCGGGTGAAACCCATTCAACGGTCTTTTCTAATAATATCCCGGCATTGGCGGATGAGATTCATGACTTGATGACTGCTAATTAAGCAGGGGATTGCCATCATACAAGGAGCATTGGCTCCTTGTATGATTTTTAGTGTATTGCTGCGGCTTTTAATTCCCGGCAAATCATCTGCAAGGCCTGATGGCTGGAATTTTTTCTGAAACTGGCATACAGATGCAGCGGCGTGATTTCAAAATCGGTTGCGACGGTCTGCACATCCTCACTTAAAAACTTCAGCAGGTATTCTGGCGCAAAGCTGTAGCCCATGCCCATATTAATCAGATTGATGTGCTGCAGCACATTGGTGACCCAATGCATCTGCCGCTGCGGCAGCTGTTCCAGCGCAATGACTTGATGAATATTTTCATAAAATACTGGGGACGCGTTTTGCTCGCACATAATGATGTTCTGTTTGCTTAAATAATTGCGCGTTACCGTATGGCCGCTGCTGTGCAGTTTTTTAGACGCCACTAAATAGATTTTCTCGGTCATCAGCTGAATATTGTCATAGTCGTCATGTTGCAGTGCAAAACGGGTAAAGCTGATGTCCAGCTCAGATTTTTTCAGTTTATGAATCTGCTCCAGACAGGTCAGGCTTTGAATATGAATACTGATATTGGGAAGCTGCTTTTTCAGCTTTTCTAAAATCAGCGGCATGATTTTTAATTCTGCCACATTTAAAAAACCGATATGAATTTGATTTTTCTTTTGATGCGCTACCTGCTGCGCTGCAGCCGCGGCTAAATTGGCGCTTTCAATCGCATTTAAAGCATGCTTTAAAAAAGCCCGCCCTTCATCGGTCAATTTGATTTGCTTGCTGGAGCGGTCGATCAGCTGTACGCCAACCTCTGCTTCCAAATCCTTAATTTGCTGACTCAGAGACGGCTGAGCGGTAAACAGCTGTTCTGCTGCTTTGGTAAAACTGCCGTGTTCTGCAACTGCTGCAAAATATTTTAAATGGCGCAATTCCATAGCGTATGACCGTTGAAAAATTAAAAAAAACCTGCAGCCAAACGCGGCTTCAAATTCAAATGAGTATGCATTCAAGCAGACAAAAAAAATATGCAACTATCGTTTAGAGGTCTGGGTGTGGGGCGCAGCTTCAAACTTTTTTAAACTGCTTAGCAGCGCTTTTGGCCTGCAGGCCAAAGCTATACAGTAATTCAAATGCGGAGCTTGATATGCCGAAGCAATACGATACGGACGTTTTAATTGTGGGGACTGGGCCTGCCGGCTCTACTTTAGGTTTGGCTTTGGCGAACTATGGCATTAAAGTGCAGCTCTTTACGCAATTTAATTGGCTCGCCAATAGCCCGCGCGCCCATATTACCAATCAGCGCGCGATGGAAGTGCTGCGCGATTTAGGTGTAGAAGAACAAGTCAAAGGCATTGCGACGCCGTGGCAAGAGATGGGGGAAAGCTTGATCACCACCAGCCTTGTTGGCGAAGAAATTGCCCGCATGAGCGCGTGGGGAACAGGCGATGAACGCCATGGCGATTATGTGCAGGGCAGTCCATGCCCTTTGGTCGATTTGATTCAGCCGAAAATGGAAGCATTGCTGGTAAAGAATGCCGGTGAGCGCGGCGCGATTTATCATTTTAATACCGAGTATTTGTCGCATACCCAAGATGACGATGGTGTAACGGCAGCTTTTATCAACCAGATTACAGGCCAGGAATTTAGCCTGCGCGCCAAATATTTGGTGGGTATGGATGGCGCGCGTTCAAAAATCGTTGAGCAGCTGAATTTGCCTTTGGAAGGGGTGATGTCGCGTGCGGGTACAGTATATGTGACGTTTAAAGCGGATCTGTCGCAATATGTGCAGCACCGTCCCGCTATTTTACAGTGGATTGTGAATCCTGAAGCCGGCTTTGGGGATATCGGCATGGGATTGCTCCGCGCCATCAGTCCGTGGGATGAATGGATTATGGGCTGGGGCTTTGACATTGAGCAGGGCGAACCGCAGGTGACAGAAGCGCAGGTGCGTGCGCGTTTAAATGCCTTTGTGGGAACTGAAGTTGAAGATGTTGAAATTCAGAAGGTGTCTTACTGGTATGTCAATCAGACTTGGGCAGCCAATTACTCCGTCGGCCGCGTATTCTGCGGCGGTGATGCCGTGCACCGTCATCCGCCATCCAGTGGCTTAGGCTCGAATACTTGCATGCAGGATGCTTTTAATTTGGCGTGGAAACTGGCTTATGCGGTGAAAGGCTGGGCGCAGCCAAGTCTGCTGGCATCCTATACTGCAGAACGGGCGCCAGTCGGCAAGCAGATTGTTGCACGTGCCAACCAATCCCGTTTTGACTACAGGCATTTAAAAGATGTATTTGGTTTTGATCAGGGTGTAACCACGCAGGCGCAAATGCTGGATCGGATTTTTGCAGAAACAGAGGATGCGGCAAAAATCCGTGAGCAATTATTTAAAGCGCTGGAGATTAAACATTATGAGTTTAATGCGCAGGGCACAGAACTGAACCAGCGCTATGCATCTAATGCTGTGGTTGCAGAATCGGATGAAGAAGTCTTTCTGCAAGACCCGCAATTGCATCTGCAAGCGACTACGCGCCCAGGCGCGAAAGTGCCGCATGCTTGGCTGGTGGATGCCAAAGGGCAAAAGCGTTCGACTTTGGATATTAGCGGCAAAGGCCGCTTTACCCTAATGACAGGCCTTTCAGGCACTGGCTGGAAAGCGGCTGCTGAAGCATTGGCATTGCCTTATTTAGACGTGGTTCAAATTGGTTCGCGCCAATTCCGTGATGTGTATGGCGCATGGAATGCCAAATCGGAAGTGCATGAAGCAGGCGCGGTGCTGGTGCGTCCAGATGGTTATGTCGCGTGGCGCATGGTAGATAAGCCCCATGACGCTTATGACTATGCAGCAGTTTTAAAACAGGTGCTGGCGCAGATTCAGCTGAGTGTTTAACACGTTTAGGCAAATTTTGGAGCCTATTTTATCCAAGCCGGCAGCCTATGCCGGCTTTTTATGCGGATGTAAAATGGTGAAAGCATCTATTCAATGACGCGCAATTTCAGATGGATTTGTTATATTAGCGTTCGGAACTTTAAATGCAGTGATATAGCAGGTAAATGGGTATGCAGCAGCCACAGTCAAATGCAGCGAAAACCAGTAAGAAAAAAGCCATTATTTTGATGGCGCTGGGTTTGCTGATTCCAATTTTTCTCGTCACTATGGCTATTTTAGCTGTGAACAGTGACGCCAAAAATCAAGAAAAATATGCACAGCAAAAGGCTGAAATGCTGAAACGCATAGAAGCGCGTGAAGCGGCGGAACGGGCAAAAGCAGCGCAAGAGCAGTCTGAACCTGCACCAGATGAAAATCTGAAAAATAAACAGCAGAATGATGCCGCTCAACAGCAATAAGCCGTATCGGGAGCAGCTAAAAATCAGCCGGATTTAACGCCAAGCCAATTCAGCTTATTCATTTGAGGGCTTGCAGTGTCCAATAAAAAACCGCCGTCGATGATGGCGGTTTTTATTTGATCTGGATGGAAAGTTTGTGATTTAGCATCAGATTCAGTATAGTTATGAATTATTAAATATGTTAACTATTTTTAATTCTTTATGTAATTGAAATAAATATTAAAAATTTAATAGTACGCTTATTTTCAAGTCAATGGATGGAACTGAAAAAAGGCAGAGAAGTTGGAAAAATCATCCTTTGGGATGACTTCGGTGCAGATCGACATCGCTAGAATGCTAGGTATTGTCAGACCATAAACAAGGAAGAGCGATGCATACAGATTTAATCATCAACGGACAGCAGATTCAGGGGCAGGGATTAAGCTTTGCAGTCATCAACCCAGCCAATGAAAGCGTTATTGCAGAAGTGGCCAGCGCTTCAGCGGGACAGGTCAATGATGCAGCTCACACTGCATTGCAGGCATTTAAAGCTTGGAAAAATGTATCAGATGATGCGGTTAAACAGGCTTTTGCAAAAATCGCGGCTGATATCCGTGCGGAAAAAGATGAAATAGCACAGCTGATTACCTTGGAGCAAGGCAAAACCATTGGCATGGCGCAGTTTGAAGTGGACGCTGGCGCCAGCTGGATTGACTATCTTTCAGGTTTGAACATTCCCGTAGAAACCATACAGGAACCCAACGGTAAAACCATTAAAGTCTATAACCGCCCATTGGGGGTGGTTGCTTCTGTGACGCCGTGGAATTGGCCGTTCATGATTGCAGTGTGGCATATCTTTCCTGCGCTTAAAACTAAAAACTGCGTCATCAACAAGCCATCAGAATATACGCCGCTCAGCACCATCAAGCTGGTGGAAATTATTAACCGCCATGTGCCTGCTGGCGTGTGCAGCATTGTTTTAGGCAAAGGTGAGATTGGGCAGGCCCTGACGGAGCATGCTGATGTTGCGAAAGTGACCTTTACAGGCTCAACACGTACCGGACAGAGCATTTTAAGCCATTCGGTCAGCTCGCTGAAAAGCGTGGTGCTGGAATTGGGCGGCAATGATGCCGGCATTGTTTTGGCGGATGCTGATGTGGAACGTGCTGCGCAAGGCATTTTTGCCTCTGCCTTTTTAAATGCGGGGCAAACCTGTGCAGCGCTGAAGCGGCTGTATGTGCATGAAAGTGTTTATGAGGCTTTGACTGAAAAGCTGGTGCAGATTGCAAATGCGCAAGTGATTGGCGATGGCGCGAATCCTGAAGTGACCTTTGGCCCAGTACAGAATAAAATGCAGTATGACAAAGTCAATGCGCTGATTGCAGATGCCGTAGCGCGGGGCGGTCAGGTTTTGACGGCGTCAAAAGCGCTGCCGGATCATGGATATTTTATTGCGCCTGCATTAATTGCCAATGTGCAGGAAGGCATTGCTTTAGTGGATGAGGAGCAGTTTGGCCCGGTGCTGCCGATTATTAAATTTAATGCCGTTGATGAAGTGCTGGAGCGCAGCAATAATACGCAGTTTGGCTTAGGCGGTTCAATTTGGAGCACGGATTTGGCCAAAGCGGAGCAGATTGCCAGCCAAATGGAAACGGGGACGGTATGGATTAACAGCCACTCTGATTTATCGCCTGCGGCGCCGTTTGGCGGCTGGAAATTATCGGGTTTAGGGTATTCTTTTGGCTTGGAAGGCTTGCTTTTATTTACCCATAAGCAGGCAGTGCATATCAGCGGCTGAAAATAAGCGCCTCTTACAGGATGTAGGAGGCTCTCTTGGCTTATATATTGCTTATTAAATTTCCGGTAAGGATAGGTGGAAATTATGCTTAATCATCAGTTTTTAACAGAATTCAGTCAAAACTTTATAGAGCAGGTGCAGCGGATAATTAATATTGATGGATATTTAGTATATTCGATTGATCATATTGATCGGGCTTATGGTTATCATGCATTCAACATACCTAAAAACTCTTTGGATGAGTATTTAAATCATAAAGTTGAAAATGATCCTGTGTCATTTACCCGGTTTTATAACAATAAAAGTAATAATGTGGAATTGCTCAGTCATCATCAGTGTGATGAAAGCTATGCAGACTTTATGGCGCGCTGGAAAATACAGGATACCGCAGAAATTTTTTTCCGCAAAAGAAATGGCGATCCTATACTGGGGCTTAGCATTGTGCGCGAAAATGAAAAGGTGCCTTTTACCGTGCAGGATCAGAGAGTTTTAGAGTCTTTTTATCAGCTGTCTAAAAAGTATTTTTACCATCATACTGATACCATCGATAAAGCGGATATGTCTGCTTCATACAGTTTAACCAAAAAAGAAATTGCGGTTTTAGAACAGTTAATGAACGGCATTAATAATAGCGAAATTTCATTAAATTTAAACTGTAGCCTGGCAACAGTTAAAACACATGTTCAGCATATTTATCAAAAAATAAATGTCAAAAACCGTCAGGAATTAATCTGTAAATTTTTAAGATAAAATCATCCTTAAGGTGGATTTTTTATAATATTAAATCCTCTATTTTAAATCCATAGTGTTTTATTAATTATGGATTTTGGGAATGAAATATAATCGAATTACACAGTCCTTAAAAAAATGGGCCGGTTTGAATTTAACGGTTGCAGCGGCCTTAATTGGCGTGAATCAGCAGGCTTTGGCGCATGGGCAGGCTGCAGACATGGTGCCGCTGTATCAGAACATGAGCGATTTTGGCGCTGATGTAAAAAAAGATGACTTCACCAATACCTATACCATTTCAAAAGGCTCTTTGGTGGTACAGGCTAAGCCCAATTCAGATACCGTTTTAGTCAATGGCAAGCCGCTGAAAGTCAGCGTGCCTTTGCTGGTCAAAAATGGCAAGGCCGAAGTCAGTAAAGAATTTGCATCAGAAATTTTTCAATCAGGCTTAGATCAAACCTTTAAAGTGGAGTCTGCAGCGCATCCTTTAAACGGTTTAACCTCACAGGAAATTTCACAAACTTTTGAAGCCATCAGCAAGTCTGAATATGCTTATCCGAATATGCGTTTTTCAGAGATCAAATTAAAAGATCCTGAAAAAGACCAAGTTTGGGATGCTTTCATTAACCATAAAGAATTGACGCAAGACCGCGTGGCGGAATTCACTTTGCTTAAAGGCAAATCGGTGATTGAAGGGGCGGTCGACCTGAAAACGCAAAACGTGACACAATGGAAAGTCTTGGAAAACACTCATGGCATGGTGCTGTACGACGATATGGTCGCGGTGCAGGAAATCATCACCAAAGATAAGAACTATAAAAAGGCCTTGGCAAAACGCGGTGTTAAAGATGTTTCTAAAGTGGTGACGACACCGCTGACGGTGGGCTTTTTTGGCGGTAAAGACGGTTTGGGGCAAGAGCTGAATGTGCTGAAAGTGGTTTCCTATTTAGATACGGGGGACGGCAATTATTGGGCGCATCCGATTGAAAATCTGGTGGCCGTGGTGGATCTAGACCAGAAAAAAATTGTAAAGCTTGAAGAGGGCGCGATTATTCCCGTGCCGATGTCACCCAATTCGATTGCCAGTAAAAATGACAAATCACAGTTTAAGCCGCTGAATATAATTGAGCCTGAGGGCAAAAACTTTTCCATTACCGGCCAAACGGTGCATTGGGGGCCATGGTGCTTCCATGTCGGTTTAGATTCCCGTGTGGGCTTAAAAGTATCGACTGTCACCTATAAAGATAAAGGCGAAAAGCGTAAGGTCATGTATGAAGGGAACCTTGGTGGCATGGTGGTGCCTTATGGTGATCCGGATATGGGCTGGTACTTCAAATCCTATTTGGATTCTGGCGAATACGGCATGGGCACGCTGACGTCTTCTATTGAAAAAGGCATTGATGCGCCAGACAATGCAGTATTGCTGGATGCCGTTATTGCCGATTACACCGGGCAGCCGCGCGTCATTCCAAACGCCATTGCCATTTTTGAACGCTATGCGGGCCCTGAGTTTAAGCATCAGGAAATGAACCAGCCCAATATCAGTTCAGAACGCCGTGAATTGGTGGTGCGCTGGATCAGCACCGTGGGCAACTACGACTATATCTTTGACTGGGTTTTCAATAATAACGGCATTATCGGCATCAACGCCGGCGCGACAGGCATTGAAGCGGTTAAAGGCGTCAAAGCCCGTACTATGCATGATGCAACAGCAAAAGAAGATACCCGCTACGGTACATTGATTGACCATAATATTGTCGGCACAACCCATCAGCATATTTACAACTTCCGTTTGGATATGGATGTCGATGGCGGCAATAACAGTTTTATGGAGCTGGATCCCGTCGTTGCTAAAAATACCCGCGGCGGCCCGCGCAGCAGCGCAATGGAGGTCAAAGAGCGCACTGTGGCAACCGAACAGGAAGCGGCGCAGAAATTTGACCCATCAACCATCCGCTTAATTTCCAATGCCAATAAAGAAAATCGCATGGGCAATCCGGTGTCTTATCAAATGATTCCGTTTGCAGGCGGTACGCATCCAATCGCGAAAGGCGCGAACTTTGCGCCTGACGAATGGCTGTTCAAGCGTTTAAGCTTTATGGATAAGCAAATTTGGGTCACCAAGCGTGATCAAAATGAACAGTTTCCTGAAGGCAAATATTCAAACCGTTCGGTGAAAGATACAGGACTGGGCGAGTTCGTTGCCAATAACGACAATATTGAAAATAAAGACTTGGTGGTGTGGATGACCACGGGCACAACACATGTCGCGCGCGCTGAAGAATGGCCGATTATGCCGACAGAATGGGTCTATACCATGCTGAAGCCTTGGAATTTCTTTGACAGCACGCCAACCCTGAACAATGGCGCAGATCAAAAGCAGGCCGCTGAAAAAGAACAGCACAAGCACTGATGGATGCATCAGGAGGATCAGCAGGAAGCTGGTCCTCTTTTTTTGGAAGATTGAAAAATAAGTTTTAAGGGGAATCAAATGAGAAAGACAATGTGTGCGGCGGCATTGCTACTGAGCGGCGGCACAGTGCAGGCAGACATGGCCAGTTTTCCTGAGAATGTAAAAATTAAACCTGTTTTAGATGTGACCTTAGGCGCTTTTTACAGTGATAAAAGCTATAACAATCCGGATGCATCAGGTGATGTATCTTGGCAGGAAGCCTATGCCAAATACGGTTTTGAAGCTGAAGTTCAGCATAATGGCGGCGCATTATACGGCAGCGTGATGGGCCTGAGTTCCGGTACCTTTGGTGATGGAGATGCGGGCGGCATGACCACGGGCAAAGAGCGAAGAACTTCGTTGGAAGAATGGACAGCCGGCTGGCGCAATGGTTTGGCGGAAGACGCCAGTTTTGATCTGCGGGCTGGACGGCAAAATATTCAAATCGCCGATGGCTTTATTGTGGCGGGCGATGCGCTGAATGTGGGCAAAGGCATTGCAGATGGTGAGCTGAACCGCGGCGGCGGCTACTATTTGGCGGCGCGCCGCAGTTTTGAGTTTGCTGTGCAAATGAAGCTGCAGCTGAATGAACAGCTGAAAACTCAAGTGTATTATTTAGAGTCAGACAATAAAGCGCAATATCAACCAAAGTTATGGGCAGCAGATACAGAATATGACTTTGGCAAAGCATCTGCTGGATTGACCTATCTGCAAGTAACCGATCTTGATGATCCGTATCATGAGTCTGTGCGTGATGACCTGCAAGATATTTCGCTGCGGGTGAAAGCGCAAGTCAATGCGCAGCTGGCGTTCAGCGGAGAATATGTGCATCAAGATCAAACGCATAACAATGAAAATGCATGGTACGCCGCTGCACATTACAGCTTTGATCAGCTGCCGTATCAGCCTGTTTTAGGCTACCGCTATTCATCTTTCTCAGAAAATTATGATCCGCTGTTTTACGGCAATATCGATGCAGGCTTTGGCACATGGTTTCAAGGTGAAGTCGCTGGCAACTATGCCGGGCCATTCAGCAGCAATGCGCGGATTCATCAGCTGTCACTGCAGGCATCTATGAAAGAGAATTTGCATGTAGGATTGCTGGCATATCAGTTTGAGAGCATGAAAAAAGAGATTGAAAATTTAGATGGCCATGAAGTCAATGCTTTTGCCGTGTGGTCACCAACAGCAAATATCAATGCGATTCCTTTAGCTGGCTGGTACAAGCCGAAAAAAGATATCGATCATGGCGGCAGCCAAGCGGGAGGTACGAGCAGCAATGTTTATGCTCAGCTGATTCTGCAGTATCTGTATTAAATGCAGAATGAACCAATGAAAAAAAGTACCGCAATTGCGGTACTTTTTTAATTGCTGGCATTGATGAGCTTTAATCTTCCATCCCTGCAAAATTATGATGGCCTTGCTGCACATCAGGCTGCATCTAAAGCATTGGTGATCAGCGCCGCGCCTGTCACGGCTTTAATTTGCTCAAGTGTGACATCTTTCGCCAATTCCACTAAAGCAATCCCTTTTTCAGTTATATCCATCACGCCTAAATCCGAGATGATGCGGGTTACCACACCTTTACCCGTCAGCGGCAGGGTGCATTGCGGCACAATTTTGGGACTGCCGTCTTTGGCATTATGCTCCATCAGCACCACTACTTTTTGCACGCCAGCCACCAAATCCATAGCGCCGCCCATGCCTTTGACTTTTTTTCCCGGAATCATCCAGTTGGCAAGGTCGCCAGTTTCAGAAACTTCCATTGCGCCTAAAATCGCAATATTGACATGGCCGCCGCGGATCATCGCGAAAGACTCTGAACTGGAAAAGAACGCCGCGCCTTTACGCGCAGTAACAGTCTGTTTGCCCGCATTAATTAAATCTGCATCTACCGTATCTTGCGTTGGAAATTCATCAATGCCGAGCAGGCCATTTTCAGACTGCAGCCACACGTTGATATTGTCGGGAATATAGTTGGCAACTAAGGTCGGCAGGCCAATGCCTAAATTGACATAGAAGCCATCTTCCAATTCTAAAGCTGCGCGCTGCGCCATTTCATTGCGTGTCCAAGCCATGATCAAGCCTCCGCCTTTAAGGTTAATTGTTCAATGCGTTTTTCAGGCGCTGTATTGAGTACAATGCGGTTGACATAAATGCCTGGCAGATGAATATCATCAGGATCAATCTCGCCAATCTCTACCACTTCTTCAACTTCAGCGATGGTAAGCCTGCCTGCCATGGCGCACTCAGGGTTAAAATTGCGCGCGGTTTTGCGGAACACTAAATTGCCGGCTTTATCGGCCTTATAGGCTTTCACTAAAGCGACATCCGCCGTAAGAGAGGGTTCTAAAATGTATTCTTTGCCGTCAAATTCCCGGACTTCCTTGCCTTCGGCAATTAAAGTGCCAACCCCAGTTTGGGTAAAGAATGCGGGAATTCCTGCGCCGCCAGCACGCAGTTTTTCGGCCAATGTGCCTTGAGGGGTGAGTTCAACTTCTAATTCGCCATTTAAATATTGGCGTTCAAATTCTTTGTTTTCGCCAACATAAGAAGAAATCATTTTTTTGATTTGCTTGGTGTGCAGCAGTTTGCCTAAGCCGAAATCATCTACACCCGCGTTGTTGGAAATACAGGTCAAGCCCGTCACGCCGGTATTTTTTAAAGCATCGATCAGCGCTTCAGGGATGCCGCATAAACCAAAACCGCCAACGGCAAATGTTTGATTGTCTGCCGCAATGTCCGCTAAAGCAAGCTCTGCACTTGCCGCCAGTTTGTTCATTCTCAAATTCCTTTTTTGCTTTATTATTTTTTAACATTGCGCTTAACAATTGAGAAATTGAATCTTTCTAACGCCTGATCAGAAAAACTCATTAATGAACGCAAGGCAGCCGTGTGAAGCCAGCATGCAGGGCAAGCGGATTTTGAAAATGAAGAATTTTTTATGAATAATTTAATTGGTTTTGTGGTTCATTGATGAAGATGCTTTAAAGCATGACTCAATGAAAATCATGCTGTAAAACAGTTTCTATAAAATGTGTGGAAACATTTGAAAGTTCATCATCTTTTTTATAAATGATGCCCACAGGAAGCTGAACATCATTGTCTTCAATTTCAATTAATACGTTTTGTTCTAAATTAATAAAATTTTTGAAATGGCGGGGAATGGCGCTGACCCCCATGCCGTAAGCGGTGAAATGAGATAGGGAGCTGATCTGGTGACATTCAACTTTTAAATCTAAGTGAATATTGTGCAAAGCGCAGTGCTGTTCGATGACCTTGCGGATAATGGAAGGGCTTTGCAGCGTGACAAAGGGCTGAGAACACAGCTCCAGCCAAGTGATGCTTTTCCGATGGCTTAAAGCATGGCCCTTTGGCAGCAAGGCTAAGAAATCTTCATTAAATAAAGGCTGAAATATGAGTTGATCGCTCATTTGAGGATTAAAGCAAATGCCGATTTCAAAAATGCCTTCCTGCACTTTTTCAATAATTTTCTCATTGGGGATGTCATGAATGGAAAAATTAATATTGGGATAGCGCTTTGAGAAATTCTGTATGACGGCGGGCAGGATGGCGTGTGTCGCAAAAGGCATGGAGGCAATGTTTAAAGTGCCACGGTTTAATTTGAACCGCTGCTTGACATCCTTTTCCATATCCTCCCAATTGGCTAATAATTTCTTTGCATAGGGAATGAGTGATTGGCCTTCCGCAGTCATTTCTACTCGGCGGGTATTGCGTTTAAAGAGCTTGCCGCCCAGTTCTTCCTCTAAGGTCTTGATGCTTAAACTCAAAGCGGATTGGCTTAGGCACAATTCATTGGCGGCATTGGCATAATTTAATGCGCGCGCTAAGACTAAAAAGGCTTTTAACTGCTTGAGTGTCATCCGTGGGCCTTATCAAAAGAAGTCAATAACGGTTCATAATAGCGAAGGCTGATAAAATTGGCATTCATCTGCTTAAAGTTCAAGCCGAACTCAATACAAACACAGTAAAATGAGTCGATATTTCATTTAATAGTTTGTATTAATAATTATAAGCTGAAAAATACGGATTGCGGGAGTTTTAAGATGTTGGCTATTCAGCATTATGTGTTTTTTAAATATTAAAAATACCATGTGCATTCAGATCTAGCATCTAACGATATTGTGATACATCCAGTCCTTACATTGGTACCGCTGATTTGAGTTGCGTAATAAATAGCTGTACTGCGCATACGCTTTTGCTGATTTCATTTAAAAAAGCAGTTCAAACCTGAACTGCTTTTTTATCATCGTGCTGGGGGAGCTTTGGTTTAAGCATCCACTTTCGCAGCGGCTGAGTTGTTGTCTAACTCTGATGCATGCAGGAAGTGCGTATGATCAGGCGCGCGCTTGGTCTTAGACCATTGCTCCAGCATGTCATGCTTCATGTCTTCCGTGATCATGGCAATTTTTTCAGGCGCTTTTTCATCGTCATATGCCAGTTCCAAACGGTGGCCGTTGGGATCAAAGAAGTAAATTGAATGGAAAATACCGTGATTGGTAATGCCCAGTACATCAATGCCGTTTTCTTCTAAATGTGCTTTTGCTTCAATTAATGCAGTGCGGTCTTTGACTTTCAGCGCAATATGCTGCACCCATTTTGGGGTGTTTTCGTCACGGCCCATTTCTGGCTGCGTTGGCAGCTCAAAGAAGGCGAGAACATTGCCATTGCCTGCATCTAAAAACAAATGCATATAGGGATCAAAGGCTTTGGTTGACGGCACATGGTCTTCAGCAAAAGCTAAAATAAAGTCCATATTCAGGTTCTTTTTGTACCATTCCACCGTCTCTTTCGCGTCTTTACAGCGGTACGCTACGTGGTGAATTTTTTCAATTTGAATGGTCATGTTGAATGTCCTTATTTAATGATCAGTTAAGCCGCATCTGACTGCGCTTCGGGCGCAGCCTTTTGGAATGCATCCAATGCATTGCAGTGGGCATATATAGATTGAATTTTTGGGTAAGCTGATAAATCAATATTGAAACGCAGCGCGTTATACACTTGCGGAATCAGGCAGCAGTCAGCAATGGTTGGGTCGTCGCCAAAACAGAATCGCCCATTGGAATGAACCAGCTGTGCTTCTAAAGCATCAAAGCCCACTTTGACCCAATGCGTATACCATGCATTTTTCTGTTCATTGCTTAAGCCCAATTCACCGGTTAAATACTGCAGTACGCGCAGGTTGTTTAATGGATGAATGTCGCAGGAAATGCTCAGGCTGAATGCACGGGCAAGCGCACGCTGCTGCAGGTCTTGCGGCAGAATGTTATGCGCTGGAAATTTTTCGTCCAGATATTCCAAAATGCTGAGCGACTGGGTCAGGGTGAAATCATCATCCACCAAAGCAGGAACCAATTCACTTGGATTAACTGCACGGTAAGCTTCGCTGTGCTGTTCACCGCCGTTATTCAGCAAATGCACTGGAATCATCTCTGCATTCAGCTGTTTTAGATTCAGCGCAATGCGCACGCGGTAAGCCGCGGAGCTGCGGAAATAACTATAAAGTTTCATGCGCATGCTTCTTCGGCAGCATGTTCAGCAAAATGAAATGCAACGGCAGGGCGCACTTTGCCTGTGACTTCGCCAAAGCCAATGCGCAAACCGCCTTTTTCACAAAAGCCTTTCATAATGAGAGTGTCGCCATCTTGAATAAAGCTGCGTTCTTCGCCATTCGACAGTGTTAAAGGCTTGGTGGCATTCCAAGTAATTTCCAGCAGTGAACCATATGAATTTGGCGTTGGACCCGAAATGGTGCCAGAGCCCATTAAATCGCCAACTTGCACATTGCAGCCGGCAATCGTGTGGTGGGTTAACTGCTGCGCCATCGACCAGTACATATATTTAAAGTTGGTTTCGGAAATCACATCCGCCTGATCTGCGCCATCGGCTCGAATTTCGACAGATAAGTTGATGTCGTAGCTGTTGCTGCTGTGGTCTTCGCGCAAGTAAGCCAGCGGCTGCGGCTCTTGGACTGGCGAATGGGTTTTGAAAGGTTCAAGCGCTTCCAAAGTCACAATCCAAGGTGAGATTGATGAAGCAAAAGTTTTGGCATTGAACGGGCCGAGCGGCACGTATTCCCATTGCTGCAAGTCACGTGCAGACCAGTCATTGAACAGCACCATGCCAAAGATATGATCCCATGCATTTTCAATGGCAATCGGTTCGCCTAAATTGTTGGCTTTGCCTACAATAAAGCCGGTTTCCAATTCAAAGTCCAGTTTGCGGCAGGCAGAAAACTGCGGACGGTCGGCATTGGGCAGTTTGATCTGGCCAGAAGGGCGGACAATATCTGTACCGCTAACTATCACTGAGCTTGCGCGGCCGTTATAGCCGACAGGCAGTTCTGACCAGTTCGGCAGCAGGGCATTTTTAGGGTCGCGGAACATGCAGCCGACATTGGTGGCATGTTCTTTAGATGAATAAAAATCGGTATAGCCAGGCACGTGCACGGGCAGATGCAAAGTGACATCGGCCTGCTTAAAGAACACTTGCTCACGCAGGGCTGGGTTGTCGCGCAGTTCGGCATTGTCTGCAGACAGCAATTCCTGAAGTTCAGCACGGATTTTAGACCAGTTGGCTTTGCCGGATTCAATGAATTTGTTCAATGTGCTTTGCGCAAAGTAAGTTTCGCCAGCATGAATTTTCAAATAGCCATTCGCTTCGAGGGCCGCCAAGTCCAGCACCCATTCGCCGATGGCTGTACCTGCGCGGCGCACGCCGTCTTGAGTGTTGCTGAAAATGCCATAAGGCAGGTTTTGAATTGGAAAATCTGAATTTTGGGCGACGTCTATAAATGAGTTCAATGGGCGAGTCATTTCTATATTCCTTTTGACTGAGCAAAGCAATCCATGCGTTTGACACGTTTGCATTGAGAAAAATAAGCATCAGGGGTTCCAGGCATTGCGCAAATTGATGATTTTGCAAATCATATTTTTATAAAACTTTGAAATATAAATGTTTTATAAAAAATTGCGCCTAAGGTCTTAGAAGCCTTGATTTTTACGATTAATCTCATCATACTCATTTTAATAAATTACGCAATATATAAATTGATTATGAATTGCGTAATTTATGGGTTTTTAAAATTAACAGATCAGGAGCATTGCTTAAAAGTTTATTGCGGCCAATTTTGTGTTTAGCGCTTTTTAATCAGACTGCTTCGCGTAAAATACTGATCATTAAATTGAGAGTTAAAAGACGAATGTCTGAAGAAAAAACACAAGGCGGGGTGCAGTCTTTAGAGGTCGGCTTAAATGTATTGGATGCACTGATTGCGCACCGTACGCCGATGATGCTGAAAGAACTTTCTGAAAAGCTGTCGATGCATCCGGCAAAGGTTCACCGCTATGTGGTGAGTCTGGTGCGGATGAATTACGCCAAGCAGCTGGGTGACGGGCGCTATGCGCTTGGTGATCAGGCCTGGCGTTTAGGGCTGAGCTGTATACAGCGCACAGATATGATTCAGGCGGCTCAGCCGATGATTCATGCGCTGCACCGTGAAATCAACTGCGGTTTGCAAATCAGCAAATGGACGTCACAAGGGCCATTGGTGGTGCAGTGGATTGAACCTGATCAGCCCGTGTCGGTGATTACGCGGGTCGGTTCTGTCATGCCGATGCTGAATTCAGCAACCGGACGCACTTTTGCCGCTTTTATGGCAGAAGACATTGTGCGGCCTTTACTGGAAAAGGAATGGCAGCAGCGCCAAAGTTTGGGTCAGCAGGTCTATCCAGCCAATTGGGATGAGTTTCAGGAGATGAAACGCGCGATTTGTGACAAGGGCGCAGCGACAGTCTCTGGAGATTTGCTTGCTGGGGTAAATGCGGTGTGTGTGCCAGTGTTTAACCGTCATGGTGAAATTGAATTTTCCATTGCGGCATTGGGCAGTGATGCGCATCTGCCAATTGATTTTAATAATGAAAAAGTTAAAGCGCTAAAAGGAACAGCATCTGCTTTAACGGAATTGATCTCTCAAGGTTAAGCCTTTGCTTTCCTTGAGCAGAATATATGCAAGGAACTAGGGAAAGCAAAATGAAAAAAACGGAAAATCAGTTTTTTTACGGCTGGTGGATTGTATTGGCGCTGATGGCGGTTTCGGGTTCAGCCCTTGCGCTGACCATTACAACATTCAATATCTATCTGAACGCGTTCACCCAGCAGGCGGGCATCAGCGCGACGCAATTTGCATTGTGCTCAACCATTATCAATATTACGGTGATGCTGTTTTCGCCGAAAGTCGGCAAAATCCTGCAGGCGCATACCCAAAAAGCCTTACTGTTTTTCTTAACCGGTTTTTGCCTGAGCTATGCCGCATTTTCTATGGTCAGCAGCATTGCGGCGCTGTATGCCACAGCGGCGCTGTTCGGTTTTTTTTCTACAGGTTTAACCTTTATTCCGCCCAATATATTGGTGAATCGCTGGTTTGCAGAAAAGAAAGGCTTGGCGATGAGCATTGCGCTTTCGGGCAGCGCATTCTTTGGCATGGCGCTCAGTAAATATATTACCTACTGCATTCAGCATTTCAGTCTGGCTTTTGCTTATCAGACGGTGGCGGCGATCATGTTTGCGGCAGGAGCCGTGTTGATTGTCTTTATCATCAAAGACAGTCCGGAAAGCATAGGTTTAAAAGCATATGGCGCAGAGCAGGCGCTGAAACAGTCCGTGCCGGGAAATCAAACTGCACTGGTGCATTTGGCGCCTGCCGTATTAAAGAAAAAGCCTTTTTTCTGGTCGATGCTGGCGGCTCAATTTTTGGTGGGTTTTGTCGGCGGGGGGATTGTGCTGCAGCTGCCAGTTTATCTGCAAAATACTTTTGGCATGGAGCAGGCGGCAACATTTTTAGTGATTACTCTTGGCATCATGATTTTTGCAAAAGTGGCATTGGGCTGGCTGTACGACAAATTCGGGTCACTCAAAACCACAGCTTTAGTGGCGGCATCAGTATTACTGACCTGCATTCCCTTTATTTTTACCGCTTCTGCGGATATGTGGATGCTGGGGCTGTTCGGTGCTGTGTTTTGGGGCGTTGGCAATTGCATAGGCACGGTAACGCCGGCTGTTGTGGCCTCCAAAACCTATGGCCTTGCATATTATGGTGAAGTGTATGGCATTTGCCTGCGCTTTCAGACATTGGGTATTGCCGCTGGCGTACCGGCAATTTCAATGATTGCAGCTGCGACAGGTTCATTCACTATGGTCTGGGTGCTTTGTTCATTTTTAACTGTATTGCTGCTGAGCTTTTATGCCGTGGGCTTAAATGGAAGCAAAGCATACCGCAGCAATACAGTACAAGATTCGATTCAACTTAAAGACAGCATGCCGCTGCAGCCAGCAGGTTAAGCGGCTAAAAATATTTATTTATTGTAATGAAGACAAGGAGTTCAAGATGCATTTTCCAGCGGCAGAGCCAAGAAAATCACTGTATTACAATTATCAAGTTTTTCCGCACTATCATGGCGCGGCATCCGAAACGGCAGATGATCAAACGGTCACTGTTGTTGGCGCCGGGCCCATCGGCATGACCGCCGCATTGCTGCTGGCCAAGCAGGGCGTAAAGGTCATTTTGATGTCTGCGGAACTGCAGCTGTCAGAAGGCAGCCGTGCACTGGTGTATACCAAGCGCTCAATGGAAATCCTGCAGGCGGCAGGCGCAGCGGGGCGCATTATGACCAAAGCATTGCCATGGACGCATGGCAATTCTATATATAAAGGGCAAATTGCCTTCCGCATGGCGTCACCGGTCAGTGAGCATGATCAGTTTGCGCCATTGAATAATCTGCAGCAAAACTGGCTGGAGCATTTTTTGCTGGAAGAAATTCAGCAGCAGCCGAACATTGAAATGCGCTGGGGCAACAAAGTGGTGGATCATGAGCAAGCCCATGATCAAGTCACCTTAACTATTGAAACGCCGGAAGGCGCTTATCAGCACACGTCTAAATGGGTGGTGGCAGCCGATGGTGGCCGTTCACCGATCCGTGAGCGCATGAAGCTGCGGATGGAAGGCGCAAGCTACGAAGGGCGTTTTGTCATTGCGGATATCCGCATTAAACTGGACTATCCAACAGAACGCTTGGCTTATTTCTCTCCTGACTGGAATCCGGGCAATACCATTTTGATGCACCGTGAGCCGGACAGCATTTGGCGCTTTGATTACCAGCTCGATCCTGCGGTTTCTCCAGAAGAAGCTTTACTGCCGGAAAATCTGCATAAAGCGGTCAATGATCAGCTGAAGATGATTGGCAAAGATCATTTGGCATGGGAAATGGACTGGAGCACTGTGTATTCTGCGCGGGCGCTGACCTTGGATAATTATGTGCATAACCGGATTATTTTCGCCGGTGATGCTGCGCATCTGCTGCCGATTTTTGGCGTGCGCGGCGCCAATACCGGTTTTCAGGATGCGCAGGATTTGGCATGGAAACTGGCGGCGGTCATGAAGGGCTGGGCGCCTGAAAAGCTTTTAGAAAGCTACAGTTGTGACCGGGTTGGCGCGGCGCGTGAAATTATTGCAGAGGCCGGAAAATCGACCCGCTTTATGGCGCCGCCGACGGAAGGTTACCGCCTGCTGCGTAACGCCGTGCTGTCCTTGTCTTTAGCGCATGAATTTGTGCGTCCGCTGTATCATTGGCGCACATCCCGCCCGCATGCCTATATGCATTCGCCACTAAACAGTCAGCATGATGATAATGCGCAAATGAATGAGTTGACAGAAAATGGCGCGCTGATACCCAATGTTAAATTTGCCGATGGTTCGTTCCTTTATGATGCCATCTCTGGAAAATTCACGGTATTGGCGCTGACAGAGCAAGGCCAGCTTCCTGCTTCATTGCATGCAGAAATTGCTGCGCTGAAAAAGCAAGGCATTCCAGTGCAGCTCGTGGCTTTAGCATTGGATGGCGTGACGGCTAATGGGGCAGACCGCACGGCTGCCATTGCGCAGGACGTGGCTGCTGAGCGCTTCTTTGCGCAGGCTGGGGCAATCTATTTAGTCCGTCCAGGGCATCATATTAACGGGCGATGGATCAATTACCGCGAAAATGCCATTCCCCAAACCTTTCAACAATTTCTTCAAGCCGCCGAAGGAGCAGCAGCATGAACGCAATCAGTATTCCAGATCTAGAAAAAGTATATGACCTGCTGGCCGAAACCTTAGATGCCGTGCCTGAACAAAAGCGTGAGCTGTTTTTGGTCAAACTGGCGTTACTCAGCGCCAATCAAATCCAGGATGGCGCCGTGTACCAGCAGCTGATTCATCAGGCTAAAGTTTTTGAAGATTGATTGTAGACTTGATGTACCAAATCCTAGCCGCTGCAAAGCGTCTGGGATTTTTTATTGCAGTTCTGCATGGGGCGGGTTACCCCGCTGCTGCGATTAACGTAGATGCAGAAAAGCCAAACCCCAAAGGTGCTTTACAAAATATCCTTTTGCAGATTATGCGCGCTGGGAATGCTGGTATAGCGTAGCACACGGTAACCGGCTTCCTGCAGCATGGCGTCCCGTTCAGCATCTTCTTTTTCTTTGCCGATGTGGCTGGGATCATCCAATTCAATAATCACGATCACGCTGCAGTCTTTATCCAGCAGTACAAAGTCGGTCACCTTGCGGTTGAACTGATTGCGTATTTTATAGTTTTGATTGGTGATGAGTGCGCTGAAAGCCACCTGCGCCAACACATGATGCTGCGGAAAAGCGCTGATTAAGCGCGTGTACATTTTGCATTCGAAGGGGGTGATAACGCGTTTGGGAAAATATTTCTGCTTACGGAAAAAAAGCCGGGGAAACAGAATGCAAACTAAAGCAAAGCTTGCAAGGCAGCCGATAATAAAAAAAATAATTTGAGTTAAATTGAACACGGGAACTTTTGCTATACCGAAGAAAAAGCCCACGTCATAATGCGTGGGCTTTTAGAATTTGGCTCTCCAACCTGGGCTCGAACCAGGGACCTGCGGATTAACAGTCCGTCGCTCTACCGACTGAGCTATTGGAGAATCTGAAGCGGATTCTAGACACCTCTGCCCACAAGGTCAAGACAGAAGTTTGAAAAAACACAGAATTAGCGTCTGATTGGAGTAAAAATAATCAAAAATCAATTATTTCGGGGTTCTGACACCATTTTTCTTAACCCGATGTAATTTCTTTTCAGCTGGCTGCTTAACCTGCATTTGCAGCTGTTATTTAGATCAAGCAGCCATCCTGCAGAAGGCGAGCCGAGTTGGGTTAAAGCTGAATGCGGATGATGAAGGCAATTTTCTGGAGGGAGAATGCGGTTTTACAGTAAATACAGCGCAGTTTGAAATTCAGCATAAAAAAAGCCCACGTCATAATGCGTGGGCTTTTAGAATTTGGCTCTCCAACCTGGGCTCGAACCAGGGACCTGCGGATTAACAGTCCGTCGCTCTACCGACTGAGCTATTGGAGAATCTGCATGCGATTATAAGGAGATTTCCCCGAGGGTCAAGCGAAAACTGTCATCTTTATGGCATTTTTTAACTATATGCTTTTTATTTAAACAAAAGCGTTTGCTTTTAAAATTTACAGCCAGAAAGCCTTGCAATAGGAAAATCCACTTGCTAGTCTGAATTTAACAACAGAGAGTTTAAGCGCAAGCTTAGACGGTGTGGATTTAAACCAACTTGCCAGCACTAAAATGGCTAAACAGGAGAAAGTGAATGAATGCGCTGACTATTTCTCATCTATTTTCAAATCTTCAATCTTATCAAGCTCAGTATCTTTCGATTCTGCAGAACGCAGAACAGTACTTTACGCCCGTAGAAGATGCCTATATTCACGTATGGCCCGCTGCAAGACAGCCGCTCTATCTGGGGGACCTGCTGCAGCTGTGGCTGAGTGATAAGTGGATTGTGAACACGGAAAAATCGCCGCTGATCAATACCATTTTGCGCGATAAAAATAAGCCCGTCACTGAATTTGACCGTTATGTATTTAAGCTTGAAGGAAGTTTATTTACTTGCCGGCACGTTGCTCAGGCTTGGTCAATTCACGCATCACAGTGCGAAACATTGAATGTGGGTAGTTTATTTCAGTTTTACTGCATCTTTAAAAGCTTAAACCGCCCCAAACCTCAAGCAAAATCATTGCAGCAGCCGGTTTAAGGCGCTTGCCGCCATTGGCTGGGATGCTTTGCGCTAAAACCAGCCAGTTAACGATTCCAGCTAGCATTGCACATTCGGTTCAGGGGTTTAAAACAAAGCGCTATAACGCCAATCAATGCCTAAGGGCGGATGATCATGCAGGTTGCAGTGGCATGGGCATACAGCTTGCCGTCTTCATCAATAATTTTCCCTTCTGAAATGCCTAAATTTTTACTGATATTGATCAGTGTGCCGACAGCCAAAAGTTCTTTGTTTTGCGGGATGGGGCGGCACATTTTAATATTCAGATCGATGGTACCATAGCCTACGCCAGCTTCAAGCATCGTATGTACAGCACAGCCAGTAACTGAATCCAGCACCGTTGCGGCAAAGCCGCCATGCACGCCGCCCAGCGGATTTAAGTGGCGGTGATCGGCTTTGGCTTTAAAGCTGATGCTTCCCTCAGCAACTTCAAAAGGCTGCATAGGAATCGTTTCACTGATGCTTGCAGGAGGGATTTTGCCGTCATACATGGCCTGCAGCAGCTGTAATCCTGTCATTTCTTTTGGATGCATTCTGTTCTTCCTTTCTTTAATATCTAGTTCCTTTTTGGAACTTGATATTAATTAAACAAAATTCATCCGCGGGCGTCAATGCGCAGATTTGAATTCATCAGTACATTTATTGGTCTGTATTAGGAGAGATAGGCTTTATCAAAACAGTCAAATTGCCGCAGAATTTTCATGGCAATCTCTTCGCCGGTCGCCCACGTCGTAACCGCTGTTTGCGGATGGACATCAATGATGTCTAAATTCAGACAGAGGGTTTGCTGACTTTGAATAATAATAAATTGAGGAGAGCGCGGCTTTAAGCTTTTTGCAATATAGTGTTTTAAGTTTTCTTTTTGATAAACATCAATAATTTTATAGCGCATGAGCAGGTAAAAACCTCTATAAGCTTTATCGTGGCTATTTTAGAGCTTAAAGCATTTTTTTTGCAAAGCAATTAAATAGATAAATGTATCAAAAAGCTCAGAGCATAGACTTTGGCAATATGCAGAATCTGTGTGATTTTAAGTGATTGATACGCTGCTGAACTGTTTATGGCCGAATAGCAGGCAAAGTAAGCTAATGAGTAATTTGAATAAGGGTGAGTAGAAAAGCATAGTAGATTTCATAAGCAGAATTCGATATACCTAGAGCATGCCGTTGAATAAGGATGCTCAACCATGCTGTTTAAAATTTGCATCGCCATGCTGGCATTTGCGGCAAATTCTATTTTGTGCCGTTTGGCTTTAGCCCAGCAACAGATTGATCCCATGAGTTTCAGCCTAATCCGTGTGTGCAGTGGGGCCGTGGCGCTGTTTTTACTGTATATGTGTTCTGCACACAAAGCCCAAATAGAGTGGAGTGTAAAAAACGGATTTTTTCTTTCCTTATATATTGTGGCTTTTTCATTGGCTTATGTGCATGTCGATGCGGGTGTGGGGGCATTGTTGCTGTTTGGTACCGTTCAGATCAGTATGGTGGCTTATGGGCTGTGCTATGGTGAAAAAATCAATCTGCGCCGCGGTATCGGGCTGGCGATTGCCATTTTAGGCATTTTCATCTTGTTGCTGCCTGGCGCATCAGCGCCTCATTTGGGCTATGCCGCGATGATGGTGCTTTCAGGCCTAGGTTGGGCGATGTACAGCATCGCAGGCAAAAATATGCAAAATCCATTGGCGAGCAGCCTTGCCAATTTTGTGCTGGCTGTTCCTTTTGTTGGATTGGTTTATCTGGTTTTTTACAGTCAGAGCTTTGTGCAGCCTAGAGGGGTGATTCTCGCGATAGTGTCGGGCGGTTTAGCATCCAGTGGCGCTTATGTGCTGTGGTACGCCATTGTGAAGCAAATTGACCGTGTGACGGCCAGCAGCGTTCAGCTGTCTGTGCCATGCTTGGCGATTATCGGCGGTGCATTGTTTATTGGTGAACCTTTGAGCTGGCGTATTATTTTGTCGGCAGTGATTGTTTTAACAGGGATTAGCTTGGTGATTTGGGCTTCGGCAGAGAAGGGTGATACAAAAAATTGAAAATTAGAAGATATAAATCATGAAAGAAAATAATGTATTAACTCCTGAAATTTACGCCTCTTATCCTTATGATGGAAAGATTTTAGAATATTATCAGGGCGTTTTTGAATCGGTATACATCATTTTGCATCCTTTTTATAGAGGAATAACTCTAAATTTAGATCAGGAGAATGATGAATTTTGGTTTGATAATGATCAACTGAGAAATGGCTGTAAAATAGTGCTGTGGAAAGACGTTATTGCATTAACAAAATTTGAGAATTATTCTCAAATACATACGGCATGGAATAAATTGAATAGCGGTGAGGGTACTTGTATTGAGTGTTCCTGCACTTCTGAATTGGCTGGACTGTATGATAAAACAAAAATAGCGATTCCAGATGATAGCTGTGGAATAATTTCCCCTTTTTTGTCAGATGCGATGCTAAAAAGTGTAAAACTTTTAGGATACTCTAAACTTTGGCTTGTAGATGAGTTTTCTTATCAGCCGCCCAGCTTGCATGATATAGATGAGTTACTGCTTACACAGCAAACACATAATTGTAATTATACAGAAGACCATAAATTACTTTTCGCAACGCATTGGGATAGTCATTTTTCGTTTCTATGTTCATCTAAATCAAATATTGACAAAATTCTTGAAAATTATCCTTTTGAAGGATTCTTCTGTACGCCTCAAACCGAAGTCTATTGGGGGCTTCACGATATTTAAACACCGAATTATTTAGTTTTTAAAGATTTAAGCCGTGAAATTTAAACTATAAAAAAACCCGCGAAATTCGCGGGTTTTTCAAATTTGATATTTAAATCAAATTATTTTTCAGCAGCAATTGAAGCAATCGCAGCGTCTACGCCTTCGATTGAGTCAGCCGCTTTCTTGATACGCGCAAGCGCATCTACAAGCACTTCGTCAGCAGTTGCATAAGAAATACGCATGTAGCCGCCTAGGCCGAATGCATCGCCAGGAACAACGGCAACACCTGTTTCTTCCAATAACCATGCAGAGAATTCTGTGCAAGATTTTAAGCCTTTTGCACGAATCAATGGGCGGATGTTGGCATATGCATAGAATGCGCCGTCAGCAGGAAGGCAAGTGATGCCGTTGATGTCATTCAGGCCTTTTACCACTAAGTCATGACGGCGTTTGAACGCTTCAATCATTGGCTCAAGAACGTCTTGAGGGCCATTCAATGCAGCTTCTGCAGCAACTTGCGAAATAGAAGTTGGGTTTGAAGTTGATTGAGACTGGATTTTTTTCATCGCGCCAATCAGTTTAGCAGGGCCCGCTGCATAGCCGATGCGCCAGCCAGTCATAGCATACGCTTTAGATACACCATTCAGAACGATTACGCGGTCGTAAAGGTCTGGGGCAACAGTTGCGATGTTGTAGAATTCGTCTTCCCAGCGGATTGGTTCATACATGTCGTCAGACGCGATATAAACTTCTGGGTATTTACGAAGAACTTCAGCTAAAGCGAGTAATTCTTCTTTCGTGTAGATCATGCCAGTTGGGTTTGAAGGGCTGTTTAAAACCACTAAACGAGTTTTGTCAGTGATTGCCGCTTCTAATTGAGCTGGAGTGATTTTGAAACGCTGTTCTTCACCGCATTTCACAATGACAGGCACGCCTTCAGCGATGATCACCATGTCAGGGTAGCTTACCCAAAATGGCGCAGGGATGATCACTTCATCGCCTTTATTTAACAAAGCAAGCGCCAAGTTAAAGAATGATTGTTTGCCGCCGCAAGAAACCAAGATTTGGTTCGCTGCATAGTCAAGATTATTGTCGCGTTTTAATTTAGCAATAATTGCTTTTTTAAGGCCTGGAGTACCGTCAACAGCTGTATATTTGGTAAAGCCGTTGTTAATCGCTGCAATTGCTGCGTCTTTGATGTGTTGTGGTGTGTCGAAATCAGGTTCGCCAGCGCCCAAACCAATAACGTTTTTACCCGCAGCTTTCAATTCAGCTGCTTTGTTCGTTACCGCAAGAGTTGGGGACGGTTTGATGGCATTTACACGATCAGAGAGACGTACGTCCACGGCAGTATTCCTTCTTATAGGGATTAAAAATTAAAAAGCACATTATCTTAGCCTAAAATGGCGCATAAAGGGGAGTCTGAATTGCACCATTATGAAAAAAACTCTGCAAAAATATTTTCAGATACATTTGAGTGCCCTTACAAATACAAAGCTTTAGTTTTAATGAGTGGCAGGAGGAATTTATTCTTTTGATATAAAAGGCATTATTTATAAATTTAGTATTCTTGATTGAAAGCAGGCCGAAAATTAAATGATAAAAAAGGCCGCATAGCGCTGGCCTTTTTTACCGTCTATTTCAGCTTATTTTTGAAAGCGTGATAAATCTTCTTCAGGGCGCGCAGTTAATACTTCAACGCCGTTTTTAGTGACCAGCAGCGTATGTTCATACTGCGCAGACAGGCTATGGTCTTTTGTCACCACAGTCCATTTGTCACCCAGTAATTTAGTTTTCCAGTCTCCGCCATTGACCATCGGCTCAATGGTAAAGGTCATGCCTTCTTCTAAAATCATGCCGGTATCAGGCTGGCCGTAGTGAAGCACTTGCGGTTCATCATGAAATACCGTGCCAATGCCGTGGCCGCAATATTCGCGGACTACGCCAAAACGCTCTGATTCGACATATTGTTGAATGGCATGGCCAATATCGCCAATAGTTGCACCTGGTTTAACCACTTCCATGCCGCGGTACATGGCTTCCTGAGCCACTTTGCATAAACGGTTTGCAAGAATAGATGTTTCACCGCCTACGATGTACATCATGTTGGTATCACCGTGATAGCCATCTTTAATGACGGTGACATCAATATTCAAGATGTCGCCTTTTTTCAAAACTTTACTGTCAGACGGGATGCCGTGGCAAACCACATGGTTTACAGATGTGCAGATTACGTGCTGGAACGCAGGGCGGCCAGGCGCAGCGCCGTAACCTAAACATGCTGGAATCGCCTCTTGTTTATTGACAATATAGTCATGACAAATCGTATCAAGTTCGAGGGTAGTCACACCGGGAACAATATGCGGTTTGATCATATCCAAAACTTCTGCCGCCAGCCGTCCAGCGACACGCATTTTTTCAATTTCGTCTGGAGTTTTTATTAAACGGCGGGGAGCTTCGTAAGTACGGTTCATGATCTCTAAAAACTTTTGGAAATTTGTATGTGACTATGGTATAAATAGCCGCCCATTTTATCAAATGCTTTTTCGTGAATAAATTTCACGGGCTTTGTGCGATGGGGCAATAAAATCCGCACATATATCGACACATTTCTCTGGGTGCCCTTTGGGGTGGAGAATGCGGATATATGGAGGCCTAACCCAAACTTTAAGGTAAAGAAAATGGCAGATTACAACGTAAGCATGCGCGACCTTCTTCAAGCAGGCGCTCACTTCGGTCACCAAACACGTTTTTGGAATCCAAAAATGCGCGAATACATCTTCGGCGCGCGCAACAAAATTCACATCATTAACCTTGAGCACACTGTTCCTGCGTTAAATGATGCTTTGAACTTTGCTAACAACTTGGCTAGCAAAAAGAACAAAGTTTTGTTCGTTGGTACTAAACGTGCTGCTTCTAACATCATCCGTGAACAAGCTCAACGCGCAGGTCAACCATACGTTGATCACCGCTGGTTGGGTGGTATGTTGACTAACTGGAAAACTCTTCGTCAGTCAATCAACCGTCTTAAAGACCTTCAAACTCAATCTCAAGATGGCACTTTCGCTAAGCTGACTAAACGTGAAGCTTTAGAGCGTACTCGTGAGATGGAAAAACTTGAACGCGCTTTAGGCGGCGTTAAAAACATGGGTGGTTTACCTGATGCATTATTCGTAATCGATGTTGATCACGAAGCAATTGCAATTAAAGAAGCTAAAAACCTTGGTATTCCTGTAATCGGTATCGTTGATACAAACTCTAACCCAGACAACGTAGACTACGTTATTCCGGGTAACGATGATGCGATCCGTGCAGTTACTCTTTATGCTTCTGCTATGGCTGATGCGATTATTGCTGGTAAAGAATACGCTCAATCACAAGCAAATGCGCAAGCAAAAGCTGAAGACGTTAAAGAAGCTCCAGAGGCTTAATGCGTTTGACGCAAGCTTGTCATTTTTGCGACATGTGATGGTGGCAATGTAAGCGTCATGTATGCAGACGGCCCATGAGAATCCTCTGGGCCGTTTCTGTTCTAAAAAGAATTCATTTTCTACCGAATTTAGGAGATTGACATGACTGCAGTTACAGCAAGCATGGTTAAAGAATTGCGCGACCGTACTGGTTTGGCAATGATGGAATGTAAAAAAGCATTGACAGAAGCGGGCGGTGACATCGAATTAGCGATTGACAACCTTCGTAAATCTGGTCAAGCAAAAGCGGCTAAAAAAGCAGGCAACATTGCGGCTGACGGCGCGATTACGATCGCTCAAGAAGGCAACAAAGCTATTCTTTTAGAAGTAAACTGCCAAACTGACTTCGTTGCTAAAGACGAAAACTTTGCTGGTTTCTCTGCAAAAGTTGCTGCTGCTGCTTTAGCTGCTGGCGTAACTGATGCTGCTCAAATTGCTGAATTGAAACTTGAAGATGGCCACACTGTAGAAGAAGCGCGTATTGCACTTGTTCAAAAAATCGGTGAAAACATCCAAGTTCGCCGTGCGTCAATTGTTGAGGGTGAAAACCTTGCAGTTTACAAACACGGTTTAAAAATCGGTGTAGTTGTTTCTTACACTGGCGATGCTGACACAGGTAAAGGCATTGCAATGCATGTTGCTGCATTCAACCCAGTTGCCGTTACAGCTGACCAAGTTTCTGCAGATCTTATCGCGAAAGAAAAAGAAATTGCTGAAGCGAAAGCGATCGAATCTGGCAAGCCAGCAAACATCGTTGAGAAAATGGTCACTGGTTCAGTAGAGAAATACTTGAACGAAGTGGTTCTTGAGCGTCAAATGTACGTAATCGACAATGACAAAAAAGTTGCTGATGTATTGAAAGCGACTGGTACTGTTGTTGCTCAATTCGTTCGCTTTGAAGTAGGCGAAGGCATTGAGAAGAAAGCAGAAATGAGCTTCGCTGACGAAGTTGCTGCTGCTCAAGCTGCTGCTGCTCAATAATTTTAGCCTTTAGGCTCAAATTATTTGCATAAAAAAGCCCCATTTTTGGGGCTTTTTTATGTTTCCGCATGAGCTTAAACACTTTTAAGTCAAAGCAAAATTCACAGCATTTATAATAATTAGTGAATTGTTCTGATTTAATATAAGCAGAATAATTTTGACATTAGATGATGTATGGCAAATAAAACAAATTTAAGTATTGGCGCAGTAATTGTGTTGCTGGCAGCTGCATATTTCGGCATTGATCTGCAGCAAAATAAAATTGAACAGCCTGCATCCCAGCAAGTGAGCGAGGCTCAACGCCCTGCAGAGAACAATGGCCCGCAGCATGCGGGAAGTTCTGCAGACCGCCAGCCTGCTGCCGATGATATGCAGAATGACACTGCATTAATTGAAAAAGCATATGCAAGCAGCAAAGCAATGTGCAGGTACATGCAAGCGGCGAAGTCAAGGCGGTATTGCGTGATGATGCTGAAGGTTCAAAGCACCAGAAATTTATTTTAAAACTGAGCAATGGGCAGACTGTTCTAGTTGCGCATAATATTGATTTATCGCCGAGGATTCAAAATCTGCAAAAAGGCGATACCGTCGAATTTTATGGAGAATATGAGTATTCCAGTCAAGGCGGGGTGATTCATTGGACGCATTTAGATCCCAATCAGCGTCATGAAGATGGCTGGTTAAAACATGATGGGAAAATTTATCAGTAATAATGCCATGATTGGATAAAGCTCAAGATAAGCAATTTTGTTCTATGCATGCGTTAAAAAATAGCTATGTTAGGTGTTGATAAGACAGGAGCAGTCATGCAAGAGAACAAAGCGCTTGAATTTGCAGATTATTGGCATGTCCAGGAGCTGGGCGGACTGGAGCTGCTTAAAGCATCCTATCAGCAGACTCAGTTTTCAAAACATACGCATGAAGGCTATTGCATTGGCTTAATTGATGAAGGGGCTCAGTCATTTTTGACCATGGGGAGTCAGCATATTGCTCCCAAAGGGGACATTATTCTGGTGAATGCGGATGAAGTGCATACCGGTTCTTCGGCTGTTGAGACTGGCTGGCGCTATCGGGCGATTTACCCGACGCCAGAAATGATGGAAGAAATCAGTGTCGGCTTTTTCAGAGAAACCGGCGCCGCCCCATGGTTTCCGCAAGCGGTGGTGCATGATGAAGGGCTGGCGGAGCAGCTGCATATGCTGTTCGATTTATTGCTGCAGCCTAAAAATGCATTATTTAAGCAAAGCTTGTATCTTTCTACACTGGCCTATTTATTCACTAAGCATGCGCGGGAAAAACAAAGTTTAAAATCGTTACCCGAGGCGCAGCAAAAAATTCAGCTGATACAGGAGTTCTTGGCCGCAGAACCTGAAAAAGAGCATCAATTGGCCGATTTAGCGCAGATGGCAGGTTTAAGCCAGTGGCACTTATTGCGCCAATATAAGAAATATACAGGGTTGCCGCCGCATGCCTGGCTGGTGCAATGCCGCTTGCGGAAATCGCTGAAGCTGCTGAAACAGGGCCAGGATATCGCTTTAACTGCACAGTTGTGCGGTTTTTCTGATCAAAGCCACTTTACACGGCATTTTAAAAAATCGCTGGGCTGCACGCCTGCGCAATACAGGCTGCATAAAAATTTTGCATAGCTTTTTTTAGCATGCATCAATCTTCGAATACAGCAGGTATGCGAAACGGTTTTATTTTCTTTACTTGCATTGTTTCTTCATACCGCAATTTTATTCAATCAATTCAGTGCATTTGGATTCATCCTTTTTAGAGATTGGAACTTGGGACGAATCCGTAATGATGAAAACATGGCCTTATTCAGCGAAAGGCACTCCGTCTTTAGGCTTTTGGCAGGGTGTGCAGGATATGCTGCCCTTGTCTATTGCCGTCATTCCATGGGGGATTCTGGCCGGATCTGCAGCAGTCAATGCGGGATTAAGCTTAATGCAGGCGATTGGCATGTCTGCTTTTGTATTTGCGGGCGCTGCGCAGCTGGTCAGTTTGAGCATGCTGTCAGCAGGCGCATCTGCTGTCAGTATTGTGCTCACCATATTTTTCTTAACCAGCCAGCATTTTATTTATGCACTGCATTTGAGGGATGAAGCGGTCAAATTGCCATTGGCAAAACGGCTCTGCCTTGGTTTTTTGCTGACGGATGAGTTGTATGCCACTGCTATGCTGACTGATCAGCGGCCTTATCGATATCTATTGGGGGCTGGGCTGAGCTTTTATCTGTGCTGGGTGGGGTTCAGCATTGCAGGGATTGGGCTGGCCGCAATGGTTCCGGATTTGAGCGCCTTTCATTTGGAATTCTCGATTGTTGTCATCTTTTTGGTGATGGCGGTTTTACTGCTGAATAACAGGCTGGCCATTGTTGGCGTATGTGTTTCAGCGCTTTCAGCAGCCGTGTTTTCTTGGCTGAAACTGGAAGCGGCCATTGTGCTGGCAGGGCTGTGCGGCATGCTGGCTGCAGCATGGCTGGATTGGAGAGGGAGCCGATGATGAGTTGGATATTGTTATTCAGCCTGACAGCTGTGACTTTTTTTAACCGCTACCTTTTTCTGGAGCCTAAAACAGCAATTAAATTGCCAGATTTTACCCTGCGTATGCTGAAATATGCGGCGCCGTGCCTGATGGTTTCCATTTCTACACCGATTGTCTTTTTCGAGCACGGTGAATGGAAAGGAATCATCAGCAACAGCTATTTTTATGGCGCTATTTTTGCTGTTTTCGTGACTGCAATTACACGCAAAATGCTGATCAGCATTGCGCTGAGTTTGCTATTTTTTTATGTCATGATTTATTTTTTCGATTTTTAAAAATGAGATGAAAATAATTCAAATAAGAGGGCTGATTTGATGAAAAAAGCTAAACAAAAAGCCTTTTTCATCCCAGCTGGAAAATCCGTGCGCTAAATGCTCGTCATTTGCGTTTTTTGGCGGGTTTCCCATTTAGCGCTAACTTTGCCTAGGTAGGCGTCTACACACCATAGAGGGCCAATGAGGAGGAATTGAAGATCTTTAAAGAAAGACGGTTTTTTCCCTTCCACTTTATGGCCATAAAATTGCCCGATCCATGCTGCGGTGAACAGCGCGATGTACAGACCTGCACCTGCAGGCAGGATGAAAATCAGCCAAACCATCAGCAGTGTCAGCGCAGCCATGGCAATGGCTAAAGCAATATCAAGGCGCATATAAAACACCATGGCCAAAACAACCAGCAGAGCCGTAAGCAAAACACTGAAATGTGCGAGGATGCCGATAATCGAAAAATAAATGGTGGGCACGCAAACCCAATGGATCAGCTTATTGGTTTTGTTCTGATGGCTTTCACTGTATTCATCAAACCATTCGGTGACTGTTTTCATGCGGCATCCATTCTTATCTATATTTCTGAGTAAAATATAATCAAGAAAAGAGGATCCGTCAAAAGATTCAAATCAGAAGCATGACGGCTCGGGCTTTAAGCGCTGTGCTAAAAAATGCGATCTAAGCTGAGGCTGCCTGCAAGGGGCATTTTGCCGGTTTTGAAAATGAAGAGTGTTAGGCGATATTTGGTTTATTTGACCTTGGTGCAGATCATGCAGAGCAGCTGGGCGGTTTGCATCAGACTTTCAAACAGGTTGAAATGAAAAAAGCCGCAGGGCGGCTTTTCAGTCAAATGCAGTAAGTGAAGCCTTAAGAGTTCGGACCTTCGACCCGTTCGATATTGACACTTGCTGTACCTGAATTGGTAATGCCTAATTGCTTAGCCGCACCATATGAAAGATCCAGTACACGGTTGCCATGGAATGGGCCGCGGTCATTAACCTTTACGACTACGCTTTTGCCATTGTTTTTATTCGTTACACGAATAAAGCAGTTTAGCGGCAGGCTGCGGTGGGCTGCAGTTAATCCATTCATATCGAATGTATCGCCGCTGGCAGTTTTACGGCCATGGAATTGGCGGCCATACCATGAAGCTGTACCACTCTGGCTGAAACGGCGCACAGTGTTTGAAGCTACGGTATTCAACTTTTCAATCACTGAAGGTTCTTCTTCAGGGATCTCAATTTTTGCAGCGATGGTTTCGCGGCGGATTTTATCGCCAGAACGCTCAGTGATTGAAAGGCTGCTCAAGTTTTTAAAATTTGAGTTAAAGCTTTGCGCTTCTTTGTTCAAGGCGCGCGCGGCAAGGCGAGAGTTATCGTTATCATTGGTAAATGATGACTGAACCATCTCGGCTTGTGATTGGCTTAGGGCAACCGTCGTGGCAACCGCTAAGACATATTTAATAAGTGATGACTGCATTGTTTATCTCCCAAGGGCATATTTGCAGCTAATTTCAAGTGTTTGAAAATTATGCAATGTTGCCTGTTATTTCACTTTTGCAACTACATTTGACGAAATGGATAATATTCATGCAGTCAATAGGCTGTCTAGTCTTTAATTAAAATAGTTAAAAAAAGAACGCAAAAGAAACAAATATTGATTAAAAAATGATCAATATTGTAACATGTTGTGTAAAATGAGGGTTTTGTGATCTTTTTTAATATTTTTTTTATTGACTTTTTTATTTCAAAGGAAATTGCCGGCCTTAACGGCTGGCAATTTCAGTCCCTAAAAGCCACAGTGCTGTAGCATACATGCGGCTTTTGTTGTAAGTGGTAATGACTTGAAAATTCGGGTAAGTGATGTAATAAATTGGCCCATAATTTTCTTGCAGCTGTATGACATTCACCAAATCCAAGTCATCAATTTTTATAATAGGATTCAAGGGACTAATGCCCTGAGTCTTGATTGCGCCATAAGGGGCAGGCTGATTTAAATCGGCCGAGATGACAGAAGCGGGATTGCTGCCTGAATAGCGGGCGGGAAATGCAATCGGCTGATTGCGCTGCCAGCCATGCTGCGCCAGATAATTGGCAATTGAGCCGATGGCGTCTACGGCAGAATTTCTTAAATCAACATGGCCATTGCCGTCATAGTCCACGCCAAATTTAGGAATATTGCTCGGCATGAATTGCGGATAGCCCACAGCGCCTGCATAAGATCCGACAATTGAATTTGCCGGCACGCCGTCTTTATATGACCATGCGATTAAAGCGCTTAACTCATCTTGAAAATAAGCGCCGCGGCGTTCATAGCCAAATCCAAGCGTTGCTAAAGCGTCACGGGTGACAAAAGAGCCCTTGTTTGCGCCAAAACCTGTCTCTACCCCTAAAATACCTAAAATGATGGATTGAGGTACGCCAAACTGCTGTTCTGCGCGGTTGAGCGTGTCTGCATATTGCTGTTTAAAGCGTACACCGCGCTGAATGGTGCTTTCGGCTAAAAAATTGGTTTTATATTCATACCAGGGTTTGCTTTCACCTGGACGGTTCATAATATTGATAATATTGGGCAGATTTTTTGCGCCATTCATTGCCCAGTCGACTTGTTCCGCGCTGAGGCCGTAAGTCTGCATGGTTTTTTGCTTAAAATTAAAATATTGCGGCGTGTTTTGAAAATCATTGGCTTGGCAGAAACTGGTAATTGACAGGGCGCCAGCTGCTAGCGCCAAGGTTTTTAGCTTCTTATAAAAATGCTGTTTAAACATATTGGGCTGTATTCCAAAATTATTATCAATACGAATCAAATGACCGTAAAGCAGCTGCTCGCTGCAGGGGATAAAAGCATCAAAAAATGCTGATTTCAAAGGGTGTATTGCTTAATGATCTTAAGATAACACTCATGAGCAGCAAGTTAACAAAAAGTTCTATAAAACTAGACAAGGATTGATCAAAAGGAAAAGTTTCATCCGTCATTTCTGCAGATTTGCATGTATATATAGTCGAAGAACAGGTGATGCTGAATAAACATGGTTTTGAATTGATGTTCTGCTTTAAGCTGTGCGCTGCGAAGAGCGATCGGGCTGCGGATGTATGCGGAGAATTGGAGGAAATCTGATTGCATCAAATCAGCTGGAGATACGCCTGCGCTTCAACACTGCAGGCCAGCCGCTTTATATAAAAGCATGTATATAGTCATGAAAGGCATAAATTTAACGTTCGTTTAAATTTTTATTAAAAATTCTATTGTGCGCAATCGGTGGAGAGGCTGTTTGGGACTGCGTCTGCATGAAGAGTATGGTAAACAGCGCGCGGTAAAAAGCCGCGCTTAAATTGAATTTAAGTGCGGCTCGGGAATTATCAAACCATGCAGAATAATTTATGGATTGAACATCGGATCGTGCGCTTCAGCAAGTGCGCCAAGCTCTTCTTTGGTTAAGTTCGGGAAGATCTTATCAATGGCAATGTGAACTGCCTTAATGACCGCAGAGGAGCCGATATCAGCCGCTTTGCGCTTAATCATGCCTAAATCCAGTGTTTTGTTGAAGTCATTCATGAAATGGCGCACAGTCGCTTCGGCAAATTGTTTGTATAAGGCTGCAAATGCGGACTTATTAATGTCATTTCCGGCTTTAATCTCTGCATAAGATGCTTTTAAATTAGCAACTAAGCTGCTGTCTAGCGGTTCCCCAACGCGTTTAGCGCCAGAAGCATCTGTAAATAGGCTTCTTTCAGAAAACTCAATGGATTGCTTGACTACATTATTATCTGCCTTGCTCAATAGCTGCTTCAGCAGCACAGCAACAGTCGACTTTACATATCCTGCAAGTTTTTCAGCCGTATCGCGCTTGTCACTGGCAGGAAAAAGGCGAACAGGGCCAAGAATTGTGGCATCAATGATTTCATCATTGATCAGCAAGGCTGTTTTATCCCGCAAAGGGTACAGCGGCTCGCTTGAGTTCTTGCTGTTATGGCCAGTCTCAATGCTGTCTAAAAGCGAATCAGATGGAATAAAACCAAAAAATGGCATCGTATAAACCTCAATGTTCTTTATTTTATTGTCGCGCCAGTCGAATGGGGCGAGGCATCCATGTTAAGTCCGATACACGGCAAGGGTTAATGTCTAAACCGCCGCGGCGTGTATAGGCGGCATATACCATCAGCTTTTCAGGCTTCAGGTTTTGCCAAATGTCAGCATAAATCTGTTCTACGCATTGCTCGTGGAAACCATTATGCTGACGGTACGAGATAATATAAGCCAAAATACTCTCGTAAGACGGCTTTTTACCTTGATATCTTATAAATACCGTGCCCCAGTCGGGTTGTCCAGTGACTGGGCAGTTACTTCTGAGTAAATGTGAATAAAACTGGACTTCGATATTTTCATCCTGCGCCGCATCCAAAGCTAAAAGCGCAGCATTAGGATGGTTTTCCAATTGAGCTGGAATCAGCTCATCGATGCAAAAACCTTCTGGCTTAGAAACTTCAACACTATCTGCATGAAATAAATCGATCGTGACGGGCGCTCCGGCAGCCGCGGATAAATCTTTTTCTACAGTGGCCTTAAAGGCATCTTTAGAGTCAAACTTGGTGAAGTTCATACTGTTAAAGTAAAGCTTTAACGATTTGGACTCGATCAGATTCGGCGAGGCTGCAGGCAGGGTCAAGCGGCCAATGGCGACTTGGGGGATGCCGGCATGATTCAGCCATGAAATTTCAAAAACATGCCACCAGTCTTTGCCTTGCTGGATGCCTTCTACATGCGCATAGTTTTCACGTGACTGAGCACGGGCGATGGGAAACAGAATATCCGGCTGATATTCTGTTGGATAGTTGGTGTCTTTACCTAAAAGAGAATGTTCTACACTCATTATTCACGCATTCCTGAACCACGAGAAAGTAAATAGTAAGCAATGCCGTAAAGTACGGCACAGCATAATGTGACAACGCCAAGTGAAATGCCAACATTGACATCGCTGTGGCCCAAGATGCCGTAGCGGAATGCGTTGACCATATACACAATGGGGTTAATCAAGGATAAGTTTTGCCAAAATGGGCTGAGCGCCGAAATGGCGTAAAATACGCCGCCTAAATAAGTCAGCGGTGTCAGTACGAAGGTTGGGATAATTGAAATATCATCAAAAGATTTTGCATAGACGGCATTAATAAAGCCGCCCAATGAAAATAAGAAGGACGTAATCAATACAGTATATATAGTCACAAACCAATTGGTAATATAGAGGTCAGTAAAAAACAGGCTCATGGCTGTTACGATAATGCCGACTAAAACGCCGCGGCAAACGCCGCCCAAGACATAGCCCCATAAAATGGCATGCAACGGAACGGGGCTCATAATCAGTTCTTCAATGCTTTTTTGGAATTTGGCGCTGAAGAAACTTGAAGACACGTTGGCATAGCTGTTGGTAATCACGGCCATCATAATTAAGCCGGGCACAATAAATTGCATATAAGTGAAACCGCCCATGGTGCCAATGCGTGACCCGACCAAATTGCCGAAAATCACAAAATACAAGCTCATGGTAATCGCTGGCGGAAGCAGTGTCTGCGGCCAAATCCGCATAAAGCGGCGGATTTCTTTATGTACAAGCGTATAGAGCGCGACCTTTAGCTGGCTTAAATTCATTGCGCGGCTCCATCAAGATTTTTTTCCACCATTTTGACAAACAGTTCCTCTAAACGGTTGGATTTGTTGCGCATGCTGCGCACTTGAATGCCCTGTGCTTCCATCAATTGGAACAGCTGATTTAATGTATGCGCTTTGTCCATCGTTACTTCTAGGGTGACAGGGTCGATCAAATTAAAACGCACGCCAATAATATCGACATGCAGCGGTTCAATCGGCGCGGCCAAATCAAAGATAAAAGATTCTTCATTTAGCTGATTTAAGAAGTCTTTCATACTGGTATCTTCTTTAATCACACCGCGGTCAATGATGGCAATCCGGCGGCACAGCATTTCCGCTTCTTCTAAATAGTGCGTTGTTAGAATGATAGACGTGCCTTTTTCATTCATTTCGGTCAGGAATTCCCACATCGAGCGGCGCAGTTCAATATCGACACCGGCAGTCGGTTCATCCAAGATTAGTAACTTGGGCTCATGCATCATGGCGCGGGCGATCATCAGGCGGCGCTTCATGCCGCCTGACAGCATGCGGCCTTGGGTATTGCGCTTTTCCCATAAACCGAGCTTTTCTAAATATTCTTCAGCGCGCTTTTCGGCGATTTTCTTAGGAATGCCATAGTAGCCGGCTTGGGTCACTAAAATATCAAAGGTTTTTTCAAATTGCCCAAAGTTGAATTCTTGCGGGACGACACCTAGGCATTGTTTCGCTTCAGACGGGTGAGTGTCTAAATTATGCCCAAAAATTTCCACGCTGCCAGATGTTTTTTTCGTCAGGGAGCTGATGATGCTGATAGTTGTTGATTTACCTGCACCATTTGGACCTAATAGCGCATAGAACTCACCTTCAGGAACGGTTAAATTGATTCCTTTCAGCGCTTGAAAACCGTTTTTATAGGTTTTAGATAAATCCCTTAGCGTCAATGCATCAGTCATGAAAATATTACCTGGTGAATAATGGGGCTATTGTGAGCGAATTGACTGAATAAACCAAGTAACTCACAGGGAATACTGCGTTTCAAATTTGGGATATTGTATAAAGTATAGGCACAAAAATGCATAACCTGTATATAGTTGCTTTACCTTACTGATTTTTTTGATATGATGTGCACGCGCGCTCATAGCTCAACTGGATAGAGTACAGGTCTCCGAAGCCTGTGGCGTGGGTTCGAGTCCCGCTGAGCGCACCATTTTCCTGTTTTAGCCCATCCGATTAAATACAAAAATCATTAAAAATAAATAACTTGCGCGATTCGCTTGTTTGATGCCGTCCGACGGCGTTTTAGGATACCGTAAAGTTTTACGGTATTTTTTACGGTACATCCGATTTCTTGTAAAAATATACCGTAAAAAGATGCCTAAATTAGTTATCAGTCTAACAGACTCAAAAATTAAATCCGCAATATCAATGCAAAAGAAAACATTTGAAAAAAATATTAAGCTTTCAGATGGTGGTGGCCTATATCTGTTATTAGATAAAAAAGGCGGTGCATATTGGCGTTTTGACTACATGCGGCCTTATTCTAAAAAAAGAGCAACATTAGCTTTAGGCGTTTATCCAAGGTGTACTTTGGCTGCAGCTAGAGCTAAACGAGAAGAATTTAGACTTTTGCTTTCTCAGTGTGTCGACCCATGTGAGCAAAAGCCTAAGTCTCAAGATAGTACAAAAAGTAAATTAAAAAATCTATTTAGAACTATAGCGGATGAATACCGTAAGACAGAAGAACTAGAGCCAAGTACCCAGCGAAGGAACCAATTTATTTGGAATAAACTATATACATCTATTGGAGATTATTCAGTAGATGAAATTACGCCGTCTCAAATTCTAGATGTATGCCGTTTATATGAGCGACAAGGTAAAACGGATTCTGCCAAACGTATGAGAAGTAAGGCATCACAAGTTTTTCGATACGCAATCGCTTTAGGTTTATGCCAATTTAATGTTGCTGATCAAATTAGTGGTATTTTGAAAGTGGGCAAAACCAAGCACAGGGCCGCTATAACAGATGAGCAAATGCTTGGGCAGCTATTAAGAAATATCAATAAAAATATCGGGCGTGGAGATATTACGATTGATTATGCAGTCAAAATTTTACCCCATGTATTTGTACGCCCCGGTGAGTTGCGTGCAGCAAAATGGGCAGATATAGATTTTGAAAATAAAACTTGGCGTTACACACCGCCTAAAACCAAGAATCAGACAGCCCTGCAACATATAGTTCCTTTATCTGATCAAGTTTTGAAGCTATTTCAAGAGCTTTATCAAGTGACTAGACACTCGGAATACTGTTTTATCTCTATGCGTAATCGGAATAAAACGATTAGTGAATCGACCATTAATAAACGATTGAAGCAGTATGGTTTTGAAAATGGAGAAACGACAGGCCATGGATTCAGAGCAACGGCAAGAACCTTGTTGGATGAGGTTTTAAAATTTCCTATTGAGCGTATAGAGCAGCAGTTAGCACACCAAGTGAGGGATATACACGGTCGAGCATATAACCGCACAAAGTATTTGGAGGAGCGTACAGTGATGATGCAGTCTTGGTCTGATTATCTGGATAAATTGATGGATATAGAGCTATAAACCTTCTTGCTTTTGCTATATTTGTCTTCAGTTAAGTTGTAGCCACCTCCCCCAAAAATTCAATTCAGAGATGTTCGACTGAATGTAAAAAAGCCATTAAATTCAATATTTGAGGGCTTTTTTATTGGCTGTATTGTCCTATCCTAAGCTGTGTGACCCAATTTTTGCCTTCTGTGGGTAATTATTGGGAAAATTTACCCAATTATTTTTAGTCTAGATAAAGGGTATATACAGATGAAACTCACAGATACGGAATGCAGAAAAGCACAGCCCCAAGATAAGCGTTATCATCTTTCAGATGAAAATGGCTTATCATTATTGATCACACCAGCTGGACAAAAATACTGGAATGTACGCTATACCGTTCATGGCGAGCGTAAGTCAGAGTCACTTGGTCCATATCCAGACATGAATTTAAAGAAAGCAAGAGAGCTTGCCCTTGAACTGAAATACAAGCATTCCAAGTCAGTCTTGTACGAAGACACCAAGCCATTTTTGAAAGAGGTGGCAGAAGATTGGTTTGATAACCAAAGAGAGACCTAGTCATCTAAACATATCAGTAATGTGCGAGCATCTTTGGATGAGCTTTACATTACTCTTGCAAATAAGCGAATTGAGATCTTGCAGGTTATTAAAAAAATTGAAGCTAGAGATTCTACTGAAGTAGCTAAACGTACGCTATCTCGATGCGGTATGGTAATGAAATATGCCATAGCCCACGGCTATCGATATGACAATCCTGCAAGTGATTTGGTTTATTATGCGCTTAAGAATAAAAAATTTAAGAATTTAGCATCATTACCTGAAAGTGAAATGCCCGAATTTCTTAGACGGATTAAAGCCTATCCAGCAGATGCTCAGACCCACCATGCAATCATTCTAATTATGCTGACTGGTGTTCGAGTAAGTGAGTTGCTGCAAGCACGTTGGGAAGAATTTGATCTGGAAGGACGTAAGTGGGATATTCCCGCTGAGCGTATGAAGAACGGCTTACCTCATCGTGTACCCTTAACAGACATGATGATTGATGAGCTTCAGGCGCTACGTTTGACACACAACCAAGATTTATTGTTTCCACACTGACTAAATAATAAGGAAGCAATCCGTAGTAAATCAATCTTGGCTGTAATAAAACGGTCAGGTTATGCCGGTCGAATGACGACACATGGCTTTAGATCACTATTCAGTACTGTACTGAATGAGTCAAATTTGTTTAATTCTGATGCCATTGAACGTCAGCTTGCCCATATACCACAGAACCGTATTCGTGCTGCTTATAACCGAGCACAGTACTGGGATGAGCGTGTAAAGATTATGGAGTAGTATGAGAAGCAAGTAAGAAATTGGTGTTTTTAATAAGGATGAAATATATGTAGATACTCTCTTTGAACATAAAAGTCTCTACATATTTTGAAAATTTTACCAAATCAAATACACACTTAATATTTACTATTCTCTTTCTCGTCACACATTTCATTAAGAAACATTTGATGAATAAGTTTCTCCAGAATATCAGACTCTGATAAATTTTTGAAATCTGATAACTTTGCCAGTTCTTCTTTAGCTTTTTTTGTCAGTGGAATATGGTAGGGTTTTTTTACTTTATTCCCATCTCTGAATTTTTTCTGGCTCCACGCCTTATTAATTTTGTTCAGGGTATTTTCATATTTTTCTTTATCTATGTATAAGTAATAATCTAAATATGCTGTAATAAAAAATTGGCTTCTCTTATGATTTGTTTCAATGAATGGTATATTCATAAAATAATCATCAGTTTTTCTTAGATATGGCAGTAACCACTCTAAAAATTTTTGATTTTCTAATTTTTTAAAGTGATTTTTTTCATTTATTTTAATATTTTTGTTAAAAGTGTTAAGTGCTGTTTCAATTTTTTCTAATCGCCTTTCAGTATTTTCACGTTTTGTGAAATACCAGTGTATTAAATGCATGTACGCGTTTTCTTCATATGTAAAATTAAATGTATTATTGTTTTTTAAGTAATTCAGTAAAAAAAGACATATTCTTTTCTCTTTTTTTAATTCGATGATTAAGTTTGGTAATTCAATTTCACTGGTTTTTATAATTTCTAGAAATTTAATAAGATCTTTCTTTGATTTTAATTTTCTTAAAGATATAGGAAGGGTCTTTTTAAAGTCATTAAAATCTGAGAAATGTCTAATATCTTTAATTGTTTGAACATCTATTTTTTTCCAGTTTTCAGGGTTTCTTTTGAAACGTATAAGTTCTGATGTTATCCAAATAATATCCTCTTCCCTATGATCTCTTAGCGCATCGCCAATTAACCTCATCAATTCCTCGTCTGAAATCTTTTCGGTGGTATCAGCTATGGGGTGCAAATTCTTATTGTCGTTTAAGCCATCATCAAAATTAGGCATTTCTGAACCCCTTTGTGTAGTAATATTGGTAGTATTTAGAGAGAATTTATAGTGTAATTTAAAGAAAAATTCAAGTGATATAAAAAATTCTTAAATGATTGATATTAGATGATCATTATACGTAAAATTCATGTTTTAATAGATAGTAAAGCAATTTATGCCTAGTTTTTACAGGTATTTGGGTTGGTGTGACTTCGGAGCCCAGAAAGGCCATTGATGCTTTCTTCATAAGGCGGTGTCTTTGGAGGCAGCAGCTCATCCGAGAAAGGGTTATGATTTTTCTAGCGAAATAGTTTGTGGGGGGATTTAAAAAATTTTATATAAAATATCTTTTAGCTGATGCTGAAAAAGTTGAATAACTATTGCCTGAAATTTAAGTTTTTAATTTAGATCTGTTGATATATTTAAGGTATTTTAGAGTTGGGTTTTAATTGGGTTATTAATATTATTTAATTAAGATGATCTTACATTATTTAATGACAGTGATATAAGTAAATAATTACAGAGATCTTCCTTTTATGATTTAAACTATCAAAAGGAAATCTCATGAAAAAAGTTGTAAATGAATCTAAATTATTAATCTCAATTGAAAGATTTGTTGAGAATGTGGCTGAGAGAAAAATTCAGCCTCGTAACTTTTATAATGACCTAACAGATCTTCTGATTCAGCTTGATCAAATCTATGATGCTGATTTTTATTATTCAGCCCCTATTGGTGCATTCATCGAAATGCTACTGGATATGGATGAGTATTTAGATGATAGAGAGCAGTTATTAGATCGATTAAATGACCTGTCTTTTATTGATATACAGCAAATTTTTAAAAAACATTATCGAAGACATAACCGAGAATTACGTGATCATCGTTCAAGTGAATCCAGAAATACAAAGATACTGGTTCAGCGTATGAAAAAAATCAGCGATAGATATTCAAGGATTCTGGTGGTGCGTGTTGATTTGGCTTATCCGCTTAAATACCAAGATCAAATCGGTATTCAGGAATTCAGCGATGATATGGATGTACTTCGTACTCGGTTGCGTGATCAAGATACAATTTTCAAAGGTTTGATTGAATATGCATGGGCATTAGAACAGGGAGAAGAGAAGGGCTATCACTGTCATTTGCTGTTGGTTTATAAAGGCAGTGAACGTCGTAATGCTTTTTGGCTGGCGAAACAGGTCGGCAAGTTGTGGTCAAGGATTACAGAAGATCAAGGCTGTCATTTTAATTGTCATGGCACTGCTTATCTCAAACAGTTCTCTGATCGCAAGCGTCTAGGCATTGGGATGATTAACCGTAACAATCCAGATGAGGTGAAGAATATGCTGGATACAGTGGCTTATCTGGTACGGCCTGAAAAAGAAAATCAGCATCTTCGGGTGAAGTGCCGGAAGCGTATGAGAACTTTTGGTTAATAAAAAATAACTTAGATATACATCATCCACATGGAAATCACTGTCGAGTGGTCAGATTGAAGGGCTTATCCAAATAGGCCCTTTTTTTATTTTTCATTGGAGGTGTCAACTATGTTAACGCATTGCCCATATTGTCAGTCTACTCACATTCATCGTGTATTTGTTTCATATTCTAAACCGTCTGAATCTAGCCCGCACAGAGCATCCTTATTGAGTTCTCATGCGGGATTCGGCGGAATGGTCATAAAGCAGCTGTCCAAAGGCTGGCCTTTATCACCTTGGATCACGGGGCTGGCTGAGGCGCTGCTCAAAAGTGTTTATCTGTATTGGATTGAAACACGGCGAAGCCATTTTGATTCAGGGATCGCGATAGCGTTTTACTGTGAACAGTGCCAGCAGTATTTTAAGCCTTAGCCATCTGGGTTGAATGCGCTGTTGAAGAGGAATTAAAAAACCGATCCATAGTGACCGGTTTTTTACGGTATTTGAATGATGGCTTAATTTTTGTCCGCATTAGAACACATACCGTTTATTTCCTTGGATAAGCACATATTTAAAAATGTGCTCAGGCTTGCATCCACTGATCATGACATTGAAGTGGCTTTTAGCAGAAATCGTCTCACCTTCTGGTCCCCAGCTGTCAAGTTCACAGGGCTGATTCAAAGCATCGAACAATTCTATTCGATCAATCTCAATATTATGCCTCTTTGGGTTTTCGATTCTCAGCAATGAGCCGTGATCACCATACTTTTCGACACTGTAGCCTAGGCTGAAGCCGGCAGCGGGTTTTTTACAATTGGTTGAAATGGTGCGGATGCTATCGCTATTACTTTTGCAGGAATACATTTTCTGTGTGATCGGTTTGGCTTGAATATTCAACGCACAGCAAGAAAGCGTCAATAAGGCAGTCAGCAGAACTGAAGGGCGCATGGCGTAGATCTCGATATAGAGGTTTATTATAAGAGGAGTGTTTCATAGGGATTCAGCATTGCGCGCTTAAATAATTTAAGCGCGCAATGCTTGTTGAAATGAGAAGGACACCCGATTTATTTTTTTGATGCTTTATTTGCAGCCTTGATTGGATGCTGCAGCATCTTGGGTAAATGAAAAGCCATTGATCGGTATGCTGGAAATCGTTTTGACATCATATGCATCAGCAGTGGTTTCAAGAACGATATTCAGTTTATTTTTCACAGCGGTCTTCGGCGTCATGGTATAGGTTGAGCCTTGCCGGCCTTCATCAAAGTTAAAGCAGGCGTGCTTAAATTTTCCCGTTGCGGTTCTGATGGTGTCTTTGCCTAGAGTAACGGTTTTTCCTTCAATATTTATCACGTGCTTACTCGGCGCATTATTGAGCTGATTAACGCTGAATTGCGTTAAGCCCTTAGGGCTGTAATTGGCGTAGATGCTCAAGTTGCCCACGGTCCAATTGCTGAACTGAACCGTTCCTGATTCAGGCTTGCCAAATTTCTGAATCAGCGTCGAGCGGCTGTCATTCATGGTGACGGTTTTTCCATTAATGATCATGTGATCAGCAGCAAAAACAGAAGTTGTAAAAGTTGCCAGTAATATAGCGATGATATGTTTATTCATGATGTTTCCTTATTTTAAAGTCATTTCATTATTTGGAACGTAAGGCGAGACTGCCAATAATCACTAACAGCAATAGGCCGCCGATGAACTTGCCCACTGAAGGGAACATGACAGCAGGCCAGATCACGCCTTGTCCGAGATGATAGGCAAATGATTTATAGCTGTATTGTCCCCAGAAGGATTGATACAGCGTGAAAAGCAGACCAATGATCAAATAGCCGCGAATGATCCAGGTTTTAATCGATGGATTCATTTATTTCCCCCAAAAGCGTATTGAGCGAGCAAGAAGAAAAGCCCGAACAGGATCATTATTCCAATGAAGGGCAGATCTAAAAAGCAGATCACTGCGATGATGCAGATAATGCCGGCAATAACCCTCATGGCTTATTCCTTCAGACACTGATAGGTGTAGCTGATCATTTCCCTGTGAAATTCTTCGGTTTGCTGAATGGTATGGAGGCTGTGTTCCAGTACATCCGCTCCGAATTTTTTCTCAAGCTTGCTGTAGATGCATGTGCATGCAGCAGTGTCACCGCCACCGGCCTTGCACCCGCTGACAAATTGACGTTTAGATTTTCCGGCGCAGCCTGTGAGCAGGAGTACAGTCAGCGTGATGAAAGCAATTGATAAAGAGGTTTTCATTAATTCCCCCGAATTTATTGTTTTGGCTATTTTGAAATAGATGGATTTATACGCGTGATTGAATGAACAGACGAACGCAGGCCCTCCAAAGAAGGCGGAAGTCTTTAGGTCAATTTAAGCGGATATGTAATCTATGAATTATGCCAAGGGCGAGGGAATGGCCCAGACAGGCTTTAGGGAAAATAATAAGGCGAGATAAAGCTTAGTCATGGTGATGACTCCTATATGCAATAGAAGTTCTACCGAATCACTGCTAAATGATTATGGTGGCAGAACGAAAAGGGGTTAGCAGACTGGGCATATAGAACCAGCACGCGCGGACGCGTCCCCCTCCCGTTCTACCGCAAAGAGGGACGAGAAGGTTTCACATAGACGTTACCCTCAGAGAGAATAAGTCTGATGCGCTATACACAACGGTCTGCTAAAACCGGCTGGCGATGTAGGCCAGCACCCAAATCATAATCGCAGAGATGGATCGGGTCAATTGCTGAGGATTGATTTGAATAAAAAATCGGGGAGAAGTTGAACAGAAATTAAATAAATTTCAGATATATAACATTTACATGAATCTTCATGCTGCTTTGCCACTGCATGATTTACCCGTTTGGCCTGCGCCCCCTGCAGGCCTTTTTTATGCCGGATATTTAGATTGGCGAATCTGGAACATATTCATTGTTAAATAGGAAAACATTATGGCACATCAACTTGAACAAATGGCCTATGTCGGCGAAACCCCTTGGCATGGCTTAGGCAACCAGCTAACCCAAAACCAGCCGATTGAAGTCTGGGCGCAGCAGGCAGGGATGGACTGGCGTATCGAATCATCCAATGTCAGCTACATGGCACAAAATGAACGCGGGCAAAGCATCATCATGCCCTATGAAGAGCAGCGTGTACTGTACCGTTCTGATACCCATGCACCTTTATCGGTAGTCAGTCAGCGTTATCAGGAAGTGCAACCTAAACAAATCTTAGAGTTCTACCGGGATTTAACGGAGCAGTCAGGTTTTGAGCTGGAAACCGCTGGGGTATTGAAAGGCGGCAAAAAGTTCTGGGCTTTAGCCAGAACAGGGCAAAGCGCAGCACTCAAAGGCAAGGATGTCAGCAATGGCTATATGCTGCTGGCAACCGCTTGTGACGGCACACTGGCGACCACGGCGCAATTTACCAGTATCCGTGTAGTCTGCAACAATACCTTAGCCATTGCCTTGAAAGGACAGAACAGCAGTGCAGGTGTGGTCAAAGTGCCGCACAGTACCAAATTCGATGCACAAAAGATTAAACAGCAACTCGGTATTTCAGTACGTGCATGGGATGAACATATGTATGAAATGAAACAGCTCAGTCAGCGTAAAGTCACACAGACTGAAGCGGCAGCGTATTTTGATGCAGTATTTAATAACACCAGCTTAAGTCCAATCGAGCAGGATGAAGGCATTATTCAGTTCTACCGCAATGTCGCTACACAAGCCAATCACCACACAGCCAAAGCTGAAAGCAAGACTGAACCGAATGGACGCGCGATGTCGAAAGTCATGACCATGTTTAATGGGCATGGCCGTGGGGCAGAATTGAGTTCAGCTAAAGACACGGCTTATGGCTTGCTGTGCTCAATTACCGAGTTCTGTGACCATGAGCGCCGCTCCATGAGTCAGGATCACCGTCTGGATTCTGCATGGTTTGGGGCTGGAGCAGGGCTTAAGCAGCGGGGGTTGGAGCAGGCCTTGCGTATGATTGCTTAAGCTTATTTTCAGATTAGAGATTTAAGATGACAGCATGGGATCAAGATGATTCCATCCTTCCTCTTTGATTCAGACACCTCTTTGCCGCATCTCCAGATGCGGCTTTTTTATGCCCGAAATTTAACAAAATCAGAGTAGGAAAATAAACATGAACTCAGCAATAACCATTTCTCAAACCAAAATGCAGCCGCAGCAGCGTATACCGAAGCTATTTATGGCAAAACGCTTTGTTGATACCCGAAAACTCAGTCAGGCCGAATGGCTGGAAGTGCGCAGGCAAGGTATTGGCAGCAGTGACTGTGCTGCAGCCTGTGGGCTCAACCCTTATATGTCGATGCTGGAGCTGTGGATGATTAAAACAGGACGGATCAAACAATCGATTGAAGATGAAAGTGAAGGTCATGCGCCTTTGTATTGGGGTAAGCAGCTCGAACCCTTAGTGGCGGAATACTACAGCATGCATACCAACCGAAAAGTCCGCCGCGTGAATGCCGTGCTGCAGCATCCAGATCCAGACAAGTCTTTCATGTTAGCCAACTTAGATTATTCTGTAGTGGGTGACGCAGATGTGCAGATTCTAGAATGTAAAACTGCAGGGGAGCATGGCGCCAAACTGTGGCGGGATGGTGTGCCGCTGTATGTCTTGTGCCAAGTCCAGCATCAATTGGCAGTGACAGGCAAGCAAGCTGCTCATATCTGTGTGCTGATCTGCGGGCATGAAACCCGCATTTTTAAAGTGACCCGCAGTGAATCGGTCATTCAGCACATTGTGAATGCAGAGCGTTACTTCTGGGAGTGTGTGGAAAAGGATACACCGCCAGATGCAGATGCCAGTGAATCGGCAGCTAAAGCCTTACAGTTGCTGTATCCAGAACACGTACCGCTGAGTACCTCGGACTTATCTGAAGATGAGCAAGCCAATCAACAGTTTGAACAGCTGATTCAAGCTCGCAACCATATTGAAAAACACCAAGAGCAATTTGATCTGCTGAAGCACCAGCTGCAGGCTAAGATGCAGCAGGCTGAACGCGCTACCTTTAAAGCTGGTTCGGTGACATGGAAAAAGGCCAAAGACTCAATCAGCTTAGACAGTAAAGCCTTGCTGAAGCAGCATCCTGAATACCTCAGCCAATTTCCGCAAAGCAAACAAGGCTCACGGCGCTTCAATATCTATACCGATTAGCCTAAGCAGAACATTCAAAAATCACCCAAACATCCCATGACTAAGCACATGGGATTTTTTATGTCCATTTCATTTTTAACCAAACACAGCTTCACATTGAAAGCATAGAGGAAAATACCATGATTAAAGGTTTAGCAATTACACCGCCGATTCTAGGGCGCATCAGTATCGGCAAGATTGTGGAGAAAAATGGCAAACGCCTACCTGAAAAGGATGACCAGTTTACAATTACCAGCCAAATCCAAAATAAAGACGGATGGGTCAAGCATCCTTTAGATGAACAGCTTCGTGCCAAAGCACCCAATCAAAAACTTAGAACGATTCCTGTACGGATGATTCTTAATGATCCTGAACTCAATCTACGGGCTGAGTACAGCTTGTTTGACAGACAAACAGGTCGCCCCGTGTGTGTGGGTAATGGAGAAACATGTCAGCGGTTGACTAATCAAGGAGTTGAGCAACATCCGTGTCCATCCCCTGATCTATGTCCATTGGCACAAGGAGGATTGTGTAAACCGTATGGCCGACTTTATGTGAATCTCGATGAGTCGGATGAGTTTGGTACTTTCGTTTTTAGAACTACAGGTTTTAACAGCATTCGGACTTTAGCTGCACGACTTAGCTATTACCATGCAGCATCGAATGGTTTGTTGTCATGTTTGCCTCTGCAATTGAGCTTGAGAGGCAAGAGCACCACGCAGAGTTATCGTACTCCTGTGTATTACGTCGATCTCACGCTGCGAGAGGGTATTCATTTACAAGATGCTTTACATACCGCCAAAGAAATAGACCAGAAAAGTAAGCTGTCAGGTTTTAATCAACATGCTTTGGATCAAGTGGCTTTACAGGGGTATGTAAATGCGCAGTTTGAGGTGAATGTGGAGGAAGTATTGGATTTGGTTGAGGAGTTCTATGTGGAAGAATCTTCTGAAGCTGAGCAGCAGCATCTTGATTCGAAAGCTAAGACTAAGCCTAAGCTGAATCAAGATAATGGATTTGCACAGGATATGCAAAAAGGCTTACAGGGGAGTGTGAGGGCAGTGAATTAGTTAATTTTTACAGACCTCCTGATTATTTGAGCAGTAACGCTCGCATTATTGATTTGGAGTAAATTTCATGAATGCGTTTGTTGGACAAACTTTTCAAATGAATCAACTGATTAGTATTAAAGAAGTCATTAAATTTGTTGGTGTAGGTAGATCAACAATTTATGAAATGATGGATGAATACTCACCTTACTATGATCCAACTTTTCCAAAGAAAGTGAAAATTACCCAAAACCGTATTGGCTGGTCAGCTTATGAGATCCATCAGTGGATTGAAAATAAGTTGGCGAGTCGGGAATAAGGGATGCTTTGCTCCCTTATTTTTTTGTTTTTTAGTAGAATAAGCTTAGTTTTAGCCTAAGTATCAATAATGAAAACAATAGATTATTACAACCAACATGCGGATGAGTTTGCACAAGCAACGTTAAACGTTGATATGGAAAGATTGTACCAACCATTTTTAATTGAGTTACCTAAACAAGCTTACATTCTTGATGTTGGCTGTGGGTCAGGTCGTGACACTTTAGCTTTTAAAAATAAAGGCTATAAAGTTGATGCAATAGATTACTCAGAAGAGCTTGTGAAAAAAGCAACTCAGCTTACAGGTGTTCGAGTTCAGCTAATGAACTTTTATGAGATTGATGAGCATGAGGTTTATGATGGAATTTGGGCATGTGCATCTTTATTGCATTGTGAGCGTGATCGCTTAGCTGAAGTCATTGGGCAGTTGATAACAGCCTTAAAACAAAATGGTGTGCTGTATATGTCATTTAAGTATGGCGACAGTGACCGAGAAAAAGATGGTAGGGTTTTTACGGATTTAGATGAAGCTCAGGCAAAAGCATTACTTCAGCTCTTTGATAATGTTGAACAAAACCAGCAATGGATTACGCTAGATCAGCGACCTGATCGTCAAGAAAAATGGCTCAATTTGCTTTGGAAAAAACATGGCTGAGCTAATTCCTACAGCACAAGAACAACTCAAATTTCTAAAGAATATTCAGCTGATTTTACAGTCAGGAAGTTTTAGCAGTACCTATAAGTTTGCTTTACTTATTAGCCTAAGCCGATTGGCGATTGAAAAAGGTGAAGACGCAGGTGGAAGTCTATCGCTCGAATATACAGAGATTGCAGAAAAGTTTATCGAGTTGTATTGGAAGCAGGCTGTGCCATATACCTTTAATGATGAAGGTCAGCTGATCCTAAATCAAAACAATGGCAAGCAAGCAGCCATAGTGAATCGCATTATTGCATTAAGGCAGAGTTACTCATCTCTTGGGTTATTAAGACGAGACTCTCTGATATGGTTAAAGTTAGTTAAAGATGTCGCACGAACTGTCAAAGAGATGCCAATCCGCTATCTACAAAACGTTAATGGTCAAAATTTTGAGTTTTTATATCAGCTTGATCAGTGCGGAAAGCAACTCATTCTTTTACCCCAAGTGATGTACTGCCTACGTCAATTCAGCGAGATCATTGAAGAGCTTTGTCAGAAACGCTGGATTGATTACATCCGAAAAAATAGCAGTAATGCGCTAATTTTGAATAAATTACCGAATCTTGAACAATTCATGTTTGAACCGAGCCGAAACCAGTTGAATGCAGTTGCGAATGTGTTGGTCGAGCTACAGGACTGTAAATGCTTCTACTGTAATAAGCCAATGAAAAAAGGCAATTATGCAGTTGATCATTTTATCCCTTGGTCAATGTATCCATCTGATACGGGGCATAACTTTGTATTGGCAGATTCAAGCTGTAATTCTAAGAAAAGCAATTTACTTGCTTCAGATGAATTTTTACATAAATGGCAGGAGCGGAATCAAGAACAGGATTTGATTATTGTAGATCGAATATCCGTGCTTGGTTTTCTGACGGATAAGGAGCGGTCACATAAGGTGGCGGAGTGGGCTTATGCTCAGGGAAGAGAGAATAATTATTTAATGTGGGGCGGATAAAAGTCTAAGAGTGAGTAATTGAAAATATGGTAAATTTAAATAGTTGTCCTAACTAACTAAATTTATTTTTGATTAGCATGATAGCTATAAATCATAGCTATATTTGAACGAGTAAAATCTGAATGGAAAATACAATCCATACATTGCAAAATATTTTTAAAATTTCAATTTTTAGTATTCCTCAATATCAGCGAGCCTATGCTTGGGAAAAAGATAAGCAACTCCCAACGTATTTAGATGATTTAAGGCAACAAGCGTTCGCAATTGATCGAAATCAGGATAAAAGTTATTTTCTTGGCACGTTATTACTTCACCAAGTTGATCCTCTTAACAACGATAAAAATATTCATGTTGTGGATGGGCAACAACGTTTAACGACTTCGGTCATATTTATTGCAGCAGCTTTAAATTTTTTGGAAAAGAATAAGGAAATTGTCGATGATCCAACTATAAAGCTGAGATCTTTAAATAGAAATTTTATATTCGATGATGATGAGGAAGTACATAAATTCAATACTATTCAGGAAGACAATGCTTTCTTTAGATCAGCGATTTTAGGTACTACTAAAGGGAATATTTCTGAGGGATCACCTTCATCTAAACGCTTGAAAGAAGCATATGATTATTTTAGTAATGAAGTTAAACCCCATGAATGGGTCAAGCTATTAAAGGTACTGATCAATGCAAAAGTGATGGTCTATTCTGTACAAGATTCGGCAGATGCGACACTTATCTTTGAATTGCAAAATGATCGAGGTAAAAGGCTTACAGATTTAGAAGCCCTGAAAAGTTACCTGATGCACATAATTTATCTGCATGCCAAAAATCCGAATGATAGTCTAGCTATTGTCCAAAATCACTTTTCAAATATCTATCGTTATATTGAAAGGCAGTTGGAAAATAAATTGATTCCTAATGAGGATTCTATTCTGTCTTATCATGCTGTTAGCTACTTAAATTGGCAAGCAGATGAGTGGCGTCATCCTAAGGATTTGATTAAAAAGATCATCCAAGGGATGGAGCCTGATTCGATTCAAGATTGGGTTTTAGAATTTGTATCAAATCTAGAAGAGACTTATAAAGTATTCATAAAACTTTTCGATAGTCTTGATACCTATACTGAATTTACGCATCTACTTATGGTCAAGAAGATGGCAGTATTTTGGCCACTTGTGATTAAAACATTTGTCTTAGATCAAACAGCGGATAAAAAGCAATTTTGTTTGCTGATGCGTTTAATGGAGGTATTTGCAGTAAGAGGCTATGCTTTGAGTGGTATTCGTTCAGATGCTGGCTTATCTACACTTTATGCAAGTGCTAGAGATTTCAAAGGAAATTATAAAGAGTTACACGATTTACTATTTTCAATGTCATCATGGTGGGGCATGGAAAATAGGTTTACTAATAGTATTGAAAGTCCTACGTTCTATAATCAGAACAGAATTGATGCGACCTATATTCTTTGGCGTTATGAAAATTATTTACGCTCTCAAACAGGTCGTAAAGTTGAGCATTTGTCGTGGAAGCACTATTTAAAGCCTAAAGATAATGCTTCTAAACTAAGTTTGGAGCATATTGCGGCTAGAAATAACCCCATAAGTGATACGTTGGTTGAGTGGGATGAAGGCGAACAGAAACACTTCTATGAAGTAGCTACTCATCGAATCGGAAATTTAGTGATTGACTCAATTTCAGCAAACTCGTCAAAAGGGCACTATGACTTTTCTGATAAATTAGATGCGTTAAGTACGAACTCTACATTCCTTAGTCAAGGAGAGTTAACTAAGTACGCATCGACAGAAGGTGAAATTTACTATTGGACAATTGAATCGATTAAAAATCGTCAAAAAAATCTTATAACTTTTATTAAAGAGACGTGGAATCCTGAAACATATTATCAGTCTGTAGATAGTGTTGAAGAAGACGAGTCACAGGGTATGGTTTCAGAGCCTGAAGATGTATGAGGTTATACCTATTGTGATAGATGATTTTATTGTTAAATAAAAGATTAGCGCTTCAATTGAATGATGAGGGAAAAATGTCGAATATCAATAAAGCTCAACAAGAAGCTCTAAATACCTTAGATGGGCCAGTACTCATTATTGCTGGCCCTGGTTCGGGGAAGACATTTACCCTCGTCGAGCGTATTGTAAAATTGATTCAAGTTAAAGGCGTTCAGCCTGAGTCGATTTTGGTCGTTACGTTTACCGAAAAGGCAGCAAGAGAGTTAACGACACGTATTTCAAATCGTTTGTTGGAATTAAAAATCGACCTGAATTTGAATGAAATGTATCTGGGGACATTTCACTCTATCTGTCTGAGAATATTAGAAGAGAATCAGCAATATACACGCTTAAAACGTAGTTTTACTTTGTATGATCAGTTTGATCAACAGTTCCTTTTATTTAAAAAAATGAAAGAATTTGCAGAGATTGAAAACTTTCATTTGCTAATCAAAGAGGAACAGTCACGTTGGAATCAAGCAAGTGAACTTTTGATTTTACTCAATAAAGTGACAGAAGAAGCATTAACTTCTGATGAGCTAAAAGAAGCGCCTGATATTGAAGTAGCGATATTAGGTGAATGTCTAGAAAAATATCATCAATTATTAGAAGAAAATAATGCACTTGATTTTTCAACGATTCAATACGAGACCTTAACGTTATTAGAAAGTCAGCCGACTGTCGTATTGGAGTTACAGCAAAAGCTTAAGTATTTGATGGTGGATGAATATCAGGATACCAATACCATCCAAGAACGTATTTTAAAGTTATTGATGGGCGAGGCTCAAAACCTATGTGTTGTTGGGGATGATGACCAAGGTTTATATCGTTTCCGTGGAGCAACGATTCGGAATATTTTAGAGTTTCCTAAGAACTTTGATGAACATAAATGTAAGCAAATTCAACTCAAAACGAACTACCGTTCTCATCCCGATATTGTGAACTTCTTCGGCCAATGGATGCAAAGGTTAGAATGGGGATCAGGCACTAATCGTTTCCGTTATGACAAAAACATACGTGCTAGAGAAGATGAGTTTCCTGATGTTCCGTCGGTGATTAAAGTTGAAGCGGAAGGCCGAGAAGAGTGGTATGAAGAAAATTATCAGTTTCTTCTGTCATTAAAGAAAGATGGATTGACAGATTGGAATCAAGTCGCATTTTTATTTAGATCGGTACAAAGCGATCGAGCGGTTGGCCTCGCTAACTATTTAGAAGAAAAAGGCATACCTGTTTATTCTCCACGTTCAAATCAATTTTTTGATCGTGAAGAAATTAAGTTACTTATTGGTCTATTTATTTTTTTATTCCCGCAGTATTTCAATATCCGTAAATGGAATGAAAATCTTAAGCTTGCCATTTGGGACTATTATGATCAGCAATGTATTCCTTTAATTAAAGAGGAATTACAGAAACCTGAAAATCGGGATTTATTAAAGTGGGCACAGGAACGTGCTCGAACACATTATCAACTTGTAGAAAATACTGACTATGCTTTCACAGTATTATTTTATCAGGTGCTACAATTTCCTTTATTTAGCAAATATTTTTCAGATGAAGCATTAAGTGGATTGGATAAAGGTCGAGCTGCTCGGAACTTGTCTAAATTCTCGTCTCTTTTGGCAAAGTTTGAATACCTTCATTACGTTACGGTTATTTCTCGTGAATTTGTGGACAAGAATCTAACCGATCTATTTAACCAATATTTTAGATTTTTGAAAGATGGTGGTATTGGTGAATATGAGGATGACTCTGAATATGCACCTAGTGGATGTGTATCATTCCTGACGATTCACCAATCTAAAGGGTTGGAATATCCAGTTGTTGTCACTTGTAGCTTAGAAGGCGTTCCGAGAAAAAGTCACAATGACTTAGATGAAATTCTTGAAAATAACTACTTCAGCAAGCCACCTTATGAACCTTTTGAATTAATTAAAAACTTTGACTTTTGGCGTTTGTATTACACGGCGTTTTCACGTGCTCAGAACTTATTGGTACTTTCAACAGAAGTTAAGAAAGGGCATGGAAGCTCACCATCGAAGTATTTTAAATCGGTTGTTGATGGCTTGGTCGATTGGAAGCATCCCGAATTGGATTTATCGAAGATAGAATTTGCTCAAGTGAAAGAGATGAATTTGAAACGGGAGTATGCTTTTACCTCACATATTCTTTTATTTGAGGCATGTCCTGAGCAATATCGATTCTTTAAAGAGCTAGAGTTTCATCCAGTTCGAGCAGGTGCGCAGATTTTTGGTACTTTAGTTCATCAAACCATTGAAGACATTCATAAAGCTGTATTGCGCAATGAAGGCCATTTGGTAAGTCATGAGCAAATACAGAATTGGCTGAATAGCAATTATATTTATTTGTCTAAAAAAGAACGACAGTTCTTGGCGCCAAATACCTTAAAAGCGATTGAAAGGCATGTTGTAAATTACTACGATCGTGAAAAGAGACAACTTGATCGTTTGCAAGAAGCTGAGGTCGAAATTTCATTGGTGAAAGATCAGTACATTTTAAAAGGGAGTATTGATTTAATCCGTGGTGAAAATGGTACGGTAGAAATTATTGATTTCAAATCAGAGCGTAAACCTGATTTAGAAAAGGAAAAAACAAGATTTGAAACGTACCAACGTCAGCTTCAGTTATATGCGCATTTATTAGAAGAGAAAACAGGGCAGACTGTAAGCCGAATGCATCTTTACTATACGGGTGAAACAGAAGGCTCTCCTTATGTCAGTTTTGACAAGAGACATGATCAGATCGAACAGACTGTTAAACAGTTTGATCAAGTTGTGTCTCGTATTGAAGCGAAAGATTATGGGATGAGTTGCAGACCTGATAAGCTGTGCCCCAACTGTGACATGCGTTATTACTGTGATCGTAAAAATTGGAATTTTGTGAAGGAAAGTCTTTAAATGACGACTGAAAATAATACTTTAGATTTGACTGAAGAAAACTCTCAAGAGGGTGTATTTAAGTTCGATCCGATTAAAGGCTATCCAATGTTGAATTGGAAAGGTAAGCGTCCTTTTACTTCAACTCATTATTACCCAGCACAATTAAAAGAACAACATGGTGAAGTGGTTAATGGTTGGTTAAATAAGATTTTTTGGGGTGATAACCTTCAGGTGATGTCACATTTGTTGAGACAGTTTCGTGGCAAAGTTGATTTAGTTTATATTGACCCACCATTTGATTCTAAAGCAGATTACAAAAAAAAAGTAAGTCTCAAAACTAAAAAAGTTGTTAATGACAGTACTGCATTTGAAGAAAAGCAGTATCAGGATATTTGGTCAAATGACGAATACCTACAATTCATGTATGAGCGTTTGATATTGATACGTGAACTCTTATCTCAAAAAGGATCTATCTTTTTACATTGTGATTGGCATAAGTCTCACCATCTTCGTGCTTTATTGGATGAGGTTTTTGGTAATGGAGGTGGAGATGGTAAATCAGCAGGTTTTAAAAATGAAATAATTTGGTACTACCGTAGATGGACAGCTGCAAGTAATACATTTCAAAGAATGCATGACACAATTTTATTTTATTCGAAATCTGAAGATTATATATTCAATCCAATATATATCGATGCCACTGACGGTCAAAAAGAGAAACATGAAAAAGGTTGGGATAGGAATACCGCTGTAATAGATGGAGTTAGGCAGCCGCAACTTTTGATTTATAACAAAGATAAAGTTGAAAAAGCAATTTCTGAAGGAAGAATTAATCTTTCTGAATTTGGTCGAGTTGTTGAGGTGGGTGTAACTGATACTATAGCTCATGATGTTTGGAATATTGATTACCTTAACTCTCAAGCAAAGGAACGTGCTGATTATCCAACGCAAAAACCTGAGAAGTTATTAGAGCAAATTGTTACAGCAGCTAGTAATAAGGACTCGATAGTATTTGATTGTTTTATGGGGTCAGGAACAGCCCAAGCTGTTGCGATGAAGCTTGGTCGTAAGTTTATAGGTGCTGACATCAACTTAGGTGCGATTCAAACGACGACTAAACGTTTGATTAAAGTGGCTAAAGAGTTAAAAAATACTCAACCAGAATTAGGCGAAGAAAAAGAGCTTTATACAGGGTTTGAAGTATATAACGTCAATCATTACGATGTATTCCGAAACCCTGTTCAAGCAAAAGAATTACTGATACAAGCTTTAGATATTCAGCCAATCCCTAACAGTGTTTACGATGGTGAAAAAGATGGCCGTATGGTTAAACTCATGCCAGTGAACCATATTGCCACAAAGCAAGATGTGAATGAGCTAATTCACGGTGTTGACTATAAGGCATTTGAAAAGCGTAAAGAAGAAAAGCCAAATCAGCCTGTTGAAAAAATTACTATTTACTGTATGGGGCATGAACCTGATTTAGCTGCTTTTGTGGAACAGTCTATTAATTATAAGCTTGATATCGAAGTCGTTGATATTTTACGTGATCGTTCAGACCTTCAGTTTAAACGTGACTCAGAAGCTTTATTTAAAGTCGAAAATAGCCAGCTAGTAGTAGATAAATTCTATCCAATGAACTTACTACAAAAACTTTCACAAACCAAAGACACAGTATCTGATTGGCGTGAAATGGTTGAAAGTATCCAGATCGACTGGAACTACGATGGTGCGGTATTCCAACCAACACTAACTGATATACCTGCGAAAAATGAACTTGTTCAAGGCAAATATACGATTCCTGAAGATGCAGGCACAATCCGTATCAAGATCACTGATTTATTATCAGAGTCATTAGAACGTGATTTGACAGAAGAGGAGTTTACAAATGGCTAAAAAACCTAACTCTTCATCAGCCTTAGATTTTGCCTTCTTTAATTACTTATGGGCATTTTACGAAACCAATAAAGGTACTATTCGTAAAAGCTATAAAGAACTAAGTAAAAAGTTTTTAGATTATAACGATCCTAAAAATCGTCCTGACGCATTCTTACGTCGGCCACAGTTTGAAGCCCTAGAAACCTATATCTTTTTGAAAGAGTTTTTAGGAAATTCAAAAGTAGAGCAGATTTTTGAAGATTGGTTTGAGTCAAAAAATCAATTTGAAGGTCGAAAGGCTACAGGCTTTATTAATGATGATTCATTACAAGGCAGTTTGTCATTTGATGATGTCCTTGAAGTAAAAAACTATCAAGTCGTTTTGAAAAAAATGAAGGATAACAGCCGAAGTTATCCGAACTATATTTTTGCTTTAACCATGGGTACGGGTAAAACCTTACTCATGGCAACATGTATTTTTTATGAGTTTTTATTGGCAAATAAGTTTCCCAAAGATAAACGCTTCTGCCAAAACGCACTGATTTTTGCACCTGATAAAACAGTTTTGCAGTCTTTGCGTGAGATTGAATCATTTGATATTTCCAAGGTGGTTCCAACAGAGTACGTGGGTATTTTTGATGCGAACTTGAAGTTTCACTTTCTAGATGAAGCAGGAACATCTTTAAGCACAATGGACGGATCAAAATTTAACTTGGTCGTTTCGAATACACAAAAGATTATCCTGAAACGTCAGCATGCTGAAAAGTCCGCTGCTCAAATGCTATTTGAAAATGATCAGCCTGATTTTGGTGAATTGACAGATCTGCTTGGTGATTTAGGTTTACCTGCCAATGATGATGACCTAAAGACAAACCAACGTTTTGAGAAGTTATCACGTTTGCCTCAACTTGGTATTTTTGTAGACGAGGCGCATCATTCTTTCGGTGATGCGCTAAAGAAAAATCAGTTAGGAAATAACAACTCTAAAACTGATAAAAGTCTACGTAGAACAATTGATGAATTGTCTAAAAATTTAGAAGAAGCTGGCACACATGTAGTTGCTTGTTTTAACTATACAGGTACACCTTATGTAGGTAAGGATGTATTACCTGAAGTTGTATATGCATTCAATTTAAAGAATGCGATTCAAGAGCACTATTTGAAAAGCCCAGAAGTAAACTCATATACGACTACACGTACAGAAGAGTTTGTGAAGATTGCGGTAAAAGATTTCTTGGATGCTACACAGGGCCTTAAACCTGAAGGCTTATTACCCAAATTAGCTTTTTTTGCTTCGACTGTAGAAGAGCTTACTGAGGAACTAAAACCTGAGTTAGAACGTCAGTTAGCTGTACATGGCATTTCTGCTGATAAAATTTTGGTGAACGTTGGCGATGATAAAATTACAAAGTCTGATGATATACGAAACTTCAATAATTTGGATGTAGCAGGGACAGAGGGGGCTGAAAAGCAATTTATCCTTTTAGTAAATAAAGGCCGTGAGGGTTGGAACTGTCGTTCATTATTCGGTGTTGCAATGTATCGCTCACCTAAATCAAAAGTTTTTGTACTTCAGGCAACTATGCGTTGTTTGCGTTCAATTGGTAAACAGCAATATACAGGTTCAATTTATCTAAGCAAAGAAAACTACGATATTCTTGATACAGAGCTTCAAGCGAATTTCAGAATGACTGCCTCTGAGTTTTCGGATCAAGGCCCTAAACCGAAGACAATGCTGAATGTTCAAGTGAGGGAAGATGTAAAGATCAAACTTAAACATGTTAAGCAAACAATCAAGCTCAAAGAAAAAGAGTTTGTGAAAGGAACAGTGCTTGATCTAGATCCGAAAAATGAAGAAGCTTGGCATGAACTTACGAGTAAATATTTAATCATTCAAACGACGACGACTAATCTACAGGCCAATGACTTTAATACAGCTCAATATACAAAGTCGAAAGATCGTACGAGTGAGAAAGAAAAGGTTAAATATTCAGGGTTAAGTTTAGTTGCTGAGATATCTCGATATTTAAATTTGAGTCCGATCAAAATTGAGCAAATGCTTGATCAAACTAAAGAAGGCTTAGAAAGTATTTTATTCTGTGTAAATCAGTTCAATGAGCTTTTATACGATGTTGTGATCCCTCGATTATTTACAGCATTGTACGAACAAGAAATTGAATCAGAAACGATAGAGAAAGAAGTACAGCTGATCATTCCACCAGCGATAGGTGAATTATCTTTCTATGAAATTGCAGAAGGTAAAGGTGGAACCTCAACTTATGCGGATACACAAGAAAATTATAGAGATAAGAGCTTTAATTTAGATACTTATACATTTGACTCAAACCCAGAATATGCTTTGTTTTGGGATTTGTTGAAAGATGATGACGTTGAAAAAATCTACTTTACGGGCATGTTTACGGATAAATCTAAAACTGAATTTTACTTCCAGTACATTGATCCTGACTCATATGCATTGAGAAATTATTACCCTGATTTCTTAGTTCAATTGAAAAATGGTCAGTACATAATTGTCGAAGTGAAGGGTGATCATCAGTATGATGATCCTATTGTTTTAGCTAAAGCCAAGGCTGCTAAAGAGTATGCAAGCCACAGTCAGATTGAATACAAAATGATTAAGGGTACTGATGCTAATGCACATATTTATCATCAGTTGATCGCTGGGGGAAATGTGGTTGAAAAAGCAGGAAATCTTTTGAGTTGAATAAAAGAGACCGTGGCAAATACCACGGTCTCTTTTATTTGCGATGGGTAAATTGGGGTAAATAGAACTTAAAATAATACTGAAAAATATAGGGGGTAATGGCTGAATTAAACTGCCACCACCTCAGTAAAATAGCTGTACAAAAATGAATTCATCAATTGAGCTTATATACCTAGCTAGAAAGTAACACTTTCTAAGCATTTTTGAAAATATAACTTTAAGATGGTAACAAAGATAAAATTTATCTTTTTTTAAACAATTTGGAAAAATTTATCACATGAAGGATTTAATAACAGCTATTTTGGTTAAACAGCCCAAACTTACTGCTAGAGAAATTGCCAAAACTCTTGGTATTGAAAAGAAAGAAGTGAATGCTTTTTTATATCAAAATCAAGATATATTTTCACAAGATGAAGCCTTTTGCTGGTCTTTAGCTATAATTCCGTCAGTTAAAAAATTAGAAAGACCAATGATGAACTCTGAACTTGAATTAAATGATATTGTTAAAAATAAACTGATTCAATTGTTGGATTATGTATCTCATCAAGCTGAGGATACTCAAAAAATTCAATATGAAATGAGTGGTAATAGATTTTATTCTCATGATCTAGAAAAACTTCGTGGCTTAAAAATTCTGAATGATGACGATTGGTGGTTCCAAATTGAACGATTACAGCTTCAATCGATGCCGAAACCATCTGAAATACTCTCTTCCTACATTCATGTAGATGCCGAAAAAGAACCCACTGTTAATTTTTCTAGTTTAAATAAGATTGTATCTTTCAAAAAAGTTCATCAATTCCGCTTGCCCTACAGTAGCGTGGCATGTGATTTGATTACTAAAATTGACATACTTAAGGAGCTGTTCAAAGAATTCGAAAGCTATCAAAATATTTGGGAAGATTGGAAACAAAATAACGATGAGATTAAAAAATCTATTGTTGTTTACGACAAATTATTCTCATGGAATACAGCGATTAATTTAGGTGGAACAGGTGATGGTGAAGAAATTGTTGCAGGCTTTGGCTTAGTTGACTGGGTACTTCCAACGACTCAAAAATCTTATTCATATCCTCTTATGACTATCCCGTTAGAAATGGAGATAGAAAAAAATGGATTAATACGTGTAGGTGCCAAAGATACACGTGCCAATATAGAAATGGATGCCATCTTATTAGAGGATGATCTGCCTACTTCAGGACAAGTAAAATTAGCTTTAAAAGAAAACTTAAATAATGGTCGCTCATTACGCCTATTTGAAGGCGAAACTTACTCTGATCTAGTTGATGCCTTCGTCGCGAATATTTTTTCAAAAGGAGCAATTGTTGAGGCAGGAAATAGGGCTATACCATCTAAAAGTCTAGCGGTGACATTAACATCAGTATTGTTTAGTCGTCCTAAAAGGAATTCTATTTTAAGTGATGACATTGAGTTATTAAAAACTAAACTTAATGACCCTTCAGTGGCTATACCTGAACAACCTTTATCGTTAGTGACAGAATTAAAAAGCGATATTAATCAAAAAGAGACTTATAGTTTTAGGGGGCGTTCTGGTACTGAAGGATTCGGATCAAAAGTTGAAGAGCTTTATTTCCCGCTGCCTTATAACAAAGAACAAATTACTATTGTCCAGAATCTGCTAACCAGCAGTGGTGTAGTGGTGCAGGGTCCACCAGGTACAGGTAAAACACATAGTATTGCCAATATTATCTGCCACTATTTGGCGAATGGTAAAAAAGTACTGGTAACTGCACAGCAGTCACATGTCCTTAAAACAGTACATGAAAAGATTCCTGATGAATTAAAGCCTTTAGTAGTCAGTCGCATTGGTTCAAGCAAAGAAAGTAAAAATCAGCTTGAATCTTCAATCGATTTGATTGTGCAAAAAATTACCCAGATGAATGTTGCAGAAGTTCGAAAAATGATCGAAGTTCTAAAACAACAAATAGATCATAACCATCATGAAATGGCTTTGATTGATCGAGAAATATATAACTTTGCAGAAAAGCATTATCAGAATATTGAGGTAGATGGTAATAAAAAATTACCTATGGATATCGTGAAAACGGTATTAGAAAGTAGGGTATCTTACGAATGGTTTACCGACCAATTAACTTTGGAGGAAAAAGACCAGTTTCCTTTTTCCCAGATTGAGTTGATTCAATTGAGAGACTCAAGAAAGAAAATCGGTACAGATTTACCATACATAAATTATGGTCCTCTGCCAGCTCCTGAAAAGCTGTTAGATTCGGCGAGTCTGAAGAAATTAAGTGAGTTCTTAAAAGAAAAAGATGAGATTGAGGAATTCTTAAAGCAAAATGACCTACATAATTTCAAGGAAACTATTTCTGAATCAGAAATTAATGAGCTAAGAGATTGGTTAAAGATTTATCTAGAAGATCTAAACTTTGTTCTTGATCATGCAGAACCATGGTTATTGAGCTATTTCAAAAAAATAAATTCAGAAGATAAGGCTATGGAACTTGATATCTATAGTAACCTTATTCAAGAAGTTCAGCCTTTATTGGAATACAGGAAAACGCTACTAATTGATCCCATAGAGCTGAATTTTGAGATACAACCAAACTCAAAAGAATATCAAGCTGTTCAACGTGCTGTTGATACAGGTAAGCCATTTAATTGGTATCATTTTGGTACTGCTGAATTACAAGACCTTTTTAAGTCAATTAAAGTTTCTGGAAAATATCCTGATACATCAGATGAATGGAAAAGGCTTAAAGAATATCTTGATAGAAAGCAGACTCTTAACATCTTTATGACCAAATGGAATAGTATTGCCGCACAATTAGACATTCCTTTAATTGAGTTAGATAATCGTAATATCGATGAAATATTAAAAGAGTTCACGCAGCTCATCAGTAGAACCCAAAAATGCCTAGATTTAAAAAATAAATATTTGGATCTATTTAATGCGAATTATCTAAAAGTTTTTAAGAGAGCTAAATTTTTTGATTTCTACGGATTACCTAAAAATATTGATGACTTGATTCAATTGTTAGGGCAAAAGTTAAAAATATTTAATTTAGAAGTCTATCAACAACAACTGGCTGATCAAATCCTTTATTTATCAGAGTTTGGTAATAAGATATCAAATCAGTTACAAAAAATTGTATCTCAGATTGATTCCAATTCATTACATGAAAGTGAACTTGGAGAGTATGCTGATCTATTAAAAAAATTATCACATTTAAAAGATCTAACTGAAGATTTTGAAAGAGTTAAATCCGCCAGTATTAGATTGAGTAAAACAAATGCTTTGATTGTTAGTAAAGACATTCTTGAAATTCCGTACGCTGAAGAAATTGAGGATCCAGTATTACGTAATACATTGCTAGAGGCTTGGGAATGGAAACGTCTTGAGATTTTTGTAATGGCCATCAGTAATACAGGTCAAATTGAAAATTTGTATGAGCGACGTCGTATTCACGAGAAGAATCTATCTCAAAATTACGCTCAATTGGCAGCAAATAAGACATGGCTGGCATTAAAGGAAAATGCCTCAGATAAAATTTTAGTTGCATTACAGCGTTATAAAATTGCTGTACAACACTATGGAAAAGGGACAGGTAAGAATGCTCCACGTTATAGAAAAGATGCTCAAGTAGCCCTTAAAGAGGCAACTGCAGCTATTCCTTGCTGGGTCATGTCACATCTTCAGGTATCTGAATCTATGCCTGCAGAATTAGGTCTCTTTGACTTAGTGATTGTGGATGAGGCATCACAATCATCAATTGACGTATTGCCCGTTTTAATGCGTGCTAAAAAGTTATTAGTTGTGGGGGATAATAAGCAGGTTTCTCCGAGTAATGTCGGCCTAGCAAGTGCTCAAATTGATGTATTAAGGAATCGTTATCTACATGGTCAGCCACATGCTGCATATTTAACACCAGATATGTCTTTATACGACATGGCTTCTTCTATCTATGAGTCAAGCGTGATGCTTCTAGAGCATTTCCGCTGTCATCCTGCAATCATTAGTTATAGTAATAAAAACTTTTATGGTAACCGTATTAAACCAATGCGACTATCGAAGAAGTCTGAGCGGTTAAGCCCAGCTTTAGTCGCAATTTATACACCGCAGGGGTATAGAGAATCTAAAAACAGCAAACATATTAACCGAATAGAAGCGAAAGCAATTATTGAGGAAATGAAATTACTTCTTAAAGATGAACGATATGTGAATAGATCAATTGGCGTGATATCTTTGTTAGGTCCAGCACAGGCTGAGTTTATTCAATCAGAAGCTTTGAATGAGTTTGGCGCAGGAACGCTTACTCAAGTACAATTTGCTTGTGGGGATGCTTCAGCATTTCAGGGTGCAGAAAGAGATATTATTTTCTTATCTATGGTAGCAGATCCTGAGAATTGTCATGCTTTGAGTCGATCTGATCATGAACAGAGATTTAACGTGGCTGCAAGCCGTGCTCGTGAACGGATGTATCTTGTCCACTCCGTGAATCGCGATCATATATCTCCAAAAGATCTAAGGCTGAATTTACTCAATCATTTTTATGATTTGCAAGAAGATCAAAAAGCTTCATTTGACGCAAAATTAGAGTTATGTGAATCAGAGTTTGAAAAATCTGTATTCACGGTATTACATGAAATGGGATACACAGTTACTCCACAGGTCAAGGTTGGAAGCTATCGAATTGATTTAGTGGTTGAATCGGATGGAGATCAGCGTTTAGCAGTTGAGTGCGATGGTGATAGTTATCATGGACCAGAACAATGGCATGATGACATGACTCGTCAACGTGCTTTAGAACGCGCAGGATGGACATTCTGGAGATGCTTTGCATCGAGTTGGTCAATTGAACGTGAAAAAATGGTTATGTCATTAAAGGAAAAACTTGATGCAATGGGCATAAAACCTACAGAAGGAATGAGTAGCTTAATTCAAGATGTAGAACAAAAAGTATGGGTAGATGATTTTTCTACGAATATTAGTAATATTCGAGAAGAGGATGTGATTAAAACTGAACTGACACAACCTAGCTGTGCTTTATTATGAAGCACAGCTAAAATATTAGTTCTAAATTCATAAATAGACTGTATATATTTGGAGATTAAATACAGTCTATTAAATTTTCTGTTAGGAAAAATAAAGCTTATTATTGACACAAAACGTTATTTTTCTTATTCTCATGTTAAGCATCCATGCCTAGGTTGAGTTTTTGCCTGCGGTTAAGAGTTCATACTCTCTTAAACAAAAAACCTCATCTTATATTCTTAAATAAGACCAAATCCGTTATTTCTTAAGTATGTCTCTAAATCAAAAGATTTAGTTGAAGGCTTTTTATTTCCTATTGAAATATAACGGATTTTATTATGTTAAAAGCATTTTCTAAAAAAAGACACTTTTTTACCCAACCACCTGTCGTGGGTTATTTACCCCTTAAAAAATTTCATATTCTGCCAGTATTGGGTTTAGAGCCTGAATTAATTAAACAATCAGTTGAAAGTGTATCTCGTGATCGTGAAAAAATAGGTCATTGCACGCTCTTAAATGCTCTTGTTCATTCATTGGGTTTTAAAGGTGGTTTTTCTGGATATTTGGATGCCTATGAACAAATACTAAAACCATTTATGGAAGATAATAACTTAAACCAATATGCTAATCTGATTGAGCCAAGGTATCCATGTGATGGAGCAAGTCTTTTAAAACACAAACGTCGAGATGTATCTGATCGACTGTTTTATGGCGATAACACTATTCCAGACAAAATATTTACAGGATACAACTTTCCTTACGATCAATACTTTGATGATGGTATAGGCATCTACAACTTTGAAATTGATCGCTCTGCTTATGGATTATATCAGAGCCCTTATGATGATAATGATTCATCAAATGTAGACGTGGCCCTTCAAAACCCTACGCTACAAGTACTGCTGAAGCGTAAACAGCCAAATACTAGACCACTGATTGATATAGTGATTGGTGGAGATTTATTTTATATTCAGACTGGTTTTAACCTGCTTGGAGATCAATTGATATACCCTAGGGAAAAAGAACCAGTTTTTCAAATTTATAATAATAATCAGTCAGCCTTGTCAGAATCTCTAACACATTGTAATAAAAAGATGAGCTTGTTTATTCAGCGCATTGAGGAAGTCAATCAAGGTTGGATTGAAGTACTCCCTTTTAATGAAAATCTTATTTTTTTAAAAGGGGAAAATGGAGAATATGATTTCCTTTTCAAAAATCAACGTGATGAAGAATTTAAACATCAAATTTACGAACCGTACTTGAAAAGAGCTGACGTACCTAAATTTGATGATGAGTATCATTTTAAGCGTTGGTTCTACTTCGAATTTAAGGGAAATAGACAGCAACAATTACATCAAGCCGAAACTGAATACTATTTTTCTGGTGGTAATACATGTAATTATCCTGATACAGAAGAGTTATTAAAACGCTTGTTGCATAGTGATTATGCCAAAACTCTTGTGGATTTTAGATCTTCTATAGAACTACCTAACTATCAAAAGGTTAGGTTAGAAAATGGCAAATACTTAATGGTTTCAGATTTAATCACAATTGAAGACTTTAAAGAGTTTTCGATCTCTAACTCCTCGTATTTAGAAGGTAGAGCAAAATTATTTGAACAGAAATGCTTACTAGACAATCTAGAAGCAGTAAATGCTGATGAAGACACTGCTTTACCTGTGTCTCTGACTTGGTATGATGTAATGGGATTTATAAGCTGGTTTAATCGGAAAAATAAAGTTGAAACTCGTCTATTAACTTATGATGAATTTTTAGAGATTTCTCCTTTCTCTGAAACGATCGATGATCATTCGGGGTTAAGTTTCTATTCGCCCCCTTTACAGAAGATCTTTAAAGGGGAAATCTCTTTTATTGGTCAACGTAATGAAGAATTTGAATACAACTGTCTGAGTTTTTATGATGAGAACGGAGATAAAATCGTTGGTCATCCGCCTTATATGGAAGAAGAATTGTTCCAAAAAATTCTATTAAAATTTGATGATGTAAAATTTTTAGAAAAGAACGGGCTTAGATTTATTGATTCCAAAAACTTTGGCGAATGGTTAAATGATAAAACTTATCTTTGTTGTAAGACACTCACTGAATTTTATAATTATATTGTCAGACCAATTCCAGCATTGAATTCTACTGGTAAATATAAAGGTAGAAAAATTGGCTTTAGACTTTGCTATGAATTAAAAGACTAAAAATATTTCATATGGGCAAGTAAGTAACTTGCCCATATTGCTATTAAGTCGTTAATTGCTAAGTTCTTCAGTAAGTGAAGAGGCTATTGAACTCAGCGGCTATTCAGGCTTGCCGACATCCAAGATTTTGATATTTTTGTACAAGTTGATCCTCTTTAAAGACCTAAAACAACTTGATACGGTTTAAATCCTTCTAATACAGCATCAGAAACTAATTGGATAAAAGCCTCAGTTTTTCCATAAGCCATCCATTGATCCAAGGCCTCATAATAAGCCAATCGATTTGCAACTGTAATCACACAGGGTGGATAGCCTGCTTTAAGCAGTTCTAAATTCATCAAGAGACGTGATGTGCGACCATTGCCATCAATGAATGGATGGATACCCACAAAATCCGCATGTACTTTGGCTGCCCGTTCAATCGGGTGAAGTTTATATGCTTCAAGGTTATACCAATCGATTAGCTGAGCCATCTTGTCATTTAATAAAGTATAGTCAGGAGGGGTAGTAGTAGCACCAGAAATCAATACATTTTGCTGACGATAACGCCCAGCATTCTCATCATCAATATTTTTTAAAATAAGTTGATGAATATTGCGAATTTGCCATTCTGAAAATGGTTCTTCCTTACGAATAATGTCTTCAACGTAGTAAATCGCATTTCTATGGTTGATCGCTTCGAAATGTTCTCTTAACGCTTTTCCACCTACAGTAATACCTTCAAGAACTACTTTGGTTTCCAATAGTGTAAGAGTATTACCTTCTATGGCATTTGAATGATAGGTCCAGCGGACAATAAGATCTTCTTGTAAATTTTTTACAATTGCAGGAGATAAAGGGCGATATTGATCTAATTTTTTCTTTAAATCATCAATAATTTCAAACATAACTTTAACCCTGAATGTGTCTTTCTGAATGATACATCAAAAAATAAATATCAAAAATGTAATGTTATATCATAATATTTTAGTTGAGCTATAAAGATGGTAGAATGAGTACACCATTTCAAATCCTTTAGTTGGATTTGAACAAGATTATTTTTGTGATTCAATGCACTAAATCTAATTTGGGTAAAAAATGGGTACAGGTAAAATGCTATTGACTTTATGGTTCACTAAATCAATAGCTTAGGAGTTGAGTTCAATTGACGCCATCTCCACCAAAATTCGTATAAAAAGCCACTTAATTAAGTGGCTTTTTATTGTGAGATATTTTACTTAAATATCAGGATATATTTTGCTTTATTAAAACCTAAACTTTGCGATTTTACTTCATGACTTTTTGATTTATATAAGTTTTATATTTGAATATCTTAAAACCTGGTCAAAGAACTCAAGTCGGGTTAGTACAAAACCATAATAATTTAGTTTGTTGTATTAAAAAGCCCAGATAAACTTTAAAAGGCTAGTATGTCCTTCAGGGCGATTTTCAACATTGGTCTCTTTTAAGTACTTCGCTTCAATAGACCAATTTTGATCCTGATATTGAATAGCAGGACCAACTGCAATGATTTGTCCTTTTTGACCAATATCATCACCGTTGATATGATCTGATTTAACTTGTTTAAAGGCATAACCTTCTATTGCCAATTTGACATGATCATTCAGTTTGTAGCCCAAGCTGTAGTCACCGGCAAAATATTCCCCAGATTTATAATGCGTGTCATCATTTTCATCATTAAAGCTATATGAAATTTTAGTCGAAATATCTAAACCATTTGCCGGCGCGTAGGTATAAGCAATAATGGGGCGAATGGTATTGTAATTCTTACCAATATTGGCCATTACAGGCTGAGTGGCAGTAGGAGTGTCATATTGCCCAGTGGCTAAAACTGTTTCGATTGCGCCAATCCAATGATGATTGCCTTGATGCCAGCCAAGCATAGAACCAAGAATTAAATCGCCTAAAGCTGCATTATGATCAGACATGCCATTAATGTTTAAGCGCAAATCGACCAAAGGCTGGGCTGCATAAAAACCGAGCTGCCCACCTAGATAGTTTTGTTCGGTCATCCAGACTAAGCGTGGGATGAAGGCATTTACATCAAGATGAAAGCTGTCTGGCCCTTGGTCAAAACTGCCTGCATGATAATTTTGATAATAGTTAAGTAAATACACTCCGGGCGGCGGCAATGCACCCGCCATCATACCTTCAGCCCCTAAGGCAAATGAATCAGCACCATTTTCTGTTGCAAATGTGAGTGTACTGCTCAAGCCCATGATTAGGCTCAGAGATAGCTTTAAAGTCAGTTTTTTCATAGAAAATCCTTTTCAATGATGTTGTTATTACAAAGATTGATGTCATTGATAGCGCACCAATAAGAATACTCATTGGTGCGTATCCTGTATTAAGCACTTACACGGCGACGATCAACCTCTGTCGACGGTGCTTGATCTACTTCTTTGACCAATTCGAAATTGAATGTAATGTACTTGAACGGCTTATCTAAACCGCGGCGTGAGAGTTCAGCTTCATCTGTAATTTCAATGGCTTTTGCGATCAGTCCATCGCGTGTGGCAAAAGCAAAGTCATCCCAAAGATACTTATCACCTTCAATATTGAACTGCGTGGTGAGCTTGCGGAAATCTGGTGCAGAGATGAAATAGTGTACATGCGATGGGCGATTGCCATGACGGCCCAGCTTATTGAGCAAGGCTTGAGTTGTACCTTCAGGTGGGCAGCCATAGCCGACAGGCATGGTGGTTAAAGCAGTGTATTTGCCATCTGCATCGGTAAAAATAGTACGGCGCAAGTTGAACTCGGATTGCGCCTTATCAAAGAAAGAATAGTTTCCAAGGCCATTCGCATGCCAAATTTCAACTTTGGCATTTGGAATTATGCAACCATCGACATCGGTCACCGTTCCTTCAATAATTAAAGTATCAATGTGGTCTGATTCTGAGCCATCATCCAAACGGGCAAAACCGACTGATTCAGGTGCACCTGAAACATATAGGGGACCTTCAATAGTTCGCGGTGTACCACCCGTTAAGCCTGCTTTTGCATCCGCTTCATCCGCACGTAAATCTAGATAATGTTCTAAGCCTAAACCCGCAGCAAGTAATCCAAGTTCATTCGCTTGGCCAGCATCGGTTAAGTATTCTAGACCTTTCCAAATTTCAGTTTGAGATAAATCTAAATCTTCAATGGCTTGGAATAAATCTCCGAGCAAGCGAACCACAATTTTCTGTATGCGTAGATCGACATCACCTGTTGCGGTATCCACATTCATTTTTTGTACAAGGGCATCAATTTGTTGACGGTTCATAATCATTATCCTTTGATTCATGAAAAGTAGAATCGAATGATCTGGAACGGACATGAAACAGATCATTCGAAAAGGGGAAGCCATTGAAATTATTTTCAAAGTAATGGCTAAAAATAGGTGTTTTAAAGTATTTTTAAATATGTCGAAATAAAGCTGAACGGGATTCGTTAGAAGCACCATCCGCTGCACTTAAGAAACGTTCGGTATGAATATCTTTTTCAAAAAGGCGGCTTTGCATCAGCGTTGAAATAGCAGCATCAATCATGGGTGGCGGGCCACATAAATAGGCTTTATGACCACTGCATTTATTTTCAAAATAATCTGCTACGGCTGCATGAACAAAACCTGTGAATCCAAGCCATTGATCTTCTGCTTTGGGCGCATTCAGTGCAGGAATGTAGCGGAAGTTTGGATAGTCTTTGACTAAGGTCTCAAACATTTCACGGTTATAGAGTTCAGAAACATCTCGCGCGCCTTGGAACAGATAGATGGTACGTGTATCACCTTGTTCTAAAAGATCCAAAATCATGGATTGCGGACTGGAGAGTCCAGAACCACCTGCAATAAAGATGGCATCTTTTTCATCCGATTTACGCACAAAAAATTGCCCATAAGGTCCTGAAACTTGAAGCTCATCGCCTACTTGAAGGGTTTCGTGTACATAAGTGGTGGCTGCACCGCCCTGTACTTGACGAATATGTAATTCAATAATCCCTTCTTCACTTGGCGGATTGGCAATTGAAAATGCACGCGTCCCTTCAATATCAGGCAATTGGAGATTGATGTATTGTCCAGCTTGAAACTCCATTGGACGGTCAATCTGTAAACGTACACCTTTAATGGTTGGTGACAGTTGTTTGATCTCTAAAACTTTAGCTTGGTAGTCTTGGACTAAATAGCCAAGGAAATCCTCGTCCTCATCAACATCGGCTTCAATCACCATGTCAGATTCAGGTTTACAACAGCAAGCTAGGACTTTATTTTCTTCGCGTTCAATGTCCATGAGTGCAAAGGGCGAGGCTTCACCGACATCATAAAAACCGTCAGTGACCTGAACTTTACAGGTACCGCATGTGCCATGACCACATGCGAATGGCAGCCAAACCCCTTGACGTAAAGCGGCGTCTAAAATGGTTTGATCATCTTCTACTTCAATGGTCATGCCTACAGGTTCAATCGTGACTTGATAACTCATGATATTTCTCCCTTATACATGCGTGCCGTTGTAGCCATCTAAACCAGGTGTGACAAAACGCAGAAGTGATTTATGGTCAAAACCTAAATTAGCCAAAGATTTGGAAAAATCCGCATCGGTTAATAATTGACGATTCAATGTGAATTGCACTTTTGACCAATCTATATGTTCAAAGTCAGGATGCTGATTAAAACCCGCTTGAATTTGCTGATCAATCAACTCCTGTAAACTTTGTTGTGGCGAGACCACGAAAGCATGCGCGGCACAAAATAATGTGTGATGATCCCATCCGACATAGAGCAGCATATTGTCGCCGTAATTTTTTTGTGCATCACGTGCATCAAATTCATAGTTTTTTTGAATAGCTTGTACTGGCATGAGAAAACTCCTAAATTCCTTGAGTGTGAAGCCATTTCGAAATTTTTATTCATGAGATGACTTCTGATCCTTTTTTACTTAAGCGACATGACCTTTCCATTTTCTCCAACGTTCTTGGTCTGGAGAGCCTTCAATGTCCAGATTGTCTGCACCAACATTAAAGTTGTAGTAATCACGTAAAATGCTTTCTAAATCAGGACCGCCACAATTGCCTTGTAAAATTTGGTTGACTGGCAGCCAAGCTTGAATATATTTTTCAGGTTCACGTTCAAAAATGTCATGACAGCCATCCGAGCAGGTGTGGTAACGCTCGCCTTTATAAATACTGTCACGGTAGCTAAACATAGTCGGGTCGCCATCCATTTCCGTAAAGGTCATTGGAATCTGACAGATTTGGCACAGTTGCGGTAAGCCATTGCTATAGAAGCGTTTACCTTCAGCTTCCAACTTACGCGCCAACTCCCATTTAGGGCGATAATATTTGTCAAAGGTGTCTGGATATTTCTCAGATAACCAATCCATTTCTTCATCGGTTGGAATCCAAGTATGGAAACCAGCAGCATGGCCAAAGTTATAGAAAATCCACCATGCTTGATGTGAAATATGCTCTTTTTCTTTCACAATCACGTCTGAATATTTCGGCATACGAATACCGTAACGGCTGAGGTCTTTAAACAATGCACCGCCAGCTTCTTCGAAATAAGTTTCCCAGGCTTCTTTCCAAGACATTACTTTGTTTGGCAGCATGTAATCCATCATCATGCCGACAATAGACAGCAGGCGAGTACCGCGCCAGAACCATTTATCAATCCATTCCTGAACAATCGGGACGTTATCTTCATGTTGTTCTAGTAGGAATTTTACGATTTCCAAACCTAAGGTCATGTGACGTGCTTCATCCGACTGGGCACTAAAGCCAAAGGTCACTGTAGCCATATCACCGTTATAAGCTGCACCTGACATAAACGGCACGAACAATAAGTTAGTCAGAACGTATTCAAAAGAGAAACTAATGGCCAATAAGAATTCGAATGGGCCTGCTGAACGAGCATCTTCAAAAAATGATTTTGGTACAGAGAGATACCAAACACGGTCATGCATGTGTGCCCAATCTTGGAAGCCATCAAAGAATTTGTTGTAATGGCTCATGGCATGAATTTGCGTCTGTACATGACGCAGTTCATCAATCGATTGCATTTGCGAAGCAATACGTGCACCGATTCCACCAAATTGGCGCCCCACATGCGCATAACCTTGATACGCCTGATATTCCAATGGCGTTACCGCGGTTAAAAACAGTTTAATGGCATTTAAATAGCGTTCATTACTGACATTCATTTGACCATTGTTTTGAGAAAATGCATCAAAAATGGCATACAGTTTTTTCTCTTTTTCTGACTGATATTTCCAGTACGAATCCATGGTTAAACGAAATGGGTCTTCCCATTTTGACCAGTCTGTAATTTTAATCCCTTCAAACTCTTCGTAAGGAAAAGCCTCTTTACGATCTGCATAGGAAAAATCCCAATCTAGATCACGAGTCAGCATACGGTAGCGGTCTTTCGCATTGAGTTTTTTGGTTGCAGTTTTAGTCGCGCTTTTTGCTTGGCTATTCATCTTGATCATCCTTTTCAATCTGTTGAAGCGATCAGCTTCTTATATTTTTCGTGTGGGGTTAATTCCACTGCAACGTGAAGGTGTCATCATCTTCATCAACGTTGCCACCTAAGGTGATCATGTTGAGTTGCAGTTCTTGAATGTCCCAGTCTTGTCCTAGTTTTTCAGATACCGTTTCTGCATGAACCACTAATTTTCCGAGGTTTTCCACACGAATCATGGCAGGAAGGTATTGAATGGTGGCTTCAGGGTTATCTTGTTCAATCGCTTCAATGATGTAGCGTGAAGTATCGTTATCTTGTAATGCCAAATAAACTTTTGAGCTCATGTCTGCGTATCCTTATGCAACCGATTCTAATTCAAGAGTTAAACCTGCTTTTTTACTGCGTTCTGCAATGACCGCTAAGCCATTGGCTATATATGGATGTCCAAGAGCGGTATTTGACCATGCACTAAAGGCTTCAGTCACTTGAGGTAAAAGTGTGTCTATCCAACCTTGAATTAAAGTTTTATTTTCTTCAGATTCAGCAATGGCAGTTTTTAAAACAGGGTCTGACCATTTACGTAAATCGGTTAAACAGTCCTTCATAAATTCGGTCAGCATCGCCACATCACGTGCGCCGTGCTCAACTAACCATTGATCCAGTTCACCGTAAACTAGAGCTTGCATTAAGCTGTCGATGATTAGGGTTTGCAGGACATAAAGTTTGAACCAATCTTGTTCAGTTAAGCTTTGTTCACACAGTTTGCGGAGCGGTTGCCAAGAGGCATCATTCATCCAGCTATCTTTGGCTTGTTGTAATGATTCACCAGTATTGCTATCGATTAGTAAACCAATACGAGAGAGATATTGCGCCATGCCCAAGCGATCCATTGCCGCAAAAATACAAGCTTGAGTAATGACTGTGCCATAACCATAGGCACTGCCTGACATCATGTGTAGGTTGGCAGTTTGCTCGATATAACGGAACGGTAATAAGCAAGTGATGATTTTCTGTTTCACTTCATCACTTAGATTTTCAATCAAATGGCGTTTTTCAAAGAATGAGTAATTGCTTTCAGCGGTCTCTTGTAAACGTGCACGATGCTGTACATAAGCACCATAATAAAATTGACGCGGATCTTTAAATACATACCAGTCTTGCATTTGTAACGCGGTATGGGTGTGATCATTTAAAGTTTTGTCTAGTTTCCACAATGGGCGATAATGAAAATTGGTTGCACCTTGTACATCAAAACTGACTTCTTGATAACGAGTCGCAGGCTTTTTACCAAAACGACGTTCGATATACGCATAAGTTTGACGAATAGGTTCTAAGTTGGATGTTTTAATTTCTAAAGTCATCACGATTTCCTTATGGGCTTAAGATGGATCTTCTTGATCTAAATTTTCACGAACTTGGCTCAGGACTGTTGGTTCAACGCCATAACGCCATTTATCTTCTTGTGCGTCATTCCATGCTCGCTGCGCTTCAGTCATTTCTACAACATGATGGATTTCGCAAAAATGTTGAAATGCTTGCTGGGGGAGAATGAGTTCGACAAAAAGTGTTGGGTCGTGGATTGCGAAGTCAAATTCAACAAACTTGGCATGACGGTCACCTGTTACACGAATGTATTTGGTGAGTTGGTCATGTTGTAGCGCTTGAGTCATTGGAATCATCCTTTTATCTCTACACTGAAATCATTTCAGTGATGCAACCTTGCATTTATTGATAGAGATATATCAAAACTCATGCCAACTTTGATTAATTGTTATTAATCAATTATTTGTGATTTTCATCTGCCTTTTTTATATTATTTGAACGATAAAAATTCATGGAATGATGAACATAAAAATGTTTGATTTCATCAAATAATGAATGGTTCGGTGGGGAATTTGAAAATACTTTTTATAGATCTAGTGATTTGTATCTATATGATTTCATGGTTTTAATTCAAAAATACCTGAGAGGTATAAAGTTATGATAATAAGGTAGTAAAGCTTTTTAGTTGGATGTGGGTAAGATAGGGAGGAGACCTATAGCCAAGGATGGATATTCAGTCATGCCTCAAGCCAAAGATGCGAATTTTTATACTCAAATTTTGGAGAAAAACAAAGATATTCAAGATTTACTGGATAAAATTCAGTTTGATAGTCAGCATGGAAAAATTTGGTTTGAAGAAAATCGTATGCTGCTGATGCATACCAGCATCATGGGCTTTTTAAGAAAAGATTTGTATAACATGTTGGGTTGGGAACGGACTAAGCGTTTTTTTATTCGTCTGGGTTATCAGGCGGGTGTGAGGGATGCAGAAGTCACTTCTAAATTACGTCCGAATTTAAATGAAGCTGAAGCATTTATGGCTGGACCGCAAATGCATGGTATTCGTGGCATGGTTCAAGTTGAAGTCAATGAGCTTCAATTAAGTCATGATGAACATGAATTTTATGCGGATTTTAACTGGCGAAATTCATTTGAAGCGGAAGTTCATTTAAGTGAGTTTGGTGCTTCGGAAGAATCAGCTTGTTGGATGTTATTGGGTTATGCCTGTGGTTATACCAGTCTGGTCATGGGGCAAACCATTATTTATCAAGAAACCCATTGTGTTGCCAAAGGGGATGATTGCTGTCGAATTATTGGTAAACCTTTAGATGAATGGGAAAATGCCGATGAATTGATCCAGTTTATGTCACCCGATCCAGTGTCTGATGAATTAATTGCCTTACAGGCGGAACTGAATGAGTTAAAGAAAAATATCTATACGGATATAGAAGCAGATTACACCATGTTTAATTCAATTGGTGAATCAGTTGCATACCGTAAAGTCTGTGACCTTTTGAAAAAGGCAGCAGGCAGCAAGGTTGCTGTATTACTGCAAGGTGAAACTGGGGTTGGTAAGGAAGCGTTTGCAAGAGGGATTCATGAAGGTAGTTCCCGTAAAGGGCAGCCATTTGTTGCTGTAAATTGTGCCTGTATTCCACCTGATTTAATTGAATCGGAACTTTTTGGTGTAGAAAAAGGTGCATTTACAGGTGCAACGCAAACTCGGAGTGGAAAATTTGAACGGGCTCATCAAGGAACTATTTTTTTAGATGAAGTGATTGAGCTTTCACCACGCGCACAAGCAGCTTTATTACGGATGTTACAAGAAGGAGAGTATGAGAGAGTTGGTGATCATCAAACTCGAAAGGCTGATGTCCGTTTGGTGGCTGCGACCAATGAGAATTTGGAACAAGCCGTGAAAGATGGGCGATTCCGTGCTGACTTATATTATCGCTTAAATATCTTCCCCGTCATCATTCCGCCGCTGCGTGAGCGCCGTGATGATATTCCATTATTGATTACGCACTTCTTATCGCGTTTTGAAAATATGTATGGAAAGACTTTAAAAGGTTTAAGCGACAAGGCCAAAAACTTTGTGATGACTTATGAATGGCCAGGTAATATTCGTGAGCTTGAAAACTTATTAGAGCGGGCGACCTTACTGACGGATCATCAGCAGGAAATTAAACTTAGTCATTTGTTTCCGCAGATTAAAGAGGACATTGAAACAAAGCCTGAAAAAGTGGACTTAGATGCAGTAATACAAGATGGCTTTTGTTTGGAAGATCATGAAAAGCAATTGATTTCTATCGCAATGCAAAAAGTGAATCATAATGTTTCTGAAGCAGCCCGTGTATTGGGTATTAGCCGAGCAGCTTTGGATTACCGTTTAAAAAAGCAGGCTATTCATGGCAAGAAAGAGTAGATTTCAATTATATATAGATTGACTATTATATGGTCGAGTAAATCGACTTCAATATCAGCATTTTTTATCTAAAATAATCGGATACCAGCCTTTTTTAGGCATTCTTTAGCAATTGCTGCACCAATTCTGTGGCCTACTTCTATAGTCAAAAGTCTGTTTGCATTTGACATTGATGCTACACTGGTTTGAAAGCATGGCATTGCCATGCTTTTCTCTTTATAAGCAAAAAGCTCCATCTAGATAGGCTTTTCTCCAGCGATCAATTTTAACTTTCTGAAATAGTCCGCCGATATAAAAAGGATCCTGTTCAATAAACTGCTGTGCAGCTTTACGAGTATTGACATCAATAATATAGATTCCTCCGCCTAGATCCGAGCCGTCATCATCTAGTTTTGCACCGCAGGCGAGTAAGAGTTCGAGTTTTTGATTCAGGTACTTTAAATGTTCATCCCGCAGTTTTTTTCTCAGCGGCAGATGATCTATTTTGTCCCAGGTTTCTATAACATATGGCATTTTTAATTCCTGATATTATTGTTTGATTAGAATGAAAATGGATATTCAAAAATTAAACGGACTTCATCAATATTTCCATATCTGTAACCTTGGGTAGTGCGGTGAGTGGCTTGGCGAACACGGATATCCAGATCTTTGGCAAAACCTTTCTTCATTTTGTAGCGCAATTCTATATCCCGTTCCCAATGCTTGTTATCAATATCCTGATTATAAATGTGACGTTTTGTGTAGAAAGCATTGTCACTGCCAGTATTATCCATATCCCAGCCATACAGATAGCGTGTCATCAATGAAAAACCGTTAGCGCCATAGGGACTAAAGTCAATTTCATATTTAATTTGGGCAGATTTTTCTCTTGCTTCTGTAAAGGTGGCAAATTGCACGCTGTTAGGAATGGATGCAATTCCGCCATTATTTTTGAAACCAATCCAATCCAAAGGCTCATTACCGAGTACTTGCTGATAGGCTAAAGTAAAATTGTGATTAGATAATCTATAGTTGCCAGTTAAAGAAACCAGACCGGTACTGATATTTCCACCCGTGGCATCTCCAGTATCACGGTTTAAATAGTTGTTGGTTTGCAGCGTAAAACTGGATTGATCATGGAGAGGGTAATTATATTTTGCCCCTAAATAATACTGCATCCAGACATTATCTAATTCCGATACATATAAAGCTGTTTCAATATTATCCAGTTTATATTTTGCCCCTAAATAAGTAACGTAGTCACCTTGAATGCCATTGTTATAATCGGTATTGAAATAGTTGAGTCGGTCGGTCGAGTCGACGGGGCTCATTTGAGTAAAATAGCCAAAGTCTAAAGTAAGATGATCAAAGGAATTATCCTTAATAGATAAACCTGTTGACATCGATGGAAGCAGGCGAGAATAGTTGGTTCCTATAATTGGGTTATTTGGAAATTGGTTCCCCAGCAATGCTTCAGTTTGATGATATTTTGCGCGTAGTGCACCGCCGAATTCAGCAGTCGCCGATTTAGGTTTAGCTTGCGCATCGACTTCTAAGTTGTTAGTTCCTGTGCGATAGCCATCGCTGTCCAGTTTTAATGCCATCAAAGAATAGGCATTTATTCCAAACTGTACAGGCGTATCTGTCCAGCCGCTTTCCATATTGGCAATAAAGCCTTGCGCCCATTCTTCGCGGTAGCCTTTGCGCTCAGACACAGGTAACTGTGCATTCTGTCCTGCAGAGTTGTACTCGCCTTTACGAAAATCACGGTTAAAATAGTAATTTTTTGCCAGCACATTAAATTTGGCATCTTCAATAAAATTTGCATGAGCTGAGTTAATTCCAGTTATGAATAGGCAAAGCTTACCCATAACCAGTAAATTTTTATTTACTGGTTTTTGCATTAAAAAGTCCTTTTAATTGATGTTAATGACTTACCTAAATCGTTTGATGTGAGTTTTAAACGCGGTTCCAAGTATCTGAAGGTTCAAAGATAAATCCATTATCTTGTTTACGGATATAACCGCAGTAAGGATCACCAAAATGTACGGGCAGCAGTAAAGCCTCTCTGCTAACAGCCCGTTCCAAGCATTCCATTCGCGTTTTTATGGCAATATCAGGCCAGATACAATAACCAGAATTGATTTCTGGACGAACGATTTGCAGTGGGCTATGGAAGACATCGCCGCAAAAAATAGCTTCTTCTCCTTGGGATCTGATACGGAAGGTGACTTGGCCTGGGCTATGGCCTGGCGCCGGCTCTACGACTAAACAATCGGCAATTTCAGAGTGAGGTTTAATAAACTGTACTAAACCTTCATTAAATATTGGCATTACACTGTCAAAGAAAGAGTCGCCAAAGACATCAATCACGCCAGGCTCTTTGTTTTTACCTTCGTGGCAAAAATCAAAGTCTTCTTTAGGGAAATAATATTGGGCATTCGGGAAGGTTGGAGTCCAACGATTGTCTTTCCAAACGGTATTCCAGCCAACATGATCGGAATGTAAATGGGTAATGACAACATGAGTGACTTTCTCAGGCGGTGCTCCAGCAGCAGTCATCCACTCAGTAATTAAGTTATTCAGCATATGCATGCGTGGAATTTCTGGACGGGGTTTAAAGTTGCCGACTCCAGTATCTATCACAATAATATTATTGCCAGCATGCACCACCCAAAATTGAATACTTACAATGAGGCGATTCATTTCTGGGATCCAATGATGCGGGGCAAGCATCGCTTTATTTTCTTCCAGTAAACTCTGATCTGCTGTTGGAAATAAAAATTTAGGGTCGTGGCTTGGCGCAGCATATTCATGAATACGCGTAACTTTTACTTCACCAATCATTCTTGATTCAATCATGTCTTACTCCTTAACAAATTCAATAAATGTTTAGATGCGTTCGAATAGGGCGGCTAAGCCTTGTCCGCCTCCAATACACATAGTTTCCAGCCCATAGCGTGCATTTCGGCGTTTCATTTCATGGAGCAGGGAAGTCATAATCCGCATGCCTGTAGCCCCAATAGGGTGGCCGAGGGAAATGCCTGATCCATTCACATTAATATTTGCCGTATCTTGAAGATTCAGTTCTTTAATTACAGCCAATGCCTGTGCTGCAAAGGCTTCATTAATTTCGATCAGATCAATGTCTTCTAGGTGGACACCCGTATTTTTCAGCAGCTTATGGACCGCGGGAACTGGGCCAATACCCATCCGGCTCGGATCGCAGCCTGCCGAACTCCAGCCAATAATTTTCGCCATGGGTTCTAAATTGTATTTTTCCAGATATTCACGGCTGACAACGAGACAGCCTGCTGCAGCATCATTCTGCTGGCTTGAATTTCCAGCGGTGGTCACACCATTTGGTAAAAGCGTTTTGAGCTTGCTCAGGCTTTCAATGCTGCTGTCTTTACGGATGCCTTCATCAAAATTTATGGTTTTGATTTCTTTTTTAGTTTTGATTTCAACTGGAATGACTTCATCTTGAAATTTGCCTGAATCCCAAGCCTGCTGTGCTTTTTGATGGCTCTGAACTGCAAAAGCGTCGCATTCTTCGCGGCTGATATGATAGTCCCGCGCCAAATTATCTGCAGTTTCAGGCATGCCGGAAATAGCACCAAAACGTTCTATTGGCTGTGATCTTTCACGGCCACGTTCCAAGCGGTCAAAAAAGGTCACGTTGCCTGCACGGCTGCCCCAGCGCATATTGGTTGAATAATATTCAATATTACTCATGCTCTCAACGCCGATGGTCATAATCGCTTCAGCATTGCCTGATTGAATCGCCATCGCTGCATTGATAATAGCTTGCAGGCCTGAGCCGCATCTGCGATCAAGGGTATAACCTGAAATTTCAATCGGCAAATCGGCAGCTAGCGCTGCATAACGGGCAATACAAGGCGCTTCGCTAGATGAATACGACTGTGCGATGATGACTTCATCCAGCGTGTTTGTATCAATTCCTGTTTCTTCAATCAAGCTGTGTATTACCTTAACTGAAAGATCGACAGCAGTCAGTGAGGCTAAAGCGCCTCCAAATTTGCCAATCGGCGTGCGCAATGGACTGACAATATAAGCTTCTTTCATGTGATCATCCTTTAAATTAATTTTGCTTTGTATGCTTGTTCAGTTAATGCATTACGGTAATCAGGAGCCGCAATAGAGATCATTTTTTTTACGCGTTGAGAAATAGTAAGGCCTCGTAAGTCTGCAATGCCATGTTCGGTAATAATGACCGCCGTATCACTGCGCGGTGTAGAAACGGGTCCCTGTAATTGACTAACGATTCGGCTAAAATTCTTTCCAGAAGCAGGGAGGGCTATAATGGATAGGCCGCCATTTGAATGATTGGCTGCACGAATAAAATCTAATGCGCCGCCAACAGCACCCACATAAGTATGATTTGCAATTTCTGCGTTGATTTGACCAGTTAGGTCAACTTCAATTGCGGAATTGATTGCAATGAAATTTTCAAGCTGTCCTAATGTTTGAGTATGATGTGTATATTCTGTAGGCCGAAGCTGGATTGCAGGATTCTCATGCACATAGCCGTGCAGTTCTGCCGATCCTGAAATTAACCCCGTCACTGTTAATCCGAGATCGATACTCTTTTTTTGATTGGTAATCACGCCTTGCTTCATTAGCTGCATAACACCATCACTGATGATACCTGAATGAATACCTAGATTTTGATGCTGCCCCAAGGCCTTTAAAATAGCTTCAGGAATTGAGCCTATTCCTAGCTGTAATGTAGAGCCATTTTTAATTAAAGAGGCCGCATATTGGGCAATCTTGAGGCTAGTTTGTGAAGATGATGATTCAATAGGGAGCTCAATATTGCGATCTGTATAAACTAGAACATCAAAATTTTCTTCAGTCAGATACTGGTCTGAATAAACCCAAGGCGCTTGTTTGTTGACTTCGGCAATGACCAGCCGGGCGTGTTGAATAGCCGATTTTAGATAGTCTTGTCCAAGGCTATAGCTGTATTGTCCTTGAGCATTAGGTTCAGAAACCTGAAGTAAAATTACATCGGCTTGAAGCGTGTGCTGTTCAATCAGCTGAGGAAATAGAGAATAGTGTACTGGCAAGATATCAAGCCGATGGCTCTGTGCAAGTGTTCGGTTATACCCAGCACCGCAATAGCTTGAAAACTTAATATGATCTGAATGTTCTGGCTGGCATGTAGGAAACTGACTGATGCCTAAAAAGACACTGAACTTGCCAATTTTATGTCTGTTTTGAATTAAATTCTGAGTTAATGGCGTCGGCTCAGATTGAGCCTGCCCCCATATGACATGATCACCATGTTGAATATAGCGGGATAAATCAAGTTGAGAGATATCGTATATTTTATCCATGATGATCATCCTTGATCTTAGCAGCTTGGTGTTTAATGAATTGACGAAGGGTGCTTAGATAAAGCTGTCACCTTAATATCCATATAAGGAAACAGCGGTAGGCTCATTAATAAGCTATGCAGTTCATCGTTGCTTTCCACATCAAAAATACTAATGTTTGAGTATTTTCCGGTTACGCGCCATAGATGAGGCCATTTACCTGACTTTTGCAATTCGATGGCACGTTCTTTTTCAGACTTCTTAATTTCATCCATTTTTACTGGATCACTGTCTAATGGAATACTGACTGTCATTTCTACGCAAAAAAGCATGTTTATCTTCCTTAATATTTGATAGATAAGAATTAAATTATGTCTTTAGTGACAAAAGGTTTTAAGCTGCCAATGAATGTTTTTCCATGTTCAAACCAGTTTTGGCGGATTTCTGAATCTAAATAGGTTTGCATCTGAGCTTCATCTTTAAACCAGCATTCGCCAATTGCATCTACGCCTTGAACATCAAAAAATGGAACGTGTATATCCGTTGGTTCAGATGCAATCAGGCGGACTTCATATTTGTGCAAGCCTGGAATGCCGTGCGACATTTGATAATGAACTAAGCATTCTTGATCAAATTGCTCTTTGCTCATATTTTCAGGTTTTTGCAGTAAATAAAGAATGCGGATCATGACTAGGCTTCCTGCTTGTGGTATTGGTTGGAAAGAGATGAAGTTTGCTCTTTGCGGACTTTAATTAACAGAATGGAAAGGGTAGCAAGAGCATATGCCGTTAGACAGAACAACCCAATAGAAGTGGCTAAACCGAAATTGTCTGCTAGGGCACCGACGCCAACTACGGACAGCGCTCCCAGCGATTTACCGACATTATAAGAAAAGCCCATACCAGTAGTTCTGATATGCGTTGGGAATAAATCACTTAAAAAAGGTCCAAGCGCAGCAAACATGCCAATGGCCGAGAAACCGACGAAGAAGCCAAGCGCCAGAGTAATATATTGGTTCATGGCAATCAGCATATAAACTACAGTCACGATCCAGCTTAAAATAGACATCCCGATTAGAGTCTGTTTACGGCCAATTTTATCTGCAAGATACGAAGTAAACATGAAGCCGGCGAATGCGCCTACAGCCATGATTAAAATCGTCACAATTTTAGAGCTCGGACTTAATCCACGTTCATTCATGAGTGTTGGAATCCAAATCAGAATTGCATAACAGGCTGCTTGAAGGCCAACCACCAATAAGCTGGCAAACACTGTTGAGCGCAGATATTCTTTTTTGAAGATTGTCGAAAAAGATGCCTTCTCAACAATAGTTTTATTTTTAGTCACATCGTTAACAAACTGAGCAGACTCTTTAACATTGCGGCGGATAAATATGACAATTAATGCTGGAATAACGCCTGTCCATAAAATGATGCGCCAAGACCATTCTGGCGGCAGCAGGCTAATAAACAATGTAGCTACAACCACAGATCCAGCCCAGCCTAGTGCCATACCAGACTGTACGAATCCAACAGCTTTGTTCTTATGTTTAGCTTGCACAGCTTCAGCCATTAAAGCAGCACCGACTGCCCACTCACCACCAAAGCCTAAACCCTGTAAGGTTCTTGCAACCAATAATTGTTCATAATTTTGTGCAAACCCTGCCAATACGCCAAAAAATGTAAACCACAAAATGGTAAACATTAGAATTTTGACACGGCCATAGCGGTCCGCCAAAATGCCGGCGATCCATCCGCCAATAGCAGTAACCACGAGAGCAACTGTACCGATTAAACCGACTTGAGTTTGAGTCAATGCCCACGTTGCCATAATAACAGGCAATAAAAAGCTAAAAATCTGCATGTCATATGAGTCTAATGCCCATCCGGCATAACACGCCCAAAATGTTTTTTTCTGGTTGGAATCCGATTCCTTATACCAATTTAACATTCCCATTTACATCTCCTTTGTAAAATCATGTTTTGCACTTATTTCATTTTTGAAAAATCCAAAATGACATCTGTAACACTTTGCACATATTCGGCATTGTGAGGTGAAACAATATCTATGACGTAGACAGAGCCATTTAAAAACTCAAAGGTTGCGATTTCCGTATACGCTCGATTAACACAAGCTAGACCTGTCAATGGATAAGTACATTTCTCGATAATTTTGCTGTGGCCTTGTTTTGTTAAATGTTCCATCATGACGTAAACATTTTGTGCGCCAGAGGCTAAGTCCATTGCGCCGCCGACAGCTGGAATGGAATCAGGATGCCCTGTATGCCAATTGGCCAGATCACCATTTGCAGAAATTTGAAAAGCGCCCAAAATGCAATAATCCAAGTGTCCGCCGCGCATCATTCCAAAAGAATCCGCATGATGAAAAAAGGCACCTCCTTTTTTTAAATCAATGGCTTCTTTACCGGCATTAATGAGATCCCAATCTTCTTCTCCGTTAGCGGCTTGGGTCCATTGCCCTAATACACCATTTTCACTTTGAAGAATCACTTCCTTATCCACAAAATAGTCGGCTACTAAAGTTGGTAGGCCAATACCGAGGTTGACATAAGCACCCTCTGGAATATCCAGAGCAACACGCTGCGCAAGATTGGTTTTTTGTAAGCTATCCATAATGATTACGCTCCAATGCCATTTTTGAGTGTAAGGCGATCCACAAAAATTCCTGGGGTGATAATGATTTCAGGATCCAAATCACCAAGTTCGCAGATTTGGTCTACAGCAACTAAAGTTGTTTTTGCAGCCATCGCCATAACTGGCGCAAAGTTGCGGGCAGTCTTGTTGTAAATAAGATTGCCCCAACGGTCACCGGTCTTGGCATAAATCAGGCTGTAATCTACAGGCAAGGCTTTCTCGAAGACGTAGCCTTTACCATCGATTTCTTTGATTTCTTTATTTTCTGAAAGTAAGGTGCCATAAGCGGTACGTGTATAAAAACCGCCAATACCGCAGCCGGCGGCTCTTAAACGTTCTGCAAGTGTGCCTTGGGGGACAACTTCTAGCTCAATTTCGTTATTACGGTACAATTCTTCAAAAACATAGGCGTCTTTTTGACGAGGAAAGGAGCAAATCAGTTTTTTGACGCGTTTGGCTTTAAGTAAAGCAGCAAGACCTTGATCTCCGTTACCGGCATTATTACTTACAATAGTTAAATCTTTCGCGCCTTGATCAATTAAAGCTTGAATAAGCTCGTTCGGCATGCCCGAGCCGCCAAAACCGCCGACAGCAATGACAGAACCGTCTTTGATATCATTGACAATGTCCTTTGCCGAATTGAAGATTTTATTAATCATCTTACTACCTTGTAAAATTCATGTTTCTTATACTGATAGTAAGTTCACACATTCCTGTGTTATGCACAATTTTTAAATTTGAAAGTGGTGTTAATCTGAGATTAACAAAGTTGCGAGGTAAAATAGTTTGATAGTTAATGAATGTGAGATTTTAAACATTTAATAAAATCTTTAGAGAATTGACTAATTCCATTAAAGTTAATTGCACATATTTGAAAGCCGCGATGCGCCCATTTTTCATCAATCTCTCTATATTCGATATTGGGATGAATGTGCTGTAAACGCCGAAACGCGGCTAAAGGAATAATTGCAATACCTGCACCAGCGGCTACCATTTGACAAATGGAGTCATAGCTTGAAACTTGTACCCGAATATTTATTTTTTTATCTAATTGCTGAGATAGCTTATGTAAAAAAATTTGGATTGCGCTGCCTTCATGTAAAGTCACGACTGAATATTGAATGGCATCCAATAAGGTCACATTTTTGTATTGAAGAATAGGGTGGGTTTTGGGTGCAATCAAAATGAGATGAGAAGAAATTAACGGCATCGTCTGCAAATTTTTAGTATCAATATTTCCTGAGATAATTCCAAGATCGGCACGCTTATCTACGACAATATTCACAATGTCTTCACTTAGCATTTCTTTAAGATTTACATCCACATGCGGATGAGTAATTAGATATTCAGATAAAGCCTGAGGAATGTATTCAGTAATCGCAGTTGTGTTGGCAACAATAGATAATTTCCCGGCTATCTGATCATTAAATTGAGAAAGTTCGCCTTTAAGGCATTCAATTTCATGATAAATCGATTTGGCATATCTTAAATAAATCAGCCCAATTTCAGTCAGTTCAACGCCTTGAGATGAGCGTTCTAAAATTTTCAGTCCTAATTGCTGTTCTAGATTCTTGATCCGGTTGCTGGCTGCAGGTGTTGAAATGAAGGTTTTTTCGGCTGCGCGAGTTAAATTTTGTGTCTCAGCGATATTCAGAATCAGCCGAAAATCATTTAAATCAAAGTTCACAGGTTTACTCCTGTTGAATTATTAAAAATAGTTGCTTACAGCACGACATGCTTGAATTGATATTAAGTGAAAAGTATTTCATTCTTTTCAAATATATGAAATGTTATTTTTATTCGACTAAAGTCAGTCTGGTTAGCTCGGGTTTTTAAATCACCCCCCTAGGGGGATAATTACCTAAAAAATGAAATGAAGAGCAATAGGGTAATACACATCACCATTCAAAGAATGCACCCTTGTGATGTCCGGGTTCCAAAAAAAAGACCAACACCATGGCCTCCATGATGCTGGAAACTGGAAAATTCTAAATGATCGCTTTTTCAATAAATTCTTGGATGACAGTTTCGCTGTATCCTAATTCGCTAAGAATCACATGGGTATGTTCACTCAGGTATGGTACAGAGCTGATTCGATAATCTTCATCATGTGTAAGTCCGACTGGCTTAAGTGTTGGCACTTTACCGACCGGTGTATTTACGACAGTCCAGCGTCGCCGTGCATCAAGTTGCGGATGATGCCAGACATCTTCCATTTTGTTGACATTTGCATTGGCAATTTTGGCTAGTTCTAAGCGCTGAATCACTTCTTTCTGAGTTAAATGACTAAAGACATCTAAAATGATGGATTTTAAATTTTCACGGTTTTTTGAGCGTAAAGTATTATTTATAAATTCAGGCAGTTCGGAAAGTGCAGGGTCATTCAATACAATTTTACAAAAATCTTGCCATTCACGTTCATTTTGTACCCCTAGGATGACTTGTTTATTGTCACCGGTGAGGAAAGGGCCATAAGGATAGATTGTGGCATGCGATGCACCCGTACGCTGAGGTGCGCTGTTCCCTCGAAAGGTATAATAGAGCGGAAAACCCATCCATTCAGTCATGCTTTCAAGCATGGAGACATCTATGCGTTTTCCTTTGCCTGTTTTTCCGCGCTCGATCAAGGCGGCTAAAATATTGGAGTAAGCATACATTCCAGCTGCTATATCTGAAATGGAACAGCCGGCTTTCGCATAATCATTTTCGGTACCGCTGATGGATAAAAATCCTGATTCACTTTGAATCAGTAAGTCATAGGCTTTTTTATCATGATAGGGGCCAGGGTGTTCAGCATCATCGCCATAGCCGGAAATATCACAGACAATAATTTGAGGGTTGAGGGCTGACAACGCTTCAAAAGAAAGGCCGAGCCGAGATGCGGAACCCGGTGCAAGATTCTGCACCAGTACATCCGCTTTTAAGACCAGCTGCTTTAAAATATCCTGTGCTTCTTGGGTTTTAATGTCCAGCGTCAAACTTTCTTTCGACCGGTTGGCCCAAATGAAATGCGATGACATGCCATCAACACGTTCATCATATTTGCGTGCGAAGTCACCTACATTCGGACGTTCAATTTTAATGACCCGTGCACCTAAATCTGCCAATTGCCTAGTGCAGAAGGGGGCGGCAATCGCATGTTCAAGTGTAATGACAGTGATATCATTTAAAGCCAGCATGGGATTTATTCCTTAAAAGAGATTTTCGCTTTCATGCAAATTTGACCGTTATTTTTTTCGATCCATAATTCGCCATTTTCCTGCTCAACGCGGCCATAAATTTGAAAATTATCAAAATCGAATACCGGATTAACGGCACGGAATTCAAAACGGGTAATTTTTTTATCTGGGTGTTCTTGCTTGAAATGATGAATTAAAAGGGTGGCTAAAAGTGGGCCATGCACCACAAGGCCAAGATAGCCTTCCTCTTGGGTTGCATAGGGACGGTCATAATGAATGCGGTGTCCATTGAACGTCACAGCCGAATATCTGAATAGAGTTACAGGATCAACAGGGAATGATTTTTTATAATCAAATGCTTTGGCTTCTACGGTTGCGGCAGGGGGCTGCACTGTGCCTTGCACCTGATTCGTGGCATCACGATAGACAATGTCTTGTTCTTCAATAATTGCTAATTCATTGTCGGAATAGATTGAATGCTGAACCGTGACGAAATACATATTGCCGCTTTTACCGTGTTTCAGCTCAACCTTTAAAATTTCAGATTCACGGCGTATTAGTTTTTGAGCAGCAATAGGTTTAAAGAACTGTAATCTGCTGCCAGCCCACATCCGTTTAGGAAAAGGAATGGGGGGTAAAAATCCGCCTTTTTTAGGATGACCATCTACAGCAAGGTCTTGTCCGTTGACCAATGGCAGAAAATAGAGCCAGTGATATAGATGAGGCAAATCAGCAGGGGACTTATTTTCTTCATTGAGTAAAGTCTGCATCATTGCTATAGGGCGATGATCTGAATAATCTTCTAGTATTTCTTTCTTTCCAATCCAATTGCTGTAGTTTTCCATGAAAATTCCTCAATTCTTTATGCGTTTAAACCAGCCTGTTTTAAAATTTTTTGTGCTCTTAAAATGACAGGTAAATCAATCATTTTCCCATCTAAGCTAATGGCTTGGCCTTGCGCTTGATGGACTGCCTCCAAAACACGTTGCGCCCACTCCATTTCTGCATTTGTTGGCGTGAAGGCCGTATTGACGATGTTGACTTGGTTGGGATGGATACAGAGTTTTCCAGCAAAGCCTAAATTTTTTGCTTGCAGCGTTTCCCGTTCAACTAAAGTTTCATCTTTAAAATCAACAGTGACCCCATCAACAGGAGACTCAATTCCTGCTAGTTTAGAAGCCAATACGAATTCATTCCGAAATGACAGCAGCTCTTCATAACCACCTTGCATATTCATTTCTAACTGAAAATCAATTGACCCGAACATCAGGGCTTGGACTGATTTCGCTTGAGCAATTTGACGAATATTGGCAAAACCCAGTGGCGTTTCAATTAACGCAAATATATTGATTTCACGAATAGCCGTAACGGCAGCAATGTCTGCAGCAGATTCAGTTTTAGGTAAAACAATTGCTTGAACATTCCTGAAGTTTGCCAATTGAATATCGTCTGCAAACCATTCGCTGTTTTTGGAATTGATACGGACCATCACATTTTTTTGTGGATGTTCCATCAACCAGTGTTTTAAGCTTTCCCGTGCGGAAACTTTCAAATTTACTGGAACTGCATCTTCTAAATCGACAATAATTGCATCCGCTTGCGTGCTGAGCGCTTTTTCAAAGCGTTCAACACGGTTTGCAGGTACAAAAAGATAAGAACGTGCAGATTTTTGTACTTTTTCCATACTGCAGTCCTTATTTAGAATGAGCGCGGTAAATCAAGTAAATGTTCAGCGACATAACTGAGAATTAGATTTGTTGAAATAGGCGCAACTTGATACAGACGGGTTTCACGGAATTTACGCTCAATGTCATATTCATTGGCAAATCCAAAACCGCCATGGAATTGCAAGCAATGATTCGCTGCTTCCCAGCTGGATTTAGCAGCCAGATACTTGGCCATATTGGCTTCAGCACCACAGGCTTGACCATGATCGAAAAGTTCACAAGCACGGAAACGCATGAGATTTGCAGCTTCAATCTCAATGAAAGATTCGGCAAGCGGGAACTGTACCCCCTGATTTTGACCAATTGGGCGGCCAAAGACTTCGCGGTCTTTTACATATTTGGTTGCACGATCCATAAACCAATAGCCATCACCAATACATTCCGCAGCAATCAAGGTACGTTCTGCATTTAAACCGTCGAGAATATATTTAAAACCTTTGCCTTCTTCACCAATCAGGTTTTCTTCAGGAATTTCCAGGTTCTCAAAAAACAGTTCGTTAGTTTCATGATTTACCATATTCGGAATAGGCTGCACGACCATCCCTGATTTCATCGCTTCTTTAATATCAACCATGAAAATAGACATGCCTTCAGATTTCTTTTTCACTTCAGCTAAAGGCGTTGTACGCGCAAGCAGAATCATCCAGTCACTATGTTGCACACGTGAAATCCAAACTTTTTGGCCATTTATTACATAACGGTCGCCTTTTTTTACTGCAGTCGTGCGAATTTTGGTGGTATCTGTACCTGTTGTCGGCTCAGTAACTGCCATTGATTGCAAACGCCATTCACCAGAAGCAATTTTAGGTAAATAGAATTCTTTTTGCGCTTGAGATCCGTTACGCAGCAGAGTACTCATGTTATACATTTGGCCGTGACAGGCGCCTGAGTTGCCGCCGCTGCGGTTAATTTCTTCCATGACCACAGAGGCTTCCGCTAAGCCTAATCCAGACCCGCCAAACTCTTCGGGAATCATTGCAGCGAGCCAGCCCGCATTGGTTAAAGCATCTACAAATTCTTCAGGATAGGTTTTGTCTCCATCAATTTTACGATGATATTCATCTGGAAATTGTGCACACAATGCACGAACTGCTTCACGAATTTCTGGGTAGTTATTAAAAGTGCTTTTCACTTGGATATCCTTATCTTGATCTCTTTATGTTTTAGATCATATATTGTTATGTTAATTAATTTAAAATAATATATTTTGATGGAATGCATGCTGGAAAATTATTGAAATGGATATTAAACAGTTACGTACTTTTATCACTATTTTAGAAGTTGAGAACCTTACGAAGGCGGCAATGATGCTGAATATTGTGCAGCCTGCAGTATCACGCCAAATTCAAATGCTTGAAGAAGAATTGGGGGTAAAATTATTCAACCGTTCACGTCATGGTATGGCTTTGACCGATGACGGCAAGCTGCTTGAACCTTATGCAAGAAGAATCTTGGATGATGTTGAAAGTGCTAAATTAGAATTGACTGCTAATAAAGGTATTATTCGAGGAAAAGTTCATATAGGGATGTTATCAAGTATTAGTGAGCTGCTGTCTACTTTGATTATGAGCATTATCAAAGAAAAATATCCTGAAGTGCAAGTTAAGATTTCTGTTGGGTATTCAGGGCATTTAAAAGAATGGCTAGAAGCTGGAGATATTGATCTAGCCTTAATGTATGATTCAACGCCTTCTAAATTAATTGACTTGACGCCTCTAGTAAGAGAGCCTTTATTTTTAATAGGCGCAGCACAAGCGCCCCTGCAACTAAATATATCTATGGGTTTAAAAGAAATTGAAAATTTCCCATTAATTTTACCATGTCATCCTCACCGCTTGCGAACGCTCATAGAACAGGCTTGTAAACAAAATAAGTCGACTTTAGATATTTATGCTGAAACTAATGATTTAAATATTCAGAAGCAGCTTGTAATACAAGGCTTTGGTTACACTATTTTGCCTTTAGTGTCAGTTATTAATGAGTTTAATACTGGTTTAATGAGAGCTGTGCCAATTGCGGGTAATGACTTTGTACGTGTGATTACTTTAGCAATGCATTCTACAAGAAACATACCAAAGCATGTTCGCATTATTACTAGTGAAATTATGGGATGCGTAGAGCGCTCCATTGATGAGAAAAAATGGCCAAATGCTGAATGGATTTACGAGAGAATATAAAATGAGATGTCTTTGCTGCTATTTATAAGGTGAATAAATAAGCCTAACTGCTCTTCTAAATACCTAAAACAACTCTATATGGTTTAAATCCTTATTCCGTGAATTTATTCAACACGGCCTTGCCGGCAGTGTTTCGTACCATAAGCCTCATCCTATAGACAGAGTCAATCTGCTCATCCAATGGAATCTGAGCAAGCAAGTCTCTAAGTACCTGAGAGTCACTGACATTATTCGTATGAATAGCCACCGATTTTGCAGGCACTTTTTAGTTAGATAAAATGGCTAATTAATGAGGTGCTTATGCGATTAATGCTGAAGAAAGGCAAACCAGATCAATCTGCGTTGCAATATGCCCATGAATTATTGGCCGCCGTAGGCTTAGATAAGTTTGCTGACCGTAACCGAATGAGCTTTCTGGAGGGCAACAGCAGCGTGTGGCGATTGCACGTGCACTGATTACTCAGCCTGTACTATTGTTGGCCGATGAACCGACAGGTAATCTCGATACTCAAACTGCCGTGGAAATGTTTGAATTATTTCGTAAAGTACATCGCGAACATGACTGTGCAGTCTTATTGGTGACTCCTGATCCTAGATTATCGGCAACCTGTGATCGAACCATTAATCTGGTTGATGGGAGAATTGAGAGTGATTCCAAACACGAGATGAAATGAGTGCGAATGTGGATTAAGCTTCTGGGAATAGCAGTTCAAAACATATACCTTCTACGCTATTGACTGCCTGATACATTCCCTGATGAAGCGTTAAAATGGATGCCACAATCGATAGGCCTAAACCACCCGTTTGATGAGGGCTTTGTCTGCTGGAACTGCACTGATAAAAACGCTCAAAAAGATGAGGCAAATGCTCAGGAGCAACTTCCAAACCACTGGTGATCACAGATAATGTAATCATCAGCATATTATTAATGTTCTTTCTGTGGCTAAGCACATATATAGTTCGGTAATTGCCTCCGTGAATGAGCGCATTTGATATTAGATTATACAGCGCTTGTTGTAACAGTTCTGGATCTGCCGATAGCTCAGTCGCTTCAAGCCTTAAAACAAAATTGCAGTGTTGTTCTTCAGCTTTATATTCGAAAATGCTGAATATATTTTCTATAAATAATTGAAGTTGAATTTTCTGTTTGTTTAAACAAACTTTGTGTGCATCTGCGCGGGCGAGAAATAACATGCTGTCAATCATTCGTTTTAAACGTTGATAGTCCTCCAAGTTGGAAATCAAGAGTTCCTGATACTGTGCGGGACTACGTTCATTCATGAGTAAAATTTCAGTCTGCCCGATTAAATTATTCAATGGGGTTCTAAATTCATGGGCAATGTCTTCAGAGAAGCGATTCAGTTGGCTATATCCCATTTCAATACGGTCAAGCATGGCGTTGATATCGGATGCTAGTTGTTCAATCTCTTGAGGGGGATGAATCAGATTGAGTCGCTGCTTAAGTTTGTGAATATTGATGGCATGAGTCTGTTCTCGCAGAGTTCTTAATGCGTTCAATCCCAGACGGCTAGCAATGGCACAGAGTATGAAAATGGCTAAGATACCTGTAAAAACATAAATGAAAAGACGTTCTTGAAAAGGCGAGATGATAGCTAAACGTTCAGACCACTGTTTGCCTGCAATTAACACATAGGGCTGCTGATTGATTTCAATGGTTTTCCAAGCAATACGGGTGGGGTAAGTATGAGCAGATAAATCTTGGAATTGAATCTGTGGCTGATGGGTAAATTCAGGCAGTGGAATGCCAAGAGGATTGATGTTGATGAGAATCTGATTGCCTTGAATCAATAAAAACAAATTATCCTGATTTCCCAACATATTTTGATACAGCTTCGGACGAGCGATAATCTGTTCAATATTGCTACTGTCTTGTAGCAAAATTTCCAGTCGCTCAATTCGTTCAACCAAAGCCCGATCTTGCTGAGCAATTAAAATCTGGTTGATACCCAGATAGGTCATAAATGCTACGGCGCACAAGACCATTGCAGCACACCCTGTAACCAAGAGTGTTAATCGGAGTTCTAAAGAGCGAATGGGCTTGAACATTATGCTTCCACTGAAATTTTATAGCCCAAGCCACGGACAGTATGAATTAATTTTATCTCATGCCCCTCGTCAATTTTACTGCGTAAGCGTCGTACCGCGACATCAATAAAATTCGTATCAGTATCAAAATTGATATGCCAAACTTCGGAAGCAATTTGCCTACGCGTAATAATTTCATTTGGGTGCCGTAGCATGAAGTGCAATAAATTAAACTCCTTTTTACTGAGTTCAATTAACTGCTCATGTCGCCAAACTTTATGATGGATTAAGTCCATTTTTAAATTGCCTATCCATAACTCATTTTCCTGAACATACTGTTGCCGTCTCAGCAGACTTTTAATACGTGCGAGTAATTCAATATACGAAAAAGGTTTGGCCAGATAGTCATCGGCACCCAGTTCCAGACCTTTGACCCTATCAATAATTTGATCTTTGGCAGTGAGAAAAATCACGGGTATATGGGAAAATTGACGTAATACTTTTAAGACTGCCCAGCCATCAATATCGGGCAGCATCACATCTAATATGACTAAGGTATAAGGTTGCATTTTTAGTTTTTCCAAGCCTTCGAGCCCTGAATGAACACATTCAGCGGCATAGCCAGATTCATTTAAGCCCTTCACCAGATATGAGGCGATCTTCACTTCATCTTCGATAATTAGAATACACATTTTGCTCAGACTCATTTTGAAGATGACAACTTTGTAATGTGATTGTCATGCTTCAAATCATTCAGGTTATATAAGATTTTGTAAAACTTAATTCGGGGCAATCATGATGAACAATCTCAAAGGGTTTGTTTTAACAGTAATGCTGATGAGTAGCAGTACTTTTGCACAAACCGTTCAATTGAATCAAGTTTATTCACTCGATTCCAACGCTGCAAACATCCTTGTTGATGCCGCAGTGACTGCTTGTCAAAAAATACAGCACAACATTGCTGTGGTCGTGGTTGATCGGGGAGGAAATACCTTGATGGCAAGTAGGCATGAAAATGTCGGCCCCCATAATTTGGGCGCAGCCGAAAAGAAAGCCTATACCGCTTTATCGACCAAAACAGCGACCTTGCTGTTAAGTCAAAATGCTCAAGAAAACAGTGATACAAAAAATTTAACCACTTTATCTAATTTGCTGTTGTTAGGAGGTGGTTTACCAGTGCGTTATGAAAATCAGGTGGTCGGTGCAATTGGGGTTGCGGGTGCAGGAGGCGCCAAAAATGATCAGTATTGTGCTGAGGCAGCCATTCAGTCTAGTTTGAATCGTTAAGGATTCCATTATGTTTAAGAAGTTTTTACCACTCTCAACACTGTTATTAACATCAATGACGTTTGCACAAAATAACCCATTAAGTGTACATGTGTTAAATCTAGAAAATGGTTTACCTTCTGCTGATGTTGAAGTAGTGCTCGAAAAGAGTTCTGGCAATAAATGGGTGCAGCTGAATCAGCAAGTTACAGGGTCGAATGGTCGTATTACAGCACTTTTTCCTGAAAATCAGCCGTTAGCGCAAGGGATTTATAAGGTCACGTTCAAAACTGGTGACTGGTTCAAAAAGAATAATCAGAGCACTTTTTTCCCAGAAGTCCCCGTTATTTTCAAAGTTGATGGCAGTGTCAGTCACTACCACATTCCCTTATTATTAAGCCCTTATGGATACTCGACCTACCGAGGTAATTGATAATCTAAAGGGCTGGTAAAACTAGCCCTTTTAATTGCTTATAATTAGTAAACGTTAGAAAGAATCACAAAAAATTCATGCCCATATTTTTATACTCTTCACCGAATCAGAATAGATTCAAGTTGTACAAGGGATGTGATGAGGCTTAAAGGCCAAAAATTAGCTTTTACTATTATTTGATTAAAAATGAGAATGGCGTGAATCAATTTGCTGAACAAGATTTATCAAGAATTATCGAAATGGCCTGGGAAGATCGAACCCCTTTTGAAGCTATCGAACGTGAGTATAGTTTAAATGAAGCGACTGTGATTCGTTTGATGCGAAAAAACTTGAAAGTATCTAGTTTTAAAATGTGGCGTGAACGGGTTACCGGTCGAAAAACCAAGCATTTGCAGCTGCGATCACCTGATGTAATTCGGGCTTATTGTTCAAGGCAGTATAAACGTTTCTAAGCGCTTGACTTTGTACACCGTCTGGACTCACGTTTACATCGTTCAGAACAGTATCTGACTTCTTCCCAGCAACGTTGCCATTTCTTACGCCAGTTAAATGGGCGTAAGCAGTGAATACAGATTTTTTTAGGAAGATGATGTTTTTTCATTTTATAACTCATCAAGCCGACTAAGGAGCTGCTGCGCATGGGTGATAATCTGCTGCCGATCTTGAAGTTTATCGAGTTGTCGATAGATCATGCCCATACGTGGATGAGTACGAAATATCGCTTCATGCCGAATCATAAAAAACCAGTATAGACTGTTAAATGGACAGCTGTCCGGCTCGGTACGGGTTTTGACATTGTAGGTACAGTGCTTGCAGTAATCTGACATTTTATTAATGTAATTGCCCGAAGCGGCGTAGGGTTTGCTGGCCATTAACCCACCATCAGCGTGCATTACCATGCCCAGCGTGTTCGGTAGTTCTACCCATTCATAGGCATCTGCATATACCGCCAGATACCATTCACTGATCTGCTGCGGGTCTACAGCACTTAACAGGGCAAAGTTGCCAGTAATCATCAAACGCTGGATGTGATGCGCATAGGCATTTTGGAAAGTATTGCGAAAACATTCCGCCATACAGTTCATCTGGGTATGACCAGTCCAGTAAAATTGTGGCAGCGGTGACGAATGCTGCAGTGCATTGCGGTTGGCATATTCCGGCATGTATAGCCAGTAAATGCCTCGTACATATTCGCGCCAACCCAGAATCTGCCGGATAAAACCTTCAACTGCATTCAGTGGTACATGACCGGCATGGTAGGCAGCTTCTGCCGCATCACAGACTTCTTTGGGCAATAGTAGGCCACAGTTTAAATAAGGTGAGAGCAGGCTGTGAAACAGCGTGTCTGTACCCTGTGCCATAGCATCCTGATAATCACCAAAATAAGGCAAACTATAGGCAATAAAATGTTCCAGAACACGCTTGGCATTACTGCGTGTGGTGGCCCAACGGAAATTGGCAAGACTTCCAGAATGCTGGCAAAACTCACGTTTAACCAGTGCAAGCACATCTAAATCAATCTGATCTCGTTCAAAATTAAGTTGCGGGGGCAAGGGCGGACTGCCCAACCAAGCCTTGCGATTGGCGCTGTCATAGTTCCACTGTTGCCCTATGGGCTGCTGTCTCTGCATCAAGTAACCAGTCTGCTTGCGCATTTCTCGGTAAAAATATTCCATACGCAGTGTTTGGTAGCGACTGGCAAAGTGGCGGAACTGCTCCAGACTACAGAAAAAACGGTCGTCATTCAGGCACTGTACGGGCAGTTGTAGCCGTTGGCTCCAGTGCTGTTGAATCTGCTGCTGTAGGCGGTATTCTCCACAGTGTGTAATTACCAGTCCTGTTACGGGGAGCAGTTGTTGTTGTGACTGCACAAAATCCAGCAGGCTACGAATAGGACTATCAGATTCAAAAGCATGATACCGTACACGCCAACCATCAGCTTTAAGCGCCTTGGCAAAGTGACGCATCGCACTAAAAATCAGCGCAATTTTCTGCGGATGATGGGCGACATAAGTGGCTTCCTCAACCACTTCGGCCATCAGAATTACATCCTGAGTGCGATCCAGTACTTTGAGCGTAGCTAGCTGATGATGAAGCTGGTCTCCCAGAATTAAACCGAAACGCATACCAATCTCAAAGTTTATAAACACTAGAACAGTGTAAATGTAGGCAGCTCAATTTTTTGTGAAAATACAGATCATCCCAAAGAGACTGTGTCAGATGCGGATCAACCATTGCACAGAAATCATCATCACTTGAGCAAAGCTGTATTTATCTATAAAAATTTCAAACCATTTTACAATACTCGAATTTAATGATTGTTTAATGCATAGTCGGTGTGAAAATTATGTGATTTTAATCAAAAAGATACAAATTATTGTGTTTGTAATTCAGGCAGCTTTCGCCTAGTATCTGGCTAGAAGTTACTCCATGTAAGCTTCCTTAGTTTTGTCCCATACATCCTCTGTGTGGGATTTTTTTTAATCAAGGAATTGTCATGAGCATACATTCAAAAGCGTATATTTTTAGACAGCAACAATTACTGGTGGATGAGCATTTCCAGTTGCCGCATGTAGAACGACTGCAGCATGACCTGAACCTGTTGGAAAATGGCGAGATCATTGCTCGTGACCTGAAAGAAGACGAACCGATACCGGAAGGTTATCAGCTGGTTCCGATCCGGCAACTGGTGCAAGTCTGGAGCATACCGCAGTTTGAACAGGCCAGCCGTGCGGTACAGTTACTGGAATGGCGCCGTAACCACCGCTTTTGCAGTAAATGCGGTCACGCCACCCAGCAGCATACCAGCCAGTATGCCATGGTCTGTCCATCCTGTTGCTATAACCAGTATCCGCGGGTAAATCCTTGTGTGATTACCATCATTACTCGAGGTGCAGATGAAATTTTGCTGGCAAGAAATGCCCGCAACAAAACCCAGATGTACAGCCTGATTGCAGGCTTTGTTGAAGTTGGAGAAACTCTGGAAGAGGCAGTACGCCGCGAAACGCTGGAAGAAGTGGGGCTACAAATCAAAAATATTCAATATCTGGCCAGCCAGCCGTGGCCTTTTCCCAGCAACCTGATGATGGCTTTCAGGGCAGAGTATCACTCGGGTGAGATTCAGATTCAGGAAGATGAACTCAGCGACGCGCAATTTTTCAAGTATGATCAGTTACCCGAAATTCCGTTCAAGGGTAGTATCGCTTATGCCATGATTCAGCACGTGATGCATGAAACGCCTGTTGCAGATGACAGTAAAGAATGGCTTTGAAATTTAAAAAGAGAAATGTTTGAATATTTAGATGATAATTTCAGGCTGAAATAAGAACGGAAATCTAGAAAAGGAACTCTCAGCACTTGCCACGGACTTTGCCCGTTTTCACTCTATAGACTGAAATAAAGAGCTTGGCAATGATGGTGCTGCATAGTTTTTTAGTGTGGTATCATCGGTTCGACCATGTGAATGTGCTGTATTTTAAAGACCACTATAAACAGATGCCGTCCTGAATAGGTTGGGAATAATTTAGATAATCTTGAAAATTTTTCCACTTGAAGAACTTTGGAAAAACATATCAAAGCTAGGTCGAATATCTTCACCATCCACGGTTATATATTTGATATGGGAGTAAGACTGGCTAGCGTCAAAATGGTGATTAACTGTGGCCTGAATAGAATATTTGATTCCGAATTGATCTTTTATATTTAGATTTTGTTTAAGCATTTACATATACCTTTAATAACAGCACGAAAGAGAAACAATTACATGGCTTCATTATTCATAAATTTTAAGTTAAATCACTTTATGATTTAACTTAAATAATTGATTCATGGAGATATAAAATGTACGACTATCTAAATTTAAATCTACTTCAACGCCAGATTCTAGACGTACTTTTTTACCAACTTCGATCGTTTTAAACCCTTCACGTGTATTTTGCATTTTATTTAAAGGGATTAACGAGACAATAATTTCAGTACCATTTGTAGATTTTGCCACTAATTCATTATTTTTTAACAATGTGTATCCTATTTTTGTGATTTTTTCGAAGAATATGATTAACAACTTTTGAATTAAAAAAGTACAGCGACGTACTTTTTTAATTCATCTAATTACTTAGACCGCAGTAATATTAACTGCGTTTGGTCCTTTTTGACCTTGAGCGATGCTGAATTCAACTTGTTGACCTTCAAATAAGGTTTTAAAACCTGAACTGGCAATTTCACTGAAGTGAGCAAAAACGTCTGGGCCAGATTCTTGTTGAATAAAACCAAAACCTTTAGTTTCATTGAACCACTTAACCGTACCTTTAACAATATTTGAGTTTGACATAATAAATCCTACTGATTTTTTAATAATTTTAGCCATTTTATTGACTGCTGATAACTTGGAAAATAATAATGAATGAGACTTAAAATCTAAAAAAACGAAGGATTATGAATAAAACGACGATACTTAACAGAGATTGAATGAAACAAGACTTTTTTCTAGTTAGGATCACTATACATTAAAAATAAATTTAATCAAGTTTTTTTATATGTATATTTAATTATCTTATAAAAGACATCTGAATCTGGAAAGAGTCTGTTGATCTGGTTGACTTTTTTTAACAAGTCTATTGACAGCACTGATACATTCAAACAGAAAAAACTAATTTACCGCTTAAAAATGGGATCCAATAAAAATGATTTTACCTATTTTTTCAGGCTATAAAATTGAAATTTTGCCTACATTCGTCCTGCATTTAATCTTCACATTTTGTTCACATCGACTTGGGTTATCTTAATCTTGGAAATCAAATAAGGCTTAAAAATGAAAATGCTATTCAAGTCACTTTTTGCCGCTACAGCGCTGGTCACCATTAGCTTAAGTATGACCACCCGAGCAGAAACGGTGAGGCCGCAGGCAGTAAATCAAGTGGATATTCAGAAGTATGCAGGTAAATGGTATGAAATTGCCCATTTACCGATGTATTTTCAGCGTAAATGTGTATCGAATATCATGGCACAATATAGTGTCAATGCCGATCAAACGATCGGCGTATTGAATAGTTGCCGAATTGCCAATGGAGAGATGATTAGCTCTGAAGGTGTTGCCTATTCGCAAAATCAGGGCAACAGCAAACTGAAGGTCAGCTTTTTGCCTACAGGTTTAAGATGGATACCATTTAGCAAAGGTCATTACTGGATATTACGACTGGATCCGGAATATAAAGTAGTGCTGGTCGGTGGACCGAATAATAAATACCTGTGGATTCTATCGCGTGAACCACAACTAGATGAAGCAACGTATCAGTCCTATCTAGAAACCGCAAAACATTATGGTTATGACGTGACAAAACTGATCAAATTGCCCCATTAATCTGTTACCCTTTTGCCGAACTGATAAATCTCTCTATAGTTCGGCTTTTTTTATTGACTTCACATAAAATTCATACCTGACTGATTACACTCATCAAATAAAATAAAGACAATCGCTTGAAAGTAGGATGAGTCCATGTTGAAAAGTCTGATGCGATGGATAGACAGCTGGTCTACACCCACAGCGCCCGAAACACTGACGGCTGAAAACAGCAAAATTCAGTGGCCGCGGATTTTTCCCTTTATTCTATTACATCTGGCTTGTCTGGCCGTGTTCTGGGTCGGTGTATCATGGTTTGCGCTTGGCTTTATGCTGGTGTTCTATCTGATTCGCATGTTTTCTATTACGGCTTTTTTTCATCGCTATCTGTCGCATAAAACCTTTCAGACCTCGCGTCCAGTGCAGTTCCTATTTGTATTACTCGGCACCATGAGTGCACAGCGTGGCCCCTTATGGTGGGCAGCCCATCATCGTTATCACCACCGCTATACAGATTCTTCACAAGACCCGCATTCATCTACCCACGGTTTTTGGTATAGCCATGTGGGTTGGTTTCTGAATGAATATAACTTTGCCACGCGTAAAGAAGTCATCAAGGACTGGTTGAAATATCCGGAATTAATCTGGCTAGACCGGTTTAGTCTAATTGTGGTGCTACTGACCGCGGGTGGGGTTTATGCACTAGGAGAATGGTTTGCAATAGCTTGGCCGCAACTGGGGACTTCTGGCTTGCAATTACTGGTCTGGGGATTTGTGGTATCTACCGTGTTACTGATCCATGCGACCTTATGTATTAATTCACTGGCGCATCATTACGGCAGCCGTGATTTTGAGACTGATGATCAAAGCCGCAACAATTTATTCTTGTCTATCATTACCTTGGGTGAAGGCTGGCACAACAATCACCATTATTATGCAGGCAGTACCCGACAGGGCTTTTACTGGTGGCAGATTGATGTGACATATTACCTCCTAAAAATCATGTCTTGGTTCGGGATAGTCTGGAGCTTAAAGCCAATTCCAGCACGGGTCTATGACGTCAGTAAAATTGCTCAACTTAGAAAACAGAAAAAACTCACCACGACTGGCGCTCACACGATTCAATCGAAGGAATTACAATGAAAATCGCGATTATTGGTTCAGGTATTTCCGGTTTGTATGCGGCTTGGAAATTAAGTAAAGTGCATGAAGTTACCGTCTTTGAAAAGAATAACTACTTTGGCGGTCATACCGATACTCATCAGTTGAATATAGATGGCGAACAGGTCGCGGTGGACAGTGGCTTTATTGTATTTAATGAACATAATTACCCACTGTTCTGTGCAATGCTCAAAGAGCTTGGGATTCAATCGCAAAGCAGTGACATGGGATTTTCGGTGAACAATCAGGTCACTGGATTGCAGTACAATCCGTCGAAGAAATTCTCGCTCTTGTTTAGACCGCAAAACTTCTTTAACGCTGATTTTCGCGTGATGTTGTCGGATCTGTTCCGTTTCTATGCAGCGAATAAAGATATTGATGTTGAACATGTTGATGCACAGCTCAGTATTGATGCATATCTCAATCGACATGACTATTCAGAAGCCTTTCGTCAGGAACATCTCTATCCGATGTGCGGGGCGCTGTGGTCCTGTCCAGTAGAGCAAGCTGGACAGATTCCGTATAAATTTGTGGTGAGCTTTTTTCAGCACCATCGTATGTTGCAACTGAAAGAGCGACCTTCGTGGCTGACGGTCAAGGGTGGATCAGCGCGTTATGTTCGTGCCATTCAGGCCCAATCGAATATGACTTTCTGCAAGACAGGCGTGCTTCATGTATCCCGGTGTGCCAATGATGTGGTGATCGAAACTGTACAGGGCAGTGAACGTTTTGACTGGGTCATTTTTGCCAGCCATGCGGATGATAGCTTGAATTTACTTAAAGACCCGTCAGCGCAAGAGCGGGAAGTACTTGGCAAGTTTCGTTATCAGGATAACCATATGGTGGTGCATTCCGATACTCATATCATGCCCAAATCTAGACGCCAATGGGCCAGCTGGCATGTCCATGTGACACCTAGCCGTGCGACTGAATCAACTCCATTCCAGCATCGTGGCATGCATTATGGTTTCAGTTACTGGATGAACCAGTTGCAAAACCTGAATTGTAAAACCCAAATCTTTGCCACACTCAATCCTAACTTTAACCTCGATCCGAAAAAAATATGGGTGGAACGATATTACCGTCATCCAGTATTTGATGCTGCCGCGATTGAGGCACAACAACGTTGGGCCGAGGTCAATGGTCAGAACCGGACGTCATACTGTGGTGCCTACTGGGGCTGGGGCTTTCATGAAGATGGGGCGCGTAGTGCTTCATGGGTTGTCAATCAGTTGCTGCAACACACTGAGCAAGCGGCTTAGGAGTACAGAATGCAAATGTATCCACTGGCTATCGCCTCTACCGAAATTCGCCATCGCCGCTATTTGCCCAAATCGCATGCTTTTGAGGTGAAGCTTAGCTATTTATGGTTTGATCCGGATCAACTGGCAACTTTTACCCAAAAATCTTGGTTCTGGTCTTCTAGTCGTTGGAATTTATTGACTTTGGATGAGCGTGATTTTCTGAACATGGAATATGGCTCGATTCGGCAGAAAGTTGCACGTTTACTGATCAAGCGCGAAAACTATCATTTACCACATGCTGTATCCATCCGTGTACTAGCTTTGCCACGCACACTGGGTTTTCGTTTTAATTCGGTGGTGTTTTACCTGATTTTTGATACAACCGATCAACTGATTTTTGTGCTGAGTGAAATCACCAATACGCCGTGGAATGAACGTCAGGTGTATATTCACGATTGTCGGCATAATGCAGCTGAACACGCACCCTACCAGAGCCACCAGTTTGATTTTAAAAAGGCCTTTCATGTGTCGCCATTCATGCCGATGTCGCTGGATTACCGTTGGCGTTTTAGCTTTTCAGAACAGCAAAATGTGATTCATATGCAGCTGTTTGAACAAGAAATATTACAATTTGATGCCACCATGAAATTTAAGCTAGAAGCCATCACACTTCCTTCACAGCAACATCGATATGCTGTGCTCAAAGTTCTTGAGCCCTTTAAGATGGTGAGCGGGATTTATCTACATGCTCTGCGCTTATGGAACAAGAAAATTCCATTTTATCGGCATCCTAAAAAAGAAAAAGGTAATACATGACTATGAAAACACTGTTAATGGGAGAACATACCGAGCTGCCGATAGTCCTACGCCATATGCTGAAATTGCGTCATGGTCAGTTGATATTTAAAGGTATCTGGAACGGGTTGGTCGGGGAAAATTATAGTGATTTGCATGCAGTAATTCAGGTTCACGACGAACGCCTTATCAATTTGCTGTTCCGTAATGGTGTCCTGGGGGCAGCAGAAGGCTTTATTCGTGGTTACTGGAGCAGTGAAGATCTGGTCAATGTAATTCGTATTCTAGCGCGTAATCGTGATGTGCTTGATCAGATGAATCAAAATGTAGTAGCAAAAGCCAGCCAGTTGGTACTCAAGGCTTGGTATAAATCCCGCAAGAATTCGATTGATGGTAGTCGTCAGAATATTGCTGAGCATTATGACTTGAGCAATGATTTTTTTAAATTGTTCTTAGATTCTAGCATGATGTATTCCAGTGCGGTGTTTAAAGAACCCTGTATGAGCTTGGAACAAGCTTCACATTATAAAAAAGAACTGATCTGCCAAAAACTTCAATTGCAACCGATGGACCATTTGGTTGAAATTGGCAGCGGCTGGGGAGGCTTTGCCATTTATGCGGCTCAGCATTATGGCTGTAAGGTGACCACCATTACCATTTCCAAAGCTCAGTACGATGAAGCACTCGCCCGAGTTGCTGAAGCAGGGCTGTCTCATCGGGTGTCTGTACAGCTTCAGGACTACCGTTTACTCGAGGGTAAATACGACAAATTGGTGTCCATTGAAATGATTGAAGCAGTCGGTGAGCAATATTTACCAACTTATTTCCGAAAATGCCGCGAGCTCCTCAAGCCGAATGGTCTAGCCCTGATACAGGCGATTACGATTGAAGATGCACGCTATGTTAAAGCTTTAAATACGGTGGATTACATTAAGCGTTATATTTTCCCCGGTAGTTTTATTCCATGTATTAGTGTAATGACGCAAACGGCTTCTGAGCAAAAACTTCGTCTCAAACATCTGGAAGATATTGGTCAAAGCTATGCAGAAACCCTGAAGCGTTGGCGCCAGCGTTTTCTGGAGCAGCGTGATCAAGTACTTCAACTTGATTTTGATGAGCGTTTTATACGTATGTGGGATTTTTATCTGTGTTATTGCGAAGGTGGTTTTAGGGAAGGTGTGATCAGTGATGTTCATTTGCTGTTTGAAGCCAGTGCTTACTAAGCAGAAATAAAACAGGAGGGCGACATGTTGCTAGATTTATTTTTGCTCAATGTCTTCATCATGCTCTGTAGCTGGGTGTTGGTGACCTATAACCGCAGAGCAGGGCTAGTCGATGTCGCTTGGAGTTTCAGTATTGCCCTTAATGTGATTATTGCCTCTTGGGCGATTGACAGTGCACCGATGTTGGTTCGGTTATTTCTGGGACTGGCGAGTGGAATCTGGTTTTCACGGCTGACTTGGCATCTGTTCCGGCGCTATTCCAATGAGACCCAAGAAGACACGCGTTATGCCAACATGCGCCGAGCGATGGGGGATTATCAGCATCTTGGTTTTCTGGTGTTTTTTATATTTCAGGCAGGTTTGGCTCTACTGTTTTCTTACCCAATGCTGAAGTTGTTAAGTATCTCGACCCAGCAATGGAATGACTGGACTTTGGTCACTGTGATTGTGGCGGGCATGATCATGCTATCTGCTTTGATAGGCGAAAGCACTGCCGATCAGCAACTTTACCGTTTTAAGCTAGATGCACAGAATCAAGGTAAAACCATGGATCAGGGCTTGTGGAAATACTCACGCCATCCGAATTATTTTTTTGAATGGCTGCATTGGTTTGCCTATCCAGTACTTGGTCTGGCAGCAGGATGCTATGAATTATGGATTTATCCGCTGCTGATGTGGCTATTCCTGTACTACCTTACGGGTATTCCATTTAGTGAAAAACAGGCCCTCACCCACCGTGGTGACAACTATAAAGACTATCAACGACGAACTTCAATGTTTATTCCGTGGCCACCCAAAGAGTAGGTAAATACATGGACTTTATGATTCAAAAATCTTTAGAACTGATCGAAAATGGCAAGGTGCCAGACCCAGTGATTCGTGCTGGTATTAAAATCTTGAGCAAAAAACGTTTGGCACAAGAAGGTCGGTTTAACCCCGCATTGGCAGCGCAGCGCTATATGGATGTGCTGACCATGCTGAAAAATAGCAAAATTGCCATTGAGACAGACAAAGCCAATGAGCAGCATTATGAACTGCCGACCGCATTTTTTCAGGCAGTACTCGGTAAGCGTTTGAAATATAGCGCGAGTCTATTTGAACATGCCGATATGACGCTAGACCAAGCCGAAGAAGCTGCCCTTGCATGCTATTGCCAGCGAGCACAACTGAAAGACGGGCAGGATATTTTGGAAATTGGCTGCGGTTGGGGTTCTTTAAGTCTATATATGGCCGAGCATTATCCAACGGCCCGTATTACAGTCGTGTCAAATTCTTCAACGCAGCGCGAGTATATTCAGGAACAAGCCCGTTTAAAAAAACTGGATAACCTTAATGTGATCACTTGTGATGTCAATGTGTTGCAACTTGAACCTGCGTCATTTGACCGTGTGGTATCGGTGGAGATGTTTGAGCATGTACGCAACTATCAAAAACTGTTTGAAAATATTAGTATTTGGCTCAAACCAGATGGCTTATTGTGGTGTCATATTTTCTGTCATCGTTTCTTGCATTACCCGTTTGAAGTCAAAAATGAGTTTGACTGGATGTCGCAATATTTCTTTAGTGGTGGTTTGATGCCAGCAGCCTCAACTTTCCTACATTTTCAGCAGCATTTACAGCTAGAACAGCACTGGCAATGGGCGGGTACGCAGTATGAACGTACCGCAAATGCTTGGCTAGAAAATATGGATGGTAAACAGGCCGAGCTAAAACCCTTATTTGAAAAAACTTATGGCGCGGATGCCGCAATCAGGTGGCAGCGCTGGCGGATTTTCTTTATGGCCTGTGCCGAGCTATTTGGTTATGACCATGGACGCGAGTGGGTCATTGGCCACTTTCTGTTAAAGAAGAAAGCCGTATAATTGAACAATGGGATTGGCCAGCGGGGAATGCATCAATGTTAAAGCTGTTTAGGGACAAACGTGATCATCCTCTGGGTGAGGTGTTTAACCGCTACTACTGGCTGCAAATCGGATTCATTGCCCTGTCTGTGGTGATTGGGATTGGCTTCAGTGCCTGGGTGATTAAAGGTTCTTTGCTCAGAACGGCGCTAGAACAGGAGATGTCACACTACTGGCAGCGATTAGAACGTAATCCTGCCGCAGAATTGCCCGATACCAAAAACCTGTATGGTTACCGCTGGAACACTGTGCCACCCTCCCAATTTAAGAATATGTCACTTGAGCAAGGGGTGAATCGGCATTTTGTCGATGGTAAGGAACGCATGACCGTTTATGGCGAAAAAGATGGGCAGCATGTCCTGTTGGTCTTTGGCGAAAGCAATGTCAATAAACTGGTCTGGCTGTTTGGTCTGGCACCACTGATGGTCAGCTTGTTTGTACTTTATAGTATGTTATGGTGGTGGAACCGCCGTGCCCGGCGCTATTTTTCTCCCATTACTAGGCTTGCCAACGCACTGGAACATATTGATTGGGAAGATTATAAAAATCAGGCTTCACCGTTTCATGGCATCCGGACTGATTCAAATCTGGAAGCGGAATATCTGAAGCAGGCGCTAGAAAAATATCATCAGGTATTAAGCGAGTTTATTCAGCGTGAACGTGAATTTACTGGTGATGTGAGTCATGAGCTTCGCACACCACTCACCATCTTAAAAGGTAATGTGCAGTTGTGTCAGGCACGCTATGGGGACAATAAATTATTTACTCGCTTGAACAACACCATTGAAGACATGCAACTATTAGTTGACACACTACTGGCTATCGCCCGTAATGCCACCAATACTTTAACCGCTGAATCGACTTTGCTTTCAAAATGTCTGGAAAATCTAGTTCAGGATCTGGATATTGTTAGCCATAACAAAGGCATGCGGATAAATTTTCAAAAAGATCTAGACGAACAGCCACGTAAACTTTACCCGTCGATGACCAAAATGGTATTTGGCAATATTTTGCGGAATGCACTGAATTATTCACAAGGCACAGAAATTGATGTCATTCTGCAAAAAAATACAGTATTGATTGCAGATAATGGTGTCGGCATTCCTTTACCGAATAACTCAAAGGTGCAAGAACTGTCGGGGCAGCAATTGCAATTAGAGATCAAAGGTCATGGCATTGGACTGCAATTGGTACAGAAGTTGTGCAAGCAGCTTGGCTGGCGGGTGGAGTTGTTTGATCGGCAGTATTATCTCAATACCCATCAGGATGTTGATCTTGCGATAACGACCGGACTGATTGTCGTCGTGTATTTAAATTAAGGCTGGGCTTCGAAAGCTTAATCTTCTAAAGTGATCTTTAACCCTACACCAGATATGGTATGAATTAGCTTTTGCTCAAAAGGCTTATCGACCATTTTACGCAAATTATAAATATGACTACGTAGGGCATCGCTTTCAGGCTCTTCATCCCCCCAAAGCTCTATCATAATTTCCTGTTTAGTCAGAACTTTAGGCGAATGACGCATCAGTAGTTTGAGCAGTTTGAACTGAATGGGAGGCAGTTCAATGGTTTGTCCTGCACGAGTCAGTTGCTGTGTTGCCGGATCCAGAATCAGATCATGAATTTGAAGACGGCCAGAGGAGACTTCACCCAGCGAACGCTTGATTAAAGCTTTGACTCGAACCACCAGCTCATTAAAGTCAAATGGCTTGACTAGATAATCATCCGTGCCTGAATTGAAACCTTTGAGTTTGTCATTCAGCGTATCGCGTGCGGTGAGCATCAGCACAGGGAGGTCCATACCTTCTTTATTTCGTAGCCATTCACATAGTTCATAACCCGAACCATCAGGCAAGTTAATATCTAAAAGTAAAATATGATAGCGTTGCTGCTTGAGTAATTGGCGCGCAGCATTTAAGTTTCGAGCATGATCGACCACAAAACCATGCTCTTCTAGAAACTCGCATAAGGTAGATGCCAGTTCATAATGATCTTCAACCATCAAAATAAAATGTTTAGACATAACTGTAGAGACTACTTTATTAATTGCTGTTTTAATTTAGCACTAAATGGCTGAGGACCTAGCCATATATTAAAATATTGCTGGGCCTGCGGGTTTTGGAGTTGTCCCTGCATTTTCTGATTTAAGTATAGGCTTAATGTGTGTGTGGCATGGATATACTTCAGTTGGTATAGATCTCCTGACTTCACTGGACGATACAAATCGGTGATTGGATTGAAAACAGCATGAATTTTTTGATCTTTGATATTACGTTGGAGTAGATGTGTGGCCGCACGTTTGAATGCCCATTCTGGAATATTCTGCGTATAGGTAAAATCCATCTGTATGTTTTGGCCTTGCCAAGGCTGATTACAGTTTTGCGCAAAGTAACTGGCCACACCGACCTGTTTTTGTCCCACCATGAGTGGACCATTACCACATTTATTTAAGCTCTGTGCATGCGCCCACGAACCGAAACTCCCGAACATCAGTACAGTGGTTATGGCTACTTTTTGAAAGGCAGTACCCATGAATAGGTTCCTCCTACATATGGCAAAGAACGATACAGACCATTGGCTGGATCCCAGAAATCTTGTTGGAAAATAATCTGATGGTTTGGGTTGACCTTTATTTCACTGATTCCAAATGAATCCATTGTTCGTGTCTTGCCGAACATTTTAAAATCATAAACCATATGCCAATGCACATAGGCTGAGTCTTGATGATATGAAGTATTTAATAGACTGACAGTTACATTACTCACCCGCTGGTTCATACCTTGAAAATGTTCAAGCAGTTTTTTACGCGATGAAAATTGCGACAGAGTATCGTTAATAAAAAGCTGATCTGCATACAGTGCTCCAGCATTTTCAACGAATTTAGGTGTGCCCAACGTATTAAATGCCGAAGTGAAGCGGGTGCCGATTTCTAGTGCTTTTGCATCATCTAAGGGTATTCCCTGAATACTCGCTCTGGCATTTGCATAATCAGAGGAATAACGAGGAACACTTTTACATCCTGACAGGAAAAGCACTGGTAAGGATAAGGCAATTGCCATTAACGTTTTGACTTGATTCATGTTCACTGTCCATCTTCACAGTTTATCCTCCCACTTTAGAGAGGCTAAAGTGAACAGAATGTGAAGATAGATACTAAAGACAGTACATTGAATAGAATTTTAGTGATCAAGGATTAAATTTCACTTTCTCTTTTTTCTTCAGTCATTAACCAATCAATGATATTCATGACATAACGATTTTCATTATTTTTTCTGACCATTGCATAAAAATTATAGTCACAATAGATAAAACCAAAAGGAGCAATGACCCTTCCATTTAATATTTCTTTTTCTACTAAAATTTGAGGGGCTATCGCAATTCCTAAGCCTGAAACAGCCGCCTCTATCATTAAATTGAGACGATCAAAATAACGATCATTCGCTTTTGGGGAAAAGTTAATTTTGGACTGATCAAACCATGTATGCCATGCACTTTTATTTGAGTGGGTATGAAGTAATGGATAATTTAAAAGATCATTTTTTGTATGAAGCGGATTTATTTCACGATTACAAATAGGCCCCATGTTATCGGGAAATAAAAGATATTTATTCAAAAAGTTGGGAAGTATATGATTCTCACTGATGCTATTGATAAATATGTCAATTTTCTCTTTTTCTAACAATTTTAAGTCATTACATGTCATTAATTTGATATGGATATTGGGATAAATGACTTCGAGCTTTTCTAATCGAGGAATCAGCCAATTTGCCATAAAACTATGAGAAGCGCCTATTACCACTTCTACTTCTGATGTTTTATTAGTTAACTCAAAGACGCATTGTTCTAAACGATTAAAAAGCTGCGTACAAACGAGCGATAATTCTTCGGCGTCCGCCGTCAGAGAGATGGTCGAGGAATGTCGAATAAACAATTTTTTTTCTAACCATTCTTCTAGCTGTTTTATTTGATGGCTAATCGCACTATGGGTGACACATAATTCTTCCGCAGCTAAGCTGAAACTTTTATTTCTGGCGACGGCCTCGAATGCTTTTAAAGCATTAAGGGGAGGTAATGTTCTGCGTTTCATGTTGTAAAATTTTCTAACACCATCAGCTCAAAATATATCAATTATCAGAAAAATGAAAATATTTTAAGATCAAACAAGTTTTGATAGTAAAAGAGATATGAGATGACAACCCCTTATACAGGTAATGGTCCTGATGAATTGGGATTTTTTGGTAAATTTGGCGGATGTTACATGCCAGAGAGCTTAATGCCCGCACTGCAAGAATTAGAGCAAGCCTTTAATACTGTTCGGCATAAACCTGAATTTTGGGCTGAATATCAACAGATTTTAACGGACTTTGTTGGTCGCCCTAGTCCACTTTTCTATGCAAAAAACCTAACAGCTTATGCGGGAGGCGCTCGAATATATCTCAAGCGAGAAGATTTGAATCATACGGGTGCACATAAGATCAATAATTGTGTGGGGCAAATCTTATTGGCCAAATTTATGGGGAAAACCAGAATTATTGCAGAAACTGGTGCTGGACAACATGGGGTTGCAACAGCAACGGTTTGCGCACTGTTTAAGATGAAATGTACCATTTTTATGGGAGAAACAGATATTCAGCGCCAACAAATGAATGTTGAGCGCATGAAATTACTCGGTGCTGAAGTCAGAAGTGTTCAAAAAGGTCGTGGGACTTTAAAAGATGCCATGAACGAAGCATTACGTGACTGGATTCGTCATGTTGATACAACCTATTACCTGTTGGGTACTGGTGCAGGTCCTCATCCTTATCCCACGATGGTCAGAGAATTTCAGAAAATTATTGGTCTAGAAGCCAGAAACCAAATACTCCTCAAAGAAAATAAACTGCCTGATGCCTTGGTTGCTTGCGTGGGTGGTGGATCAAATGCATTAGGGTTGATGCATCCTTTTCTAGAAGACCTAAATGTCAAAATGTTTGGCGTTGAGGCAGGTGGAAAAGGAACAAATCACGGTGAACATGCTGCCTCTATTTGCAAAGGTCAAGTCGGTGTGCTGCATGGCAATTTAACCTATTTATTACAAGATTTAGATGGGCAGATTTTAGAAGGGCACTCTATATCAGCTGGCTTAGATTATCCTGGTGTTGGTCCTGAGCATGGCCTTCTGTTTGAAACAGGACGTGTGACATATACGGCTATAACCGATCAAGAAGCCGTAAATGCATTTCAGCTTTTAAGCCAACAAGAGGGCATTATTCCTGCTCTTGAGAGTTCCCATGCAATTGCATATGCGATTCAACTTGCTCAAGAAATGCAGCCAGAACAGATCATTATTGTCAATTTAAGTGGCAGAGGCGACAAAGACTTAAACACAGTCAAAAAATATCTTGCAGGAGCTACAGCATGAACCGTCTAGATCAAAAATTAGAACAATTGAAACTGGAAAATCGAAGCGGTCTGGTCTGTTATTTTACTGCTGGAGATCCTAATTTTACAGAAAGCTGTCGTCTGTTAAGCCAATTAGGTCAAGCTGGGGCTGATATTATTGAAGTTGGCATTCCTTTTTCAGATCCAGTAGCTGATGGAGAGATCATTCAGGCAGCGCATCTTAGGGCTTTAGGTGCAGGTCAAACGGTAAAACAGACCATTGAGTTGGTAAAAGCAATCAGGCTACATGATGAAAAAACACCAATAATTTTCATGACTTATTTAAATCCGATTATGCAATATGGTTTCGAGATACTTATCGCCGAAACAGAAAATCTTATAGATGGAATATTGATTTTAGATGCTCCATATGGATATCGAGAAAAATTCGAAGTGCAGTTAAATAAAAAAAATATGCATTTAATTGCAATGACCGCGCCGACGACCCCAGTTGAAAGGTTAGAGCAAATCTCAGCGCGCGCGACAGGTTTTTTATATCATGTTGCAGAAAATGGCTTAACAGGAGGAGACTTCAATCTGTCTAATCTTGAGAAAAAGATTGCTGAAATCAAGCCTATTTTTAATATTCCAGTTGCAATTGGTTTTGGGATCAAAAATGAAAGTCATGTTAAAGCATTAGCCAATAAAGCAGATCTTATTGTTATTGGTTCAGCGCTCGTCGATACTTTTTTTAATAAGGGGATGAATGCGACTTTAGAAAAAGTCACAGCTTTTTCGCAAATACTTAGAGAAAATAAATAATTTCCTGTTTCTTTAATTCGTATATTTAAAGTTAATTTATCAAGAACCATATCTGATAAAACCCTCTCCTATGAGGGAGATGGAACTTTGTATCTGGATTTTTTACCGAAAGTGATCGCTTTTTAGAAATCACTATTATCATACAGATGTGACATACGTTTTTGCTTTGTCTCGAGATAAGCTTTGTTAAAAATATTTAAGCCAACTTTTAATGGAATCCGTTCAACAACATTAATTCCTAAATCAGTTAAAGATTTAATTTTAAGCGGATTATTTGTAATGAGTTTTACATTCTTTATTTTTAAATAATCTAACATAATGGTGCACATGTCATATTTACGAGCATCTGCTGGTAAATTTAATAATAAATTGGCGTCAAGAGTATCATGTCCTTGGTCTTGAAGTGCATAGGCTCGAATTTTATTGGTTAAGCCTATGCCACGGCCTTCTTGGCGCAGGTATAAAATTACCCCTTGACCTGCATCATGAATCATTTTCATGGTTGAATGTAATTGGGGGCCACAGTCACATTTGAGTGAAGCAAAAGCATCACCTGTTAAGCACTCTGAATGTATTCTGACTAGTACAGGTTGATTTGGACCAGCATTCATCCCTTTAGTAAGAGCGATATGTTCTTCACCAGTACGTTGGTCTTGAAACGCTATAATTTCAAAATCGCCAAACGCAGTAGGTAATTTTGATTTGGAAACAAATTCTATAGCCACAGAAGAATACACCTATATAAATTTATATTTGATACAATTTACTTAATCTATCTTAAAAGCATTGGCCGAATTTTTTGCAGTTATAAATTTCAGCGTTTTACTCTTAATTAAAGAGTATGTATCTGATAGTGAATTTTATGTGAAATGTTATTTAGAATATTTTTATTAGCGTTCTACTTTGTTGCAAAAACACTCAAAAGCTGAGGCTTGTCTAAACCATCAATATTTAAGATAAGTTGGTTTTTTTTGTATAGTTAATTAAATTTATTGAATAAGTTAATAAAATTAGGTTTGTGGTAAGGTCAATTCTTTGTATGATAGATTCTATGTGTAGGCTTCTTCATTCTGAAATTATATTGCTGAACAATTTTTTGAGAACAGCTTTAGGCAACAAGGCTCTAATAAACAAAATGTCCTAAGCAGCAGTACAAATAAAGAAATATATAAATGGGAGTAACTCTAAATTCCTAAAATTATCTGATATGGTTTAAATCCTTCGATCACTGCTTCAGAAATCAATTGGATAAAAGCTTCAGTTTTGTCATAAGCCATCCACTGATCCAAAGCTTCATAGTAAGCCAAGCGATTTTTCAACTGTAATAACGCAAGGTGGATATCCAGATTTCAGCAACTTAAGGTTCATCAATAGACGTGATGTGCGTCTATTACCATCAATAAAAAATCCAGGTGTACTTTAGCTGCACGTTCAATAGGATGACGCTGATGCGCTTCCGACTTGTACCAACCGACTAGTTGAGCCATTTTGTCATTCAACAATGTATAGTCAGGTGGGGTAGTCGTAGCACCTGAAATCAATATATTTCGTTGGTGGTAATGACCTACATTGCCATCATCAATATTTTTTAGAATGCTGAATTTTTACGGTATTTTTTGCGGTACAATGATGTGGGTTGGGTTTAAATATTTATAATAAACAATTGGTTAAATTGTATTTACGGTGCGCGCTGAGCGCACCATTTTCCTGTTTTAGCCATCTAATAAAATTAAAAATAAATAGCTTACGCAGTACTTTTATCTAGTACTGTCTGACGATATTTTCGTTTATCTCAGTTTTTACGGTATTTTTTGCAGTAATCAAACATTTACTGCAGGGGTTTACCGTAGAAATGCCCAATTTTTTTTTTAAATCTTACAGATACGTAAATGCGATTGGCTTTAAATTCAAACAAAAAATTATCAGTTAAGGTTCAAATCAAACTCGCAGATGGCAAAGGTCTGTTCTTTATCGTTTTGTAGAGAGTTGCTTGCCCAAAATATTAATTCAGCAATTCAAACGCAACGTAACGATGAACTTATGCAGTTTTAAACTAATAGCAGATGAATACCGCAAGACAGAAGAGTTCGAGCCAAGTACTCAGCGTCGAAATAATTTTGTTTGGGATACGTTATATGCTGCAATTGGTAATTATCAAATAGACAGTATTGCACCATCGCAAATTTTAGAAGTATGCCGGCTGTATGAGTGGCAAAGAAAAATAGAGTCAGCAAAGCGAATGAGAAGTAAGGCATCGCAAGTCTTTCGATATGCAAAGGCATTTAAACCGGCGGCAAGCGTATTTCTTATGGCGCGCATGCTGTTGTCAAAGTTGATTTCAACTCGCTGCCTAAATAGGCTCTTTAATTGGTGATGTTGCAGGCTTCCTCAACTTCGCAAAATCAAAAGCTCACAAACTGCCATGAAATTGGGTGTGCTCTGCATGGCAGTAGAGTTTAAAGCTGTAAGTATGATGATCTATCTGTTTAAACAAATTAGCTGTCAAGACCGTAATCCTATTTCTAAAATTTGTACGATCATTAGATCAAGTGCTTGAATGATGGTTTCATTCATTTCAAATGAACAATTGATACGGATGTGGTTCTGTTTTTTATTTTCACGATAAAAGAGAATACTTGGCGCGATACCAATATTGTTTTGGATCATGCTTTCGTAAATTCGGCTGCTGTCTGCTTCTTCAGGCAGTGTCACCCACAGAAAATAGCCTGAAGGATAATAATGCACAGTGCAATTTTCGGGTAAGTTCTTGCTGAGATATTGATAATATTGATTTTTAAGCCGTTTTAAGGTTGTACGCAGGCCTTTTAAATGTTTTTCATAATGACGGTGTGAGAGGTAATCGACTAAAGCATTTTGAATGAATGAGTTTACAGAGATGGTGCTCATCAATTGCAGATGCTGTATATGTTCAGAAAATTTTCCCGCATAAACCCAGCCAACACGGAAACCAGCCCCCAACGTTTTGGAAAAAGAAGAGCAGTGCAAGACCAAGTTTTGTTGATCATAATACTTCATGGATAGAGGCCGTTTTTGATCATAATAAAGCTCTTCATAGACATCATCTTCAATCAAATAAATTTCATGCTGATGCAGCAATTTAGCCAATTCAAATTTAACCTCATCACTGACTGTAAATCCAATCGGATTATGGCTGTTCAGCATCATTAAACAGACTCTAATTGGATAGCTTGTAATGGCTTTTTTAAAGGCCTCCAAATCCAGCCCATATTCTGGGTGTTCTGGAATGGTAATGACTTTTAAGCCCAGATTTTCAGCTGCTTGCCAAGCTCCATAGAAAATTGTTTCTTGCAGCAGAATATAATCACCTGCCTGAGTCATGGCTCTTAAAGACAGATTTAAAGCATCCAGTCCGCCAGAGGTAATCACAATGTCAGAGGGATCGGTAGGAATGCCTTGCATGCAATAGCGTTGAGCGATCAGTTTTCTGAGCTCGTAGTTTCCCGGCGGTAAGCTCGGCATTTGCTCATAGCCGACCCGGTATTTTGCCTGTTGCGCCAAGGTTTGCATCAGCTTCTGAGAATAAAGCAGTTGGCTATCGGGAAAAGCGCTTCCCAAGGGAATAATTTTTTCAGATTGAATGGATTTTAAATAACGGAATACCAGTGAGTTAATCTCAATTTTTTCATTCACAATGACTTTTTTTGCGAGCGCTGCCTGTAAGGGATTCTCTGCAACAAAGTAACCTAATTTTTCTTTTGAATAGATCAGTCCTTGAGCTTCCAGTTCCTGATAGGCATTCATGACTGTAATTAAGCTAAACCCTGAAATTTCGACCTGCTGCCTTAAAGAGGGAAGTTTCTCATGCGCTTTCCAAGCCCCTGTTTCAATCAGATGTTTGAGGCTTAGGGCGAGTTGTTCTGATTTATACATAAAATGGCATGCTCATATGAGAAAGGGATAGCAATGATTCCACTGCTATCCAAGGTTTTATCCAATATGCTTTTAATAGGTCAAGCTGAGCAGCAGTTTAAAAAATCCTGCAATTAAGCCTAGGGACAGGAAACCAAAACACCATAATAATATGAACCATGCTGCAGGATTCAAACGATTTTGTATTTTTTTCATCAGGGTCACCTTGCTTAATGATAGCCTTCATCACCAATACGCACTTTGTCACGGAATACCCAGTAGGACAAAAAGGTATAAACCAGAATAATCGGGATTAGAATGACAGCACCGGTCAGTGCAAATCTCATACTTGATTCAGGAGCAGCAGCTTGCCAGATGGAAACCGTTGGCGGAATGATGTTGGGCCATAAACTGATCACAAAACCCGTAAAGGCTAGAAATACCAGACCCAGCATTAAAACAAAGGGCTGCGCATCTTTTCGCTGCGCGCATGCTTTCAAAATAAGCCCAGAACAGATCAGCACTAACGCAGGCACAGGGCTGAAATAGAACAGATTCGGTAAGCTAAACCAGCGCTGCGCAATTTCAGGATGGCTGATAGGTGTGTAGATACTGACGGCGCCAAAGACAATCAATAAGGTAATAATGAGCTTAGGCATCAGCGCATACATTTTCGCTTGTAAATCTGCCTCGGTTTTCATGATGAGCCATGCGCAGCCTAAGGCGCTATACATGATAACCACACCCAAGCCTACAAACAAAGAGAATGGAGTCAGCCAGTCGAGTGAACCGCCACTATAAATGCCATTTTGTGTTTCAATTCCTTGAATGTACGCGCCGAGAATCACCCCTTGGAAGAAGCTGGAAAAGAATGAACCCCAAATAAAGGCCTGATCCCATAGCGGCTTGCTGCGATGGGCTTTAAAGCGGAACTCAAAGGCCACGCCTCGGAAAATTAAAGCCACTACCATAAAAATGATCGGTAAATATAAGGCAGATAACACGGTGGAATAGACCAGAGGAAAGGCGGCAAATAGACCTGCACCGCCCAAGACCATCCAGGTTTCGTTGCCATCCCAGACAGGCGCCACGGTGTTCATCATCACATCGCGTTCTTGCTGCTCTTGAATAAACGGGAACAGTATGCCAATCCCGAGATCAAAGCCATCCATCACCACGTAAATCAATACGCCCAAGCCAATGATACCGACCCAGACCAATGCAAGATCAATCATGATGCTGCTCCTTATTTGCAGGGGGTTGGCTTGCTGAGCCATCAATTGCTTCATCGACGGCACTCAATGGCCGCATCGGCGTTTTAAAATGCCCAGGACCGGCAAGCTGCTGATCAAGGCTGTCTATATGTACGGGACCGGCCTTGATTAATTTCAGCATGTAATAGATACCTGTGCCGAAAACCACGGTATAGACCAGTACAAAAATAATCAGACTGAGCCCGACTTGTTCTGCAGTCACGGTATGCGATAAACCATGCTGGGTGCGAATGACGCCATAGACCACCCAAGGCTGTCTGCCGACCTCCGTAGTCACCCAGCCTGCGAGTAAGGCGATATAGCCTGTAGGCCCCATAACGGTGGCAAACTTATGAAACCAGCGGCTTTCATATAACCGGTCTTGTTTACGCAGCCATAAAGCAGTCAGTGACATCAACACCATCAGCATGCCGAGTCCCACCATCACGCGGAAACTCCAGAACACGATGGGAACAGGCGGACGATCTTCAGGGGCGAAGTCTTTTAAGCCTGTGACTTTTCCATCCATGGAATGGGTTAAAATTAAGCTGCCTAAGTTCGGGATGCCGACTTCTAGGTTATTGCGTTCATTCTCCATATCGGGTAAGGCGAACAACAATAAAGGCATACCATGATCATGATTGGTTTCCCAGTGACCTTCAATGGCTGCCAATTTAGCCGGTTGATGCTCAAGGGTATTCAAACCGTGCTGATCCCCAATCACCACTTGCAGGCAGGACGTGACGAGCACCATCCAAAGTCCCATGGAGAAGGATTTCTTGACTAACGCGTCGCGGCGGCCTTTGAATAAATGCCATGCAGCTGTCCCCACAACCAATAAGGAAGATACAAGGAAAGCCGCGGTTGCCATATGGGCAAAGCGGTAGGGGAAGGATGGGTTAAATACAATGGCCCACCAATCAGAGGGGACAATAATGCCATTTTCGATGAAAAAGCCTTGCGGGGTCTGCATCCAGCTGTTGGACGATAAAATCCAGAACATAGAAATACAGGTGCCAATGGCGACCATCAAGGTCGCAAAAAAATGTGCCTTAGGCCCGACACGCCCCCAACCGAACAGCATGATGCCGAGAAAGCCGGCTTCAAGGAAAAAGGCGCTCAGCACTTCATAAGTCAGTAATGGACCAGTGACCGAACCGGCAATACGAGAAAATTCACTCCAGTTGGTACCGAACTGATACGCCATAACAATGCCCGATACCACACCCATGGCAAAGGCAACGGCAAAAATCTTAATCCAGTATTTGAACAGATCTTTATAAATCGGGTTTTGGGTGCGCAGCCATTTCCATTCCAGCAGCGCCAGAAAGCAGGCTAAGCCAATCGAAGTAGCAGGGAAGATGATGTGAAATGAAACTGTAAAGGCGAATTGAATTCGAGCGAGTTCTAGTGCAGTCAATCCAAGGCTCATAGAAACCTCCATTGCTGGCTGAGGCATCTAATCGCTGATAACCCAAGACTGACTAGATAGGAGGTGTAAAAAATGATAGATCGTTTCATCAAAACTACCGACTTTGAATAATTATCCCGATTTTGCAGGACACAGAATTCAAGATGTAGGTACAAAAACGTGTCATATAAAATATAACAGGAAACGTAGATAAAGGTGCTCTGTTATATTTATACAGCACAATTCTGTAGCTACTGCCGATGTGAAAAAGAATTAAAAATAACAATTATAAATGGATCTGGATGGTGCTGAAATGTTTGTTACAAAGAGTCTGAATAAAATTCCTGAGATTATTGAACAAGGTATTTTATCTGAAAAACTGAAACAGAAATTGACTCAGAAATTCGTCAATTTAGAAGCAACCCTGCTGCGTGCAAAAGTGCTGCGCGAACTCTCCAAGGCGAAAGCAGATTATATTGTGCAGTCTGCGATTCAGAATGAGCAATCAAGTTTAGCCTACCTGTTTGCGCCATTTATTCTGGGAAATTTAAATCAAACGGCCATCTATCATAGCCAGGCAACAGCTCCTGTACTGAATCTATTAAGCCGATACTATCAGGCTGAGAAAAAGCAGCACTTAAAAATTGATGATGTGCTGGGGGCCTTAAATATTTATTTAGACCTGCATGATACCGACTTGGATGATGTTGATTTCTTTTATTATGCATTGCTGCATGCCTTATGCAGAGCAGATATTTCCCAGATTTTTTTAATTACGCACTTAAAGCTTGATAGTCAAAAAATTGCTGAAATTGAACAGTTTTTTAAAATTAAGATTCACTCTATTCATATTGATCCGTTAGACAAAATTATGGGTAGCACTGAACTCAATATGCGCAAATTGTTCTTTAAAAACAAAGATCAGCAATATATCGATTTATGTGAAAAATTTTCCAAACTCAATGCACAGTTGCTATCTGCGAGTAGTCATTATAGTCAGACTCAAGCCAAGCAACTGGTGGAGGATATGTTTTATGCAGAGCATATTTATGAAAAGTTATCGGTCTATGCCGAGTATATGCAGACCTGCCTACAACATGGCGGGTCCCGAAAGCAGATGAATTTTTTAGCCTAATTTATATTTTTAATACTCCGTTCAAAACAGCTTTTCTTTTATATTGATGCATATACATAGGCCGCTCAAATGTTTTTATATACAGACTTTGATCAAAATTTATTAAATGAACGTGTCGCACAATTTCGTGACCAAACCCAGCGTTATTTAGAGGGGAAACTGACCGAAGAAGAATACCGTCCATTGCGATTGCAAAATGGTTTGTACATTCAACGCTATGCACCCATGCTGCGTTTGGCGGTGCCTTATGGCTTAATGAACTCAGCGCAACTGCGGAAAGTGGCTGAGGTTGCGCAGAAGTATGACCGTGGTTATGCGCATATTTCAACGCGTCAAAATATTCAATTGAATTGGCCGCAGCTTGAAGATGTTCCTGATATTTTGCAGGAACTCGCTACGGTACACATGCATTCTATTCAGACCAGCGGCAATTGTATTCGAAACACCACCACAGACCAGTATGCTGGCGTGGTTGAAGGGGAATTAACTGATCCGCGCCCCACCTGTGAACTGATTCGCCAGTGGAGTACCTTTCATCCAGAGTTTTCATTCCTGCCGCGTAAATTTAAAATAGCGGTTTGTGCACACCCTGAGCAAGACCGCGCTGCTACGACCTTTCATGATGTTGGGGTTTATGTAGTAGAAAATGAAGCGGGGGTGTTAGGCTATCAAATTAAAGTCGGCGGTGGGCTTGGACGTACACCTTTAGTGGGACATGTCATTAAGCCATTTTTAGCCCGTGAAGATTTAATAGCTTATTTAGATGCCATCATGCGCGTATATAACTTGCATGGTCGCCGTGATAATAAATACAAAGCGCGTATTAAAATTTTAGTAAAAGCCCTGACCCCAGCAGGCTTTGCGGAAAAAGTTGAAGCTGAGTTTGCACATACTCAAACACTGCTCAAAGTTCAGCCCAGTGTTTTAGCGCAAATGGATGCAGTATTTCGACCGTTTGCCTATGAACCTTTAGATGCGGAAAATTTTGAGGCTTTGTTCCAACAGTATCCGAAGTTTAAACACTGGTTCAATATCAATACCCATGCACATAAAGTCGCGGGCTACCGCATAGTCACAATCAGCTTAAAACGGGCGGGTGTAGCACCGGGGGATATGACTTCCGATGAAATGCGTTTAATTGCAGATTTGGCTGACCAATATACCTTCGGTGAGCTGCGAACCACGCATGAGCAAAATATTGCCTTAACCGATGTACGCCAAAAGGATCTGTTTGAACTGTGGCAAGTCTTAGATCGTGGCAATTTGGCTCGTGCGCATATTGGCTTTCTGACTGACATGATTTGCTGTCCGGGCGGCGATTTTTGCTCCTTGGCAAATGCCAAATCCATTCCGGTGTATGAGGCGATAGCTCGCCGTTTTGATGATTTGGATGCTTTATATCATTTAGGCAAGCTCAATCTGAACATTTCAGGCTGTATGAATGCGTGTGGACACCACCATGTCGGCAATATTGGCATTCTAGGTGTCGATAAAAAAGGCGCTGAATATTACCAAATTAGCTTAGGCGGTAACTCAGATCATGATGCATCCCTCGGCGATATTTTAGGGCCATCATTTCCTGCAGAAGATATTCCTGATGTGCTCGAAGAAATTCTAAATACTTATCTGGATCTGCGTTTAGCGCATGAATCTTTTTTAGAAACCTACAAGCGTGTCTCGATCCAGCCATTTAAAGAGCGGGCATATGCGGATATAAATTGAGATGTTGCATGACCAGACTCGGCTGAAGAAGCTAAAAACCGCGAGCTGCCAAATCATCATTATTTTGGCCGTTTGGAGCTGTGCTTATACCTTGCAAAAGCTGTTGAACTTGCCTGTGGCATCAGGGGTACTTGGTTTTTTTCTGCTGCTGTTCTTGCTTGAAATGAAGTGGCTGAAATTAGCCCACGTTGAGCGCGGCGCCGATCTGTTGCTGGCTGAACTGCTGCTGTTTTTCATTCCGCCGGTGGTCGGCGTGATTCAATATCAGGATTTATTGATTGCCAGTGGTTGGAAAATTCTGCTGGTGATTTTAATCAGCACTGCTTTGGTGATGATGGTTTCTGTATATAGCGTGCGGTTGTTGTTAAAGCAGCCAGAGCTAAATCAAGAACCCAAACAGGAAGATCAGTATGACTGAGTTCTGGGGGCTTTTTTACTTGGTTTGGACCGTGCTGTGCTACTTCATGGCAAAGCAGCTTTTTGTTCGAACACAAAAAATCTATTTATCGCCAATTATTGTCGTCCCTGTTTTGAGCATCGTGCTGATTTTTATGTTACAGCATCAGTTTCAAGAGTATTACCGCTATACCCAGTATTTGGTAGCGATGCTCGGCCCAATTACGGTGGCTTTTGCGATCCCTGTATTTCGTTATCGCCGCATGATTCAGCAGCATTTTAAAGTGTTGCTCTTCAGTTCCAGCCTTGCCATGCTGGTGGGTCTTTTCAGTAGCTGGTTTTTGGCGAGCCTATTGGACTTTGATGACATCGTTAAAAATAGCCTGTTGGCGCGTTCCATTTCAATCCCCTTTGCTTTAGTGCTCACCGAAAAAGTGGGTGGATCCATCAGCCTGATCCCGCTCTTTACCGTAATTACAGGTCTGATCGGCATGTTGTTGGGAGACCTCCTTTTGCTTTGGATGAAATATAAAAATCACCTTGCTTCGGGTGCAGCACTGGGTAATGCCGCACATGCTATGGGCATAGCCCGGGCAAGACAGCGGCATGAAGTGGAAGGCGTCATTGCCAGTCTCTCGATGATTATTTCTGGAATTATTATGGTGCTATTTGCCCCATCGCTGATTGCAGTGACGAAGTATTTACTTGGCTTTATATCTTTTTAAATCAATAAGGAATCGCAGATGCATCCTATGTCACATGCAAAGACAGCTTTAAGTGCTAAAAGCTATTAAGTATTAATCAGTTAATTTTTTATTGCAGTACATGCTGTGAGCTCAGTTTTTCAGGCAATAGGCCATTTTTCTGTTGATTCATAATCAGTCAGATCTAATTTAATCGGAAACTGCCTGAAACAGTCCTGTGTATTGGGGGAGTCTTTTAAGCGAACAAACGCGGGCTCTGCTGTGCCTTCAATCTTAAAACGTATATTCATTCGGAAAACCCTTTGTGAGGAATGCCGTTATGCTGATCAGATAGGCTGTTGATTTCTCAACCTTAGCTTATCTTGCATTCATCCACTGAGATAATTTGCTGTTCAGTATAATGGTACTGAGGGAGGGCTTAGTCCCTAAGAACTATATATCTATGAATACCATGCATAAATTCAGGGCGGAAATACTTTTTATTCTCAGTACGCACCTTTATTTAATCCTGATGAATTAACCTCATCACTGATCCTGAAGCGGTCCTTCAATTTGCCGTACTTGGCGCCGTTTAAGTCTTATTTTTAATTGGTTTAGAAATGAAACCATCAAAACCATAGGGGGCAGAAAATAAATATTCGGCCTAGGGCAGCATCAAACCGAGAATAGCTAGACTATTTTCTTTAAAAATACTTCATAGACTCAATCAATATGGGTGATAAATAAAAATCATTATCAATTAGATTTTTATTTTTTTATACTGCAGCAGTGTATTTTCATTAATTGTGTAGCCAAATGCCATACAAATTCTCCCCGCTAAGTTTAGCAATATTAGCAATCATTAATGTGTCGGCTCATGCTCAGGCAACGGATACTGAAACGGCTCAAAGTTTACCGACGATAACAATTCAGGCGCCAGCCGAACAAAAGGAAAATGAAGAGTATGCTGCAAAAACCGCATCCTCTATATTGCGTTCAAATGATCCTTTATTTGAAACAGCACAATCTATTAGCGTCGTAACGAGTGAGCAGATTCAAGAAAAACAGCTTAAAACAGTTGCCGAAGCTTTAGAAGGCGTTGCCGGTGTTGCATCGGGTTCATATGGCCGCCGCGGCTGGGATGACTTTATCATTCGTGGTCAAATTTCGAGTGCGCAAACCTATGTTGATGGATTGCGCGTGCAAACTTCAACAAATGTCTTAAGATCTGAAGATATTAGTGGATTAGATTCTATTCAAGTCGTGAAAGGTCCTACTTCAGTGGGTTTTGGTTTAGCGCTGCCAGGGGGCTTAGTGAATTTAACGACAAAGCGCCCCGAAGCGGAAACGTTCTATCGTACCAATTTGAGCTATGGAAGCTATGGGCTTAAAGAAGGCACATTTGATATTAATTATGCGCCAAACCAAACTGAAAAAGGGGCATTTCGTTTCGTTGGCCGCGTGTCTGATCAAGATGATCCGACAGATTATGTATATTTTAAAAATCAGTATTTAGCATCATCATATAATTTTGATTTAAATGATAAAAATGATCTTTCTGTGATTGCGAGCTATCAGCACAGAAAATATATTCGAAATCAGGGAATTCCGCAAAACTACCAAAATTATGGACGCAACTTCTTTATTGGAGAGCCTGATCGCTATTATGATGTGGACGTATATCGCGTAGGCAGCAATTTCACTCATTATTTTGATAATGATTGGATTTTTAAGCAGAATTTTGCTGTGACAAAAAATAGCAGCTGGAGTAACTCAGTTTTTGCGGCTTCTGGAGCGGCCTTCCCAATTGTGAAACGGCAAGTCAATTATCAGGATAAGCAAGATACCAATTTTGCATTAGATAATTATCTGCAGCGGAGTTTTAAAACGGATCATATTGATTACGAGGTGACAGCCGGAGTTGATATGATGAAAGAGCGCAGTGACTACTATCAGCGGGTTGATAATGTAAACCCGATTGATGCAGATAACTTAGAGTATGGCATTAGCACTACGACGCAAGGCAAGCCGTCATGGAATTTGACCTATAATCAATACACGGGGCTTTATTTAAGAAATACCATTAAAATTGATGATCAGTGGATTTTAGGCTTATCTGGACGCCATGATTGGACGCAAGTGAGTGTTGAAAACCAAATAAATAATACAACCGTACAAAATTCGGATAATGCATTTACGGGCAGTGCATCATTGATGTACCGCATCAATGATTTCTTTGCACCCTATATTAGCTATTCAACTTCATTTATGCCTGTAACCGATACTGGTGCGAATAGTACATTACTTAACCCCGAAGAAGGTAAACAAACCGAAGTTGGTATGAAGTTTCAAGGACTTGACCAGCGTTTACAAGGGTATATCGCTTATTATGATCTCACGCGCCGCAATGTCACAGAAAATGATTCAACTCTAGGCTATTCAATTCAAACCGGTGAGCAGCAAACCAAAGGCTACGAAGCAGAATTATCTGCAGCTCTGTCGAACCAATGGCATGTATCCGCCGCCTATAGCTATATACCAACTGCAGAAGTCACAGAAAGTTTAACCAGCAGTGAGATCGGGAAGCGCATTAACCATGTCCCTAAAAATGCAGCATCATTGTCTAGCCAATATTATTTTAGCCCAGATAAACTGGGATGGAATATGGGGGTAGGAGTACGCCTTCAAGGGGAACGAACAGCACAGCGTGGAACATACTTTGTGCGTATGCCAAGTTATACGTTATTTGATGTGAATGCTGGTTACGATGCTCAACATTGGGGCATGGGTTTAAGCATTAAAAATTTATTTGATAAAGATTATATTCAAGGTACAACACCCAATGCCCAGTTGCTCAGTTTTGGCAGCCCGCGAACTTTTCTCTTTAATGTGAAGTTTAAATATTAATCAGTTCTTGTTTTTCGTCCATTGAACATTTTGTAGTTAAATTTAACCATATATTTTTGAGGAACTTTGATTTGAACGATCAAAGTTCCGATGTCTTTTAAGGTATCACACAGTGAAAAAACTTTTTTTAATGCTGATTGCTACACTGAGCTTAGGTTTTTTAACAGCATCCATGAGTGCATTTGCAGCTAAAGTGAGTACGCATATCGCATTAATTTCTCAGATAAACGGGTCATCATACGCAAATGATTTGGCTATAAAACAGCACTTGGAAGCCTTGGGATATACCGTTCAAATATTAGACCAGCTCCAAGATCCAACACAAATTAAACAAGTTGATGCAATTATTTTATCTTCAACAGTTGGATCAAAAAACTTAAAAGCAGGGTGGCGGCAGTTAGAAATTCCATTAATGACATGGGAAAGTGATTATATTGATGATTTAGCCATGACGGGGAAACGCTCAGGTCAGGATTTTGGTGAAGTCGATAAAGCCCGATATTTATGGCTTGTGAATGCGCCACACCGCTTATCTGCAAATTTACCTGCGGGCACGCTGAATGTTTATAAAAAACAGACCATGATGAATTGGGGGAAACCTGGATTAGGGGCTACGATCATTGCGACAGTCTACGGCGAACCTGAAAAAGCAGCAATTTGGGGATATGAAAAAGGTGCAACTATGGATTATGAATCTTTAGCGCCAGCTAAACGGCTGATGTTCTTTCTTCATAATGACACTTTTTCAGACTTGTCTTCAGATGGGGTTAAGCTATTCGATGCGAGTGTAAAGTGGCTGATGGCGCCGGAAAATTCAAAATGATGGAAATAGAGCTGCAAATGTTTAGTAATCGATGGAAGTTTAAAGCTTCGATTTTGTATTAAATTTTTCAGGCTTTAACGCTCTGTTAAAAGTGTATGCACAATTGATGGGATAAGCTCAGAAGCATTTAAGGTGAGGCAGCTTCAAAATGAGGCTGTCTCATGTCTAAGATACTGAATGCAATCCAAAATTTACAACTTTGAACTGAGTGGAAAATAATTTATGAGCGAGGTTTTTTATCAAAAAATTTGAATTGATATTTTTTGTATTTATATGAATAGTAAAAAGAATAATAAACAATCGGTTGTGCCTAATACGTCCCTATTATCCCTATTTACAGTGATAGCAATCATTTTTATCGAATGATTTAATTGCCCGGTTAATCAAATCAATAAATTTATCTCTTATTTGTTAAATATTTTTAAATTTTCAATTCAAAGCTAGCAGTATGTATTTGATCGATTCTTGCAATGAGTAATATCAGGCAAAGCAATCATTTCATCAATATCTCGATAGTTAAGCATTGAAAATATTATTTTGGAGAAAATAATGAATCATGTTTACCGCATTATATGGAATGAAACTCTTGGGGCATGGGTTGCTGTTGCTGAGAATGTAAAAAGAAAAGGGAAAAGATCAACAGCTAAAACAGCTTTACAGTCAGCATTTTTGTTAGCACTGCCCGTAATAGGGGTTAATGCTTATGCGTATGATGCAGTTAAAACATGCAAACCAACTTCAAATACCGCAATAAATTGTACAGACAGCAATAATTTTACACAGACAACCACGCTTGGTGCAGGTTCCTACAGTAACAGTGATAATAAAGCGATAGGTGCGAAAGCGAAAGCTGAAGATGGTAAAAATGGCAGAACGGGTGTGCTGTTTGTACCTCCAACTTCAGGTAAGCCTGGAGGGGATACTGGATTAACTTATGTTGCCGATGGTGGTGCCAGTATTGATGTACAAACTGGTGTTGTAGTAATGAAATTTAAAGCGACATCAGGCAGTGATACGTATATAAAAACAATTACTTTAACGCCAAAAGATAAACAGAAACTGACAGAATATACTGTTGTTGAAAGTACCCAGAAAAATTCAGATCCATCCGTCAATACGCCTGCCAGAACTGTGACTGCAACTGTTGCCTATGACCCATCTGATGAGGAAAAGTTTATAGTTAAGATTCCATCTTATGATTTAACAATGAATTTCTCACCAACAACAAAAGCTGAGGCTGCGAGTCCTGCTGCAATAAATGACAGTCTTAATGTCATTGTGAAAGGACAGGGGAAAAACCAGACAACAGTCAAAAATCATAATGGAATTGCGATTCAGGCTGTCAATGAGGGCGGTAAAGGCGGTAAGGGTGGATCATATTATTTAGGTGGAAAAGGTAAAGCTGGCGGTGCAGGTGGTGATGCTTCTGATGCTGTGCTTAATGTTTCAAATTTAAAAATTGAGACCACAGGTGAGTCGATTGGGCTATATGCAGTTTCCAGAGGAGGAACTGGTGGCGATGGCGGCGGATCATATGCTGCTGCAAATGCGCAGGGTGGAAATGGCAATCCAGGCGGTGAAGCAGGAAAGGCAGTTATTCAAACGGATAGCCTGGAAATTATTACTCATGGCAAAAATTCTGTAGGAGTTTTGGCTGTGAGTGAAGGAGGTCGTGGCGGAGATGCTGGTGGCTCAGTCGGTATTGTTTCACATCAAGGAAAGGGAAGCAGTGCAGGAAAAGCAGGATCAGTTGAAATCTCAACTGATAAAAATACGACTATCGTTTCTAATGGTGATGAATCTACAGGAATTTTAGGGCAGTCAATCGGCGGTTCAGGTGGTAATAGTGGTTATGCTGTAGGTATTGCTGCGTTGGGAGGTTCCGGTGGTTCTGGTGGTGATGCGGATAAAGTAACAATTAATAATAAATCCAGTATTACGATGAAGGGCAAGAATGAGTCTTCAGCAATTATTGCTCAGTCATTAGGTGGTGGTGGTGGTAGTGGTAAGTTTGGTGCTGGTCTGGTCACTTTAGCAGCAGAAGGGAATGTTGGTGGCTATGGTGGAAAAGTTGTTGTGGATAATCAAGCCAGTCAGTTGATTACAAAGGGTTCATTTTCGTATGGAATCCTGGCTCAATCTATTGGTGGAGGTGGTGGTAATGGTGGTACAGCAATTGGTCTAGCAGCAATAGGCGCAGAAGGTGGGGAAGGTAACAAAGCGGATGCAGTAGAGGTCACCCAATCTGGAAATATCACTACAGGTTCTAAGGAGGCAACCAATTCATCTGCAATCCTTGCTCAGTCTATTGGTGGTGGTGGTGGTAATGGCAGTACGTCAGTGGGGGCAGGTCCAGTTTCATTAGCTATCGGTGGTAAAGGCGGTAAAGGTGGAGCTGCCGGTGCAGTAACTGTAGATATGCAGAGCGGCAAACTGATTACATCTGGTACAGATTCTTCAGGGATTCGTGCTCAGTCCATTGGTGGCGGTGGTGGTAATGGCGGGGTGGCTGTATCAGCTGGTGCAGGAGTTGGTATAACGGCAAACATTGCTTTGGGGGGGAATGGTGCTGAGGGTGGTGTTGGTGGAGCAGTTAATGTAAAAGCACAGTCTGGGGCGATTGAAACATCGGGTGATTTATCAACAGGTGTTCTAGCTCAGTCGATAGGTGGCGGTGGTGGTAACGGTGGGATTACAGTTGCTGCAAGTGCAAGTTCGAGCTTAATCAGCGCAAATGTAGCTCTTGGTGGAGCAGGTGGCAAAGGCGGTAAAGCTTCGACTGTTGAGGTTGATAATGCGGCATTAATTACAACAACAGGAAATTCATCAACAGGAATTCTCGCACAATCTGTTGGTGGCGGTGGTGGTAATGGTGGTATTGCTGTAAGCGGAAGCATAGGTCCTTCTGTGTTGAATGCCAATATCGCTTTAGGTGGCAAAGGTGGGGCAGGTGGTCAGGCAGATACTGTAAAAATCATAAATAAAGCTCAAATTGTCACATCGGGAAGCAGTTCATCAGCAATCGTCAGTCAGTCGATTGGTGGTGCTGGGGGGAATGCTGGCGGTGCAGTCGCTGCTTCACTGGGCAGTGCAAATGCAGTAAATCTGGCCATTGGCGGTAAAGGTGGTGCAGGCGGAAAAGCAGGTGTTGCCAAAGTAGAAAATGATGCTGATTACATTGAAACCAATGGTGATAACTCATCAGCGATTGTTGCACAGTCGATTGGCGGTGATGGCGGTAATGGCGGCTTTGCCGGTGCTGCCGATATCATGGGCGGAAATTCAATTGGTCTAAGTTTTGGCGGTGCAGGCTCAGCAGGCGCTGAAGCAAATAATGCGATAGTGAACAGTACGGGTGAAATTGCAACCAGAGGCAATAACTCCTCTGCAATTGTTGCCCAGTCTATTGGCGGAACTGGCGGTAATGGCGGTCTGGCACTTGCTGTAAAGGCTGGAGGCAATGGTGTATTTGCCGCAAACGTGGCTCTAGGCGGTGCAGGCGGTGCAGGCGGTCAATCCAAAGATGTTTCAGTTACGGCAAATAAGTCAAAAAATTCAGTGCTAAATACAATCACTCTGTCAACGGAAGGGAATAATGCGATTGGCATATTGGCGCAATCGATTGGCGGCTCAGGCGGTAATGGCGGGTTTTCTGTAGCAGGAACGGCTTTGACAGGCGGTGGATATTCAGCTGGAGTGGCTTTAGGTGGTGGTGGCAGCACAGGGGGGACGTCTCAGAGTGTAGTTATTGAAACTGATCATAATATTGCCACAAACGGTGATGCCTCTACAGCCATTGTGGCTCAATCCATTGGCGGTGACGGTGGTAATGGTGGATTTGCTATCAGTGCAGGATTGGATGTCAAAGCGGCTTCAGCAAATGTAAGTCTCGGTGGCGGTGCAGGTGCTGGAGGAACTTCTGGTTCTGTTAATGTAGATTCATATGGTTCAATGATAACCAAAGGCTCAGGTTCAGCAGGAATTATTGCGCAGTCTTTGGGTGGTGACGGCGGTAATGGCGGTTTTGCTGTGTCTGGCGGGGCTGCAATTGGTGGAACAGTGAGTGTTGGATTAGGTGGTTCTGGCGCTAAAGGTGGTAAGGCTAGTGCAGTCAGTGTAAAGGCTGGCACAAAGAAGAATGAGCAAATCACTAAAACTTCTGGTGAAAGCTCAACGGGAATACTTGCTCAGTCACTTGGCGGCTCTGGCGGCAATGGCGGTTTTTCAGTAGCTGCGGGTGCCAGTGCTAATTTATATCCGAGCGCCAGTGTAGGCGTCAGTCTGGGCGGAAAAGGTGGCAATGGTGGAACTGCTGGTTCTGTCACATTAGTTTCAAGCAATACAGTGATTACAGAAGGGAATCTTTCATCCGGTTTACAGGCACAGTCTATTGGTGGAGGTGGCGGTAATGGCGGCTTTTCAGTTGCAGGTTCCGCAGCATTGTCTTTAGAAGGTGCGGCGGGAGCAATTTCAGTCGCATTGGGTGGCGGGTCTGGTAAAGGCGGAAACTCAGGCAATGTAAAACTGAACAGTGATGGTGATATTGAAACTTCTGGTAATTCATCTCATGGTGTCGTTGCCCAGTCAATTGGCGGTGATGGAGGCACGGGCGGTTTTGCAGCAGGTTTAAGCCTGTCGGCTTCGCTCGAAGGCGCTCCTGCATTTTCAAGTGCTGTAACTGTTGGTGGCAATGGCGGAACGGGCGGTAAATCAGGTGAGGTCAAAGTCACTGTAGATAATGATATTGCCACGCATGGCAATAATTCATCCGGTATTATTGCGCAATCGATTGGCGGCTCTGGTGGCGATGGCGGTTTTTCAACGTCGGTTTCTCTGGCGCTCAGTGCTAAGCAAGCTATCAGCTTAGGAGCAAGCGTCGGCGGTAATGGCGGTGATGCGAACACAGCAAATACAGTGTCTGTGAATAACTCCGGAAGTATTGAAACTACTGGAAACTCGTCCTCAGCGATATTGGCTCAATCCATCAATGGCAGCGGCGGTAACGGAGGATTTGCTGCAAATCTGAGCGGAGCTTTTGCGCAGGAACTGGCTTTAAGCGCTTCAGTTTCTGTTGGCGGCAAGGGCGGAAATGCTGCCGGCTATAATGCTTCAACTAAAAAGAACTCAACTGCCCCGGTCAATAATGTTTCAGTTCGCAATATCGCTTCCATTGATGCAAATACTCCTGTATTAGACCAGGTACAATCAATTGCGACCGCAGGTTCGTATTCCAACGGCATTCTGGCTCAATCCATTGGCGGTAATGGCGGTAATGGCGGGTTATCAATTGCGGGTAGTATTGCAGGTTCATTAGACAGCACCGCAGCTGGAGTCAGTGTGAGTGTCGGCGGTCAAGGCGGTAATGGCGGACGCGCTGGAAACGTTGGAGTTGTAAATAAAAATTATGTCATTGCAACTGAAGGCGTAGGCTCCAGCGCGATTGTGGGTCAATCCATTGGCGGTGAGGGCGGCAATGGCGGCTTGTCAGTTGCAGCCAGCATTGCGGTCAATGCAAAAGCAGGCACAGGCAAGGCTTTGGCATTATCGGCAAGTGTTGGCGGCTTTGGAGGAAATGGCAATACTGCGGGTGAAGTCAGCATCGATTCTGATAACAGCCATATTTTAGCGGAAAGTAAACCAGATCAGCCCATTTATACAATCCTCACGGAAGGTTCTGATTCACAAGGTATACTGGCGCAATCCATTGGCGGCGGCGGCGGCAACGGTGGACTTTCCGGAAGCTTTGCTTTAAGTATTTCAAAAGACAATTCGGCACCGGCAGCATCAGTATCGATTGGCGGTTGGGGCGGCGACGGCAACACATCTGATACTGTTACGGTACATTCAATAGATAATATTGCCACATTCGGAAATGGATCGTCAGGCATCGCAGCCCAATCCATTGCGGGCGCTGGCGGTAATGGCGGATTTGGGCTATCGGTTGCGGCAAGTTCAAATTTGTCCGAAGATAAAAAGGCTCTAAGTGCATCAGTTGCTGTCGGTGGATTTGGTGGCAATGGTGATGCAGCTGGCAAGGCTAATGTCGATTCTGAAGGATTGATTAATACTTTTGGAAACTACAGTAATGGCGTATTAGCCCAATCCATCGGCGGCGGCGGCGGTAATGGTGGTATGGCAATGACAGTTGATGCATCACTGGCCAAAAACAGCATGGGCTTATCTGCAAGTGTTGGTGGCTGGGGCGGTACAGGTGGTACAGGAGGCGCTGTTGATGTTAAGCGTCTTGGTGATATTGCTACAGATGGCGCGCGCGCAGCGGGAATTTTAGCGCAATCGATTGGCGGTGGCGGCGGTAACGGCGGCAACAGTTATAGTGGTTCTGTATACATTGATAGTCCTAAAAATACGGATAAGGCGACCAATATAACCGCCTCAGTCGGCGGCTTTGGCGGCAGTGGCAATACAGCAGATATTGTGACAATCAACAGCATCGGTAATATCTTTACTTCGGGTATGTTATCCAGTGCTATTCAGGTCCAATCCATTGGCGGTGGGGGGGGTAACGGCGGCAATGCTAGCACCATGACTTTAAAACTTCAGTGTGGTGATTTGTGTAAGGACAGTTCATCGAGCAATACAGGTAACTCTAATAGCGGCAATACAGGTACATCAGGCGGCAGCAGTACTTCGGGTTCAAATTCTACTGCAGCCTCAACCGCGAAATCAGATACCAATATTTCTTTCAGTGTTGGTGGTTGGGGGGGGATCGGAAATGATGCCGATGATGTCAATGTCACCAGTTCAGGCATACTGGCAACCTCAGGTCGTGGTTCACACGGTATTTATGCTCAGTCCATCGGCGGTGGTGGTGGCGATGGTGGAGCTTCAATCGTTGAATCCAAGGTTTTTAACCTTACGAAGGATGGAACTAACCTATTAAATCCTTCAGATATTCAGTTAAACAATAATAAGTTGACCTTTGCCTTAGGTGTAGGCGGTTATAAAGGTGCGGCTGGTCAGTCTGGCGAGGTTCATGTTGAGCAAGCTGGGGTTATTGTGACCGAAGGTGATAATGCCAAAGGTATTTTTGCACAGGCGATTGGCGGTGGTGGTGGTAATGGTGGTGATACTGAAGGTGCTACAGTCGGTGTTGGCGGCGGTGCTTTACAAGAAGAATTAGCTGTAGGTTTGAGCGAGTTGGCAGGTGTATTTGGCCAAACATGGGATACCAGCAGCTTAGATGGTTCGGCTGGCGATGCTGGCTTAGTTAGTGTGATCACGAAGCAAACGCAGTTGGCTGGTGATATTCAAAACATCATTTATACCAAAGGCAATCGTGCAGATGCGATCTTTGCGCAGTCAGTGGGTGGCGGTGGTGGTGTAGGCGGTACAGCTTCAGCAAAACTGGCAATTGGTGGCGATGGTGGGACAGCGGGTAATGGCGGTAGAGTTATCGTAGCAAACGCATTATCCTTATTTACTGACGGGCTTTTCTCACGGGGTATTTTTGCTCAGTCAATCGGTGGCGGTGGCGGTACGGGTGGAGATGTTGAAAACAAAGCCACGGTCGGCATTGGTGGTTCTGGTAAAAATGCAGGCAATGCTGATACTGTAACTGTTGACAATGATGCAGGTATTCTGACCAAAGGTGATGGTTCTCAGGGGATTCTCGCGCAGTCCATTGGCGGTGGCGGTGGTACGGGCGGTTCTGTTGAGCAGGCAACCATAGCAATTGGTGGTGGTACTTTAGCGAATGTCCTGGATGAAATCAGTGATGCAAAAGTAAAAGGTATACCTGTATTTACCACGGCGACCGGTGGTGATGGTCAGGTTGTGACTGTCACTAACAGTGCCACTGGCACGATTGAGACACAGGGTGAACGTGCTGCTGCGATTCAGGCACAATCCATTGGTGGGGGCGGTGGTGTTGGTGGTAATGCATCAGGCTCAGTTTCAGTCGGAGGATTTGGTTCGGCAGCTGGTAATGGTCAGAATGTGATTCTGGGCAATGAAGGTATTTTACGGACCTTTGGTAAAAACTCATCGGCAATCGTAGCACAGTCCATCGGCGGTGGCGGTGGTGATGGTGGTTCCAGTGACGGTGGTGTGGATACTAAAGACAACACAACCAAAGAAGCGTTTATTTCTGTGGGTGGCAATGGTGCACATGCAGGTAATGCCGGGCAGGTTACGGTCACTAACTCATCAGAGTTGATTTATACAGAAGCAGAAAACTCCAAGGGAATACTGGTTCAATCTATTGGCGGCGGTGGCGGTCAGGGTGGTTCAAGCTATGGTATTGACATAGCAGGTACTATTGGTGGAGCAGCAAATACGGTCAAGGAAAAACTGGGATCCATTGGTTTAGGCACTGGAGCAACAGCCAGTGTTATTTCCGCCATGACATCTGTCAGTGGTCTGGTCAGCACAGCTCAAGGCGTAATTTCTGCTCCATTGCAGGATTATTTTAATTCGATGAAAAATGCCATCGCAGGCGGAAATGCATCGGGCGTAACTGTTAAAAATACAGGAAAAGACGGGTTGATTATCACTAAGCACAATGGTGCAGATGCCATTGTTGCTCAGTCGATTGGCGGCGGTGGTGGTACATCGGGCAGTGCTTCAGGCATATTGATTGCAGGTGCAGCAACAGGTGCAGCAGGTAATGCAGGAACTGTTGGTGTTGAAAATCTAGGCGAGCTGTATACACTAGGCCAGCATGCAGCAGCAATTGTGGCGCAGTCGATCGGCGGCGGCGGCGGCTTAAGCAGCGGTTTGGATCAAACAGCAGTTTATGCTCAGCTTGGCGCTTCAAATGCTTCTGGTCTTGGTGATGCAGTCACTGTAACGAATGCTGGATTAATCTCGACAACAGGCCGTTTATCTCAAGGTATTATTGCTCAGTCTATCTCTGGCGGTGGCGGTTCAATTGGCTTGAGTGAGCAATTATCATTTGGTGGAACCAATACGGCGCAAAGCAATGCCTCAAATGTGACAGTTCATAACTCAGGTTATATTGAAACTGCAACGGATGGCTCATCTGCAATTATTGCGCAATCGATCGGCGGCGGCGGCGGTCTTGCTGCAGGTACGCAAAATGTACTGCAATCTGGGGCGGCTTCTGGCAATAGCGGAAATGTTTCCATTAACAATGTTGCAGCAGTAGGCGCTCAAACTGCTGGAATATACACCGCGGGTAATTTTGCACACGGTATTATGGCGCAGTCTATTGCAGGCGGCGGCGGTTATGCCAATCAGCTTGATGCTAATGGAAATGTCACAGGATTCTTTGCATTAAATGCAGGCGGTACAGGTATTGCAGGCAATGTAGATGTTGAACAGCTTGGAAATATTACAACGCAGGGTGAAGGCTCATATAGCATCTTTGCTCAAAGTTTGGGTTCTACCAACGGCAATATTAATATTAACGTTGGACAAGACAGTGTCTTGATTGGCGGTGAATCATCTGGTGCGGCAATTGGTTTATTTGATGGTCATACAAATACAGTGACCAATGCTGGTTACTTAACAGCACAAGGAGAAACTACAGGTTCCTATCTAGATGCAAATCGACAATTGGTTGAAAGCGGATGGTTAGACGGTAACGTGATTAATGCTGGTACAGGTAATGATGCCATTGTAAACAACGGCTTTATGACAGGTTCAATCTGGCTGGATGCAGGACAAAATAGCTTGACCAATTCGCTGAATGCATGGCTTGTTGCAGGTAAAATGATCCAGATGAATCTAGCTGGCGCATCGACTTTAGGTGAAGCTGTTAACTCTGGAAATTGGGCTGTAGGTGGTGTTAATCAAGTCGGCGCGACATATTTAGCGGGTAATTTTACTCAGGATAAGACTGGCGTGATGTATTGGGACTATGATTTAGATCGTTCATCTGTTCAGCCATCTGCTGTTCCAGTATTGCGCAGTCTAATGAGCACAGCTTCAACTTCTAGTCTTGGCGCATCGGATATTATGACTGTAACAGGCACTGCAACTTTAGGCGGTTCAGTCTCAGTGAATTTGCTGAACCCGAATCAAGTGACGCCAGGAACATTTGATCAAACGATTGTAAATGCTCAGAACGTTGTGGATACAGGGTTTACAGTGAATGCTGTTCCATCGGCAGTGGCCTTATTTAATAAAGTGGTGACCAATAATTCTTCCGCGATCCGTGCAAATATTGACTTTGCGCGAACTGAATTGAGTAAAAATGGGCAGAACTTGGGGCAAGCCATTAATGCAATTCAGTTAGATCAGACCAGTCCTGCATTTGGACCGGTTGCGGCTGCATTATTGTACCGTTCCGATATTGCGGCTTTGCAAACCGCTTATGATTCGATTAGCGGTGAAGGGAATGCTGCAATTTTACAAACAGCGTTTAATCATACTCAAGGTGTGATGAATGACATCTCTGTTCAATCAGACTATTGGCGTTCTCGTTCAAATTATGCGAAGAATAATAATGTCTATACAGTAATTTGTGACCAATCGACTGCAGACGGTGAGCAATGCATAGATGACAGCCAGTGGCGTGTTTGGATTAGTGGACAAAACGGAAAGCATACAATTAATAATGACACACGTTCAGGAACAGCAGATTATTCGGCTGACAGTTATAGAACGGTTGCAGGTTTAGATTATGCGATCAATAAAAACACTTTATTGGGTTTTGCCTTTGGTTCTTCAAAAACACAGTTTGATGTTGCTGACCGCGAAACCAGCGGTCTCGTAGAAAGCAATAGTTTGGCATTCTACGGCAGTAAAGATTTTGACAAGATGTATTTGAAAGGTGCTTTAAGCTATGACTGGCTTGATGCAGAGACCAGACGATTTGCATTTGTTGAAGGTTCAACTGCTCCTATTGTTCCAGTAGCAGGTGTTGCCAATAATTTACAGGCTGAATTTGACGGAAAAACGTTTAACGGACGCCTGGAAGCTGGCTATAGAGCCAATTGGAAAAAGCTGAATATTACGCCATTTGCAGGTGTTCAGCTTTCATTCGCTAAGATTGATGCGGCCACTGAAACAGCAGCTGAAACGGATGATTTACTGGCATTGGCTTATAGCAAAAATGATGCTTATTCTGCCCCTGTATTTGTTGGCGCGCAGTTGGATACGATGTTCATGTTTAGCGAAGGCAGTATTCAGCCATATGCAAAACTGAGTTTTGCGCATGATTTCTCGACAAAGCGGGCAATGGAAGCCAGTTTTGTCTCTGCGCCAGGATATAAATTTGAAGTGCAAGGAGCCGTGCCAGATGCAAATACCATGGATGTCAATCTAGGTTTTAAAATGACGTCGATTACCAACTTAGCATTTTATGGCCAATTTAACGGGCAATATTCAGAAAATGGCGCAAAAAATGAAGGTGGAACTTTAGGGTTGGAAGTGCATTGGTAAGCTAAGAAGATAGAAAACAATTCCAAGAACAGGCACTCAGGTGCCTGTTTTTTTATAGATTCTGTAAAGCTTAAAAGCGCTTCGGCTACATTACAGTAATGGATCAGTGGGAGCTGGAATTGGCTTTGCTGCATCCAGAATCTGAAGCTAATGTTTACCTAAATATTCGATATGAAATAAGAAGTTTTGATATAAGGTCTGTCTGATTCAGCGGAATTATTGAGTCAAACAATACATGCATAGATTTCATGTAGTTGATTTTGAACGTGCCTTGCACTAAGTTTACCGGCTGGCAAGCACTGTTTCACAAGGCAATGAGATAGCCGGTGTTCGGCTATCTTTTGCTTTTTAAACGGCTTTTATATTAAATAGCGGTTAGCTGGCATTTAAATGTGTACAGTGAAGTTTTTTAAAACCCAGCTATAAAAATACAATCAATAAAACCACACCCAATATCACTCGATACCAAGCAAATACTCTTAAGGTATGTTTTTCGACAAATTTAACCAAGGCTTTTACGACAAGCAAGGCCGCAATAAAGGCTGCGGCAAAACCGGCCGCAATATTCATCATATTGTCCGAGGATAAGACACTTGCATTTCGGATGAGGTCATAGGTGGCTGCGCCCAGCATAGTCGGCATGGCCAGAAAAAAAGAAAATTCTGTAGCCGCTTTGCGCGATAAACCGGAAAGCATGCCGCCAATAATGGTTGCGCCTGAACGGGAAGTGCCTGGAATCATGGCCAGGCATTGGGCAAAGCCGACAAGGAGGGCTTGCTTGAACGTAATGTCCGTGGCTTCAACGGTTTTAGGTTTAAATTCTTTGGCTTCGACTGCAAAAATAATCAGTCCGCCTATGATAAGCGCACAAGCGACGACCAGCGGGCTAAATAAAACCTGCTTAATAAAATCGACAGCGAAGATCCCAATGACCACAGCAGGAAGAAAGGCCAAAAAGACATTAACGGCAAAGCGTCTGGCATGCATATCGCCAGAGAAAAAGCCTTTAAGCAGATCTACAATTTTTTGCCGATATAGCCAGCACACGGCAAGAATGGCGCCCAGCTGAATAATCACTTCGAAAGCGCGTCCAGAATCCGATTGAAAATCGATAAGGTGGCCAAAGAGGATCAGATGCCCTGTACTCGAAATGGGCAAGAATTCGGTTAAACCTTCAATAAGCCCTAAGAACAAGGCTTTCAGCAGTTCAAGATGGTCCATAAATAAAAGAATGAAATGATTAAAAATTGGCATCTTTTTTAAGGCATTTTGCATGTTTTATAAATAGGGATAAGACAAATTTTTACGCAAAGTGCTTTATTTTTGATTTTAAGGCTTCGGATGCCGGTCATTTTCGCAAGCAGTGCACTTAGGTCTGAACGGCCTTTATCTGCAGCAATGTAGCTTTATGCAATAGAAGGGAAAGAAGCCATCTTGCGCCAAAGCTCAATGAATCTCTGTTGCGCATCCTCTGTGAATTTATGAGTGATTAAATTTAAACAAGAAAAATGCTAAATCTTTAATTTGTAATTAGATATACGAAATTAGCAAATAGCTGTGTCGCAAAATGCTAAGCCGGTGTCGTGATATGTAAAGTGGTCTGTCTTCTGAGTGATGTAGTTTTGCTGAATAGCTTATTGGCACTGAATAAAAATCAGCAGGGACAGAAGATGACTTTAAATCAAGCAGTACGGTTCAATGAAGCAGGCGCGCCAGATGTGATGTATCTTGAAGATATTGAAGTCGGTGAACCGGCAGCGGGGCAGGTTCGCGTACGCCATGTTGCGGTTGGGCTGAATTATGCAGATACCTATTTCCGTGACGGCACTTACAAGATTGCGCTGCCGAATGGCATGGGGGTAGAAGCTTCGGGAGTGGTCGATGCCGTTGGTGAAGGCGTCAGCAATGTTCAAGTCGGCGACCGTGTCACCTATACGGGTTTTATCAATACGCTTGGCGCATACAGTACAGCAAGATTGGTTGATGCCAATGTACTCATCAAATTGCCGGAAGGCATTTCCTGTGAAACTGCTGCAGCGATGACCATGCGCGGTTTAACTTCAGCTTATTTGATGCGCCGCATTTATGATTTTAAAAAGGGCGACACGATTTTATTGCATGCCGCGGCTGGCGGTGTCGGGCTGATTGTTTCTCAATGGGCAAAACTGCTGGGATTAACCGTCATTGGCACCACGTCTTCTGAAGAAAAAGCCGCGATTGCCCGCGCTCATGGCTGTGATCATGTGATTAATTACAGTCATGAAAATGTGGCTGAACGCGTACGTGAATTGACGAATGGTGTCGGTGTCAATGTGGTGTTTGACAGTGTCGGCAAAGATACCTTTATGTCTTCACTTGACTCTCTTAAACGCCGCGGCTTATTGGTTTGCGTAGGTACAGCCTCTGGGCCAATCCCGGATTTCAATCCGGTTTTGCTGGCCATAAAAGGGTCACTCTTTATTACCCGTCCTGCCTTAGCAGACTACATTGCAGACCCTGCAGAAAAACAGGCACTGGCTGATGAGATATTCGGCCATGTCAGCAGCGGGCGCATCAAGATTGAAATTAATCAGCGTTATGCACTCAAAGATGCAGTTCAGGCACACCGTGATTTAGAAGCGCGTAAAACGACAGGATCATCAATTTTTGTAATTTGAAAAGGATTTTCATATGCAGGTTGAAAAATTAAGCTGCCATATTGGGGCAGAAATAAGCGGTATAAATTTAGCAGATGCGATTCATGATGATGATTTATTTGCAGAAATCCGCAGTAATTTATTGCAGCACCGTGTTGTGTTTTTAAGAGACCAGCATATTACACGTGCAGAACATGTGGCATTTGCGGAACGTTTTGGACAACTGGAAGACCATCCCGCTGTAGGCAGCCATCCGGAACATCCGGGGCTGGTGCAGATTTATAAAAGCCCGGATAGCCCAATCGACCGTTATGAGAATGCCTGGCATAGCGATGCGAGCTGGCGCAAAGTCCCGCCGATGGGGTGTGTCTTGCGCTGTATTGAATGCCCAACTGTCGGCGGCGATACCATGTGGACCAATATGGTGATGGCATATGAAAACTTGCCTGAGCATATTAAAGAAAAAATTGCTGACCTGCGCGCTTATCACAGCATTGAAGCAAGTTTTGGCGCAGCCATGCCTATTGAAAAGCGTCTGGCTTTAAAAGCGCAATTTCCCGATGCAGAACACCGGGTTGTTCGCACTCATCCGGAAACAGGCGAGAAAATTCTGTATGTAAATGCCTTTACCACACATCTGAGTAATTTTCATACCAAAGAACATGTGCGCTATGGGCAGGATGCAAATCCCGGCGCATCGGAACTGCTGCGCTATTTGATTACTCAGGCCTATATCCCGGAGTATCAGGTGCGCTGGCGCTGGAAGCCGAACAGTATTGCCATTTGGGACAACCGCAGCACGCAGCATTATGCCGTAATGGACTATCCGGCATGCCACCGCAAAATGGAGCGTGCCGGCATTATCGGCGATGCGACGTACTAAGTTTGCAATAACTCACATTTATTAATTTCACAATTGAAAAAAACATTAGGAGCTGCATATGCAATTCTTTGACGATTCTTTGCACCCGGAAAATATGGAAAAAGTGGTGATTACGGTTGCGCCATATGGCCCGGAATGGATGCCACAGGATTTTCCTGAAGATATTCCTGTCACAATGGAAGAGCAGATTCAAAAAGCCGTGGAATGCTATGAAGCTGGGGCTTCTGTGCTGCATTTGCATGTGCGCGAACTGGATGGCAAAGGTTCAAAACGCTTATCAAAATTTAATGAGCTGATTGCAGGCGTGCGTAAAGCTGTACCTGACATGATTATTCAGGTGGGCGGTTCAATTTCTTTTGCGCCTGAAAGTGACGGTGAAGCTGCACTTTGGCTAAGCGATGACACCCGTCATAAATTGGCGGAACTTGATCCAAAACCTGACCAAGTGACTGTTGCCGTCAATACCACGCAAATGAATATTATGGAACTTCTGTATCCTGAGTATTTAAAAGGGACGTCTTTAGAGCATCCAGCAATTCAGGCCGCTTATGCAGAAATGACGGTGCCGGCTGGCCCTGAATGGTTAATTGAACATCTTAAGCGCTTAGCTGCAAATGGCATTCAGCCGCATTTCCAGCTGACGGGCATGCATGGCCTGGAAACCTTGGAGCGCCTGGTGCGCAAAGGCTTATATAAAGGCCCAATGAATATTACTTGGATTGGTATTGGCGGCGGTTTTGATGGCCCTAATCCGTTTAATTTCTTTAATTTTGTTCACCGTGTACCCGATGGCTGCACCTTGACCTCTGAATCGCTGCTAAAGAATGTTTTGCCGCTGAATACCATTTCAATGGCAATGGGACTGCATGCGCGTGTGGGGAATGAAGACACGATTATTGATCATAAAGGTGAGCGTTTTTCCTCTGTTGAGCAAATCAAGCAAACCGTCCGTATTGCCCATGAATTAGGCCGTGAAGTGGCCAATGGTCAAGAAGCCCGTGAAATTTACCGTATTGGTGTACAGTACGACAGTATTGAAGAAACATTGCTGGCCAATGGCATGGCGCCAAACCGTAAACCGGGCCAAAAGGGCGTACCGCAGCGCTAGTCAAACTGACTTAAGCAAGAAGGATTTTTGAACTTGAGTCAGCAAAGAACGGAAGAGTTAGGCTGCAGATGACTGCGTAATTCTTCCGCCGCTCAATCAAGAAGATAGAATAAAAATACAAGGAGGTTATATGGGTGCACATGAGTATTCTGCTCCTGCGACTGGCATAGATACATCTATCGGCATTCCCCGCCGTTATGCATGGATTGTTTTTGCGCTGACATTTGGCCTGTTGATTTCTGACTATATGTCCCGTCAGGTGCTGAATGCAGTCTTTCCATTGATCAAAAATGAGTGGGCGCTGACGGACAGCCAGCTGGGCTTACTCAGCGGCATTGTGGCCTTGATGGTGGGTTTGCTGACATTGCCTTTATCAATTTTGGCAGACCGCTTCGGCAAAGTAAAAAGCTTAACGCTGATGGCCGTGTTGTGGAGTTTAGCCACTTTAGGCTGTGCAATTGCAGAGAGCTATGAACATATGCTGTTTGCTCGTTTTTTAGTTGGTGTAGGTGAGGCGGCTTATGGCAGCGTGGGTATTGCCGTGGTGGTTGCAGTTTTCCCTCGGGATATGCGCGCAACATTAGCCAGCTCGTTTATGGCCGGCGGCGTGTTTGGCTCATTTTTAGGCATGGCGCTCGGCGGCGTGCTGGCTGAGCATTTGGGCTGGCGCTGGGCATTTGGAGGCATGGCAATATTTGGCCTGATACTGGCGCTTTTATATCCAATTTTAGTGAAAGAAAAGAAAATTGGTTCAACTCAGAAAATATTAAATGCAAAGCAAAAAAATCCATCGGCAGCCAATCCGCTCAGAACGATCTATTCAAGCCGGTCTGTGGTCGCAACTTATATCGCCAGCGGCTTGCAGCTGTTTGTTGGCGGTACGGTCATTGTTTGGTTCCCCAGCTATCTTAACCGCTATTACGGAATGGCGACAGACAAAGCGGGTGTCATGGCGGCAGTCATTATCTTAAGCAGTGCAGTAGGCACTATTTTGTGCGGCATGTTATGTGACCGTTTGGGTAAAGACCGTCCGGATCGCAAGGTCACACTGGCGATTGCATATTGCCTGCTTGGATGCCTGTTATTGATGATTGCATTTGCTATGCCGGCGGGCCATGCGCAATTAATCATGATTGCTATAGGCATGTTTATCGTCCTTGGCACGAATGGCCCTTCAAGCGCAATGGTTGCGAATTTGACGCATAATTCGGTGCACAGTACGGCATTTGCGACCTTAACATTGGCGAATAACTTCTTAGGTTTGGCTTTGGGGCCTTTAGTGGTGGGCAAACTGTCAGATGCTATTGGTTTGCACAATGCATTTCAAATCATGCCTGCGATGAGTATTGTGGCGGCGGCGGTATTCTTTTACGCCAAACGCCATTATTTACGTGATGTGGCGCGCTTTCATCTTCAAGTTGCTGCAGAGCAGCATGCATTTCCGAATCAGCCGGCTAAAACAGGTGACCAATGATGCAAGCCAAGATTAGTGTTGAAGTTTTTTTTGATTTTATCTGTCCTTGGTGCCTGATTGGAAAGCGTCAGCTGCATGCTGCGATTGAGAAATTGAAGCAAACCCATCCGCAGATACAAGTGGCGATAAAATGGCGCGGCGTTCAGCTGCTGCCGTCCATCCCTGTGGATGGCATACCGTTTAAAGCATTTTATTTGCAGCGCTTAGGTACGACCACAGCAGTGAGAATGCGGCAGGAGCAAGTGCGCCAGGCGGCTAAAGCGGTCGGTGTGGACATCGACTTTGAACGGATTCCGCGCATGCCGAATACAGCAAAGGCGCATAGCTTGCTCAGCAATGCACTTCAGTTGGCTGCTCCTAGCCAATACGACCTTCTGCTTGAAGGAATCTTTTCCGCTTATTTTCATCATTCTGAAAACATCTCAGATCCTGCCGTATTGCAGAAAATCGCAACGTATTGCGGTTATGCGGAAGCGCCGATTAAAGCGCTTTTGGATGAGCCGAATACCCCGTTTATTTCTGTAAATACCGGTGGAAAGGGCGTTCCTTATTTTGTGTTTGACGGGGCATTTGCTCTGGCTGGCGCACAGCCTGCGGAGATGCTCTATCAGGCCCTGCTTGAAGCATTTGAGGCGCAAGGAGCTGAAGTATGAAGAGCCGTTTTGAAGTGCCCCAAGGGAAAATCCCTGCATCAGGCGGCCGGACTTTTTTGCAAATCGGTGAGCAATCGATTGCGCTCTTTAATGTAGAAAATCAACTGTATGCGATTAATGACAGCTGTCCTCATCAGGGCGCATCGCTATTTAGCGGAAAATTGCATGGCTGCATGATTCAGTGCTGTGCCCATGGCCTGCGATTTAATCTGGCGGATGGCTGCATGGTGAATTCCACGCTGCTGAAAGTGGCCACATATGCGGTAGAACAGGCGGGTGAGCAGGTTTGCATTGTGCTGGATTCTGGAGCGAAGCATGAATAATTCTAAGCAGATTGAATTAAACGCATCCTTGGCTTTAGGCCAGCGTATTCGTGAACTCGCTCCCGGTTTTTCAGTCAGCCTGGTGGTTGCAGCGGCAGCGACTTTTCTTTCAGAACATTATACCGCACCGGTGATGCTGTTCGCACTGCTGCTCGGGATGGGATTAAGCTTTTTAGCCACGGACGGGCCGTGTAAAGCGGGTATTGAGTTTACCGCCCGTACCGTTATGCGCATTGGCATTGCCTTTTTGGGGATGCGGATTACTTTAGAGCAAATTACCGCTTTAGGCTGGCAGCCGATTGTTTTAGTTATCACACTCATTATCGTGACCATTTCTGTCTCTGTGATTGTAGCAAAACTGATGGGTTTTCAGCGTTTATTTGGCATGTTGACGGGCGGCGCAACAGCAATTTGCGGCGCTTCAGCGGCATTAGCCTTGTCAGTGGCTTTACCCAATCACCCGCAAAAAGAAAAAGCCACATTATTTACCGTGATTGGCGTATCCGCACTGTCAACTTTAGCGATGATTATTTACCCGATGATTGCGAAATGGCTGGAGCTGTCGCCGCAAGCCGCCGGTATCTTTTTAGGCGCCACCATTCATGATGTGGCGCAGGTTGTCGGCGCAGGCTACAGTATGTCTACGGAAACAGGGGACACGGCCACTGTTGTCAAGCTGATGCGTGTCGCGATGCTGTTGCCGGTCATTGTTTGCGCTGCCATGATCACCCGGATGCAGGGGGTGGAAAGCACCGGAAAACGTCCGCCGCTGCTGCCGTGGTTTGCAGTCGGTTTTTTATTGCTGGCCTGTATTAACAGCACAGGCTGGGTGCCGGTCATGGTGCAAGGCGGCATCAATGAATTATCACGCTGGTGTTTAGTAATTTCCATCAGTGCATTAGGGATGAAAACTCAATTGAAAGAGCTGGCGACTGTAGGCATAAAACCCATTCTCTTGATGTTGGGCGAAAGTGTTTTTCTAGTTTGTCTGGTATTAGCAGTGATGCATTGGCTATTTTAAAAATGCTCGATTTCATTTTTTAGATTTATTTAGCCAAAAGGCCTTTGTTGAACAAAGGCCTTTTATTTTACAGGATAGTCAACGCTGTTCATGATGTCCAAGATGCTTATTGTTTTTGCGTACAATTCATTTCAGGCATCAAGATGCTTGTTGCCGCCAAGCCGTTGGAGAAATCCCAAACTGGCTGATAAACCAGCGGGTAAATGAGCTTGGCATAGAATAGCCTAAAATGTCTGAGACTTGTCCCAAAGAGTAGTTCATATTTTGCAGATAACGGAAGACTAAAGCCCGACGCACATCGTTGGTTAAAATACTAAAACTGGTTTGAGACGCTTCTAATCTGCGCTGTAATGTTCGGACATTGATTCCATGTAAATGTGCTACTTGATCAATCGTGGCACGCCCCATTGGCAGCAATAAATAGATACTTTTACGGATATCAAAAATGATGGAAGATTCATTTTCATTTTGCAGCAGATCAATCTCAAGATAGCGCTTCGCATGATCTGCCATGGCTGTATTGGCTTGTGGGTTGGCTTTATCCAGTTCGGCCGTGGTGCAGACTATGCCATTAAATTCGCTGCCGAACTCTAAAGCACAACCAAAAACACGCTGGTGAATAGCCAAATTTTGTGGTGCGCTATGGGTGAAATGTACACCCAGAGGACGCCACTTTTGCGAAAGCAACATGGCACAAAAACGATGGGTAACGCCCAAAGCCAATTCAATCGCTTGGCGGCTGTACTCGGTCGATGCGCCAACAACCTCCAAATGGATAATCACGGTATTCCCAGCTTCTTCGATATACATTTCAAGCGCATTGTTAATGAAGTTTCTATACATAACAATGGTTTGTAGTGCGTCACGTAAAGTGTGCTGATAACTTAAGAGCAGACTCAATTCACCAAAGTCGGCAATCTGACGCTGTTCCGCCATAAGCAGCCCGAATACTTCGCAGCCGCTTATTTCAGCAGATTGTTCTAACAGTGCGATGGCTTTGTCGACAGGGATACGTTGTTTTGGGTCATTGAGCTGCGCAGGATTAAGTCCTGCATTAGAAAGCAAATAATAAGGATTGAAGTTGAATTGTTGGCTAACATTCAAATAGTTTTTGAGCACAGCTGTATGGGCAAGTGGAATCACTTTAAGCTCCCTATTTTTACTTCAGTCGTCCTGACTGAACTTATTTTTAAGCAATATCCAGTACTATAAAAGTATCAGTTTCCGCACTTAAATGGTGCGGTTTTTTGATTTAAATAGGCTTTATTTTATCAAGAAACCGTGCAGATTGAAAAATGACTAATTCCTATATCAAATAAGAATTAGCCTTTAAAAAATGCAGTGACTTGAGTCTCAAACGAGAGTATTTTTCAAAAATTTACTTGGGTGAGCAAGGTGGCCAATCAGGGGTGATAAAAATCTGAATACGATGTTTCATTTGAGATGTTCAGTATTCTCTACCACTTAGAAACGATAGCCAACCCCGACATAAGTCACTAATGGGTCGAGATCAATCTTGGTGGTGGACTTGATTAATTGCCGGCCTGTAGACGTGTCGGTGACCGTCACAGTTGCGACATTATTAAAGTTAGGCATATAGCTGAGTGAACCTGTACTAAACCAACGGTCGGTAAAGTCATAGGTAAAGCCTGCCGTCAGCACAGGTGCTAAGGCATCACTGGTTTTGACTTTTACTTCAGGAGTTGCGGTAGAGCTGCCTTTGCCCCCATGCAGTGCTTCGCCTGCACGGCCATTCAAAATATTATCAATCATGTAGCCCGCTTGAATTAAGTCTTCTTCTACACCGCTATTGAGTTTTAATTTATTGAAATGACCATATGTAACACCTGCACCAACAAATGGGCGGAACTTATTCTTACCCGAAGTGCCGAAGTGGTATTTTGCTGTGACTGCTGGTGTCCACGCAGTGACTTCAGCAACTTTACCATGCGCACCAAGGTCTGTAATTAAGGTGTTTTTAATCAGTTCTAAACCATTTAAATAAGTAGGTGCACCAACTCCTGGCGTATTGGCTGTAGATACAGCAACGGCTCTGATTTCTCCCACACCCTTAATATCAACTTTAGGTGGAATACCACCGATCAACTCTAAGGAAACATTATCGTTCACAAAATAACTCAGGGTTAACCCCAAGGTATCAGTATCTTCAACTTCCATACCTCCGGAGCTGGTGTAATCTGAAATACCTGAGATATTAGATTTCGCACCTTTCAGTAGAGTAGCCGGAACTTTAAAATCTGGATTAGACTGACCTTGCTTCAGAATACTTTTCATCGAAAGTCCTTCAAATCCTCCTTTGTCTACTATTTTTTGTGCATTTGTTTCATAATTAACAACGTCTGTAGCCCATAATGATCCGACCCCATAACTGCCGCCTTCTTCAACGTTAGTGGTAACATGGGTGGAGTTGGCTTTCCCCTGAGGCATGACATGCATCCAGCCTGCACTGACTGCCCAGCGTTTAAAGTTTGTAGAATCCGCATAAGCAAAATTTACTGACAATAGGCATGCAAAAGGCACGACTATTTTACAGATTTGACTCATTTTAATTTCCTTTTCATTTGCTATTTTTTTTTATGGTTTCAGCGGATCCTTACTGAAACGCAAGCGTATTATTGAGTCAGTTATTTTTTTAAGCAATCGGCAAAAATTGAGGAAAAACATGAAATATGTTGCATAAATCAAACTAAAAATTTAATTAATATTATTAAAATCAGATATTTGAAATGTTTGTGGTGAGTGTTTGAAAATGTTGTAGATTTGATGATTTGTCATCAAATGAAAAGCAAATGTCGCCCTATGTATATCGAATTGGCAACCATCCCTCTATGTTGGATACAACAATGCGCCGCATTGATCAAAAAGCATCAGGCTTAAATAGGTGTATCCATGGAAAAAATATTTACACAGGCAACGGTCCTCATTATTCCGGGTTTGCGCGATCATGTTGCTGCACACTGGCAAACATTGCTTGAGTCGAAACTCGTAAAAGTTCACGCCGTCCCGCCAGCAGAAACGGACAAATTGAATTGCGCAAACCGCGTTGCGCGCATTGAAGCAGAGCTGAAAAAAATTGAAGGGCCGGTGATTTTGGTGGCGCATAGCGCAGGTGTGTTGATGACTGTGCATTGGGCTGCGTTGCATCAGCATGATATTCAAGGGGCATTGCTGGTTACACCACCGGACTTGGCGGAAAGCTGGCCTGAGCATTATCCAAGTCCTGAAATTCTTAGAAGTGAAGGATGGAGTCCCTTACCGACCCAAAAACTGCCATTTCCAAGCATTGTGGTGGCGAGTACCAATGATCATTTAGCGCAATATCAAGCCGTTGAAGCGATGGCTGAGACGTGGGGCAGTCAGTTGGTCAATGCCGGTGCTGTAGGGCATTTGAACCCAGCTGCGGGGTTTGGCGATTGGCCTCAGGCGGAACAGTTGATTTTGCAGTTGGATGCTTTGGAAATAGAGCATGTTTCATAGTTGAGATAGAGTTTTCATCTTGGAATTTCTATCTCAAAAAATCAATCCACGCAAATGACCTAAAGACCAATTTGAACATTTTAAAACAGTTAATTTAAGTCCTGAGCCAAAGGATGGCTTTACAGAATAATTAGAGATGTGGAGAGAAAATGTTGAATTTAATAAGACGTTCTTTGTGGAAGATAACGGTGCAATAGCCACTAATCTTCAGCGTTTGTAAGGAAATAAAACACAGTATTTAAAAATAAATCATATCGATATGGAGATGGTATGGTCGGTCAATTTGTGTCTTTAAACAGACAAAATCATTATATTGCATTGATGAAAAAAACGGTTCTTTGTTTAAGCCTTGCTTTGGCAATCTCGGAAGTTTCAGCAGCGAGTCTTGATCTCAATGAAGAATGGAAGCTTGAAACCAAAACCGTTCTTAGCTTTGGGACAAACTGGAGTACTCAAGAGGCGTCTAGTTCACTGGTCTATAAACCCGATGCAAACCATATTGGAAAAGAGGGTCATAGCATTGATATCAATGGTGATGACGGTCACGTGAACTTTAATAAAGGCGATGTGATTTCACAAGTGGTGAAAGGTTTTACCGAGCTGAATTTAAAAGGAAAACAGCAGGGCGCAGTGGTCAGCGCGAAGTATTGGTATGACCATGCTTATGAAACAGGTGAAGGCGATTTAAAAGCCTTTGATGATTCGGCATGGCCCCGACTGGCGAAATTTAAAGGCATCGACCTGTGGGATGCCTATGTTTGGAAAAACTTTGCTTTAGATAATGGGCAAAGTGCCAATATTAAACTGGGCAAACATGCCTTGCAGTGGGGCAAATCACAGTTCTTCCCAAATGGCCTTAATAGTGTCAGCGCTTTTGATTATGCTGCAATGAACCGTCCCGGCGGTGATGCACGAGAACGGGTGATTCCAACCGAAATGTTTTCCTTTGAAGCTGGAATCAATGAACATTTAAAATTTGAAGGTTTCTATCAGTTTAAGTTTAGACCGTCTGTGGTGGATGGCTGTGGGACATTCTTTGCCATTTCAGACTTTGTGCCAGAAAATTGCGGACCGATCGTCATTACTGTGATGCCGGGCGATAAACTTACCGATACGGCTTTAGATACCAAATCTTATATTCCACGTAGTGAAAGCCGTTATGCCAAAGACAGCGGACAGTATGGTTTTTCCTTAAAGCAAACGTTGCCCAAGTTGAACAATGCTGAGCTCGGGCTGTATTTTGCAAATTATCACAATCGAACTGCGAATTTTGACGGGACAGCAGTCACTGCAGCAGGGCCAGCAAATTTTAGTACCGCACAGTTTTTCTCGATCTATCCTGAAGACATCAAAATGTATGGACTCAGCTTGGCAGGCAAAGTCGGTACAACCTCAGTGTTTAGTGAGTTAACGCATAAGCCCAACCAGCCTTTGCAGTTTAATGGGACAGATATTGTTTATGCACAAGTCTTAGACAAAAATACGCCGCTGACAGATGCGGGAACATCGGCCCAGTTTGGGCAATATTTGCAAGGTTATGCGCGTGCGCCCGTGACCCAGTTTTCACTCGGTGCAGGGAATAGTCTAATAAATGTCCTCGGAGCCAATACCTTTACTTGGGCTGCCGAATTGGCGGTAAATCATATTGGTGAGATTGGAAATCACCGTTTTGGTCGTGTCGGTGCTTTTGGACGTAGCGAGTTGTCATCGGGTGCGTATGATCCAGAAACCAAAGCCAACCAATGTACTCCTTATGGAACAGCACATCTGTCGAATGATGAAATTGACCGTTTAAATGAACGCTTTTGTAATACTGAAGGCTTTTTTACAGAATGGTCATACGGATATCGTTTGCGTGGCGCTTTAGTCTATAAAGATTTGCTGCCTGCAACTGTGATTACCCCGAGTGTGTTGTTCCGTCATGATGTCGATGGCTTTAGCCAAAACTTTCAGGAAGGTCAAATGAGTGTTGCCGCAGCGGTGTCTGCAACATACCGCCAACAATATACTGCAGAAATGGCTTATACCAGTTTCTTTGGTTCAAATGACTTCAGTACCATCGATGACCGAGATTTTGCCTCGCTCGCATTCAAAGTGAATTTTTAAAAAGAGATAGGATGTTTGTTTGCAAGTGAAGATTTGGCTCATCTGAAGCATGGTCTAAACAGACCATGATTTCGTTGCATGGGCACTGGATTTAAATGCAATGCAATTAGAATTTTGAAATCATATTTGAATGATTAAAGATTCAAAATGAAGAGGCATATCAGGCCATCATATGCTGAATATATTGCCATATAGAGAGGGAACTATGCACAGCATCGATTTAATAAGACAGCCACAATCCAATCCTATTGGTATTTTAAACCTGATTGCCAACTATTTAGAAGAACACAGTTTCGATGCACGTACTGTATTTGAGCATTTTGGGATTCAGCGCGAAGATTTAAAGAACAATTTATTGCCGATTTCTCTGCAAACACAGGGCAGTATTTTTCAAGCCGCTGAAGCATTAACGGGCTGTGATCATTTGGGTTTAGTCATTGGAAAAAAAGCCCAATTTTCAAATATTGGCCCATTGCGTTTTCTGGTGCTGAATGCCGCGACCATGCGGGATGCCATGCAGAGCCTCTTTCAATACGGCAGTATGTGGTACAGAGGGCAAAGGCTAGATTTGAAAGAAGATGATGGCTATGCGCGTATTTGCATGCATATCGATGGCGGCATTCCCGGAAAAGAACAATATCAAACTGCGTATTTGGTTGCGATGGTGTCTATTATCGAGCTGATTTTGGGTAAATCTTGGCGTCCAGCATTGGTGCGCATCTCTTATCCAAAGCCGAAGTGCGCGCATCTGTACGAAAAAGCATTTGGCTGTCCTGTGTGGTTCAGCCAGTCACAGCACGAAATTTTATTTCCGCAGGAACAGCTCGATCAAAAAAGAGCAGGGCATGACCATCAGTTAGATCAATTTTTGCGTCAGCATTTGTCTGAACTGCAAAGCCATGATCGTGTCGATCTGGTTGGTCAGATTTGTAAAATTATTGAGGAATTATTGCCGCACCGAAGCTGTAATGTCGAACGTGTGGCTGAATATTTTTCAATTCACCGTTTTACTTTGTACCGTTATTTAAATAAACATCAGACCAGTTTCGACGCCTTGCTTGAAGCTACGCGTAAGAAAATTGCAGCGGAGCTGCTTAAAAATAAAAATCTGATGATTATTGATGTGGCAAATCAAGTCGGCTATGACGACCAAGCCAATTTTACCCGAGCTTTTAAACGCTGGTATGGCATCACTCCGGGACGCTGGCGCCGCGCCTATATCGCGGCATAAATTGACACTGGTATTTTATATTTCCGCTTTTGCGCCTTGCTTTTATTTCAATACATCTGCGGTCAAATCACTCTATATTTTTGTGTTTTTAAATCGCATTTTATGGGGAATATAAAATACGAATGAGTTATTTTTTTAATTAAATCAATAAAAACAATAAATTGATAATTGGTGAAAGTTTTTCATCCTTATGTGACGAAATGACAAAAAATATCCTCTAAATGACAAAAACAGAAAAATAAAAGTGGGTAATTTAAGAATAAATGACAGCTGAAGAGCAGTCGATGGATATGAATAAATTAGTCTAAATAATGTGAATAGGGATGTTTCAGATGATCGGAAATATGATGTTTCAGCCGCTGCTGATCAGCAGCCTTATTGAGCATGCTGCGCTGTATCATGCAGATACAGCGATTATCTCTAAAAATACAGATGGCTCCATGACCGAAACGGCTTGGGGACAAATTGCTCAAAATTCTAAGCGTTTTGCCAATGTTTTGCAGTCTTTTGGTTTAACTGTGAGTGACCGGGTTGCTACGATTGCGTGGAATAACCATCGTCATTTAGAAAGCTGGTATGGCATCTCAGGCAGCGGCTTAGTCTGTCATACCATCAATCCAAGGCTTTTCCCTGAACAGCATAAATATATGGTGAATGATGCCAATGACAAAATTCTGATTTTCGATAAAACATTCTTGAATTTAGTGCTGTCTATTAAAGATGCGATTCCGTATGTTGAGCATTTCATTTGCCTTGATGCTTATGATGAAGACATTTTGCAGGCTTTTCCTGAAGTCCTGTTCTATGACGACTTAATCGCGCAGCACAGTGAGCACTTTGAATGGCCTGAATTGGATGAGACTAAGGCCAGCTCGCTCTGCTACACCTCGGGCACAACGGGAAATCCAAAAGGCGTTTTATACAGCCATCGCTCGACGGTGCTGCATAGCTATGCAGCCAGTCTGCCAGACTCTTTCCATTTTTCAGCCCAAGACCGCATATTGCCAGTCGTTCCCATGTTTCATGTCAATGCGTGGGGAACGCCGTATTCCGCTGCAATGGTCGGCTGCAGCATGGTGCTGCCAGGGCCAATGCTGGATGGCGAAAGTTTAGTGCAGCTGATTGATGAGTATAAAGTCACCAATGCATTGGGGGTGCCGACCATCTGGCAAGGCTTATTAAACGCAGCCTATCAATGCGGCAGCAAACTTGAAAGTTTAGTCCGCAACGTGGTGGGCGGCGCAGTGTGTCCGCCGAATATGCTGAAAGCGTTTAAAGACGATTTTCAATGCGAAACCATCCATGCTTGGGGCATGACCGAAACCAGCCCTTTAGGCGCAGTCAATCAGCTGAAAGCAAAGCATGCTGCGCTGGATGAGTCAGAAAAATTTAAACTCCGATTTGCACAGGGCCGTCCGCCCTATGGCGTCAGCCTGCGTGTCTGCCAAGCCGAAAAAGGCACAGCTGAATCTGCGCGTGACGGACAGTTGCCGGGTCATTTGCAAATTAAAGGCCATTGGATTGTTGAATCCTATTTTGATCAGTTTAATCATGCTTTAACGCAAGATGGCTGGTTTGATACGGGGGATATTGCAACCTTAGACCAGGACGGCTATATGCAAATCAGCGACCGTTCTAAAGACCTGATCAAATCAGGCGGTGAGTGGATTTCATCGGTTGAGCTGGAAAATATTGCCATCGCCCATCCTGAACTGGATATGGTTGCTGTTATAGCTGCAGCACATCCCAAATGGGATGAAAGACCTATTCTGATTGCAAAAAAATCTGCTGCAAGCAGCTTATCCGAAGCAGAAATCTTAGACTTCTATGCAAATAAAATTGCGAAATGGCAAATTCCAGACAAAGTGGTTTTTGTTGATGCAATACCTGTCGGCGGTACAGGAAAAATTCTGAAAAAAGATTTGCGTGAAGCGTACGGTTCAATTTTATTGGCTGCTGTTCCTGCTTAACTTTTTATTTCATTCACCTCGGATATTCATGGAAAGGAATATGACACAACAAACGTCTGCAGGCTTAAGATTTAGACAAGCACTGGAAGTGGAAAAACCATTACAAATTATCGGCATAGTCAACGCTTATGCAGCCATGATGGCTAAACAGGTCGGCTACAAGGCGATTTATGTTTCGGGCGCCGGTGTCGCGAACTATTCTTATGGCTTGCCTGACCTTGGCATGACCAGTTTGGACAATGTGCTTGAAGACGTGCGCCGCATTACGGAACGTGTAGACACGCCGCTTTTAGTTGACATCGATACAGGCTGGGGCGGCGCATTCAATATCGCGCGCAGCGTCAAGCAAATGATCGCCGCAGGCGCGGCGGCAGTGCATATCGAAGATCAAGTGGCGCAGAAACGCTGTGGCCACCGTCCAAATAAAGAAATCGTCACGCAGCAGGAAATGGTCGACCGCATTAAAGCGGCGGTAGATGCGAAAACCGATTCAGACTTTGTGGTGATGGCGCGTACTGATGCGCTGCAAAAAGAAGGCTTGCAGGCGGTGATTGACCGCGCCTGCGCCTGCGTAGAAGCCGGCGCCGATGCCATTTTTGCTGAAGCCATGACCGATATCACCATGTACAAAACGGTCTGCGATGCGGTAGGCGTGCCTGTATTAGCCAACATCACAGAGTTTGGCGACACGCCTTATTACACGGTAGATGAACTGGGCGAGCAGGGCATTTCAATGGTGCTGTATCCGCTCTCTGCGACACGCGCCATGCAGAAAGCCGCGCTGGAAGTGATGCATTCGATCCGCAAAGACGGCACGCAAGTGAATGTGCTGGACAAAATGCAGCCGCGTAAAGAGCTGTATGAATTCCTGGATTACCACACCTTTGAAAATACGCTGGATAAACTGTTTAAATAAATCATTCAAAAAGGAAAATTGAAAAATGGCTGAAGGAAAAGTACTCACAGGCGCAGGTTTGCGCGGACAAGTGGCAGGAAAAACCGCACTTTCAACTGTAGGCAAAAGCGGTGCAGGCCTCACCTACCGCGGCTATGACGTGCAGGATTTGGCGGAAAACTGCCAGTTTGAAGAAGTGGCCTACCTGATCTTCTTTGGTGAATTGCCAACCGCAGCACAGCTGGCGGCATACAAAGCAAAACTGAAATCACTGCGCAAATTACCGCAAGCGTTGAAAGAAGTGTTAGAGCGTATCCCTGCAGATTCACACCCAATGGATGTGATGCGCACAGGCGTTTCCATGCTCGGCAACCTAGAAACAGAAAAATCCTTTGCTGAACAGCAGGACGCAGCAGACCGCATTCTAGCAACACTGCCTGCGATTATTTGCTATTGGTACCGCTTCAGCCATGACGGCGTGCGCATTGAAGAAAATACCGATGATGACTCTATCGGTGCGCAATTCCTGCATTTGCTGCGCGGTGAAAAACCGAATGAATTGCATGAACAGGTGATGAATGTATCGCTGATTCTGTATGCAGAGCATGAATTTAACGCATCGACCTTCACCGCACGCGTCTGCGCATCCACCTTATCCGATATGCATTCATGCATCACTGGCGCAATTGGTTCACTGCGCGGTCCATTGCATGGCGGCGCGAACGAAGCGGCGATGGAAATGATCGAAAACTGGACGTCGCCCGAAGAAGCTGAACGTGAAATGCTGGGCAAGCTGGAACGTAAAGAAAAGATCATGGGCTTTGGCCATGCAATCTATAAAGACAATGATCCGCGCAACGGCATCATCAAAATTTGGTCAGAGCGCTTAGCTAAAGATGTGGGTGATACGGTCCTATACCCAGTTTCAGTGCGCTGTGAAGAAGTGATGTGGCGCGAGAAGAAACTCTTCTGCAATGCAGATTTCTTCCATGCATCGGCTTATCATTTCATGGATATTGCGACCAAACTGTTCACGCCAATCTTCGTGATGAGCCGGGTCACCGGCTGGGCGGCACATGTGATGGAGCAGCGTGCAGACAACCGGATTATCCGCCCAAGTGCGGATTATACCGGTCCTGAACTGCGTAAAGTGGTATCAATTGAAGAACGTGAAGCTGCTTAATGGATTGCTTTAAGCTGTAGTTCAGCATCATGTTTAATGCATTAAAGAGTGCTGAAAAAGATTTATATGGAAGCCTTGATCAAGGATTATGCATAGATAGAAACGCTGCAGGAACATTTCTGCAGCGTTTCTTATTGGATGCATTAGATTAAGCTCACTATTTAAAAGAAAAACCTGGAATAGCTGGGATTCAGTTGCAGTCCATTCGGCGTTTAATTGGGCATCAAGCACTGACCGTATGAACCGTGCCATAGCATTTGAGCAGCCTCACAAATCATCTTTGCAACTGCACCTCGATTCCGTTTTCCTTTACGAATTCCAGTGACGCAATTTTCATATGATTCAATGGTTCCTTGGTGTGCTTCGAAGGCATGATGGTCAGAATGACACATCTTCCTTTGACGAAGTGTGGCATAGAATCGGAGCTGCAGTGCTGGCTGGAATCTTCAAAATGGACAGTTTTCTTTGATTTTTTTATTTAATTTACATTAGCTTATCTTTCTAAAATTCGATGACCATACAGCTCATCTTTGACAGCCGCTAAAAAATACAACTTGTATATACAAGTTTGGTGAATTGAGTATAATCAAATTCAGATATTGATCTTGCCGGTTTGCCGCGTTGTATGCAGGCATTAGAAGACCGGTATCCAATTTTTAAAGCGGTTCTTTGCAGAGATGAAAAATGCCCATCAGCACTTCAACAGAAGAAAATAAAACACCCCTAGGATTAGAAGCGCCTTCGCCTTTATATGCGCAGGTGAAACAGTTTATTCAGAGCAAAATATACAGCGGTGAATGGAAAGTGAATGACAAGATTCCTTCTGAAAGTGAATTGGTCAAACTCTTAGGCTGCAGCCGAATGACAGTGAACCGCGCGCTGCGCGAATTGACTGCGGATAAAATGCTGGTGCGCGTACAAGGGGTGGGATCATTTGTGGCTGAAGGGCAAGGCCATTCCGCATTATTTCAAATTAATAATATTGCGGATGAAATTCTGGCGCGCAATCACAGTCACCGCGCAGAAGTGATAAAGCTAGATAAAATTAAAGCGGATGTGCAGCAAGCTTTATTTATGCAAACGAAAGAAGGCGAGCCGCTTTTTCATTCCATTATTATTCATTATGAAAATGAAGTGCCGGTGCAAATTGAAGACCGTTTGGTCAATGCTGCGCTCATTCCTGATTATTTAAAGCAGGATTTCAGCAAGATTACCCCCAATGCTTATTTAATGGCGCAGGCGCCGGTCACCGAAGGTGAACATATCGTAGAAGCGGTATTGGCGAATACACAAGAATGCAAATGGCTGAAAATTACCAAACAGGAACCCTGCCTGCTCATCCGCCGCCGCACATGGTCAAATAAGCATTTGATTTCAAGCGCGCGGTTGACTTATCCGGGCAGCCGCTACTATCTGGAAGGGAAATTTGTGCAATGATTCAGCTGCTCAAACTGCATGATTTCCAAAAAATGCCGTGGAAAAATGGTTTAGGATTTACCTTCGAGATTGCTCGAAAGCCGTCAGCTGAAACGGATGATTTTGACTGGCGTGTGTCTATGGCGGATGTGGAAAATGACGGTGAATTTTCTTATTTTTCCGGAAAAAAGCGCATTATTTCCACACTGAGCGGTATGGGGATGCAGCTCAGTATTGCCGATCAGCCGCATGTTGAGATTTGCTCTCGAAATTTATTTGCTTTTGATGGAGAGCAGCCTGTGTATTGCCGGTTGCTGAATGGGCCAATCCGCGACTTAAACCTGATTTATCGTGCGGATAAAGTTTACCCGCGCATGCAGTGGCTGACAGGAAGCCACAGTCAAACCATCCTGTCTGCGGCGCAGGACATGCTTATTTTTAATATGGCAGACGTGATGCAAGTTTCTGTCGCAGCGCAAAGTTATTCATTAGAGGCTTTTGATTGCCTGAAAATATCCAATCAGAATGAAGCGCTGACGCTGCAGTTGCCGCAAAATTCAGTCAAGGATTGCTGTTTGATTGAGCTGTTTACATGTTCCAGCTCAAGATAAAATGCCAAATAAATCGCATAAATATTCCCACTACAACTAAAGTTAAAAAACTTTAAAACCAATTAAAACATTTGCTTATTTACTAATTTCATCTTTTTAAAGAAAAGGGTCTTTTCAAAGATTAAAAGTCATGCATATTATATGTACATGTATATACAAGTAAGCACATGTTTATATCAATGCTGACTGGATGCAAAGAATACAATTACAGTAAGTTCAAAGGAAGGAGTCCGACTGTGACCATGACTAAATTTCGTGATGTAGAAATCCGCGCGCCGCGCGGTACAACCCTCAATGCAAAAAGCTGGCTGACTGAAGCGCCTTTACGCATGTTGATGAATAATTTAGATCCTGATGTTGCAGAAAATCCGAAAGAGTTAGTGGTGTACGGCGGTATTGGCCGTGCAGCGCGCAACTGGGAATGTTATGACAAAATTGTTGAAACGCTGAAAGATTTAGAAGACTACGAAACGCTATTGGTGCAATCAGGCAAGCCAGTAGGCGTATTCAAAACGCATAAAGATGCGCCGCGTGTATTGATTGCAAACTCCAACCTTGTGCCGCATTGGGCAAACTGGAAGCATTTCAATGAAATGGATGCCAAAGGTTTGGCGATGTACGGTCAAATGACCGCAGGCTCTTGGATCTATATTGGCAGTCAAGGCATTGTGCAAGGCACATACGAAACTTTTGTGGAAGCAGGCCGTCAGCACTATAACGGCGATTTAACAGGCCGCTGGGTACTGACTGCGGGCTTAGGCGGCATGGGTGGCGCACAGCCATTGGCTGCAACTTTAGCCGGAGCCTGTTCTTTAAATATTGAATGCCAGCAGGCCAGCATCGATTTCCGTTTACGTACCCGTTATGTCGATGAGCAAGCGGCTGATTTGGATGATGCGCTCGCGCGTATTGACCGCTATACCAAAGAGGGCAAAGCCATTTCTATCGCATTGCATGGCAATGCAGCAGAAATTTTACCTGAGCTGGTTCGCCGCGGAGTCCGTCCTGACATGGTGACAGACCAAACGAGTGCGCATGATCCATTGAATGGCTATTTGCCAGTTGGATGGACCTGGGAAGAATACCGTGAGCGCGCGCAAACCGAACCTGATGCTGTGGTAAAAGCGGCCAAGCAGTCGATGGCGCAGCATGTACAGGCGATGCTGGACTTCCAGAAAATGGGTGTGCCGACTTTTGACTATGGCAACAATATCCGTCAAATGGCCAAAGAAGAAGGCATAGAAAACGCTTTTGACTTCCCAGGCTTTGTACCTGCATATATCCGCCCATTATTCTGCCGCGGCATTGGGCCATTCCGCTGGGCAGCGCTTTCGGGGGACCCTGAAGATATTTACAAAACTGATGCAAAAGTGAAAGAGCTGATCCCTGATGATGAGCATTTGCATCACTGGCTGGATATGGCGCGTGAACGCATTGCATTTCAAGGCTTGCCAGCGCGTATTTGCTGGGTCGGCTTAGGACTGCGTGCAAAATTGGGCTTGGCATTCAACGAAATGGTGCGTTCAGGTGAATTGTCTGCGCCGGTTGTGATTGGCCGTGACCATTTGGATTCCGGCTCTGTATCCAGTCCAAACCGTGAAACAGAATCGATGCAGGATGGTTCAGACGCGGTATCGGATTGGCCATTATTAAATGCTTTGCTGAATACTGCGGGCGGCGCAACGTGGGTGTCTTTGCATCATGGCGGCGGTGTTGGCATGGGCTTTTCACAGCACTCGGGCGTGGTGATTGTATGTGATGGTACAGATGAAGCTGCAGAGCGGATTGCCCGAGTATTGACCAATGACCCTGCGACAGGTGTAATGCGCCATGCAGATGCGGGTTATGATATTGCAATTGATTGCGCGAAGGAACAAGGCTTAAATTTACCGATGATTACCGGTTAAGGCTGAGCTAAGCAAGGAATGCTGCGGATTCATCTTCATCTCTCATTCATGATGAACCCGCAGCATATAAAAGAATAGGATATAGGGCTGTATACATGGAACTTTTAATTCAACCAGGCAAACTGAATCTTGCAGATTTACGCGAAGCCTTTTTAAAGCCAATCAAAGTAAAACTGGATGAACAGGCGATTCCTGCGATTCAGGCCAGTGTAGATTGTGTAGAACAGATTATCCGTGAGGGCCGTACCGCATACGGCATCAATACAGGTTTTGGCTTATTGGCCTCAACTAAAATTGCACAAGAAGATTTAGAACAGTTGCAGCGCTCGCTGGTGCTGTCTCACGCTGCTGGCGTGGGCGAAGCTTTAGACGATTCAATGGTCCGCTTGATTATGCTGCTGAAAGCCAACAGCTTGGCGCGCGGCTTTTCCGGCATCCGCTTAAAAGTGATTGAAGCGCTGTTGGCGTTAATTAATGCTGAAGTTTATCCGCATATTCCATTGAAAGGTTCAGTGGGTGCCTCAGGCGATTTAGCGCCGCTGGCGCATATGTCTTTGGTGCTGCTGGGTGAAAGCAAAGCACGCTATAAAGGTGAATGGCTGCCAGCCGTTGAAGCGCTGAAAATTGCAGGTTTAGAGCCGATTGCTTTGGCTGCCAAAGAAGGCCTAGCACTGTTGAATGGTACGCAAGTATCAACGGCTTATGCATTGCGCGGGTTATTTGAAGCAGAAGATTTATTTGCTGCAGCGACCGTTTGCGGCGGCTTAAGTGTTGAAGCAATGCTCGGTTCTCGTTCTCCATTTGATGCGCGCGTGCATGAAGTGCGCGGCCAGCGCGGTCAAATTGATGTGGCAGCGGCATACCGTGACTTATTAACTGAAGAAAGTGAAATCGGTCATTCACACGAAGACTGTGAAAAAGTGCAGGATCCATATTCACTGCGCTGTCAGCCGCAAGTGATGGGCGCATGCTTAACCCAAATCCGTCAGGCTGCTGAAGTCCTTGAAATTGAAGCCAATGCGGTTTCAGATAACCCATTGGTCTTTGCTAAAGAAGGTGATGTAATTTCGGGCGGCAACTTCCATGCAGAGCCTGTCGCTATGGCCGCGGATAATCTTGCCTTGGCAATTGCGGAAGTTGGCTCATTGTCTGAACGCCGTATTTCGATGATGATGGACCGCCACATGTCGCAGCTTCCGCCGTTCTTGGTGGAAAATGGCGGCGTCAATTCGGGCTTTATGATTGCACAGGTGACTGCGGCTGCACTGGCAAGCGATAACAAAGCGCTGGCGCATCCTGCAAGCGTGGACAGTCTGCCGACATCGGCAAATCAGGAAGACCATGTGTCGATGGCGCCAAATGCCGGCAAGCGCTTATGGTATATGGCGGACAATGTACGCGGCATTTTAGCGATTGAATGGCTGGGCGCATGCCAAGGCCTGGATTTCCGTAAAGGCTTAAAAAGCTCTGTGAAATTGGAACGCGCGCGTAAAGCGCTGCGTGACCACGTTCCTTATTACAGCGAAGACCGTTTCTTCGCGCCTGATATTGAACAGGCGAGTGAATTATTGGCCAGCGGCTGCTTAAACGCGTTGATCCTTGATGGTTTGCTGCCAAGCCTAAAATAAGTTTGTGATTGAGAATAGGGCCGCATGATGCGGCCCGATCAAATAAAAATTTCCTCATGGATTGGAGATCGAAATGTCACAAGAAGCATCACAAAGTTCCACTTTACAGCGGGGACTCAATACCCGCCATATCCGGTTTTTAGCTTTAGGTTCAGCCATTGGCACAGGCCTGTTTTATGGTTCGGCTACGGCCATTCAGATGGCAGGGCCATCCGTTTTAATCGCCTATATTGTTGCGGGCATTGCGATTTATATCGTCATGCGCGCCCTCGGCGAAATGTCTGTACATAACCCAGTTTCCGGCTCATTCAGCCATTATGCCAGCCAGTACATCAGTCCATTTGCAGGCTTTACGACAGGGTGGACCTACGTCTTTGAAATGATCATTGTGGCGCTGGCGGATGTCACGGCTTTTGGTATTTACATGGGCTTTTGGTACCCCGATGTGCCGCGCTGGATTTGGATTCTCTCGCTGATCATGTTCCTCGGCGGCATCAATTTAATCCATGTCAAAGTCTTTGGCGAGCTGGAGTTTTGGCTATCGATTATTAAAGTGACCGCTATTATTGCCATGATTGTCGGCGGTTTTGGCCTCATGCTGTACGGCTTCCATGCAGATCACGGCACCGCCGCTGCGGGCTTGCAAAACCTATGGATTCATGACGGCTTTATGCCAAATGGTATTGGCGGATTGATTGCATGTTTGTCTGTGGTGGTGTTTGCTTTTGGCGGTATTGAAATTATTGGCATTACTGCTGGCGAAACCGCAGAACCGAAAAAGTCGATTCCTAAAGCCATCAATGCAGTACCTGTACGTATTTTACTGTTTTATGTCTTGACCATTTTTGTCCTCATGGCGATTTTCCCTTGGAATCAGATTGGTACACAAGGCAGCCCATTTGTGCAGATTTTTGAAAATCTGGGTATTGGTTCAGCAGCTACGATTTTAAATATCGTGGTGATTTCAGCGGCGGTTTCTGCCATTAACAGTGATGTGTTTGGCGCAGGACGCATGCTTTACGGCATGGCGCAAGATGGCCAAGCGCCAAAAGTGTTCACCAAGCTGTCTAAAAATGGTGTGCCTTGGATGACGGTTGTGGTGATGGCGGGGGTACTTTTGATTGGTGTCGTGCTGAATTATCTGATTCCCAAAAATATCTTCATCATCATTGCCTCAATTGCGACTTTTGCCACGGTGTGGGTGTGGCTGATGATTCTGCTGTCGCAAATTGGCATGCGCCGTAAACTGTCTGCCGCTGAAATTAAAGCTTTGGATTTTCCAGTCGTAGGCTGGCCGTATGCACCTGCATTCGCTGTGGCATTCATGCTGTTTATTTTGGGCATCATTGCGTATTTCCCAGACTCTCGCCCTGCGATCTATGTCGGCGCTGCATGGCTGGTGATTTTATGGATTGCCTATGTTGTAAAAGTGCGCCCAAAGATGAACTTGAATCATGCGAACAGCAATACAGCACAACAATTTGAATCTAATTCTTAATACTTAAATGTTTCCGCCAAGGCATGCGCTAAGGCGGAACAGGAAATACAACGATGAAGCTTTGGTTGAATTGTCATATTGCGACTATGCAGCATGGTCAATACAGCATAATAGAACATGCTGCGATGCTGACGGACGGTGAACGGATTCGCTGGATTGGTCCGCAAGCTGAATGCCCAGCTGTAGCGTTGACTGAACAAATCGATCTGCATGGGGCTTGGGTGACGCCAGGCTTGATTGACTGTCATACGCACAGCGTTTTCGGCGGCAACCGCAGTGTTGAATTTGAGCAGCGCCTGCAAGGTGTGAGCTATGCCGAAATTGCTAAAAAGGGCGGTGGCATTGCCAGTACCGTTCGTGCAACCCGTGAAGCCAGTCATGCAGAATTATTCCATTCAGCTCAGCAGCGAATTTTAAACTTACTCAAGGACGGTGTAACCACGATCGAGATTAAATCGGGTTATGGACTGGATTTAGTCAATGAGCGCAAAATGCTGCAAGTGATTCGGCAGTTAGGCGATGCTTTGCCAATGACGGTGCGCAGTACCTGCCTGGCTGCCCATGCTTTGCCGCCTGAGTTTAAAGATGCCAGTGATGAGTATATTGATTATATCTGCATAGAAATGCTGCCGCAGCTGCATGCAGAAAACCTAGTCGATGCGGTAGATGCCTTTTGTGAGCATTTGGCTTTCTCTCCAAGCCAGGTGGAGCGGGTTTTTCAAACGGCGCAGTCGCTGAATTTGCCTGTTAAATTGCACGCTGAACAGCTGTCTGCATTGGGCGGTTCAAGTCTGGCGGCCAAGTATCAGGCTTTATCGGCAGATCATTTGGAATATATGACTGAGGATGATGTAAAAGCCATGGCTGCATCGGACACAGTTGCGGTGCTTTTACCGGGTGCATTTTATTTACTGCGGGAAACACAGTATCCGCCTATAGAAAGCTTAGTTGCACATGGGGTAAAAATTGCCCTATCGACCGATTTAAATCCCGGAACGTCACCTGTTTTATCCCTGCGTTTAATGATGAATATGGGCAGCACCTTGTTCCGCTTAACTCCTGAACAGGTATTGGCGGGCGTAACGATTCATGCTGCACAGGCTTTAGGCCTGCAGGATACGCATGGCAGCTTAGACGTCGGAAAATTTGCTGATTTTGTAGCTTGGGACATACAGCATCCGTCCGAAATTACCTATTGGCTCGGCGGTGATTTAAAGAAGCAAGTCATTCAAAAAGGCAAATTAATTCAATTTTAAATTTTTTCTTCAAAAAATTGAGTTTGAAGAATAACAGGATGAATTATGGATCAGTCATTTCAATGGCAGGGCAGGCATGATGGCGATGGCGCAGAACATATGCGCATCTTTCATCTGGTCAATCAGTCTGATACTGCCGATTTTGCGATACTGGGCTTCAGCTCTGACGAAGGCGTGCGCCGAAACCGAGGCCGGACTGGCGCGGCGGATGCGCCGAATCTAATCCGTCAGCAGCTGGCGAATTTGCCTATACATGCGCCGATCCGCATTCAGGATATGGGTACAGTGGTCTGCGTGGACGGCGGGCTGGAAAAGGCGCAAGCTGAATTGGCGGATCAAGTGGAATTGGCCTTGCAGCAGGGCATGCAGCCGATTGTATTGGGCGGCGGCCATGAAATTGCTTTCGGCAGCTTCAGCGGTATTTTTCAGTATGTGCAAAATACCCAGCCTAGTCAGAAAATTGGCATCATCAATTTTGATGCGCATTTCGATTTGCGTGAAGCTGAGCAAGCCACTTCAGGAACACCATTTCTACAGGCAGCGAAACTGTCTGAGCAGCATGGCAAAGCCTTTCATTATCTATGTATTGGCGTAGCAAAACACTCGAATACGCAAAAACTGTTTCAGACTGCTGACCGCCTGGGCTGCCATTATATTTTTGATGATGAAATAGAAATGGGCCATTTAGCGGTTTTAAAAAACAAATTAGATCATTTTATTGATGCTGTAGATGTGCTGTATGTCACGGTTGATTTAGATGTATTTGCAGCATCGATTGCGCCGGGTGTCAGTGCGCCTGCAGTCAAAGGCATTGATCTGCGTATTTTTGAACATTTAATGAAACATATACACGACAGCGGAAAGATCAAACTGCTGGATATTGCTGAATGCAATCCTCACTTTGATCAGGACAATATTACCGCGCGGCTGGCGGCATTCATTGCCTATCAATACATGTTTTATCCAAAGAATAATCAATAATCAGAGGAACTGAAATGTCTAATCTCTCTTATGCCAATGGCGGCAACGGTGCATGGCAAACGTTTTTGGCGCAAGTCGATCGGGTTGCGCCGTATCTCAGTGAAGACCTGGCGGACTATGTCGATACTTTGAAACGTCCGAAACGCGCGCTGATTGTGGATGTTCCGATCATTATGGATGACGGTTCAATTCAGCATTTTGAAGGTTACCGCGTGCAGCACAACCTTTCACGCGGGCCGGGCAAAGGCGGTATCCGCTACCATCCAGATGTCGAGTTAAATGAAGTCATGGCGCTGGCGGCTTGGATGACCATCAAAACAGCCGTATTAAATTTGCCTTTTGGGGGCGCAAAGGGCGGTGTGCGTGTCGATCCGCGCAAATTGTCTGCACGTGAGCTCGAACGTTTAACACGCCGTTTTACCAGTGAAATCGCGCACATTATTGGCCCGCAAAAAGACATTCCTGCACCGGATGTCGGCACCAACCCCAATGTTATGGGCTGGATGATGGATACTTATTCATCTGGACAGGGCTACACAGTCACTGGTGTAGTCACTGGCAAGCCCGTGCATTTGGGCGGTTCTTTAGGGCGTGTAAAAGCAACAGGGCGAGGCGTTTATATTACCGGCTGCCAAGTTGCAGAAAAGCTCAGCCTGAATATTGAAAATGCCAAAGTCAGCATTCAAGGCTTTGGCAATGTGGGCAGTGAAGCGGCCAATTTATTCTATCTGTCCAATGCCAAGATTGTCTGTATTCAAGACCATACAGGAACGATTTTTAACGCAAGCGGCATTAAGCTGGATGCGCTGCATGCCTATATAGAGCAGCATCAAGGTGTTGCCGGTTTTGAAGGCGCAGAGCGAATTGACAATGAAGCATTTTGGGATGTGGAAACAGATATTATTATCCCCGCTGCTTTAGAAGGGCAGATTACAGTAGAACGCGCGCACCGTCTAAAAGCCAAAATGGTTTTGGAAGGGGCAAATGGGCCGACTTATCCTGAGGCCGACGACATCCTGAATGAACGCGGCATCATGATTGTCCCTGATGTGATTTGCAATGCAGGCGGTGTGACGGTCAGCTATTTCGAATGGGTGCAGGATATGGCGAGCTATTTCTGGAGTGAGGCGGAAATTAATGACCGTTTAGACAAGCTGATGGTTCAGGCCGTTGAAGATGTTTGGACGTGCGCAAATAGCAATGGCTGCACGTTGCGTACCGCAGCTTATATTTTGGCGTGCGAACGCATTTTAAAAGCGCGTAAAGAGAGAGGAATTTTCCCTGGTTAAGGGTTTGAATATTTTGAGCAGTTTTTTTACATTGAAAAATCAGCGTTTTAAGATGATTGGCGCGAAGGAATATAAATGCGAACCTATTATCCGCCTTATACTGCAGAATTTCAATTGTATTTATTTTGAGCGATTGTGCTGAAGTGTAAAAGCCCCTTGCCAGCAGAAAATACAGTGCTATATTGATACTACAGTAGGTCGTAAAACAAAAGACGCTACTATGAGTTGGACGGATCAATGACAGCTAATTGAGTCGCAAACTTCGGTTAAGACAAAAAATCAGCACTAGCCTTCCAACATAGAGCCCGCAGCAATGCGGGCTTTTTTAATGCCTGTTTTCTAGGGTGTATTTATAGATAAACAGCAATAAAAGGTGAGTTATTGTCATACAATTTACAGAGTAATTTATTATCTTATTGATTTATAGTTAATTAAATTTTTATTAAGTTACAATGCCAAGAAATCTAACATTTTTTGCGAAGGTGAAGATCGGGGCATGTGCTATAAAAATGCTAATTCAAAGAAATAGAGTAATGACTATGACCAATATGATTGATATTAAAGTGAAGAATCAGTATAGCCAAATTGTCGATGCCCAAGCCTTGCTAAATTCGGCGTCTGAAACTCAGGATATGATTAAAAGAATTGAACATATTGTGGTAGATGGAGAAGTGATTTTACCGAGTATTGAGCTGTTATTCGAAAGCCAAAATTCATCCAGCATTTACAAAGTGATTGAAGCTTAATTCAATCAGATACGATGTTAAAAAAACTCACTTCAACGGGTGAGTTTTTTTATTTTCCAATCTGCCGTCAATTCAGTTTTTATTACCTCAATGTCTGAAGAATCTTTTAGGCCGGCATTCGATAACAATTGACTGCCTATAGGTTAACGTCTTGCTTAATACTGACACAGACATCATATCGCTCAAATTCTTTTAAAATGGTTTGTATAACTGCCTGTGCCTGCGGGGATTCAGGCAAAAAAACCAGTTCTTGATTTAAGCTGCTGTCAAAGCATTCAATGTTTTCAATTTTCCAAAAATTGTCGGCAGGGCTGTTGTGCATAATGAGACGGCGCGGCTGCAGATGCTCACATACTTGGCGCGGCAGCACATGCGTAATGGCCAGCTGAATATGGGCTAAGTCATCTTGAGGGCTTAAAAATGTAATAATCCAATTGCCCACTTTGCTGAGCTGCATAGGATTATCAAAAGTGTCAAACTGCAAATAATACGCCATAACTCCAAATGCTCCCCCAGAAATATCTTCTAGCCTATATATGCTCTGAATGGCTCAAATAAACCATTAAAACAAAGTCGTAGTAAAAGATTTATAAAATGGGAGTTTAAAATTGAACTGCTAAAAAGCAATAAAATTCATGAGGATAAGATTTTATCTGTAAAAATTTAATGCGCTGTTAAGTCATTTTTTGAATGAGAGCCGATGAAATAACTCTTAATTCGGAATATTTTGCAGCGGCAAAAATCAAGCGGATTGAAGCTTGCGCATGCTCAGATTCACTTGCTGCAAAGCATGATTCAGCAATTTTGGCACAATCCGTGATTCCTGCAGCAGGGTAATCCATTGAATTTGGCACATTTTCAGCTGTGAAACCTGCTCCGCCGCTTGAATATTCAGTATCAGCTGTTTGGCCATTAAGCCGCAATACTGCTGCAGGTGCTGCATCATAAATTGCTTCAATTCATCAAACGCCAAAGGGCTTAAAGGTTCGATTGGCCCATCTGCAGCGCTGATGGGCTGCGCTGGCCCAGTTGCAGGTTGAGCCTTTTCCAGCTGAAAAGAATAATCTTCAGTTGCTGTAGAGGATGGAATACTTAAAGCTGTATGAATTTCGGAAGGCTGCGTTAAAATTTGGGGCTGCGGCTCAACGGCTGCTTCTTCCTGTTTCTGCAACGGTTCGGCCTGATTTTCTTCTTTAAAAATTAAACCCAAATCAATCAATTGCTGCAGCAGGTCAGGCTCTGCAATGCGATGCTTCATAGCTGTATTCAAAGCCGAAAAATCATCTGTGCCAATCAGCACCAGCAGCCTCCGCTGTCTGGCATTCAGCGGCAGATCGCGAAGCTTGAGTGTACGGAAACCCAGTTCAGTTTTATAAAATGTATCCATGCCTTAATTTATTCCCCAATAAATTAAGGCCCATCATATTGTGTGAAAATTACACTTGCATGAAGCTTTTATGACAATGCCGTTGAGGACTTTAAATCATTAAAGCGTTGTGATTGCTGCATTTTCCAGCGCTTTGCGCAGGTAAGGGTCCAAATCTTCCTGACGCATCAGCCATTGCACATAATCTGCCGGCAAATCAGCAATAGCTGTGCCGCGGTGTTTGCCAAAATTAATGCTGCGCGGAATGCGGGCATCTTCAGACGCTGCATACAGTTCTTCAATGCTGTTGATTTTTAAGTGATGGACGATATGCATTAAAATATTTGCTGTCAAAATGATGTCCATGTCGGCACGGTGCGCTTTACGGATCATTTCCCGCGCTTTTTCGCTGCCTTTGCTGATCATGTAAATGAGCGCGGATATATTGTGCGCTTCGGCATCCGGCCAGACTAAGCGCGCTAAAGCAAGCGTGCAGATGGCTTTAATGCGGGTTGAATCTACCCCGCATTTTTCTAAAGCGCGGATGTCATAATCAATATTGTGGCCAATGATATACAGCGTATCTTCAGGCAGCTTGAAGGTTGTGTAATGGGGCTTATTTTCTAGATCAGATTCTAGAATATGATGCACCGCCATGGCTGCAAATGAGATGGGTTCATCAACGCTATAGAGCTGATCAAAAAGCTGGGACTTATCTAAGGTAATTTTGTGGTCTGAAATTTGAATAGGCGCATATGCAATTTCAATCGGCTGGCCATTTAAAGTATGAGTTTCGGTATCGAGAATTATGGCTTGCATAACCTATTCCATCAGGAGAGTGTATTAAAACGTTCAATTTATCATTTGCCTAAGTTATTGACAAACCGTAGTTAAAGAATTAGCAGGGCTTTATGTCATCAGTGTATTAAAGATTGCGCATTTCTGAGCGTTTAGTTTTTTTTGATACTTCTGTCGGACGAGAATCTTTGATCAAGCGATTGTGTTCAATTTTTTAACCCTGATTGATTGCTGTGGGTTCACTGTGGGGATCAGCCAATGGGCAGGCTTATAAGCAATTTGCTTTGTTGATGAGCGATCTGCGGCTTTACATCATACGTTCGCGTATTTAGCAGAATTGTGCCGCGGCCAGAGGGTTGGATTAATTTTGTCATTGTGTTTTAAATAAAAATATTAAAAACAATGTGATATAAGAAAATTTAGGATTGCGATACCATCGATCTTAAAAGCTATTGTGTTCAGTCGAAATAACAGGTAATACATACTGTTAAATCAAAATTAATAACAAGCAAATGGCGAAGGAACGTAAAATGAAAAAACATGTCTTAACGGTGTTAATCAGCAGCGCATTCTTGCTCACGGCCTGCGGCAGCGGCGATGGGGGAGATTCGACATATGTTGTGGGTGATGGAATCCCAAAGAATAATATTGCAAATCCTGTGGTAAGGGTGGAGTCTTATACCGATATTGATAGTGACGTTAATACGGATTTGGATGCTGTCAGTGCATCTAAATCACTGATGACCTATAAAATGCTGGGTGTGGATGGTACGGAAGTAGATGCGACAACATTGGTATTTACACCAAAAACAGTTGCTCCAGCGAATGGCTGGCCAATTGTGGTTTGGGCGCATGGGACAACGGGTGTTGCTGACAAATGTGCGCCGAGTGCATTGGGATTGGGGCAAACAGCAGAATTAATAGAAGAACTGCTTGATGAAGGGTATGTTGTTGTTGCGCCTAATTATGAAGGTTTAGGATCAGCGGGCAATCATCCTTTCTTGAATTTAAAAAGTGAGGCTTTTTCAATTACAGATGCGGTCGTGGCTGCCAGAAAATATTTAAAAGGCCAGCTCGGAAAAAATGTAAGTGACCAATGGGTTAGTATCGGCCATTCACAAGGCGGGCATGCCGTTTTGGGGGCTGCTCAATATGCTTCTCGGGCACAATTGAATTATAAAGGCACAGTAGCCATTGCTCCGGCTTCAAATTTAGCGTTCATACTTACAGCCGGAGAGGCTCAGGCTAGCACTCTGCCTTTGGCTCAGCAGATTCCGACGCTTGCCCAGCTGGATACTTACACAGCGCTGATAGTTGCAGGCATGCAGGGGCATAAGAGTTCAGTAACATATAATGAAGTCTTTAAGAATGACACAGTAGTAATTGCTACAAGTGCAGAACAAGAGTGCAGTTCAACAGTTGGGTTAAAACTGGCTGACGGAATGAAGGCTTATGCTACAGACCCTGACCACGGCAGCCTCAGTGGCTATGGCCGCACGCAAAGCGGGTTTATGAGTATTCCTGCTATCGATACATTCCTGAAAACTGGTTCTCAGCCTGGCTTAGCAAAATTAAATCAGAAAGTATTCATTTATCAGGGGTTGGCAGATACAACAGTCCCGTATCAAGCAACTGATATTTTAGTTCAGTCGATGAAAGCCAATGGTACCAGCGCAAGCAATATTCAATATACAACGAATGCTACATGGGATCACGGTACGGTTTATACGCAAAATTATGCAAGTTTTGTAGGCAATATTGATTCACTTTTGAAATAGATAACATTAAAGAGCATATTTACAGATTTATAGCTAAATGCGCCAATGTAAAATCTTTCATGCCAATTCAATAACTTGATTTAAAATAAATGCTCATCTTTCTGACGAAGGTGGGCATTTATTTATTTAAAACTGAGCAAACATCCTTCTCAAAATTTATAAACTTCATGCTACAATACGCGCCAATCTTAGCACGGCTTAAAAGCCCTAATTTAATAGGACCTCGCTAATGTTTGCCAACATCTCTATTGCTGAATTTGATCCAGAAATCGCGAAAGCAATTTCTCAAGAAGATGCCCGCCAAGAAGCGCACATCGAACTCATTGCTTCAGAAAACTACTGCTCACCAGCAGTAATGGAAGCTCAAGGGTCAAAACTCACTAACAAATATGCGGAAGGCTACCCAGGAAAACGCTATTACGGCGGCTGCGAATATGTAGACGTAATTGAACAATTAGCGATTGACCGTGCTAAAGAACTTTTCGGCGCTGACTATGCAAACGTTCAGCCGCATGCAGGTTCACAAGCGAACTCAGCGGTTTATTTAGCGCTTCTTAACCCAGGCGATACAGTGTTGGGCATGAGCTTGGCTCACGGCGGTCACTTGACTCACGGTGCTAAAGTCAGCTTCTCTGGTAAAACTTACAACGCAATTCAATACGGTTTGAACCCAGAAACGGGCGAAATCGATTACGAAGAAGTTGAACGTTTAGCAGAAGAACACAAACCTCGCATGATCGTTGCTGGTTTCTCTGCGTACAGCCAAATCGTTGACTGGCAGCGTTTCCGTGACATCGCGGATAAAGTTGGCGCTTACCTGTTTGTAGATATGGCTCACGTTGCTGGCCTAGTGGCTGCTGGCGTATACCCAAGCCCAGTGCAAATTGCTGACGTAACGACTACAACGACTCATAAAACACTTCGCGGCCCGCGTTCTGGTTTAATCCTTGCGAAAGCAAACGAAGAAATTGAGAAAAAATTACAGTCAGCTGTATTCCCTGGTAACCAAGGCGGTCCTTTGGTTCACGCTGTAGCGGCGAAAGCAATCTGCTTTAAAGAGGCGATGGCACCTGAATACAAAGAATACCAAAAGCAAGTTGTCGTAAATGCTAAAGCAATGGCTGAAGTATTAATTGCACGCGGCTATGACGTTGTTTCTGGCGGTACAGAAAACCACTTGTTCTTGTTGTCTTTAATCAAACAAGGTGACATCACTGGTAAAGAAGCTGACGCTTGGTTAGGCGCAGCTCACATTACTGTGAACAAGAACTCTGTTCCAAACGATCCGCGTTCTCCATTTGTGACTTCAGGCATCCGTATCGGTACGCCTGCAGTAACCACCCGCGGTTTCGGCGAAGCTGAAGTGCGTGACTTAGCTGGCTGGATCGCAGACATTTTGGATGCGAAAGGCGATGAAGCCGTGATCAATACTGTGAAAGCTAAAGTTGAAGCGGTTTGCGCGAAATTCCCGGTTTACGCGAAATAAGTTTGACTTGAGAAAAGCCCCTCAAGGGGCTTTTTTTATGGCTGCAGTAAAAGTATTTACTAGCTGCTTTTCATGAAATTCTGCTATAACAGAATGAAAGTACTCATAACTTTATAATTAGACTGCTGCTGTTTTGACGGGTAGATAAGATTCAAAGGAAAATGCAGATGACAAAACCGAACATCATTCTTTCTGAGCAAGACCTGCATCGATTAGAAACCATGCTGGAACATCAATCTAAGTTGACGCCGACCATGGAGCATTTGGAAGAAGAAATGGCGCGTGCAGAGGTGGTGGCGCCTCAAGATGTGCCAGCCAATGTTGTCAGCATGAATGCGAAAGTTTTAATTACGATTGCGCCTGCTATTGAGCCGACAGAAATCACGCTGGTTTATCCGCATGAATTCATCGGAGAGAAAGGCCAAGTCAACGTGCTGGCGCCTGTGGGTGCCGCGATTCTAGGCTTATCTGAAGGTCAAGAAATTGAATGGCCGCAGCCGGATGGCCATATTATGAAAGTTAAAATCGAAAAAGTGCTGTATCAGCCAGAGCGTGAAGGCAATTATTTATAATTACAGCAAGTGATAAGCACTGCGCCGTAATAAGTTAATTATTGATAAAAAACTCCAGATTAACCCAATCTGGAGTTTCTTATATTTTAGTTTTGACTAAAATTTTGCGGGTAAGGATGTGATGCCGGCTTGTAATGTGCTGCCCAAACTTTTCGTTCAGTTGGAAGTGGCATTTCAAAGGTATGAATGCCATCAAAAAAAGCCTGCATATTTTCTAAAATCAAAGGCATTTCCTGTTCAGTCATACTATCGCAAGCACTTAAATAAAGTTGAAGAATTTGAAAACCGCGGTAGTCGAAAACAGGAAAATAAGGTACAACCACGTGTAAATTGATTGCATGTTCTCCATACTGGCGTATGTGCAACGAAATCGCATCGGTTCTCAGGTGAGGCAAACAAGCATACATTTCATAAGCCAGTACATTATGAGGATAATCTTGCGGGTTAAGTTCGAGCTGTTTTAAGCCGGCGTCTGGCCCATCCATATGTTTAATAAAAGTATTCCCTGGCGGAAAGCTGGTCGGATCCATACTGGCATTGGGATCGTGCCTAGGCATAACACCATGAATAAATTGAAAAACATAGCCTAATAAGAAGCCAGCCTGATGTAAAACAGCATGAAAGACAGAGGTTTGATAAGTTGAACTTTTTGATGGATGCGCCAAATAGAGCGGTGTGCGGACTTTTAAAATATCATCGATGATTTGTTTGGCATATTGCAATGAGCTGGTTTGAATCACGGGTGCAAATAGAAAATCAGCGATATGGCCTGTCGTAAAAAACACTTGATTGTGAATTTGTGCAACACGGCAAGTTTGCAATTGCGGCGCAATTTCACGGTCAAGCATTTGACTGACTTGCTGCGGATTTAGCCATCTTAGTGAAGTGCCTGCATGTTGAGCAATGACACGGCCTAAATAGCCGCTTAAGTACAGGATAAAGTAAAAGTTGCTTTGCTCTGAAAGAAATTTTTCTGCAGAGGCAATATAGTTTTGACGCAGTTCACGCATTAATTCATCTAAGCGGTCTAGACTCTGCAGAGAATAGTCCAAATTAGAAATTTCAACCAATTTTTGAAAAGCGCTGCCAAAGTTTAAGGGATAATTTTTTTGATACATGATTTGCAAGGCATGCATTTCTTCTGCAATTTTATTTTTTTCTTCGCCGCTAATAATCAGATGATTCAAAATTTCGCTTTCAATGTGCTGACTAAAAGTCTGTGCATTATCTGCTTGTTTAAAGTATTGATGCGTGACCAAAAGCGGGAAAACAATTTTATTAGTTAAGACGAGGGCATAGTCATATAAAAAAGATTCAGGCAATGACACATTATTTTGCGGCAAATTTTGTTTTAATTCTTCGCGTGAAAACCACTGCTCAGGTGTAGAAGTGCGTTCTGCTAAAAATTGACCTAAATGACTGGCAATCAGCATTAAGCTATTGGATTGGTTCGAGTCAGCATCATGCCGGATGTCTAAGACACCAATTTGATTTTTGAAAGCAGTAAATAATTGATCAAGCCGTTGGAAGCTTTCAAAGCTTTGATCAAAATTGACGGTATTAAATGCATTTGCAATATAAAACTCATATTGATGCTCTGCATTTTTAAAGCGCTGACGTATGTCTTGCATACGCTGTGTTGCTGATGTGTGAGCAGCAGATTCATTTTTTAAATAATTGGTTATCATGATGATTCTTTTAATGTTATTGTTGTCTGAGTATAGAGTAAGCGGCGGGCAGGCTGCTAGAAGCGGGCGCTTGAATTTTTAAATATTAAAACGATCTTTTTTGATATTGTTATCGAAAATAAATTTTGTCTGCAGGTACGAGGTTTAGCGTATCGGAGCTGCATGTAAAATTTGAAAAAGCACAATAAATCAGTATTTGACACTCTTAGTTTCGAAATTTGGTGAGGCCTTTAACAGCGTTTTGATTGGAATTTTTAAATTTGCATTGCAAAAAAATACATGAAAAGCTGACCGAAAGACGTAGTATAAAAATGATTTTATTGAGTTTAATTGTTTATGAGTTCAACTGAAGTTTTGGTGGCTATTGCTGACATTCCAGTACACCCGGAAGATGCGCTGGCGATTAAGCGCAATGAATTGCTGCCCTTGCTGAATGATCCTTACCGCCTGAATCATTATGCGGATCAGTTGATTCAAGCGCAGTCAGCGCTGCTGAAGGGAATTGACCCGCAATTAACGCAGCGGCTGAGCCAAGTGATAGAAAATCTGATTCAGTTGTTATCGAATTCAAAAAAATATTTAAAAAAGCGTAAATTTAATGGGCTGCAGAAATGGCTGGGCTTGGATTTAGAATTCGGTTCTAATCAAGTGGAATATTATAAAAATATAGACCGCAATTTAGATGAAGCCAACCATCTGAGTCAGCGCCTGCAGATTGAGATCCAAAAAGCGCAGTCACGGTTTAATCAGCTGCAGGGGCTGCGCGAGCAAATGGCAAAATATATTCAGGCTGCAGAGGAGTTTGTGCAGGAATATCCCAGCTTTGCGCAGCAGCCATTGCCATTGGACAGCTTTGCTGAAAGGCTCTCCAAGAAAATCCAAACATTAAAAACATTGCAGGCCAGCAATGATATTGCCATGATGCAAATGCATCTGTCGCAGCAATTATCCTTTTCCTTGCTGGACAGATATAAAGAGGCGCAGCAGGTGCTGATACCGGCATGGCAGCATCATGTGCAACAAAGCCAGCAAAGCGGCTCGACAAGTTCATTGGAAAGGCTTGATAATAGCCGTGATAAACTTATTAAAACGTTAAAGAAATCATTAGAGAAACCCTCTAAAACATAATCAGTACAAGGTGCGCTATGACACATCCGGAAAATACCCAATTACAGGCTGACATTGAACTGAAGGAAACTCCAAATACCGGCATTGCCGAGGTGGAGCAAAAATTCCAGCAGCTGGATTTGCAAAGCATTGGTTTGCAGCCCGCTGATTTTCAGGATGTTATGGCGGCGCATAAAGAGCTGGCGGAAATAAATCATAATGCAGTGGCTGAATATGGCAAAAATATTGCGACTAAAACCTCCAGCTATACCGATGAGCTGCTGAATTTAGTCCAAAACAAAGATTTGGATGCCACAGGGCAAAAGCTGAATCAGGTCGTGCAGGTGGCGCAGCAGCTGAATACCAGCAGCATTTTAAATAAATCGAAGAACTCAGGCTTTTTGGGCAGCATCTTAAGTAAATTTAAAGGCGCTAAAAACAGTTTTGATCAGCACTTTAATACCACCAAAGAGCAGATTGATGCTTTGGTAAAAGAAATTGAAACCTCGCAGAATGGCTTGAAAGCGCGGGTGAATACGCTGGATAAAATGTTTGGCGGCGTTCAGGAAGAATACAAGCAGCTGGGGGTTTATGTGGCAGCGGGCAAGCTGAAAGAGCAGGAGATTCAGCAGGAAATTGCGGTTCTGACGGCGCAAGAGCAGGATCAGCCCACCACACAAAAGATATATGACCTGAATCATTTGGCAAATAATTTGGAAAAGCGGGTGAGTGATTTGCAGGTGCTGCAGCAGTCCGCTATGCAGACTTTGCCGATGATCCGGATTATTCAATCCAATAATTTAATGCTGGTTGATAAATTTTACGCGATTAAAAACATTACGCTGCCGGCGTGGAAAAACCAAATCAGCTTGGCGATTTCACTGCAAGAGCAAAAAAATAGCGTACAGCTGGCGAATAGCATTGATGATGCCACCAATGAGCTGCTGAAACGCAATGCTGATCTGCTGCATCAGAACTCGGTAGATACCGCCAAAGCCAATCAGCGCTCAGTGATTGATATTGAAACACTTGAACATGTGCAGAATACCCTCATTAAAACAGTAAATGATGTCATCCAAATCCAGAAAGAAGGCATGCAGAAGCGTGACGAAGCGGCCAGCCGTCTGCGCACCCTTCAGGATAATTTGAATCATTTGGTTCTTGAGTCCAGCTCAAGCGGGTCAAAGCCGAACTAAGTCATCTTATGCATGGGCTTAGGGAGGCCGTTTAAAAACCGTTCAGGAGAACTTATTTGCCTCCCTTAGATGACTATGCGCTCAATCCGCAGCAGCTGCAAAATGGTCTTCAGATTTTAAAAAAACGTCAGCGCAATTTGATGCTGCTGACTGCCGCATCTGCTGCAGCGCTTGTTGCTTCAGTGATTGGGCTGTTTGTGCAGCAGGAATTTGTCTACAGTTTCTTTGGCTTGACCACGCAGGTCGAGCAGCTGCATCTGCCCAGCAGCATTGCTGGAGATTTTGCGTCTTTGGGCCATCAATCCGATTACTTTATTAATTTGCTGTCATGGTTCGGCTGGCTGTTTTTAAAGCTGTTTGCTGCTTTTGTCGGGGCATTTATTGCTGTGCATCTGCTTAGGAAAATTCGGTTTTTCTATGTGCGCTTTCAGTCTTTTGTCCTTAAATTTGTGGGCTGGCTGATTGCATTTATGCTGATTTGGGGCGCTTTAACCTATGTTCAGTACGACTGGAACAGCGGTCAGAACCAAGAATATCAGCAGCTGGTTCGATATGACAAAAATATACAGGACAGTGAAATATCCCATTATTTGACCGATTCAGATTTGCCTGCTCCAGTGAAAAGCTATTTATTGGCGCAAACGGCGCTGCTGCATCATCCTGCTGACCGCGCTGCGGCAATACCTCAAGTGCAAGCTTTAATTCAGGCAGAAAAAAATGACCCGCAGTTTTTAGAATACGGCTTTAAGCCTGAGCAGCTGTGGACGATGCAGCATCAGCTGTTTCAAAAAACCATGACGCCTATGGCGCAGAGCGTCAGTAAGCAGGCGGCGCAGGCTGAACTGCTAAACAGCGCTTTAAGATGGGTGCTGATGTTTGTTATTGCACTGGCTGCTGTGCTGAGTTTAATTTTATATGCATTGGCTCGGCAGATTAAAAATAGGACTGTACGGATTGAACAGCGTATCCAGTGACTCGTTGGGCTCTATTCATTATTTCAGTTGAAATAAGCGTGAATTAAAAGATTAATTTTCATGTTTTAGATCAGGCATATTGAAAAATATTCTTTGATACCCATATATAAACTGTTGTTATTCAGTTTGTTTTTTTACTTTGATTTAATAATTCGATCATTGTTATAAAAACAAACTGTTTTACCTATTTATTAAAATCTCCTATTATTCATTTATCAAATAAATATTGACTCCTTTGGAGGCGTTAGCAATGTTGGATCAAAATACTTCTGCTCAATTAAAAACTCTGCTTGAACGTTTAGAAAGCCCAATCGAAATCGTGGCCACCCTAAACGCTTCTGAAAAATCAGACAAAATCAAAGAATTGGTGACTGAAATTGCCGCACTGTCTGATTTGGTGACTGCACGCTTTGACGGCACAAATTCACGTGCGCCAAGCTTCGGCATTGCAAAAAAAGGCGAGCAGCCGCGTGTCAACTTCGCCGGCTTGCCGATGGGCCACGAGTTCACCTCTTTGATTCTGGCCTTGCTTCAAGTTTCCGGCTATGCGCCAAAAGTGTCTGATGAGGTGCTGGCGCAAATCAAGGGCCTGAACTTAACAGCAGATTTTGACGTATTTGTCTCTTTAAGCTGCCATAACTGTCCTGACGTGGTTCAGGCGCTGAACCTGATTGCAATTTACAACCCGGGTACTACTGCAACCATGATCGATGGCGCCTTCTTCCAAGACGAAGTGGAAGAACGCAAAATCATGGCGGTGCCGATGGTCTTCCAAAACGGCGAGCATATCGGCCAAGGGCGCATGACCTTGGAAGAAATCATTGCCAAACTGGACAGCGGCGCAGCAGCCAAAGATGCTGAGAAATTAAATGCCAAAGGCGCGTTTGATGTCTTGGTGATCGGCGGCGGCCCTGCAGGCAACACCTCTGCGATCTATGCGGCGCGTAAAGGCATTAAAACCGGGATTGTGGCTGAGCGCATGGGCGGTCAGGTCATGGATACCATGGATATTGAAAACTATACCTCTATTCAAAAAACCCAAGGCCCTAAATTCGCAGCGGCGATGGAAGAGCATGTGCGTGAATACGGTGTAGACATCATGAGCCTGCAGCGCGTATCTGACATTAAAGGCGCAGACCAAACGGCGAACGGCCTGGTGGAAGTGACTTTAGAGAACGGCGCAAAACTGCAGTCCAAAACCGTGATTCTGTCGACTGGCGCGCGCTGGAGAGAGATGAATGTTCCGGGCGAAAAAGAGTACAAAACCCGCGGCGTGGCTTACTGCCCGCACTGTGACGGCCCGCTGTTCAAAGGCAAGCGTGTTGCGGTGATAGGCGGCGGCAACTCCGGTGTGGAAGCGGCGATTGACCTTGCGGGCATTGTAGAGCATGTGACTTTGGTTGAATTTGATACCAAGCTGCGTGCAGACCAAGTGCTGCAGGACAAGCTGAACAGCCTGCCAAACACCACGGTGATTTTGAATGCTTTGTCAACTGAAGTGGTGGGTGACGGTTCACAAGTGACTGCGCTGAAATACAAAGACCGCGCAACAGATGAAATCAAAACCATCGAGCTGGCAGGGATCTTCGTTCAAATCGGCTTGCTGCCAAACACGGATTTCCTGAAAGGAACGGGTGTCGAGCTTTCCAGCCGCGGCGAGATTGTAATTAACGAACGCAATGAAACCAATGTGAAAGGCGTATTTGCAGCCGGTGACTGCACCACCGTGCCGTACAAGCAAATCATCATTGCAACGGGTGAAGGCGCAAAAGCTTCATTGTCCGCTTTTGATTACATCATCCGCTCTGGAATGTAAGCCGCCTGTACAGTGAATATGATATTGCGCTCAGATGCCCGCATTTGAGCGCAATCAGTAAAATATGAATGTAAATACGCTTTAGATTTCACCTCTTGGGAACTTTGGATGCTAACACCAAAGTTCCTTTTTTTATGTCCAATAGAAAAGAACAAGCCAAAGTATCCCCAGTTACTTTGGCTTGTTCTTAACACAGTGTGTTAGATGTTGTTTTCATTGTACCTATTATTATTGTTGGGAACTTTCTAACCGCTTTGTTCCTCTTATCCTGCCTTCCCCAAGGTTATTTGCTAAATAAATTTAAACCCTCGAATTTTTTCATTAACTGTTCCTGCGTTTCCACATGTTCAGGATGCGGAATAATGCATTCAATCGGGCAGACTGAAACACAGGTTTGGTGGTCATAAAAACCCACACATTCTGTGCAGCGCTCTGCATCTATTTCATAGACTTTTTCACCTTCATAAATGGCCTCATTCGGGCATTCAGGCAAGCACATGTCGCAGTTAATGCACTTGTCGGTAATCAGCAATGCCATAGCAAGCCTTTAAGCCTGATAAGCCAAAGACGCTGCAGAAATATCGGCAGCCGAATTGGGCAAATTGCGGATCAGCAGGGCGTAAGCCATATCAACATCCGCTGGAACAGGAATATCGACAATATGGCCAGAGCCTTTAGCATCTTCTATCAGATTGCCTTTTTTGTCTTTCATTTCCGTTAGCGTAAACGTGATATTGCCTGAAGTGGTCATCAGTTCCAGCGAGTCGCCAACAATGAAGCGGTTTTTCACTTCAATTTTGAGGTAACCATCATTGCGCTCTAAAACTTCACCGACAAACTGCTGATGGTCAAAGCGCGATGAACCAGTTTCATAATTTTGGTATTCGCTGTGCACATGGCGGCGTAAAAAGCCTTCGGTATAGCCGCGGTTGGCTAAGCCTTCCAGCTGCGACATTAACGCAGGATCAAAAGGCTTGCCTTCTAAAGCATCATCAATGGCTTTGCGGTAAATTTGCGCTGTGCGGGCGCAGTAAAAATAAGATTTGGTGCGGCCTTCAATCTTCAGCGAATGAATGCCCATTTGAGTCAAACGGCCCACGTGCTGCACGGCACGCAGATCTTTTGAGTTCATGAAGTAAGTGCCATGCTCATCCTCTTCGGCTGCAAACATGTCTTCTTCATTGCGTTGTAATAAAACCGGCTCGCCAAATTGGTGTTGTTGTATGGCGTGCTGCTCGTCGGCATCTTTGTTTTGACAGCATGATGATTCTTCAATTTGTGTTACTGGTATAACATCGCCAGTTTCATCTTCAGCTGCCTCGTGAATTTTATAGTCCCAGCGGCACGCATTGGTGCAAGCGCCTTGATTGGCATCACGTTTGTTCATATAGCCGGAAAGTAAGCAGCGGCCGGAATAAGCCATGCATAACGCGCCATGTACGAAAACTTCAATTTCCATATCCGGCACGTTATGCTTAATTTCCTCAATTTCTTCCATAGACAGCTCGCGCGACAAAATCACGCGGGTCAGGCCCATGTTTTTCCAAAATTTTACCGTGGCCCAATTGACCGCATTGGCCTGTACAGACAAATGCACAGGCACATCCGGAAAATGTTCACGCACCATCATGATTAAGCCTGGATCGGACATAATCAGTGCATCAGGCTGCATAGCCACCACAGGTGCTAAATCCCGGATGAAGTTTTTCAGCTTAGAATTATGCGGCTGAATGTTCACCACCACATAAAACTTTTTGCCCAGTGCATGCGCCTCGGAAATCCCGATTTGCAGATTGTCATGATCAAAAGCATTGTTGCGCACACGCAGGCTGTAACGCGGCTGACCTGCATATACGGCGTCTGCGCCATAAGCAAATGCGTAGCGCATATTCTTCAGCGAACCGGCAGGAGAGAGGAGTTCAGTCACGTGTGAAATGGTCATGTCATTAAAGGCATAAAAAATTTATGGCTTTATTTTAGGGATAAAAAAAAAGGATTCAACCCAGTAAAAAGCTCGGGATTGCTGCTAAAAAGATTGGCTTAGACTTTCAAATGAAACAATTTCTGTATTATTATATATGTAAATACAGATATGCATATATACTATGAATCAAGACGAATTTTTTAAATGCTTAGCCGACCGTACACGGCTGGATATTGTGATGATGATCGTGCAGGAAGGCGAGCGCTGTGTCTGTGATTTAACTGCCGGACTGGGCATGAGCCAGCCAAAAATTTCCCGTCATTTGGCGCTGCTGCGCAAGGGGGGGGTTTTGCAAGATCGGCGCCAAGGGCAATGGGTATATTACCGCCTGCATGACAGTTTGCCCGGCTGGTGCCATGACGTTTTGCAGGCTTCGGCAGGAGCGCATTCTGGCTTTCAACAGAAAGCATGCGCAGATAGCGGCTGCTGCGACTAATTTTTTTCAGGTTATTGTAAATATTATGAAATTTTTATTTTTATGTACAGGAAACAGCTGCCGCAGCATTTTATCGGAAGCCTTATTCAATGCCCGCGCGCCTGAAGGTTTCAGTGCCTGCAGCGCGGGCAGCCAGCCATCAGGGCAGGTGCATCCCTTAACCATTAAAACTTTGCAAAGTTTAGGGATTTCGACTGACTGTTTTAGCAGCAAAAGCATGCAGGACTGTGAAGCGTTTCAGCCGGAAATTGTCATTACAGTTTGCAGTTCTGCGGCGCAGGAACCATGCCCGCTGTATTTGGGCAAAGCGTTGAAAGCGCATTGGGGGCTGGAAGATCCCTCGCATTTAGACCTGCCTGAAACTGAAAAATTGGCGGCCTTTCAGGCCACGGCAGACCATATCAACCGCCGTCTGGATGCATTTTTTATGCTGGATTTTGCCCATTTAACGAAACAAGAATTAAACAAAGAAATTGAAAAAATTGCTGAAATTGCATAATTGAGTCTGACATGACCGCTAAAAAACTATCATTTTTAGACCGTAATTTAACACTTTGGATTTTTATCGCCATGGCGTTTGGCATTGCGGTAGGGGCTGTGTTTCCGCAAGCGCCAGAACATTTGAATCAATTCAGCCTCGGATCTGTCAATCTGCCGATTGCCATCGGCTTAATTTTAATGTTGTACCCGCCCTTGGCTAAAGTCGATTATCAAGCTTTGCCTGCGGTATTTCAGGATAAGCGTACGCTGATTTTATCTTTGGTTCAGAACTGGCTCATTGCCCCATGCCTGATGTTTATCCTTGCTGTTGTGTTTCTGCAGAATTACCCAGAGTATATGACAGGGCTGATTTTAATCGGTTTGGCGCGCTGTATTGCAATGGTTTTAGTCTGGAATGATTTGGCTGGCGGCGATAATCAATATGCTGCGGCGTTAGTTGCGTTTAACAGCATTTTTCAAATTGTGTTTTTCAGCACTTATGCATGGTTGTTTTTGACGGTTTTGCCACCATACCTGGGCGTGGCAGCTCAAGTTATTGATGTCAGTTACTGGACGGTTACCCAGGCGGTGCTGGTGTACTTGGGCATTCCATTTTTAATGGGTTTCCTGACGCGGAACATTTTGGTCAGACGCAAGGGGCTGGATTGGTATCAGCAAAAGTTTATTCCAAAGATCAGTCCTGTAAGCCTGCTGGCATTGCTGTTTACCATTGTAGCCATGTTCAGTTTAAAAGGCGGGGAAGTGCTGAGCCTGCCTATGGATGTGTTCAGAATTGCAATTCCATTGAGCATTTATTTTGTGCTGATGTTCTTCCTGAGCTTTTATATGAGCAAATGGGCCGGCAATGATTATGCGAAAACGGCCGCCATTTCTTTTACAGCAGCAGGCAATAATTTTGAGCTGGCTTTGGCCGTCGCAATAGCCGCCTTCGGCTTGGCGTCACCTGTTGCTTTTACCACAGTTATTGGGCCCTTGGTTGAAGTGCCTGTGCTGATTGCTTTGGTCAGTGTGTCCCTTTGGCTGCGCAAAAAAGTTTTTTAACGGCGCGGCCATCACCAATGAATTAGTTTTCACTGTCTCAGCCATATTCCATACACCTATTGCTCATCAGTATGCGGGATATATGGGGGGGCTAGATGCACTTAATAGAGAGTTAAATATGAGTTTGCCGAATATTGATTTAGAACTGCTGGAAACACCTGAATTTGAACAGGTGCAGGCCAAAGCCTTGGCGCATCCGCCGCGTATTCTGCTGCTGTATGGTTCAAACCGGGAGCGTTCTTTCAGCCGTCTGGCGGTGCTGGAAGCTGGGCGTATTTTGCAGCAGTTTGGCGCAGAGGTGAAAATCTTCCATCCTAAAGGCCTGCCGCTGCCGGAAGATGCGGAAGCTTCACATCCGAAAGTGCATGAGCTGTATGAGCTTTTGGCATGGGCGGAAGGCATGGTGTGGTGTTCGCCAGAGCGCCACGGCGCGATGAGCTCTATCTTGAAAGCGCAGATTGACTGGATACCGCTGGCAGCAGGAGCTATCCGCGCCACACAAGGCAAGACTTTGGCTTTAATGCAGGTCTGCGGCGGTTCACAGTCATTTAATACCTTGAATCAAATGCGTGTGCTGGGGCGCTGGATGCGCATGATTGCCATCCCGAATCAGTCATCTGTGCCCAAAGCCTTTCTTGAATTTGATGAAAATGACTACATGAAGCCGTCCAGCTACTATGACCGGATTGTGGATGTGATGGAGGAACTGTACAAGTTCACGCTGCTGACGCGAGGGCAGGCAGGCTATTTAACCAACCGCTATTCAGAGCGTAAGGAATCCGCTGAAGCGCTGTCGAAACGGGTCAATCAGCACGCGATTTAAAGCGTTCGGCCTTGTTATGCATCAGCCATTGGCCAAGTTCGCTTATTTAATTGAAAGACTCGAGCTGCTTTAAAATTTGGCAGTCATCAACTGTGCTTTGAGACGTGCAGGATTGGCGCAGCTGCAGCAGCTGCGCTTCAAATTTATGCAGTTCCGCAATGCGGTTCCGCACATGCTGCAAATGCTCATCGATTAAATTATTGACGGCGCGGCAGTCCTGTTCAGGATTCTGCTCCAGTTCAATCAGCCGTTGAATTTCTTTTAACGTCATATCCAATGCGCGGCAGCGCTGAATAAAAACCAATCTGCGCAAAGCATCGTCATTATAGTAGCGGTAATTATTTGCGCCCCGAAAGCTGGGCTGTATCAGCTGCTTTTTTTCATAAAAGCGGATGGTATCGGCACTTAGCCCGGTTTTCTGCACTAAATCTTTAATTAAATATCCAGCAGCGCTATTTGGGTTCATAGGGCTTGACCTTGGAGTTAGTCCATAGTTTTGAATAAGCATAATACGAATAGGGGGATTTTTAAATGGCTTGTACCTGCAGTCATGCGCCGGCGCCGCAAAAGCCGGACAGCAAATTCAGAACCGCATTGTGGATTGCATTATTCATTAATATTGCCATGTTTTTCGTTGAACTGATTGGCGGCGCCTATGCGCATTCTTCATCCTTATGGGCAGATGCGCTGGATTTTTTGGGTGATGCTGCCAATTATGCCGTTTCTTTGGCCGTGTTTGGCGCAAGCCTGTATTGGCGGGCAACGGTTGCATTAGCGAAGGGGCTGGTCATGGCAGCGTTTGGCTTAATTGTCATGGCTAAAGTCGTTTATGCCGCCATCCAAGGCCTTCCGCCTGAAGCAATAACTATGGGCGCAATTGGCGTGCTTGCGCTGACTGCAAATGTCACATCTGCGGCAATTTTATATGCTTTCCGCGATGGCGATTCCAATATGAAATCGGTGTGGCTCTGCAGCCGTAATGATGCCATTGGCAATGCGGCGGTGATTTTGGCCGCCATTGGGGTATTTGGCACAGGCAGCCTGCTGCCGGATATTATTGTCGCCGTGATTATGGCTGTGCTGGGGTTAACGGGCGGTTATCAAGTGATCCTCAATGCATTGCAGGAGCGCAGAAATAACCCTTTGGAAAAACAGGCGCTTGAATGAAAATTTGTGATCCTATTACGACATTCACAATGACTGATTTTTAGTATTTACATGAATACAGCTGATTTGTCGGCAAAATCAGCGCAGCGCCTTTCACTTGTGTTAAAGCAGACTTGCAGCTAGGCGTATTGCTGGCTGCAGCCGGGATTAGAGTGTTTCAAGTGAGGCTGCATGCGGCTGCATTTTGCTCCAAAAATGATTCCAGAGTTCTAAATATTCAGACTGCAGTTGCATGAAATGCAGTTCATTTTCTTGAGAATAGCACTGCGTCAGCAGGGCCCAAATATCATCTTCATGATTGTCATCGTTGGCGAGCTCTGCGCTGCCTTGTTCAGCAATGCCGTGGCAGGCATAGTAGCCTTCAGTAAAAAGGCGGTCATACACAGACATATTATTTCGCAATGCTTCACTGAATTTTATCACCTGAAGCTCTGTGCAGGCCAAAATCAGCAATAAATCGGCATATGAGTTGATATGTTTTTGAATAAACTGCGCGAGTGCAAATGCTTCAGGTTCTGTGTGCTGATGGTTTGCTGGGTCCAAGTTCAGCTGCTGCAATAAGGTTAAAAAATAAACTAAATGTGATTTGGCGGCCGAACTCTTTTCCAGCTGGCGGGTATTGAACCCCAGCTCATCCATCAAGTTTAGCGACAGTAAGTAACGGGCATAAATTTTGGATGCTATGCGTTTTCCGGCGTCAATATTCGGGCATTTTTCTAAACCGCATGCCTGATAAATGGCCATGCTCAAAGCATCCGTAAAATTTTTAACAATTGCAGTAAAATAGTTGAGATGTATAAATTTCAGCTGTTCTAGGCTGAGCTGGCATTGATGAAGTTTCTGCAGCATAGGGTGCTGGAATAAAGCATGGTCAGCGATAGACTGCTTTAATGCATTGACTGCCTGCGTATTGGTTTTCCATAACTCAGCATTTAAGGAATTCTGAATAAAATGCAGAAGCTCTGTGCGGGTCTGTTCAGATTGAGTAAAGGAGAATGTATTCATATACGGCATTAAATTTTAATTTTCATCTTTTTTTATCATAGTAAAATTTTTTGCATTCTGCCAGTTTTTTGTGTAATTTAATTACTTATATTTCAATGTCTTGCTTTTTTGCATACACAGTATTTTTTATAAAAAAACAGTATTGCTCTAAATTTAAGATATAATTCATATAATATTTTCGATGCACTTTTTATTCATGTGCTGTTCTTACATCCCAATGGCTTAATTTTAATTTTAAAGTTTTGTACATCAGGTAAAATAAATGTCAAAAAAACAAGACATCATTAACACGGCGCTGAATCTGTTCAACTCCCATAGTTATAATTCTATTGGCATAGACCGGATCATCAGCGAATCTGGCGTTGCTAAAATGACGTTTTATAAATATTTTCCATCTAAGGCAAAATTAATTGAAGAATGTCTGGTGACCAGAAATCAGAATTTGCAGCAGTCTTTAGATGCTGCAATCGCTCAATGTGATTCGCATGACTACCTGTCTCATATTAGAACCATATTTGTGTGGTATGACGCTTGGTTTCGCGCCGCCGATTTTAACGGATGCATGTTCCAGAAAGCGGTAGAAGAAATTTCAAAAATTTATCCATCTTCATTGCAGCCGGCCATTGATTATAAGGAATGGCTGAAAGCGCAGCTGAGCAATGCATTGCAGCATCTAGGCATTCGGCAGCCGGAACAGCTGGCTATTTTTTTATCCAGTATTTTGGATGGAATGACCATACAGGCGCAAATTGATTCCGCGCAAGTTCATCTAGACGACTATTGGAAACGGGTGGAAACCTTGATTCAGCTGGAATTAGCTTAAGCATAATGACGCTTAAGCCCATAAATCTCGGCTGCGCTGCGGCCATCTTGAGATCTTCGCTCTAGCTGGGCAGTACTGAAAATAAAAAAGCGTGATTAACTGGGTTAATCACGCTCTGCTGATAAATAGTTTTATGTTCCAGTGTGTTCACCATTGCAGCAACAATGAACACACTGGGGATGAGAAGCTTAAAGCATCTTCTTGTATTTATTTTGTACCCTCTGAATGTTTAATTCATTCGGTTTTTAGCAGCAAAGTAGACAGACTTGTCTGTTTTGCTAAATTATAAGGGTTCTGATTTAAAAAACAACAAAAGCTTATCTATTTTTGTTCATTTTTTTTGCAATTGTGCTGAAAATTTACAAAATATGCCTTTTTTTGCTTATTTATTTGCTGATTAGTGCTGGAGGCAGATAAATTGTAAATTCATTGACCGGTTCTATAAGCACGCTATAAGGCTTTAATTGCTCTTCGAATGAAACTAGATTCAGTCTCGCCAATAGTTCAAAACGCGCATGCAGCAGTTTTGCCGGTTTAGGCTGCAGCCGGTCATGCCAGACCCGGTAAGTGCCTAATTGTCCATCTCTGCGGTGATAAAAACCTGCTAAAGGATGAGTTAAAAAAACTTGATAGCTTTCTAAGCCTGGAAAGCCTTCAAAATTCCACGGATCATTTGCAGATTGGCTGAGGCTTAATTCAGCTGCGGCCCAAGCCGACCGGGTCTGCATTTCATATTGGCTGTAGAAGCCTAAAGCATCCTGATGACAGTCAAAGGTAAACTCGGCTGCATGCCAGGGCAATTGCCATACATAGCGGGGCACGATCAGCGTCCAGGAATCCAGCGTGGTGCCAATAAACCAGACGCAGCGTTCCTGTGTTTCCTGATCAATCACATAAACACGGTAATTGGTTTGCCCCATTCGGAATTTGGGAAAAGGATAAATCGCAGAGGTAAAATCCACATCGATAAAAGGAACAACCGACATTAACGCGTGTGCTTTGCCCTGTAGCTGAATGGTATCCAGCTTAAAGCGTTCAGGAATGATATGGGTAAAGCGCTCAGGGTCTAAGGCATAGGTGACCAAGGCAAAATGCTGCAGCTTGCATTGCACATCAAGCCCTTTGGGGTGAGGGCGCGGGTGTAAAAAGTCTTTAAACTTGAGTTTTGGAAACGTCATAACGTGCTGTTTTTTAAATTTATCGTTGTAAATGAAGTTTAGGCAAAATAAAAATCAGAGTAAACATAAGTTTATAAGCTATTTTGGGAGTTTTTTTATGGCTTTTAGGCTGGCCGGGAATTAGACGCTCATGTGGTACGGATGTTGCTGCAGGGCGGGAAGATGCATTGAATGCGGTATTCTCGAAAAAAACCGTGCGCTTTTTTAAAGGACTATCTTTTAATGCCATTTACTGCTTAATATGTCAGCAAGCTGATAATTCATTTAAAAAAATGCAAAAAATAACTCTTCTAAAAACAGGCCTATTGGCACTGATATTTGTCAGTGCTCAGTATGCGCTGGCTGCGGTATCTGCAGAAACCGCTTTTACCCAGATGGAAAGTCAGAACCGTCTCAAATTGATTGGGAAATGGCACTGCCGTTCTGAGATTGCCGAGTATCAAATTAAAACCAATACGCGGGATGAGTACCGTGCAGATGGCACCTATCGTTCTGAAAGTGTCACACAAATACGGCAGGGTGAACGTGAAAGGCAATCTTCCATTCACGTGGAGGCGGGCTGGTCTTTAAAGGGCAATACAATCCGGCTGAGCCAAATCCAGCTGAAGGCTGTTCAGTCTGATGATCCAGCCTATGCTGCCCGCCTGAAGGAAGTTTTCCAGAAATTTGATTGGGCTGAGAATCAGATGTTGAGCTTATCCGGCAGTTCATTGGCATTTTTACCGGTTGCCCCAATGGCTTCAGGGATGCCCATTCACTGCCAAAAAACCATGAAATATGATCCTGTTTTAATGCTTAATCAATAAAAAACCGGAGCCTGAGCTCCGGTTTTTATTTCGATCTGAAAGCAATTCTAAAAATTGAGCTTACTTTTGATCGGGCAAGGCATAAGCAATAATGTAGTCACCGACATCTTTAGAGTGGCTGGCGCCGCCTGCAGAAATGACTACATATTGTTTGCCGGTTTTCGGTGATTTATAAATCAGCGGTGCTGCAACGGCGCCTACAGGAAGTTCTGCTTTCCATACTTCTTTACCTGTTTTAGAGTCCAGTGCACGCAAGTAGTAATCTTGAGTGCCGGCAAAGAAAACTAAACCGGAAGCCGTTGTTGTTGGGCCGCCTAAAGTCGGCATGCCTAAAGGCATTGGCATGTGTGTTTTTACACCCAATGGACCTAATTCTTTGGCTGTCCCCATTGGCACTTCCCATATGACTTTTTTGGTTTTCAAGTCAATCGCAGTCATGGTGCCAAAGGGCGGTTTGTTGCATGGAACGCCTAATTTAGACTGCATGATATCAATTTTGATACCTGCATAAGCGCCTGCATATTGCGGACGAATGGTGCCCATGAATCCAGGCACTTCGTCAGTCGAAATTTTGTATTTAGCCGCGTCTTCTTTACGCACTAAAGACATCCGAAGCGGCATACGCATATCGTTGACATACATGATGCCGGTCGATTCATCAATCGACATACCGCCCCAGTTCATGCCGCCCAGCAAGCTTGGCCATTCAATATAGGGTTTTTCACCCGGCGCTGTATACATGCCTTTGTAGACCGAGTCTTTGAAGTCAATACGGCAAGCCAATTGGTCAAAGGTAGAAATGCCCCACATATCCTGTTCAGTCAGTGTGGTGTTGCCAATTTGCGGCATGCCGACAGAGAACGGCTGAGTCGGAGAGAGTTTTTCGCCTTCTGCACCATGGGTATCGACAGGGCGTTCTTCAACTTTCGTGATGGGTTTGCCTGTACGGCGGTCCAGAACAAAGATCATGCCCATTTTAGTGGTTTGAATTAATGCAGGAACTTTTTGGCCTTGGTCATTGGTGACGTCATAAAGCACAGGCTGTGACGGAATGTCATAGTCCCAAACATCATGGTGTACCATTTGATAAGACCAAACCGTTTTACCTGTAGACGCATTGACTGCGACAACTGAAGAACCAAATTTTTCATTGGCTGCGCTGCGGTCACCGCCCCAATAGTCAGGAGGGCCATTACCTGTAGGCAAGTAAACCAGGTTTAAATCTTTGTCATATGTCGGAATTGTCCACATATTGGGGGTTTCTTTGCTGAAGCCTTTGCCGTCTGCCGGTTCGCCAGTCAGTTCAGGATTGCCCACATCCCAAGCCCAGGCGAGTTTGCCGGTACGCACGTCATAAGCGCGGACCACACCAGACGGTTCACCATGCACAATATCGCGGACCCAGCCGCCAAGAATGGCAACATGGCCTGCAATAAGCGGTGTGGAGGTTGGGTGGTAACGCTTGCTTTGTTCAGTAGGCCCCATGTCATGCAAGACATCGACTTGGCCATTGACACCAAACTCAGGGCAAAGTGCGCCCGTTTTAGCGTTTAAGGCAATTAAGCGGCCATCGACAGTAGACGTTAAAATGCGTTGCGGGCACGCTTTTAACGCTGGAGATGCTAAATCTGCAGCAGTTAAAGACTGATCTTTAGCTGCGTCATAATAACCGACACCGCGGCAGGTAATGTGCTCAGCAGTTTTTGCTTTAGGATCATACTTCCAAAGCGCCTTGCCGCTGTCACCATCAATTGCAGAAATAATATTGGTGGGTGTGCACGAATATAACGTGCTGCCAATTTGAATCGGGGTATTTTCATCAACCCCAGCTTTGGTATCGCGGCCAGTGTGATACGTCCAGGCCACTTTTAAATCTTTAACATTTTCGGGGGTAATGTCGCTATAGGGCGCAAAACGCGTGCCGTTGCCGTTGCGGCCAAAGTATTCCCAGTTATCTGAGTTTTCAGCATTGGGTTTTGCTAATGCAGGGTCTTGAACAATATCAATCGGGTTTAAAATTTTACCGTGCGGGAAGAACATGGCAATTAAAGCCATCACACAGGCAGCAAAACCTGCAAAGCCAACAGCATTGGCGATTTTTACTTTGCCTGTTTCTAAAGCGGGAAGGCTGCGGCTGGCCCAAAGGCTAAGCACAAACAAAATAGTTGGAACGACTAAGCGCGGGATATATTGCCAAAAATCGAGTGCCTGAACTTCAGCAATAGACCAAAGAACGGTGGCGATCAATGTGACAATAGAAAGCTGCAAGCCGGCCGTTTTTTTCATTGCATATAAAACAGCGACCGCAAAGTACGTGATACCGGCAATGAGATAATAGCTTGTACCGCCAAGGCTGAGTAATTTAGAGCCTTGAATGATAAGAAATAACGCAATGAGTACAGTCAAAACGATAAAAAAATACCGATAGACTTTAGCCCCAGTGCGCTCTGGAGAGGAGGGTGTTTCTGTGCTCATACCATGCCTATTAAATTAATGGCTTGGTTGCATAGGCAAGAAAAGTAAACTGAGAAAGGTAATGCTTGGTCAATTCACATCGGATAGATGTCTATGTAACAAAGTCAGTGATTGATTCACTCTTGGGTAAAGAATTCATCAATGATGATGGGGATTTGTGAAAATATTATAACACTTAGTAAAAAAAAGAGAAAAGTCTGTTTAATATTTAAGCTTTTTATGAGTTTCCATTGTTCAATATTCTTAATTTGATAATTCAAACTTAAAAAGAGAAATAACGTATGCGCAATAAAAAACCGAGCTGTCTCAGCTCGGTTTTAAAGATTCAGGAGATCTTATTTTTCTACGAATGCACGTTCAATCACGTAGTCGCCAAGAACCCCCATTTTAGGCGATTCTTTCAAGCCATGCTGGTCGAGAAGCGCTGCAACATCGTCAAGGAAAGCTGGACTGCCGCAAAGCATTGCGCGGTCTGTTTCTGGGTTAAAACGCGGCAGGCCAATTTTTTCGAATAATTGCCCCGACTCAATGGCAGTTGTGACACGGCCTTGCGTATGGAAATCTTCACGCGTCACTGTCGGGTAGTATACTAACTTTTCTTTAGCACCTAGCTCGCCGAAAAACTCATGATTTGGAATTTCATTTTCAATCAAATCTTGATACGCCAATTCAGAAACGAAACGTGTACCGTGAACAACGATGATTTTTTCAAAGCGTTCATAAGTTTCAGGATCACGAATGGTTGACAAGAATGGCGCAAGGCCAGTGCCTGAAGAAAGCAGGTACAGGTTTTTGCCTGGGTTCAAGTCATCAAGAACCAAAGTGCCTGTCGGTTTTTTAGAAACCAAAATATCATCGCCCACTTTTACTTTTTGCAAAATAGACGTTAAAGGGCCATCTGGCACTTTAATAGAGAAAAACTCTAGCTCTTCTTCGTAGTTTGCGCTGGCGATCGAATATGCGCGCATTAAAGGCTTGCCATTCACTTCAAGACCAATCATCACAAATTGACCATTTTTAAAACGCAGCGCAGTATCGCGGGTGGTTTTAAAACTGAATAAAGTGTCATTCCAGTGGTGTACGTGAGTAATCTTTTCGACGTTGAAAGCAGCCATTAAAGGTCTCAATAAATTATCAAATTAGAACAGGTTGCTATTCTAATCTAAAAACATTCTCGATAAACTGAATATATTTAATTGAACTTATCAGAAAAAGTGATTATGACCGGCTTAAATCTGCCAATTATTGGGTATATGAATTCTCCCTACAAAGAAAAGTTCGGTATTCCGCGCCAGCCCAATTTAGTGCAGGTAGAGTCCTATATTGAAATGCAGGCGCCGTATAATGATGAATTGGCATTTGAGGGGATTGATGAATTCAGTCATCTTTGGCTGGTGTGGCAATTTCATGACAATAAAAATCAGCAGGAACAGGCTGCATTCCGGCCGCAAGTGCGGCCGCCGCGTTTAGGCGGCAATAAAAAAATCGGCGTATTTGCAACACGCAGCATGTACCGTCCTGCACCGATAGGACTTTCGGTGGTGCAGCTGAAGGAAGTAAAAAAAGTCGGTAAATCTGTGCGGGTTTATGTCACAGGCAGTGACTTGCTGGATGGAACGCCGATTATTGATATCAAGCCGTATATCCGCTATTCAGATGCGGTGCTGGATGCGCGCAGCGGCTATGCGCAGCAAGAACCGAAGCGCAAGCAGGTGCTTTGGACCAGCGATGCGCAGCAGCAGAAGCTGTATTTGATGCAGCAGTTACATATCACAGCGCAAATGACTGAAGAGTTGGAGCAAGTGCTGTCTCTGGATCCGCGTCCTGCGTATCAGGACGATGCTGACCGGGTGTATAAGCTGCGCTTTGCTGCCGTCGATGCGGCATTTAAAGTTGAAGCAGATGAGGTGCATATTACTGGTTTGACCGTATGCACGAAGTAATTACATTTTTACAGTCCACCATAAAAGGCCGATCAGCACGGCCATGTGGAAAAATTGCACAGGCGTGAAGGCCAGAAAGAACTTCCAGCCGCCGGTCAGTAAGGCATTGACTGACTTTGCCGCAGCGTGCGCGCCCAGTCCTAAAATGAAGGCCCAAAATACAGCTTGATCCGCAGGCGTTCCTTGTATGACGACTGTCGCCATGGCTGCATGGATTTCAAATAAAGAAGCCAGCAGCGTGCCTGCGATTAAGCCGGCATCTCCCAGCCATAGATTCAGCCCGTAAACGCCAGCTTGAATAAGCGTTAAGCTTAAGGCAATGATGGCTGCTTCTTTTAGGCTGAACATGCGGGTATCCGTCTGCATCATTTGCTCTGCCGGCGCCGCTGTACGCAGCAGCCAATACGCGCAGCAGGCTAAAATCACGGCGGCAATTATGGTTGGAAGAATAATTGTTTTCAGCCACAGCATGCTGACGCCGGCGACAATAATCAGCAGCTGCAGCAAAGTGGCGACGCAGGACATCAGTGCCGCTCCTGCATTGGCTTTGGCATCTGCACGTCCAGCGCGGACTTCCATGCCTAAGCTGGCAATGGTTGCGGTGCTGGATACAAAGCCAGACGCGACAGCAGACAAAATCATGGCATTTTTAGAGCTCAGCAGGCGTTTAGCAATATGCGCTAAAGACTGCACCGCTAAAATCAGGCTCAGCAGTTTTAAAATGACATAGGGGTTCAGCACCGCTCCCCAAAGCGGCGTATTGGGGGTTAAAGGCAGCGCAATTAAAATCAGCGCCAGCAAGAATATGCCGTCTTTGAATTCAGCTTCAGTGATCCATTTTCCAGCAATGCTGTGCATCGAGTGTTTCGCCATTAAAATAACAGTCAAAAATACCGACAGCCCTGCGGCTAAGGGCGCATTCCATAGGCACATTGCGCCAATAAAATACGTCATAACGAAAGCAAGCTCAGTGGTAATGCCTGGATCTTCCGGCTGATTTTTGAGGGATAACACTACAATGCCGCCAACAATAATTGCGCCGGTAATGCCAACTGCTGGGCCCAATAAAAAACACATTGCGCCCAGCAGGGCGCAGACGGCAAAAGAACGCAGCCCTGCAAAACTGTGCTGATTTTCCCGCTGCTTGCTGCGCTCACGCTCTAAGCCAATCAGCAGTCCGCATCCCAATGCAGAGGCAAACATGGCAAGCAGTTCCTGAAAATTACCTGTACTGACTGAAAGCATTGAAAAATCCAAGCATTATCCCCTAAATTTAAAAGAGCATATGAGTCTAAAATATAGGCGATGCGTTCAGGGGTGATCAAGCAAAAATCAGCTTAAATTAACAAATCCTTAAAAATAATAGGGTATTAACAGTATTTTTCTGAGATTGGATTATATGGAGGCCAGTGAGCGGCAGATAAGTCCTTTTTATAGTGCAACAGCGCTGTGAAAACTTGCTATAGTTGGGCCATGTTTGGGGACATGAACAAATGACATTTAATTTTGAGATTGACACCTCTTGGTGTTTAGAGCAATTACAAAAAGACGGCCGCATTACAGAACGTGAGAAAATGCTGGTGCAAACCACGCACCGTCAGCGTGATCAGCTGAAATGGCATCCTTTGCAGTGGATTGCCAATTTCAATTTAGCCGATTTGAGCCATCCGCAAAGCAAATTAACGTTGAACCGGCTGTGCCAGTGGCTGTCAGAAAAAGCAGATCTGCCGTTTTATATTATTGATCCTTTAAAAGCTGATGTTCAGGCGCTGACTAGTGTCATGTCGCAAGAATTTGCCATGCGCAATAAGATTTTGGCGGTAGAGCTGCAAAATGAATATGTCTTAATTGCAACCGATCAGCCTTATAAATCTGAATGGGTGGGCAATTTAGAGCGGACAGTGCTTCCAAGAAAGATTAAGCGTGTACTGCTCAGCCCAGATCAGCTGCAGCGTTATTTGGTGGAATATTACCAAGTCAGCCGTGCGGTGAATTCATCGCAAAAATCATCGTCTTATGAGCGTGAAAATAAAGGGGTTGAGGCGCTGCTGCAGCTGGGAGATTCGCAAAACCCGGATGCCAATGATCAGCATATTGTTAAGCTGGTGGACTGGGTGCTGCAGTTTGCCTTTGAGCAGGGCGCCAGCGATATTCACTTAGAGCCGCGCAAGGATACCGGCAGGGTGCGTTTCCGTATTGACGGCGTGCTGCATACCATTTACAACATGCCTGCGAATACTTTGACGGCGGTGATTTCCCGGATCAAGATTTTAGGCCGGATGAATGTTGCGGAAAAGCGCAAGCCGCAGGATGGGCGCTTAAAAACCCGAACGCCGAAAGGGCAAGAAACGGAGCTGCGTTTATCGACACTGCCGACTGCCTTCGGTGAAAAAATGGTCATGCGTATTTTCGATCCTGATGTGCTGGTGCGAAGCTTTCAGCAGCTCGGATTTGAAGGCCGCCTGCAGGAATCGTGGAATCAGCTGACCAGCCACAGTCACGGCATCATTTTGGTGACGGGCCCTACGGGTTCAGGCAAAACCACCACGCTGTATTCATCGCTGAAGCAGCTGGCGACAGAACAGGTCAATGTCTGCACTATTGAAGATCCGATTGAAATGCTGGAGCCGAGCTTTAACCAGATGCAGGTCAATACAGGCATTGACCTTGGCTTTGCTGACGGTGTGCGCGCGCTGATGCGTCAAGACCCGGATATTATTATGGTCGGGGAAATCCGGGATCAGGATACCGCCAATATGGCGATTCAGGCTGCATTGACAGGGCATTTGGTGTTGTCGACACTGCATACCAATGATGCGCCGTCCAGTTTAACCCGTCTGCATGATTTGGGTGTTCAGCCATTTTTAACCGCAGCAACAATCCTCGGGGTATTGGCGCAGCGTTTGGTGCGTCAGTTATGTCCGCACTGCAAGGCAGAAACCTTCATCAATGATCAGGAATGGAAACATTTAACCTTCGACTACAATGTAAAAACACCTGAATTTGTGTTTAAAGCAGTCGGCTGCGAGGCTTGCCGCCATACCGGCTATAAAGGCCGTGTCGGCATCTATGAGTTTATGCCCTTGAGTTTGGAGACTAAGCATTTGATTGGCGCCCATGCCGACTTGGCCCAGCTGCGTTTGCAGGCGCGCAAGGAAGGCATTGAGCCGCTGAGGATTGCGGGCGCGCGTAAAGTGGTTGCCGGCATCACCACCTTAGAAGAGGTGTTAAGGGTTGTGCCGCTGAATTAAGATCGGTAGCACTTTCAGCCGGCAATGCGCTCTTAAGGTTCAGTTCATTTGCAATTGTTTAAATGATTTTAACGCAATACAACACAACTATGAGGCTAGAACATGAATAAGTTCACTAAAGTCATTTTGGCTGCTGGTTTTACTGCTGTATCAGCGGTGTCTATGGCGAATACGGCAAAGGCGCCTGCAATGCCGGAGCATGCAGGGCATGAAGCGGTCAATCATGCTTCTTTTGCCAAGGCCGTTACAGTGAAGCAGGCGCTGGCCATGAAAGATGATGCCAAAGTTGAATTAAAAGGCCATGTGGTCAAGTCGCTGGGCGATGAAAAATATCAGTTCCGCGACAGCACTGGCACCATTACAGTAGAAATTGACGACAAGCTTTGGCATGGCCAAAAAGTCTTGGCCAAAACACCAGTAACCATCACTGGCGAAATTGATATTGATTATAAGCCGGCAAAACGTGTCAGCATTGATGTGGATTCAGTCAAGTTCTAATCCGCGCATAGGGCAATGAACAGCCGCTTTGAGTCAAATGACAGCATGCCGCTAGCGCTATAGGCATGCTGTTTTTATTTGTGCAATAACAATGCTGTAAAGAAATTTAAGCAGTATCATGAATCAAAGATCAGCAAGCAATAGGCAGAGGCTTTATGAGAATTTTACTTGCAGAAGATGATGCCTCTCAGGCGCAAAGTATAAAAACTTGGCTGGAAATGGATGGCTACAGCATTGACTGGGTGGAGCGTGGCGATTTTGCCATTTCTGCGATTGAGCAGCATCAATATGATTGCGTACTGCTGGACCGCGGCTTGCCGAAGGCAACAGGCGATGAAATTCTTCAAGCCCTGCGGAAGAAGCAGCTGAATACGCCAGTAATCTTCTTAACGGCAAGGGACAGTGTGCAAGACCGTGTAGAAGGTCTGGACTTAGGCGCCAATGATTACTTGGTTAAGCCGTTCAGCCTGGAAGAGCTGTCGGCCCGTGTGCGTTCGCAAATGCGCCAGAAGCACTGTGTGAATAGCCAGCAAATCCATTTCGCAGATTTGATTTTGGATACGCAGGCAAAAATTGTCATTCAAAATGATGAAACGCTGACACTGACGGCCAAAGAATTTCAAATCCTCTATAAACTCATGCAAAAGCCAGAACATGTCATTACCCGGGAACAGCTAGAAGAGTCACTGTATGCATGGGGCGATGAAATTGAGAGCAACGCCATTGAAGTTTTTATTTACCAGCTGCGTAAAAAAATCGGCAGTCAGTACATTAAAACGATACGCGGCCTGGGTTACCGCATGAATCAGCCGCAGGAATAAGGCATGCAGAAAAAACAGGCAGTTTCGCTACAGCATCGGCTGGTCAAAACCTCGGTTTTCAGTTCGATTGCTGCGGGTTTAATTTCCCTGCTGCTGCTGCTGGGCATTTCAGTGTATCAGACCATGCATTTGCAGGATGAGATTATGGATGAAATCTCAGACATGCTGCTGCTGACTGATATTGCGCATAGTTCAGGACATCAAATTGATGAGCTGAGTGACCAGTTTGATATTCATTACCGCCTGATTTATGAGGGGCAAACCCTGACCCAGTCTGAAGATGCGCAAAATGAAGTTTTTCAGTATTTGGCGCAGCATCATTCCGAACATGGCTACTCCATCATGTGGCATAGAGGAGAACTGTGGCGGACTTATGTTCAAAATGAATCAGGGATGACGCTGTATGCCGTGCAGCCATTAGACGTGCGTTTTGCAGAGATCATTTCTACGGCGGCGGGTTATGCGGCGATTTTAGCGGTGCTGTGGTGTTTGCAATGGCTGATTGTGCATCTGTCAGTGAAGCGGCAATTTAAAAATATTCATGCTCTATCACAGCAAATTTCAGAAAAAAGCGCCGATGATCTAGAACCGATTAATTCACCTGAGCCTGAATTGGCTGAGCTGCAGCCGATGGTGCAGCAGCTCAATCATATGCTGGAACGGGTCAAGCAGGCTTTGCTTGCAGAGCAGCGTTTTACCGCAGATGCTTCACATGAGTTACGTTCTCCGCTGTCGGCCATTCAAATGCGGGTGCAGGTTTTAAAGCGTAAATATCAGGATCATCCGCAATTGCCGGCAGAATTGCTGCAAATTCAGCAGGACGTCAGCCGTGGCACGCAAGTGCTGGAAAACTTGCTGCTGCTGGCAAGGCTGGATCCATCCAAGCCAAATGATTTAATCAAAACACGCATTGATTTGGCCGACGTCACACATGAGGTGCTGCAGGCGCTCGCGCCATTTATACAGCAAAAAGAAATCCATGTAGCGGTGCACGCGAGTCCGTTGCAGGTCTTCGGCAATACTGAGCTTCTATTTACCTGCCTGCGCAATGTAGTGGACAACGCCGTGCGCTACGCCAGCCGTAATGGGCAGCTGCAGATTCAGATGGCAGAAGTGAATCAGCAGGTGGAGTGGAAGATTGAGGATAATGGCACAGAGGTCACTGAGGAGGTTTTAGCGCGCTTGGGTGAGCGTTTCTACCGCGCTTTGGGTACGCAAACTCAAGGGTCGGGGCTCGGCTTATCCATTTGTAAAAAAATTATCGAATTGCATCAAGGCGAAGTGGTCTTTTCAAAGTCGGCCATGGGCGGTCTGCAAGTGCAAATTCTGCTGCCTCAGGCAGAGCGGATCAGCTGATTTTTTGCGCTTTCATTTTTTAATATAATCAGCGGCATTAAAAAAAGCAGTATGAAGTAGCGCATACTGCTTATTCCCACGTTTATTATTCTTTCGCTATTTTAATTATTTTGTGAGAATCAGCCGGTTGTTGCGCGTTAAACGTAAGCGGTATTCTTCACCCGCGTGCATGATTCGGATTTCACGGCCTAATGCAAATAAGTTATTCGAGTGCAACATTGGCAATGCATGATGAGATTCTGTGTGGCGTGTAAATAAGCTAAATGGTGCGTTCATTCCGTTGACTCCGTGGTGTGTTTGAGTGATTTAAATGATAATCATTATCGAATAGACCTGTCAACGGTAAATGATAATATTTTATAAAAAACTCAAATTTGCTTACACTCAGTAAAATTTTAACAAAATGGAACCGGTTTTATGTCAAAGCCAAATCTGCATATAGCGATCGGCATTTTGCTGCATCAGGGGAAAGTTTTGGTGGGCTGGCGTGAAGCATCGCAGCATCAGGGCAATAAGCATGAATTTCCAGGCGGAAAAGTCGAAGATGGCGAAACACCTGCTGAAGCCTGCCGCCGTGAAATATATGAAGAGGTCGGTGTAGGGCTGAACAATTGGCAGGCGTTCGATTTTATCCGCCATGAATATGATGATGTCATGGTGAATCTGCATGTGTTTCAAGCCGCCGTGCCTGATGAGCTGCTGAATGAAATTCAGCAGCCGTGGACATGGTACAGCCGAGACCAATTGCTGGGTTTAAATTTTCCGAAAGCCAATAAAGCGATGCTGAAGCGCCTGCATTGGCAGCATCAAATCAAGATTTCTAGTGATCTGTCTGCAGTGGTGCAATTGAATGCGCAACAGTTGATGTATTGGCGGGTCGAGGCGGATCAGGAAAATTTGATCGCGCTGGCGGCATGCAATATTAATCTGCTGGATAAACTGATCATCAATATAGAACTCTGGAAGCAGCTGAACAGCATTCAGCAGCAGAATATAGGCGCAATTCACCTTAAGCAGGCGCAATTGATGCACTTGAAGCCAGGTGATTTAAAAATTGGCTGCCGCCATATTGCAGCCTGTCATGATTTAATCTCTGCTTTGCATGCGCAGGCCATAGGCTGTGATGCCATTCTGCTCAGCCCTGTTTTGCCGACAGCAACACATCCGGATGCGCGGCCTTTAGGCTGGGAACAGTTTGCACAGATCGCAAAGCAATTGGATATTCCCGTATTTGCATTGGGCGGGATGACGCCAGAGCGCTTAACGGATGTACAGCAACATCATGGCTATGGCATTGCAGGTGCGCGCTTTCTATAAAAATTCCAGCCATCAGCATTAAAAGCCCTTTAAAGGGCTTTTAATGCTTGCTGCGCTTTTTGAATGGTTTGGGTTTTCTTTTGCTTTTGTCCAGCCTGCAGAATAATTTTCCACAGCTGCTTTTTCATCGGGCCGCTTTGCGCATAGCTTAGACCGCGCTGCGCCAAGGCTTCGGCATTGGCTGGCTGATTTTTGCGGCTGGCAATCATTGCCAGATACATAAAGGTTTCAGCTGATTGCGGTGCCAGGCGCTGTGCCTGCATTGCGCTATCTTCAGCCTTATTCAGTTCACCTTTGGCATAAAACGCTTGTGTCTGCTGCATGAGCTTTTTAAAGGCTGGCAGGTTGCGGCCATCCTCAAATCTTTGAACGCGTTCCTGCTGTTCCGGAATCACAAGGCGCTTGCGCTCAATGTCAGGGCGGTCATAAGGATGAATCATAACGCCGGAAGGATCGCGGATTTCTTTGGGCGGTTCTTTCTGTACTTTTTTCTCTGGCGCATTCTGCTCAGGAGCCGGCAGGCTTTGGCAGCCTGCAAGACCCAATACAATTGCGCCGATCAGCGTCTTTCTTAAAATCAATGGTTAACCTCAGTTGTTAAAACTGCCGCTGGAAATGACACGCGGATTATCAGAAGAGTCTTGCTCTGTGCCCGAGTCACTCTCGCGGATGTAGTTGTCTAAACTATCATTTTGCGGGGCAGTTTCTTGAGGGGTTTCAGTATCGCTTGTGTAAGGCTGCGGCTGCACTTCATATTGTGACTGGCCGCATGCCGTTGCGCGGTTAGGCATAGAGCTGCGCAGCAGCGGAATATGAATAGCGCCTGCGCAGCCGGATGCAGACAGTTCACCGGTAGCGCTGTCCAGCCAATGCCACTGCACATCGGCAGGCTGGCGTAAATTAACCGGCTTCAGGCGCAGCTGTTTCATCACATTGATCCAAACCGGCAATGCGCCTGAAGAGCCAGTTAATCCGGTAATTTTGTTGTCATCCAGACCCAGCCAAACTACGGCAGCATAGTTGCCAGCATAACCGGCAAACCATGAGTCGCGGGTATCATTGGTGGTGCCTGATTTTCCAGCCAGTTCCAGTGAAGTCGGAAGAGTGCTGTAGGCTGAGCGGCCGGTGCCTGAATTCATCACTTGCTGCAAGCCATAGTTCAAGACATAGGCCGCAGCAGGGTCAATGGTCGGCTGCACGGATAAACTGTAGCGCTCCAGCGTATGTCCATTGTTATCTACAACTGAACGGATCGACTTCACAGGATATTTAAAGCCGCCTGTTGCAAAGTTGCCATAGATGCTCATGACATCCATAGGCGACATATCTACCGCCCCCAAATAAATGGATGGGTAGCTGGGAATATTTGAGGTGACGCCAAATTTTTTCAGATGGTTAATGAAGGTTGAAATGCCAAATTCCTGACCTAAGCGCACTGCAGCCAGGTTATAGGATTGTGACAGCGCCTGCACCATTGGAACAACGCCGTGTTCGCCGCCGCTGTAGTTTTTCGGCGTCCAGGCTTTTCCTTCGCTTTGAATGCTGATGGCGCTGTCTTCGATTGGGCTGGCCCAGTTATAGCGTCCAGATTCAATTGCGCTCAGGTAAATTACTGGTTTCAGCAAAGATCCAACTTGGCGTTTGGCATCTACAGCGCGGTTAAAGCCAGTAAAATCTTGCGTAGAGCCGACAGCCGCGACTAATTCGCCATTTTCAGGATGAGTAATCAGCACTGCGCCTTGCAGTTCCTTCAAACGGTTTGGGTTGGCATTGCTTAAACGCGTTACAGTTTCTTTAAAGCTTTTTTGAATACGGGTTTGCGCCAAGGGGTCTAAAGTGGTGAAAATCTTCAGGCCTTGGTTGGTCAAGTCGCTTTCTTGATATTCTGTACGCAGCTGGCGGCGGACAATATCTAAGAAATCCGGGAAGCGGGCAGGGCCAAGGGTCGGTTTTGCAATGACATTGAGCGGACGCGCAGATTCTATTTCATATTGCTGCTGCGTTAAGTAGCCCATCACCAGCATATTGTTCAGCACAATATTGCGGCGCTTTATAGCCGCTTCCGGGTTGCGCCAAGGATTATACAGTGTTGGCCCTTGCACCAACCCGACCAGATAAGCCTGCTGGGCAATATTCAGCTCACGCAAAGGCAGGCCAAAGTAAAACTGCGATGCCAAGCCATAGCCATTAATCGAATAGTTGCCGTTTTGGCCTAAATTTACTTCATTCAAATACGCTTCAAGAATTTCATCTTTATCGTAATGCAGCTCAATCAGCAGCGCCATCAGCGCTTCATTGACCTTACGCTTAAGTGTTTTCTCAGGACTCAAGTAAAAGTTTTTGACCAGCTGCTGAGTTAGCGTTGAACCGCCCTGACGCTTGCCGCCTGTCACGTTGCTGACAATCGCGCGGGCAGTGCCGCGCACAGATACGCCATGATGGTGATAAAAATTGCGGTCTTCGGTGGCAATTAAGGCTTCTATCAGCGGCTTAGGCACATTTTTCAGCTTGATCAGCACGCGGTCTTCATTGTGCTGCGGATAAATGCCGCCGATCAATAAAGGTTCTAAACGGGCAATGCCATTTGATGACGGCTTGGTTGCGCTGACATCGGTAACCGTGTCTTTGCCAAATGAAATTTTTAAGACTTGCTCAGGCTCAAGGCTGTCGCCGAAGTCAAAACCGCGGGTATGCACATACATTTCGTTGCCGGAAGTAACATAGCTGCCAGTCTTTGCATAGCTTTCAGCATTTTTGTAGCCGAGCATTTTCAGCTCTTCCTGCATATCATCCTGACTGACAGGCGCATTGGTAAAGATTTCCATTGGGCGTGCGAATACTTTCGCAGGAATGTCCCAGCGCTGTCCTTCAAATTTGGCCCTTACCACATTATCAATTTTGATCAGATACACACTGAAAGCGACGAATGCGCCAATGACCAAAATACAGAAAATAAATGCGATAGCGCCTATGCCGCGTTCAGACTTCATAAATTATTATAAGATCCTGAGAAATTTTGCTAATCATGCGAAGCTTTTGCGTAATTTGCAATATTTAAACTGTATAACTATGCAAAATAAGAAGTTTGAGGTCTGATTAATTTGCAATTCAAAGTTTTTTTAAATCAAAAGCGTTAATGCTATGATAAGCATGAGGCGTAGCGGAGCAATGGCGCAGGTGCATATTTCACATAAGGCTTTTCGTAATATCGGATTAATTGGACGTCCTGACAAATCGTCAGTGGTTGAAACCTTATGCCTGATACATGATCATTTATTGAGTTTAGGGCTGCATCCGGTTTTTGATACGGAAACAGCACAGCTGGTTCCTTACAGCAATACCCAAACGGTCAGCAAGGCATTGCTGGGTGAAGTTGTGGATTTGGTCATCGTTGTCGGCGGTGATGGTTCTTTGCTGCATGCCGCGCGGTCATTGGTCAAGTTCAATACCCCAGTCATCGGGGTCAACCGCGGACGTTTAGGCTTTCTAACTGACATCAAGCCAACAGAAGTGATTTTTAAGCTGGATCAAGTATTGAAAGGTGAGTTTCAGCAAGATCGTCGCTTTTTGCTGGAAATTGAAATCCGCTCAAAAGGCGAAACTATTTATGACGCGATTGCCTTAAATGATGTGGTGCTGCATTCAGGCAAATCGGTGCACATGATTGACTTTGAATTGAATATTGACGGTCAGTATGTTTACCGCCAGCATAGCGATGGCTTAATTGTCTCTACACCGACCGGTTCTACAGCCTATGCGCTGTCTGGCGGCGGGCCAATTGTGCATCCCAGCATGGATGCGATAGCTTTAGTGCCGATGCATCCGCATACGCTGTCATCCCGCCCGATTGTGGTGGGCGGCCAAAGTGAAATTAAGATTTTCATCCGTGAAAACCGCGTGCTGCCCATGGTCAGCGCGGACGGCCAAAACAGTGTAACGCTGGGTGTCGGCGACAGCTTACACATCCGTAAGCACCCATTTAAACTAAATTTGCTTCACCCGCCAGGTTATGACTTCTATATGGCTTGCCGTACCAAGCTTGGCTGGAATCAAGACTTTGACTCATTTAAACAGGATTAGCCCATGAATATTGAACAAATGCTTGCCGTACTTGATCCTGAAATTGTTGCACGCTTAAAGACGGCAATTGAAATTGGAAAATGGCCCAATGGCGTGGCGCTTACGCCAGAACAGCGTAAAACCTGCATGCAAGCGGTCTATGCATGGGAAATTAAGAATTTACCGGAAACTGAGCGTAGCGGCTATATCGACCGCGGAACCAAAGAAGAAGATGAACATTGTGATTCTCATGTTGAAGAGCCAGAGTTCAAGCCAATTCGTTTTGTGTGATTGATTTCGGCACAGCTTCTAAAAAGCCAGCATAATGCTGGCTTTTTAATTGGCAATGCTGATGCTGTACATTTGGCCATTTTCAAAGCTGACACACAGCGCGTAGATGCTGACATCTGCAGGCAGTACAAAATCTAAATGATTTTCATGAAACAGGATTTCATCATCGGTCAAATCATCGGCATTTAGCGCGTAATGGTCATCCAGCTCCAATTTATCAATAATTTGTTCTGTGCTTGGTTTAGGGCTGCCAAAATGCGCTGTCCAATATGCGGCAGGGATGGTATCCAAATGATGCTGGATAAACTGCATGACCACTTGGGTAAATGAGTTTCTAAAACTGATGGCGTCAAATAAGGCGTTGCGGGCCTGCGATTCTTTTTCTGCAGCGCGGGTATGCATTGATATTGCCATGTGGGTCCCTCTTTATTTTATTTATGATAACGGATGCACATAAATAAATTAGCATGGTTGATCCGCTATGCCTAGCGGATCTCATTTTGCTCTGTATTAATCTTGCAGCAATTTATTCCGCAATTTCAGATGCAGCGCCGCGTTTCAGCCATAGGTTTTGAGCCAGCGGCATTGCTTCTTCAAAACTGCGGACGGCGCCCATGGCATACAGCGCGATGCCCATGGTCTGTACAGTTGCAAGTTCGCCATATTCATGACTTTGTTTGCCTTCCCAAACCGCCTTAAAGACCGCTAAATCCAATTCTTCTTCGACTGGGCTGCGGTTGACCGTCAGTTTTGGCAATTCATGTTCATACATCTCGCCATCCTGAATGCCGCAAATTAAGGTTTTTGCATCTGGATTGCGTTCAAACTCGCCGCCTTCGCCTTTAATGACAGCACTGTTCTGATAACCCAGTTTAAAAGCGGCCTGCTGATGCGAACTGCGGTATGCCGGGTGGAAAATGGCCTGCATTGTGGCTTTGGCATTAAATGGATTAATCAATCGCGCCAAAGTATGAATAGGGGAACGCAGCCCCATCACATTGCGCAGGGCAATCAAATCGCTGAGGATTGGAGAAATGGCATGCAAAGGCAGATAAGCAAAATTCCGTTCAGCCAGCTGTGCTTCCACTTCAGTATTGCTGCTGCAGATTGGGTAACCGAGGTATTCTAAAACCTGCTCGGTATACAGGCGGTTAATTGTGTGTCCTGATGCGCCATGCATCACCACTTTATAGCCGTGCTTTGCCAAAGTCAGCGCCGCAAGTAAAAACCACGGGTAGTGCTTACGTTTTCCTGCATATGAAGACCAGTCTAAATCGACCTGCAAAGATTTAAAATTCAATTGGTCACGGGTCGCCTGTACAAAACCAGCCAGTTCATCTACCGATTCTTCTTTTACCCGCAGCAGCATCAGAAATGCGCCTAATTGCACGTCCAGGACTTCATCTTTCAAAATCATGCTGAAGGCTTGATAGGCTTCGTCATAGCTTAATGAGCGGGCGCCATTTTTCCCTTTGCCAATAATGCGGATAAATTGGGCAAATGGATGTTCAGCATCTTTATAAATATTTCGTTTGGTATTCATGGGACGGGATTTTTTAAAAGTATAGGCAAACATTTCAGTTTACTTTTTCATTTGGTATTTTTCAGCCAATTTTTTATGACCCTTTAGTAGACACTAGACTATAGTCTAATAAAAAATGAGCATTTATTGATCATATTTAACATTTAAGGCAAAAAATCGGCTTAAGAAATTGGTAAAATTTAACCGTATTCTTGTGTGTTCTTTATCTCCTGAGCATTTGCTGCATGCAATGTTGGCTTGACGTGGTTTTTTCCCCTTAAAAATCACACTCACACTTTTTTAAGATTTTTAAAGTATTGGATGATACTCAATACGATAGTGCTCTTTTGTCAGCGGCAAATGAGTTCGGGCTGTTTATTTCTCAGGAAATAAACATAAAAATGGAAATTTTCTGGAAACGGAAGCTGATCGTGAAGTATTCTCATGACGAAAAAACCAATTTATAAGTCGCTGTATTTTCAGGTGATTGTTGCTATTATTTTGGGTGTTCTGGTGGGGCATTTCTCACCAAGTTCCACTGAAATTGTAAACGGCGTAAAACAAAGCGTACCTGGATTAGGTGAGCAGCTGAAACCATTGGGTGATGCTTTTATTAAGCTCATCAAAATGATTATTGCGCCAGTGATTTTCTGTACGGTTGTCAGTGGTATTGCCGGCATGGAAAGCATGAAATCTGTCGGTAAAACCGGCGGTATCGCGCTGCTTTACTTTGAAGTCGTGTCGACACTGGCATTGGTTATTGGCCTGGTGGTGATTAATATCGCCAAGCCGGGTGTGGGCATGAACATCGACCCTGCGACTTTAGATGTATCGGGCATTTCTAAATACGTAGAATCTGGCGCCTCGCAATCAACAGTTGATTTCTTGCTGCATATTATTCCAAATACGGTCGTTGGCGCATTTGCAGAAGGCGAAATTCTGCAAGTCCTGCTGTTTGCGCTGCTGTTTGGTTTTGCGCTGCATAAATTAGGCGATGCGGGCAAGCCGGTATTGAAATTTATTGATCAAATTTCACATGTTTTCTTTAACATTGTGAACATGATCATGAAGCTTGCTCCGATTGGCGCATTTGGCGCAATGGCATTTACGATTGGTAAATACGGCATTGGTTCTTTGGCTCAATTGGCGCAATTGATCATCTGCTTCTATATCACGTGCTTGTTGTTTATTTTTATTGTATTGGGTTCTATCGCGCGTTTCAGCGGCTTCAGTATTTTAAAAATGATCCGCATGATCCGTGAAGAATTGCTGATTGTACTGGGCACATCATCTTCTGAATCTGTATTGCCGCGCATGCTGAAAAAGCTGGAAATTGCCGGCTGTGAAAAATCGGTTGTGGGGCTGGTGATTCCGACTGGCTATTCATTTAACTTAGACGGTACATCCATCTATTTAACAATGGCCGCGATCTTTATTGCGCAAGCGACTAATACGCAGTTGGATTTAGCGCATGAAATTACGCTTTTAGCGGTGCTGCTGATTTCATCTAAAGGCGCAGCTGGCGTAACAGGTTCAGGCTTTATTGTCATGGCGGCGACATTGTCTGCTGTCGGCCATATTCCTGTTGCAGGCTTGGCATTGATTTTAGGTATTGACCGTTTCATGTCAGAAGCCCGCGCATTAACCAACTTGGTTGGTAACTCTTTGGCAACTATTGTGGTAGCAAAATGGGTTGGCCAGTTAGATACTGATAAGCTGAATAATGCATTGAATAATCCTGCAGAAGTTGACCGCAAAATGCTTGAGGAAAACAATCAGGCGCATGCTTAATTTGTTTTGCTGTTAAAAAAGGAAGCTTCGGCTTCCTTTTTTTGTGTCCGCTGTCGGCTGCATGATTCAGCGGCCGCGAAATTTGAACGCTGAGGTTTTCTTTCATGACGCATGCAAAAAACTCGAATAGGATGGTGTGAATCAAAACAACAATGTGAACAAGGAAATGCGCCATGCTGGCTTATGATGCAGATTTAGAATTATTTAGAGATAATTTCCGCCGCTTTATGCAGGAACAGATTGCGCCGCATTATGAGCAATGGGAGCGTGAAGGGATTATGCCGCGTTCTGTATGGACTGCTTTAGGTGAAAATGGCTTCCTGTGCGTAGATGTGCCAGAAGAATATGGCGGATATGGGGTGCCGACTCACTATTCTCTGATGCTGGTGGAAGAGTCAGCCCGTGCGGGATTCAGCGCGCTGTCGACAGGAATTTCATGCCATTCAGAAATTGCTGCGCCGTATATTCTGCACATTGGCTCAGAAGAGCAAAAGCAATATTGGCTGCCGAAAATGGTCAGCGGTGAAGTCGTGGGCGCAATTGGCATGACTGAGCCGGGGGCAGGTTCAGATTTGCAATCCATGCGCAGCAGCGCAATTTTGCAAGGCGATCATTATCTGCTGAATGGCTCTAAAACCTTTATTTCCAATGGACAGCATGCAGATTTAGTGGTGCTGGCGGCGAAAACAGATCCGCAAGCGCGCGCGAAAGGCGTTTCTTTACTGCTGGTGGATACGCATTTAGACGGCTTTAAGAAGGGGACAAACCTCGACAAGATTGGCCTGCATTCACAGGATACTTCGGAGCTGTTCTATGACAATGTTAAAGTTCCCAAAGAACAGCTTTTGGGGCAGGCTGGCCAAGGTTTTGCTTATTTAATGCAGGAATTGCCGCGTGAACGCACTGCCATTGCATCAACGGCAATAGGCGCAATCCGCGGCTCTATTGATTTGGCTGTTCAATATGTCAAAGAGCGTCAGGCTTTTGGCCAAGCGGTAGGCCAGTTCCAAAATACCCGCTTTGTCTTGGCGCAGGCTAAAATAGATGAACTGGCTACGGCAGCATTTTATGAGCGCAATGTTGAACTGTACATGCAAGGCAAATTAGATGTAGAAACAGCGGCAGCCTTAAAGAGTTTCTCAACAGATATGCAGATGAAAATTGCAGACAATTTACTGCAGCTGTTTGGCGGCTACGGCTATATGACTGAATATCCGATTTCACGCTTCTTTGTTGATGCACGGATTCAGCGCATTTATGGCGGCACCAATGAAATTATGAAAGAAATTGTCGCGCGCGGCATGTTAGGCCGCTAATGGCTGCAGGCAGGCAATAAAAAAAGAGCTTTCACGCTCTTTTTTTATTGCGGCTTACTGGCTGAGAACATGCAGTGTTTCACGGATAAATTCAGGCAGGTCTGCCGGCGCGCGGGAGGTAATATATAAATTATTGTCATTCACGACCGGTTTGTCAAAATAGACGGCGCCGGCATTCTGCAGTTCAATCATAATGGGTTTAATCGAGGTCATTCTGCGGCCTTTCACCACTTGCGCATTAATCAGCAGCTGCGGTCCGTGGCAAATGCACATAATCGGCTTGTAGGCGCCGGCAAAATCACGGACAAACTCCACATAGCGCTCATCACTGCGCAGCAAGCTGGGTGAGTGCCCTCCAGGGATCAGCAGCGCATCAAAATCATGAATTGAAACGTGGTCTATACTTTGGTCGATAGTGACGGCGTAGGTCCTGTTTTTCCCATAGACAATATTGCCGGCGCGATGTTCGATATTGGAAATGCAATGCCGGGCAGCGCGGAATGCTTCAACCGGTTCGGTATATTCTGAATCTTCAAAATCATGAGTGACCAGTACCGCGATTCTTTTGCGCATGAGCGAAATTCCTGTTCCAGTATTGCATTCTAAAAGACTATAGGAAAAATATTAAAAATCTGTGATTGGTTTGCAGCATATTGGTCTAATAATGTTATTGAAAACATTTGCTAAAAGTAAAATGTATTCAGTTTTAAATAGATGGATATTGATTGCGGCGGCCAAGCCTTGATCTTCAAATCTAAAGGACTTTTGCTTAAAAAACTATCACTTTTCATGGTTTTCTTTATAGATAAAACATCTGTGCTCATCGGGAAATGATGCATCAGCGGCTTGGCGCTTCGCATACAATGGCGGTAACAGAATTGCTAAACCGCTTTGTTTATTCCAGTCTTTATATTTATTTTGTTGATGAGGTTTTTCAGCACTGCTGATGGTTTAAACAACTGTCTGTTTTTAAGGCTGAATCAATCAATGTTGTATTGCGCAACATTTGAAACCTAACTATTGTTATACTGTTTGCAACCATGATTTTGAAGGGCGACATAACAATGATCAATGACGATCAGAACACCACGGCTTCTCTTGACCTAGTTCAAATCCGCGAGGACATTGATTCGGTTGATATGCAGATTCAACAGCTGATCAACCGCCGCGCAAAATTGGCAGAAGCCGTTGCTAAAGCGAAATTTGCTGCTGAAGAGAACCCGCTGTTTTACCGTCCTGAACGTGAAGCGCAAGTTTTACGCAAAGTTATGGAGCGCAATGAAGGTCCGCTGTCAGATGCTACAATGGCGCGCTTATTCCGTGAAATTATGTCAGCTTGCCTGGCGCTGGAAGCCCCGCAAAGCATTGCATTTTTAGGCCCAGTCGGCACGTATACGCATTCAGCCGTATTAAAGCATTTTGGTCAGGATGCAGTGATCCGCCCATTGCCGACGATTGATGAAGTTTTCCGTGAAGTTGAAGCGGGCAGTGCGCATTATGGTCTGGTGCCGGTGGAAAACTCGTCTGAAGGCGTGGTCAACCATACATTAGACTGCTTCAAAACTTCGCATTTAAATGTGATTGGCGAAGTTGAATTGCCCATTCATCATCAATTTTTAATTTCTGAAAATACCCGCAAAGACAGCATTAAGCAGATTTATGCGCATCAGCAAACGTTGGCGCAGTGCCGCAGCTGGCTGGATGCGCATTATCCGGGTGTGGAACGCGTAGCGCTCAGTTCAAATGCAGAAGCCGCGCGCCGTATCCGCAATGAATGGCATTCTGCCGCGATTGCGTCAGAAGTGGCTGCCAATATCTACAACCTGGAAATTCTGCACAGCAACATTGAAGACAACCCAGAAAACACCACACGTTTCTTGGTGATTGGCCGTGAAAAAATTCCGCAAAGCGGCAATGATAAAACCTCTTTGTTAATTTCAGCACATGACCGCGCTGGCGCATTGCTGGAAATCTTGGCGCCGTTCGCTAAGCATAAAATCAGTTTGACCAGTATTGAAACCCGTCCAGCGCTGCCTGAAAAATGGGCCTATGTGTTCTTCATTGATTTGGAAGGTCATGTCGAGCAGGACAATGTCAAAGCTGCGCTGGAAGAAATCCGCCCATTGGTGAAAGAGCTTCGCGTATTGGGTTCATATCCTATTGCCGTTTTATAAATCACAGCCGCACTGAATCTTCATCAAGGTTCAGTGCATGTATCACTTGAAATCATCGGAAGTGTAAAATGACGTTTGTCCCAGCCAATGAAGGCATCGCAAAACTTAAGCCGTATCAACCGGGTAAGCCGATCAGTGAACTTGAACGCGAGTTGGGGATTACTGATATTGTCAAATTAGCCTCAAATGAAAATCCATTGGGCTGTTCAGATAAGGTGAAAGAAGCGGTTGCAGCAGAGTTGGCTGAAATTGGGCGATATCCAGACGGCGGCGGTTTTATTTTAAAAGACCAAGTGCAAGCGCAGTTTGGTGTTGCGCATGACCGTATTACACTGGGCAACGGTTCAAACGATCTTCTTGAAATGTTTGCCCGCGCATTTGTGTCTTCAAGCGATTCTGTGGTGTACAGCCAGCATGCTTTTGCTGTGTACAGCTTAGTCACGCAAGCGATTAATGCTGAAGCAATCGAAGTGCCAGCCAAAGGCTTTGCGCATGACTTAGACGCAATGGCTGCGGCGGTAAAAGAAAATACCAAGCTGATTTTTATTGCCAACCCGAACAATCCGACGGGAACTTGGTTTGAAGAAGCTGAATTTGACGCTTTCATGCAAAAAGTGCCCGCTGATGTGATTGTGGTGCTGGATGAAGCCTATGTGGAATATTTCCCGGAAAACTTCAACAGCCTGAAATTCTTGGAACAGTATCCAAACCTGATTGTCAGCCGCACATTATCTAAATGCTATGGCTTGGCTGCGCTTCGTGTCGGCTTTGCTTTGGCATCTGCAGAAGTGACTGATTATTTAAACCGTATCCGCCAGCCATTCAATGTGAATCATTTGGCGATGGTGGCTGCGGTTGCTGCCCTGAAAGATGAAGACTTTATTGCAAAATCTCGTGAAGTGAACAAAACAGGCATGGCGCAGCTGCAGGCGGGTTTTGAAAAGCTGGGCTTGAGCTATGTGCCTTCACGCGCCAACTTTATTTTGGTGGATGTACAGGCAGATCCTGCGCAAACATTCAATGGCCTGCTGAAAGAAGGCGTCATTGTGCGTCCGGTGGGCATTGCAAATCACTTGCGTGTATCTATTGGCACCGAAGCAGAAAATGCGAAGTTCTTAGCAGCTTTGGCAAAAGTGCTGGAATTAGAGGCTGTTGCATAAGTTATGTCTGCGCCACTGTTTGAAAAAGTTGCTTTTATCGGGCTTGGGCTGATTGGCTCAAGCCTTGCCCGCGTGATGATTGCTGAAAATTTGGCAACACAAATCGTCGCATCGACCCGCTCTAAACAGACACTGGAAGATGCAAAAGCCTTAGGCTTAATTCAGGAAGGGTACAGTGACCCGATTGAAGCCGTCAAAGGTGCGGATTTGGTGGTTTTGGCATTGCCAGTCCGTGCGACGCAAAAGGTGCTGGAAGCCATTCAGCCATATTTGTCAGAAAATGTAATTTTGACCGATGTCGGCAGCACCAAAGGCAATGTGGTTGATGCTGCTAAAGCGGTATATGGTGAATATTTGCCGGCTGGGTTTGTACCGGGCCATCCGATTGCAGGTGCAGAACACACAGGGGTGCATGCAGGCAAGGTCGATTTATTTGCCAACCATAAAGTGATTTTAACGCCGCTGCCAAGCAGTGCAGACTGGGCGGTCGAAAAACTGATTCAACTGTGGCAAGCCGCCAAGGCGGAAGTGATTTGCATGGATGTGGAAAAGCATGATGAAGTGCTTGCGCATACCAGCCATCTTCCGCACTTAATGGCCTTTAATTTGGTTGAGCAATTGGCCAACCGTGAAGATAATCTAGATATATTCCGTTATGCCGCTGGCGGCTTCCGCGATTTTTCCAGAATTGCAGCCAGTGATCCGCAAATGTGGCATGACATTTTTTTTGCCAATAAAAAAGCAATTTTAAATGCAGTCGACGGCTTTGAAAAACAGCTTAAGACTTTGCGTCAATTGATTGAAGATGAAAATTCTCAAGCACTCATGGGTGTATTGGGACATGCACAGGCAGCCCGCCAGCATTTTAATCATATGCTTGCCAACAAACCTTTGATGGAGAAAAACAAAGTGACGACACAGCAATTTACTATTTTACCGGGCCAGAAAAATTTCCAAGGTAAATTTACCGTGCCAGGCGACAAATCTGTGTCACACCGCTCCATCATGTTTGGCGCCATTGCTGAAGGCACAACGCACGTGACTGGCTTTTTGGAAGGCGAAGATGCGCTTGCAACACTTCAGGCTTTCCGGGATATGGGCGTGAGCATTGAAGGCCCTAAAAATGGCGAAGTCACTATTCACGGTGTGGGTATGCATGGCTTAAAAGCACCGGCCAGCGCGCTGTACATGGGCAACTCAGGCACATCGATGCGCTTGCTTGCAGGCATGCTGTCTGCACAGAAATTCGATTCTGTCATGACCGGTGATGCATCACTGTCTAAGCGCCCAATGGAGCGTATTGCCAAGCCCCTGCGTGCAATGGGCGCGCATATTCAGACTACGGGTGAGCGCGGAACACCGCCTGTATCAATTACCGGCAATCAGCCTTTAAAAGGGATTCAATACGATTTGCCAATGGCGTCTGCACAAGTGAAATCAGGTATTTTACTGGCAGGGCTTTGGGCTGAAGGTGAAACAGCGGTTACTGAACCAGAACCGACGCGGGATCATTCAGAACGCATGCTCCGCACTTTTGGCTATGATGTGAAAACTGAAGGCAACCGTATTTCACTGCAAGGCGGTGGCAAGCTAATGGCTACCGATATTCAAGTGCCATCTGACATTTCATCGGCGGCCTTCTTTATGGTGGGCGCTGCCATTACTGAAGGTTCAGATGTAACACTGGAAGCTGTGGGCATTAACCCAACGCGTACGGGTGTCATTGAAATTTTAAAACAGATGGGCGCTGACCTGACTGTGGAAAATGAGCGCATTGCAGGCGGTGAGCCGATTGCAGACATCCGTATCCGCGGAACGCGGACATTGAAAGGCATTCATATGCCGGAAGATCAAGTGCCGTTGGCCATTGATGAATTTCCTGCATTGTTTATCGCTGCGGCCTGTGCTGAAGGTCAAACCATTTTGACTGGCGCTGCGGAACTCCGCGTAAAAGAATCTGACCGTATTCAAGTGATGGCGGATGGCCTGAAAATTATGGGCATTGACTGCACGCCAACCGATGATGGCATCATCATTGAAGGAAAAGGCAAAGCAGGCGAGTGGGGCGCAATATTCACTGGCGGTGAAATTGAGTCGCATCACGATCACCGTATTGCCATGAGTTTTTCTATGGCTGGACTGCGGACTTCTGGCGAAATCAAGATTGTCGGTACAGAAACTGTGGCAACCAGTTTCCCGACATTTACTGCATTGGCAACTCAAGCAGGTTTGGCGATTCAGGTGACTGAATAAAAATATGTAAAAACTGTATATTTGTTAGACAACAGCCAAGCAAACGCTTGGCTGTTTTGTATTTATTGCTTATTCTAAAACCATACAACAAAAATGCCTTTGGATAACACGATGAGAAAATTACAATTTGCGGCGAACTGTGCCCATCAGCCAAAAGTAGATGACTATAATGTCGTGCAAAAACAAGTGGCTGATTTATTGGCGGCTAAACTGAGTCAATACGGTTTTCAAACCTTATCTCAAAGCGGCGATCAAATTGCGGTGAGTGTAGACAATCATGCTTTGCCATTGTCAGTGACCTGCCAAGGACATAATGTGGATGGCCATTTGGTGTGTGAAATTACATCATATCCGGATGAAGATCAGGATTGGTTAGACCGCATTGCAGAGCAGAGTTTATTGAATCAATTGGCGCAGGCGGTTGAAAATACACTGAAAGAAGATGAGTCATTTAGTCAGTTTCAGTGGAAAAGCTGATTTTGCTGTTCTGAATGTTTAGAGAAAAATAAATGTATAGTCCGCATGGCAGACAGCATGGCAACACGCAGTCTACCATGCTGTTTTTTAAGCGGTTAATCAATAGCTGCCATGCATAAATGGGTGCTGTTGAGTTGCATTTTATTCCACACGCAGCCACGTTTGATTGCGCCCTACCGCAGCAACGCCAATATAGCCGCGCAGAAATAATTTTTTTCCGCTAGAGTTCAATTTACCTTTTAAGCGGTAGATTTTTCCTGAAACAGGGTCGATGATTCGCCCATCGGTATAATTCACTTGATCTGATGTTTTTAAGCCTGTGATGACTTGCATGCCGATAATCGGCTTATTGGTATAGGGTGCAGGGCAATTGGTACAGAACTCTTTCGGTATATAGCCCGCGCGTGGAGTGGCTTTTAGAGCAGTGCCGGCATAAGTTCCATCGGCTTGCTGTTCTATTTTTACCAGCCCTTTAGCTTCGCCTGTCTTATCATCCATGTAACGCCATGTTCCTGTAATATTTTGCGCCATTGCAGAAGAACATAACAAAGCAAGACTCATTATCCCAATGAATGTTTTCATAGTATCCCTGTAAGTATGAAAGAAGTTCCATGTAAAGTCTAAAAGCCAATATTGGCTAAGTAGTTGATTGTATTTTTATTAGTTTATTATATGAATTGCAATAATGCTTAATTTTTAGCAATTGGGGACGGATTTTCCCAGTATTTTATTTTGTCTGAAAACCTGCTGGTGATGCGTGAATCCGGCTGAAATATAAAACGCGATGCATAAAAAAGCCATGATCTTCATGGCTTTTTTATTAAGAGATTAAAAGAATCAACTTACAATTAAAAAACGGCTAATTGCAATGCGCAGTTGCTTTAAATAGCCTGTAAAGAAGTGATTTGCGCCAGGTAAAACTGTAATTAAATGGCGCTGCGGTTTAGCCCATTGAATTAAGTCGGACAGCAGAGTTACATCATCGGCTTCGCCATGAATAAATAAAATGTCACCTTTAATATGCGGTGTTACATAGTGGCGGACACCTGCGACTGTTGTGGTCGGTAAACCGCATAAAATCGTTTGCACGGGCTGTAAGTCAGCAGGAAGCAGGGCATAGCATTTGGTCATGACATTTGCGCCAAAACTGAAGCCGCCTGCATAAAACGGCAAATCGGCATGCTGGCTGCGCGCGTATTGAATGACATCCATGGTGTCTTGGGTTTCACCGTTGCCGTCGTCATGTATACCGGCACTTTGACCAGAACCGCGAAAACTAGGGCGGTATACAATACAGCCGCGTTCTAAAAACATTTGCGCTAAAAGTACAGGGACTTTGTGCTGCGGCGTGCCGCCTTGCAGCGGGTGGGGGTGGGTAACTACCGCGAATCCTTTCACTTCACCCTGTGGATAATCTACAAAAACTTCAATTTGGCCGGCTGTGCCTTGAAGGAAAATCTGTTCAGACATAAGGAGAGATTAAATGGCGGGAGAATATACTATTCTACCGATAATGCTCAGTAAAAACACAGATTGGAAATAAAATAAGTCTACTGTTATAGTTTGTTTACTTAAATTTTAATCAAGTTATTTATGCTCGCTTTAATTTCTCCTGCCAAAACCTTGGATTATGAAACTGCATTGCCTACAGATCAAAATACATTACCAAGATTGCTGGATCATTCACAAGCGCTTATCGACGTAAGTCGTAAGCTTTCCGCTTCAGATATCGCCAATTTGATGAGTGTGAGTGAGAAAATCGCGACTTTAAACGCAGCGCGCTTTCGGGATTGGCAGTCCGACCTGAATTTTTCTAATGCTCGGCAGGCGCTGTTTGCATTCAAAGGTGATGTGTATACCGGTTTAGATGCGTATAGCCTGAATGATCAGCAAATCGATTATGCGCAAAAGCATTTGCGCATGCTTTCGGGACTGTATGGGCTATTGCGCCCCTTAGATTTAATGATGCCGTACCGCTTGGAAATGGGAACGAAACTGCAAAACCCGCGCGGCCATAATCTTTATGAATTTTGGGGCGATCACATCACGAAAATGATTAATAAGGACTTGGAGGAAGCCGGTTCTGAGCTTCTGCTAAACATCGCTTCAGATGAGTATTACAAGTCGGTCAAGGAAAGCGGGATTCAAGCTCAGATTATCAAGCCTGTGTTCTTGGATCAGAAAAATGGCAAATATAAAGTCATCAGTTTTTATGCCAAAAAAGCCCGCGGTCTAATGGCGCGCTATATGCTTGAACATAAAATTGAACGGGCTGAAGATTTAAAGTCATTTAATACGGGAGGATACTATTTTGATGCAGATAGCTCATCCCAAAGCGAATTGGTGTTTAAGCGTGATGAGCAGGCGGCTTAAAGCCTTAATTTAGTTTTGCCTGAATGGCGCTTTATTGGCTCATGCGATAAAGTGCCAGGCAAAGTATGAATAGTCCTGAATCATATTTTCAGCAATACATTTTACCGGGAACACGCATTGCTAAATGGTGTGCCGCATGCTCAGCAATAAGGAAATGTATGTGCTTCATTTCGGCTGTATTAAAAATCGCATATTGCCTGAAGCTGATGGCTATTTTTTATTTAGCCAGTAACTATAAGTAAGTTTATTTTTAAAATAAATTATAAATTTTCTGATAAATAAGATAAAAATAGTAAATTAATCAAATGAAACGTGATTTGAATCACACTTTGTGTTTTAGTTTTGTTATTATAATAAAAAGTTAAGTAAACAATAAAAGCCAGTTATGAAAAGTCTTATCATTCCATTTTTTATTATGCTCGTGTGCATCTTGGGATTTGTGGTCTATAAAGATACAGAGGTCAAGAGGCAGCAGGAACTGAATGAGCTGATGAATGAAGTCAATCAGACTCAAAACGTGGAAGAGATGGACAGCTCTTTTGCGCTTAATCCTGCTCAAACTGCAGAAAAATAGCCAGCAGGATAAAAAGCTTAACTTTTTTAGAAAATCGAATTTCTTTTAAATAAAACCAATATCTTAAATATAATAAATTTATCAGCACAATAAAATTTAGAAACAATAAAAATCAATGTGTTATAATTTGCGGCATGTAAAATTAGATCGGTTTATTGCTTTTTAAGCTTCTGATTTAATTCAGGTAAATGAAGCTGCATAAGACTATGCAGCTTTTTTGTTGATGACCGTTTAGCTGTTTGCAATATATCGCTTAATTGGTTGATTGCATAAATATTTTTTTCTTGCAGTATGAAAATGCTGGCATACAGATTGCTAGAACATCCACAAAATTAATGATATTTCAATTGTGATTAATTTTGTGGAGTGCTTAGGGCATAAAGTTTACTCAATAGGGGCTAGGTCATGACGACTCCTAATCCATCTTCAGAAAATATACTTGAACGCCTGTTCAAGCTGAGTGAAAACAAAACCAGCTTTAGAACAGAGGTATTAGCAGGTGTAACGACATTCCTTACGATGTGTTACATCATTATTGTGAATCCAATGATTTTGTCTGAAACAGGCATGGATCATGGCGCTGTCTTTGTTGCAACTTGTCTTGCAGCAGCCATCGGCTGTTTGGTAATGGGGCTGGTTGCAAACTATCCTATTGCGCTTGCGCCGGGTATGGGCTTGAATGCCTACTTTACTTATTCAGTGTGTTTAGGCATGGGTGTGCCTTGGCAAACGGCTTTGGCAGCAGTCTTTGTGTCAGGCTTAATTTTTATTGCCATCAGCATGTTTAAAATCCGAGAAGCAATTGTCAATGCAATTCCTATGTCGCTGAAACTGGCGATCGGCGGCGGTATTGGCTTGTTCCTTGCGCTGGTTGCATTGAAAAATGCAGGCATTATTGTCAAAAATGATGCAACTTTGGTGGGCTTGGGCGACCTGGGTCAGCCTCCTGCAATGTTAGCGCTGCTGGGCTTTTTATTAATTGTGATCATGCATCAGTTTAAAGTCCGCGGTTCAATTATTATCAGTATATTGGTGATTACAGCGATTTCTACTGCTTTAGGCTACAACCAGTTCCAAGGCGTAGTCGGTGAAATTCCTTCAATTGCGCCAACGTTCATGCAAATGGATTTTTCGGGCTTGTTTGAAGCGAGTCTGATAGGCGTCATCTTTGTATTCTTTTTGGTCGATTTATTTGACTCAACAGGGACATTGGTTGGCGTGTCACACCGTGCAGGCCTGTTGAAAGATGGCAAACTGCCGCGTTTGAAAAAAGCCTTATTTGCTGATTCGACAGCAATTGTTGCCGGCGCTGCATTAGGCACATCATCTACAACGCCATATATTGAATCTTCTGCCGGTGTTGCTGCAGGCGGCCGTACAGGATTGACTGCTGTCGTTGTCGCTATCCTGTTTGTCCTGTGCTTATTTTTAGCGCCATTAGCGCAATCGGTGCCTGGCTTTGCCACAGCGCCAGCGCTTCTGTTTGTTGGCGTACTGATGATTCAGGGGATTGTGCATATTGAATGGGATGAAATTACGGAAGCAGTTCCAGCATTCTTAACCATTGTCTTTATGCCGTTTACCTATTCAATTGCAGACGGCATTGCGATGGGTTTCATCAGCTATGCATTAATTAAATTGTTTACTGGCAAAGCGAAAACTGTACCGTATATGGTATGGATTATTGCTGCGCTTTGGGCATTGAAATTTGCGATGTTTGGTGGTTAATTCGCTAGGCAAGTCAAAGGGTGTAAACTCAGTTTACACCCTTTTTTATTTTTATGAGGATAAGAGATGGATCAACTTGAGCTGATTCGCGCTTTGCCTAAAGCAGAGCTGCATGTGCATATTGAAGGGACTTTTGAACCCGAGTTAATGTTTGAAATTGCGCAGCGCAACCAAATTGCAATCCCTTATCAATCTGTAGAAGAAGTAAAGCAGGCGTATAACTTTCATAATTTACAGTCTTTTTTAGACATTTATTATGCAGGCGCGAATGTGCTCATTCATGAGCAGGATTTTTACGATTTGGCTTGGGCGTATTTCGAAAAATGCGCAGAAGACAATGTGGTTCACACAGAAATGTTCTTTGATCCGCAAACACATACCGACCGCGGTATCGCATTTGAAACAGTGATAAATGGCCTGCAGCGCGCCTGTGATGACGCAAAAGCGAAATTGGGCATTACATCGCATTTAATCATGTGCTTCCTGCGCCATTTAAGTGAAGAGGCTGCTTTTGAAACGCTGGAGCAGGCGCTGCCGTTCAAAGATCAAATTATTGGCGTAGGTTTGGACTCCAGTGAAATGGGGCATCCGCCGGCAAAATTTGAACGTGTCTTTGCCAAAGCGCGTGAGCAGGGCTTTCTGATTGTTGCGCATGCGGGCGAAGAAGGGCCAGCGGAATATGTCTGGGAAGCGCTGGATTTGCTGAAAGTAAACCGCATTGATCACGGTGTGCGTTCGGAAGAAGATCCGGAACTGATGCAGCGCCTGATCGCTGAAAAAATGCCGTTAACGGTCTGTCCGCTCAGCAACTTAAAGCTGTGTGTGGTCAACGATATGGCAGAGCATAACATCCGCCGTTTGCTGCAGCAGGGCGTGCATGTTACGGTCAATTCAGATGATCCATCGTATTTTGGCGGCTATATGAATGACAATTTCATAGCGATTGCTCAAGCGCTGGATTTAAGCAATGAGGAGTTGAAGCAGCTGGCAATTAATTCATTTGAAGCTTCATTTATTTCTGCTGAAGAAAAGCAGAAATGGAAGCTGCAGATTGAAAACTTGCACTAAGCGCTGAGCGAATAGAGGGCAGCATCGGCTGCCCTTTTTTTTAATCAAGTAAATTGAATCGACATCAAAAATGAATGTATGTGCCAAAGCATCTGTATTTTTCTGCAGCATGCTCTATTTTTACAGTGCAGAAGCCAGCCAGTCTGCAATGCAGAAAATGCTGAATCCCGTGATTGAACATCAATGCGCTTTAGAATTGAAAGATTCTAACTTATGGAAAGCGTCTACGTTTTTAATGACAGCAGGCAATAAGCGGCAATTTGAACAGGATGTCTGCAGCTGTGTCAGTGCCAATGCGCTGAATGATGTGCCGGCCTCAGAATTGGCGCATGCCGCAGTAAGCGCTGAGGCTAAAAATCAGCTGATTAAAACAGCTGTGCTGAATACGGTAAAAAGCTGTGTCATACAGCAGAAAAAGTAAAAGCGCCTGAAGGCGTTTTTACTAGGTGTTAGGGTGAAATTGCGGTTTATTTGCCTTGGCGGATCATGCTTCTTAAGACGTTGTCTTTATCAATAAAGTGATGCTTTAACGCTGCCAGTATGTGACCCGCAAGCAGCAGGCCAGCAGCCCATGAGATATAAATATGCAGCGGTTTAACAATCGCCAGGATATCCGGGTCTTCCTGCACTAAGCGCGGAATATCAAATAAATACAGTACAGGGGCGGGGTGGCCTGCGCTCCAGCTGAACAGACAGCCGGTAATCGGCAGTGCAAGTAATACTAAATAAAGCGCTAAATGGCCCAAATGCGCCAATTTTTTCATCAGCGGCGACATGCTTGCAGGCAGCTCCGGCGCGGGGTGGGTGTAGCGCCAGAAAATCCGGATGACTACTAAAAAGATGATGGTGGTTGCAATATTTTTATGCAGGGTAATCACTTCCCCTTTAAAGCTGCCATCTGTTTCATAGCTTAAAAAATTGCCGCTGTAAAATCCAATGAGCCATGCGGCGATAAAAATAATCGCCATAAGCCAATGCAGCAGCTGTGCTGTGCGCGTGTAGTATCCAGTTGTATTTTTCATTTTGGCATCAAGCTATTTGAGGTTGATAGATCCTATTTTATATCTGAGCGGGAAGAAAGTGAAATTTAGGAACATAGCGTTGAAAATCTGCAACGCTCAATAATGTTTTATTAATATACATCTGCCGTGTATTTGTATTGCAGCTATTTCTTAAAATTTCAACTTTGGGCAAAATAGCGCTGCTGAATTTTATAAACATGATAAGGAAACGCAGTGAAAAAACTTCTTGCTGTTATGGCGCCACTCGCAATCGTTCTTTCGGCTTGTACAGCAACCGGCACATCGACGACTTCAACTGGCGCGCAGACTGCGACACAGCAGCTGGGAATGGCTGCGATCAAAATTGCAATTAACGCAAAATGCACAACTGAATTGAATACGCTTCCAGCATGGCAAACTGCCACTAAAGTGATGACTTCAACACAAAAGCAAAATATTCAATCCGAGATTTGCGGCTGTGTCAGTGAAAAAGCGCCACAAAGCGTCACGGCTGTTGATTTGGCAACGGCTGCGCTTGATCCGAATGCGCGTGCTACAATCGTCAGCAATGTTGTGTCTAAAACAATTAATGCGTGTGTGCAGGAAGCTGTTAGCTAAGCATGAGTGATTTGCCGCTATTCGAATGATGCTTTCAATATGGCTGAAATGAAATAGCAGTTTGAAAATAGGCTGACCGGTTCAGCCTATTTTTATGATATTAAAAAAAGGTAGTAATGATGAAAATTGCAGGTGCTGATGAAGCGGGACGCGGGCCTTTGGTGGGTTCGGTGGTAGCTGCTGCTGTAATATTGGATCCGAATAATCCGATTGAAGGACTGAACGATTCAAAAAAGCTCAGTGAAAAAAAACGGGAAAAGTTATTTATTGAAATTCAGGAAAAGGCTTTAGCTTGGGCAATTGCAGAATGTTCTGCGGCTGAAATTGATGAATACAATATTTTGCAGGCATCACTGCTGGCGATGCGCCGTGCTGTAGAGAAGCTTTCGGTTCAGCCGGAACATTTGCTGGTAGATGGCAATAAAGTGCCCCAAGGCTTAAGCATGAGCTGTGATGCGGTAGTGGGCGGTGATGCGCTGCATCCTGAGATTTCAGCAGCCAGTATTTTGGCAAAAGTGACCCGTGACCGTGAAATGGTGGAACTGGATGCAAAATATCCGCAATACGGTTTTGCCAAGCATAAGGGGTATCCGACCAAAGCTCATTTTGAAGCAATTGCGCAATATGGCGTGATTGCTGAACATCGCCGAAGTTTTGGGCCAGTGCGCAAAGTGATTGAGCAGGGCGGGAAATAAAAGCAGGAAAGTAAAAAATTGAGATGCTTAAAAAGTTTAAAGCGGCTAGGTAGCCGCTTTATTTTCACAGAACAACGTCAATATTAGCGATTGAAGTTGTTCTGTGAAAAATTATCATCTTCAAAAGAAGGCTGATAATCTTGATCGAGATGTTGAAGATGCTCGTGCATAGCTCGTTCATGTTGAATACGTTGGTAAATTTCTTCACGATGAACGGATACTTCTTTTGGAGCATTTACGCCAATACGCACTTGATTGCCTTTAACCCCAAGCACAGTCACGCTGACCTGGTCCCCAATCATCAATGTTTCTCCGACACGTCGAGTCAGAATCAGCATGTTTATCTCCTTGCAAAACGCTAAACCTGCAATTGATCTAGAATGTAAAAACATAACCTGAAAAAGCAAAGAAAATTCACCAGATAACAGTAACCATCGTTGTTACAGATTTAATTCTAATAAAGTTTCTAAAAATCCTCAGGCTTAATATAACAGAGCCACTATAAGAAAAACTATAGTGGCTCTAGTTTATTTGTAATGTTTTTCAAATACTGTCTAACAATGACAATTGTTGATACATTTATTACGCACGTGCACTTGATTCGCCGTGTTCACGGTCAAGGCCAAATGCTGTGTGCAATGCGCGCACTGCAAGTTCCAGGTAATTTTCTTCAATGATGACTGAAATTTTAATTTCAGATGTTGAGATCATTAAAATGTTGATGCCTTCGTCAGCAAGAGCAGTAAACATTTTACTTGCAACGCCTGCATGAGAGCGCATGCCTACGCCTACGATAGATACTTTTACAATGTCGTCACGTGCTGCAACTTCACGCGCGCCAATTGCTTGAGCAGTCGCTTCTAAAATTGCTTTGGCTTTTTTAAAGTCACCGCGGTTCACTGTAAAGGTGAAATCAGTTGTACCATCTTCTTCAACATTTTGGATAATCATATCCACTTCAATGTTTGCAGCGCCGATAGGCGATAAGATTTTAGAGGCAATACCAGGAACATCAGGCACACCTAAAATGGTTAATTTTGCTTCGTCACGGTTAAACGCGATACCTGAAATAATTGGCTGTTCCATATTATCTTCCGCTTCAGTGGTGATTAGTGTTCCGACGTTTTGTTTAAAGTTTTCGTCGAATGCGCCATCATTGTCATTATCAAAACTTGACAATACGCGTAAAGGCACTTGGTATTTGCCTGCAAATTCAACTGAACGAATTTGAAGAACTTTAGAACCAAGAGATGCCATTTCAAGCATTTCTTCAAAAGAAATGCGATCCACTTTTTTCGCTTTAGGCGCAACACGCGGGTCAGTGGTATATACACCGTCTACATCAGTATAGATCTGGCATTCATCTGCTTTCAGCGCTGCTGCAAGCGCAACACCTGAAGTATCAGAACCGCCGCGGCCTAAAGTTGTGATGTTTCCTTCAGCGTCAAAACCTTGGAAACCAGCAACCACGATCACACGGCCTGCATCTAAATGCCCCGACATCACATCGGTATCAATCGATTCAATACGTGCTTTGGTAAATGCGCTGTCGGTTTTAATCCCAACTTGGCGGCCTGTAAGTGACTTAGCTTCAACACCAATTGAATTGAGCGCCATTGCTAACATTGAAATCGTTACCTGTTCACCCGTAGACACCATTTGGTCTAGTTCACGAGGATCAGGGGTTTCGGTAATGGCTTTCGCTAAAGCCAATAAGCGGTTGGTTTCTCCACTCATTGCTGAAACTACCACAACCACTTTGTGACCATGATCATGCCAGCGCTTTACACGACGAGCTACATTTAAAATGCGCTCGGGAGTACCCATCGAAGTACCGCCATATTTTTGAACGATTAATGCCATAACTATCCTTACCAAGTAAATAAGTCTAAAGACTTAAAGCACTTACACATATTTGGAGCTCACTGCAGTGAGCAGCCCCAAAATACCACGCAGCTCCTAAATTGCAATCTGCAATTGCAATTTATCGGGATACTTTACGCCTGATACTGCACAAAACAGTCATCAGGTTCCATCTTGATTATTCAGCGGCTGTCATTGTGTGATTTCAGCATAAATATCATTTGCAGCGTCTGACGCTTGCTTTATCCGCTTAAGCGATGCTGTTCCAAACCGCGTGGCTTAACACGGCATCTTATAAGCTGAACTGGGGAAGGTAAAAGCCAACAGCATGGCCAGCTTTTACCTGAAATACTTGCGGCTTATTTCTGTGCAAGCCAAGCGGTTAAATCGGCTATAACGGATTCAAACTTCTCATTGAGTGGCGCGCCGCCTTGAGCGAGATCAGGTTTACCGCCGCCTTTGCCGCCCAACTCAGTGGCTAAATGCTTGATAATGTCGCCCGCTTTTACTGCTGAAGTGAAGTCTTTCGCAACAGAAGCGATCAGGCTGACTTTGTCGCCCTCAACACCTGCCAGTACAATCACAGCATGGTCTAATTTAGATTTAACACTGTCATGCAGATGGCGAAGTGATTTCGCATCTTGTCCTTGCACTGCGGCAATCAGTGTTTGGCGGCCAGCAATTTCCTGAACTTGATTCATCAGTTCAGACGCTTGGAAGTTCGCCAGTTTTTGATTCAACTGCTCAATTTGCTTTTGCAATTGATGCGCTGTTTCAACAGTGGCTTCAACTTTCTCAACAGTTTGGTCTTTCTGCGCTTTGAGCAAATCATTGATGTGGACGATATCCGCATCAACTTTTTGAACCGCTTCAAGCGCTTTCGTGCCTGTTACCGCTTCGATACGGCGGACGCCGGCAGCCACACCGCCTTCAGAAGTGATTTTGAATAAACCAATATCACCGGTACGTTTCACATGGATACCACCACACAGTTCGATTGAGAAGTTTTTCTCATCCTTTGTTGTACCCATCGCAAGCACACGGACTTCATCGCCATACTTTTCGCCAAACAACATCATTGCGCCTTTCTCTTTGGCCGCTTCAATGTTTAAAAGTTCAGTCGAAACAGCAGTATTGGCAATCACTTCAGCATTGACAATACGTTCAATTTCTTGCAATTGCTCAAATGAAACAGGTTGGTCATTGGCAAAGTCGAAACGTAAAACTTCTGACGCAACCAATGAACCTTTTTGCTGCACATGCTCGCCTAAAACTTGACGTAAAGCAGCGTGCAGTAAATGTGTTGCAGAGTGATTGCGTGCAGTTGCGTCACGAAGATCAGCTTTGACGATCGCTTCAACATTTTGAGCTGCTTTTAAGCTGCCCATGGTCACGATGCCTTGGTGGACAAATGCGCCCCCAGATTTTTTGGTATCTTGAACTTCAAAAATACCAGTATCATTTTTGAAGATCCCTGTATCGCCGATTTGACCGCCGCTTTCCGCATAGAAAGGGGTCTGGTTCAATACGATCAGCGCTTCATCGCCTTCAACGACTTCGTCAACTGGCTCGCGATCTTTATAGATTGCAATGATTTGACCTTGGCCTTGCGTTGCTTCATAGCCATCAAATTGAGTTTCGCCTTCAACTTTAACAATTGAGTTGTAATCAATTGCAAACTTGCCGGCATCACGCGCACGTTGACGCTGAGCCGCCATTTCAACGTCAAAGCCAGCTTCATCAATGGTTAAATCGCGTTCACGCGCAATATCAGCCGTTAAGTCAGCAGGGAAACCATACGTGTCGTAAAGTTTAAATACGACTTCACCTGGAATGACAGAACCTTTAAGATTTGCCAATTCGCCTTCAAGCAATTTCAAGCCTTGCTCAAGTGTTTTTGCAAACTGTTCTTCTTCTTTCAGCAATTGCGCTTCGATACGAGCTTTTTGCGCTTCAAGTTCAGGATAAGCCTGACCCATTACGTCAATCAGCGGCTGCAGCATTTTGTAGAAGAATGCGCCTGTTGCGCCAAGTTTGTTGCCGTGACGCACTGCGCGGCGGATAATGCGGCGCAATACATAGCCACGGCCTTCATTAGAAGGGTTCACGCCATCTGCAATCAGGAAGCAGCAAGAACGCGCATGATCAGCAACCACTTTCAGTGAAGCTGGGTATTCAACAGGTTTGCCTGATTCTTTGGCCGCTGCTTCAGCTTCAGCAGTATTTACACCGATGATTTCAGCCGCAGATTTTAATAAGTGTTGGAATAAATCAATTTCGTAGTTCGAGTTGACGTGCTGCAAAACTGCAGAAATACGTTCCAAGCCCATGCCTGTATCGACAGAAGGTGCAGGAAGATTATGCAATACGCCATCTGCAGTGCGGTTGAACTGCATGAATACGTTGTTCCAGATTTCAATGAAACGGTCGCCGTCTTCTTCAGGAGTACCCGGTAAGCCGCCCCAAATGTGGTCGCCATGGTCAAAGAAGATTTCAGAACATGGACCGCAAGGGCCTGTATCGCCCATTGCCCAGAAGTTGTCTGATGCGTATTGGCCGCCTTTGTTGTCGCCAATGCGGATAATGCGGCTTGCATCCAGACCAATTTCTTTGTTCCAGATGTCAAATGCTTCGTCATCGGTGTGATAAACAGTGGCATAGAGTTTATCTTTAGGCAACGCTAACCATTCTTCACCAGTTAGGAAATCCCAAGCAAAACGGATGGCATCATGTTTGAAATAATCGCCAAAAGAGAAGTTGCCCAGCATTTCAAAGAATGTATGGTGACGTGCTGTGTAACCGACGTTGTCTAAGTCGTTGTGTTTGCCGCCTGCACGTACACATTTTTGTGATGTTGTTGCACGGACATAGTCACGTTTTTCAAGACCGAGGAAGCAGTCTTTGAATTGGTTCATCCCTGCGTTAGTGAATAGCAGAGTAGGGTCATTGGCAGGTACAAGTGAACTTGACGCGACACGTGTATGTCCTTGCGATTCAAAGTAGCGCAAAAATGCTTCACGTATTTCAGCAGTTGTCATAAAACGAGTACTCACAACCAAGTCACTCCTCAATTTTGTATTTGGCGGATAGCATAACAAGCGAGTCTTACTTATTGATTCAAGCTAACTTGATATGCTGGCTTAAAATTTTAAAACGACAAATTATAACGGAAAATGCTGTATGCACCAATGATTTTAAGGTGAATTATTATTTTTTATAATTCGTTGCACTGGTTAATCTAAAAGATTCAAAAGCCATCAAACTACAAAAATTGTGATTTATGGAAAATGTAATTTTGCCCCTTAAATTTGAGTATGCATGGTCATTGTTATTTTATTTTTCAGCTCTGTATTTTATTCATGGAGCATGAAAAGCTTTTTTGCATCAACTTGATATTGTTGAGTATTAGACTTGAAGGCGTGTGTCTCTTTTGAAATTTTTGCTTTAGGTTCAATGTTGTCCTGATTTAGATCATCAAAAATCAGTCGAGGTTTGTATCCCGTTGATATCATATCTTGTAAGCCATTTGTGATATGTGGGTTTAAATGTATCACATGTCTTTTGGATAATGTCCATGTTGATATCGAAGACCCGCCAGTTTTCGTTGATTTGAAAGTGAAAAGGGGTGATATCAAACCGTATATTTCAAAGTGTGAGGCTTCGGAAGCTGTGCTGAACGATTCTTTATAGCTTTTCATAATTTTATAAAGATGAACATCAATGAAAAACAATTTTAAATAATAATCCGAAACGTCTTCTTTTAACTATATAGAGTTACTAATGGCGGGCAGTTTTTGATTTGTATTTAGGCTCAGGTATGGAGCGGCACTAACGGTTAAAGAAAATAAAGGAGACCTAAGGGGGAAGACTTTAAATAGATTTTTTCATAAATTTGATTTATTCATCTCTGATATCTTCTGATGTTAACAGTTGTTTTTTATTGAGTTGATAATATTCCCCATTAAATTTTAAAAGTTGTTGTTCAGCTTTCTTGGAGTGCATCATTTTACATTTTTCATCAGTATCTTCTGATTTCTTAATTTGTTTTAAAAGAATATCTTGCAGTTGATGGCTTTGACTATTTTGGAGAATGAAAATACTTTTAATATCGTCATTTGTTCCATTTTCACAGCCATATGCAGGACGCCAATTGGTTTGGATGTTGGTCTGGATATCTCTAAGCACCCATTGAATATGGTATTTTTGAGAATTTGGATTAGATTGAACGCGAAATAAATTGAATTTATCCAAGTCATAGCTAAAGTAGCCATTGTTCAAATGATGGGTATTGAGGCCAACCACATTTTCCTTTGGTAAACTAGAGTAGGGAACACGATCAAATTTAATCGATGAAAATCTGCCATTTTCCTCAGAAATCATTTGTGGATGTATATATTTGAACAAGATTTTTTTGTGATTTGGGTTAAGCAGGTAAAGCTGAATCTGATAAATATTTTCTTTATTTGGGATGAGATTTGCAGTTGCAATAAGCAAGCTGTTGGCATCGAGATAAATACAATCTGAACGCTCTTGCAGTTCATCAGATTTCAATGTCTTGCTTGTAAGTAGTTTTAGCTCTTGAATCAGTTTAGCTGTCTGTTCTGGCGCACAAGAGGAATAAAGCGGTGTGGCTAATAGTTCAGCACTATAGAAGGCGAAAAGACATAAAAATAATTTCGAAATTTGCTTAAATGGATTCATTTTATTTTTCACAAAGGATTGGATATATGGCATTTATTTTTAATGTAAATATTTCTCGCTAATTTTGACAAATATTCTCCGTAAAAGCTAAGAAATCCGATAACATAAGCGTGAAAACCCTTGTTTCAATTGTAAGGAATAATGATGCAACGTGTGGCAATTAACGGATTTGGGCGAATTGGGCGCAATGTTCTCAGAGCTTGGTTTGAAAATCCTAAACAATTTCATTTTGAAATTATTGCCATTAACGATGTTGCGGACATCGAAACTTTATTGCATCTGTTTAAATACGATTCAACCCATGGCCGGTTTCATGGCGAAGTGCAAATAGAAACCGAAAATGGCAAGCAATTTCTAAGCATACGGGCCGGTGAGTCTGCACTGCGGGTTCAGGTATTGCGCAGTGCAGAGCCGGTTTTACTGCCATGGCAGGCCTTGAATGTTGATGTGGTTTTAGAGTGCACGGGATTATTCCGTTCGCGAGAAGCGGCCACTCAGCATATTCATGCTGGGGCGAAACGCGTGATCATTGGCGCGGCGCCTTTTGACAGTGTGGATGCCGCCATTGTGTACGGCGTGAATCATCATGATGTCAAAGCGCACGATCAGATTATTTCCAGTGTGTCCTGCACGACTCAAGCCTTAGTGCCTTTGGTGAAAATTATTGATGATGCTTTTGGCATAGAATCTGCTCTGATGACTGAAATTCATGCGGTAACCGCGGATCAGTCGGTTTTAGACCATGCGCACCGGGATCTGCGCCGCGCGCGCGCGTCAGGGCAAAACATCATTCCAACTACATCTTCTGCTTTAGGTGCTTTAAAACGTGTAATGCCAAAAATGGAAGACCGCATCGATGGTTTTTCTATTCGAGTGCCTACCATTAATGTGGCAGCGATTGATCTGACGTTTATCGCACAGTCGCCTATTACTCAGCATCGCTTGAATGAGGTTTTGGTGAAATCTGCCGCGCATGATTACGCTGCAATTATGTCGGTGACGGATGAACCGCTGGTCTCCAGCGATTTTAACCATTCGCCGTATTCTTTAATTGTCGATTTAAGTCAAACCATGACTGTCGGGCGGCAAGCCAAAGTTTTTGCCTGGTATGACAATGAGTGGGGCTATGCCAACCGCCTGCTGGATCTTTGCGAATCTTTTACGTGACGCTATCAGTTTAAAGCGCCTAAAGGCGCTGGATTGTTCTGACTGAAAGTGAAATCGCCTTGTTTTGATCGCTGGAATTGCATCATTGATCGTAAAAGTAATGAAATAACTGTTTTTTCTGAAAAAAACCTTTAAAAAATTAGGTAAGATGAAACAAATGAATGATTAAAAAGAGCAAAGCTGATGATTCTATTGTGGGGATTTATTTTTTTACTGTCGATGGCAGTGATCTTTCTGATATGGCTGCAGTTTAAAAATCAAGATGACAATGCTGAAGTTCAAGCAAGCTTGCACTTGGAAGAAAAAATCGTCCATTTAGAAGCGAATTTGAAGAAAACCTTAGAAATTATGCAGGATTTAGCGAAAAAGATGCATGTGCAGCAGGAGACGATGGATCAAACATCGCAAAAGCTGCAGCAGGTTGAGCTGCAAAATGCAGAGCTGGTGAATTTGCTGGCGAAAGTCATGGCGCCTAAAGATTGAGAGTTAAGCGTGAAAGCATAGTCCTATTTTTACAAAAGCCTCTCTGTGATGAACATGGGAGGCTTTATTTTTTGCGCAGCTGTGGGGTCAAACCAGCACCAGCCGTAAACATGCAGCGGATGCCATGCTGATGGCCACGGTTGGTAATAATGAAAAACGCGATGCAGCCAGCAGGGTAATGACAATTGCGATCAGGTCTGCAGGGTTGTCTTTTACAAAATAAGGCGCAATCACAGAAATCAGCACGCAGCCGGGCACAACCTCTAGAATCTGGCGCTGTTTCTTGCTTAATGTTTTATGCTTCAGCAAAACATAGCCAAGGACGCGGGTCAGATAAGTGGTGAAGGCGATAAATAAAATCGCGATGACTGTTGATGCGTGAATCATGCTTCATCTCCTGTTAAGAATACAGCAGAGATAATTCCGCAAACCGCGCCGATAGGCACGTGCCAGCCGGAAGGCAAATATAAGTAAGCCAATGCTGCGGCCACTAAGCTGACTAGCCATGGGCGGGCAGCGCGCATGCCTTTCCACATGCCGCGCAGCAGCACCAAAAAGACAGCAGGAAAGGCCATATCAAAACCGAAACGGCTGACATCTCCCAGCACGGGGCCAATTATTGCGCCGAGTGTGGTGAAGCCAATCCACATGAGGTAAAGCGCAAAACAAAGGCCTGCGTAGAACAGCATGCTGAATGCGCGCTGCGCGCCTAAATAGTGCTGTTTCTTTTGCGCGTCAGCTAAACTTAAAGCCCAGCTCTCATCGCACATAAAAAACAGGGCGGAAAATGCTGTGCGGTTTGGCAAATGCCGTAAATAGGGCGCCAGGCTTGCACCCATTAACAAGTGCCGGCTGTTCACAAGGAAAGTAATAAAAATCAGCATGATAATATTTGGCGGATTAGTCCATACTTCCAAAATGGCAAACTCAGAACCGCCAGCAAAGTTTAAGCCAGTCAGCAATGAAACTTCCGCAAATGATAAGCCTTTTTGAGTGGCTTGCGCGCCAAGCACCAAGGCAAAAGGAATAATGCCGAGCAGCAGGGGAATGGAAGTTTTCAGACCGCGTTTGAATTCTGCAAGCTTTTCTGAGGTTGGGGTATCAGCTGCGGCAGTCCGAAAGGTCAACATGAGGCTTTCCAATCTTTTAATTACAAAGAAAAACATTGTAAAAGCTTCACTGCAGCATTTGGCGCTGAATTTAATTTATATGCATTCACTTTTGGCATAATATGCTTCAAATGTATAAAAAATTAGCATGAACTGCTGGGGTTTAAGATGGATCTTATTGATAAGCGGATTCTTTGGGAAGTTCAGCGCAATGGCAGGCTGCAGAATGTCGATTTGGCTCAGAAAGTGGGGCTTTCACCATCGCCATGCTTGCGCCGTGTCAAACAGCTGGAAGATGACGGCATTATCGAAAAATATGTGGCGCTGCTGAATCCGCAGAAGATTAATTTAGGGCTGACTGTATTCGCCCGCATCTGGCTAAAAGGACAGGATGAGAAAACGGTCAATGCCTTCGTAGAGGCTATTCAGTCTATGGATGAGGTGGTGGAATGCCAGCTGATGGCAGGAGACTGTGATTTTTTCCTGAGAATTATGGTGGCGGATTTGGATGCCTACCGCCAGTTTCAAATTCAGCGCTTGAATAAAATTTCCAGTATTCAAAATGTGAAGACTGAAATTCCGCTGCAGAAAATCAAGCAGACTACCGCATTGCCTATTCTGTAACGATGCGGAAGTATTTTTTAGAGCGCAAATGATGCTCAGATTTTGTGTATTGCTCTCTGCCGCCTGAGAGGCGTAATCGCCGCCTCAAGCTGCGGGTTTTCAGGTGTTCAAAGCTTTTACTGCTCAACGTTTTCGTTTAAAAAGCCTTCTTTGATTTGCTGAGGCAGGCCGGCATGCCACCAAGTATAAATATTGGCTTTAATTTCTTCGTCTTCTTCCGGATCATTGAATGGCTCATCATCTTCACGGAGCAGTTCATCGCCCTCAAATTTGAACCAAAATTCCCAAGGATCATCATCACCGCATCCCCAAGCCTGAGCGTGGATAGACGGAGCCAGCGCCTTTAGAAAAAATAAAATCGCTTCAATAAATTCATCGCCTGATGAGCCATGCACAAAATGCGCAATTGAATAGCCTTCGATCGGGTACAGTAGTTCTGGCCCCAAATCAAATTCAATGTTATCCACAGTATCTAAAATTTCTCTGGCCAGCTCAGCGCCATTTTCGGGATTAATGTCACAGGCGAGGGCGATAAATTTATCTGAATCACCGCGGTGCTCTTCAAATAAACGGTCTAATTTTGACATTATTTGAGCATCTGCATGCCTGTAATACAAGTTGCTGTGTAATTCCATAACTTTTCCCCAAAGTGAAATTGCGTAATCAAAGCATTGAATGAATGTTCAGCTGGACTTATTGTTGATGCTGAATTGAACAAAAGTATAGATGAATTATCGGCCTGAACCATTCTTTTTATAATTGAAATTTAAGGATTAAATTATGTTTTAAATAAATTTAATCAATAAATACTATGGGGCGGAGCGTCACTTTTTTCTACGTGTTTAAATTTGGAGCTGCTGTCTGCCTGTACAAATAAGGCTGCTGCTCAAAGCCTGCCTGTACGGCTTTAACACGATAAATGAAATTTTCCTGAATTGTCTGATGCATGGCTAAATTGAACGTGCTACACTATGAGAAATCGGGTGTGTTCCCGATTTTTTTATGCGGATTATTTCCGCGCTGACAAGTATTTAGGTTTACAACATGCCCATTTCAGAGACATGGTTATTACCTGATGGTGTAGCTGATGTATTACCAGAACAAGCGCAAGTGATTGAAGCTTTGCGCCGTGAAGCATTGGATTTCCTCGCAACTCGAGGTTATCAGCTGGTGTACACGCCATTTATCGAATACATCGAATCTCTTTCTTCTCTCTCCGAATCGAATCAAGATTTAGACTTAGCCACTTTTAAAGTGATTGACCAGCTGTCTGGCCGGTTGCTTGGTGTGCGTGCCGATATGACACCGCAAGTGGCCCGTATCGATGCGCATGTACATCCAGTCGAAGGCGTAGCGCGTTATTGCTACGCTGGCACGGTTTTACACACTAAACCACAGGGTTTTAATACCACACGCGCGCCGCTGCAGCTGGGTGCAGAATTATTTGGTTCAGACAGCATTGATGCCGACGTTGAAATGGTCGATGTGATGCTGAGCTTGCTTCAAACAGCTGGTTTGGCTGATGGCATTCATCTGGATTTAGGCCATGTCGGATTATTCCGCAGCCTAGTGGCGCATGCAGGCTTATCGAAAGCAGTTGAGCGTCAGCTTTCTGATTTATATCAGCGCAAAGCATTGCCTGAACTGGCTGAATTTACTCAAGAATTAAAATTCGGTGCAGATTTTTATAATTTGGGCCGTTATGCAAGCGATTTAGATGCGCTGCAGACATATTTAAGCGCTGAGATTTTTGAAAATCCTGAGTTTAAGCAGGCATTTGATGCTGTTAAGCAAACCCAGTCAGAAATTCAGGCGCGCTGGCCAGCACTGCATATTGGTATAGATGTTGTAGAACTTCGTTCATATCACTATCACACTGGTTTAATGTATGCCGTATATGCGCCAAACCGTGCAGCGCCGCTGGCTCAAGGCGGACGTTATGACGGGATTGGCCAGCACTTTGGACGCGCGCGTCCGGCAACCGGCTTCTCTTGTGACCTTTATGCATTATGTGCAGGTCAATTTAAGCAGATTCAAAAAGTTGTTGCGCCTAAAGGCACAGACAAGGCATTGCTTGACGCAATTGCGGACGTCCGCGCACAAGGCTTAAGTGTACTTCAGTTACTTGGGAACGATGATTTAAAATCAGTTCCAAATGCAACGCATCAATTGGTGAATGTTGCAGGCGAGTGGAAAGTCGAAGCGGTTTAATCGAAACAGTTTAATGGCAAGGCTGAATGTTCATGTCATTCAGCTTTACTCTCAATTTTAACAGCATGATGTAATGAGGCTATTATGGGCAAGAATGTTGTGGTACTTGGTACCCAATGGGGCGACGAAGGCAAAGGCAAGATCGTCGACCTGCTCACAGATCAAGCGGCTGCGGTTGTTCGCTATCAAGGCGGTCACAACGCTGGCCATACTCTCGTAGTTGGTGGTAAGAAAACTGTATTACACCTCATTCCATCTGGCATCTTGCGTGAAAACGTACTGTGCTTAATTGGTAATGGTGTTGTACTTTCACCGGAAGCGCTGATTAAAGAAATGGACATTCTTGAAAAAGAAGGTGTGCCAGTTCGTGAGCGTCTGCGTATTTCTCCAAACTGCCCATTGATTCTTCCGCACCACATTGCGTTAGACCAGGCGCGTGAAATTAAGCGCGGCAATGCAAAAATTGGCACCACCGGCCGCGGTATTGGCCCAGCGTATGAAGACAAAGTTGCACGCCGTGCAATCCGTGTTGCTGACTTGGTGCGCGGCGGTGAGCATCTTAAGGCGCAGCTTGAAGAATTGCTTGAATACCATAACTTCCAATTGACTCAATTCTTCGGCGTTGACGCCGTGAATGTTGATGACGTGATTGCGCTGTGTGATGAATGGCGTAAAGTCGTTGCTCCGCTGGTTATTGATGTAACAACAGAGCTTCACAACTACCGTAAAAACGGCGACAACATTATGTTTGAAGGCGCGCAAGGTTCACTTCTTGACGTCGACCATGGTACATACCCGTATGTAACTTCTTCAAACACTACTGCTGGCGGCGTAAGCTCAGGTTCAGGCCTTGGCCCGTTGCATTTGGATTATGTTTTGGGTATTACCAAAGCGTACACCACCCGTGTCGGCGCTGGACCATTCCCAACTGAACTTGTTTACGATGCTGCCAATGATATTGGCGATGCGATTGGTAAACACTTGGGTACAATCGGTTCAGAATTTGGCGCGTCTACTGGCCGTCAGCGCCGCTGCGGCTGGTTTGATGCTGAAATCCTGCGCCGTTCTGTAGATGTCAACTCGCTTTCAGGCATTTGCTTAACTAAACTTGACGTTCTTGACGGTTTAGAAGAAGTGAAAATCTGTGTGGGTTATGAAGCTGCAGATTCGGGCTGTGTGGGTTCTTCTGATGCGCTTGCATTTGAAACTTTAAAGCCAATCTACGAAACGATGCCAGGCTGGTCTGAGTCAACTTTTGGTGCAAAATCTTTAGATCAATTGCCTCAAAATGCGATCAACTACATTAAGCGTATCGAGCAGCTGATTGAATGTCCAATCGACATCATTTCTACAGGTCCAGACCGTGAAGAAACGATGATTCTGCGTCACCCGTTCCAGGCTTAATGCTTAGAATATGATGCAAAAAAAGCCCCGCAAAAGCGGGGCTTTTTTACAGCTGTAAACAGCAATGGAATGCCTAAGCCGAATCTGATCAAATCTGTAAAGCCGTTTCTGCGAAGCCTCAGTCTCTGAATAAAATCTGAGTTTGGATTAGCCGATACTAAAGTTGCAGTTCAGTGTGCTGTACAGCGTCAGCAGAGTTGCTAAAATGCATTTCACTTCATATTTCAGGCGCTGCAGGATGCAGAAGTACATATCAGGAACCATCTTTTATTCTTTGCTGTTTGCCATGGGCGGTGCGCCCACAATTGCGATGATGATTATTCGGGCGCAAACCTCAAATCCTGAAATTATTTATACAGCTTTCGTTGGATTATCGGCCATGATTGCCTGTATTTTAGTGCCAATTATATTGATTCAAAATGCATTTCTATTTTTTAAACGTAAAAGTGAAACACTTGAGACAAAGGTCGAGCCGCTGTGCAAGCTGTATCTATTTTTGAATGCCTGCTGTTTGCTCTATTGGCTTTATATTCAGTTTATTGGATGAACATATTTTACATAAATCCTATCATAATGTGCTTTAACTTCATTCAACCTCCTAAATTTGAAGAATATAATTGCTATAATTCATGCTGTTTAGATTGCGGGTTTGGAGTCCTGAATAATGAATAAAAAAATATTGATGAGCTTATGTGCAGCAGGTGCTGTAACAATTTCTGGCTGTACAACTGTGGCCGATATGGCTGGCGCGGATACCGCAACACTGAATGCGGCAGCGACTCAAGGTTTTAATAAAACGGTCACTGAAGCGCGCAACAGCAATACTTTAGACACCTCATCTGCGACTTATAAGCGTATTTACAGTGTGTTTACCCGCCTTAAGCCTTATGCCGATCAAATGAACCAAACCGGGACTAAATTTGACTGGCAGCTTGCGGTGCTGAAATCGCCGCAAGTCAATGCTTATGTGGCGCCAGGCGGTAAAGTTGTATTTTATACAGGGATTGTCACGAAGTTGAATCTGACAGATGCTGAAATTGCCGCGGTGATGGGCCATGAAATGGTGCATGCCCTTGAAGAGCATTCGAAGAATAAAGTTGGCGCGCAGGCGCTGACAGATTTGGCGCTGGGCATTGGCTTAAGTGCAGCGGGTGTAGGTCAGACAGGAACAGCGGCAGCGCAATTGGGCAGCCAAATTGGGATTGGCTTGCCCTATTCACGCAGTTTGGAAAGCCGAGCGGATCAGGGCGGCTTAATGCTGATGGCGCGGGCAGGCTATAATCCTCAGGCTGCAATTACGCTGTGGGAAAAAATGAATAAGCTTGAAGGCGCTGGCGGTTCATCGTTCCTGTCGACTCACCCGTCAAATAGCCAACGGATTGATGCCATGCGTAAAAACCTGCCGGCTGCGCAGCAGATTTACAACCAACGCAGATAAAAAAATTTAAAGCGTATGCGCAGGATATAAATTCCAATAAAAAGCAGAGTATAGGCTCTGTTTTTTTATGTGATCTAATTTTCAAGTTAAACGGAGGCGCTGTTTTAAGATTGATGTTTATTCAGATGATGATGTGTGCCTTGGTGCTTGCATGCTAGCTAAGCAGGATTTGAAGTCATTCATCCCGATTCAGCTGTATGAAATGATCTAAAGCCGGATGAATAGCCGAAACTGCGCTGGGTGCGGAATATCATTTGCCATGTATCAGCAATAAAAAAGGCAAAGTAAAAACTTTGCCTTTTGCACGTCAGATCATAAGATCTTAGTGGTGGTGGCCGCCGGCACCGTGTACGTGACCGTGATCTAATTCTTCTTGAGAAGGTTCACGGATTTCAATGATTTCAACGGCAAAAGTCAGGTCTTGGCCAGCAAGCGGGAAGTTTGCATCTACAACAACATTGTCGCCTTCAACTGCTTTAACAGTTACGATTTGAACGCCGTCGTCAGTTTGAGCTTGGAATTGCATGCCAGCTTGAATATTGTCAACGCCTTGGAACATTTGAGCTGGAACTTCTTGTACTAGGTCTGGGTTGTATTCGCCATAACCTTCAGCAGCAGGAACAGTTACAGTAAATTTTTCACCAACTGTTTTGCCTAATAATGCTTTTTCTAGGCCAGGGATGATGTTGCCAGCGCCGTGCAAATAGGCAAGTGGTTCACCTTGAGATTGGTCAAGTGTTTCACCTTCAGCATTAGTCAATGTGTAGTGGAAAGAAACCACAAGGTTATTTGCAATAGCAGTCATGTTATTGATCCATTCAATTTTTTAAGGGTACATCATAAAGTGAAATTGCTTTTTTGTAGACTAAATTTACTAAAAAATTGCACTTTTACTATTCAGATGATGGTTTTTTCATTAATCGGGGTGAATATTAAAATTTCAATGCATTTTTATTTTTGGCGAGATTTTTCTGTTCACAAAATCTTTGGCGGTCAGTAAGCCTGCATGCGCATAGCCGTAAATGGCGGCTTGATGCATGCGGTATAAAGACACATACATGGATTTTGCGATAAAGCCCTGCACATTAACCTGGCCTAATAATTCACCGACGGCTTTATTTTTACTGAGTGAAACTAAAGAGCCTTTATCTGAAAAATTAAACATGGGCAGCGGTTGACCGTTCAGGCGGGCTTTTAAGGCTTCTGCCAAAAAAGACGCCTGCTGGCTTGCAACCTGCGCCCGCGGGCCAAGTACAGGCTCGTCGGCCCGCGGCTGGCAATGCGCACAATCCCCAAAGGCAAAAATATTCGGGTCTGCCTTGGTCTGCAGGGTAGCATAGACGTCTATGCGGCCCATACGGTCTTTGGCAAAGCCTGGCAGGCTGGCAATGACTGGCGGGGCTTTAATGCCTGCAGCCCAGACCTTGAGTTCTGCATGAATGCTGCTGCCGTCATCAAAGTAAATTTTGTCAGCATCTACTTTTGCGACGCGCTTAGAGGTCAGCACATCAATTTTCATGCGGTCCAGCTGCTTATATGCATGATCCGCCAGTTTTTCGGGCAAGGCGGGCAAAATTCTGTCAGCGCCTTCAATTAAGGTGATTTGCACATTCTGGGGCAAGATTTTATTGAGCCCGAATTTATAAAAATTATGCTTGGCTTCTGTCAGCGCGGCAGAAAGCTCTACGCCAGTCGCGCCAGCGCCAATAATGCCGATGTTCAGCTGGCGGGGTTCATTGCTGTTTTGCGCATCCAAATACAGACGCAGCAGATCCTGCTGGAAGATTTCAGCCTGCTGCAGGCTGTCTAAATAATGGCAATGCTCGGATACGCCGGCTGTGCCAAAATCATTGGACACAGAACCTACAGCTAAAATAAGGGTATCGTAATGCAGCATCAAATTTTCGTCTGAACTGCTGTATTTTCCCAAGGGTGCCCGGTTCAGGACTATGCGCTTTTCTGCAGGAATGATGTTTTCCAAGCAGCCTAAAACAAACTCATAAGAATGTTTGGCGGCATGGGCATAATAATTGGTGGCTTCTTCATTGATATTCATGGTGCCGGCTGCAATTTCATGCAGCAGCGGCTTCCAGACATGGGTGAGTTTCATGTCAACCAAAGTAATATGCGCCTTGCCTGATTTTCCAAGACTGCCGCCTAACTGTGTGGCCAACTCCAGACCGCCAGCGCCGCCGCCGACAATGACAATCCGGTGCAGATTGCTATTCTTTTCAGGATTCATTGAAATGCCTATTTTTATTGTAAAAAAAAGAAGATGGCAGGAGTATGCCATCTTCTTTTTGCGGGTGTTTTTTGAATTGTCTTACAAGTTACATTATCTCACCGATAAGAATTCTGCAGGCCGATTATTGCTGCAATGGGTAGGTTTTTACAGCGCCTGAATCTGATGAGAAAATACCGAAAACACTTTTAAGCCAAAATAGGAAACGTTCGAAAACATTGGCTTCATCAATATTTACGTCATCTTCAATATCAATGGTGTTGATCAGCTGGTTGTTTTGATACACATTTACGGTGACTAATTTCATCACTTGAGCCAAAGGCGCCGTGAGCAATTTTTCATTCACTTCGATATTCATATGCGTTTGAGTTTGCTGCAGCGGTTCAATGCCTTGCAATAAGCCATTGCCGGTATCCAGCATGATGCGCTGATGCGGCTGATCAAAGGTGTTCATATCAATGGTCAGCGCAGGGTCAAATAATGACGTGGTAATGATTTGCGGCTTTTTGGTTTCCACTTTAAACATTTTTAAAGTGGACTTAATGACTGGCAATTCGGCAATCAGCTGTTTGTCTTTAATGGCAACTTCATTGCGGGTATAGACATAAGCAAGGTTCATCAGCTTATGGGCTACTTCAGCGCGCTTCAGCCCGCTTTTAGTGCCCATAACCACTACAATTAAACGGCGGTCAGGCACATTATGCAAGCCTGAAGGGCGGTTGGCGGTTAAGGCCAGGTTATAGCCAGCCGCTTTGGTAAAGCCGGTTTTCATTCCATCGACTGTTGGGTCTTGCTTCAGCAGGATATTGGTCGCTTTATGAAAATGATTGTTATAGCTGAAGCTGGTTTGTTTGGAATAGTTGAGATAGTCTGGCGTTTCCTGCACTAAGGCGCGGCCTAAACGCGCGAGGTCTGCTGCGGAAGAATAGTGCTCCGGCATAGTAATGCCCGCCGGATTTTGAAAGTGGGTGTCATTCATGCCGAGCGCTTTGGCTTCTTTATTCATGCGCTCAATAAATTGCGGAAGCCCGCCGGAAATTTTCTCTGCCAGAGTGACCGCCGCATCATTGGCGGACATGACCACTAGGCCTGCCAACAGGTGATCAACCGTAATTTGCTCGCCTTGCTTTAAATACATTTGCGATTCATCCCACTGAACCACATTGACTACTGGGGTCGCCGTCAGAACTTCATTTTTATTCAAATGGCCCGCTTTGATTTCTTTCAGGGCAATATAGGCCACCATCATTTTGGTTAAAGAGGCAGGAGCGCGCTGTACATGGCTATTATGTTCAGCAATCACTTGTCCTGATTGCGGATCTAGAATAGTCCAAGCTTCAGCTTCTACCGTTTCTGGATTGATGTTCAGCAGTGCAGCATTTGCTACCGTGGAGCATAAAGCGCATAGCGCCACGATGAAGTAAATTACGCGTTTCAATGAGATTCCTTATAGCCTTTCCGTAGGCCGAAAATACAAAAAATTTAAGGAATGCTATGCCTTTTTTTTTCCGCTGACTAGTCTTAATTGTAGACAATTAAGACTGTTGCGCACCGTTGTGTCAAAAAATGTTAAGCTTATTGCCAAGTTATCTTTTTTTATTTTGTATTGCCCATTATGCTGCATTATCAAATCGAATTTGACGATTATCGTCAGCACCTTATTCATGTCACTGCGCGTTTCTTGGCAGATCCAACGCAAGTGCTGTCACTGCCGTCTTGGATACCGGGAAGCTATTTAATCCGCGAGTTTTCAAAACATATTGAAGCGGTACGCGCTTACGATGAAGACGGGCGCCAGCTGCAGATTCAAAAATTTGAAAAGAATAAATGGCGCTTATTCAACACCGATCATGAGCTGATTACGGTTGAATATGATGTCTATGCCTATGATTTGTCAGTGCGCGGCGCTTATGTTGACCAGTCCCGTTTATATGTTAATCCAGCTTGCGCATGTTTAGGTTTGGAAGGGCAGGAACACAAGGCCATTGAAGCGGAAATTTTCTTGCCTGAAGAACTGAAGCATTTCCAAATTGCCACTGGCTTAAAGTCTAAAACGTTGGTGAAAGGCCGTTACACCCTGTATGCCGACAATTATGCGCAGCTGATTGATTCGCCTTTTGAGCTTGCAGATCAAACACGGTTTAGCTTTGAAGCCCATGGCATTCCGCATGAGTTTGTGGTGTCTGGCAAACATGCCATGAATGCGCAGCGCATGCAACAGGACATTGAAAAAATCTGCAGCACTGAAATTTCAATGTTTGGTACTGCGCCGTTCGCGGACTATACCTTTATGACCATGGCGACAGGCAGCAGCTATGGCGGTTTAGAGCATCCAAACAGTACGAGCCTGATTACACCGCGTGATGACCTGCCAAAAGCCGATGAACCGGAAGAGCCGTCAAAGGACTATCAGCGCTTTTTGGGCTTATGCAGTCACGAATATTTCCACTCATGGCTGGTGAAATTTATCCGCCCTGAAAATTTCGTCAATTATGACCTGAACAAAGAAGGCTATACTTCTTTGCTGTGGATCTTTGAAGGGTTTACCTCATATTATGATGACCTGATTTTACTGCGCAGCGGCGTGATTCATCAGGATTCATATTTGACATTGCTGAAAGCGCAAATAGACCGTTATTTGCAAAACCCTGGACGTTTCGTGCAGTCAGTGTCTGAGTCTAGCTTTGATGCATGGGTGAAGTTTTACCGCCAGGATGAAAACTCAAATAATGCGGGTACGAGCTACTATAACAAAGGCTGTTTAGTGGCGCTGTGCTTGGATTTAGGCTTGCGGATGCGCGGTTCGAGCTTGGATGCGTTAATGCGTAAGCTGTACGAAAATGCGCAAAATGGCATTCAAGTCAATGAACGCACCATTTTCGATTTATGTAAAGAACTGACGGGTGACAGCTGGCTGGAACAGATTAATCATCTGATCAATACCACAGATGAATTGCCCTTAGATCAGCTGTTCCCAGAGTTTGGTTTAAGCTATAGCCTAAAAAATGACAAAGCATTGCCATTTGGCTTAAAGCTTGCTGACAAGCCTGAAGGCGTTCTAGTTCAGTCTGCGCGCCGTGATGGCGCTGGCGCTCAAGCAGGCTTATCTGCCAATGACATCATTATTGCTGTTGATGGCTTGAAGGCGACAGCCAAACTGCTTGAACAGTATGCCAAGCAAGCTGGCAGTTATACTGTGCTTGCATTCCGCCGTGATGAATTGATGTCTTTTGATGTGAAGGCTGTAGGTTCTGAACTGAGTGAAGTTGAACTGAAAGTTGTAGATCAAGCAAAAGCGGATTTATGGCTGAAAGCTTAATTTGATAAGCCTTTAATTTTAAGGTAAAACCCATACTTAGGTATGGGTTTTTTATTAGAAAAAGATGAATCAGAAAAGTTTAAATTGGGGTGTTGGCATTACAGTGATTTGGCTTGCTGTAATTTTCTTTGTTTGGTTTTTTTGCGGTCTGAAATCTCCTGAATCACTTAATGAATTAGGTGATGCATTAGCAGGAATTGTCGCGCCCATTGCATTTCTTTGGTTGATTTTGGGTTATATCCAGCAAGGTAAACAGTTAGATCAAAATACTAAAGCTTTGGAACAGCAAGAAAGAGCGCTTCAATTGCAAATTGATGAAATGCAAAAAGGAATTGAGCAACAAGCACAATTGGTTCAAACCCAAAAAGAGCAGCAGTTGGAACAGCGACAGCTGTTAGCCCCGAAACTTTTCATTTCAGATTTTCAAGCAAGAGCCGCTTTCGGTAATAGTGTCCCAGTAGATACCGATACAGGGGAGTATGTGTACGATAATGTGGTTTTTATTACTATATATTTTAATATAGAAAACTTGGGAGAAGAGGCTTATCATTTTAAAATTATTGAAAAAAAGACATTAGAGTGTTTAGAAAATATAGATCTTTTGAAGAGATCTGATAAAGCAGAAATGAAACTTCATCTATCAACAGAATTAGTTGATCAATTAAATTTGAATAAACAGTTAGAAGAACTCTTCAATGTGTCTTACGAATGTAAGAATGGAGTTGAAATTCAAAGAGATTTATTCATGCAATTATATCCAAGAAACGTAAATTCACCATTTTTTCACGTAAACATGCATTTGGATAAAGAATTAAAGTATGAAGCATAAAAAAGCCCACTTACGTGAGCTTTAATATTCTTGAATCTTAACGGCCATTACGTCCGCGGCCGCGTGGCGCTTTAGTATTTGGGCGTGTCGTACCGTTGGTACGGCGTTTCGGCTTCTCGCTATCATCCATTTGCCAAATGCGCTTTGTACCAGACTTCTTCACAGAGCCGTCTTTGTTTTTACGCACCATTGGCTTGCCGCCCGTACCGCCTGGTTTTTTCACATAAGAACGTGAACGGTAAGGCTCTTCCGCAGGAATATTTTGGAAGTCTGGGTAAAGCAGCGGTTCAATCTCTTTTGTTTCACCTGGCTTTAAGTCCATTTGAACCAGACTGATTCCGCCAATTTGAGTGCGGATCAAGCGCAAAACTGGGAAACCCACAGCAGCGCACATACGGCGCACTTGGCGGTTACGGCCTTCACAGATTGAAATTTCAACCCAAGACGTAGGAATAGAGGCGCGGAAACGTACAGGAGGATCACGGTCCCACAACCATTCAGGCTGTTCAACTTTGTCCGCTTTGGCAGGAAGTGTCATGCCGTCTTTTAGCTCTACGCCTTTGCGAAGCTGCTCAAGTGCTTCTTCAGTGACATCACCTTCCACCTGAACCAAATAAGTTTTAAACTTTTTATTGACAGGGTTGGTAATGTATTGGTTTAGACCGCCGTGATCGGTTAGGAAGACTAAACCTTCGGAGTCCATATCTAGACGGCCAGCCAAACGCAAAGTTGGATCGTCTACGAAGTCGGACATGGTCATGTGCGCTTCGTCTTTACGGAATTGGGAGAGCACGTCATAAGGCTTATTGAGAATGACGATTTTCATATGAAATAGCTTCTTCACTAATATAAATAAAAGAAACATCGAGTTTTATTTAAGCGGGAAATAAGGTTATTTCCCTTATAAATCTCAAAGATGTTTGAATTCGATTAATCTATTATGCGTGAAGATAGAATGAAAGTATTGTGAATTGGCAAATATTTTTTAGATTGCCAGATAAAGAAGAAGGAGAATTACAGAAAATGGGTTATCAGAAAATTGCCGTACCCGCGGATGGCAGTAAAATAAGCGTAAATTCAGATTTGTCATTAAACGTGCCTAATCAGCCGATTATCCCTTTTATTGAAGGGGACGGCATTGGTGTCGATATTACCCCGGCCATGAAAGCCGTGGTTGATGCAGCTGTGCAAAAAGCTTACGGCGGCAAGCGTTCTATTGAATGGATGGAAGTCTATTGCGGTGAAAAGGCCAATAAAATTTACGGCACTTATATGCCGGATGAAACTTTGGAAGCGCTGCGTGAATATGTTGTATCGATTAAAGGCCCGCTGACAACTCCCGTAGGCGGCGGTATCCGCTCGCTTAATGTTGCACTGCGTCAGGAACTTGACTTATATGTCTGCGTGCGCCCAGTACGCTGGTTTAAAGGTGTGCCGTCTCCTGTGCAGCATCCGGAACAGACCGACATGGTGATTTTCCGTGAAAATTCTGAAGATATTTATGCAGGCATTGAATGGAAAGCGGATTCTCCGGAAGCGAAAAAAGTCATCAAATTTTTAAAAGAAGAAATGGGTGTCACCAAGATCCGTTTTGAAGAGAACTGCGGTATCGGCATCAAGCCAGTCTCTAAGGAAGGCACTCAGCGTCTGGTTCGTAAAGCCATTCAATTTGCGATTGATAACAATAAGCCGTCTGTGACGCTGGTTCATAAAGGCAACATTATGAAATATACCGAAGGCGCATTTAAAGAGTGGGGCTATGAACTGGCACTGGAGCGTTTTGGCGGTGAACTGATTGACGGAGGCCCTTGGGTTAAAATTAAAAACCCCAAAACAGGTAAAGATATCATTATTAAAGATGTGATTGCTGATGCATTCCTGCAGCAGATTTTAATGCGTCCATCCGACTATTCTGTAATTGCGACGCTGAACTTAAACGGCGACTATATATCCGATGCGCTGGCGGCCGAAGTTGGCGGTATTGGCATTGCTCCAGGAGCGAATATTGGCGGTGCAGTTCAGGTGTATGAAGCGACACATGGCACAGCGCCTAAATATGCAGGCCAAGATAAGGTAAATCCAGGCTCCATTATTCTTTCTGCCGAAATGATGCTGCGCGATATGGGCTGGGAAGAGGCTGCTGACTTAATTATCAAAGGCATTTCCGGAGCAATTGCGGCCAAGACCGTCACTTACGATTTTGAGCGTTTGATGCCGGATGCAACGCTGCTTCGGTGTTCTGAATTTGGTCAAGCCATTATTGATAATATGGAATAGCCGCCGGCAAGAAGCTCCATAAAGTTTCAAATAACCCGCATATATTGCGGGTTATTTGTTTGTAAAAGCTAGAATTTTAAAAAACTTGATGATATTTTGTACGGAAATTATAAGGGAAATAAAAAATGAAGCTTTACTGGTCAGTTTTAATTTTGCTGGGAATGCCATGTTTAGCGCAGGCTGGCGCAGTGTATAAATGCAATCTGAAAGGTTCAATCATCTATCAGTCCAAGCCTTGTCCGGGCGCGACAGCAGATGCCAATTTTCAGCAAGAGCAGCGGCGGCTATACGGTCAAACCCGTGCTCCCAGTCAGCCTAAAGCAAAAAATGGTACAACGAATGAAATTGCTGATACCGACGAAGGCAAAAAGAAAAGTTTGGCCATTGCGCAAGATGCTTACAACGTGACGAAAGAGCGCTAGGCCTTCAGTGTTGAAAGCAGCGCTTAAAGCAAGTTTGTATGATGCCTGATTGCCGTCAAATAATAATCCCGCTTTTTGCGGGATTATTTTTGCATAAGTGATGCACATCCTGATTGTTTGGCCTGCAGCTTGGGACATGATCTGAAGGGATAGATAGCCCAGCGCTGCATCAGATGATTTTCAGATCTATTGCGGCATGAGGCTATGCAGGCTCAGTATTTGCAGTACAGTCGGGAAAAATTTTTACTCTGCTGAAGGTTGTGTTTAATTAAGTTTGCATCGTTAGCAGTAGCGTTAATTCCGTAAATATTAAATTATCGGGCTGCTGAATTTATTCATTTTATTTAAAGTGTCATTACATTGAAGCATTTTGAAACAGCTCGGGGCTTGGAAACACGGATAACTGGGCTAAAGTGGTTATTGCCAAGATGTTGAATAAGGAAAGCTGAACAAAGCGGTATTTTTATCACAGATGGATACATGGCTTTAGGTGTATGCATTGATTTCATTTCACAGAGCAGGAGTTACATGAAATGGCCCGTCATCAGCAGCAACAGCAAAACCAGCAGCAACAGGATCAGCAACAGCAAAACCAGCAGAATCAACAACAGCAACAGCAACCGCAGCAAGATCAGAAATCTGGCAAACAGCAGCACAACCAGAAAAATCAACGCAATCAGCAGCAGCGCTAAAGTTTCAGCTGAGCTGCGAATGACAGTGTTTATATGGAGTTTTTAAAAATTTAGGCTCAATAGCCAAGGCATTGCTTTGGAATTAGACGGTGTTTTGGCTAAGAATAAAACCCATAGCAAAAGCTATAAAATAAACAGGCGTCAAGGGATTTGACGCCTGTTTATTTTTGCCATCAATAGCAGTATTGCTTTTCTGCTGGATGGCAGGCTTAACTCACGGGACTATTGAGCTGCTATATGTGCATTGCTTCGTGTTGCCCAAAACAATTGCAAAGTGCCAATCAGCAGAACAGCAGAAGCAATCATAAATTGCTGATGATAGCTGATGCCAAAATGCTGCAGCGCGCTGAAGCTCAGCCCCCCGATCAATTGGATGGCGGCAAAAGTCAGTGTGGCAATGCTCCACAGCTTTTTATAGGCGTTGCCGTATAATTGCAAAATGGTGTAGGAGGTTAAAAAGACCACGGCAGGGTTGAGCAGGCCTGTCAAAAATGAAGACATAAAGGTAAAGAGCGGGCTGATGTTGAGTACTGCCACGGCAATAGCAAAAACATAGGTGCAGTAAAGAATTTTTAAAGTGGTGAAATTCCCTAATTTCTTGGCTAAGAGATAAGAGCAGAATGCGCCTAGGGCGCTGCCGGAACCATATAGAATCCAGTTGAAATTCATCCAATATAAGTCCAGCTTTAACACTTGGGTTAAATAATCAATCCAAAATAATGAATGCGGCACATAAGCAAAAGCGCTGCAGCCATAGACTGCAATTAAGCTTAAAAATACGGTATTCAGCTGCACTTGCTCATGCTGTTTTACTGAATGGGTGCTGAGCAGCGGTTTAAGGTCTTGCAACAGCACACTTAAGCAGATACTGATCGCCAGTGCAAATGCGCTTAAGATGAGCCAAGCGGTACGGACTGCGATCTGGTCCAAATAGGGCAGGAACAGCGTGGCCAGCAAAACTCCAATGCCTATACCGCTAAAGCCGATGAAGTTGATTTTAAAACGGTCTTTTAACTCGCAGCACTGCGCCACAATGCTGGGTGAAAGAATCATGATCAGACCGCCGCAGATGCCGGAAATAACCCGCCAAAATAAATACCACAGGTCAGGAAAGCCGGAAAAGGCGCAGCTCATTAAACTGAACATGCCGGCAAAGGCTGCGGCTTGAATATAGGCTGCCATGACACGGGTTTGCGGCAAACGCATCGCCCAAAATGCGCCCATTAAATAGCCCAGCAAATTTGCACTGCCGAGGATGCTGGCAAAATGAGCCGTCCAGCCAAAAGATTCACGTGTTGTCGGTAAAAGCGCGGTATAGGAAAAACGCAGAATGCCAATGCCTAAACACATGCATAGGCATAAAAAAATGCTTAATTTAACGCGGGTTGAGGACATCCTGTACTCATTAGGTTCTACATTTGCTTAAAAAATAGCATGAATAAGGCAGGTTTTGTAGGACTGTAAATCACAAAAAATGATAAAAAATAGGCCTATATCCTCAGCTTGTATGTTTGTCTTGTACTCAGGCGTACAGTGAATAAAACGTTTAAGCTTGCAAATTGAATTTTCGAAAGAAAGGCATACAATCGCGATACTATTTTGCCACTGTCATAAATCATGAATCTTTCATACCGCGCTGATATTGACGGTCTAAGAGCGGCTGCAGTTTTATTGGTCATTTTCAATCATATAGGCTGGACTTTTTTTTCCGGCGGCTACATTGGTGTGGATATTTTTTTTGTGATCTCTGGTTATTTGATAACAACGACGGTGATTCATGATATTCAGACAGAAAAATTTTCAGTAGCTCGTTTTTATAAGAAACGGGTGGTCCGATTAGCGCCTGCGTATTTTACGGTATTGACTGCTGTGTCTCTTGGCGCTTGGCATGTGCTTTTACCTGATGATCTTATGACTTACTTTAAAAGCGTGCTGTATGCAACGTTTTTAATGGCTAATATTTTTATGCAGAAGGAAGTGGGAGATTACTTTAGTCAAAGTGTGCACGAAACGCCTTTGCTGCACTTATGGTCTTTAGGCGTGGAAGAGCAGTTTTATATTTTTTGGCCGCTGATCCTGCTGTTTTTTGTTCAGAAATGGGGATTTAAGCATGTCCTGTGGCTGATTGGCGCTTTATTTATTGTGTCTTTGGCCTATGCGCAATTTGAACTTCATGATAATGCAGAAAAAGCGTATTACAGCATGCCAGTACGGGCTTTCGAGCTGCTTTGCGGAGCATTGATCTGCTTTATGCCTAAAATTAAGTTGCCGGCTGCTGTAACTAAGCTCATTGTCTGGTTGTGTTTGTCGGTTATTTTTGCTGAGGCATGCTTAATGGATCATAAAACGCCATTTCCGGGAGTAATGGCGCTATTTCCCTGCGTGGCTGCTGCATTGATTATTTATGCTGGCGGTTCAGCGCCGCAGCACAATTTGCTGCTCAGCAATGGTTTTAGCCGATGGGTGGGGAAAATTTCTTATCCGCTGTATCTTTGGCATTGGCCGGTTATTGTGCTGTTTTATATGTATATGCGGCCGATGAATGAACTTAACCAGTTTTTGGTGCTGGTGATTTCCATCTCACTGGCATATATAACTTATATATTCATTGAAAAGCCCTCGAAACGCTTTGTCATGCTGCCAAATAAGACGGTGATTTTAGCGGGTTTTGTACTGCCAGCCTTGCTATTTTCCTGTGCGGCATTTTCGATGTGGCAGCAAAAAGGCTATCCGCAGCGTTTTCCCCAAGCGATTTATACGCAAACAGCGGCCTTGAATGCTTTTGCGCATGAGGTCCGCTATAAATGCATGGATACTGAAGATCCCAGCACTTTGCCAAAACCTGAAGACTGCGTATTGGGCCGGCAAAAAGATGAAATTGATTTTTTACTGATTGGTGATTCACATGCCAATAGTTATAGCGGCATGCTGGATGTTTGGGCTAAAGATGCTCAGTTGCGCGGCTATGATGTGACACAAAGTTCAACATTCTATTTGCCAGATGTGCATACCTTGCAAATGAATTATGGCAAATGGATAGAATTGGAACAAACGAAGCAAAGAAATGATGCTATTACTGCGCATCTAGCGCATAAGCATTATCCTATGATTATCTTGGCTGGCGGGTACTATCCGTATTTTCATCAGGGATGGAAATTGCAGGATGGCACAGACCACAGCAGCGAAGAGATCTTTGAAAACGGGCTGATGAAAGCAATTGCAATTGCTTCCCAATCTGCTGATCAAGTGATCCTGCTGGATGATATGCCGCGTTTAATGCAGAATGATGTTCCTGCAGATTGCATTGTGCGAAATGAAATATTAAATATACGAGTCAATTGCGCTGTTTCCCGGCAAGTGTTTCAGCGGGATTTAATCCAGTTTAATAAGATGGTTGCGCGGGCAGAGCATCAGTTTCCACAGCTTAAAGTTATCCGTCCTGCCTATTCAATTTGTGGCGCAGCATTGTGCAGCATCAATGTAAATGGCGTGCCGCTGTACCGGAATAAAGATGATAATCATCTAAACTATATAGGTTCACAGCAATTAGGCTTAGCCTACATTAAGCAATTCGGCAATCCGCTTAAGCTGCATTAAATTTAACTTTATTATGAAAACTAAAAAACCGCACTGTTGTGCGGTTTTTTAGTTTTGTGGCTTAACGCATTTTAGACAAGAAACGTCCTAAGCGGGTAATTGCTTCACGAAGTTCATTTTCTGCTGGCAGGAAGACAACGCGGAAGTGATCCGGTGTCGGCCAGTTGAAGCCAGTTCCTTGAACCAGCAAGACTTTTTCAGCCCTTAAGAAATCCAGCATGAATTTTTCATCATCTTCAATTGGATAAACTTCAGGGTCTAATTTAGGGAAGCAGTACATTGCGCCTTCCGGCTTAACACAGGATACGCCAGGAATTTCATTCAGCATTTCCCATGCAATGTTGCGCTGCTCGTACAAACGGCCGCCTGGGCGGATCAGATCATTAATAGACTGATAACCGCCAAGCGCGGTTTGAATCGCATATTGCGCTTGGTGATTTGCACATAAGCGCATGGACGCCAGCATGTCCAAACCTTCAATATAATCCATGGCGCGGGATTTATCGCCAGTGATGGCCATCCAGCCTGAACGGTAGCCTGCAATGCGGTACGCTTTGGACAAACCATTAAAAGAAATGCACAGCTGATCACCGGCTAAAGCTGCTACGGATACATGCTCAATGCCGTCATAAATAATTTTGTCGTAAATTTCGTCAGCGAACAAAATTAAGTCATATTTTTTGGCTAAGGCAACAATTTGTTCCAGCACATGGCGAGGGTAAACCGCGCCAGTCGGATTGTTTGGGTTGATAATCACAATACCGCGGGTATTGGGGGTGATTTTGCTTTCCATATCCGCAATGTCTGGATACCAGTAGTTTTCTTCATCACATTTGTAGTGAATGGCTGTACCGCCAGATAAGTTAACGGCGGCAGTCCAAAGCGGATAATCCGGCATGGGCACCAGCATTTCATCGCCGTCATCCAGTAGGCCCTGCATCGCCATTACAATCAGTTCTGATACGCCATTGCCCACATACACGTCGTTTACGTGCATGTTCAGAATGCCTTTTTGCTGATAATACTGGCAAATGGCTTTGCGCGCAGGGAAGATGCCTTTTGAATCTGTATAGCCAATCGCATTCGGCAGGTTCAATGCAACATCATTGATGATTTCTTGAGGGGCTTCAAAACCGAATGGGGCAGGGTTGCCAATATTCAGCTTAATGATTTTGTGTCCAGCCTCTTCCATTTCGTTGGCCGCTCGCAACACTGGCCCGCGAATGTCGTAGCATACATGCTCGAGCTTAGACGATTTCTTAATTTCGCGTGGGGTGTGGAAAGTGTTCGGCATTTTAATGTTCTCGGAAAGAGTGGAGGTCACTTTTGCATAACGGTATAAATAGCTTTTAAATGTCTCGGTTGTTACCAAATCGAGATGATGTTCATCTCTGAGTAAAGCAACAATTTTTTCATGCGTAAACCCTGCCTGTTGATATTGTTTAATCACGGGCAGCAGATTTTTAAAAATTACGCTCTTTTTCTGCGACATTTTTTAATCCTGAGCAAGAGTCAGACCAAGCCTAACACTAAATTTGCTCACAAAAAAGCATTTAATTTTTATATTTGCTTACCTTGATTTTATATTTGCTTACCTTTTGCTTTTTTGAGCATTATATTGATTTTGTAAATTGTTGAATAAAGACTAGAAATTTAAGATTGAATGACGTAAATATACGATTATCCTATTTTAAATAGCACAATATAAAGGGACGTCATCATGGGAAAACTCAATAAAACAGAAAGAGAATGGCAACGAGAGTTATCGCCAGAAGAGTTTCGCATTACACGTCAGAAGGGAACTGAACCGGCTTTTACGGGAAAATACTGGAATACTAAGCAAGAAGGCACATATGTTTGCCGCTGCTGCGGAGAGCCATTATTTACTTCTGAAACAAAGTTTGACAGCGGATGCGGCTGGCCAAGTTTTTTCCGCCCTGTAAATGGGACAGTGATTGAGGAGCATCAAGATACATCGCACGGCATGCTGAGAACAGAAATTGTCTGTCATCATTGTGACGCACATTTAGGGCATGTTTTCCCAGATGGTCCGCAGCCGACAGGATTGCGCTATTGCGTGAATTCGGCTTCATTAGACTTAAAAACACAAGAAAAAAATGACGAGGAAACTTATCCATGACAAGCATTTATCAGTTTGAAGCTGAGTTGTTGGACGGTAAAAATAAATCTTTTGCAGATTACGAAGGGAAAGTTTTACTGGTCGTGAATACCGCAAGCAAATGCGGTTTTACCCCGCAATTTGCAGGATTGGAAAAACTCTATCAGCAGTATAAGGATCAGGGCTTTTTGGTGCTGGGTTTTCCATGTAATCAGTTTGGCGGGCAGGATCCGGGCAGTAATGATCAAATCGGCGCCTTTTGCCAAAAAAACTATGGCGTAGATTTTCCAATGTTTGCCAAAGTGGATGTAAAAGGCCCTGAAGCGCATGCGATTTTCCGTTACTTAACCAATAATTCTAAAGGCGTATTGGGAAATGGCATTAAATGGAATTTCACTAAATTTTTAATTGGCAAGGATGGCAAGGTATTAAACCGTTATGCGCCGACAACTAAGCCGGAAGCCTTGCAGGAAGATATTGAAAAAGCTTTAACTGGTTAAAATTTTCCAAATATAAGATTTAAAGGCGCATAAGCGCCTTTATTATTTTCTTTCCGCCTGATGTTTAAAAAATAAAACCCGCTGATTAAAGCGGGTTTTATTTAATCTGGATCACATTTCATAAGCATTGCTCGACAATGTCAAAGCAGTCTGTCAATGTTAATCTTAAGGCATTATAGAATTGCTTTCAGGCGCTGAATGGCTTCGTCACATTGTGCAATATCTGCAACAAGCGCCATGCGGACATGGTTTTCACCCGGATTTCCTTCAGGTGTTTCACGTGACAAATAACGGCCAGGAAGCACTTTAATATGCGCTTTTTCCATCAGCATCTTTGCAAAAGCTTCATCATTGTCTACTTTGAGCCAGTAATAAAAACCAGCATCGGGTTTTTTAAGCGGCAATACGTGGCCTAATTCAGTTTGGAATAATTCAAATTTCGCTCGGTAGAGCTTGCGGTTCTCTTCGACATGGGTTTCATCATCCCATGCTGCAATCGATGCTATTTGATGCTGCACCGGCATAGCTGCGCCGTGATAAGTTCGGTATTTCAAATAAGGCTTCAGCAGCGCTGCATCGCCCGCGACAAAGCCAGAACGCATGCCCGGCAAGTTGGAGCGCTTAGACAGGGAGTGAAAGACAACACAGTTTTTATAGTCATCCCGGCCGATTTCGGCGCAAACTTCCAATAGGCCTGCAGGCGCTTCATCAAACCATAATTCTGAATAACATTCATCTGATGCAATAACAAAGTTGTACTGGTCAGAAAGCGCAATCAGCTTTTTAAACTGTTCTTTAGACAGTACCGCACCTGTAGGGTTGCCCGGTGTGCAGACAAAAAGCAAAGCTGTTTTTTTCCACACTTCAGCTGGAACGGCATCGAAATCGCCTATGTAGTTATTTTCTTCAGTGCAGTTGATGAAATAAGGCGTAGCGCCAGCAAGCAGTGCCGCGCCTTCATAAATTTGATAAAACGGATTCGGCATCACCACATAAGGCGCATCTTCACGGTTTACCAAAGCCTGCACAAACGAGAAGATGGCTTCACGTGTGCCGGAAACAGGCAGCACATGATTTTCAGCGCTGATGCTGTTGAGCTTGAAACGGCGTGTCAGCCAGTTGGCAATGCTGCTGCGGAGTTCAGGAAGGCCTTTGCTGTTTGGATAAGTGGAGAGGTGCTGGAAGTTGTCAATAATTGCCTGCTTCACAAATTCAGGTGCAGGATGCTTTGGTTCACCAATAGATAGTGGAATCAAAGGCAAATCTGCAGGTCTAACGTCCTGAAAAAGCTTATTCAGCTTTTCGAATGGATAGGGGTGCAATAATGACAAACTAGAGTTCATGGAATGGTTACCGGTTCAAATAAGTTAATGATGGCCGCAAACTAAATGCGAGGCTTCGTCCAGCGCGGACTTCAGCTGAGCAGCGAAGGTTTCGGCTTCATCAGCATTCATTGGCGTGCCATCTTTTTTAGTCACAAAGAAAATATCTTCAGCGCGTTCGCCTAAAGTGGCAATTCTTGCAGAGTGAATATCCAGCCCCTGCATCATAAATAAACCGCCGACTTTGGCAAGTAGGCCAGGGTGGTCAAGTGTCGCAATTTCAACCATATTTTGCTGCAAGGCTTCGTTCAGTGAGATATCTACTGTATTTTCAATATCAAAGTGGCGCAGCTGGCGCGGAATGCGGCGCTGCATCAGGCCTGGATATTTATCAGACTGGCTGAGTGCTTTCACCAGCGCTTGAATCACGGTTTCCTGCCGTTCAGGGTCATTCAGCAGTGTGCCAAAACGGTCCAAGACCACATAGGTATCCAGACTGAATGCTTTTAATGCAGTAATAATCCGCGCATCCTGCACGTCTAAATTCATGCGGTCTAAAATGGCCACTGTCGTGGCAAAGAGGTTGGGCTGATCTTGCGTGTAAATAAAAATCTGCACGGCATCTTGCGCATATTTGCGGTGCGCGCGCATCAGCACCAGCGGTTCAGGATTATCGCCGTGTTTCAGAATCGCTCGGGTGTGCCATGCAATTTCATCAGCAGATTCTTTAATAAAGTATTCATCGCCTAATTCCTGCCAGACTTTTTCCACTTCATCCAATGAGAATTCTTCGACCAGCTGTTCGCTGGCCGCAAATTTTGTGTCTTCAATCAGCATTTGATAGTCGACTGGGCGGCCAAGGCCGGAACGGATCACATCGCGCGCTTGGGTATACAGCTGGCGCATCAATGATGCGCGCCATGTATTCCATAATGTTGGATTGGTGGCGTTGATATCTGCCACCGTCAGGGCATACAGATAATCCAAGTGCTCCATGTCGCCCATTTTCTCTGCGAATGTGCGCACAACATCGGGGTCTGAAATGTCTTTTTTCTGTGCAGTCACCGACATTTGCAAATGATTGTTGACGAGCCATGCGACAAGATTGGCTTCGCGTTCGCTAAAGCCATGCGTCATGCAGAATTTAATTGCATCGGCTGCGCCCAGTTCACTGTGATCGCCGCCGCGGCCTTTGGCAATGTCATGGAAAATAGCCGCGAGGTAAACAATGTCTCTGCGGGCAAGGCGCTGGAAGACTGAACTGACTACAGGGAAATCCTTAGCAAATTCAGGTTCTTTAAAGCGGTTTAAATTGCGGATCAGCAATAAAGTATGCGCATCAACCGTATAAATATGGAATAAATCATACTGCATCAGCCCCATGATTTGCCCAAATGCAGGAATGTAATTGCCTAAAACACCGTAGCGCTTCATGGCAACCATGGTGTCATACAGGCGGTAAGGCGAGCGGATGATTGCCATAAACATGGCTTGATGTTCTGGGTTATCCCTGAAATTTTGATTGATGCGTTTCGCAGCCAAAGTCAGCAGGCGCAACGTGCGCGCGCGGATGCCAGTAATTTCAGGACGGTTCGCCAGCAGATAGAAAATTTCTAAAATCGCGCTTGGATTTTCTGAAAAAATTTTGTGATGCTGCACAGCCAGTTTGCCGTCAACCAGTTTAAAGTTGCTGTTAATCTCTTCAATGCTGCGGCTGTAGTCCGGCAAGCGCGGGGTAATAACCGATTCATTGAAATACGCCAGCAGCATTTCATTTAAGGTGGATACTTGCTGCGCATTACGGTAATAGCGCTTCATGAACTGTTCGATTGGATAATTCGGCGATTTATCCTCTTCACGCACATAGCCGAATTTTGCTGCGATTTCACGCTGATAATCAAACAGTAAGCGGTTTTCATCGCGTTTGGTTAAACGGTGCAAATGATGGCGGATTTCCCAAAGGAAACTTTCAGCCGCCTCTAGTACGCCCAGTTCAAATTCAGAAATAAAACCCAAATGCACTAAATCGTAAATGCGGTTGACCCGGAAATGCCGTTTGGCAATCCAGCCAATTTGGTTGATGTCGCGGATGCCGCCTGGCGCGTTTTTAATGTCAGGCTCTAAGTTGCTTTCTGTGTTGTTGTGCTGCGCATAGCGTTTAGCCTGTTCCTGCATTTTTGCATCATAGAAGGTTTTGTCTGTCCATGTCTGCGATACAATGCGGCGCGGCCATTTGGTCAAAAACAGATTGCCGGTAATTAAGCGTGATTCAATTAACGCAGTCGCGACGGTCAGGTCATTGGTGGCCTGCGTTACGCAGTCTGCAATGGTGCGCACGCTGATGCCCGGCTTGAAATTGCCGACATCCCATAAAGATGAAATAAAGGTCGATATCAATTTTTCGTGTTCTTCAGAAATGGTGTCTTCTGAGAGAATCATGATGTCAACATCGGAATAGGGCAACATTTCACGGCGGCCGTAACCGCCTACGGCAAATAAGCCCAAGCCGGTTTGATCGAGCCCGGCATGTGTCCATAAAAATTGCAGCGCTTCATCAATAATATTGGAACGCGCCAAAATCACATCACGGATAGACTGTCCATTGTCAAAATATTCCTGCAGCTGATTTTCAACATCTGTGCGCCATTGATTGATTGCTTGAATGTCTTGATTACTTTTAATGTAATTCAGCAGCGGTAAAGTATTGATCATGAACAGTGGTCCGTTATGGTGTTGCAAGCTTAGTTTTGATGAACACTGACTTGCTGCGCAGTAAATTGAGCAAGTTCGCGCGCCAGATCTGTTGTTTCTGCTCGTGCAGTTGCGACACCCATGCGGCGGCGTTTAAAACCTTCTGGCTTGCCAAAGAGGCGCAAATCAGTATTTGGATTTGCCAAAGCAAGATTTAAGCCAGAAAATGATAAATTCGTGTCATCAACCCCCGCATAAATGACCGCGCTGGCTGCTGTACTATGGCGTGCCGTATTTACTGGCAAACCTAAGATTGCGCGCGCATGCAGCTCAAATTCGCTTTGGAATTGAGATGCAAGCGTGACAAGGCCTGTATCATGCGGGCGGGGGGATACTTCACTAAACCACACTTTGTCGCCTTTGACAAATAGTTCAACGCCAAAAATACCGCAGCCGCCAAGCGCAACGGTCACTTTATTGGCAATGCGTTTAGATTCTTTCAGAGCGGCAGGTGCCATGGCTTGCGGCTGCCAGCTTTCAACGTAATCGCCAGCGTCTTGACGGTGGCCAATCGGATCGCAGAATGATGTTTCTATTTCGCCTGTTTCAGCATTTTTAGCGCGCACGGTCAGCAGAGTAATTTCAAAATCAAAATCAATTTGCGATTCCACAATGACTTTGCCTTGATTCACCCGTCCGCCTGTTTGCGCATATTCCCAAGCAGTATCCACTTCTGCAAAGCTTTTCACGCGGGATTGGCCTTTACCTGAAGAAGACATTACAGGTTTAACAAAATTTGGGTAGCCAATATCGTCGCAGGCGGCGCGGAAAGATTCCAGTGTATCGGCAAAACGGTAAGCAGATGTTGGAAGGCCTAATTCTTCAGCAGCAAGGCGGCGGATGCCTTCACGGTTCATGGTGAGATTAACCGCTTTGGCGGAAGGAATAACCGTGGCAATATTCTGCTCTTCAATTTCGACTAAAACCTGCGTTGCAATTGCTTCAATTTCAGGAACAATCAGATTGGGCTGTACTTGATTAATCAGCGCTTTTAGTGCAACTGGATCGGCCATATTCAGCGCATAAGAGAAATGCGCAACTTGCATGGCTGGGGCGTGTTCATAACGGTCTGCAGCGTGGACTTCTACACCTAAACGCTGCAAAGAAATCACCACTTCCTTACCCAGTTCGCCAGAGCCTAAAAGTAAAACCTTAAAAGCAGAAGATTGAAGTGGGGTACCAATAGTCACGCTCATGTGAATCATCCATGCTTGATTTTATGGGCTTTTAGCATAACAGAACTGACTGATGGATTAAGCGCCGATTCACAGAAATAAATGATATTGTCCAACAATTTTATTTATGAAGAAACGCAGGGAAAGGATGGCAGCGCAGCGCCTCTGATCATCACAGGCGCTGCGCATAATGCGAGTGCGTTAAAGGCTTAAAAATTGAAAGGCACATAGGTATAGACCAAACCATAGGTGAGTGCTGCGGTCAGTGTGGCGGGAACAATTTTCTTGAATTTAAAATATAAGCCAGCAAGCACGATAAAGCCCGCCAGCATCGCCATGCTTTTATTCGGTGTTTCTAAAAGTGGGGGTAAAGTAGCAACCACCAGCATGGAGCTGATGGCTGAAATGCCAATCGATCCTAGAGCGATTTTTAGCCATAACGAGCCGCGCTGCTGAGAGCCTTGCTGGAATTTTTGAATAAAATAAAATGGTCCAAAGCGTGAAGCAAAATTGGCAATGCCAACCATGAGGCCAACTAAAATAATTTCTAAGCTCATCTTAGCCTCCAATATGCTCTGGGTCTGGTTGTTTCAGCACATAATGCTTAAATAATCCTGCACAGATGCCCGATGAAATGCCAATGAAAATGGCGGCAGATAAATCGATAAAATAACAGGCAACGGCAGAAACGATGATAGTCACTGCGACGACAAAGGTATGCTTTTTCTCAAAGGCAGCCAATAGGAAGCTGAGGAACAGCGCTGGCAGCAGGAAATCCAGTGCAGCTTGCAAAAACTGAGGCAGATTGCTGACTTGATCGGCAAACAAGCCGCCTAAAAAAGACCCTAGCGCCCATGACATCCAGCTGAAAAGGCTGAGTCCCAGCATCCATGATTCAGACCATTCCTGACGGCGCTGTGACAGCTTGATCATGCCGGAAGCAAAAACCTCGTCAGTCAAACCCCATGCCCAAACGGCTGTTTTCTTTAGGTTTAAGCGGTCTTGAATCAGGTTTTGCAAGGCTGGGCCGTAAAGTAAATGGCGGATATCCAGCGCGATGACAGTAAGCGCCGTCATCCAAATGGATGTGCCGCTGCCCAATAATGCAACCACTAAAAATTGACTGGCGCCCGCATACATGGAACAGGAGAGAAACAAAGCTTCCCATGCGCTGAAGCCGAATTGGGTTGCAGATACGCCAAAGGCAAAAGAGACAGGAAGATAGGTAAAAATAATGGCTTGGCTGTCTTTAGCGCCTTGCCAAAAGCCAGCAGGCTGTACTGGAGAGGGATTGTACTCTGACACGACACACCTTAGCGGGAGAGTTGATCAATAGGTCAAATAAGATTGTGTATTGTAGCTGAATTTACTAGCATAGTGCCGAAATGTTTGTATGAGTAAACTTAAGATGTTCAGCTTTACTTCGAATGCTTTTAAAGCAGTCATTTTGGCCAGCAGTGCACTTTTTCTGCAAGCCTGCGGCAAGCCGTCAGATCAGGCAGAAGAAAAGGTTGTGATTAAGCCTGCGCCAAAACTCAGCAACGACGCAACGACTTATGCAAATGAGGCATGGAAATTCATTAATCAAGTAGATGGGCTGGTTTACAGCAAGAAGCTTGATCAGCTGGAAGAGCACGTCCGCAAGCCGGCTCGCAAGCTCAGTACAGACTGGCGCATTAATGTCAAAATGACGGATTCGGTGACTGAAGGCAAATATGCGCTTTGCCGTAAAGCGCTGACCAGTTTGGAAATTTGGGCCAGGGAAACCATGGAACAGACTGATACAGCGGCACAAAAGCAGGTGGATTATGAGAGAGATAAAAAGCAGTGCCAGGGTGCAATTGAAAACCCGGATTTAGGCAATACAGATCCGAAAAAAGTGGGTGTTTGAGTTTTTTTCAGGCCGCAAAGGCAATTCCATTGCGGCTTTTTGAATCATCATAAAAAATAAATCTGTAGAAATAGATAATCATTAATTTAAGAAATCTCATATTAAAAATATTTTTTATTTAATAAGTCTTGCATCTTAATGAGTATGATGAACTTGCTTGGTTAGCGTTGTTTTATCTTTTGTATTTAGTCTAAATTATTAATTTATCAATATAAAAAATATGAATCCTAAAGTGGGAATGGTTTTATTTAATATCTTAAAACGCTGAGTAATATAAAAATACAATAACATTATAAAAAATGAAAATTATCGCTATTTGATAAAATGTGTAAAAATATCCTCGTAAAAGATGAGTTGTATCAGTAAATTTAAAGAAGATGAATGGGTGATTAATATGAAAAAAGCATTAGTGATGCTAGTTCTATTTGCCGTTATGACCGCAGCTGCAAATGTACAGGCAAATACAAAAGGACAAGCCGATTCCAGCTCCCAAGAAGTAGCGGCCTGTACCAATGGTTTTGATAGCGTTAATGTCTGCGAGTTATTGTCTTAAAATTTTCTAGTGACATACTAAAAGCACTGTTTTAAATCACAAAAAAAAATCGTTCCGAAAGAGTGCGCAATACTGCACTGAAATTGCACACAGATGCTGTGTCAAATTCAGAATTGAATCATTAAGTTTGAGGCAATGCATGCGCAATCCGATGCAGCAGAGCAGCATCCAGTATTTCAATTTTCCGAAAAGCCACCTTCAGCACGCCAAGCCTTTCCAGTTCTTGCAGCTCTTGGTTAACCGTCTGTCTAGAGCATACCAGCAGCTGCGCCAGCTGTTCTTGTGATAGATGTATGCTGCGATGCGCTATTTCAATGTGATTGCCATAGCCATTTAAAATAAACAGCAGGCGCTGCGCTAAACGCTGTGTGATATTTTGCGTCTGTATGGAAATCAGTTCTAAAAATGCGAAACGCAGTTTCTGGCTGGTGAGCTGCGCGATATGAAACCAAAATTGCGGATGCAGAGTCACCAGCTGCTGAATGCTGCTGCTGGGCAAATGCAGAATCGTGGATTTTTGCATGGCAATGGCGTCATGTGAGCGGGGCTGCTGATCGACCAGTGAAATCTCACCGAACCACATAATCGGTTCTGCAATGGCAGCCAGCGCTTCTTTGCCGTGAATATCAATGTAGCCTAGGCGTACAGCGCCTTCCAAAACTGCATATAAGCCATCAAAAGAATCACCTGAAAGGAAAATATTTTGATCCTTTTGCACTTGAAGCAGCTGAGCATGTTCTAAAATATAGTGCTGATAAGCTGGGCTGAGCTGCGCATACCAAAAATTGTTCTTTAAATGCGGCAAATATTGCGGATCGAGCATTAGGGTAAATTCCATTTATATTTTTTGGCTTCAGTTGTCGGCTGCGCGACATCTTGCTCACTATTATTCTTATATAGTGAAAGCATAATCGGTACAAGGATGCATCACCATGACTAAACTCGAACAGCTGCTGAGCCAGTATGCGGCTTATCATTTGAACCACAAAAATATTGTGAGCCATTTTGCCGGTATTCCCCTGATTGTTTTTTCTATCATGTGTTTAACGGCTCGGGCGGGCGTGATGCTGTCTGGATTTGAATTAACACTGGCCTTAGTGATTATGGCCATCACCATTATTTATTATTTAAGTCTGGATAAAATTTTCGGACTGATTATGCTGGCCATTTTTGCGCTGGCTTATCCGCTGGCGTACTCAATTGCACAATGGACCTTGGCCGCATGGCTGCTTGCCAGCATCGGGTTTTTTGTTGTCGGCTGGATCATTCAGTTTATCGGGCACTTTTATGAAAAGAAAAAACCAGCCTTTATGGATGATGTGATTGGCTTAGCCATAGGGCCGTTATTTGTGCTAGCGGAAGTGGTGTTTATGCTGGGCTTTAGAAAAGAGATAGAACAGCGCATGCTGGAAGAAGCAAGGAAGCAGCGGGCATTGATGGATGCCAAAATCGTGAACATCTCTTAATTTAAAAAGCTGAATGATAAAAAAGCCGGTTTATTGAACCGGCTTTTTTAACCTTATGGTTTGGTCTTATTCATCTCGGTATGGGTTTTATTCATATCTGTTGCCGGCTTGTTCATTTTCATATTGGCATTGTGCATATTTTGCTCTGCAGGTTTCATCATATTGGCGTGTTCTTTAGCGGTATGGCTTTTGGCTTTTTCATGCGGTTTAGCGGCATGCATTTTGGCTGGAACACAGGTGCCGCCTTTATGATTGGGGCCTGTGCCGCCTGTAGCGGTTGTTCCTTTAGGGCATGCAAATGCTGTTGCGCTAAGCATGGTGAGGATTGCTGCAGTCAGGATTGTGCTGAGTTTTTTCATTGCTGTTATTCTTTGGAAACAGGCATCAGCGCCTGTTTCCAAATTAGGCAAATATGATTCATGATTCAGTTGCAATGCAGTTGCTGAAACGCAATCAGCTGCAGTGAAATTGTGGGTTTTTTTGAGATTTTAAGCAGGATTTAAGCTTGTGTTGATCAAAAAACAACAATCAGAAAATTAATCAAGGAGCATCATTTTTTATGAATTTTAATCAAAATAGCGCAGAACATAGAAGGAAAGGAATCTAGCATAACGAACGTACATGCTGCGCATCGCAGCGTTCATGAAAGATGGGCAATGCAAAAATTTTGAAAATAAAAAAGCCAGCTTAACGCTGGCTTTTCCAATTGGGTTTAAACGTTAAAACGGAAGTGCAATACATCACCGTCTTGAACGATATATGTTTTTCCTTCTAAACGCCATTTGCCAGCCTCTTTCGCGCCAGCTTCACCGTTGTACTGAACAAAGTCATCATACGCTATGCATTCCGCGCGGATAAAGCCTTTTTCGAAGTCAGTGTGAATAACGCCAGCCGCTTGCGGTGCCGTTGCGCCGATTTTAACTGTCCAAGCGCGGACTTCCTGTACGCCAGCCGTAAAGTAGGTTTGCAGGCCAAGTAAGCCATAACCTGCGCGGATTACGATGTTCAAGCCAGGCTCTTCCATGCCTAAAGCTTCTAAAAATTCAGCACGGTCTTCATCTTCAAGCAATGAAATTTCCGCTTCAATTTGATTGCACAGCGGCACCACAATCGCATTTTCTTCAGCTGCTAGCTTTTTCACAGCATCAAGGTGAGGGTTGTTTTCAAAACCGTCTTCCGCTACGTTGGCAATGTACATCGTCGGTTTTAAAGTCATTAAGCCGAAACCGCGTACTAGCTTGCGTTCATCATCGTCTAAGTCCGCAGCGCGGGCAGGTTTGCCTTCTTCAAGTAAAGGCAAGATTTTGTCTAAAACGGCTTTGGTTGCAATCGCGTCTTTGTCGCCGCCTTTGGCAGATTTCGCTAAACGTGTGATTGCTTTAGTAATTGTATCTAAGTCAGCCAGCGCCAGTTCTGTGTTGATGGTGGCAATATCGTCCAGCGGGTCAATTTTGCCATTTACGTGAATCACGTTTTCATCTTCAAAACAGCGCACTACATGAGCAATCGCGTCAGTTTCACGGATATTTGCAAGGAACTGGTTGCCCAAGCCTTCGCCTTTAGATGCGCCGGCTACAAGGCCTGCGATGTCGACGAATTCCATCGTAGTTGGGATGACGCGCTGCGGTTTAACAATAGCAGTCAGTTTATCCAATCGTGGGTCAGGTACAGGCACGATGCCTGTGTTTGGTTCGATGGTACAGAATGGGAAGTTTTCTGCAGCAATCGCAGCTTTAGTCAATGCATTGAAAAGTGTAGATTTACCAACGTTCGGCAAGCCGACAATACCGCAATTAAAACCCATGAAATGACTCACACAGTGTTATATAAAAATTGCCGATGATTTTACATGAAAGCCATGACAAAGTCATGGCTTGGTTGAGCTGCGGGAGCAGGCAAATACGTTAGGCTTAAATCTTGCGCTTATCCAGCTGTGCGGAAATGGTATCTCCGGCAGCCTGCACCAGCATGACTAAAATGACCAGCACCACAATCACCGCCAGCATGATGTGCATATCAAAGCGCTGATAGCCATAACGGTAGGCAATATCGCCCAAGCCGCCTGCGCCAATTGCCCCGGCAATCGCCGATGAATTAATCATGGTGACGAGGGTGACGGTAAAGCCTGCGACAATGCCCGGCAGCGCTTCAGGCAGCAGCACATGCCAGATAATCTGCTTGCGGTTGCAGCCGATGGCTTGCGCGGCTTCAATCAGGCCATGATCCACTTCGCGCAGGCTGACTTCCGCTATGCGGGCAAAAAATGGCGTCGCAGCTAAAGTCAGCGGCACAACGGCGGCCCAAACGCCATAACTGGTGCCGACAATCCAGCGGGTCAGGGGAATCAGCGCAACCATTAAAATTAAAAATGGCACAGAGCGCGTTACGTTCACGATCCACCCTAAGCTTTGGTTAATGCCTTTTGATGGGTAGATGCCATGTTCAGAGCTGATAACCAGCAGAATAGCCAAAGGCAGGCCAATTAAAAACGCCAAAATGGCCGAAGACCCAACCATCAATAGGGTGTCGATCAGGCCAGTCAGTAATAAATCAATAAGCTGATTTTGCATAACCCAGCACCTCCAGCTGTGCAATAGATGGTTTTAATTTGGCAGACAATGCGCTGAAATCAGCATCGGTTTGCTTCAAAGCAATAATGAATGAACCAATCAGATAGTTTTGAATGGTATCGACATGGCTTTGCAATAGATGCACAGGCGCATCAAACTGTTCAAAAATCGTCTTTAAATTGGGGGATTGATCAACGGCAGATTCATAGCGCAATTTTAAAATGCTGTAAGCGCTGTCTGGCTGTATGTCCGGCAGATAATCAATCGGAAGATCCAGCTGTTCCAGGTTCAGCAATTCCTGCGTGATTTTTTGCTGCGGTGATGAAAACACTGACCAGACTTGCCCTGATTCTGCAATTTCACCGTGATCAATCACCACGACTTGATCGCAGATTTCACGGATCACCTGCATTTCATGGGTGATAAGCACAATGGTGATGCCTAACTTCTGATTAATTTCTTTCAGTAAAGACAAAACAACTGAAGTGCTTTCTGGGTCAAGCGCAGAAGTTGCTTCATCACACAGCAGCACTTCCGGATGATGCACCAGCGCGCGGGCAATGCCGACACGCTGTTTCTGACCGCCGGACAGCTGAGAGGGATAACTGCCGGCTTTATTGCTCAGTCCAACTAAATTGAGCACTTCATTGACACGCGCATCAATTTGATCTTTCGGATAGGACGCAACTTTTAACGGCAGCGCGACATTTTCATAAACTGTTTTTGCCGACATTAAGTTGAAGTGCTGAAAGATCATGCCGGTTTTTTGACGCAGCTGAATCAGCTCTGCGTGATTGAGCTGGGCTAAATCTTGCTGGTGAATATGAATACTGCCATCACTGACGCTTTCCAAACCATTCAGTGTGCGGATCAGGGAGGATTTGCCTGCACCGCTTTTGCCGATTATGCCGAAAATAGAGCCTTTAGGAATATCTAAGTTGATATCCTTCAATGCATGGACCTGTGTGCCTTGAACAGTATAATATTTATTCAGGTTGCGGATTTTAATATAGGGAACGGAAAATTCCGTATGTGCGCCAAAACTAACCATGGTCATTCTCCTTATTTCCAGCCTGCAAACCACATGCCTTTGCCAAAGTCGCGGTCTAAAATCGCTTTCACTTTTTCAGAGTTTTGAAAGGTGCTGACAAAGGCGGCCAATTTTTGGTTTTCATCGGCATAGTCTTTGCGTGTGACAAAAAGGATCGCGTATTTTTTATCGACAGGGTCTAAAAACAGCGCGCTGTGCGGGTCCGCTTTCTTTGCCATGTTTAAGTAATGCGGAAAGCCAAAGATTAAATCGGCATCGTCATAGGCGAGCGCAGTTTGCGGGCCTTCGACTTCAAGGAACTGCAGCTGTTTCGGGTTGGCCGCAATATCTGCAAGTGTTGAATGTTCATTCTTGATATCTTTGAGCTGAATCAGTCCGGCGCGGTTCAATAGAATTAAAGCGCGGGCGGAATTGACCGGGTCGCTTGGGATGACCACGCGCGCTTTTTGCGGCAGCGCGTCCAGTGTTTTATAGTGTTTGGAATACAGGCCCACATGGCTGCCGCTGCCTGTTGCAAAAGCATGCAGCTTATAGCCGGTTTGCTGCACTGCATTGGCAAGAAACACGCTTTGCTGGAAAAAATTGGCGTCAATATCGCCATTTTGAACGGCAACATTTGGCGCTTGCCAGTCGGAAAATTCAATCAGCTCCACATGGATGCCTTGCGGTTTAAGGTCATTTGCGACACTTTGCAGCAGTTCGGCATAGGGCGGACTAATGCCGATTTTCAGCGTATTGCGCTGCGTGTGCTGCGTTGACAAGCGGTAAGCAATGAGGCTTAGCGCGAGGACAGCCGCTACAATGGCGATTGCCCAAATTTTTCGGTTTTTGCGGAGTAAACTTGGCATCATGCAACCCTTATTTCCAGCCTGGGAACCAAAGTTTTGCGCCAAAGTCAGCATCCAGCGCCTGTTTTACTTTTGGAGAATTTTGGTAAATATCAACAAATTTGCGCAGCTTGCCGTTGGTGTCTTGGTAGTCGTCACGCACCGCAAATAAAATGGCAAAGCGTTTGTCAGTATTGGAGTCAAACAGCAATGCGCTTTCCGGATCTGCCGTTTTGGCCAGACGCAAGTAATGCGGGTAGCCAAAAGCCAAGTCGGCATCGTCAATAGCGCGGGCGGTTTGCGGGCCTTCAACTTCGATGAACTGCAGCTTTTTCGGGTTTTCAGCAATATCATTTACACCAGACAGGAAGTTATCCGGCTGTTTCAGCGTAATCAGCTGAGCTTGCTGCAGCAGCTGCAGGGCGCGGCCTTGGTTAACAGGGTCATTTGGAATGACAACTTTTGCATTTTGCTGAAGTTCGTCAAAGCTTTTAACTTTTTTTGAATACAGGCCCACATGCGTGGCAGCGCCGACATCAAAGGCTTTAATTTTAAAATCAGTTTCTTTTTTTGCATTGTCTAAAAATGGCTGATGCTGGAAAAAGTTGGCGTCTATATCGCCATGATCTAAAGTAATATTGGGGGTATTCCAATCGGAAAATTCCACCAATTTTACATTCAGCCCTTGCTGTTTAGCTTCTTCTGCAGCCGCCTGCAGCGGTTTGGCAAATGATGGGCTGATGCCAATCACCAATTCATCTGCAACCGATTTTTTCTGATGATTCCAAACCAGCAGTCCGATAATCAAGACGGCTGCAATTGCGCCGATCAATGTCAGTTTGGATTTTGAATTAAGCGCCATAGGTTCCCTCGAAATTTTTAAGTCTGTGTAATGTGTTTATTCAGTGTGCTCGGCAGATTGAGGCGCCAGTTTTTGCGCTGCGCTGTTCAATCGGTATTGGTCAGCAGGGTGCGGAGCAGACAGGCGGTTGCCGTTTTGAAAAAGCTTGTTGCGCAAGCTGCCATGCGTATACTCAGTTTTGTAGCGCCCGCGCTGCTGCAGCTCTGGAATGACAAAACGGATAAAATCCTGATGTGATTCTGGCGCAACCGTGCGGGTGAGGTTAAAGCCGTCGACTCCAGTTTCATCGAGTAGCTCAATAAGCTGCTCGGCAACCGAAGCGCCGCTGCCGACAATCAGTGGGTAGCGTCCGCCGAGTTTGAGCTGCGCTTTTAAATCTTTTGGCGTGATTTTCTGTTCTTTGAATTTGCTGTTGACTGAGGCAATGCTGTTGGTTTTCTGATAAGGAATAGCTTCATCATCTGAAAACTTGCTGAGATCCATGCCGACCGAGCTGGAAAAATGAGCGAGGCCAGCTTCCGGGCTGGCATAGCGGATATATTCAGCCAGCTTCTCCTGCGCCAGTTCATCGGTTTCTGCAGTTACTACGCTGATGCCGACAAACAGCTTGATGGCATGCGGGTCACGGCCTTGTTCCAGCGCTTGGGCGCGGATTTTATCCACTTGCTGCTTTATTTTTTCAGGCTTGTCTGCGCCGATAAACATGCCTTCTGCATGCTGTGTGGCAAAGGCCAGGCCTCGCGGGGAAGCGCCTGCCTGATACAGTACTGGTGTCCGCTGGAGAGAAGGCGATACCTGAAACACGCCCTGGCTTTGGTAAAACTGCCCTTGATGCTGAATGACATGCACTTTGGCTGGGTCAGAGAAAATCCGCCGGGTTTTGTCTTTGCGCACAGCATCATCTTCCCAAGAGCCTTCCCAGAACTTATAGCAAAGTTCTAAAAATTCTTCGGCTTGTTCATAGCGCAGGTCATGATCTTTTAAGCCTTTTTGTCCAATCAGCCGTTCGGCGCTGTCTAAATAGCCAGTGACAATGTTCCAGCCAATGCGGCCTTGGGTTAGATGATCCAAACTGGCCAAGCGCCTTGCAAATTGATAGGGCGTTTCATAGCTTAAATTCACCGTGACGCCAAAGCCGAGATGTTCCGTCACGGCTGCCATCGCGGAGACTAAAGTACTTGGGTCATGGCTCGGCAGCTGGATCGACTCTTTTAACGTCAGGTCGATATTGCCTTGATAGACGTCATACACGCCGGTAATGTCCGCAATGAATAAGCCGTCAAATAGGCCTTGTTCTAAGGTCTTGGCAAGGTCTGTCCAATAGCTGAGTTCATTGAAGCGGTGCGATTCATCACGTGGATGTGTCCACAAGCCATGATTGATATGGCCCGCACAATTCATGTCAAAGGCATTCAGGATGATATGTTTTGATGCATGTGCATCTGCAGTATGATTATTTGTCATTACAATGTCCCTCTGCGCGGCGGCAGGACACCGTTTAATAAATAATTGGCAATAAAGTAATATTTCCAGCGTGAGGCGTCGTGCAGGGTATGCACGCGGGCATTGCGCCAAAATCGGTCTAAGCCGTCTGCACGCTGGCTGCCACGGCTGCCTGCCAGTTCAATCAGCTTGGAAGATGCTTTGAGTGCAGTTTCTGAGCTGTGCGCGCGGACTTTGGCCACATCTAAAGAGGCTTTGGCGACACTTTCAGAAGTCGGCTGAGGGCGGGCAGCATCAATTGAGCGTCCGGCCTGTTTCAGTAACACTTCGCTGGCACGCACATCGGCAATAATGCGTCCAAGTTCCAACTTGGTCAGCGGGTCATCTGTGGCATGTTCGACACCAGAATCAATCCATGGGCGGGCTTGACGGACACGGACAAGGGTTTCTTCAAAAGCGGCGCGGGCTATGCCAGTTTCAATCGCGGCATGCATAATCTGCGCAAATGGGCCAACAAGCGTGGGTTCAGAAAAAGCGCTGCTGAATGGAATGACATCTTCCGCAGCGACGGGGACACGATGAAACTTTACTGTGCCGCTGCCTGTGGTACGCTGCCCAAAGCCAGACCAGTCATCAGCCAGTTCTAAGCCTTGGCTGTCACGCGGAAGAAAAGCTAAAAATTCATGACCGTCTGCATCTTTGACTAATGTGGGGATGCGGTGCGCAAACAGGCTGCCTGTGCAGTAGAATTTTTCGCCATTGATTTCATAGCCATCCGCTTTGGGTGAAATCACGGTTTGTTTTTGAGATGCGCTTTTGGTTTTAAATTCCGCTAAGGCATTGCCAAATCGTGCGCCTTGCAGCACTTCTGCATACAGTTTTTGCTTTTGCTGTTCAGTCCCTGTATTGCGCAGCACTTCCAGCGCATAAAAGTGGTTTTGCGGAATTTGGCCGATTGAACCGTCTGCACCGCTCATCATCGCAATGACTTGCGCGACGGTATAGCTGGAAACATCGGCGCCGCCGTATGCTTTCGGCACGGTAATGGCCCATAAGCCAGACTGGCTGTACGCTTCAATTTCCTCAAACGGCAAAATGCGCTGTGCATCTCGGGCCACAGCGGTCTGTTTGAATTCTTCAGCCAAACGCTGCGCGATTTCCAAAGCTTCAGCATCAGAGCGAATAATATGCGCATGCGCTGTTTCAGAGGCAGTACCCGATTTAAACGGCACAATATTTTGAAATGAAGTCATCGTGTTCTCCTTAAATCCAAGCGTGGCGGGCGGGCAAGGTATGGTTCAGGTAATAGTCGCCTAGAGCATGCAGTTTCCAGCGGATTGGGTCATGCAGGGTATGCACGCGGGCGTTGCGCCAGTGCTGGTCAAAATTGTGCACATTTAAGCTGGAGCGGCTGCCGCCCAGCTCTAAGAGTTTTTCAGAGATCTGCAATGCGGCATCATTGGCATAGACTTTGGCTTCCGCCACTAAAATCGAGGCTTTGGCGGCCTGCTCATCACTGACATTTTTCAGCAGATCCAGCTCATCTAAATATTCAGCAGCTTCATCCAGCAGCAAGATGGCGGCATCCAGCAGCACAGCAGATTTGCCGACTTCCTGCAGGGTGTAATGCTCTTCACTGGCTTTTTCCACCTGCGCATCGGCAATAGGCCGCGCTTTTTTGACGGCTGCAACGGTATCTGCAAAAGCCGCTTCGGCAATGCCGACATCAATGGCAACTTGAAGCAGCTGTGAGAAAGCGCCGCGGTAACTCGGCTGCGACGCCAGTTTGCGTTCATCAAAAATTAAAAAAGCATCCACTTCAACATGATTGAGTTTAACCGTGCCGCTTGACGTTGTGCGCTGTCCAAAGCCATCCCAATTATCAATTACAGATACGCCTGGAGACTGGCGGTCAACAATGGTTAAAACCACATGGCCTTCAGGATGAATGGCTTTGATGGCCAGCCAATGCGCAAAACTGCTGCCGGTTGAATAGAATTTTTCACCGTCTATAAAATATTTGCCATCTTCAATCTGCAAAAAAGTGCTTAAGGTTTTTGTATCTTTGGTATTGCGTTCAGGGCCGCCATTGGCCAAGCGCTTTCCTTTTAAAATTTCATTGAAAATAAAGGTTTTTTGCTCAGCTGTTCCTATGATGTCAATCATGTTCAGCAGGGCAATTTGATTTTGCGGAATTTGCCCGACACTGGAGTCGGCTTTGTTTAAAATACGGAAGACTTGTGCGAGGGTTTTGTTGCTAACAAACGCGCCGCCGAATGCTTGCGGAATGCGGATGCCGCCTAAGCCTTTTTGACTGAATAAATCAATTTCGGCAAAGGGAAGCTGACGGTTTTGATCACGCTCATTGCGGCCTTCCAAGGCAAAATCTGCCACATGATAGGCAGCCGTAATGGCATCTTGATCGCTTTCGATTATATGAATATTTTCAGCAGTTAAACGAGACATAATGACACCTGTACTAGATATCAAAACGCTAACTGTTCAGTGTAGAAAAATTAAATGATGGATTTAGATTTAAATATCAAAAAATGTCTTTTAGAGAATTATTGATTAATATGTATTGTATTTTTATATGTTAAGATTATGAAAAATATTAAATTTATTTAATTTGAAATTAAAATTATAAATTTAATATCATCTTTTAATATATTCATGCGCTAAATATGTATAAATGTATTCATTAGCAAATGCTTTTAATATTTAATTTAAGGTAAAAAGTCCATTGTTTTTCTAAAACGGTATGTCTAAAGTATCCCACTAAAATACTTAGCAATGCTGGGTCGTGTAAAACAATAAATTCGGAGCATTTATGCGTACGTTATACCAGTTTCCGTTATCACACTTCTGTGAAAAAGCGCGCTGGCTGCTGGATTACAAAGAACTGGAATATACCGCTCATAATTTGATGCCCGGTGTGCACCGGGCCTTTGCGCAATTAAAAACCGGGCAGAACAAATTGCCTATTTTACGTGATGGGGAGCAGTGGATTGCAGACTCCACCCAAATCGCGCTGTATCTGGATGAACAGTATCCTGAGCATGCCTTGCTGCGTGCAGATGCAGACCTCCGTCAGCAGGCGCTGGAGATCAATGAACTATCTGTTGAATTAGGCCGCCATGTGCGCCGCTGGGCGCTGTCGCATGTGCTGAAAGAAAATGAAGAATCTTTAGATATTTTAATTGGCGAGAAGGGCTATTTGCGCCAATTTGAAAAATATTCAAAACCGTTGATTAAGGCGCTGGTCTCGAAAGGGTATCAATTAGACTCTGATCGGGTTGAACACTCGAAAGAGGCGATGCAAGGCATTATTGAAGAATTAAATGGGCGGCTCATTCAGCATGGCTGCCGCTATTTGGTTGGCGACCGCTTAGGCTTGGCGGATATAGCGGTTTGTTCAATGCTCGCACCGATTTTGGAAATTGCAGGAACGCCTTGGGAAAAAGAGCATTCCGACAACTTATCTGAAGATTTTAAAGCCTATAAAGCATATTTAACGGATTTGCCGCTTGGGCAGTATGTGCTGCGCATTTATCAGACTGAACGCAATTCACGGGTGGATTGGCGCGGCGTTTAACCGTTCAATGCCGCAATAAAAAACGCACGTTAAGGTGCGTTTTTTATTGCGCTAAAGCAGCAAGCTGCAATCAAATGTAGTGTGCGGCCTGTTCAAGATCTAACTGGACCGCTGGATTCGGCAATGCCGTATAGTCTTGCGGCGCAGTTTGAGCGGTATTTGGGGCTGCAGCCGATGCAGGCGCTTGCGGAATCAGATCGCTTAAATTGATCGTGCCTAGGCTGCTGGTATTCTGAAACAAGTCACTAATGTTGGGAAGATGATTTTCTGTGCCATTCAGCAGGTCACCCAATGCGCTTTTCGTGCTGCCTGCTAACAGCTCAGGTTTATAGGCGCCGGTCAGCAGGCCGCTTAAGTCAGGAATTTCAATGTGATCCAGCAGCGCGCTGAAATCGCCTTTTTGGTCAATCATGGCAATGATAGGCTTCAGTGAGTCGATCACTTGGTTTAAATCTTTAGACAACGTCAGCAATGAAGGATCATTGACAAAGTCTAAAACTGTTTTCACGCTGTTTAAGACATCATAAACTTTGTGCACTGTATCCGCCTGCGTGCTGTCTAAGGCGCCGCTGTTTTCCAAAATTTTAAGCAGGGGATTAATGCCCTTAATCACGCCAGAAATGGTTTCAGGAATATTGCCTTGATTGGCTTGGGTCAGTGTGGCAATCAAAGTTGTCACACTGCCAATCACCGCTGGAAGCGCTTGCTGCAGCTTTGCCATATCAATATTTGCAGTGCCTGTATCAATTGACGCCAGCAGAGGCATTAGGGCCTGCGCTGCGCCTTGGGCAATATCCCCTAAGTCTGCATGGCCAGCAGCGATTGAGCCGGCTGCTTGAATTAAAGGCTGCGCGTGTTCTAAAACTTGATTCAATGTTGAAATAATTTGTGCAGCATCGGTATTTGCTGCCGCACTGCTGAGCACATTTAACAGCGGTTTAATGGCGGTTAAGGCCGATGAAAGATTGTCTGGCAGATTGCTTTGCCCATTGAAGCTGCTGATCAGCGTTTGCACGCTGTTGACTACAGCTGGCAAAGCCTGAAGCACTTCGCCTTGCTGTGCCGAGCCTGCTCCGCTTAAGGATTGAAGCAAGGGCTGTAAGGTCTGCATCAACGTATTCAGTGTATTTGAATTGCTGCTTGAAGTTTGATTAGCAAGAATGCTTTGCATCAGATCCATAATTTTAGGCAATGAATTGGTCAAGCTGCTTAGGTCAATGGTACTGGATTTAGGTGTGCTGGCAGCGCTAAATAAGTTTGAGAGAGTGCTGCTGATTTTTTCAGGGTTTAGCAGGCTGCTGAGCGCCGTGCTGTTCAGCTTTAATTGCGCCGATGCTGAATTCAGCTGAAAAGCAGGACTGAGAGCTGAACTGAGTTTAGAGGTCAGAGCGTTAAGAGACTTGATCGCCATGTGTATTTATTCCTTATTGTTTTAAGATTTATTGTTCTTTTTCAAACTGAAATTTTTTAAAGCATTTCTAAAGGAAAGTAAAATTTGCATGACACATCCGTCCGCAGTTTAATGTGATATAAGTCTCTCTTTAGGTTTGGTCCTATTTATAATCAATTATTTTTAAACAAAAAAATATTCATCGGATGATAAGGTTTTGCGGATGAGCGGTATAAAAAATCTACAGTTTGAGGTGTGAAATTCACAGAACGGATAAGCGGGTTGAAAGTAGGAAATTTTACGGTTAACAGCAATCCAAAAGAAAAAATAAGTCAAAATAATTTGCAAAATATAAATATATTTTTTATATATGGAGGATACATGAAAATAAATTTTAAAAACTGTCAGGCATTTTAAGAATAATTTAAATGGCCTTGATCGGGGGGAATCCCCATCGGCTGTTCAAAGTTATTTATTCAATGCATTGAAACATGCATATGCGTCGGGCAGTGACTGGAGAAAAAATGGAATTGGATCGTTTTGATAAGCAAATCTTAGAAATTTTAACGCATGAAGATTTAAATCTGAATGAATTATCTGAACGCATCAATCTTTCAGTCAGTTCTGTGCACCGCCGAATTAAGCATCTTATTGATGCGGGGGTGATTTCTGGACTGAAACGGGAACTGAATTATCAAAAGCTGGGGTTTAGCCTGCATGTGCTTTTGCAGGTGTCGCTGAGTAAGCATGATACAGACACCTTTGCAAAATTTTTAGAAGAACTGGAAAGCATTCCTGAGGTGATAAATGCATTTTTAGTCACGGGGCAGTCGGCTGATTTTATTGTGGAAGTTGTTGCGAAGGATATGGAAAATTACAGTGATGTCCTGCTTAAGCGCATTGGTAAAATTGAACATGTCGTGGCGCTGCATTCGAGCTTTGTGATTAAAGAATACAATGTATTTAACTGCACAGGTTTGCTGAGCAAAGCTTAAAAAAGCAGCGGCTGATCAGCATCATTTATCATCATCAGCCTGTTGATTACAGGCAGGCATAAAAAAACGCGCTTATAGGCGCGTTTTTTTATTTTTTGAAAGATTACTCATCAAGCTGAGCTAAAACTTCTTCTGTGAATTCAACGTTTGTATAAACGTTTTGCACATCATCTAAATCTTCAAACATATCAATCATTTTTACGATTTTTTTCGCTTGATCAACATCTGAAATTAAGGCTTTGGTTGAAGGGTTCATTACTACTTCAGCATTGTCAGACTTTAAACCTGCCGCTGTAAGCGCATCTTGAACTTCACCAAAAGTTTCAGGTGTAGTGATGACTAAAATTTCATCTTCAGCCACTTCAATATCTTCTGCGCCGGCTTCTAAAGCGACGTCCATGATTTTGTCTTCTAAAGACACATCTTCAAACGTAATTTCCCCGCGTTTAGTAAACATATATGCCACTGAACCAGCAGTACCTAAGTTACCGTCCGTTTTAGAGAAACAATGGCGTACATCAGGCACTGTACGGTTTAAGTTGTCAGTCATTGTTTCAATAATAACCGCAACGCCGCCAACGCCATAACCTTCGTAAGTGACTTCTTTTAAATCAGCATTTTCTTCACCGCCAACACCGCGCTGAACTGCGCGGTTGATGGTGTCACGTGTCATGTTTGCAACTAAGGCTTTCTCAACGACAGCACGTAAACGTGGGTTAGACGCAACATCACCGCCGCCTAAACGGGCAGCTGTAACGATTTCACGAATAAATTTTGTGAATACTTTAGCGCGGCTCGCATCTTGTTTTGCTTTACGATGCTTTGTGTTAGCCCACTTGGAATGACCCGCCATGCGAAATATGCTCCTTGTAGATTGGCTTTATGCCTATCAGATTGTGCAAATTCTACCATAAGCCCTTTTTTTTGATAAAGGGCTAGCCTTCGAGTTTTTAAACAATCATGCCTGATTTTTGGGTTCTGGAATAATAATGTCCAGTCCAACATTTTCTTTATACAGTTTTTTCATCAAAGCGAGGTCATGGTCGAGTTCTGTTGGATAAATTTTTCCAAAGATGCCGCCTTGCTTGGTTTTAGAGTTGGCATACATTAAAACAATGGGGACGCCAGCCGCTTTAGCAATGTGCCAGAACCCAGTGCGGATGGGTTTTCGGGCTTCACCGCGCTCTGCACGTGTCGCCTCAGGCGCAATCACCAGATTGAATTTTTCATTTTTTTCAAAATGCTCAACCATTTGTGAAACAATATCTTTGCTCGACTTGCGGTCTACAGGAATGCCGCCAACCGCCGTTAAAAAAGGCTTTAAAGGCCCTTTAAACAGTTCTTTTTTAATTAGGGTATGAATTTTTAGGTCATAAATTTGGAAGAGGGCTAGAGACAGTACCGCATCCATCATAGAGGTGTGTTCAAAGCCGACAATGACTTGCTTATTTTCAAGCACATCCGGCTTTACTTCATAAGTCCAGCCAGCCAATTTGAATGAGGTTTCACCGATAAATTTTTTCAACATACAAAATTACAGTTTCTGCAAAGGCAATCTGCGCTAATTTCTGCTTGTTTCAGAGGACAGTCAATAGGAAATTTGCGAAAGCAGATAAATAAAATACATTTGCATTTTTATAGGCCATTTCAAATGGAGATGCAGGAAGCTGACTAAGACTTTAAAATGATAATTCTATTTGTATTGATAGAAAATTAGTCTCAAAACATAGAAAAAGAGTATTAAAAAAAACTGCCTCATGTCTATTCACACAGCCTAATTCTTATTAGACTTTTGTCGTAGGACTTGAAAAATGTACGATGATTTTTTAAGTCATGAATATTCTGCAGAGGCTGAGAAAAATGACTTATTTGACTGCTTTTTTGTTTGCATCAGTAATTTTTGCTTTAGTGCTGGTATGGTCGCTGGTTGAGTTTTATGCAGAATCAAAAAAGCAGGAACAGTTTGATCTCTAATTCTGGAGATCAGCGGGATTCAAATTTAAATCGCGGATCTTATTTCTGAAACAATCAACCTTATTGGTGTGTGATGTTCTGATACTTATAAAGTATCAATGCTGCAATTGGCCGCGGTTTTTATCTTTTTTTTGATTGTTTATTGCTTTATTTATCATCAATTTTTTTCATTTTTGAAAAAGCTATTGCTCATTCTTTCGCTATAGATTGGCCATTTTTTTGGATTGTTGTCTTAATGTGCAAGCAGTCTTAAAAATGCTTGTATTTTAAAATAATCTCCGATACTATTCTTTCCGCTTGAACTTATTGATATATAACGAGTTCAGCTTATAGGGCCTATAGCTCAGTTGGTTAGAGCAGCGGACTCATAATCCGTTGGTCGACAGTTCAAGTCTGTCTGGGCCCACCAAATTTTATACTTATATTGCTTTATATGATTTTCAAACCCTTAATTTAAAAAGAATTAAGGGTTTTTTATTGCCTAGAATAAACCCTTATCAAAACACGTTCTGTATTCGTAACGGTATTCTGAATTTTTTAATGGCCGCAGGTTTTTTTCAAAGTTTGATTAAATTGTCTGGGCTTGATCGGACCGCAGCAGCAGATTGCTGTTGCGGCTAGCTGCAAGAAAAGTAATGTGATGGATTATATTTGCTTGTCGCAACCGAGCTGAATATCGCCGGAAATGGCATAAATTTCACATTGGTATTGATACAGAGACCTTTCAAATACAGGCAATTCGGCTCACAGCGAATAATGTATATGATTCACAAGTACTCGGAAATTTACTTGATTAGCTTCCGCAAGATGAATGAATTGATTTTGTCTATACTGATGGAGCTGATGATGCTTAGCCTTAGAGAGATACAAGGGCGAGTTCTATTAAACAAAATGAATTTTTTATGACCATAAATTTTGCGAAGCGGCGCTTCTCAGGTAGGGAAATCTGGAAAAAAGGACCGGGTTATCAGCGCGAAGCTTGGTTGAAACCAAGATGCATTGCATAACTTATTGTGCGGCAAGCTTAGCGCAAGGAACTTTTGAAGTCCGGTGAATGAGGTACATGAATGTGGGGCAGTCCTCAATAAATTTACAGAATGAGGCAGACCACATACCCGAGTTATAACTCAAATTTGAGCCGTTATAATGTCGTGCTCAATTAGAAAAAAATCATTAAAATTTAATTATTAACGTGACTGATTTTACTTGACCATTACACGGAATAAAAAGAGTTGGATTGATTGAAAAAGACAGCATTTAAATGTTTTATTCTGATATTTATTTTGTATTTTTTATTAAAAACAATGTGTTATTTTTAAATTTTTTTGGGCATGCCATATAAAAAAAGGCAGTAGTATTCATCATCACTTATCAGTGACTAATCATTAAACTGCATTAAATAGGTTTAATTTCTCTTTAGTTTCCCGCCTTAATTTTGCATACCTGCCAAGTACAGGAATCAAACCAAATTGTAATTTTCCATGACATGCTGCTCATGTAAAAAGTCCAATTGGCAATAAGATATTTTTTAGATTGAGTCTTATCGCAGACAGGATCTGCATGCGATTGGCAAAATATACCAATCTAAAAAAAACCATAAAAAAAATATGAATTAAATTTTGTAAATAAATTTTAATTATTTTTTTAGGAAAAGTTAATAGTTTGGATAATTATCGACCATGTTTGCATATTTTAAATATATTGTGATTTTGTTTACATAATCCGCCGATTATATAATATTTCCTTTAATAAGATTCAATTTTTTGTAAAAAGATACAATAAAAATAGTGGATTTATATTCCGACCAATTAAGTATACATAAAATAACAATTATTTTATGTGTGATATTTTGAAAAAAATCATTAATTAACAAAATTTTATTTTTTCTAAGAACTTTCCAAATGTGTGTGGTTTGTGAGTTTTATTGCCTTCATTTTTTTTGCAATTCAATCCCTTTACGAAAATAGCTAAATATATAACGTTAATAAAAACTGATTAAACATAATTCATAAATTTATAAAAGTCATATAACAATCAGAGGGAGTATTTTTATGGCTAATATTCAGGTTGTGTCCAAGCAAAGCCATAAGGTTTTGGACAAGACACTCGATAATAAAGTTCTCTTAACGGAGAATTCAGTTGTAAAAATAAATGTTGATAAAGAGTTGGTGGAAAGCATCACACGTGATGGGAACTCTGCCGTAGTCAAGCTGAAAAATGGTGAAACTATTGTTATTGAAAATTTTTTCAATGGCTCTATTGATGCCAACAGTATTGTACTTGAGGGTAAAGATGGACTTTATTGGGTTCAGTTTACAGATGCTGCAGGTAATGTAACCCCTTCAATTGTATATAATCCTTTAAATGAAATTACGCCATTACTGTATGGTGAGACTGCTTCATCCATACAGCCGTGGCTGATTGGCGCTGGAGTTGTAGGTGGTGTGGCGGCAATTGCTGCAAACTCATCATCTTCTTCTGGTGATGATGGTGATAATAAAGATCATACTCCGCCTGAATCTCCAAAGAATCTTCTGATTAGTAATGACGGCACTAAGGTTACAGGAAAGGCGGAGCCGGGTTCTAAAATTGAAGTCAAAGATGCCGGCGGCAATGTGATCGGTACTGGCACAGCGGATGCGAATGGCGATTTCGAAGTAGCGTTGAATCCTGCGCAAAAGAATGGCGAAACGCTGCAGGTCACGGCGACGGATGCGGCAGGCAATGCGTCTGCGCCGGCGCCGGTTACGGCGGATGATACCACTGCACCGGCAGCGCCGACCGATTTGGACGTCAGCGATGACGGCAGCAAGGTCACAGGCAAAGCAGAACCGGGCTCTAAAATTGAAGTCAAAGATGCCAGCGGCAATGTGATTGGTACTGGCACAGCGGATGCAAATGGCGATTTCGAAGTAGCGGTGAGTCCAGCGCAGAAAAATGGTGAAACGCTGCAGGTCACGGCGACGGATGCAGCAGGCAATGCGTCTGTACCGGCGCCGGTTACAGCGGATGATACTACTGCGCCAGCAGCGCCGACCGATTTGGATGTCAGCGATGACGGCAGCAAGGTCACAGGCAAAGCAGAACCGGGCTCTAAAATTGAAGTCAAAGATGCCAGCGGCAATGTGATTGGTACTGGCACAGCGGATGCAAATGGCGATTTCGAAGTAGCGGTGAGTCCAGCGCAGAAAAATGGTGAAACGCTGCAGGTCACGGCGACGGATGCAGCAGGCAATGCGTCTGTGCCGGCGCCGGTTACAGCTGATGATATCACTGAGCCGGCAGCGCCGACCGATTTGGACGTCAGCGATGACGGCAGCAAGGTCACAGGCAAAGCAGAACCGGGCTCAAAAGTTGAAGTGAAAGACGCCAGCGGCAATGTGATCGGTACAGGCACAGCGGATGCGAACGGCAATTTCGAAGTGGCGTTGAATCCTGCGCAGAAGAATGGTGAAACGCTGCAAGTGGTGGTCACAGACCCAGCAGGCAATGCGTCTGCGCCGGCGCCGGTTACAGCAGATGATACGACTGCGCCGGAAGCACCGGAAGCGACGGTCAGTCCTGATGGCAAGAGTGTACTGGGCCGTACAGAGCCAAATGCGGCAGTAGAAGTGAAAGACGCCAATGGCGATGTGATCGGTACAGGCACAGCGGATGCGAATGGCGATTTCGAAGTCGCAGTAAATCCAGCAATTGATAACGGCGCCAAAGCCACAGTGACAGCAACAGATGCTGCAGGCAATAAATCAGCGGCAACTCAAGTGACAGGCGGTTTGGATACTTTAGCGCCGGCAGCGCCGACCGATTTGGACGTCAGCGATGACGGCAGCAAGGTCACAGGCAAAGCAGAACCAGGCTCTAAAGTTGAGGTGAAAGATGCTGGCGGCAATGTGATCGGCTCTGGCACAGCGGATGCAAATGGCGATTTCGAAGTAGCGTTGAATCCTGCGCAAAAGAATGGCGAAACACTGCAAGTCACGGCGACGGATGCAGCAGGCAATGCATCAGCGCCAGCGCCAGTTACAGCGGATGATACCACTGCACCGGCAGCGCCGACCGATTTGGACGTCAGCGATGACGGCAGCAAGGTCACAGGCAAAGCAGAACCGGGCTCTAAAGTTGAGGTGAAAGATGCCAATGGCAATGTGATCGGCTCTGGCACAGCGGATGCAAATGGCGATTTCGAAGTAGCGGTGAGTCCAGCGCAGAAAAATGGTGAAACGCTGCAGGTCACGGCGACGGATGCAGCAGGCAATGCGTCTGTGCCGGCGCCGGTTACAGCGGATGATACTACTGCGCCAGCAGCGCCGACCGATTTGGATGTCAGCGATGACGGCAGCAAGGTCACAGGCAAAGCAGAACCGGGCTCTAAAGTTGAGGTGAAAGATGCTGGCGGCAATGTGATCGGTTCTGGCACAGCGGATGCAAATGGCAATTTCGAAGTAGCGTTGAATCCTGCGCAAAAGAATGGTGAAACGTTGCAAGTCACGGCGACGGATGCAGCAGGCAATGCGTCTGCGCCGGCGCCGGTTACGGCGGATGATACAACTGCACCATCAACAGCGACCAATTTGGACGTCAGTGATGACGGCAGCAAGGTCACAGGCAAAGCAGAACCGGGCTCAAAAGTTGAGGTGAAAGATGCCAGCGGCAATGTGATCGGTACAGGCACAGCGGATGCGAATGGCAATTTCGAAGTGGCGGTGAATCCCGCGCAAAAGAATGGTGAAACGTTGCAAGTGGTGGTCACAGACCCAGCGGGTAATGCGTCTGTGCCAGCGCAGGTTACAGCGGATGATACGACTGCGCCAGATGCTCCAATTATAAATACGATTACTGAAAATAATCCAATCACTGGTACAGGTGAAATTGGTACTACATTGATAATCACATTCCCAGATGGATTAACTGACAGTGTGGTTGTAGATGGACAGGGTAAATGGGAAGTTCCAAATCCTGGCTTAATTAATGGTGATATTGTTCAAGCTGTACTTAAAGATTCTGCAGGAAATATATCGGATAGTACTCAGGTAACTGTTAGTTTTGTAACGGATTCAGAATCTGCATCGGCATCTGAATCCGCATCGGCATCAGCTTCTGAATCTGCGTCTACGTCGGCTTCTGAATCCGCGTCTACGTCGGCCTCTGAATCCGCATCTACGTCGGCCTCTGAATCCGCTTCGACTTCTGGTTCAGGTTCTAGCTCAGCGTCTGAATCTGCATCTACGTCAGCGTCTGAATCCGCGTCTGCGTCGGCCTCTGAATCGGCGTCTGCATCAGCTTCTGAATCCGCGTCGGCATCAGCTTCTGAGTCCGCGTCTGCGTCGGCCTCTGAATCGGCGTCAACTTCAGCGTCTGAATCGGCGTCAGCTTCTGAGTCAGCATCGGCATCCACTTCAGCTTCTGAATCTGCGTCTGCGTCGGCCTCTGAATCGGCGTCTGCATCAGCTTCTGAATCCGCGTCGGCATCGGCTTCTGAATCGGCATCCACTTCAGCTTCTGAATCTGCGTCTGCGTCGGCCTCTGAATCGGCGTCTGCATCAGCTTCTGAATCGGCGTCTGCATCAGCTTCTGAATCCGCGTCGGCATCAGCTTCTGAGTCCGCGTCTGCGTCGGCCTCTGAATCGGCATCAGCTTCTGAGTCCGCGTCTGCGTCGGCCTCTGAATCGGCGTCTGCATCAGCTTCTGAATCCGCGTCTACGTCGGCGTCTGAATCCGCATCGACATCGGCTTCTGAGTCCGCGTCTACGTCGGCCTCTGAATCTGCATCTACGTCAGCGTCTGCGTCGGCCTCTGAATCAGCTTCGACATCAGCTTCTGAATCTGCATCGGCATCGGCTTCTGAGTCCGCGTCAGCATCGGCTTCTGAATCGGCGTCTACATCGGCCTCTGAGTCCGCGTCTACATCAGCTTCTGAATCTGCATCAGCTTCTGAGTCAGCATCGGCATCGGCTTCTGAGTCGTCATCGACATCGGCTTCTGAGTCTGCGTCGGCCTCTGAATCTGCATCGGCTTCAGCGTCTGAATCGGCGTCTACGTCGGCTTCTGAATCGGCATCGGCGTCAGCTTCTGAATCAGCATCGACATCAGCGTCTGAATCGGCGTCTACTTCGGCTTCTGAGTCAGCATCGACATCGGCTTCTGAGTCCGCGTCTACTTCGGCTTCTGAATCTGCATCGACATCGGCTTCTGAATCCGCGTCTGCGTCGGCCTCTGAATCAGCTTCGACTTCTGGTTCAGGTTCTAGCTCAGCCTCTGAATCTGCATCGGCGTCAGCGTCTGAATCTGCGTCAACTTCAGCTTCTGAGTCGGCGTCTACTTCGGCTTCTGAATCGGCATCGGCGTCAGCTTCTGAATCAGCATCGACATCGGCTTCTGAGTCTGCGTCTGCATCAGCGTCTGAATCAGCATCGGCTTCAGCTTCAGCTTCTGAATCGGCGTCCACGTCAGCTTCTGAATCGGCGTCCACTTCGGCTTCTGAATCGGCATCGGCTTCAGCGTCTGAATCTGCGTCTACGTCGGCCTCTGAATCTGCATCGACATCGGCTTCTGAATCGGCATCCACGTCAGCTTCTGAATCTGCATCGGCTTCAGCGTCTGAATCTGCGTCTACGTCAGCGTCTGAATCTGCGTCTACGTCAGCGTCTGAATCTGCGTCTACGTCAGTGTCTGAATCGGCATCCACTTCGGCATCTGAATCGGCGTCCACATCAGCGTCTGAATCTGCGTCTACGTCGGCCTCTGAATCTGCATCGACATCGGCTTCTGAATCGGCGTCCACGTCAGCTTCTGAATCGGCGTCCACGTCAGCTTCTGAATCGGCATCGGCTTCAGCGTCTGAATCTGCGTCTACGTCAGCTTCTGAATCGGCTTCGGCATCGGCTTCTGAATCGGCTTCAGCTTCTGAGTCGGCGTCTGCATCAGCTTCTGAATCAGCATCGGCTTCAGCTTCTGAGTCGGCGTCTGCATCAGCTTCTGAGTCAGCATCGACATCGGCTTCTGAGTCTGCGTCTGCATCAGCGTCTGAATCAGCATCGGCTTCAGCTTCAGCTTCTGAATCGGCTTCGGCATCGGCTTCTGAATCGGCGTCCATTTCAGCTTCTGAATCGGCATCGGCTTCAGCGTCTGAATCTGCGTCTACGTCGGCCTCTGAATCTGCGTCTACGTCAGCGTCTGAATCGGCGTCCACTTCAGCTTCTGAATCCGCGTCTACGTCAGCTTCTGAATCTGCATCGGCTTCTGAATCGGCTTCAGCTTCTGAGTCGGCGTCTACATCAGCTTCTGAATCAGCATCGGCTTCAGCTTCTGAGTCGGCGTCTGCATCAGCTTCTGAGTCAGCATCGACATCGGCTTCTGAGTCTGCGTCTGCATCAGCGTCTGAATCAGCATCGGCTTCAGCTTCAGCTTCTGAATCGGCTTCGGCATCGGCTTCTGAGTCGGCGTCCACTTCGGCTTCTGAATCGGCATCGGCTTCAGCGTCTGAATCTGCGTCTACGTCGGCCTCTGAATCTGCATCGACATCGGCTTCTGAATCGGCATCCACGTCAGCTTCTGAATCTGCATCGGCTTCAGCGTCTGAATCTGCGTCTACGTCAGCGTCTGAATCTGCGTCTACGTCAGTGTCTGAATCTGCGTCTACGTCAGTGTCTGAATCGGCATCCACTTCGGCTTCTGAATCGGCATCGGCGTCAGCGTCTGAATCTGCGTCTACGTCGGCCTCTGAATCTGCATCGGCGTCAGCGTCTGAATCTGCGTCCACGTCAGCTTCTGAATCGGCATCGGCTTCAGCGTCTGAATCTGCGTCTACGTCGGCCTCTGAATCTGCATCGACATCGGCTTCTGAATCGGCTTCGGCATCGGCTTCTGAATCGGCGTCCACTTCGGCTTCTGAATCGGCATCGGCTTCAGCGTCTGAATCTGCGTCTACGTCGGCCTCTGAATCTGCGTCTACGTCAGCGTCTGAATCTGCGTCTACGTCAGTGTCTGAATCGGCATCCACTTCGGCTTCTGAATCGGCATCGGCGTCAGCGTCTGAATCTGCGTCAGTGTCTGAATCGGCATCCACTTCGGCTTCTGAATCGGCGTCCACGTCAGCTTCTGAATCGGCATCGGCGTCAGCGTCTGAATCTGCGTCTACGTCGGCCTCTGAATCTGCATCGACATCGGCTTCTGAATCGGCGTCCACGTCAGCTTCTGAATCGGCATCGGCTTCAGCGTCTGAATCGGCGTCCACGTCAGCTTCTGAATCGGCTTCTGAATCGGCGTCCACTTCAGCTTCTGAATCCGCGTCTACGTCAGCTTCTGAATCTGCATCGGCTTCGGCGTCGGCTTCTGAATCGGCTTCAGCTTCTGAGTCGGCGTCTGCATCAGCTTCTGAATCAGCATCGGCTTCAGCTTCAGCTTCTGAGTCGGCGTCTGCATCAGCTTCTGAGTCAGCATCGACATCGGCTTCTGAGTCAGCATCGACATCGGCTTCTGAGTCTGCGTCTGCATCAGCGTCTGAATCAGCATCGTCTTCAGCTTCTGAGTCCGCGTCTACGTCGGCCTCTGAATCTGCATCGGCTTCAGCGTCTGAATCGGCGTCTACGTCGGCTTCTGAATCGGCTTCTGAGTCCGCGTCAGCATCAGCGTCTGAATCTGCATCGGCGTCGGCTTCTGAATCTGTATCGGCTTCTGAATCTGCATCGGCTTCAGCTTCTGAATCTGCATCGGCATCAGCCTCTGAATCGGCGTCCACGTCGGCTTCTGAATCTGCATCGACATCAGCGTCTGAATCGGCGTCCACTTCAGCTTCTGAATCTGCATCGGCTTCGGCTTCTGAATCCGCGTCTACGTCGGCTTCTGAATCGGCGTCCACTTCAGCTTCTGAATCGGCATCGACATCGGCTTCTGAATCTGCGTCTGCGTCGGCTTCTGAATCCGCGTCCACTTCAGCTTCTGAGTCCGCATCGGCATCAGCTTCTGAGTCGGCGTCTACTTCGGCTTCTGAATCGGCATCGGCGTCAGCTTCTGAGTCAGCATCGACATCGGCTTCTGAGTCAGCGTCTGCATCAGCTTCTGAATCAGCATCAGCTTCAGCTTCTGAGTCGACATCGGCCTCTGAATCTGCATCAAGTTCGGCATCTGAGTCGGCATCGGCTTCAGCATCTGAGTCCGCGTCTGCATCAGCCTCTGAATCTGCATCAAGTTCAGCATCTGAGTCAGCTTCAGCATCAGAATCTGCATCGGCGTCTGAATCAGCATCCGAATCTTCATCAATATCTGAATCTGTGTCTGCTTCTGAAGCTGCGCACTCGATTACTGCAGATGATGATCAAAATGCAACTAATTATGAGTTAAGTACTACTGAAGCTCGTCCAGACATTGAAGGCAATATTTTCACTCTTGCCAATGTGGGGGTTCTAGGTGATTTGATTTCTGTTGATTTAAGTGCATCTACAAATCCTAAGGTCACAGTTGCGGACAATGAAGCATTAAGCTTTACGCTTACTGCCTCTGGGGCAACTGGTATTACTGGGGCTGGTGTTGGTGCTATTATTGATGCAATTTTGGCAGGTGGAAGTATTAATGGTTCTATGGATCTAGTGATACTGAAAGACAATGGAGCTGGAAAGTATGAGGTTTATGACCGTATTGAAAATGCATACCAGTTAACTAACGTATTGCTTTCATTTAGTGCTAGCGGCAGTACAACTGTTACGTTGAATGAAGCTGGAAAATATAGTTTTGTATTAACTCAAAACGGTTCGGAAACAAATAATCTCTTAACGCAGCTTTTATCATTGAATGTTCTTGGCTCACTGAACTTGGATGCAAATGGAACCGTTGTTGCCACTATTAATAACACTGATCCTGTAACTGGAAATGTATTCACCAACGATGTGATTCACCCAGTTGGGCTAGATGTGAAAGTGACTACAATTAGTCATGGCTCTGAAAATAAAGGCGTTACTGCTGGCGTTGAAACCAAAATCGAAGGAGATTACGGCACATTAACTATTCATGCAGATGGCTCTTACAGTTATCAAATGACTGCTGGCCCAACAGCGCTCGGTAAAGTAGAGACATTTACTTATATTGTTGCCGATGGGGATACACATAGTGCCACAGCAAATATCTATATCCGCTTAGATTCGGACTTAGTGAATCTGGATTGGACAGGTAAAACAGGAGCACAAGAGGCAACGAAAGTTGCAAATGTTCTAGTCGCAGATGTAGATGGCACAGCAGTAACGATCGGCAACCAATACAATATAGCAGTGAAAGGAACTGGTGATGCTGATGGTTCGATCCTAACTACTGGGCAAGGTACAACTTTACAAACAATTCCAGAAGATACTAGCTCAACATTTAAGGTGGCAGCGGGTCAAACGGCATATATTGCGTTTACTACAGTTGTACCAGCGAATGTGCCTCAAAGCGGTCTTACACCTGCGTCTAATTACTCGACAACTGTAAAACTACTTCAGGAAGGTCTAGTTCTTGATACTACTCTTAAAACTTGGAGCAGCAGTACGTCAGGAACAACTTACTACTATAAAGTGACTAATACTGGTACATCAGAAGCGACTTATAAACTAAGTGTATCGGGTGATGATGGACAGCTGTTGACCAGTTATCCTAATACGGTTGGAGCACAGTTTGGAGCGAATAATATTTCTATTGATATTAAAGCGCCAACTTATACCGCAACTCCTGTAACAGGTAATGTAATAACAGGTACAGCCGGTGCTGGTGAGGATACCTTGTATTCTTCTAGCTTCAAACTTGGTGCTGTAGCAGGTACAACTGATCCGGCAGGCTACAATGTCGGTACTGGAATTCAGGTTGTGGGCAGTTATGGAACACTGACAATTAATGGAAATGGTTCATATAGTTACCTGGCCAATGGTAAGGTCAGTGACCTAGGCAAAGTTGATGTCTTTACGTATAAAGTTGAGACTTTGGACGGTTCAAGTGCGAGCTCTACCTTAAGCATTACGCTTGGTAAGGATTCCGTACTGATTGGAGATCCTGCAGGCGGTACAGCTGGTAATGATACAGCCGTATCACAATCTGGAGCTGAGACATTTATCTTAGGTACTGGTCAAGATACATTGATATTCAATGTATTGAATGCGGCTGATGCTCACGGCGGCAATGGTCATGATACTTGGAGTGATTTCAGTAAAGCGCAAGGTGATGTCATTGATATCAGTTCATTGCTTACTGGCGCAACGGCTGACAACATTGCAAATTATGTCAGTGTGACAACTGCGAATGGCGTTTCAACCATTTCAATTGATCGTGATGGTAGTGGCCCAGCGTATACATCTAAGGTTGATTTAATCACTATTAATGAAACCACGACACTTGAGGAACTGTTAAAAGGCAATCATTTGCTGTTCTAAGTTTCTAAAAAACACATCTAAAAAAGAGGCTCTTAGGAGCCTCTTTTTTTTGTTAAGAAACGTAATTTTTAACAAAAAAAATAGAAAATGATTTAAAATTTTATTTATTTAAATTAATAATTTATAAGATTTATAGAGGGTTTTATGACGGATTATAAAAATTTTTATTTCTGTAACTTGGACTTCGGAAAACAGTTAACCGGTGTAGAGCGGGCAGCGCTAAAAAGAGCTCGGCTTTTCAAAAATTATTTTGGCATATCTGCTGTATTTTTAACGAGCAGATTCAATACAGAGCTCGATGAAAATATAGAAAATCTTAAAAAAATTGGCTGGATGCCAAAATCTTGTGATGTGCTGAATGTGTATGAATATTTGAGGGGCGGGTACACCAATGAGTTAAAAATCAGCAATCATTTTGCTTTAGATCAATCCCTATACAATATAGTTGAAGTTGATGTGAATCCTATGCATGAGAAATGGATCTCTAAAGTTGATCAAAATTTCTATAAATATGTCGTGTGGAATAATATAAAAAAAGAAAAAATCGTTTTTGTTAATAACCTATTTAACAACAAAATTATAAAAAGAGAAAAATTTGATAAAAATGGAAGGATTTTTGCAATTCAAGAATTGGATGAAAATGGGAAAGTGACAATTGAAGATCTCATTCATATTGATGGCCATTTAGTATTGCAAAGATATTTTGGTGAAAATAGCCGATTATTAAAAATTGTTTTATTTACTCAATCTGGAATGGTCGATCAGATTTTTACAGGTGAAGAACAATTGGTCGATTACTGGCTTAGAAAGATCATTGATATTAATGAAAAGTCATGCTTTATTATAGATAGAAACCCGAATTGGAATATTGCTTTAAGAAATTTTCATGAACAAAATGGTCAAAAGAGCATATCTGTCTTCCATAGCAGCCATTTGGTTGAAATGGAAGATGATATTATGACAGGTCAATTAAACTCTAATTTTAAATATGTACTTGAGAAAAAATATACTGTTGATCATATTATTACACTGACAGATCATCAAAAAATCGATATCCAAAAAAGATTTAATCAAGTCAATAATATAACAGCCATTCCGCACAGTATTGATGATGAACCGGAAAAAATTATATTTAAACAGCGTGATCCTAATAAAATTGTTGCTCTCTGCCGTTTAGCGCCAGAAAAGCAAGTGATAGATATGGTTTTGATGATGAGCGAACTATTAAAGACCAATCCTGCAATGCAGCTTTATATTTATGGGGATGGAGGGGAAAAGACAAATATTGTTAATAAAATAAATGAGTTAAATTTGAATCATAATATTCATTTAATAGGTTATGTTGAAGATATTTCGAAGGCTTACAATGACGCTGTTTTTTCATTGCTGACGAGCCGCTGTGAAGGTTTTTCATTGGCTGTTTTAGAAAGCCTTTGCCATGGTGTTCCTGCAGCTTCTTATGATATTCCTTATGGCCCATCAAGCATGATTCAAAATAATGTAAATGGAATACTTGTAGAGCATGGAAATTATAAAATGATGGCTCAGGAAATTTCAAAAATATTAAGTGCTAAAGGTAAGTTGGAAAAAATGTCACAAAGCGCTTACGGATCTATTAGTAAGTATAAAGAAGATAACGTGGCAAAAATATGGAAAGCATTAATTTAAAATAACAGTATGGAAAAAAAGCAGTTTTAATGCTGCTTTTTCTGGTTTAAAAGGAATTAGGATTATATTTTCAATATAGTCCTGCCATATAAAAAATATGCAAGGGTTAAAAATAAATTTCTATAATGAGTACTATTAAATTAAGGTTAGGGCTGATTTTATTGCTGCCTCTACCTCTGGCTTTACAGCAAGTGCAGGCAGCTGCATTTCAAGACTATTTAAATTCAGCCAAGAAAGAAATTAGTCAAATATTTAACCCTCAGCAAAGCGTCAGCAACAAAATCAGTATTCAAGCATTAAGCAGCTTTCAGCTGCAACAGCCGCAGCAGCGGGAAGCGCTGCTTATGGTTACAGGCTCTAGAGCAATGACAGGCGCTCCAGCAGTCTCGGTTTTGAACGGTCAGTCATCCGGCACAATGGAAGTGTCGCTGATTGATGCAATACATCAGGCTTTACAGCAGCATCCGAATATCGCACAAAATATTGCCAGCATGGCTGGGCAAAATGCCAATATAGATACAGCAAAATCGCAGTATTATCCGCAAATTTCAGGCGGTATCAGCAGTGCCGATTTGACCACTGGAGAGCGGGGCAGACAGCTGTATACTTTGTCCGCAACACAGATGCTGTATGACTTCGGCAAAGTCAAAACATCTGTAAATACAGAAGAAGCTAAATTGTTGGAAAAGCAAGCATCATTGCTTGTCAGTGTGGATGATATTGCCTATCAGACGGTCAATGCCATTGTGAATATCAACCGTTATCAAGAAATTGTAAAAATTGCCGATCAGCAGATTAAAGGGGTTGCCCGCATTGCGGAAATTGCTAATTTGCGCGCCAATGCCGGCATCAGCAGCCAGGCCGATCCAGTACAGGCGCAATCCACTTTAGAAGCGGCGCAAAGCAATAAAATTGTGCAGGAAACAGCGCTGCGTCAGTATCAGCAGAAGCTGAGAACATTGTTAGGCTATGATGTTTCGGCGGTAAGATTTAATATTCCAGATTATATCGTGCGAAATGCAGGATTATATCAAGATCCTGAATTTACGCGGATTCCAGAGATGATGGCGGCGCAGGCCGAAGTTGAAATTGCCAAGTCGCAAAAAGAACAGGCAAAGCTGAATGCCTATCCCACCATTAATATTAAGGGCGGCCTCAGCCAAGCCTTAAATGGACGCAATCCAAATAACAACGAAGATGATGGCCTCTACAGTTCCATCATGCTCGAAGCCAGCAGTGATTTCTTTCAAGGCGGCGCAATCCGCTCAAGAGCGCGTGCGGCCAGTTATGCAGAAGAAGCGGCTAAGGCGCAGGTCAATGTTGTATATCGAGATGTCAATGATCAGGTGCGCTTAATCCGGGAGCAAGTTGCAAATAAGCAAAAGCAGATGGAGGTTCTGTCTTCACGCAGAGAAACGACGGCACGCACCAAAGAGCTGTATCAGGAACAATATAAATTAGGAACACGTACTGTTGTTGATTTATTAAATGCCGAGCAGTCCATTCATAGCGTGGCGCAAGAAATAGAAAATGCCAGATATGATATTTATTCAGGCCTGACCGAATATATTCGGGTTACAGGCCGTTCTCGAGAATTTTATCAGTTAAATAACTTATCTATTCAAGGGATTGAGATAGAGCCATGAGCAATTCTATACAATATCAGCCATGGCTAAATGCCGTACTCACCATTGCCAAGCATTATCGCATGGAACCCTCGGAAGAGCGGCTGCGGTTACAGCTGGATTGGAATCCAAATCAGACCGTTGATGAGGTGCTGGGCACGGTATGCCGCCAAATAGGCTTAAGCCTGAGAAAAAGCAGCTTCAGTGAAGATGTGCTGAATCCTTGGCGTTTGCCTGTCATTATTGAAATGCAAAATGGGCAAGTCGGCGTTTTGGATAAGGTGGATGCTGAAGGCAATGCCAGCATTCAATTCAGCGGCGATCAAGGCCTGGCGCAGGTTTTAACGATTGACCTGCTTAAGCAGAATACGGCCAATGTCTACATTTTGCGGCCAGAAAAATCCATTGCCGATGTCCGTGTCGATGAATATGTTAAGCCTTATGAAGCCAGCTGGTTTTGGTCAATTGTGCTGAAAGACTGGAAGCGCTATGTTGATATTATGTTTGCCTCGATGATGGCGAATATACTTGCGCTGGCCACCATTTTATTTTCGATGAATGTTTATGACCGCGTCATTCCTGCACAGTCTATTCCGACTTTATGGGTGCTGGCTGGCGGTGTGCTGATTGCAGCTGTTTTTGAATTTGGCCTGCGGGTTGCGCGGATTTATTTATCAGACATTATTGGCAAGCGCGCCGATTTAAAAATTTCTGACCGGGTATTTGGACATGCGCTTAGAATTAAAAATAAAGAGCGTTCAAAATCTACAGGTACCTTTATTTCACAAATCCGTGAATTGGAAGGCGTGCGGGAGTTAGTGACCTCAACGACAATTTCTGCAATTGCAGATTTGCCATTCTTTTTGCTGTTTCTGGCGATTTTCTGGCTGATTGGCGGCAATCTATTTTGGGTGATGGTGCTGGTAGTCCCTATGATGATTATTCCCGGCATTCTTATTCAAAAGCCCTTAGCAAAGCTGGCGTCTGAAGGCATGCGTGAAGGTGCAATCCGCAATGCCACACTGGTCGAAGCGGTGCAGGGCATCGAAGATATCAAGCTGCTGCGCGCTGAGTCACGCTTTCAAAATCAATGGAATCACATGAATGAAGTCTCTGCGGATATTTCAATGCGCCAGCGCAAACTGGTGGGCATGATGACCGCATGGACGCAGAAAATTCAGGGCTTAACTTTTGCCATTGTTGTGCTGGTTGGCTGCTTTGCAGTGATGAAGGGCGATATGACGACAGGCGCATTGGTCGCATGTTCAATTTTATCTTCACGGATGCTGGCGCCGATTGCGCAAATTGCGGGTGTATTGGGCCGGCTGCAGCAAGCCAAGGTGGCAAAATCCAGTCTGGATGAGCTGATGAAGAAACCGGTTGATCAGCCTGAGCAAGCGCATTTGATTCATCGTCCAGCCATTATGGGGCATTACGAGTTAAACAATGTCATTTTCCAATATGAACAGGATGATGAGCGCGCCTCTTTGGCGATTCCTAAACTGGAAATTAAGCCCGGCGAAAAAATTGCAATTTTGGGCCGCAATGGCGCGGGCAAGTCGACATTGCTGCAGCTGCTGTCCGGCATGCAGGAACCTGTGCAAGGCAAAATAAAACTGGAAGGCATTGATTTAGGATTAATTGACCCATCGGATGTACGCCGGGACATGGGGCTGCTGAATCAAAATGCGCATTTGTTTTTTGGTTCTGTGCGGGAAAATTTAAAATTGGGCGCACCTTTGGCGAATGACGATGAAATTCTGCATGTGTTGAAAATTACAGGCGCTTTAAATTTTGTCATGGATAAGAAAGAAGGCTTGGATTACCAAATCTTAGAAGGCGGCATCGGCTTCTCTGGCGGTCAGCGTCAAGCTTTGCTGCTGACCCGCTTGCTGCTGCGCCAGCCCAATATTCTTTTGCTGGATGAGCCGACAGCGGCCATTGATGATGTGTCAGAAAAAATGCTGATCGATCAGCTAAAAGCATGGCTTGGACAAAGAACCTTAGTGATTGCCACACACCGCCGGGCAGTGCTGGAACTGGTTGACCGCATTATTGTGGTCCACGAGGGCAGAATTGTGATGGATGGGCCAAAAGAACAAGTATTAAAACAGTCTACATTGAATCAGGGGCAGAAGAATGAGTCAGCACGGCAAGCCGGGTAAATTAAGGGAAACAGAGCCAAGTCTGCCCAAACCAAGCCTATTCATTTGGATCATCTGCCTTGGGCTGCTGGCTTTGCTGATATGGGCATGGTTGTTTAAGCTGGAAGAAGTATCCAATGGCACGGGCAAGGTGATTCCATCTTCCAAGGAGCAAGTGATTCAATCGCTGGAAGGCGGGATCTTGACGAAATTAAATGTGCATGAAGGGCAAATTGTCGAACAGGGGCAAGTGCTGGCTCAGCTCGATCCAACGCGTTTTGCATCGAATGTCGGCGAGTCCGCTTCATTGCTGCTGTCTTCTCAAGCAACTGCTGCGCGGCTGCGCGCAGAAGTGAATGGCGCATCATTGAAATTTCCTGCGGAAGTGCTGAAAGACCCAGCTTTGGTGAAAGAAGAAACTGCGCTGTATCACTCGCGCCGCGCCAATTTAGAGGAATCTTTGGCGGGGCTGAAGCAAGCGCTGGTTTTAGTTGATCAGGAATTGAGAATGACTGAACCCTTGGTCGCCAAGGGTGCAGCCAGTGAAGTCGAAGTGCTGCGCCTAAAGCGTCAAGCCAATGAACTGCGCAATCAGATGAATGATGCGCAAAACCAATATCTTGTAAAAGCGCGTGAAGAATTGGCAAAAGCCAATACCGATATTGAAACGCAATCACAGGTAGTGAAAGGCAAGTCAGATTCACTGAGCCGTACAGTCTTTAAATCACCGGTGCGGGGCATTATTAAAGAAATTGATGTCATGACTATTGGCGGCGTCATTGCGCAAAACGGCAAGCTGATGACCATTGTGCCTTTAGATGAACAGCTGCTGGTCGAAGCACGAATTTCGCCGCGTGATATTGCTTTTATTCATCCGGAGCAGGAAGCGCTGGTGAAGATTACAGCATATGATTACTCCATTTATGGCGGACTCAAAGGCAAAGTTACGGTGATTTCGCCGGATACGCTGCGTGATGAAGTAAAGCAGGATCAATTTTATTACCGTGTTTATATCCGCACTGATGCCGATAAATTGCAGAATAAAGACGGCCAGCAGTTTGCAATTACCCCCGGCATGGTGGCAACAGTAGATATTAAAACCGGTGAAAAAACTGTGCTGGATTATTTAATTAAACCATTCAATAAGGCGCAGGAAGCCTTAAGAGAAAGGTAGTCCATTATTAATTCAGTCAGATAGCCCCGTTGTAAAATCAAATTGTAAAAGATCTTTAGGCAGATATGCGTACCGCGTTAAAGTCATGCAAAATAGTCTGAATCTAATCTTGTTAGGAGATGTGAAATGACAAAAATAGCAAAGAACACAATCTGCCTTTGGTTCGATGACAATGCAGAGGAGGCTGCCAGATTTTATGCAGAGACCTTTCCCGATTCTTTTGTCAGTGCGGTTCACCGCGCGCCAGGAGGTTATCCTTCAGGAAAAGAAGGGGATGTACTGACCGTTGAATTTACTGTGCTTGGGGTGGCATGCCTTGGACTCAATGGAGGCCCAGCATTCAAGCATAACGAAGCCTTCTCATTTCAAGTTGCCACCGAAGATCAAAATGAAACAGACCGTTACTGGAATGCAATTGTCGGCCATGGCGGTCAGGAAAGTGACTGCGGCTGGTGCAAGGATAAGTGGGGCATTTCATGGCAAATTACGCCGATTGCTTTAACAAAGGCATTTACAAGTCCAGACCGCGCAGCTGCCAAACGGGCGTTTGACGCGATGATGACCATGAAGAAAATTGATGTCGCGGCAATTGAGGCGGCATTTCGAGGCTGAATACAGTCTCAAAACATGGTTAATATGAAGTCAAGCTGGAACATCAAGGCGCGTATTGCTCAACTGGAATCTGAAGCAGAAAAAAACAGCAGCTGTTTCGGTGGTTTAATCACAAAGGATGAACCTGAAAAAATGCCCTTTAACTTCTCCTTGATGGGTATTTTTTCAGGCAGTTTATTTATTGATTATTTGATTTTTCCTATAGTTTTGTTTGGATATGGAGCTCATTGCAGCAATGACTGATTATTCGCGAAAGATAGGGGAAACGGAGCATCAAGCCAGTTTATCGGTCAGCCTATAATGGCCTATCAATAGATCGGCCAATCCGCTGGATAAAGAATGCGATGGTTAAAGTTGATTTTTATTCTTAATAAATCAAATGGCATATCCTATAATTCTTAATCTAGAATTGAGTTGAGCTGCCGATGCTGTCATTGCGGATATCCAAGGCTGTAAGCAAGAGGCTTTCTGAGCCGAATATCTAGGCAAAATGCACTGTTATAGAGGACTGAATAAATGAAATATATGGAAATCAGAGATTTGATTGGGCAGGAGCTAAAAAATTATGCTCCCAATCAGCTGATTCCATCAGAGCGCTATCTGGCGCTGAAATACAATTGCTCCCGGGAAACAGTACGTAAAGCCTATGAGCAGCTGCGGGCAGAAGATAAAATATACAAAGTGCAAAATGTCGGCTGGTTTGCCAGCAATAAAAAAATTCAGTATTACCCGGCATCTATTGAAAACTTTAACCGTTATCTAAAATCACAGGGTTTTAGCGCCAAAACTGAACTGATTTCAGCACAGCGGGTTGATGTTTTTGCAGGCTCAGATTTATTTGATGCAGCCATCGGCGCACAGGGCTTTTATGAAATTATCCGCTTGCGTTACGCAGACAATGTGCCCGTCCTATTGGAATATAATTATTTGCCTGTTGCGTTATTTCCAGACTTCATCAATTACGAAATTATTCCATCTGTCGAGGAGGTGGTTAAAAATCAGTTTAATGTTAAATACAGCAGCAGCCGTTTAAAGATTAAAAATACCGCTGCTGAAGAATTTGATGGAAAACAGCTGGGCATTCCATCCAGCCAAACCGCAATCCGGATCGAGCGGATTTCGAAGTCAGATGATCAGGTGATTGAGTTTGATATTGAAATCTGGCCTGAAGATAAAATAGAAATGATTTTAGAAGTTAATGCTTAAGGTATTGTACTAATAAAAGTATTTTTAAATTAGAAATAAATGAATTATCGAATAAATAGTTTAAAAAAATAATTTAATCAGTAAATAATATTGGTATGTACCACTTATATCTACTAAATTTCGCACTGTTTAAAATGGTTGCGGAGTGATGTATGGCGCATCTTTGCGGTTGCAATAAAAAGAAGCAAGATTTTTTATGCTTTGCGCTTCGCAGCGAGTGCTTTTTTTTATTGCCTATTTGGAGCGTCCAGAGTCAGAAGACTCAGGGGTATTCTCATGGCTGAGTCTTCCGCAAACCTAGGCCATGGCATGGGGGAAAGTCCAGAAGCCAAAGACTGGCAGGACATTTCAGCAGATGATTTGCGCCTGCTGCAGCAGGTCTATCCGCAATTGCAGGGCAAGTTCACGGTGCTGTGGCGCAGTCCGCGGCCATTTTCATCTGCTGTATTGATTCAAACAGAACACAGCATCTATTTTATTAAGCGCAGTCACCGCTCATTCCGCAGCGCATCAGATTTGCAGCAAGAACACCAGCTGATTCAGCATTTGGCGGCTCAAGGCATTTCTGTTCCTGTACTGCTCTGCTCAAAAGATGGGGCGACGGCGGCAGAGCTGGGGGATTGGAGCTGTGAGGTGCATGAAAAGGCGCAAGGCTTTGACCTCTATGCAGATCACTTGTCTTGGAAGCCTTTTTTCTCTGCATCGCATGCAGCTAAAGCGGGAGAGATGCTGGCAAAGCTGCATCAGGCCGTTCAAAACTATCCAGTACGGCATGGCCGCAGCGCAAAATATTTGATTTCAAATCAAGACATATTAGAAAGTCACGATATTGAAGCAGCCATACAGCAGCGCATTAAAAGCAGTTCAGCGCTTAGCGCATATTTTGCAGATAAAGATCTGGATGCTGCTTGGCTGGATCAGCTGAAAGCGGTACACGGAAACATAAAAAATGCCATGCAGCAGGCATCAAAAATATGGACGCATAATGACCTGCATGCCTCAAATTTGCTGTGGACAGAAAGCGGTGACCAAGCCGAAATCAGCACGGTGATTGACTTTGGCTTAGCTGATTATAACTCCGCTGTTTATGATTTAGCGGTCACGATTGAGCGCAATTTTATTGACTGGCTGGCGCTAGAGCAGACTGCTGACCTTCATATTGATACTGCAGGGCTGAGTGCTTTTATTCGGGCTTATTTGGCAAATGCGGCTCCTTTAAAGGAACTCGAAATTTTGCCTGAGCTGATCAAAATTGTGCATACCGATTTTGCACTGTCAGAGCTGGAATATTTTGCCGGCATCACCCGTAATTTCAAGCATGCAGATGCCGCTTACTATGGCTGGCTACGGGCGCATACCGCTTGGTTTTTTCAGCCGCAAGGGCAGGAATTCTGCCAGCTGCTGGCAAAGCTGATTCAGCAGGCCAAAGCATGATTGATGATTTCATGCCCAATCAGATCAGCACAGCTTGCAAGAAATCTTTCAGCAGGCTGTCTTGTACTGCACTTCATTTATTTAAATTTATTCATTTCATCGCAGGAGCATTGGTGTATTCGCAAGATACAGAATGCACCGCGTTTTAGGGAAAGGCGGAAAAGTTAAGCATGAATCTTCAATTTAAGCAGAATCCATTGGTTATGGCGGTGAAAGCGGCTGTGTTGTCACAGTTCTGTATTGCGCCGGCAGTATTTGCAGAAGATGCGGTCAAGACATTGGAGACCATTGTGGTCGCAGCGCCGCAAGAGGCTTCGGTTAATAAAAAAACTGTGACATTGGAAGGCTTTGGCACCCAAGAGTTAAAAAAAGTGCCAGCATCCATTACTGTGCTTAATGCAGATCTGATTGAAGATCAGCATGCCCGCATTCTTGCCGATGTTGTGAAAAATGACGCCTCTGTTGGCGACAGCTATGCGCCGATCGGCTATTACTCCAATTTTGTATCGCGCGGCTTTGCGCTGGATTTAGGTTCCAGCTACTTACTGAATGGCAACGTGGTGCGCGGTGAGCAAAATCTGTCTTTAGAAAATAAAGAACGGGTAGAAATTTTAAAAGGCATTTCTGCGATTCAAAGCGGCATGTCTACGCCAGGCGGCGTAGTGAATTATGTGTCTAAGCGCCCAGCGGATGTGAAGTTGGTCAGTTTTAATGCAGATGAATATGGGCAGTTTTCTGTTGCAGCAGACTTGGGCGGTTTTGCAGGCAATGAACAGCAGTTCGGTTACCGCGTGAATTTGGTCGGCGAGCAGATCAACAGCTATGTCGATCATGTGGGCGGCAAGCGCTATATGGGTTCTGCGGCGCTGGACTGGAATATCACAGACAAGTCCGCATTGCAGTTTGATTTTGAATCGCAGCGCCAGCAGCAGCGTTCAGTGCCTGGTTATCAGCTTTTAGATGGCAAAGTGCCGCAAAATGTGCAAGCAGACCGCTTATTGGCATACCAGAGCTGGGGCAAGCCAGTTACGATGGACAGCATCAACAGCAGCTTAAAATACAGCTATGCCTTGAATGATCTCTGGACAGCAAATCTGGTGGGCGCTTACAGCCGGGTAAAAATTGATGATTACTCTACATTTGCATGGGGCTGTTACAGCAGTGTCTGTCAGTATAGCGGCCTAGGCAATGGTTTTGATGCCAATGGCAATTATGATATTTATGACTATCAAAACCCAGATGATACCTATGTGACACGCCAGCTGAAAGCGCAGCTGCAAGGGCAATGGTCCTTAGCCAATACCTTGCATCATTTAAATTTTGAACTGGCGCAAACGGATAAATCACGCAAGCGCTCTGACCGTGTCAATGAATATATTGGCTATGGCAATATTTATGAAGATACGGTTGATCTTAATCCAACCTCAGAACAGGTGGGTGCGCGTACTAAGGCGCTGGACAGTTCTCAGCTTGCGCTAACAGTTTCTGACCGTATTGAATTGGGCTCACAATGGTCAGCGTTATTAGGCGCTAAATGGATAGATTTAGATGAGCAGGCGTATAGCCGAAAAGGCGTACAAACCCGCGATACCAATTTAGATAAATTTTTACCGCAATTGGCGATCAGTTACAGCCCAACAGCTGATGCAACACTGTATGCCTCTTATGCTAAAGGACTGTCGGATGGCCGATCAGCCGCATGGTATGCAGAAAATGGCGATGATATTTTGGCGCCTATTCAGTCTGAACAGTATGAGTTGGGTTATAAACAGCAAATCAATCAGTTTTTGTTAACCGCGGCGCTGTTTGATCTGCGTCAGGACAATCAATATACAGCGCTGAACCCAGCAGATAATAAGTACTATTTTATTCAAGAAGGCGAACAGCATAGCCGCGGTGTAGAATTTGGCGTGTCGGGCAATTTAAGCCCACGCTTAAGCATGAACAGCACAATGGCATTTACCCGCACCCGTTTGGAAGATGTATCCAATGCTGCTTACTCAGGCCATCAAATGCAAAATGCGCCGAAGTTCCGCGCTGCCAGCTTTATTGCTTATGATCTGCCGCAAGTTGAGGGGCTCAAACTGATGGCGGGCGGACGCTACAGCTCAAGCAAATTTGCCAACCGTGAAGCCACAGCAAAAGTCGGCGGTTACAGTGTTTTTGATGCAGGCGCTGCCTATGCCTTTAAATGGAATAAAGCTGATGCTGAACTGCGCTTAAATGTAGATAACCTGCTGAATAAAAAATACTGGCGTGATGTAGGTGAATCGGATGGCGACGGCTACATGTTCTTAGGCGCGCCGCGTACTGCCAATGTTGCCCTGAAATTAAATTTCTAAGCAGGTCTTGGCTATGTCGCATTTAGAAATCGCCGCCTTTATTTTGAATGTCTTGGGGGTCTGGCTGACCTCCAAGCAGTACCGCTTGTGCTGGCTCATCAATATTATTGCGGTGATTCTCTACATGATTTTGTTTTACCAAGTGCATTTATTTGCCGATGCCGCCCTGCAAGGGGTGTTTGTCATTATGCAAATCTATGGCTGGTACAGCTGGTCGAAAGCTTCTGCAGATCGGCCTTTGCTTGCTGGCTATATGCATAAGCCAATGATGGCGAAAAGCATCGCTGTTGGCGCTGCAGGCAGCTTGTTTTTAGGTCTGCTGTTTTCTGTCTATACCAAAGCGTCTTTGCCTTGGCTGGATTCAATGCTGGCATCATTCAGTCTAGTGGCCAGCTATTGGGCGGCCAGAAAATATATTGAAAGCTGGGCCATGTGGTGCATTTTAGATGCCATTTATGTGCTGATGTATTTGTATAAATCACTGAATCTGACTGCGTTCTTATATTTCCTTTTTATTCTGCTGGCATTGAATGGCTGGCGCATGTGGAAGCAGCAATGGAAAGCAGAGCAGCAAAATACAGTGACATTGTAATGACATCTTTAAAACGATTCAGTGATTGAATGAGATGCGGCCAGCCATTGTAAAAGCAATTTCGTGTGCTGCCAAAAAATGAGTTTAAATATGAACATGAAAAAAAACAGCCTGAATTCAGTGTTAGCGATGCTCGCTGTTTTAGGCGCTGCAAACCTTCAGGCAAAAGAATATCCGAATTGTGCAGCGGTACAGCAATACGGCATGAGCCTGAAATTTCAAAACCGTTCTGCAGAAGTACAGGCCTTGCAGCTGCAGGCTTTTAATGTAGCAACACATCGTTTAAAAGAAATTTTGCAGGAACATCCGAATGCTAAAAACTTGGCGATTGTGACCGATTTAGATGAAACTATTTTGGATAATACGGATGTGTTTGTGCAGGATTTAAAACGCTGTGAAGACTATACCAACTGGAAGTCCTGGGATGAGTGGGAAAAATCAGGGCAGCCGCAGATCATTGAAGGCAGCCTGGATTTTTTAAACTATGCCGACCAGCATGGGGTAAAAATTTTCTATGTCTCTGACCGCTCCGAAAAATTCAGAGCATCGACAATGCACGCCATGAAACAGCTGAATCTGCCGCAAGTGCACAGCCAGCAGATTTTGCTATATGGCACGTCTAAAGAGCAGCGCCGTCAAACGGTCAGTGCGGACTACGATGTTGTGATGCTGCTGGGTGATACGCTGCATGACTTTTCTGCTGCCTTCAGCAATCAGCAGTCACCTCAAGAGCGCGCAGAAGCCGTTAAAAGCAATAAAGAACAATTTGGTGACCGTTTTATTGTGCTGCCGAATGTTAGTTATGGCGCATGGTCTAAAACCCAGTAATATTGAAAGAATAAAAAAGAGCGGGTGACCGCTCTTTTTTATTTTGAGAGATTCTTTGAGATAAAATCATCAGCTTTCATGCATGCCTTTGGTCAGCAGCAGGCTGATTAAGCACAGGCTGGCGCTGATGCCAATCACCGCATTCATGGATGCAGCGCCATAGCTGGAAAATAATAGGCTGACCAAATAACTCATAATTGCGCCCATGCCAAACTGCATCGAGACAGAAAGCCCAGACGCTGTACCTGCCTGCTGCGGCAGAATTCTGAGTAAATTTGCCATCGAGTTTGCGCCGATAGATCCGGTTACACCGACAAAACACGCCAACCCGATGATCAGCCAAACAGGTGAGGTTAAATCTAAACTGCCAATGGCGGCTAAATACAGGCCGGAAATGCAGGATATGCAGGCCATAATCTTCAGCAGTTTTAGAGAAGAAATATATTTTAAAGCGCGGGTGTTGATGCTGGTAAAGACTAAAACTGAAAACAAATTAAAGGCAAACAGATAGCCATATTGGGTTGGGCTAAAGCCATAATGCTGAATAAAGACAAAAGATGAAGCGGTAATGTAGGCAAACATGCCGCCAAAAGAAAAACTGTTGCTGAGCATTAAACCCCAAGCATAGCGTTGGCTCAATACGGTTTTGTAGTTGCTGAGGATACCTGTGGGGACATGCGTGCTGGGCGGCGCATGAATGGCAATTTTGCTCCAAATCAGGCACAGCAGCGCATAGATGAATAAGAAGATAAATATGCTGTTCCAGCTGAAATGCTCCGCGATCATCGCGCCTAATACTGGGGCAGCCAGCGTTGCCATAATGGTGATGATATGCATCAGCGACAGAATTTTAGGAATTTCATCATTGCTGAATAAGTCGCGAACCAAGGCGCGGGAAAGCACGGAAGCGCTGGCGCCGCCAATCGCCTGCAGCAGGCGGTAGAATTGCAGATGTTCAATTTGGCTGGAAAACACACAGCCCAGAGTCGCTAAAATATAAATCACCATGCCAATCAGCAGCAGCTTTTTGCGTCCAAACCGGTCAGAGAGCGGCCCGTAGACCAGCATGCCGGCGCTGAAGCCGATTAAAAATAAAGTAATGGTTTTTTGTACTTCACTGACTGGTGTATTTAAATCCTGCGCGATTAAAGGCAGGCTGGGCAAATACATATCTATGGACAAAGGCCCAAAAGCCACCAAAGCGCTGAGTAAAACAATGATGGATTTAGGAACTGCATTCTCTATTTTAGACATTACATTCTTACCGTATTCATATGCGTACTGCGGTAGTCCGATGGACGGACGCCTGCATGACGGGTGAAAAAGCGGCTGAAATAAGCGGGGTCTTTAAAGCCAAGCTGGTAGCACACGGTGTTGATGGTTGAATCCGAAAAAATCAGCAAGCGTTTGGCTTCCTGCATTTGACGGTCAAATATCAGTTTTTTTGAAGAGATATCCGCTACGCGCCGGCAAATGTCATTTAAACGGGTTTCGGTCACATTCAGCGCTTGGGCATATTCTTGCAGCGGCCAATGTTCTAAAAAGTGATTTTCGATCAATTCATTAAATGAACGGAAAGTGGCTAAGTCGCCGCTGCAGCTGTTAATGCGCGGCGCCGTAACATCACCAAGGCGGATCATTTGAATAAAAATTAAGGTCACCAGATTTCTTAAAGACGTTTGCCGATGCGGCTTGTTGGACTGGAACTCTCGCTGCAAATCATCAAAGTAATGTTCCAGCTGCATCAGGTCTTCGGTATTTTTATTTTTTAAGCCGTCGAGTGAAATACACAGCGGCACAATGTTCTGTACTTTTAAATCGACTTGCAATAAAGGCCAGACCAAATTCTGCTGCACGGTCAGTACGTGGCCTTCACACATCGGATCGGTAATAAAAGAATGCGCAACGGATGGCGGAGTCAGAAAGCACACGGGCGCTTTGCAGACGTATTTCACATCATCTAAAAAGATGCGGATTGAGCCTTTAGTAAAAAAGTGAATTTGAAAAAAACCGTCATGGCGGTGCGCGGGCATGTTCACGCCAAAGAAATCTGCCAGTTTGCCTTGCGCATCATAATGAATTTCCGAATCCATATAGCGCTGGTCATAGACTTCGCCTAATTTGATGTTTGGAATCTGCATGGGATTCATACCTTCTAGTCCATGAAAAGTATAATTTTTTAACTTTACCTGCAAAAAGTGCTTGAAAAAAGTTAATATGTTAATTATAAAGTTAATATATTAACTAATTTGCAAAATGTCTAGTCAATAATTGACCAGATTATAGATAGAGAGTCTCAAATGAGTGAGTTAAATAAGATCAGCATGGATGGAAATATTTTTGGTATCGCATTGAATTACAAATGCTTATACGAAAAATTTCAAGCTCAGTTTAATGAAAAGCCATATGTGAATGAGCCAAAGAAGCCAGTTTTGTTTATTAAAACACCAAATACCCGCAATGCATCTGGAAATATTGTCATTAAGAAAAAAGGCGAGATTTTGCAAGCAGGCCCTGCGCTTGGCATCGTGATCGGCAAAAGTACCAGCCGCGTTTCGGAAAATGATGCTTTATCGCATGTGGCGGGTTTTGTTGCAGTGAATGAATTGAGCTTACCAGAAGATAGTTACTATCGTCCTGCGATTAGGGCGAAATGCCAAGACGGTTTTTGTGTATTGGGTACGCCAGTCGCAAAAGATGCTGTGACGGATTTAAATAACTTGACGCTGCGTGTCTATGTCAATGGTGAGTTAAAGCAAGAAGGCACAACGGCAAATTGGATTCGCACGCCTGCGCAAATTATTGCAGAAATTTCAGAATACATGCCTTTAAATGAAGGCGACATCATCCTGACAGGGACGCCATTTGGCCGAGTGGATTTAAATGCAGGCGATGAAGTCCGTGTTGAACTTGATCAGCTGGGCTCAGTGACAAATACAATTCAGGAAGAAGGAAACTAATTAATGAAAACTGCACGCATCCGCCACAATGGTGAAATTTTCAATGTTGAAGTGAATGATCAGCTTCAGGTGACGCTTCCGAATGGCCAAGTACTCAATGAGCAAGATGTAGAATGGCTGCCGCCAGCGCAGGGCACCATGTTTGCTTTGGGCTTGAACTATGCAGACCACGCGCGCGAGCTGGCATTTGAACCGCCAAAAGAACCGTTGATTTTTATTAAAGCGCCAAATACATATACAGGCCATAACGAAAATACTTGGCGTCCCGACAATGTTGAATACATGCATTATGAGTGTGAGCTTGTAGCAGTAATTGGCAAAACGGCGAAAAATGTAAAACGTGAAGATGCTCTGGATTATCTAGCGGGTTACACACTATGTAACGACTACGCAATCCGTGACTTCTTAGAAAACTACTACCGTCCGAATTTACGTGTGAAAAACCGTCATTCTACGACACCAGTTGGCCCTTACATTATTGATAAATCATTGGTGCCTGCACCAAACAACCTTGTACTTAAAACTTGGGTCAATGGTGAGCTTCGTCAAGAAGGTACGACTTCAGACATGATTTTTGATGTGCCGTTCTTAATTGAATACATCTCTTCATTTATGACTTTACAGCTGGGCGACATGATTGCAACAGGTACACCAGAAGGCTTATCTGACGTTGTGCCAGGTGATGAAGTGATTGTGGAAATTGAAGGCGTAGGCAAATTACGGAACTTCATCATCTCAGAATCAGAATTTTTTAAAACAGCATAAAGTTGAAGGATTAACAGCATGATTAAACATTGGATTGACGGCAAAGAAGTCGAAAGCAAAGAAACATTTACAAACTACAACCCTGCAACCAACCAAGCGATTGGTGAAGTAGCAAGCGGCGGTCAGGAAGAAATTGATTTAGCCGTTGCTGTAGCGAAACGCGCAGCGCCGGGCTGGGCAAAAACACCTGCAAAAGAACGTGCGCGTTTAATGCGTAATTTGGGTGACTTAATTGACCAAAACGTAGCGAAAATTGCTGAACTGGAAACTTTAGATACAGGTTTGCCGATTCACCAAACCAAAAATGTTCTGATTCCACGCGCTTCGCATAACTTTAACTTCTTTGCAGAAGTCTGCACGCGAATGAACGGTCATACCTATCCAGTTGATGACCAAATGCTGAACTATACACTGCACCAGCCTGTAGGTGTATGTGGTTTGGTTTCTCCTTGGAACGTACCGTTCATGACGGCAACGTGGAAAACTGCACCATGTTTGGCGCTGGGTAACACGGCTGTACTTAAAATGTCTGAGCTTTCACCGCTTACAGCGAATGAACTTGGCCGTTTAGCGCTGGAAGCGGGTATTCCTGAAGGTGTATTTAACGTGGTTCAAGGTTATGGCGCAAATGCAGGCGATGCACTTGTAAAACACCCTGATGTACGCGCAATTTCATTCACAGGCGGTACAGCAACTGGCCGTAAAATCATGGCTGGCGCTGGTCTGAAAAAGTACTCTATGGAACTTGGCGGTAAGTCTCCAGTCGTGATTTTTGAAGATGCTGACCTTGACCGTGCGTTGGATGCTGCATTATTCACAATCTTCTCTTTAAATGGCGAACGTTGTACTGCAGGCAGCCGTATCTTCATTCAAGAGTCTGTGTATGATGAGTTCGTAAAAGAATTTGCGCGCCGTGCGAAAAACATCTTGGTTGGCGATCCGCAAGATCCGAAAACGCAAGTTGGCTCAATGATCACTAAAGCGCATTACGACAAAGTTACTGGCTATATCAAAATTGGTATCGAAGAAGGCGCGAACTTAGTTGCAGGCGGTTTAGAGCGTCCAGCGGGTTTAGCAGATCATTTGAAAAATGGCCACTTCGTTCAGCCAACAGTATTCGCTGATGTTGATAACCGTATGCGTATTGCCCAAGAAGAAATCTTTGGCCCAGTAGTATGTTTGATCAAGTTCAAAGATGAAGCTGAAGCGCTTCGTTTGGCAAATGACACTGAATATGGTCTAGCATCTTACATCTGGACGCAGGACATTGGTAAGGCGCACCGTCTTGCTGCTGGCATTGAAGCAGGCATGGTGTTCATTAACAGCCAAAACGTACGTGACTTACGTCAGCCATTTGGCGGCATTAAAGGTTCTGGTACAGGCCGTGAAGGCGGTGAGTACAGCTTAGAAGTGTTCACTGAGCTGAAAAACGTATGTATCTCAATGGGTTCACACCATATTCCAAAGTGGGGCGTGTAAACGCTCCCTTCGGGAAATGAATAAAGAATTTTAAAATTTCAGGAAGAAAGAATATGGGTAAGCTCGCTTTAGCCGCAAAAATTACGCATGTGCCATCGATGTATTTGTCTGAACTGCCGGGCCCGCAAAATGGCTGCCGTCAGGCTGCAATTGATGGTCATATTGAAATTGGCCGCCGCTGCCGTGAATTGGGCGTAGATACCATTGTAGTTTTTGACAGCCATTGGCTAGTCAACAGCGCATTTCATATTAACTGCGGCGCACATTTTGAAGGTGTGTATACCAGTAATGAACTGCCGCACTTCATCAAAAATATGGAATTCGATTACGACGGCAACCCAGAATTCGGTCAATTGATGCAAGAAGAAATTGCAAAAACCGGTATTCGTGTTCAAGCGCATAACATCGAAAGCTTACATCTTGAATATGGCACATTGGTTCCAATGCGTTATATGAACCAAGACAAAAAATTTAAAGTGGTTTCTGTATCTGCGTTCCTAACATCGCATGATTTGCAGGACAGCCGTAAATTTGGTGAAGGCTTATTAAACGCAATTGAAAAATACGACGGTACGATTGCTGTGTTTGCCAGCGGTTCATTGTCACATCGCTTTATTTGGGATCGTGAAGCGCATCGCGGTATGGATTCTTATACCCGTGAGTGGGACCGTCAAGTCGATAAGCACGTGGTTGGCATGTGGGAACGTGCTGAGTGGAAAGAATTTACAGACATGCTGCCTGAATATGCAGAGTACTGCTATGGCGAAGGCGGTATGCACGACACTGCAATGCTATTGGGCCTATTGGGCTGGGATAGCTACAGTAAGCCTGTTGAAATTGTAACGCCAGCTTTTCCAAGCTCTGGCACAGGCCAAATCAACGCGATTTTCCCTGTGGAATAATTAGGAGCTCAGATCATGCCTCATTTCATTGCTGAATATAGCGCGAACATTCAAGAAGACATCGACTTTCAAGATTTCTTTACGAAGGTCAATACCTTCTTGGGTTCAACAGGTGTATTTCCTTTAGGCGGTATCCGCAGCCGCGCAATCCGCATGGATGATTATGTAATTGCAGATGCTAAGCACGATTACGCCTTTATTCATATGACCTTAAAAGTTGGGGCGGGGCGTGATCTGGAAACGCGGCAGCGTGTTGCAGAAGAGCTATTTGCACTCATCGATGCACATTTTAAGCCGCTAAAAGACAAGCGCCTGCTGGCGATCTCTTTTGAAATGACAGAACTTGATCCGGTATTGAACTACAAATCTAACAATATCCATCAATTCTTAAATGCACAGAAATAAAAGGATTTATACACATGCTAGATCAAGAAAAAATTAAAGCGCTTGCGCTCGAGTTAGACCAAGGCGAGAAAACCCGTACCCAAATGCGTCAGTTTTCTTTGCAATATCCAGAAATTACGATTGAAGATGCCTATGCCATTCAAAAAGCATGGGTAGCACATAAAATTGCTGAAGGCCGTAAGCTGATTGGTCATAAAATTGGCCTGACTTCACGTGCAATGCAAGTATCGTCGAACATTACAGAGCCAGATTATGGCGCATTGCTGGATGATATGGTTTTTGAAGAAGGTTCAGATATTCCATTTGAGCGTTTCATTGTGCCGCGTGTAGAAGTTGAACTTGCGTTTATTTTAGGCAAAGACCTAACAGGGCCAAACTGCACAATTTTCGATGTACTCGATGCGACGGATTATGTTATCCCAGCCATTGAAATTATCGACGCACGGTTACATAACACAGACCCTGAAACGGGCATTACACGTAAAGTATTTGACACCATTTCTGATAATGCTGCCAATGCAGGTATCGTTTTAGGTGGCCGTCCTATCAAGCCGCATGAGTTGGACTTGCGCCGTATCTCTGCAATTTTGTACCGCAATGGTGTGATTGAGGAATCGGGTGTTTCAGCAGCTGTGCTGAATAATCCAGTGAAAGGCGTGGCTTGGTTAGCCAATAAACTGCACCCGCATGGCGTGACTTTAAAAGCAGGCCAAGTGATTTTGGGCGGATCTTTCACGCGTCCAGTGGCGGCACGTTCTGGTGATACTTTCCATGTTGATTATGATCAGCTGGGTTCAATCGCGTTCCGTTTTGTTTAAGGAGAAAGGGCAATGTTAGATACAACTAACTACTTTAAGCAAAAACTGAAAACCCAGCAGCAGATTGGCATGTGGCTGGGCATGGCGGATGGCTATGCAGCGGAAATTGCAGCCAATGCCAATTTTGACTGGCTGCTGATTGACGGTGAGCACGCGCCAAACGATTTGCGCACAATTTTGCATCAATTGCAGTCAATCGCGGCTTATAAAAGCCAAGCAGTTGTCCGTCCTGTCACGGGTGATGTAGGATTGATTAAGCAGCTGCTGGATATTGGTGCGCAAACGTTGCTGATTCCAATGGTGGAGTCAGCTGAGCAGGCTGAGTTAATGGTCAGTGCGACCCGTTATCCGCCAGAAGGCATTCGCGGTGTAGGTTCTGCTTTGGCGCGCGCTTCACGCTGGAACAATTTAACAACCTATTTGAACGATGCCGATGAGCAAATTTGTGTCATTGTGCAGATCGAGTCGAAAAAAGGCTTGGAAAATCTAGACGCAATTTTACAAGTAGATGGTGTCGATGGCGTATTTATCGGTCCTGCAGATTTGTCAGCAGCGCTAGGCCACCGCGGCAATCCAGGTCATCCGGACGTGCAGGAAATTATTATTTCCAGCATTAATAAAATCCGTGCCGCAGGTAAAGCCGCGGGCATTTTATCTGCCGATGAAAAACTGGCAAAACACTACTTATCTATGGGCACTGAATTTGTTGCAGTGGGCGTAGACACCAGCTTGTTGATGAAGTCCATGAATCAGCTGCTGGCAAAATTTAAAGAAGGCGCGGCGCCTGTAGAAAATGCAGCACCGAGCGTCTATTAAGGAGAATATAGATGCAGCTTAAAAATACTGAACTGCTTAAACAACACGTTTACATCAATGGTGCATGGGTTGATGCAGCAGATGGCAAAAGTTTCGCTGTGACGAACCCTGCAACGGGTGACGAAATCGCCCGTGTTCCAAGTGCAACTGCAGCACAAGTTGAAGAAGCGGTTGAAGCTGCTGAAACAGCATTGGCAACATGGAAACTCACCACGGCCAAAGAACGTTCTACATTATTGCGTAAATGGTTCAACCTGATTGTCGAAAATCAAGAAGATCTAGCCGTCATTTTAAGTACAGAGCAAGGTAAGCCGATCACCGAAAGCCGCGGTGAAATTCTGTATGGCGCAAGCTTTATTGAATGGTTTGCCGAAGAAGCAAAACGCACCTATGGCGATGTGATTCCGCATGACAAGCAAGGCCGACGTTTGGTGGTGATTAAACAGCCTGTGGGCGTTGTGGCTGCCATTACACCGTGGAATTTCCCCAACGCCATGATTACCCGTAAGGTGGGTCCAGCATTGGCAGCCGGCTGTACGGTTATTATTAAACCGGCGTCTGAAACACCTTTATCGGCTTTGGCATTGGCGGCTTTGGCAGAACAAGCAGGCATTCCTAAAGGTGTGGTCAATGTCGTGACAGGCGGTTCTCGTGAAATTGGCGGCGTATTAACCACGCATCCGACGGTGAAGAAAGTCTCTTTCACTGGTTCTACGGGTGTAGGCAAACTGCTCATGGAACAGTGCTCAAGCACTATGAAGAAAGTCAGCATGGAATTGGGTGGCAACGCGCCATTTATCGTATTTGAAGATGCTGACTTAGACAAAGCGGTGCAGGGCGCGATTACCTCTAAATTCCGCAACAGCGGTCAAACCTGTGTATGCACCAACCGTGTATTGGTGCATGAAAGCATTCATGACGCCTTCCTTGAAAAGCTGGTTGCAGAAGTGAACAAGCTGAAAGTTGCGCCCGCATTTGAATTAGGTGCAGAGCAAGGCCCGCTGATTAATGAAAAATCGGTAGATAAAATTGAAGAGCATATTGCAGATGCTGTAGGCAAAGGCGCGACCATTGTAGCGGGCGGCAAGCGTCATGCCTTGGGGCATACCTTCTTTGAACCAACCGTATTGTCAGGTGTAACTCAAGACATGCTGGTGGCTAAAGATGAAACCTTTGCGCCGCTTGCACCAGTCTTTAAGTTCAGTACAGACGCAGAGGCGATTCAGATGGCCAATGACACAGAATTTGGTTTGGCATCATACATCTATACCGAAAGCCTGAGCCGTGCTTGGAAAGTGGGTGAAGCGCTGGAATACGGCATGGTCGGCATTAATGAAGGCTTGATTTCAACAGAAGTCGCGCCATTTGGCGGGATTAAAGAATCTGGTTCTGGCCGTGAAGGTTCGAAATACGGTATTGAAGACTATATGGAAATTAAATACATGTGCATGGGCATCTAAGCCGAAGCAACATCAATATTTATGTTCAAAAAAATAAGGATCTTCGGGTCCTTATTTTTTGCCAAATTTTCGATTTTTTTTAGTTATTTTTTTCATCAATGCGCTTTAAGGATAGAACTGCATGATTAAACGCATGGGCCTATTTTAGCGCCGCGAAGATCTAACGCAAACGCAATTCAGCGCGTATTGGGGCAAAAAGTACAGTCCATTGGTGATGTGGATGCCGAAGTTTCTGCATTATACGCAAAATCACCGTCTGGATTTACTGCCGAATTTTAGCGCCAGCCACCCTGCGTTTGAATTGGACGGCATTGCCGAAATGTACTGGCACAATGAACCGGATATGCGAGAAGATTTCAATCGCCAGCATTCTATTGCGTTATTGCGGCAGGACGAATGCGAGTTTATGTCGCATATTTCTGTCTGCATTGTGGAGGAAACACCGTTGCAAGGGCAGAGGTCTGCCGTCAAACTTATGTTTTGCTTAAGCAGCGCAGCGGCGGACATTACAGAGCAGTCCTTAAAGCAAGCCTTGCCGAATTTATGCGGTGTTCAGCGCAGTGATGTCACACAAATGATCAACCGCCCGCAGCTGCCGGCCTTGCCGCATGTGCCGCAGCAGTTTTTCAGCATTTGGTTTGAGCAATATGCATGTGTATTGGCAGATTTCCAAGCAGATCGCTGGCAGCAGTTTTATCAGACGCATTTTCAACAGATACAGCGGGTTGCGCTGATGCTGGTGCATCCGTTGAAAGTGCGCTAATTTACTATAAGTTTCACTTGATATATGTGTTATTTTAAATACAAAATTATCCTTTAATCTATCAGCAACTTGATGATTTAAAATGAGATAAATACAGATCATGGAAAGTGCAATTTAAACTGAATTTAGTACCTTTATTGCGCATCGAAGATCATTTAAAAAATAGACATGGATAAGATTATCCAAGGAAAAAGCAGGGATTTGATTATGGAAAATCGCATTACAGATTTTGATGCAGCGCAAACGGTCCGCATGCATGAAGCGTTAACTCCAGAGCTGCTGCGGCACTATTATCCTGAGGCGCCATTTCCAGCTATTCATCCGCTGGCCAGCCTATATGCAGCGGTTAAACGCTGGGTCAGCTCACAGCTTAAAATGCGCTAGGCAGCTGTTTCTTTTAAAGGAAAGCGATTTCCTTATCCCGCATAGAATCCGAATTAAAACAGTGATGAGCCGGCAGATTCATTTTTGCTGGATGGATTTTCTCATCCTGATCTTTATCAGCCTTTCGAGAGGGACATCTCATGTCTACAGCACATGCTGTTCAAGATAGCGGCAAAATGTCTGCGAATGACCGTAAAGTTGCCTTTGCAACAATTATTGGTACGACCATTGAATGGTATGACTTTTTTATTTATGCGGCGGCCGCAGGCCTCGTATTTACTCAATTATTTTTTGCGCCAGCAGGCCATACGCTGGGCACACTGCTGGCTTTTGCCACGGTTGGATTGAGCTTTTTGTTCCGGCCGCTGGGTGCATTTTTGGCGGGACATTTTGGCGATAAAATCGGCCGCCGCGCAATTTTGGTGGTCACGCTTATCTGCATGGGATTGTCTACAGCGCTGATTGGCTTATTGCCAACCTATGACAGCATTGGATTGTGGGCACCCATCTTGCTTTTGCTGCTGCGGATTATTCAAGGTCTGTCTGCAGGCGGTGAATGGGGCGGTGCCGTATTAATGGCGGTTGAGCATGCGCCAGTACATAAGCGCGGACGTTTTGGCTCATTCCCGCAAATAGGTGTTCCATTGGGCCTGCTTTTAGCATCAGGCATGTTTGCATTGATGAGCGGCGTGATTGCTCCTGGTGATGCCTTTTTAGAATGGGGCTGGCGAGTACCCTTCCTGTTCAGCATTGTGCTGCTGTTTGTGGGGCATTGGATGCGCAAGGCAGTTGAAGAAAGTCCAGTTTTTGAAGAAATTAAAGAGCGCGGCTCAGCGTCTAAAACCCCAGTTATGGATTTATTCAAAAACCACTTTTGGCTGGTGATTACAGCAGCGCTGGTGTTTGCTGGCAATAGCGCGATTGGCTATATGACTACAGGCGGCTTTATTCAAAACTATACGACCAATCCAGATGGGCCTTTGACATTGCCAAGAACGCCAATTTTAATCAGCGTCACGGTTTCCGCTGCAGTATGGCTGCTGTTTACATGGATTTCAGGTGGTTTATCGGACAAAATTGGCCGCCGAAACACTTATATTATTGGTTTTATTGTGCAGCTGTTCGGTGTGCTGGCGCTATTTCCTTTAGTCAATATAGGCACTATTTGGTCGGTTTCTTTTGGGCTGTGCTTTTTGTCTATTGGTATTGGTATGACTTATGGCGCTCAGGCTGCGTTTTATTCAGAATTGTTTCCTGCATCCATCCGCTTTTCTGGAGTATCGATATCTTATGCCATCGGCGCGATTTTAGGCGGCGCATTTTCTCCGCTCATTGCATCTTGGCTGATCAGCATGACTGGCAGTACGGCCGCTGTTGCCTTTTATTTAGCCGCAATGACCTTGATTGGATTAGGAGCTACCCTAATTTTGCGCGACCGTTCCGGTATTCCTTTGGGGCCTGAATATGAAGATTTACAAAACGAATCGGCATTCAGCATAGGCAAAAACAAGAGCGCACATGTTTATAGCAAGTAAATCGGCATTATTCCAATGTGATATGCACATATAAAAAAGCTGGGCCAGTCCCAGCTTTTTTATACCTCAGTCTATGAAGGTGAATGATTAAGCGTTTTGGGTCTTGCGCTGCTGAATCGGCTGCAGATGAGTCAGCACCCAAATGACAGCAAAGATGATCAGCAGTGAAAATACCGCCAGCGAAACCATAATGCCGAAATGGTCAATCAGCATGCTGGACAGCAGCACTGGCCAAATTGTGCCTTGGTAGCCCAATAGCAGAAAGGTCGAGAATATCGCCGGTTTTTCTTTTTGAGAAATTAATCCAACCAAATAGTAGGATGGGCTTAAAGACAGGCCATGGCCAATGCCGACTGATAAGATGCTGCTGATCAGCCAAAAATTCAGATGCGTATACTGCGCCATCATTAAGGAAATGCAGCCGAATGCTGTTAATACCAAGCCAATCATCATACTGGTAGATTCTTTCAAGCCTTTGAACATGAATTGGGTCAAAGTGGAAATGAATAGAATGATGGATATTGAAATACCGGTTAAAGTCGCAGATTGCGGCAGAGGAAGTTCTTTCATAAATGTGCCTGCAAGCGCAGCATAGAGGCTAAACATGCCAAAACAGCAGATTGCCGTCATTGCGCAGGGAAAGAAAATTTTTTGATGCAGCGGCATGGCTGGAATATTCCAAATCGATGCCTGACTTTCAGCTGCAGGCGGCTGGTGGCGGTATTTTATGAGCGGGCAGGTGCAAAGTACTGCGATGGAGGCGGCGGCAATAATCCAATAGGGGGTGCTAAGCGGAGAATGGGTATGGTCTGCGAGCAGTCCGCCAATGAGTGGGCCGAGGCCAAAGCCAAAGACAGTCAGCATGGAGGCGATTTTTCCAGCATTTTCTTTGTGTTTAAAAGGATATTTTTGTGCTAGGCCAATAATGGTGGCTGTAGACAGCAGGCCAGATGAAATGCCAATGAGAAAACGGGCAGCGCATAAATGCACAATGCTGTCCGCTAAAGCTGAATACGCCAATGCAGCGATGCTGAGGGCAAGGCCAGCCATCACGGTTTTTTTATAGCCGTATTTTGCGCTGAGGCTGTTTAAAAATAATAAGCTGAAGACGACACCAAACATATAGGCAATAAAGGCATAGCCAATTTCTGTGGTGCTGATATGCCATGTTTCTGCATAAATTGAATACAGCGGGCTGGCAAGCGCCGTGCTTAAAGCTCCCAAACAAAGGCATAAACACAGTATGATGTATTCCAAATATGTGGCGGAAGGCTGCATGAGAGATATTTTAAAATGACCAGTGGGTCGATTTTATTTAAAAATGACTTTTAGGTCAATTTTATTTTTTGCTTCAGGATGATTTAAGGCATGAAAAAACGCAGCCCTTCAGTAGAAAAAACCGCTGAAACCCGCAAAAGAATTACGCTTGCCGCCTTAAATGAATTTAATCAATTGGGGTATGCCAACAGTAAAATTGCCTCAATTGCGGTTTCTGCAGGTGTGGGTAAAGGCACGATTTATTCATATTTTGAAACCAAAGAAAAATTGTTTGAAGGGGTGATTGATTATCTGATTGAAGATACTTATCACCCGATCCAAAGCAATGAGCTGACAGATAATGTCAGTGTTGCTGCGTTTATTTTGCAGCAAATGCTGCCTGCGATTGACAATATTGAATCTGCAGGGCGCGCCAATATTGCCCGTTTGGTTTTGAGCGAAGGTAAAAATTTTGAACATATCCGTGAACTTTACGAACAGAAAATTTATCAGCCGGGTCAAGTCGAACTGCAAAAATTAATTCAGATCGCCATTGACCGTAAAGAGCTGCCGCCAGACAGCCAGCCGGAAATTTTAACCGTGCTGATTCTAGCGCCCATTTGGATGGGGATTGTGCATAACGGCATATTGTCACCGCATCAGGCGCAGAATATTCGTATGCTGTTTGAAATCAATATCCGCAATATTTTCTGCAGCGCATCCACGCCGTGCTGATTGATGTATAGCTTATATCGCCCCATTAAACCGGTATAAAGCCTATACCGGACCAAAAAGCCTCTGAATATTCGGAGGCTTTTTTGCTGCTGCGGCTAAAGTATGAAATTACCCTATTGGAAAATAGTTATTATATATGTAATTTGAAAAGTGCCAATTAAAGTCGGGAAAATACATTAAAGTTTGCTGAACATTCTTGAATAATAAGGTCAGCCCAGCAGTATTTCCTGCTATGTAAGGAATTGAAGCGCTCAGTGTCCTCATTGATGAAGACATAAAGTAAAAAGGAAAGTTTGATATGGAAAATACCATCGATTTTAATGCAAATGATGTTTCAACGGGTCAGGATGAATTAGATTCAGGGCAATTCAGAATGTCTTATGTGGAAGCGAAAACATCAAATTCAGCAGCGCCAGAGCGCAGCATGCTGGAGAAAATTAAAGAAATTTTGCCGAAAATTGCAGCCAATGCAGAACATGCAGAACAGCTGCGCAAAGTGCCGGATGAAAATATTACGCTGTTGAAAGAAATTGGTTTTCACCGCGCATTTCAGCCAAAGGCCTACGGCGGTTTGGAAATGAGCCTGCCTGATTTCGCCAACTGTATCGTGACTTTGGCAGGAGCGTGTGCCGGCACCGCTTGGGCTTTCAGCCTGCTGTGCACGCACAGCCATCAAATTGCGCTATTCCCTAAACAGCTACAAGACGAAATCTGGCTGAACAATCCAGATGCGACAGCCAGCAGTTCCATTGCGCCCTTTGGTAAAGTGGAAGAAGTGGAAGGCGGCATTAAATTAACCGGCGATTATGGCTGGAGCAGCGGTTGTGACCATGCCGAATATGCCATTGTCGGCTTTAACCGTTTTGATGCTGAAGGCAAAAAAATCTATTCATTTGGCGTGATTCCGCGTAAAGACTATGTCATTCATGACAACTGGTTTGCCGGCGCCATTAAGAGCAGCGGTTCAAAACAATTGCAAATTCGGGACTTATTTATTCCTGAATATCAAATCCAAAAAGCCAAAGACATGATGGAAGGAAAATCAGCAGGCTTCGGTTTATATCCTGACAGTAAGATTTTCTATTCGCCATACCGTCCATACTTTGCCAGCGGTTTCTCTGCAGTCAGTTTGGGCGTAGCAGAACGCATGCTGGAAGCATTCAAGGAAAAGCAAAAAACACGGATACGCGCATATACAGGCGCTAACTTAGGCGCATCTACACCAGCATTGATGCGTTTAGCGGAATCGACACATCAAGTGGCGGCAGCCCGCGCGTTTTTAGAAAAAACATGGGAAGACCACTGCATTCATGGTGCAAATAAAGTTTATCCATCTCAGGAAACATTGGCATTTTGGCGCACTAACCAAGCTTATGCAGTCAAAATGTGTATTGAAGCCGTCGACCGCTTATTTGCAGCAGCAGGCGCAACCAGCTGGCTGGATGGTCAGGAAATGCAGCGTTTATTCCGGGATTCACATATGACAGGCGCACACGCGTATACGGACTATGATGTTTGCGCGCAAATTTTAGGACGTGAATTAATGGGTCTTGAACCCGATCCAACCATGGTATAAGGCAAGGAGAGCCACAATGAATTCGATGAATATTCAGCCGGAAATCGGTTTTGACTCAAAAGCTTTCCGCCGTGCATTAGGCAATTTTGCGACAGGCGTAACCATTATGACCGCGCAAAATAGCAAAGGCGAAAAAGTCGGAGTGACCGCCAACAGCTTTAACTCGGTATCTTTAGATCCGCCACTGATTTTGTGGAGCATCGACAAGCGTTCTTCAAGCTATGCGGTATTTGAAGAAGCCACGCATTTTGCAGTCAATATTTTGGCGGCGGATCAAATTGAATTATCCAATAAATTTGCCCGTTCTAAAGATGACAAATATGCCAATGTGGATTTTGAATTAGGCGCGGGCAATGCACCGCTTTTAAAAGAATGCTCGGCAGTATTTGAGTGCGAGCGCTTTAATATTATTGAAGGCGGCGACCACTGGATTATTTTAGGCCGTGTGGTGAACTTTCAAGACAATGGCCGTTCGCCGCTGCTGTACCATCAAGGCGCATATTCATCTGTTTTGCCGCATCCCAGCTTAAATGCAAAAGCGGCAACCCCAGCAGAGATTTTTCCCGGGCGCTTATATGACAATATGTACTACTTGCTGACGCAGGCCGTGCGCGCCTATACCAATGATTATCAGCCGAAACAGCTGGCTTCAGGCTTCCGTACCAGTGAGGCGCGTATGCTGCTGGTGCTGGAAAGTAAAACAGCAACGTCTAAAGAGTGCTTGCAGCGTGAAGTTGCTATGCCGGCGCGTGAAATTGAACAAGCAGCAGAAATTTTGGTGCGCAAGGGTTTAATGGTAGACACTGGTCATTCTTATGAGTTGACAGAACAAGGCGTGCACAGTGCGCAAATGCTGTATCAGATTGCAGAAAGTCATCAGCAGGATGTGTTTGGCGCTTATTCAGACGAAGATAAAGTGTTGTTTAAGAACATGCTGAAAGATTTAATCGGCATTTAAAAATTGATTTTAGCTAAAAACTGCTGCGGCAGTTTTTTTATACAAATTAAACAAAAGTAAAACACTTGCCAATAGGGTAATTTGTAATTAATATCTTAATTATATGGCAAGCAATGCTTTAAAGGATCAAGCAGCGTTCTCGGGAGTGAACATGGAAAAGAATTTTGATTTTGATGTCGTGGTGGTCGGTTCTGGCGCATCAGGCATGGCAACTGCAATTACAGCAAAACTATTGGGTTTAAATGTCGCAGTCATTGAAAAGTCTAAAAAATATGGCGGTACAACGGCGCGCTCGGGCGGCTGGCTATGGGTGCCGTGCACACAGCTGGGTAAAAACTATGGTCATGAGGATTCTCCAGAAGCGGTCAAAGCATATTTAAAGCATGAAGGCGGCGCTGCTTATAACGAAGCCCGGGTTGATTCATTTGTTCATCACTGTTTTGATGCTGTAGATTTTTTTACCAAGAAAACCGCTGTACAGTTTGATATGCCTTTAACTTTTCCTGATTATCATGCAGAAGCGCCGGGCGCGATGCAGGGCGGACGTTCTATGGTGACACGCCCGTTTGATGCGCGTGAGCTAGGTGAGCGTTTGGCTTTGCTGGAACCGCCTTTGCCTGAACTGACGGTATTTGGCATGATGATTGGTTCAGGTGCAGACTTGCGCCACTTTATGAAAGCCACGCGTTCTTTAGAGTCGGCTATTTATACCATCAAGCGCTTTTCAACGCACTTTGCCGAATGCATGAAGTATGGCCGCGGCATGCTGCTGACCAATGGCAATGCATTGGCAGGACGTTTAGCGAAAACAGCATTAGATTTAAATATTCCAGTATTGGTAGATACCGCGGCTAAAGAACTGATCTTGGAAAACGGTAAAATTGCAGGGCTTATTGCCCAGTCCGGCGATCAGAAGATTAGGCTGAATGCCTCTAAGGCTGTAGTTTTAGCCGCAGGCGGGTTTCCGCACAATGTTGAATTGCGAAAACGCCTGTATGGACATACGCCGACAGGTTTAGAACATTGGTCGCCCACTACGGAAACCAATACAGGCGACAGTATTGCCATGACAGAGAAATTAAATGTAGCAGTAGATATTGATTTGCCAAATGCTGCTGCTTGGGCGCCTGTATCTTTAGTAAAACGCAAAGATGGCACAACAGGCGTCATGCCGCATTTTATTGACCGCGCTAAGCCGGGGGTGATTGCTGTGAATAAGCTGGGCAAGCGTTTTGTTAATGAAGCCAATTCTTATCATGATTTTGTTCAAGGGATGATGAATGGCGCAAACATTGATGGTCAAATTACTTCCTGGCTGATCTGCGACCGTAAAACCCTGCGCATGTATGGATTGGGTTCTGTGCCGCCGCAGCCGCTGCCCATCGGCAAGCATTTGCAATCAGGCTATTTGAAGAAAGGCAATACGGTTGTTGAACTGGCAAAAAACTGCGGTATAGACGTTAAAGGCCTTGAAGAGACAATTAAGACATTCAATCCATTGGCCAAAATCGGTCAAGACCCGGATTTTGGCAAAGGCTCAAAAGCCTATAACCGCTATCAAGGCGATCCGCTGCACATGCCAAACCCATGCTTAAAACCCATTGAGCAGGGCCCATTTTATGCGGTGCAGCTGCATCCAGGCGATATTGGCACTTATGCAGGCTTGCCTGTTGACCGCCACAGCCGTGTGCTGGATCAATCCGGAAAAGCAGTTGAGGGCTTATATTCTGTAGGCAATGACGCGACCAGCATCATGGGCGGAAATTATCCAGGTGCAGGGATTACGCTTGGGCCAGCGCTGGTTTTTGGCTATCAAACAGGCCTCTTTATTGCCACAGGAAAAGACAATAATCCTGCAGCAGCGCCAGCGGCCAGACGTACAGCGGAAGTCTAAACGGGCAGAGGCGCTGTATGCAAATGATGATTCAGCTGAAAGCCCTCCCTGAGCATGCTTAATAATGAAGGCATGAGAGCCTGATTCATGCAGGCACTTTGCAGAAAGTGTCTGCAAATTTAGGCTTTGCTGGATATCCAGCAGCATATTGACCGCCTAATGGATCATCAAATTGGGCAGTCAGATCTGCATGTCCAAAATTTGAAGAGTATTCCAAGCCGCGATCTTGGCAGTGAATAAGGGCGGAATGATATTTCATATAGTATTGGTTTTTTATTCAAAATAGCGCTGCGCTTTTGGGTAAAGGGCATATTTAAAAAATCAAAGCGGGTAATGACGCTTAAAAAGTACAAGGATGGCTGTAATGTTTAATTTAACGCAAAAGAAAATTGTGGTGACTGGCGCGGCGCAAGGCAATGGTGAAGCCATTGCTAAAAGCCTAGCAGCGCTGGGTGCAACGGTGATTGTAGCCGATATGAATTTTGAAAAACTGCAAAATGTAAAAAATGACATTGAGGCAGCAGGCGGACGCGCCTACGCCTTTGCCTTAAATGTGGCGGAGCAGCAGTGCTGTCAAAACTTTGCCAAAGAAGTGCATGACACTATTGGAGATATTGATGTGCTGATCAATAATGCAGGCATTTTACGCCGCAGTAATTTTGAATCTGCAAGCGCAGTGAAGGACTTGGACGACACCATCAATGTGAATGTTAAAGGCAGCTATTACCTAATCAATGCTTTATTGGAGTCGCTGAAAAAGACCCAAGGCAATATTGTCAATGTGGCGTCTATTCAGTCTTTTGTGGCTGCAACGGGTGCGACGGCTTATGCTATTTCTAAAGGCGCAGTGGCGCAAATGACCCGTACACTGGCAGCAGAATTGGCAAAATACAATATTCGTGTCAATGCGATTGCCCCTGGTGTGATTGAAACGCCAATGACTGAGGCAACGCGGGCTAATCCGGCCGCTTTGGAAGGCTATTTAAGACATGTGCCGATGAACCGCATGGGCCAGCCCGCAGAATTGGCCGGGCCGGCGGCATTTCTATGCTCCGATGCCGCCAGCTATGTCACAGGCTGCATTTTACCCGTAGACGGCGGCTATTTGACTGTGTAAAAGGCTATTTATTTTCCGGCTTGATCTGTTTAGTATGGGCTTAATTTTTAAGTGATATTGGATAGAGGAGCAGGGATGGCTGGCCAGCAAAGAGGGATTCAGACAGTTGATCTATCAGGTGAAATATTGCACCTGATATGCGGCTCGCCAAAATCACTTTCCTTAAGCGAAATTGCTGAAGCGCTGGGACTGGCTCCGGGCTCGGCCTATAAATACCTGATCAGCCTGCAGCGGACGGGTTTATTAAAGCGCAATGAAAGTACGCTGGAATTTGAAGCAGGCGCACTCAGCCTGCGTTTAGGCATTGCTAAAATCAATCACAATGAGGTCGTGGCGCAGTCACGGCAGCTGCTGACGCAAATTGCCGAAAAGCATGAAGTGAATGTGTTTACTTCACTGTGGTCAGATTTAAACGGCCCTACGGTTGTGTTCTATAAAGAATTTGCCGGGTTTTTCAATCTAGGCTTTCGCTTGGGCAATAAAATGGCGCTGAGCACCGCAACGGGCAGGCTCTTCGCCGCCTATAAATCTGTACAGGCGGAAGAAAATCTGTCCCTGCAGAAAGCTTTCCAGCAGGAGCATGAGCAATTCCTGAACGCTGATTTTCAGCGCGGCTTAGCCGATATCCGCGCCTTGGGCTATTCTGCTTTAATTGATACGCCGACACCCGGTATCAGCAGCTATGCAGTTCCCGTCTTTAATGCAGCGGGGCAAATTAGTTTTGCCATTACGGCTTTTGCCAAAACACAGCATTTGAGTCCGGAAAAAATTCAGCAGATTTTGGCCGAGCTAAAAGCCGCAGCGCGTGATTTGCAGGAGAACAGCCATGCATGATTTAAATGAAAATGCAGGCATTCAAAGTATTGATTACACTGCGCACGTGCTGGAGCTTTTTTGTAAAGATCAAGCCCGTTTAAGCCTGAAAGAGATTGCGCAGCAGCTGGGTGAAAGCCCTGCAAAAATTTTCCGTTATCTGGTCAGCCTGACACGGATTGGCCTGCTGCACAAAACAGAAAATAATGAATATGAAGTCGGTGCTTTGGCGCTGAATTTATCTTTCCGCGCGCTGAATGCTTTAGACCCTGTAGAAGAGGCATGCAAAACGGCAAAAGCCATCAATTATGAAACAGGCTATGGCACTGCAGTCAGCATTTGGGGCTCACTGGGGCCAACAGTCATTAAAACTTTTGATCCTTCACGCAGTGTATATTCGCAAATCCGTGTCGGTTCGGTGATGACTTTAGTGAACAGCTCCATTGGCAATACCTTTGCCAAGTACATTCCCGAACATGTGCTGAAACAGTCTTTAGAGCTGGACAGCATGCGAAGTTCTGGGCAGAAGCTCAGTCAAAAAGACAAGCAGGATTTTATGCAGCGCATGAAGGAACAGCGTTCGGAACAGCTGACCGTCATGATTGACCGTCCAAGCCGCGGCTTAAGCTCCATCAGTATTCCTGTATTTAGTATTTCTGAGGAAGTGCAGTTTGTCATTACCATTTTTCACATCAGTGATCTTTTGCTGGAACAGCAAGATCAGGTGCAAGCGTACCTCTCCGCTAAAATTTTAGAATTGTCTAAAAGCATCGGCGCAAATTAGCGGGATATTCCTCTTGCTGGTCTGACGCTTAAACGGGCAGCTGCCGTATGGCAGTCCCGATTTTCTTATGATTGCGCACTAAGATTTCCTTCTCTGGAGGGGTTGGACTGTGCACTCCGCTATTTTATTTTATCTATAAGCTTCGGCAATTCGAGTGCTGGAGCGGCGGTGCTGTGCCTGCAAAATTGATCAAATTTATGTGCGATGCTTCTATTTTTTTATTTATAAAATTCATAAGAAAATTTTATTGTTCTGGATATTGATTAATATTAGTTAATATATTAATTTTTTACTCATTAGCAAATGACTTGCTAATTGGACAATATTTTTTGTTTTAGCTGAGAAGCTAAAGATGAGGGGTTTGGTATGGATAACCAACTAACGTCAAACATTGCACTTTCCAATGCGAGTGATTTAGAAAAGCAGCAGCTGCTGACTAAACTGTTTTGGAAAATTTTACCGATACTGTTTATTGCCTATTTCTTTTCGTTTTTAGACCGTGTGAATATTGGCTATGCGAAATTGCAAATGCAGGAAGCCATCGGTTTTACAGATTCACAATATGCGATGGCCGCAGGCATTTTCTTTATCGGTTATGCCTTTTTTGAAATCCCAAGCAACATTCTGATGGGTAAAATTGGCGCGCGTAAGACCTTGGCGCGCATTATGATTTTATGGGGCTTGGCTTCTGCTGCGACCATGTTTGTCAGCACTGCATCACAGCTGTATTTCCTGCGCTTGCTGCTGGGCATCTTTGAAGCAGGTTTTTTTCCCGGTGTCATTTTATATCTCAGCTTCTGGTTCCCAAGCTATATGCGCGGCCGTGTAACATCTATTTTGATTTTAGCGACTTTGGCGGCGCCCATTATTGGCGGCCCGATTTCAGGCTTAATCATGACGCACATGAATGGTGTGCATGGCCTAGGCGGCTGGCAGTGGATGTTTGCACTTGAAGCTATGCCCATTATTTTGATTGGTTTCCTGTGCTTAGTGTATTTAACAGATAAACCGCAATCTTCAAAGTGGCTGGATAGCTCTGAACGCGCGCTGCATAAGCAGATTATGCAGGAAGATAAAAAGGATGTACCCGAAGAATCATCGGGCCATACGGGTACTGCCGTGCTGAGCTGCCTCAAAGATGTCCGGGTGTATTTGCTGGCGTCACTGGCTTTTGCCGCCTATTGCGGATCTTACGGCTTCAATTTCTGGCTTCCGACCATGATCAAAGAAATGGGCGTGACCGATATTGCGCAGATTTCTTTTTATGCTGTGATTCCATTTTCATTGGCTGCCGTGGGCATGATCACTGTTGGACGCAGTTCAGACAAACGCCGTGAACGCCGCTGGCACTATGCCATCAGCATGCTTTTTGGCGCCGCTATGATGGCATTGGCTGCCTTCTGGGAAGGCGGTTTGGTCACACGCTTAATAATTTTAGGTCTGGCCGGGTTTGGATTCAGCGGCGGCGTAGTCGTAGCGTGGTCTTTGCCAGCGGCTTATCTGAAAGACAAGACCGCGCCAGCGGGTATTGCGATGGTCAGTACATTGGCAACCATGAGCGGATTATTTGCCCCATGGCTGATTGGCATTATGCGTGAAAGCACAGGAACGAATGCTGCAGCCCTGCTCAGTATTGCGGGTGTCATGGTGGCAGCTGCTTTAATTATGATCTTCCTGATTCCAGCCAAAGCCGTATTTGTCAGCGACAAATAAAGCCTCGCAACATTTTAAATTAAGGACAATTGAATGAACACGCCAGTGAAACTCTCACTGGTGATAGGGATGCTCATGCCTTTATCACCAGAAATTTTTGCCAATAACATTTTTAAAGACGGCAAATTTGATTTGATGAACCGGAACTTCTATTTTTACCGGGATTTTAGAAATGGCGGCTCCAACCCATCAGGCGCAAATTCCCAGCTTCCAGTTTCCGAAAGAGAAGGCTACCGCAGTGAATGGGCGCACGGCATAATTGGTCAGTACAGCTCAGGATTTACCGATGGCGCAGTGCAGATTGGTTTTGATGCTTACGGCATGGTTGGCATTAAGCTGTACAGTGATGAATATAAAACAGGGACAAACTTAATTACCTTTGATCCTAAAACAGGTGAGGCTAGAGATGCCTATGGTGAAATAGGCGGCGCAGTCAAAGTCAAATATAAAGATACGGTGCTGACTTATGGCAATCAGTTTCCAAATGTGCCAGTCATTGCGACAAGCACAGTGCGCTTATTGCCAACGGTCAGTACAGGTTTAAGCCTGCAGGATAAAACGCTGGATCATCTGCTGATCAATGCAGGGTATTTTTACAGCATGAATCCATTGGATTCGACGCATGATCTGAGTTATTTCACCACAGATTATGCCGCCGGCATTAAAGCGGACAGCATCAGCTTTTTGGGCGGAACTTATAAACTGCCTGCCGGATCAGTGACAGTGTATGCTTCAGAACTGGAAGATGTGTGGAATCAGTATTTTTTAGGCGCAACATACCAAAAGGCGCTGAGCGATCCTGATCAAAAAATTAAAGCCGCATTTGCAGGCTACAGCAATAATGATACCGGAAAAAAAGCAGGCGGCGATATTGATGCGCACATTGCGTCGGCATTGGTGGGTTACCAATATCAGAATCATACGATTTCTGCCGGCTACCAGCAGGTTTTCGGCAATGAGCCATTTGACTGGGTTGGCTTTTCGACTATTGGCGGCAATTCATCCATTTTAAATGCAGCGCAATTTGCAACATTTTCTGAAGCCAAAGAAAAATCTTGGCAAATTAAGTATGAAGCGGATTTTACTCCATACGGATTGCCGGGCTTAAGCCTGATGGCGCGCTATCTCTATGGCTGGGATATTGACAATACCCGCAGCAATAACCCGTTTTATACCAAGCGCCATGTATATGATCAAAATATTGATACAACGCATTGGGAACGGGATATTCAGCTGGCGTATAAAGTGCCTGCAGGCTTTGCCAAAGGCATGGATATCAAGTTAAGGCAAGCGACGCACCGCGCTGTAGATGGTTACCGATATAATGATATTGATGAATTGCGGGTCATTATTGAATATCCATTATCATTTTAATTTTTCATAATGTTGGTAGAATAGTTAATATATTAATATTTATGCCATCGCCTTATATGAAAAATATTCGTCCATCATTGACGCTTGCTTTGCTGGAAGCACGTGAAGCATTAATGACTCATTTCCGTCCTGAATTGAATGAAATGGGTTTAACGGAACAGCAGTGGCGGATTATCCGGACATTGGCGCAATATCAGGAATTGGACAGCACGACACTGGCAGATAAAGCCTGCATTTTAAAGCCAAGCTTGACCGGCATTATTAACCGCATGCTGGAGACCGGCTTAATTGTGCGCCGCCGTTCGGAAACAGATCAGCGTTTTTCATTTATTTCTTTAAGTGAAGACGGCGAGAAGATTTTCAGTCAAATGCGCGGACGCATGGAAAGCCGCTATCAAAAAATTCAGGACCGCTTAGGCGAAGAAAAAATGAAGCAGCTCATGGAGCTGCTGAAAGAGGTTCAAAGCTTAAAGCAAGACTAGTTCAGACTGTAAAAGAAAAGCGCCTGATTAATGAGGCGCTTTTTTGATGCGGGGAAGAATCCTCAGCCAATTGAAAAGGGCATAGCTCAGCAAGATTAAAGCGAAAAGCAACATGACATTTTGCGGCGCAATCAGGCTGGCCAGCAAGCCTGCACATAAGCCGCCCAGCGCATCAAAACCAAAGCGGGTGGATGTATAAATGGATACTACACGGCCGCGCAAAGCTTCCGGCGCATCTTGCTGCAAAATAATGTTGGTGGAAATATTGGAGGTTGAAATGCCAAAGCCCAATAGGAACATGGCCAGTATTAAGGGCAGAAAACTGGCAGACAGCGCCAGCAGCATCAGGCCAACGCCGCAGAACAGGATATTCAGCAGAATTTTGTCATGCACATTTTGAAAGCTTTTTTGGCTTGCCAAGAGCATTGAGGAGAGCAGCGAACCGATGCCTGCTGCCCCCCACAGCATGCCTAAAGTCTTTTCATCGCCATGCAAAATGTCCTTGGCATATACCGGCAGCAGTGCGACATAGCTGGATGCAGTCATATTTAAAACAAAAACAGTCAGCATGAGATATTTGAAAATTTCATGATGGCGCACAAATTGAAAGCCTTCACTGAGGACATTTTTGATATTGCCTTTGGCGATTGAAGATTGAACCTGTTTCATGCATAAAACAGCAAGAGCCAGCATTAAGTAAGACAAGCCATTTAAATAAAAACATAATTCGGCGCCAATTGTGGCCAGCAAGAGTCCAGCAATAGGCGGGCCAACAAAACGGGAAGCATTGAAGACCATAGCATTCAATGCTAATGCATTGGGTAGCGCTGCTTTGTCGTCAATAATCATACTGAGCAAGGACTGGCGAAGCGGGGTATCAATAGCGCTCAGTATGCCTAGCAGTAAGGAAAGTCCAATCAGTATAGACGGAGTGAGCCAGTGAAAATGATAGGCAATACCCAATAAGATGGCTTGGGAGAACAGCAAAATTTGAATGAAGATCAAAGTTTTGCGTTTGTCGATTTTATCAATCCAAGCGCCTGCAAAAGGGCTGACAAACAACTGAGGAATGAGTGCGCAAAAGCCAATGATACCCAGCAGCGCGGTAGATTGAGTGATCTCATAGATAATCCATGCCAAACTGACTTGCTGAATCCATGTTCCTAAAGTGGAAAGCGCATGGCCAATAAAGTAATTGCGGAAATTTCTGTAATGCAGTGATTGAAACATGCGGCTTGTTTTCACAGCGGTTATTCAGTTGATTAATATGTTAACTATATTAGCAAACAATTTTGTCAAAAGCGGGATTCATTGCTGTTAAATATTCAGGTGCCTTTATTTTTTGAGAAAATAACACCGGTGATAAAGCTGGGCAATTGAGTGATCAACTCAAATGGACACCTTAATTAGCCATTTACATGTGAATTTAAAAAGGCGCTTTTTGATAACTGAAGAAATTGGGCAGGGTTCAGTAAAAAAGCCTCAGCATTGATCGGATTCAGACTGTTTTGATACTGGCCTGATTGAGCCAAAGCGCTGTATTCTTATGCACATTCCAAGAGGCCCAATGATCCGCATCAATGCGGATTACCAAGAGTGAATCTTTGGCATGCACATAGGTTAAGAGCTGATCCCGGATTTCTTCTGCATTTAAGTCAGATTGAATCAGCCACATTTTTTTCAGCGGACTGTTTGTTACACTGCCTAATTGCAGGATTTTTTTTTCAAGGCCTGTAATGTCGCGTTTGGTGCACTGTTCCAGGCTAATCAAGTAAATTGTCATGTCTTGCTCAATATGTGTATTCGGATTTTTATGTGAGACAGATAGTTGTTCAATATTTTTCATAAATTGTTGTTTTTGAAAAATGGTTTTCCAGCACATTGAGAAAAACATTCTGAGGTTATGATAAATTTTAGCGTTTAAGTTTTCAACAAATTTGTCAATAAAATATCATTTACATTTTAAAAATGTCGATATGTCTACATTAAAATTCGGCTTAATTCAGATGAAAGTTATTTGACTAAAAAGAAAAATATGTTAATAAATATGTATGAGATCCTTTAAGGGTATCATCGTATTTCAGGAAGAAATATTGAAGAAGCAATCTTAAAAATTAAACGGGAGTTTTAACAACATGCTTCAATTGTTTAGAAAATTTTTCTGCATGCATATTTATGAATATGAGCAAATGGAAGAAATTGGTGCACACAAGGAATGCCGAAAGTGCGGTGTGTCAAAATAGAAAAAAGTGAGCGAAAGCTCACTTTTTTATTTGAACTTTCCGCTTATATAGAAAGTGTTTAAACTATCAATATCTGACACAAATTTTAAATATTTATATGTCTAAAGATTTTTTGGCTGATACTTACATTGTCGATGATCAGCTTCAAGATACATTGGCCTGGCTTTGCTGCCATCAAGACTGTTTTGATTCATTTCACTATGATGCGCTGCAAAAGGAACTGCGCGTGATGCATGCCAATGGGCAAGATACCATTAGGAAAGGCGATTATCTAAATGCCAATTACGGCATTTTAATTACAGCGCATAATTTTGCAAAGCCCTAATATAGCGTCAGACTGCTAATGAGCAGACATAAATAAAGCCCCATTATTCAGGGCTTTATTTATCAATTCTCTAATTAGACTGCCATAGCATCTACAGAAAGTGATGCGGCATTCGGTTTGGCTTTCTCTGCAACTAAGCCAAGCTTGTCAAACAGCTGTTTATCTTTACCTGCGCCGGCATTTGGCGTAGTCAGCAGTTTTTCGCCGGAGAATAAAGAGTTGGCGCCTGCCATAAAGGCTAAGGCTTGATCTGAATCGGACAAGGATTCGCGTCCAGCAGAAAGGCGGATGTAGCTTTGAGGCATAATAATGCGCGCTACAGCAATGGTTCTGATCCACTCAGTGACATCCAGCTTTTCTACGTCAGCCAGCGGCGTGCCGTCAATGGGCACCAGCATATTAATCGGAACAGATTCCGGGTGAATCGGCAGTGTTGCTAATTCCTGCAATAGCCCAATGCGGTCATTGCGGTTTTCACCCAAGCCGACAATACCGCCGCTGCAGACTTTCATCCCCGCACCGCGGACATATTCGAGTGTATTCAAGCGGTCATCAAATGTGCGGGTGCTGATGATGTGTGAATAATATTCACGCGACGTGTCTAAGTTGTGGTTATAGTAATCTAGGCCTGCATCTTTTAAGCGTTCTGCCTGTGACTGGTTCAGCATGCCCAAAGTCATGCATGTTTCCAGGCCTAGCGCTTTGACTTCTCTGACCATTTCTAAAACATAAGGCATATCGCGCTCATGCGGGTTGCGCCACGCAGCGCCCATGCAAAAGCGTGAAGAGCCGGAAGCTATCGCTTCTTTAGCCTCTGAAATAACCTTATCCACAGCAATGCGTTTTTCTGCTTCTAAATTTGAATCGTAGCGCGCTGACTGTGAGCAGTACTTGCAGTCTTCCGGACATTTACCGGTTTTGATAGACAGCAATGTGCTGACCTGAATGGCATTAGCCGTGAAATGTTCACGGTGTACGCGCTGCGCTTCAAACACTAGATCTAAAAAAGGCTGCTCATATAAAGCCTGAATCTCTTCACGAGCCCAGTCATTACGTAAGTTCATGATTGCTGTCCATCATCATTGTTATCTTGTGCTGTTTATCATACAGAAAGCATGCCATTTCCAAAGGCAATATATGTCAACTTTGATAGTATCTATCGATTAAAGATGCATAAATATGGAAATATAAGATTGTATATTTGGCTGCAAAGTTAACTGTTTTTTCTGAAAAATCATTGCAAAGTTTTTTGTCTTAATTTTAACTTTGCAGACAACTGGCAAGTTCGGTTTTAAAATTCTGCAAACTTGACTTTAAACTGGATAAAGCAAGATGTCTGCAAGAACCGTAAAAACTATCAGGCTTTAGCCTGTTGTTCCGCAATGGCCCAATCAATATGGACTTGCACAATCTCATCATGCAGGACACGCTTTTGCCGCAATGCACACAAAATTTCATCTGAATAATCTGCATTGCCTAGGCCAATGGCAATGTTGCGCATAAAGCTTTGATAACCTGTTCTGCGGATTGGACTGCCTTCAGTGCAGGATAAGAAGGTTTCTTCATCCCATTGCCACAAGTCCAGTAAGTTCAAATGGTCTAAACCATGGCGCGGATTAAAATCTTCAATGGTTGTTTTTTTGGCAAAGCTGTTCCAAGGGCAAATGAGCTGGCAGTCATCACAGCCAAATACCCGGTTGCCAATGCCTCTGCGCAATTCTTCAGGAATGATGCCTTTGTATTCAATGGTCAAATAGGCAATGCATTTGCGGGCATCCAGCATGTACGGCTCTACAATGGCCTGTGTGGGGCAAATATCGATGCAGGCGGTGCAGGAACCGCAATGCTTGGTGGCAGGGCTGTCAAAAGGCAGATCTAAAGAGGTGAATAACTCACCGAGCACAAAAAATGAGCCCGATTTTTTATGAATGAGCAAGGTGTGTTTGCCTGTCCAGCCCATGCCTGCATTTTCAGCCAGAGATTTTTCAAACACAGGCGCAGAATCTGCAAACGGGCGCGCCTCAAAATCGCCCACTTTTTCACGAATGATGGAAGCTAATGTTTTCAGGCGTCCACGCATGACTTTATGATAATCACGGCCGCGCGCATAGCGGGCAATTATCGCGGCATTAGGCTGATGCGGCACATACCGGGGCTTAGGTGTTTCTACAAGGTAGTCCATGCGTACGCAAATGATGCTTTTTGTCCCGGGGATGAGCAACGTTGGGTCAGCGCGTTTTTCTAGGTTTTCTTCTAAGAATTTCATATCGCCATGATAGCCGCGTTTCAAATATTCCTTAAAACGCGGTAATTCTTCTTGAGCATCCGGTTTGGCAATGACACAATCAGAAAAACCCAAAGCTAAAGCTTGGGCTTTAATCCAAGTCTTGAGTGACTCGGAATCATCTTGATTAAGTTGAATTTTTGACTGAGCAGAAGTTGCCATAAACCATTTGGAAGGAAGAAGAATGCAGCCGCAAGTTTATCATAGCCAAAGTATTCAAGCATGGGAACAGCGCTGGTTTAGTCAGCAAAACAGTTCTTATGGCTTAATGAAGCAAGTTGCATGGACTATTGCGCAGCGGTTAATTCCAATGTTTCATGAGCAAGGCATTCAGCGCATAGCGGTTTGCTGCGGTCAGGGCAATAATGCTGGCGATGGCTATCTCACGGCAAAATACTTAACTCAAGCAGGCTTCAGTGTTGATATTTACGCGGCCGAATTGGGGGCGTCGAAGGATTTGCATCTGGCTTCAGCTGAAGCGCGGCAGGCCGGTTTAACCATGTATTCAGATTTTACATTTGTTTCTGAATATGATGCCTATATAGATGCTTTATTTGGCATTGGACTGAATCGGGAATTAAACACAGACTGGCAGAGCATCATTCAAAAGATTAATGGGCGGCAGGGTTTGAAGATTGCTGTTGATATTCCAAGCGGTTTGCAGGCCAATAGCGGCCAGCCTTTGCCTTGTGCAGTAAAGGCGGATTATACGTTTACCGCATTAGGCTTGAAAGCTGGCTTGTTCACGGGGCAGGGCAAAGAATTCTGCGGGAAAGTGCAGGTTATTGATGTCATTCCGGCGGATGAAAAATTGCAGCCGATTGCGCGGATTTCTCCAAATAAAATTTCATTGCCGCAGCGGCAGGCCTTTGGGCATAAGGGCAGCTATGGCCATGTTTTAATTGCTGGCGGCCATGCCACTATGGGGGGCGCAGTAATTATGGCGGCTGAAGCCGCATTTCACGCAGGCGCTGGCAAAGTGACCTGTGCATGCGATGCAAAACACCATACTGCAATTTTATCCCGTGCGCCAAATATTATGCTGCGCGATATTAATGCCTTGTCTGCCGCGGATATTCAGGCTTTGCTGGAGCAAGTAGACGCAGTCAGTTTCGGTATGGGCTTAGGCCGTGATGCTTGGGCAGAGCAGCAATTTAAAACATGGTTCCCATTGATTCAGCAGTCAGATGTGGAAGCGGTTTTAGACGCAGATGCTTTGTGGTTCCTTGCCGAATTTCCAGAAAAGTTGAAAGCGCACAGTTATGCCACACCGCACTCAGGGGAAGCTGCAAAGCTGTTAGGCATCTCAACGCAGGAAGTAGAAGCAGACCGTGTGCAGGCCATTCATTGGCTGCAGGAGAAATATGCAGGTCAATGGGTGTTGAAAGGTGCAGGCAGCCTGATTTTGGAAGATGAGCTGTGGATTTGCACTGCAGGCAATGCCGGCATGGGGACAGGCGGCATGGGCGATGTGCTGGCAGGCATGATCTCCAGTTTAAAAGCGCAATTTCATGACACGATCTATTTGCATGAAATTGTCACTTTGCATGCTCTGGCAGGTGATTATTTGGCGCAGCGGGGCATGCGTGGCCTGCAGGCGCAGGATATGGCGCAGGCGGTATATCACGCTGTTAATTTATAGCATTGATGCTAGGCAGGCCGTTTATGCAAGCTTTAAAACTGAGGATTCAGGGCAAAGTTCAAGGGGTGGGCTACCGCCGCTGGTTTGAACAGCAAGCCTTGGATTTGGGGCTGAAAGGCTATGTAAAGAATTTATCCAGCGGTGACGTTGAGGCGGTCATTCTTGGATCTGAACTGAACGTGAATCACATGCTTCAGCTGAGTCTGGCTGGGCCTGCACATGCCAATGTTGCTTCTATTGAGCAAACAGAATTAAAGCTGGATGATGCAGGTTTTGCTGACTTTAAAATGATTCGTGACTAAACGGCATGGCTTTATGCGGCTTATTGGCTATTTTGAAGAATTCTGATTAGACTTGCTGCAAAAAATAAAGATAGAAAATGATCAATAATATGACTAAAAAAATTATGCGGGATTTGCTGCGGTATTGTTTTGTGCCGCTCAAGCACCATTGGTGCATGCAGAAACAGATGCTGCGTTGCTCAATTTAGATTTTAAAACTGTGATGATGCGATTTTATTCGAAGCAAATCCGGCAGATGAATATTCCAGAGTTAGATAAAAATAAACAGCAATATACTGGCAGCCTGCCGGATAATCAGGGTAGACATCAGGTGCTGTTATTTGACGCTGCGCAGAAGTTCAAAAATTTAAAAGGTGAGGAGCGCTATATTGTAACAGTCACTCATACCGTGATTGATGAGGAGAGTAAAGAAATTGCATATTGCGGCGCCTGCTATCAGCTGACGGATGTTTTTTTATTTAAAAAATCATTAGATGGAAAATTTCAACTGATGACCCGTTCGCCAGAAAATCAGGGCTGGTATGCGCCAGCATATGAACGGCAAATGTATTACCCCGCTCAGATTGTTAAAAATATGCGCAAGCTGGGAACGGCACAGCAAGGCATACTTCAAGAAATGACAGAATCCAGTCATGGTGAGAGTCATAGCCAACTCTACGTGATGCTGATTACAGATGATCAGCTGCTGAAGCAATCAAATGCGCTGAATTTGGGCAATGATAATGAAGATTCTGGTGAGAATGAAACTTACCATAAGACGGCACAGTATAAGTTGCTAAACAGAGGATCAGACAAAAGCGAACATGACGGCTTATACGATATAGAAATTCAATACAGCGGGACAGAATTAAAAGAGCATGGTGGAAAGCAGAAAGCAGTGCCGGTTAATGCTATGCATCGCTATCAATACAATGCCAAGAAGCAGCAGTATCTGTTGAAGAAATGATGCGCGCTGATTTTACCCCATATCTTTGATAAGGCAGGCTCTAAAATCAGACGCTTAAATGAACATCAAGGCGGTTTCGGCTGAATTAAACCTAACGCCGTCTGCTGCTGTAACGGCTACGTCCGCGCGCCATACCGCCAAGGGCATTCAGTACCGCCATTTTACTCATGCTGCCAGAGGCATGCGCATGGCAGATGGCAGCGGCTAAGGCATCGGCGGCATCTTGCTGCGGTTTAATCTCTAAATTCAGCAGCTTCATGACCATCATCTGCACTTGTTCTTTATCGGCTGCGCCATAACCGACAACGGATTGCTTGATCTGACGTGCTGTATATTCTGCAACTTGTAAATCTAAATTAGTTAATGCTGCAATGGCTGCTCCGCGCGCTTGCCCTAATTTCAATGCAGAGTCAGGGTTTTGCGCCATAAAGACTTGCTCAACTGCGGCTTCAGTCGGTCCATGGAATTTTACAATACGGTCTACACCCGCAAAAATCCGCTTTAAGCGCTCCGGCATCTCAGCCGTTTCAGTGCGTATGGTGCCGGCATCTACAAAACGCAGCTTAGAACCTTCATGTTCAATAATGCCGTAGCCGGTCAGGCGGGAACCCGGGTCAATACCGATAATTAATGACATGCTGACCCTTTAAAAATTGAATAACGCCCATATTGTTACATAAGCGGATCAAAAAAGCTTGATACGGATTAAGCGCTTGATTGATGCACCTTATTTATTTAATAGAGATTTGATTAGTTTTCATGAAATTATTTCTAATTGTCCTTGCGGGCTTAATTCTTGAAGTGTTTGTATGGATCGGCGTGGGCGACCTCGTTGGCAGCATGTGGTATGTGTTCTTCTGGTTTGTTGCTGCTTTTTTCATCGGACTGAATATCGTGCGCAAGCATGCATCAGGCTTAATGCCTCAAATGCAGCAAATGCAAGCTGGTCAAATGAGTGCAGATCCAGCGCTTTCCGGTAATTTGCCTAAGATTATTGCCGGTTTTCTATTGATGGTTCCAGGTTTGATTTCTGATCTGCTGGCAGTCCTGATTCTAATTCCACCCGTGCAAAATGCATTAAAAGCCGCCATGATGAATGTGATGATGAAGCGTCAGCAAGCCATGATGGAAAAAATGATGGGCGGCATGATGGGAGATATGAATGGCATGGGCGGCGCTCAGGGCCAAAATCCATTTGCAGATATGATGCGCCAAATGCAGGACATGCAGAATCAGCAGGGCGGCAGCCGCGATTCAAGCGTGATTGATGGGGAGGCGCGTGAAGTGTCGCCAGAAGCGAAGAAAATTGAAATGAAAGATATTCATCCAAAATGATTTTTTTAAAGTGATGAAATTGAAATGATGAAAAGCCAGATCAAATGATTCGGCTTTTTTTATTCCCGAAATTCTATCTGCCTGCACATTTGATTTGAACAAACGATATAATGTGATTTTTATTATTTCTTTTCTGCCTTTATGTCACTTCTTTTGACCATTTGCCTGCTGCATTTTGTGGCGCAGCTTAGCCCAGGGCCAGATGTGCTGCTGATTGCAAAAAGCGCGGCTTCGAATACCCGGATCAATACATTAAAAATTATTGCCGGCATTTCTGCGGGAATTGTAGTTTGGGTAGTCCTCACTTTGATGGGCTTTACTGTATTGGTAGAGCAATTTCCATGGATTCAGCAAGTTTTGATGATGGTTGGCGGAGTGTTTTTGGCAAAAATGGGCTTGGGCATGCTGAACGGCGGTTTAAAATTGCTTAAGCAAGAAGTGGCTTTGGACAGCTCAGAGGAAATTGAAAAGCCTCAGAATTACTTTTTACAGGGCTTATTGACCAATTTATCCAATCCTAAAACACTGATTTATTTCAGCAGTGTGTTTTCTTTGGCTTTGAGTTCATCCGCAGGTTTGGATTTAAAAACTCAATTGGCCTTTATTATTCCGATACAGACGTTTCTGGTCTTTAGCCTGCTGATGATGGTTGTCTCAATGCCAAAAATTAAAGTGCTGTATCAGCGTGCAGGCAGTTATATCGATATTATCTCGGGCGGACTGTTTTTAGCCTTTGCGGTTTGGCTTTGGTATGACGCCATCAAAATGTTTTACGCTTGATTGGTGTCAGATGCTGCAGATTCAGATGGATCAAGGTGAGGAGAGGAAGCTGCGGGTTCCTCTTTTTTTTCATCAGTACGGTAACGGTTTGGTTTTAAAGTTGTTTCAGTATTTTCCGAACCTTTGTAGCTTCGGCTGCGGTTGGCGCGTTCACGCAAGCCGCCCTTTTTAATCAATTGAACCATATTTACACCCTGTGGCTTAGCGGGCTATTTTAAACGACTTTGAGTGCTTGAGTGCAGGTAAATCAAAAAGAATACTGGCAACATGAATTTTTTCGCCTTAAAGACGCTGTGTCGAGTCAGAGCAGCTGCAGCCATGCTATGAACCAAAGCCTGAAAAATAGTTTCAGGCTTTGGTCCTGAACCGCGAAATTAAATACCTGCTATTTATCGGCCGTTTTATTGTCTTGCTGCAGAACCTCAAACAGTGATTGCTGTACCGGTACTTCCTGATGATCTTGCAGGTACACATGGACTGTTTTAAATACGGCAGCTGCAATAAGGCAGGTCAAAATACAAAAAATCCAGAATCCGTATGGGCTTTTTATCGTGTGAGAGCCGCAATTGGCACATTCTTTGTCAGTAGAAGCAACAACTTTATTGCAGCAGGCACAGTGATACTGATAGTGCATTTTCTTCTCCTTGTTTTCCTGACAACGTCTATTTTTTTTATTTTCAGTCATCTTTTAATGACCGATTATTTATCATATTTGATGAACTGCAGATAGACAAGGCTTGAACGTCACCCTGATCAGTCACAGTGAATTTGGAATGGCCCTATTGTTTCTAAAATCATGTTTTTTCATATTAAAATGCAGACATGATTTAAAAAATTCTTACAAATATCGGCTGTGCTGAAATGATTTGCATTCATCTTTGGGAATCAAGTCAACCTGATTCAGGTGTCAGGAGAATGCCGTGCTGAAACAGGAGTTTAAAAGGAGCTGAAACAAGATCAAGGTTTATAAATTGTGCTGGATCATCATGTCTAAAACAAGGGGGCAGCGGACAGGTACTTTTTTCTGCCCCTGATTTGACATAAGCAGCGTGATTGAAAGAACTTTAAAATAAAATCGGCAGCATAAAAAAAGCCAGTCATAGAGACTGGCTTTTGCCGATATTGATTTAAAGCTATTGACCAGAACGGATGATGTAATCAAAAGCGGACAATGATGCTTTCGCGCCTTCACCCGTTGCAATGATGATTTGCTTGTACGGCACTGTGGTGCAGTCACCGGCTGCAAATACGCCTTTCACATTGGTTTCATTACGCTCGTTAATCACGATCTCGCCGCGGCTGGAAAGCTCGACACCCGTTCCTTTCAGGAAATCCGTATTCGGCAGCAAGCCGATTTGAACGAAGATCCCTGCCAGCTCGATGGTTTTGATTTCATCTGTTGCGCGGTCTTTGTATTTCAGCGCTGTCACTTGTGAACCGTCACCCACCACTTCAGTAGACAAAGCATTCAGAATCACCGTGGTGTTTGGCAGGCTGTTCAGCTTGTCCTGCAGCACTTGGTCTGCACGCAGCTTGGTATCAAATTCAACCAAAGTCACATGCTCTACAATGCCCGCAAGGTCAATTGCCGCTTCCACACCGGAGTTGCCGCCGCCTATCACCGCAACACGTTTGCCTTTGAACAGCGGGCCGTCACAGTGCGGGCAGTAAGCCACGCCGCGGGTTTTGTACTCTTTTTCGCCCGGAACATTCATCTCTCTCCAGCGCGCACCAGTTGAAAGAATTACAGTTTTAGATTCAAGCTTCGCGCCATTCTCTAAAGTGACTTCCACCAGGCCGTTTGCTGTTTGGTCTGCGCCTTTAATGTCCGATACGCGCTGCAGGTTCATGATGTCTACACCGTATTCACGCACATGCTCTTCCATCGCCGCTGCGAATTTAGGGCCTTGGGTTTTTTGAATAGAGGTGTAGTTTTCAATGTCCATGGTATCCATGACCTGACCGCCCATGCGCTCAGCCACAATCCCGGTTTTAATGCCTTTACGCGCCGCATAGATTGCAGAGGTGTTGCCTGCAGGGCCGCCGCCAATCACCAGCACATCAAACGCGCCTTTGGCATTCAGCTTCTCAGCATCTTTGGCTGCTGAGCCGCTGTCCAGTTTGGCAATGATTTCTTCCAAGGTCATGCGCCCTTGGCCGATATGCTCGCCGTTTTGGAAGACCATCGGCACCGCCATGATTTTGCGTTCTTCCACTTCGTCCTGGAAGAATGCGCCGTCGATCATGGTTGCAGTAGTGCCCGGGTTGTAAATCGCAATCAGGTTCAGCGCCTGAACCACGTCAGGGCAGTTATGGCAGCTTAAAGACACAAAGACATCAAAGTCTGCAGTCAAGTTCAGGCCCTTGATTTGCGCCAGCACCTCATCAGACACTTTCGGCGCATAGCCGGAAACTTGAAGCAAGGCCAGAATCAAAGAGGTGAACTCGTGGCCCATCGGCAAGCCAGCAAAGTTGACACGCGGCTGCTCGCCTTTTTTTGCAATGCCGAAGCTTGGCGCACGTGAATTTGCGCCGTCAAAGCGTGCAGTCACCAAATCAGACAGCGCGGCAATTTCAGTCACCAATTCTTTGATTTTGTCTGATTTGTCAGAAGCGTTTAAGGTGGCCACAATTTCGATTGGGCTTTCTAAACGTTCAAGCAGAGTTTTTAATTGAGCAGAAGTATTTTGATCCAACATTGCTAACGCCTCCAAAGGAGTCAATATTTATTTGATAAGTGAATAATAGGAGATTTTAATAAATAGATAAAACAGTTTGTTTTTATATTATTAATCGTTTTATTGAATGAATTTATTGTTTACCGCAAAGCCTGCTTTGAAAGTTAAAGGAATTTGTCTGTTCACTGGAATGCTCCGTGCTATGCTTTATGCGGAAATTCATCACCATCTCTGGGTAAGTTTATGCTTAAAAAAGGTATTTATCAGCATTACAAGGGGCAGCTGTATCAAGTGTTTAATGTGGCGACGCATAGTGAAACAGAAGAAAAGCTAGTGGTATATCAATGTTTATATGGTGATTATTCCTTGTGGGTGCGGCCTTTAACGATGTTTAGCGAGACGGTAGAGCATGAAGGCAAAACAGTTGAGCGTTTTAAGCTGATTCGGGAAGTGGAATAGTCATTGCTGTTCTACTGTTGCAAATGTATTCACTAAGGCAGGAGGGCTGATGAGCATTCCGGAAGAATTTTTAAAGCAAGTTAATGCGCTGTATCAGCAATTTCAAGCGCATGACGCACAGCAGTCAGACCGTTTAAACCGTTACCGCAATATAGAACCGGAGTCAGCGCATGTGCTGGCTGTGCTGATCCGTGCCCTGCAGGCGCAGAACATTTTGGAAATTGGCACATCGACCGGCTATTCGACATTGTGGCTGGCCAATGCTGCGCAAAGTACACAGGGCCATGTTACGACCATTGAAATTGATTCCGAGCGCACAAAGCAAGCCCAGTCATATGCAGAACAGCTTCAGCTGCGCAATCTGGTTGATTTTCAAGTTGCAGATGCTTTGTATTTTCTAAAGCAATGCACTGAAATATATGATTTTATTCTGCTGGATGCAGAGCGCGATGCCTATGTTGAGTATTGGCAGTATTTGCCGAATCTATTGAAAAAGAAAGGCGGATTGCTCGTGGTGGATAATGTGCTGTCGCATGCATCCGAAGTGGCGGAATTTATTGCTTTGGTTCAGGAGAGTAAGCAATTCATGTGTGTCACACTGCCTGCAGGCGCTGGATTGCTATTGGTCACAGCCAATTAAAATAATTCTGTATTATTCATGTAAAAGCCATCAATTTGAATGGTTGATGGCTTTTAGAATTTAACACAATTTCAAAGCATGTATTTTGATCAGCGAAAGACTTTAATTACTGGATGCTGACCCGGGTAAAGTGAAGATCATATTCTAAATATTTATGCACAAAGGCCATTTTGTCATTACATCGCATCATATTGTTATAAATAAATTCAGGCACAGGATGAAATAAATCACCTGTTCCATTGGTGTAAAAAATTTTTAGATAGCGTGAAGAAGCGCTGTATTTCCAAGTTTTTACAGCAAGCGGCGTTCCCATAAGCAACCCCCTTAAAATTATTATGTTTCAGCTGCTGAACTGCTGCAGGCTTCATTTGAACTTATGATAAATCTGGGTGGGGCGATGTAGCAGAATTGTAAAAATAAATCGAATATTTAAATGTTTTTCAGCTGTTAAAACCGCTTTTATGATTTGGCGCTGAAGTGCGGATGGCCCAATAAAACGGCAATAAATGAGCCGGTGTAAATGCCGTATATGTTAAGAAATCTAAAAGTTTAACAATTATTAATTTTGCAGAGGGCATGTTATAAAAATAAAGCCCAATCTGAATGGAAAAACAATCATTTTACGCTTGGGATAAGGGCTTAACTCGAACAGCCGTGCTTTTAGCTGGTTTTAGGCTGCCGCTGGATAGGAGGTTGAGTGAATTTTCGGACCGTTTGCGTCCGATAAGATAGCTGCGCAGTTTTACATATTTTACATCAATAGACTTTATAACAAATTTGTATTTTTTAGGTTTTAGAGAGGTTTCAGGTATGAAAAAGACGATTTGCTGCGTATTGGCGGCTTCTGGAATTATGCTGTCGTCGTTGGCTGAGGCATGTACGCGCGTGGTTTTTCATGGTGAAAATAATAATGTCATGACAGCCCGCTCTATGGATTGGAAATCTGATGTGGGGACTAATCTTTGGATTTTGCCCAGCGGTGTAAAGCGTACTGGACAGGCAGGGCCTCAATCTGCAAGCTGGACGGCGAAATACGGCAGTGTTGTTGCAACGGGCTATGATATTTCTACGACGGATGGTGTGAATGAAGCCGGCCTGAATGCGAATCTGCTGTGGCTGGTAGAATCTGAATATCCGCAAACTGGAAAATCAAAAAAACCGAAATTGAGCATTTCCTTATGGGCTCAATATGTTCTAGATAATTTTTCAACTGTGGATGAAGCCATAAAATTTCTGCAAAAAGAACCCTTTGATGTGATTACGGATCAAGTTCCCGGTGAAAAGCGCCTCGCTACACTGCATTTATCTATTTCGGATAAAAGCGGCGATAGTGCAATTGTTGAATATATTGGCGGCAAGCAGGTGATTCATCACAGCAAAGCTTATCAGGTCATGACCAACTCTCCGACCTTCGATCAGCAGCTGGCGTTAAATCAGTATTGGAAACAAATTGGCGGCACAACCTTCCTTCCGGGAACAAATCGTGCGGCTGACCGTTTTGCGCGCGCTTCTTTTTATATTCAAGCCATTCCAAATAACGCCGATTCCAACAGCAGTCTAGCCAGCGTATTCAGTGTAATCCGCAATGTTTCCGTTCCATTCGGCCTGAACACGGAAGAAGAGCCGAATATTTCATCTACCCGCTGGCGAACGGTGGTGGACCATAAGCGCAATCTTTATTTCTTCGAGTCTGCTGTTTCACCGAATGTGTTTTGGGTAGATTTAAACAAAATCAATTTTAAAGACGGCAAAACCAAAATGCTGAATTTAGGCAAAGACCAAAGCAATACTTATGCAGGGGATGCAACAGCATCTTTTGTCGAAACGAAGCCTTTTGTCTTTTTAGGCATTAGTTAATAAAGAGCGGAATCAGCCGACTTTACGGGCAGGTTCTCCACTTTAACGTGAAGCAAAAAAACCGCGCAATTTGCGCGGTTTTTTGATCAGTTCAATCTAATGCAGATTAGATTTTACCAACTAGGTCGATTGAAGGAGCAAGAGTTGCGTCGCCTTCTTTCCATTTAGCTGGGCAAACTTCGCCTGGGTGAGCATGAACATATTGCGCTGCTTTAACTTTGCGAAGAAGTTCTTGAGCGTCACGGCCGATACCGCCAGCATTGATTTCAACGATTTGAATTTTGCCTTCTGGATCGATAACGAAAGTACCGCGGTCAGCAAGACCAGCAGATTCAATTAATACGTCGAAGTTTTTAGCAAGCGTCCAGTTCGCATCACCCACCATTACATATTGGATTTTTTTGATTTCTTCTGAAGAATCATGCCAAGCTTTGTGAGTGAAGTGCGTGTCAGTAGAAACTGAGTAGATTTCAACGCCTAATTTTTGGAATTCAGCGTAGTTGTCTGCAAGGTCGCCAAGCTCAGTTGGGCAAACAAAAGTGAAGTCTGCTGGATAGAAGAATACAACTGACCATTTGCCTTTAAGATCGGCTTCGGTAACTTCGATGAATTTACCGTTTTGGAATGCTTGTGCTTTGAATGGTTTAACTTCAGTATTAATTAAGCTCATCATTGTCTCCATGATTGAGGTTTGTATTTAATTTCCAATAGAGTATAGGACTTCTTGTTATTGCTGAAATGGTATTTTTACATTAAATAGATCGGAAAAACCGAACTAAGCCAAAATGCCATCTCATCAAAATCATGATTTTAAACGTTTCAGCCATTTTTATGACGCTGTTCCAGCAAAGCTGTTTTAACATAGCCATATGATGCTGAAATGAAAAAACCAGTAAAAAAACATCTGTTCCTCAACTTCGCTTAGAACATGATGCCATTGCTGTTAAAATTCAAGGCTAAATTAAAAAAAAGTTAAAATTAAACAAAATTTATCTACTTGATCGGGGCTGAGATGTTCTTCCGCTTCATGTCATTACAGCGTAAAATAGCGCTTTGTTGTTTTTATTAGGAATCTTGTTCTGTGCAGAGTCGTTTAAATGTAGATCAGCTTGTGATGGCGCGTGACCTTCACCGTTTAAACCGACTGAAAAAGGGCAAAGATGCAGATCAAAAACAGCATCAGGAATTATTCGAAAAATCCAATGCCAAAGTCCGTGAGCGCATTCAGCGCATTCCAAACATCAAGCTCAATCAAGATTTGCCCGTTACTCAATATGCAGACAAGCTGATTGAAGCGATTCAAAAGCATCAAGTGATTATTGTGGCAGGTGAAACCGGTTCGGGTAAAACCACGCAGCTGCCGCAAATTGCCATGCTGGCAGGCCGCGGTTTAACCGGATTGATTGGCCATACGCAGCCGCGCCGTCTGGCTGCGCGCAGCGTGTCACAGCGTATTGCAGAAGAAGTGGGTGAAAAGCTTGGCGAATCCATTTCGTTTAAAGTCCGCTTTAATGAACAGGGTTCACAGGATTCAATACTCCGCTTAATGACGGATGGTATTTTATTGGCAGAGCTTTCAAATGATCGCTTTTTAACCAAATACGACACCATTATTATTGATGAGGCGCATGAACGTTCGCTGAATATCGATTTCATTATGGGTTATTTGAAGCAGCTCTTGCCGCGCCGCAAAGATTTAAAAGTCATCATCACGTCTGCAACACTCGATGTAAACCGTTTCAGCAATTACTTTCATGGCGCGCCGATTTTTGAAGTAGAAGGCCGCAGCTTTCCTGTAGAACTGCGTTACCGTCCGATTTCAGAACTGAATATCGGCGGCAGTGATGACGATGAGTTTGATGATTTTGAGGAAAATCTGCCGCGCGCTGTTGTACAGGCTGTCGAAGAATGCTTCCGGGATGCGCAGGAAAAAGGCCATCCTGAATATGCGGATACCCTCATTTTCGCCAGTACGGAACAGGAAATCCGTGAACTGCAAGAGACTTTAATTAAGCATGGCCCGCGCCATACTGAAGTCTTGCCGCTGTATGCGCGTTTAGCCCTTGCAGAGCAGCAAAAAATCTTTAATCCCGCCGGCGGCGGGCGGCGTATTATTATTGCGACCAACGTTGCGGAAACGGCTTTAACCGTACCCAATATCCGTTACGTGATTGACAGCGGTTTCGCCCGTATTTCCCGCTACAACTACCGTTCCCGGGTGCAGCGCCTGCCGATTGAAGCCATCTCGCAAGCGGCAGCCAATCAGCGTAAAGGGCGATGCGGCCGTATTGCCCCAGGTGTCTGTATCCGCCTGTATAGTGAAGACGATTTCCAAAGCCGCCCTGAATTTACCGAACCTGAAATTAAGCGGACCAACTTGGCTTCGGTTATTTTGCAAATGCAAAGTTTGGGTTTGGGAACTTTAGAAGACTTTGACTTTATTGAGCCGCCTGATCATCGCTTAGTCAATGATGGCCGTAAGCTTTTAATTGAACTGGGCGCTTTAAAAGAAAAATCAGCAAAAGCAGATCAAGCGAGTGCACAAAGTTCATCAAAAAATAGTCAGCGGCACTCCAATAATAATGATGGCGCTTTAACCAAAATCGGTCAGCAAATGGCGAAAATGCCGATTGACCCGCGTTTGGCGCGGATGATTTTAGGCGGCGCGCATTTTGGCGTGCTGAATGAAGTTTTGGTGATTGTCGCGGCTTTGGCGGTGCAAGACCCGCGTGAACGCCCTGCGGATAAGCAAATGCAGGCCGATCAAAAGCATGCTTTATTCCGCGAAGAAGATTCAGATTTTCTGTTCTATCTTAAGCTTTGGGAAGCACTGGTTGCCAACCGTGACATGAGTGAAAACAAACGCCGCACATTTGCACGCAATCACTTTTTAAGCTGGCTGCGATTGCGGGAATGGAAAAAAACCCATGAACAGCTGGTCGATTTGGCAAAAGGCTTAAAGCTTTCATTCAATGAAAAGAAAGCCAACTATGAAAATCTGCATCGCGCTTTGCTTACAGGCTTATTGTCTTTTATTGCCAATAAGACCGATGAACGCAATGTTTTTATGGCGGTGCGCCAGCAGAAGGCCCGGGTATTTCCGGCATCGGCGTTGCACAAGAGCAATACCCCCTGGGTGATGGCTTTTGAAATGGTTGAGACGTCTCAAGTGTATTTGCGGACTTTGGCTAAAATTGAACCTGAGTGGATTTTGCTTGCCGCGGGCGATTTGCTGAAGCATCACTATTTTGAACCGCATTGGTCGAAAAAAGCCGGGGTGGTGAATGCCTATGATCAAATCTCATTGTTTGGCTTAATTATTGAACCGAAACGTCAGATTAATTATGAAAAAGTCGATCAGCCTGCGGCACATGAAATTTTCCTTCGTGATGCGCTGACGACTGGGAATCTTGGAATTTCACCGCCATTCTTAAAACACAACCTGCTTAAGCTTGAAGAAGTTGAACGGGTTGAAGATAAGCTGCGCCGGCGTGACTTGGTGGTGGATGAAGAAACCATTTACCAATTCTACGCGTCTAAAGTGCCGGAAGAGGTGGCCAGCCGCCGTTCATTTGAGGATTGGCGCGCTACGGTTGAGTCTAAAGAGCCGCGCTATTTATTTGTCGATGATGATGCGCTGTGGCTGAATGACCGCCCAGCCACGCAGCAGTTTCCTGATTATTTGCGCAATGGCGAACTGCGTTTAGCCGCCAGTTACCGGTTTGATCCAAGCCATGATGAAGATGGCGCAACCGTGAAAATTCCAGTTCAGGCGCTGCCGCAGGTGGATGAAAATATCTGGTCGTGGGGCATTCCCGGCTGGCGGCAGGATTTAATTGAAGCCTTACTCAAAGCGCTGCCTAAAGATAAGCGGCGTCACTTGGTGCCTATCCCAGATACTGCACGGAAGCTGTCTGCGCGAATAGATGCGGTGCATCTGCAGCGGCATATTTTTAGTTTTTTAGCCTTCCAGCTGCGTGGCGAACAAATCACTGAAAAAGATTTCAGCTTTGAGCGGGTGGAACAATATTTATTGCCGCTGATTAAAGTAATCGATGAAAAGGGCCGTGTGATTGAACAAGGCCGTGATTTATCTGAGTTAAAAGCGCGCTGCCGCACAGAGACTCACAGTCCAGTCAAGCAATTGAAAGGGGAGTTCCAGACTTTCCCTGAAAATTTTGTTTTTGAAGCATCGCAAAAAGTCACGGGTGTGGTGGTGAAGCAGTATCAGGCGCTTGTACCTGTGAAAGATTTTGCTTCATTGGAGCAAAAAGATGAATCGGGCGTCGTGATTCAAACCTTTAATGATCAATTTGAAGCGGTGAAGCAGCACCGTGAAGGGGTTATCCGTTTAGTGCATTTGCAGCTGGGCGACCTCGTGCGCCAGCTGAAAAAACAGATTTCAAAACCGCTGGCATTGGCTTATTCCCCGCTGGGCGACCGGGCGAAATTAGAGCAGATGTTAGTTTATGCCACACTGCAGACGGCAATAAATGAGCTTCCTGTCAATATTAATGAATACCAAAACTTGGTTTTAAATGTAAAAAAATCTTTCTTAACGCATGGGCAAAACGCCTTGGCAATGCTCAGCGATATCTTCATTCAATGGCAGGATATACGGCGCAAATTGCTGGTTTTAGACGATTCTGTGTTTGGAAAAAATATTGATGATGTCGAAGATCAGCTTGACTTAATGAGCCTTTCTGATTTTGTCTATGTCAAATCTTCCGATATTTGGCAAGAATTTCCGCGTTATTTAAAAGCCTTGGTCTTGCGTTTGGAGCGCTTACCAAATAACCTTCAAAGGGACAATTCTGCCATTGATCAAGTAGATCCGTGGATGGAAAAATTATTTAAGTTTAAAAATGACACTCGCCTTAAAGAATTGTATTTCATGGTCGAGGAGTTGCGTATCTCTTTATTCTCCCAGCCGATGAAAACCAAGATGCCGATTTCTCCTTCCCGCTTGCAGAAAGCATGGGAAAAACTTGGAATCAATTAAAATACAGGTAATTTGAAACAGGAGTTTTACATGGGCATCCGCATTACAGGTACTGGCTTATATCATCCAGAAGATGTTATTACCAACGAAGAGTTAGTTGAAGGTTTAAATGCCTATGTGGAACAGTACAACTCAGAGAATGCTGAAAAAATCGCCTCAGGTGAATTAGAAGCGCGCCGTGGATCTAGCGCAGAGTTCATTGAAAAAGCGTCTGGCGTAAAGCGGCGCTACGTGGCAGAAAAGACCGGTATTTTAGATCCAAAACGCCTGCGTCCGCTGTTGCATGTACGTTCAAATGACGAGTTATCTATTCAAGCTGAATGGGGCGTTGCCGCAGCGAAGCAAGCGATGGAAAATGCAGGCGTCACTGCGGCTGATATTGATGTCGTGATTCTGTCTTGCTCAAATATTCAGCGCGCATATCCAGCCGTAGCCATTGAGATTCAAACAGCGCTTGGCATTGAAGGCTATGCTTACGATATGAATGTTGCATGCTCTGCAGCAACTTTCGGCATTAAGCAGGCGTATGACGCCATTAAAGCTGGCGCACGCCGCGTATTATTGGTAAATGTGGAAATTACTTCTGGCCATACAGACTTCCGTTCGCGAGACTGCCACTTCATCTTCGGCGATGTTGCTACAGCTTCGATTATTGAAGACACAGAAACTAAGACGGGTTTTGAGGTGCTGGATTTCAGCCTGTTTACGCAGTTTTCTAACAATATCCGCAACAACTTCGGTTACTTGAATCTGAGCGAAGTGGATGCGGATATTGACAACAACCGCTTCCGTCAAGACGGGCGCAAAGTGTTCAAAGAAGTCTGCCCGCTGGTTGCCAAAATGATTACCAAGCAGCTTGAGAAAAACGAAATTGCGCCGCAAAGTGTGAAACGTTTCTGGCTGCATCAAGCCAATGCCAGCATGAATGAACTCATTTTAAAACTGGTGGTGGGTAAAGAAAATGCGCAGCCGGATCTTGTGCCGATTATTTTAGATGAATTTGCCAATACTTCTTCAGCAGGTGTCATCATTGCATTGCACCGTACCGCAGACCAAGTGGATGACGGTGAATTTGGCGTATTGTGTTCATTTGGCGCGGGCTATTCTGTGGGTTCAATCCTCGTGCAAAAACACGTTGCAGCCTAAGGAAAACAGCATTGCAGGTTGAGCATGATGCAAAATGGATAAAGCGCGCTAGTGCTTTATCCAAACTGTATTTCAGGCCAACATTTTTAGGCGCTGAGCATCTAGACGCGTCTAAGCCTGCAATGTATGTCGGCAATCATACGATTTACGGTGTGCTGGATGCGCCGATGATTATTGATTACTTGTTCAATGAACATAAAGTGGCTGTGGTGAGCTTGGCTGACCATAGCCATTTTTATTTGCCGGTTTGGCGCCGTATTGTTAAAAAGTTTGGCGCTGTGGATGGCGTGCGGGAGTATGCGCGAACTTTAATGGCACAGGGGTATTCCATCCTGGTTTTTCCGGGCGGGGGCCGTGAAGTGCTGAAACGTAAAGGCGAAGCCTATCAGCTGATATGGAAAGAGCGTTATGGCTTTTTAAAGCTCGCGCAAGAGTTTGGCTATGACATTGTGCCTTTTGCGGCCTTAGGCGGTGATGAAGTTTTTGATTTGGGTTTTGATGCTAACCATATTATTCAAAATAAATACTTTCAGAAATTGCTGAAAATTCCAAAGCTAGGCAAACTGCTGCGTCATGGCGATGTCATTCCGTCATTGCCGAGCCACTTTATTCCGAAGCGGATACCGTTTTATTTTCAGTTTATGCCGCGGCAAAGCCTCAAGCAGATTGAAAACATGGAACAGCTGAGCGCTTTCAGATTGCAAATCCAGCAAGCAATTTACTGTTCATTAGACGATTTAAAAGAATTAAGAAACGGCATGGCTGATAAGCTGTAAAAAATCAGCAAAGTCATTTTTCCTGGCTGTTCATCATGGGTAGCGCATAAAGACTTTTCTTGAAGGTGTGCGCTAGCGGCGGCGCTTGAGTCCAAAATTAGATAAAAAGTATAGAGGCATTGATTTAGTTTGATTATATTGGGTAAATTGAGAGTGCATTGAAGATGCAGGAGGCGTTATGCACAAGGAGCGGTCAGTTTCCAAATTGGCGAATGCTGCGCAGCAGCTTTTGCGCATTTCTCCTGAGCTGAGTTATTTGGTTCAAGATCAGCAGGATTTAGCGTCTCACATCACTGCGCATCAGCTGTTTAAAATCAATCAAGAACAGCGCAGAATTCACATTGCGTATCCATTTTTTGATATTCAGTTTTTCACGCCTCAACCCGCTGCAGAATATGCAGCTGACAGTTTGGTCCGCAGCAATTTTGATTATCGGCATCACAAGTCGGAACAGCTGGAAGATTTTTTGCTGCAAGATATTCATTTTCAGACCGGTGATTTAAAAGCGCAGCATCCGCTTTTTTTGCGCGGGAAAGCGCAGCAGTTAAGGGAGATCTTGGCTGATGATATTTTCAATCGGGTATTGGGGGAACAAAAGCTGGCCGCGGCGCTGCAGCGCATGAATCTGTCTCAAGCGCAGTTTGCCGATCAGCTGATGATGGATTTACAGTTTTATCATGTGCCGGCGGTTCAGAATTCTTTGGTTGATCAAACACCCATAGCCAAAAATATTTTGCAGTGTTTTCAACAGCTGTGCCGCCTAGATACGGTTTTGACGCATGATTTTCTGCCTTTGCAGCCATTAATGGAAAGTTTTGATGAGTTTTGCTTCAGCGCTGCGCAATTTTTAGATCCTGTAGTATATCGAATTGTATCGCTGTTCTATCGCGAGCAATTTAATCTGAATGAACTGATAGAGCTGGAAGATGATATCCGTTTGCTCTATCTGCGTGCCAAGGAACAGCCGCATCTTTTAGGTTTTGTGCGCTTGATGAATCGTGAAGTGTGGCACCGTTCAGACCTGCTGTCTAAGCAGTATTTCTTAACGGCAAACCACCGGATTTGGCAAAAAAAGGCAGCGCTGCTGCCGTTATTTGACTGCAAGCGCGCTGTAAATTGGCTGTTTAAGCAATCCGCTGAGGTTTTGGACTGGATCAGCCTAAATATTCAGCATAGCAACATCCGCACTGCGGTGACTGCGCTAAGCTTTGTGGACTGCAGTCAGATGCACCCGCAGATTATTCTCGCCGTCTTGCAATATTTTCAGCATGTGTGCGCACGCTTATTTATACAAAGCTGCCATGCCATCGCGATAGAGCAGAACTGGTTTGTACACCCGCAAAATCAAACGGTCGTGCTGCAGGGGACTAAGCAGGCCATGGATGATCACCGCGTGGCCATCCGCCCCTCTATTCTGTATTTAGATGAATGGATGGCTTTGGCCAGCAATATTGCCAAGCATGATGATTTAGCCTTGAAAAAAGTTTATCTGCGCTTGAGCCGTGTCATGCAGGCTTTCATGCTGCATTTGCAGAAAGTCACCCTGAATTTTCCAGAAGATCTGATGGCTTTTATTTTGCCCGAAACGCAGCGGGACAGAGACTTCTATACAGTATTGCAGCGCCATAAAATGCCGCAGGATGTATTCCGTCAGCAATTTTATGTGCAGAACAGCGGCACAATACGCAAAAGTATTTTCGACGCTTATGTGCGGGACTATTTAAGCGCGTATTTTGCAGAAACAAAAGCGGTGCCAAAAACTGTGACATGGACAGGGCTGTTTCAGCAATCAGCGGCTTGGCACGAAAATAATCAGAAAGAGGAAATACTGGCAAAATTAAAAAAAGAGTTTTCTTTAGCCGATTGGAAACCGTTTTGTGCAGCGGCTGATGTGTATTTTGAGCAGTGGCGCTTTCAGGAGCTGCAAAGTGTGGAACGCATTATCGAAGAGTCAAAAAAATTTCAGCACTGCCTTGCTGCCAGTTATGCGCAGCGCATTATAGAGGGGGAATATGTGGCTTTTCACATGTCGCATTTGCTGCATCCGCTGCGGATGACTTTAGGCTGTATCCGTCAAAATGGGCAGCTGAGTTTTGATCAGCTGGAATTGCCGAATAATGAAAAAGCGGCTGAACATTTGGTACAGGCAGCCCAGCAGTTTATTCAATGGCTGAATGCTGAAATCGATAAATAAAAATTCAGGGTAAAACTTTTTAAAATTTATAGCGTTGGATTGCGGATGGTTGCTTTGCCGTATTGGAAATTTCTTTGCGCGCTTAACTTTTTAGCCAAAACTCGGTAGGCTATAGCCGTTCTTTCACGGTCTAGGTCATATGAAACAGGAAACTGCACTCAAGTTATTAAAAGCGGGCGAAAATGTCTTTTTGACAGGTTCAGCCGGTGCAGGCAAAACCTATACGCTGAATCAATACATCAATTATTTAAAAGCGCGCAAAGTGACGGTCGCCATTACTGCATCCACAGGGATTGCGGCGACCCATATGAATGGCATGACCATACATACATGGGCAGGCATTGGTATTAAAGATGCCATTTCAGAAGATGAATTGAAACGCATGAAAGAGCGCAAGTACCTCAAGGAACATTTGGAAAACGCGCAAGTGCTGATTATTGATGAGATTTCAATGCTGCATGCCAAGCAGCTGAATTTAGTCAATAAAGTGCTGAAATATTTTAAAGAGAGCGACGAGGCTTTTGGCGGCATTCAAGTGATTGCGGCTGGAGATTTTTTCCAGTTGCCGCCTGTGGGGAAAAAAGAGGAAAGCAACCGCGACAAATTCTGCTTTATGTCTGAGGCTTGGGTGGAAGCAAAATTCCGCGTGTGCTATTTGACTGAGCAGCATCGTCAGGGGAATGATTATTTAAATGATATCCTGAATGCGATTCGCGGACAGAGCATTGCAGAGGCACATTTGCAGGCCTTAGAACAAACCCGCAATCAAGATGTCGGAGATACCTTTACCCGCCTGTATACCCATAATATGGATGTGGACAGCATCAACTTTAAGCACTTGAATGAAATTGATCAGGAATCCCGTCAATTTGATGCGCAGTGTGACGGCAATGATAAGCTGATCGAAACTTTAAAGTCGTCTGTGCGCGCGCCGGAAAATCTGACCTTAAAGAAACATGCCAAAGTGATGTTTGTGAAAAACAACTTTGACTTAGGGTATATCAACGGCAGCTTGGGTGAGGTGATTGCCTTTGAAGAAGATGATGAATATGGCGTACTGCCGAAGGTGAAACTGACGGATGGAACCACATTAATTGTGGAGCCGGAAACATGGTCGGTAGATAATGATGAAGGCAAAACGATTGCCAGCTTTCAGCAGATTCCATTGCGTTTGGCTTGGGCCATCACCATTCATAAATCTCAGGGCATGACGCTGGAAGCGGCGGAAATTAATTTGGCGCATACCTTTGAAAAAGGTCAGGGCTATGTGGCTTTATCACGCTTAAAAAGTTTGGGCGGTTTAAGATTGCTGGGAATGAATAGTCAGGCGCTGGAGCTGGACAGTTTAGCCATTAAAGCAGACCGCCGTTTTCAAGAGCTTTCAGAAGAAGCGGATGTGCATTTTGAAAATGCAGATTTTACCGTGCAGCATAAAGCGTTTATCCGCCATTGCGGCGGCACTTTGAATGAATATGAAATTGAGCGCAATGAGAAAAAACTGGCAAAATCGGGCGGCAAGCAAAGCTTTGCATCTGCAACCTTAGATGAAACCCGCGCCTTGTTTGAAGAAGGCTATGAAATTCAGGATATAGCTGTAGAGCGTGGTTTAACGCCAGCAACCATCATTAATCATTTAGGCCGATTGCGCAAAGAGCAGGGGCTGGATATTTCTGTTGCGAGTCCAGGTGAAGAATCCGTCGAGCAAGTCCGCAAAATTTATAAGCGCTTAACTAAACGCAATGATGCGGAGCATTTTAATGATGACGGCAGCATTAAGCTGCGTCCGATTGTGGAGCTGACCAGCCCGCGCATGGGCTATGATCAAGTCCGCTTAGCGCTGCTGTTTGTAGAGTGACGCGGATTTGGGCATAGAATGCTGCAGCAGCTGGTTTTTTTTTAATAATATCAGTTAAACTGATGCATAATTTTTAGATTAAATCCAATCGCTATGGCATTTACGGCTTGGTATACGCTTCGAAAGTTTGTCTATAATAATTTGCATAATGATGAATACGAACCGGCCTTTAGCCGTGCTGTCAATTATTTTCTTATTCTGTTGATTCTAGGCAATGCCACAGCCGTGCTGCTTGAATCCGTTGATGATATCTATCAATCTTACCGGTTGCTGTTTGACAGCTTTGAACATCTTTCAATTTTTATTTTCAGCATGGAGTATTTACTCCGGCTCTGGTCTATTGCAGAACAGGAACCCTTTGAATCGGGCTGGAAAAACCGGCTGAAGTGGATTAAAAGCGGCGGAGCCATTATTGATTTGCTGGCGATATTGCCGGCTTATATTAACTTCTTTGTGCCTATTGATTTAAGATTCCTCCGAATTTTGCGTTTATTGCGTCTGCTGAAGCTGACGCGTTATTTCATCTCTCTGCAAATTTTGCTTCGGGTTATAGAGCGTGAAAAGGGTTCTTTTCAAGCGGTTATCTTCATTCTCAGCATTATGATTGTGATGGCTGCTGCCTGTATTTATGTGGTGGAAAATAAAGCGCAGCCAGATGTGTTTACGTCCATTCCTGCCTCGATGTGGTGGGCGGTGGTAACGTTGACGACAGTCGGCTATGGCGATGTTACCCCGATCACGCCTTTGGGCCGGTTTTTAGGCGCCCTGATTACGATACTGGGTGTAGGGCTGGCAGCCTTGCCTGCGGGTATTTTGGCTAATGGCCTGGCCAATGAATTGGAGCAGCGCAAACAATTTCTGGAGCTTAAATTTAGGGAACTTTTGCAGCATTCGGAAATTGATTTAGTTGCTGATCAGGAAAAAATAGAAGAAATCCGTAAAGATGTCGGTCTCACCAAAGAGCAGACACAGGATATTCTTTTGCAGTTGATGCGCGAACAGCGTGAAGAGGCCTTGAAGCAAGAACGCGATCTATATGAATATTGTCCGCATTGCGGGAAAAAATTGCCAGAATTGTAAATTGGGTTTTATTTAAAACTGTGCTATCAGATGTATTAAATGCCGAAAGAATAGCCTATTTGCCAGCAATTAAACCCGAAGATGAATAAAATGATCCTAAATCATGTTAAAATGAATTTTATTCAATAGTTAAATGAAAAGCTGTATACTTTTCATTAAGAGCCTATTCGTTGCGCGGGAAAGAGCAGATATGCTGGAAATTCGTCATTTAAAAACATTAACTGCACTGAGAGAGCATGGTTCACTGGTTTCTGCTGCCAATGATTTATGTTTAACGCCATCTGCAATCTCACATCAATTGAAAGAATTGGATCATTGGTATGGGGTGGAAGTGGTCAATCGGCGTACCCGGCCTGTGACTTTTTCTAATGTTGGACAGCGTTTGCTGAAATTAGCTGATGATGTTTTGCCGCAAGTGCAGATTGCGCAATCGGACATCACCCGCATTGTGCATGGTCAAACTGGGCGGATCACTTTTTCTTCAGAATGCCACAGCTGTTTTGACTGGCTGATGCCGCTGTTGAATGCTTACCGCCAGCAATATCCTGATGTTGATTTAGATTTCGCCTCTGGTTTTGAAGCCAATCCGCACGAGCTGCTGCAAAATGCAGAATTTGATTTACTGATTACGGCAGATCCGATTACCTTAAAAGGCATCGAATATTTTCCGATTTTTGAATATGAATCCAGACTGGTGCTTTCACATACACATCCGCTGGTGCGCGCGGACAATATTACTGTGCAGGATCTGGCGAATGAAACGCTGATTACTTATCCTGTCGATAAGCACCGATTGGATATTATGGCAAAGCTGTTTATTCCTGCGAATATTCAGCCTAAACATATCCGCACGACAGATTTGACGCAAATGCTGATTCAGCTGGTGGCCAGCGGCCGGGGCATTGCAGCGCTGCCGGACTGGGTGGTCAATGAATATGAGCAGAAGGGCTGGGTAACATCGCGCCGCTTGTCTTGCGTGTCGCCTAATGGCCTGCGCCGTACCTTATATGCCGGTTTTAGAACAGAAGAGAAAGACAAGAGCTATTTTGAGGGTTTCTTGAAGCAGCTGGAAAAATTTTCTCAAAAACGCGCTACATATTATTCTTCATAATATCCTTTGGCCTGGACGGATAATTATGCAGACTGCATCACATATGCGGTCTGTATTTTTTGACAGGGTTATCAAATTATTGATTTTGAGCCTATACAGGGTTGCAAATAATTTTTAAAATTAAATCAATCTGAGTTTTCAAGAGCCTTTCATGCCTAAGTCTAAACAGCCGACGCCGAAGCAATTAATGTCTGTCATTCAAACGCAAACAGCTATTGCGAAATTGGGTTTGGATTTGAATGCCGTGATGACTTTGGTGGCCGAGCAGGCGCAGTCTTTAACCCATGCGGAAGGTTCGGTTGTTGAACTGGCGGAAGATGGCGAAATGGTATACCGAGCGGTCTCGGGCGGTGCAAGCCATTTGCTGGGTTTGCGCCTGAGCCAGAAAAACAGCTTGTCTGGCTTGTGCATTGAAGAAAACAAAACACTTTACTGCCAAGATTCAGAATCAGATGCGCGGGTTGACCGTGAGGCTTGCAGAAAGGTTGGGCTGCGTTCAATGGCAGTGGTGCCGCTTGTGCATTGTGATGAAGCGATTGGTGTACTGAAAATATACTCAGAACGCGCGGATGCCTTTAAAGAAGGTGACCTGCAGCTGTTAGGCCTAATGTCAGAACTGATTGCGGCAGCCATGTATCATGCCACCAAATATGGCGCGCAGGAGCTGTATAAGCTGGCGACTCAGGATAATTTAACGGGATTGGCCAACCGCGCGTTATTTTTAGACTGTTTGCGTCAAGGTTTGGAAAGCGCCAAAAAAAATAAAAAGGTCATTGGCATTTTAATGATTGATATGGACGGCCTGAAACCGATTAATGATCGGTATGGGCATCGCGCAGGGGATGCAGCTTTAAAAGAAATCGGTCAGCGGATTGCCAGCCATACCCGGAATGACGATTTAGTGGCGCGTTTGGGCGGCGATGAATTTGCCGTGATTCTGACGAATATTGCCGATTTGGATTTGGCGACTAAAGCGATGAACCGGATTGCGGAAACTTGCGGCTTGCCTTTTGCTTTTGAGAATGTCAGCTTGAAAATAGGAGCAAGTATAGGTCTGGCGGTATTTCCCGAAGATGCGCAATCGATTGATCAATTAATGGAAACCGCTGATTTAAAAATGTATGACAACAAACGCCAGCGTAAAATGGCTGATGCTTAGAGACGGCAGAACTGGAAAATGCTTGCCGGCAGAATTTTAAAGTTGAATTTTTAAACTTTAATTTAGACCGTTGGCAACGTTTAAATCTGCGAAAGAACAGCGGGTAAATATTGATTATACGTGGACGTTTAAGTCAGTTCGTATGCAGATCTAATGTAAAGGATAAGCTATAAAAAAGTCGCATAAAATGCGACTTTTTTATAGCGGCTAAAATTAAAATTTTAAACCGCTTCAGCTTCTAAAATTTCAAAATCGTGGGTAATTTCTACACCGCCATCCATCAGCATTTTGCTGGCAGAACAGTATTTTTCTGCAGAAAGTTCGATGGCTTTTGACACTTGCTTTTCTTTAACACCATTGCCTGTAATCACAAAATGCAGATGAATTTTGGTAAATACAGCAGGAATTGTGTCTGCCCGGTCAGCTTTAAGTTCACAGCGCACATCGGTAATATCTTGGCGTGCTTTTTTCAGAATGGTCACAATGTCAAAAGAAGCGCAGCCGCCAAGCCCTGTCAGGATAAGCTCCATTGGGCGTGCACCGCGGTTTTCACCACCGTATTCAGGCGATCCATCCATGATTATAGTGTGGCCGCTTTGAGTTTTTGCTTCAAAAGCGACATTCTCTAGCCAATGAACACTCGATTGCATTGCAAGTCCTTAAAAAAAGCTATAAATTTACGCAGTACCTGTACACTAACATAAATTGAGATGATAAGGAATTTCACCTCTTTCGTGTGACAAGTTCATTTTAGGTCTTGTGCGATCTATAAATTATCCATAATCGGAATTGTTAGCATGACTTCAAGCTTTTCACAACTAAGCACTGATGCGCTGTCTCCTGGTCAACTCCCAGAGTCAGTTAAAGCATTATTAAAACGTGCATATATTAATCGTTATCCTAAACGCACGACTATCGTGGATGCAGGGTCAGAGTCAAAATCTTTATATTTGATTCTGAAGGGGTCTGTATCAATCATCTTAAGTGAAGATGATGAGCGAGAAATCGTAGTAGCGTACTTAAACGCGGGTGATTTTTTTGGGGAAATGGGTTTATTTGAAACCAATGCACAGCGCACAGCGGAAGTCCGCACACGTGATGTCTGTGAAATTGCTGAAATTACCTACGAAAACTTCCATGAATTAAGCAAGCAATATCCAGACCTGAGCTATGCAGTATTTGCTCAGCTGGTGCGCCGCTTGAAAAATACAACACGCAAAGTGACTGACTTGGCGTTTATAGATGTTTCAGGCCGTATTGCCCGCTGCTTAATCGATTTATCATCGCAGCCAGAAGCAATGATTCTGCCAAATGGCCGTCAAATCCGCATTACCCGTCAAGAAATTGGCCGTATTGTAGGCTGTTCGCGCGAGATGGTTGGCCGTGTTCTGAAAACTTTAGAAGAACAGGGCATGATTGAGACTGACGGTAAAGCAATCTTAATCTTTGATGCATCTTTGGAGGCAAACAGTGAATTCTCTTCTGAGGAATTTGAAGAAGAATAAGTTTCTGATTTTAATGATGAATAATTAAGCCAAAACGCGATTTAGCCAGATAGCGTTTTGACAAAAAAGCAAATCTTCGGATTTGCTTTTTTTATGGCAGCCTTTTTCATATTTAGGAACAAACTATCATGAAATAATGATTTAACCTGATGATAAGATTTGGCTAGTCTAAATGCATTTTGATATATCTAAATAAAGTAAAAAGGAATGGAAGAAATATGCAATTTAAAACGCTGGGACATTCAGGGATTCAAGTGCCGGAAATTTGTCTGGGCACCATGACATTTGGGGAGCAGAATACCCAAGAGGAAGGCTTTTCACAGCTGGACTATGCTTTAGACCGCGGACTGAATTTCTGGGATACGGCTGAAATGTATCCCGTGCCACCTAAGCCAGAAACGCAAGGTTCAACCGAACAAGTCATAGGCAATTGGTTGGCACAGCATGGTGGCCGAGACAAAATTATTTTAGCCAGCAAAATTGCAGGTCCTTCACAGGGCGGTAGTCAAATTCGAAATGGTCAAACCCGCTTTATTGCCAGTGAAATTGAATCTGCGCTTGATGGTTCTTTAAAACGCTTACAAACAGACTACATCGATTTATACCAATTGCACTGGCCACAGCGCCCAGTCAATTTCTTTGGTACATTGGGCTATGGCAATGCAGAAGCCTTCAATGAGCGTGAAGTGACTGATTTAGCCGAAACTTTAACTGCACTCAGCAATGAAGTGAAAAAAGGCCGAATCCGCCACATAGGCTTATCTAATGAAACGCCATGGGGAACACTGAAATTTTTGCATTTGGCCGAACAGCTGGGCTTAGAAAAAGTGGTCAGTGTGCAGAATCCCTACAGCCTGCTGAACCGCACTTATGAGATTGGCATGTCTGAAATTGCGAAATATGAAGGTGTGGGCCTGCTGGCTTACTCGCCGTTAGCCTTTGGCTATTTAACAGGAAAATTCCGCAATGGCGCGCGTCCAGAAAATGCCCGGGTAACTTTATATAGCCGCTTCAGCCGCTACAGCAATCCTGAAAGCGAGTGGGCGGTAGAACAGTATGCACAGCTGGCAGAAAAGCATAATTTGACATTAACCCAGCTGGCGCTGGCGTTTATTAAGCAGCAGTTCTTTGTCACCAGCACCATTATCGGTGCAACCAGTTTGAATCAGCTGAAAGAAAACATTGATGCTTTTGAAGTTAACTTGTCTCAAGATGTTTTACAGAGCATTCAGGCGATTCACCAAAAACAGCCCAATCCTGCACCTTAATTTATCTTACTGAAATGAGAAAAAAGCGCTTTTTGATGAGCGCTTTTTTTTGTATAAAAAACATGATTATTATCGTTTTTAATGGTGCAAGGGCTTAATACAAAACTTGTTGAAAAAAAAACTATTCGTCACTTGAAATAATTTTTCTTTATACCCATATTATATATAAGGTTTAATATTAAGCTGATTTAAGTTTTTGAAAAATATATCAAAATATTGCTTTGAAAAATGATAAACCGTTCCCATATATCCATTAAGTACACAATTTGTTGTGAGGAATAACAAGAATGCGTTTTGAAAAATTTACAAACCGGCTGCAACAAGCTCTCTCAGATGCCCAATCTTTAGCAATGGGAAAAGACCATACTGCGATTGAGGGGATTCATATCCTGGCGGCTTTGCTGGAAGAGCCATCTAATCTAAGTTTGCTGCAGCAGGCGGGTGCAAATTTACCGGAGCTGAAAACTAAGCTTCAGCAAGCCTTAACAGATACAGCAACCATCGCCAATCCAACAGGAGATATTAATTTAAATCCAGAAGCCGTAAAGGCGCTTAACCTGGCAGACAGTTTTGCGCAAAAAGCTGGAGATGAGTTCTTATCTACCGATTGGGTCATTTTAGGTTTGGCTGAAACAGGCAAAACAAAGTCTTTATTAAATAGTGCAGGCGTAACTTCAGATAAGCTGCGTAAAGCCATTGAAAATATACGAGGCGGTGAACAAGTAATGAGTAATAACCATGAAGATCAGCGTGATTCACTCAATAAATATACACTGGATTTGAATGCGCGTGCTTTAGAGGGAAAACTTGACCCTGTGATTGGCCGTGATGAAGAAATTCGCCGCACGATTCAAGTATTGTCTCGGCGCAGTAAAAATAACCCTGTGCTGATTGGTGAGCCGGGTGTCGGGAAAACGGCCATTGTTGAAGGCTTGGCGCAGCGCATTGTGAATGGTGAGGTTCCTGAAAGCTTAAAAGGCAAACGGGTGCTGTCGCTTGATTTGGGTTCATTGCTTGCGGGCGCTAAATACCGCGGTGAATTTGAAGAACGCCTGAAAGCTGTGCTGAAAGATTTGGCCAAATACGATGGGGAGATCATCCTCTTTATTGATGAGCTGCATACCTTGGTGGGTGCCGGTAAAGGCGACGGCGCAATGGACGCCGGAAATATGCTGAAACCTGCGTTAGCCCGCGGTGAATTGCGCTGCGTCGGTGCCACCACCTTGGATGAATACCGCCAGTATATTGAAAAAGATGCTGCGCTTGAACGCCGTTTCCAAAAAGTGATGGTTGATGAACCGAGTGTAGAAGATACCATTGCAATCTTGCGCGGACTCAAAGATAAATATGCCACCCATCATGGTGTGCAAATTTTAGACTCTGCGATTATCGCGGCGGCAAAAATGTCGCACCGCTATATCACTGACCGCCAGTTGCCTGATAAAGCCATTGACTTGATTGATGAAGCCGCTTCACGCATTAAGATGGAAATTGATTCAAAACCAGAGCCGCTAGACCGTCTTGACCGCCGCCTGATTCAATTAAAAATGCAGCTTGAAGCGGTGAAAAAAGATGCTGATTCTGTCAGCAAGGCGGAAGTTGAGCATCTCGAAAAGCAAATTGCTGAAGTTCAGAAAGAATACAGTGATTTGGAAGAAGTCTGGATTGCGGAAAAACGTCTGGTTGACGGTACAAACCAAGCGCAGATAGAACTGGATAAAGCGCGGACTGCGTTTGAAAAAGCCCAGCGTGAAGGCGACTTGGCAGAAGCAAGCCGTTTGCAATATGGCGTCATTCCAGAATTGCAAAAACGCTTGAATGAAGAAGAAGTTGCGGAAATCAATGAAGAGCCAAAACTGATTCGGACCAAAGTGACTGAAAACGAAATTGCTGAAGTGGTCAGTGCCGCTACAGGCATCCCTGTTGCGAAAATGCTCCAGGGTGAGCGTGAGAAGCTGCTGCATATGGAAGACTTCCTGCATAACCGTGTTGTGGGCCAGGATGAAGCTGTTGTGGCTGTATCCAATGCAGTGCGTCGTTCACGTGCAGGCCTGTCAGACCCGAACCGTCCAAGCGGATCGTTCTTATTCTTAGGCCCAACAGGTGTAGGTAAGACTGAATTAACCAAAGCTTTGGCAAACTTCCTGTTTGACAGTGATGACGCCATGATCCGCATCGACATGTCAGAATTTATGGAGAAGCATTCGGTCAGCCGTTTGGTGGGCGCGCCTCCAGGCTATGTGGGCTATGAAGAAGGCGGTGTGTTGACCGAAGCGGTGCGCCGTAAACCTTATAGCGTTGTGCTGTTTGATGAAGTTGAGAAAGCGCATCCGGATGTATTCAATATCTTGCTTCAAGTTTTGGATGATGGACGCTTAACGGACTCGCAAGGCCGTGTCATTGACTTTAAAAATACGGTCATTGTCATGACATCAAACTTGGGTTCAAATGATGTGCGTGAATTGGGTGAAGATGCAACAGAGTTTGAAATGCGGGCAGTTGTCATGAGCGCAGTAACACAGCACTTCCGCCCAGAATTTATTAACCGTATCGATGAGTTGGTGATTTTCCATTCACTTAAAAAAGATCAAATTCGCGGTATTGCTGATATTCAATTGGCCCGCTTACGTTCACGTTTAAGTGAAAAAGATATGAGTTTAACTGTAGATGACAGTGCCTTTGATCAATTGATTGATGCAGGATTTGATCCAGTATACGGCGCCCGCCCATTGAAGCGCGCAATACAGCAGCAAGTTGAAAATCCTTTAGCTCAGAAGATCTTATCGGGAGAATTTGAAGCTGGAGATACTATTGTGATTAAAGGCGGAGATGGGCATCTTAATTTTGAAAAGCTGAAATTAAGTTAATTTTGACCTTGTATATTCATTGATGTTTCATAAAAAACCTAGCTTCGGCTAGGTTTTTTTATAGGTGTATTTATTTAACGCTTGTCGTATTTTTCGTTTCAATACGTAAACCAGATTGCATTTTTTTGAATGATGCAATTAATATGACCACCGTTCCAAAGAGAACAGGGTCTTTGATCCGGCTGTTAAAACAAAAAAAATACTGCCTGAAGGGCAACAGGGAATAAATACAATGATCGAATTTAAGCTTTTACGCCGTTTAAATAATGAGCCATACAGTGAGTATAAGCTGGCTGCAGATATTTCAGTTCATGAACTCAAACGGATGTACAGCATTTATAAAAAATATTATGCCAATACTGAATATGAAATTTTTGAAAAAGATTTCATGCAAAAGACGGGTGTATTTTTAATTAGAGATCCTAAGTCCAAAGAAATTGTCGGATTTTCAACAGTTCTAGAACGTGATTTTATTGTCGATGGCAAAGCGCATCATGCTTTTTTCAGCGGCGACACGATCATTGAGCAGCAGTACTGGGGCAGCAGGGCGCTGCAGCGGGCTATGTACCGCTACATTATCACTTATAAAATTCGCCATCCTTTTGCGCCATGCTATTGGATTCTCATTTCTAAAGGGTTCAAAACCTACCTGCTGCTGGCCAATAATTATTACAGCTATTTTCCGCATTATGGAGAGAAGCATCAGCGGTTGGAAAAATACATTAATTCCTATTGTGAACAGTATTTCAGTGAATATTTTGACCAAAACTCAGGGCTGTTGAATTTTGGCGAAGAATATCAGCCATTGAAGGCCGATGTCGCGCCGATTACGCATGAAATGCGCGAAAAAAATGTCAAGATTGCATTTTTTGAAGACATGAACCCGACATGGGTTGATGGAACGGAATTGCCTTGTATTGGCGAACTGACATGGTTGGATTTGTACCGTTATGTTCAGCGATTCTTATCCAAATCGGACAGTAAAGGAAAACGGGACAGCTTAAAGAAAATAAAGCCGGCACTGCATATTGAATCTGCAAATACTAATTCAAAGGTGGCTTGAGAATGGGGATATGGCTTACCGCTTCCCATCGAGTTCTAGAGGCCGCATGCCGAAGCGCTTTTCAGCGTTTTCGGCAGCAAGCGTCTCAATTGGAATGGGTGCAGCGTAAAAAACTGAAGAATTTGGTGCTGCTGCATACTGGCCAGCAGTTAAGCTATGAGCAATTTGCTAAAAAGTACCCGCTGACTCGGTATGCGGATTGGAAATCCAATATTGAGCAGTCCCGCCGCAGCGGGAAAAACTATTTAAGCGCAGAAAAAATTATCCGGTTTCAGCCGACCAGCGGCTCAAGTGAAGCGCTGAAATTTATTCCTTATACCCAAACATTTTTAAATGAATTGGATCAGGCCATAGGACTCTGGCTAAGAAGCCTATACCGCCAATACCCCAAGCTGAGAAATTCAACACATTACTGGTCTGTGTCATGGCTGCCTGAAAGCCAGCGGAAGCTGCTGGAAAATGACAACCTCAATGATGACAGCGCATTGCTGAATGTGTCAAAGCGGATATTGAGCAAAATTACGCAGTCTGTGCCAGCTGAGATTGCATTGGCAGAATCGGCAGAAGACGCTATGTTCGCGACGGTTACTTATTTGGCCGCAGATAAGCATCTGGGCATGATTTCGGTGTGGAGCCCAACTTTCGCTTTGCAGCTGTTTGACATGATTGAGCAAAATCAAGCAGAAATTTCGATGATCTTAAGGACTGGAAAATGGCAGCGCAAGAGTTTGGACTTTCTTGAAGCGCCTAAATCCTGTGAACAAAGTTACAAGTTAAGAGGACTGGATTTTCAAAGTTCAGACGTGTGGAAGCAGCTGTGGCCGAAACTGACGTTAATTTCCAGCTGGGATACTGCCAGCGCGGAACAATGGGCAATTCAGCTGCAAAAACGGGCTGCAGGAGTCAGCTTTGAAGGCAAAGGCTTATGGGCGACTGAAGGTGTAGTGACACTGCCTTTTGATGGCCAACACCCCTTGAGCTATCAATCTAATTTTTATGAATTTTTGCTTCAAGATGCAGAACTGCCCATTCCAAGCTGGCAGCTCAAGCAAGGCGATATTGTCAGCCCGGTCATTACAACCGGTTCAGGGTTAATGCGCTATGTTATTGATGATGAATTAGAGGTTACAGGCTTTTATCAGCAAGTTCCTTGCTTTAAATTCTTGGGCCGTAAAATGACCGTGGATTTGGTGGGTGAAAAACTGGATCATAGTGTTGCAGTCAATGTGCTCAGCCAATTTCAAATAGAAGATTATGTGCCTATCAGTTTATTAGGCATAGAGCAATGCTCAGATAAAAAGCCGCACTATGTGCTCTTGAGTGAAGGCAATGGGCAGCATCAGCCTTCAGCCGCGCAGTTAGATGAACATTTGAAACAAAACTTTCATTATGAACTTGCAAGAAATTTAGGCCAACTGGATGAGCCTGAAATTAAGCATGTAGATGATGCATGGCATTATTATAAAACTCTGGCGATGCATAACGGCATGATAGAGGGCAATATCAAGCCAGAACCTTTAAAGAAAATGAAAATAAAAATAGATTGAGTAGGTTGTCATGAATGCAGAAATATCTAATACCTTAGAAGACAATGTTGAAAAAATATACCGTTCCGAAAGAGTGCCGCATTTTTATGTAAGGGCTGCAACGGGGGAAGATGACGTGCAGCTGAGAACATTAATTTCCGAAAATATGCCCAGCAACGGCATGGTCTTATCATTCGAGCGTAATCCAAGTTATTTACATGCAACGCATACGCAGTACAACCGTCCAGATATCAGGGTGGTTGTTCCAGAGAATCAGCCGGACAAAGTGGTTGGCATGATGAATTTAGGCTGGAAATATTGTTTTATCAATGGCAAACCGGATGTCCTTCGCTATGTTTCAGATTTGCGTTTAGATCGGGACTACCGCGGACAGAAAATTCTGCGGTTACTGATGGATTATCTGCAGGATAAATTGCCGGCAGACAGCCTGCTGGAAAGTATTGTGCTTGAAGGCAATGCGCCTGCGCGCCAAATTTTGCACGAAAAGCGGAAGGGCTTTCCTGTGCCATATCATTATGATGATATTCAGACTTTTATGGTGTCTCAGATGAAAAAGCCACAAACCTATGAGCAGTATCGTTTTGAGTGCTTAAGCCCCGAGAAGATTGCCGCGGCGAATGCTTTTGCTGATGCGATGAAAGCGCATTATAATTTTTTGCCGAATTATGACTTTTCTAACCTGATCACTGGGCATCATCCATTTTGGCGCGGATTAAAGCTGGATGATTTTCATCTCATTTATAATCTGGAAAATCAAATTGTCGGCATATATGGGTTATGGGATCAGAAGCCATTTAAGCAAACACGGGTTGTGCATTATTCGTGGCCTTTGACGCTGGCCAAGCCGTTTTATAATGTATATGCACAATTTCAAGGCGCGCTGCTGCTGCCGAAAAAAGATCAGGCGATTGATTATCTGGTGCTGCATAGCGCCTTATGCCATCCACAGCACACCCAAGTGTTTGGCAGCCTTCTGTATCATGCCAAAAGCCAAATAAAATATTATAGAAAATACGCATTTTGCATCACTTTAGCGAAGAATGATCCTCGGATTAAGCTCATGCACAATACCCGTTCGCATGTCATTCATGCAATACATGCATTTCATAGTTTTCAGGGAGATCCTTGCGGATATTTTGACCGTTCGAAAATCAGCTATTTTGAAAGCGGTCGAATTTAGTTCACAAAATTTTATGAAAATATGAAAAAAACTATACTTTTTATTTTAAAATGTATTTTTTTGTAAACATAAATTAAATATACTGCATTGATAGAATAATCAAAAAGAGTCAAATAATGTCTAAAATTATTTGGGGTGCAGGTTTTCTTTTAGCTGCGGCGGCTTCAGGCGCTGCGGCAAATTGGTATGCAGATCAAAAGTTAACATCGTATTATGAGCAGGCGCAACTGGCAAAATCCGTTGATGAGGCGAATATAAAATACAGCAATATTCAATTAGGGCCATTCAGCGGTACCGCAGACTGGGTGCTGACAATTACGCCAGATCCATGCAAATCAAATGACGTTATTGTGCTGCATGGGCAGGATAAAATACAAAAGAAATGGAATGGCTATGCTATAGATTCCATCTATACACTGAAATCAGGCAATGAAAAAGTCAAAGCAGCGCTGCGCGGCGAACAGCATGCGGAAACTCATATTAATTGGCTGGGGAAATCCTTAACTACAGTTCATTTGCCAAGGATTGATACGCAGGCGGAAGGGCTCAAAATCCGTATTGATCCCAGCCAAGTTCATATTTATGCGGCTTCACCTGCCAATGGTGAGTCTCAGGTTTCCAAACTGATTATGGATGTTCCCGCGTTTACGGTCGTTAAAGGGCCAAGTCAAATCCTAGCGCAAAAAATTCAGCTGGAAACCACGCAAGGCCTGAATCAGGCAGAAATTGAGTCGGGCTATACCCGGTTTACAATAGGCGCTTTTCAGCGTTTAGACTCTAATTTGTCGGGCGGCATTAAAAATATAGATTTGCAGCTGGATACCAAAGTCAAAGAAGGCAAAGTTTCATTTGATGGCAGTTTTAAAATCGGCGAGCTGAATGTGCCAAATTCACCGCTGACGAAAGATATTGTGATGAATTTGGACGTGCAGAATATCAGTTTGCAGCGCATGCAGGAATTATCGGCTATTTTGCAAAAGGCTCAAAACAGCTGTGCCAGCAATGAATTTCTGCAAGAGGATGCATCGAATGCTTTCCTGAATATTGTAAATGATGGGCTTGATTTCGAATCAAAGAATCAGATGCGCATGGGGGACGGCTTAGCAACGGCCAATATTGCAGGTAAAATGATGCCGGGGCATCATGGCTCTGTTCAGGCCTTTGCAAAAATGCTGCCGAGCCTGCTGACGTTCAAAGCTGAGCTGGAATTTGATAAGAATCTTTTCAGGGTTCTTACCAACAGTTATGCGAAAGCGACTGAAGATAAAATGATGTCAGAACAGGATATTGAAGCAATGTTCAGCAGTATGGAAACTTCTGGGCATGCTGTGCGGTCTGGCGACAGCATTCAATTGCTGATGGATTACCAGTTCGGTCAAAAGCAATTTTTAGATCCGAAGAAAAATTAATATTGAAATAGCATGCAAGAAAAAGCCGCTGAATTCAGCGGCTTTTTCTTGGGCTGAAATTTATTGCATCTGTAAATATTTTTTAAATCATTAATTCATGATTTGATTAGAACCGGCTATCTATCGGAGAGTTAAGCTGCAGATATTGTTTTAGGATTGGAAAATAGTTAGCGTGTTAATGCTATAAAAATAAAAGGAATAAGCATTATGAGGATCTATAGCCAAATACTGGATCACTTAACAGCAGGCATCATAATCGGCAGTATTCTGCTGACGCCGCTAGTGTCATATGCGGATGCAAAAACGCATTTGCCAGATCACAAGCTGGAAACTGCAGTGAGGATGAACGGCACTTTAAATCAAGATGCTTTGCAGCAGGCATCTGTAGACGCTGAACAAAGCCAGACCAAGCAACTCGAGGCTTCTAAAGAAAAAGCCAGCAGCATCAATAAGCAATTACAGGAAAATAGCTTGGATGGCTCAGCAATGAGTGACTATCTGCTGCAGAAAAAAAGAGTGGGAGAGTCTATGCCTGCCGGGAAATCGGCAGATATTCCTGATGTGAGAAGAATTGTGCATCAAGAGAAGCATGAAAATATCACAATTTCATATCCTGACGGTTTAGTGGTAGAGATGAAGCACAATTAATGTGCTTCATCTTTTTTAAGCCGGGAAATAAAATATCATCATGCCCAATTCATTTGCTTAAACAGGGAAATGCTGAATTTTCCATGCGCGGTGGATTTTGGTATTGCGTTTGAAATCCAGGCCAATGGTTTCATTGCTGATTTCTTTGACATCAAACATGGCTTCAATTTCTTCATCCATCTCAAAACCGCGGTAATTGTTTGAGAAATACAGCGTGCCATCTGTCGTCAGGCGGTTCATTGCCCGTTTCAGCAGTGAAATATGGTCACGCTGTACATCAAAGGTACCGTAGAATTTTTTAGAGTTAGAGAAGGTTGGCGGATCAATAAAGATCAGGTCATATTGTTCATGGCCTTCTTTTAACCATTCAAAACAGTCGCTGGCAAAAAATTGGTGCTGTTCATCTGCATGGTCGACCGTTAAGCCATTTAAGACGAAGTTTTCTTTAGACCAGTTTAAATAGGTATTTGAAAGGTCAACGCTGGTGGTGCTGGCTGCGCCGCCTAAAGCCGCATGTAAGCTGGCTGTAGACGTATAGCTGTATAAGTTCAGGAAGTGTTTGCCCTTGGCCTCTGCAGCAATGCGCAAACGCATTTGACGGTGGTCAAGGAATAAGCCTGTGTCTAAGTAGTCCGTCAAGTTAACCAGGATTTTGGCTTTGCCTTCCTGCACAATAAAGCGTTTTGATGCTGTACTTTGTTTTGAATACTGGGTTTTACCTTCTTGGCGCGCGCGGGTTTTAATAAAGATCGCATCACGCGGCAAGCCTGTTACTGCGCGGATAGAGGCCAAAGCCAAGTTAAAGCGTTTTTTGGCTTTTTCTGGATCAATTGTTTTTGGCGGCGCATATTCTTGCACATGCAAGCGGTCACCGTATAAATCTACAGCAACATTGAAGTCTGGAAGATCCGCATCGTATAGGCGCAAACAGAAGATATTTTCTTTGACGGCCCATTTTTTCAAGTTCTGCATATTCTTTTGCAGGCGGTTGGTAAAGTCTTCCGCGCCTTCAATGGCCTCAAACTGCTGCGGCTGCCAAGTGGCTAAGAACGGCTGCGCTGCGGCCGCAGGCTTAATCACGCCAAAACGCACATAAATTGGCAATTTACCGTTCATTAAGCGCAGAATTTGCGGTTCATTAAAGGCAAGCACATCGGCCTGTTCAACGGCAGCAGCAATGACCGCTGCGTATTGATTTGGAAAATTCTTTTGCAGTAGCGCAGACAAGCCTAAGTACAGTGCGCGGTTAGACGCTTTGTCACCCAATCGCTCGCCATATGGCGGGTTCGTAACCACAAAAGCGCGTTTCCCTTCAGCGTGGAAGTCTGGCCAGTCGGCTAAAGTACGCTCTTCAATTTTGATTTGATCGAGTACAGATTCAAAACCTGCTGCAATAATATTTTGTTTGGTCGCTTTTACCGCTTCCCAGTCTGCATCAAATGCATAGAATTTTGGCAATTCTTGTTCTAATGCTTTGGCATGGCGCTCGGCAGCGTCTGCTTTAATATCCATCCACAATTCATGATTATGTCCATTCCAGCCATTAAAGCCAAAACGGCGGACTAAGCCCGGTGCACGGTCAGTCAAAATCATCAGGGATTCAATAATGAATGTGCCTGAACCGCACATTGGATCCAAAATGATTTCAGGATTGCGTTCTTTCAGTTTTGCTTTTTGCAGAATGGCTGCCGCTAAGTTTTCTTTAATTGGCGCATCTGTCATAAAGCGGCGGTAACCGCGTTTATGCAGTGAATCACCTGATAAATCTAAGCAAAAGGTATGCTCAGTTTTACCTGCCAGCACATACAGGGTGATTTCAGGCTGCTTAATATCGATGCTTGGGCGCTTGCCGACAGCTTCCATGAATGAGTCCACTACACCGTCTTTAACACGCAACGTTGCAAACTGGCTATTCACCTTAATGTCACGTTCGATATGCAGGCGCACTGCAAAAGTGCTTTGCGGCGCAAAGATCAATGACCAGTCAAAACTGATGGCGCCTTCATAGAGTTCTTCCGCAACATCACGCGCATCATGCGTAAATTCAAGCTCATGGGTATGTATTGGCATTAACACGCGGGATGCTAGGCGTGACCACATGCAAATGCGGTAAGCATCTTCGAGTGTGCCTTGGAAAATCAAACGACCCGGCAATTGTTCAATATTTTGAACTCCTAAACCCTCAATTTCCTCGCGGAGTAAGGTTTCAAGTCCATCTGCACAGGTGACCCAATATGAAGAAAGACGGGGTTTCGAATTCATGAATATTTCCAAAGACATTAAAGCAATCGCGTATTTTAGCGTATTTTGCTTACGAAAACTTGCGGATTGAAATTTTATGCGCTGAAAATTTTGAAAAATGCTAAAAAAAAGCAGAGGTGCTGTATAAAGTTGCTTGAAATATATTCAATATATCCGTATTAAAAGCAGGAATGAATAAAAAGATATTTAAATATGCTTAGTCTGATTGTTTCAATGTTCACTTTTTCATTGTCGATGTCCATTTCACCCGGGCCTGTAAATTTAACGATTCTCAGCAGCAGTATGAATTTTGGAGCTAAGCCCACTTTTGCGTTTATTTCTGGCGCGACGTTAGGATTCACGGCGCTTTTGGCTGCAGTCTGTTTTGGCTTGTATCAGGTGATTGAGCTTTATCCTGCGCTATTAGACATCATTAGCATTTTAGGCACAGCATTACTGGTGTGGATTGGCGTTAATATCCTGAGGACAAAAGGGAAAACCATCCAAACTGATGTCAACGATGAATCTAAAATTCCAACGTTTATGCAAGGCGCTTTGATGCAGTGGCTGAATCCTAAAGCGTGGATCGCAGCCGTTGCAGGAACAGCTTTGTTTTCAGCTTCAGCTTATTCTTTTGCATTGGCTTTATTCATTTTGATCTATTTTTCAGTGTGTTATTTATCGCTTTTGATTTGGGGCATTGCTGGTGAAAAGCTGGCTGTTTTTCTCAATATTGGAAATCGAGCGCGAATTTTTAATATGATGATGGGCTTGGCATTAATCATCATTTCTGTAGAAATGTGCCTTCGCCACTTTGGTATCTTTTAAGCTAAATAAGCCTTTGGCACATGTTTTGCTACATCTGTTCGTGCCTTGGGTACGCAGCATATTGCGCAATTGTGGGCACAGCTTGTGCTGACACTGTTTTAAAAGGGTGAATATTTATATGAATAATTTAATGAACAGCGGTTTTTCAGAACATGGTGAAGCATTTTCTATCGCCACATTAATTTATGCACGTTTACGGCGCATTACTGGCCGTTTGATTGATGTTATGTATGTGGTAGAAAGCCGAGTTTATGCACAATGTGTAGTAGATTTGGCTCTGGCTGCCAATGACGCAGATTTGTTGCGTCATGCAATGCGTTTAGATGCGCTAATCGAGCGTGAAAACAGCATGAATCCATTGCTGGAAAATATCGATCAGCCTAACTATGCCGCGGTTCAACAAGCAAAAGCTCCTGAAGATTTAAGTTTGCCGCGTGAGGCGACTGACGAGGAAATTTATAAAGCGCAGGTTTCACATCACTATATTGGTGCGCTGCGTTAAGTTTTAACCAAAATCATGTTTTCGATTTTGGACAGGCTTTAAAATCTGTCACCTTTTAAAGCCTGTATTGTCTATTTGCTTGAAGCACTAAATGTAAAATTTGAATTTTAATCGACGTTCAGCTTTCAGTTTAGAAGTAGGCAAATGGGGGGAGTTGAAAATAATTAATGATTTTGAAGCGATGGCTGAATTGACTGCGGGTTTTCATTTTCATGCGCTGCTGATGCCTGGCAGGAACGTAATGACAATTAAAGCAATGAAATTATAGGAATAAGGGATCGAGTATATAGATTCTGTTTAAATTATCTAATTGAATTTATGCATAGGAATTAGGAAATCTATTTTTTATTTCTGAATAAGTTTTGTGTAAACGCTGAAAACTTCAACTGCTAAACCGTAGGATTCTCTGTATAATGCGTTAACTTAACGATAAGGAATCTCTCATGCACTTGGCGGCATTGCATACACCGAGCCAGATTCAACTCAACCAAGATGGCCACTTAAAGCATTTTCTCACCATCGATGGTTTATCTAAAGAAACCCTTACAAAAATATTGGACACAGCGCAGTCCTTTTTTAATGACCAAAATCAGCTCATTACCAATAATCTGCTAGAAGGCCGGACGGTGATGAATCTTTTTTTTGAGAATTCTACCCGCACCCGCACCACCTTTGAAGCGGCGGCAAAACGCCTTTCTGCGAATGTGCTGAATATTGATATTGCCCGTTCAAGCACTTCTAAAGGTGAAACGCTGCGAGATACGCTGTGGAACCTTGAGGCGATGGCCACTGATATTTTTGTGGTACGCCATTCATCTTCAGGCGCACCGCATTTTATTGCCAAAGATGTATGTCCGCATGTCGCGATTATTAATGCAGGCGATGGCCGCCATGCGCATCCAACGCAGGCGATGCTGGACATGCTGACCATCCGCCGTGAAACGAAAAAGAAATTTGAAGACATCAGGATCGCCATCATTGGCGACATTAAGCATTCGCGTGTGGCACGCTCCGATGTGGCTGCGCTGCAAACTTTGGGCTGTAAAGACATCCGTGTGATTGCGCCGAATACATTGCTGCCTTTCGGTTTTGAAGAATATGGCAGCGATGTCCGTTTGTTTAACAAAATGGAAGACGGCATTAAAGATTGCGATGTGATTATTACTTTGCGTATTCAGAATGAACGCATTGATTCACCGGCGCTGTCGTCGCAAGCTGAATTTTATAAAATGTACGGCTTGAATAAAGAGCGTTTGGCTTTGGCAAAACCGGACTGCATCGTGATGCATCCCGGCCCGATGAACCGCGGGGTTGAAATTGATTCCAGCATTGCAGATGGTCCGCAATCGGTGATTTTGCATCAGGTGACTAATGGCATTGCGGTGCGTATGGCGGTGCTGGCGTTGGCGATGCAAGGCCAGCTGCAGGAAAAAGGTTTGTTAGAAGCGATTGCGGGTTAAGGGAAAGTCATGACTATTGTAAAAATTGAAAATGTGCGTGTCTTAGACCCAATCCGTCAAATAGATGGCGTGCAAACGGTTTATATCGAAAATGGCAAACTGGTGGCGGAATCAGCGCAAATCAGTGAAACAATTGATGGCCAGGGCCTTTGGCTGATGCCCACGATGGTTGACCTGTGCGCGCGTATGCGTGAACCAGGCCAGCAGCAGCACGGCACATTAAAGTCAGAAGGTAAAGCAGCCCGTGAAAATGGGATTCTGCATGTCTTCACGCCGCCGGATTCTAAGCCGATTGTTCAGGACAATGGCGCGCTGATTCATGGCTTGGTTGAAAAAGCCATGCTGGATGGCGGCATTTATTTGCAGGTGATTGGCGCGCAGACGCAAGGCTTAAAAGGCAATCAGCCTGCTAATATGGCGGGTCTGAAAAAAGGCGGCTGTACGGCAGTATCGAATGCCAATGCGCCGTTTGCCGATGATGATGTGGTCATCCGCACACTGGAATACGCTGCTGGTTTGGAGATGACAGTCGTGTTCTATGCAGAAGAGCCTCAGATTGCTAAAGATGGCTGTGTGCACGAAGGTTTTGTCGCTTCGCGTCAGGGCCTGCCGATGATTCCGGCTTTGGCAGAAACAGTGGCTATCGCCAAGTATCTGTTGATGATTGAAGCAACAAAGGTACGCGCTCACTTTGGTTTGCTGTCATGCGGCGCTTCGGTTGAATTGATTAAACAAGCGAAAGCCAAAGGCTTGCCCGTGACGTGTGATGTTGCCATGCATCAATTGCATCTGACAGATCAGCTGATTGATGGCTTTAACTCGCTTGCGCATGTGCGCCCGCCGCTGCGTTCAGAGCAGGACAAAGAATTGCTGCGTCAGGGTTTGAAGGATGGCGTGATTGATGCCATTACCACGCATCATGAACCGTTAAGCAGTTCTGCAAAAATGGCGCCATTTGCTGAAACGCTGCCAGGCTTTACCGCTTTTGATACCTTTGTGCCTTTTGGCCTGCAGCTGATTCATGAAGGCTTGTTTGAGCCGCTGCAATGGGTTGAAAAGGTGACGGTTGCTCCTGCAAAAGTTGCCAATATGTATGAGCGCTGGCTGGCGGAAGCGGGCTGGGTTCTTGTCAATCCTGCGTTGGAATGGATCATTACCAAAGACAGCATTGTTTCCAATGGTAAAAATACACCGCTGATCAATCAAGCTGCAACAGGGAAAGCCGTACGGACATTTACTGCATAAATCTTCAGTAAGTCCTTGAATAAAAAGCCAGCATCAGCTGGCTTTTTTTGTATGTGAAATTCGATTGTTGAAGCAATACAATTAATTACAGAAGCAGAATTCGTTGGGCATAAACTGTTTAATTAATAAACAAAATAAAAATGACGAAGATGATAAATAGCAAAGGATCAGGCCGATGAGCAATAATTTAATTGAGGTATTGAAACAGCAAGTCTCTGCAATGGTGCTGGAAGGAGAAAGCACATTTCTTACAGAAAAAAATACGGCATTAAGTCTTTTCTATCCCATACTGCTGAGCATTTTAAGAGGAAATCCCCGTTTAATTGAGCGTTTGAGGGATCAGCTGAATCCGCGGCTGAATGATTTATTTGAAGGCCATCCTGCCTTAAAGCCCCAGTTTTTAGATTCTTTGCGCGGTGCAGCGCCTGCGCCCGAAATTGAAAGCACATTGTCTAAATCTATTCTGCCGGTCTTGGGCGTATTGGAGAATCAGGCAGGCTCTGCTGACCCGGATGCAATGGTGCATTTAATCAATACACAGCAAGATTCAGTGCATCGCGCTTTGCCCGTGTGGGCTGCTGGAATACTGGAAGCATTAGGCATCAATACCGCAATCGGGAAAACGGCCCATCAAGCGTCTGAAATTGTAGCGCAAGTGGCGGTTAAGGAGAAAAAATCCGGCGCATGGCTTCCTATTTTAGCCCTTATCATTTTAGGGCTGCTGGCCGCGTTTTGGTATAAATCCTGTTCGAGCAAAAACAGCGTGGAAGATGCTGGGCCTCCTGTGCAAAGCGCAGCGGCACAGCCGGCATCTTTGCATCTCAGCACAAATGAACAGGGGGCGCTGGCAAGCTGCCAAATATATGTCAACAACAGCAGTTATATCGATATTTTACAGCAGCAAGTGAAACAGATTTTTAGCAGTCCTGCAGGCTGTGGCGCTTCGGCGGACGCCGGCTACCATACCGTATATACGGATCAGGATGCCATTCCATCGGTATTGAAACTTATTGAAGGCACACCTAATGTCTCCTTGAATTGGGTCGGTGAACAATTGTCGATTCAAGCGGCTAACCCGCAGGATGCTGAACGGTTAGCCGGTGACATTAAGAAAATTGCAAAAAACATGAATATTTCGGTTCAGAAACCTGTTGATGTCAACGCAACCGTGAATAATAGTATTTCTGAGGCGCAAAAGGCGCTAGCTGCAATTAATCCTGAGCATATTCGCGCACTGGATGTTGCGACTGCACTGAATATGCAAATTATTAATTTTGCTGCGGGCTCTTCAGAAATTCCTGAAGCTAACAAATCAATCCTGGATCAGGCTGCGGCTTTAATGCAGCGCGCGAAGCAGGTCGAACTCACCGTAACAGGGCATACCGATGCGACAGGCAGTGCGGCGGCCAATAAAAAATTGTCTCTGGCCCGGGCCCAGGCTGTTGTGGATTACCTTATTGGCAAGGGCGTAGATCCGGCGCAATTGAGGGCTGTCGGCATGGGGCAGGAAAAACCGGCAGCAGAAAATGCCACAGAGGAAGGCCGGTTTAAAAACCGCCGCATTGAGTTTGAAGTGTTGAATAAAGATACAGGCGTGGCGCGTACAGTAGATGAACAGGGTGTGAAAGAATATTCTTATTAACGCCATGCATGCCGTGCAGCAATGTTTTAAGCAGTTCTTTAATTCTGAAAAATCCTTGCACTGGCTGCAGGGTTTTTTCAAGAAGCTATGGTCAAGATGCTGCGTTTTTGATTTAATACGCGAAAATTATAAAACAGTATGGTTAAAAGATGATAAATAAAAAATTAATGATCGGCCTCATGTGCGGTACTGCAATGCTTTCAGGCTGTGATTATTTTAAAAATAAAAAAGATAAAGCCACTTCAGAAGAACCGAAAATACAGCAAGTGACAGATTTCAGCTGTACAGCGCCAGCAAATGTAGAGCAGCTGCAGGATTATTTGAAGGAAGAATATCTTAAGGATTTAGATCAGCGCCTGCGCCAGTCATCTTTTGAAGCAGATCAGGCCTTATTGGATAAAATCCGCAAAAATATAAAGTTTGAAATTACCCATATCAGCACAAAAACGGAAAATCCTGAGCAGGCTAAAACCTTGGACTGCAGCAGTTTAGTGACTGCAATTTTGCCAAATGGCCTGCAAAAGCGGGCTGAAAATGCGTTTATGGATGCGCCGTGTGAGGAGTGTGAAGGTGAAGCAGCGGATAACACGACGCTGCAAGATTATCTGGGCAGTTCGTTTGCCGGCCTGACTTTGAAAAATGACCGCCTGAATGGCATCGACTTTATTTATCATATTGATAAGTCTGATAAAGATGAAATCAGCATGACCATGGAAAATCATTCAGTCATCAGTCAGTCCGCATATTTGACTGAATTGGCGGTGCAGTATGCTTCATATATGAAAGCCAATGAACAAAATAAAGAAGAGTCTAAAAAATATGTGGAAGAGGATACCGCGCAGCGTGAACTGGCGCAAAAAGCCTTAGATGTGCGCCAAAAAGAAATTGATGGGGAACAGAATGCTTCGGTAGAGAAGCTGAACGCTGCTTGGGACCGTTTGACGGCAGAGCAGAAAACTTCCCAGCAGCAGGATCAGTCAGATTGGTTCGAAAAGCGTGATGTGGACTGTAAAGTGCTGTCGCAAAAAAGCGTACATCAGGTCGATGAAAAAGAGTTAGAGACTTACCAAAAGAAATCTGACTATTGGAATGATGCGATGTCTGCACAGAATCAGGCGATTCAATACAGCAAATGCTTTATCCAAAAAACCAAAGAACGCACGGTCTATTTAAACAATCTGTTTAATTAATTTATAGCCGCTGCAGCATTGTTTACCGCGGCGCGCAATAGTGCATTCTTGAATTGAAAAGTGCGGGGATGAATGCAGCTGCGGTAAATTAATCTGAAGGACGAATTGATTCGTCCTTTTTTTATAGGCATGCTTAGGCATCATTTTAATAATGCAGCGGAATTATGCGGATCAGTTTTATTGGCGCAGGGCGGGTGGCGCATCATTTGGCGCGGGCTTTAAAGGAGCGGCACCAAATTGTTCAAATTTGCAGCCGGAAATATGAACATGCAGCCGCGTTGGCGCAGGCGGTGGGCGCTGAAGCGGCAACGTCATTCAGTGCTTTGAAGGCCGAGATTGATTTATTGATTATTGCCGTGAGTGACAGCGCAATTGCCGACGTGATTCAATCTGTTCACCGCTATGCGCCAGAAGTCTTGATTGCGCATACATCCGGCAGCACAGACATTGCCAAATTAACCGCAGTTCATCCTAGAGCCGGCGTGCTGTATCCTTTGCAGACCTTCAGTTTTGAACGTGAAATTGATTGGGCGCAAACCCCAATATTTATAGAAGCTGCAGAGCTGCAGGATTCAGCCATATTGAATGCATTGGCAAATGAGCTCAGCCAGCGGGTATATCAATACAATTCCGCGCAGCGCCTGAGCCTGCACTTGGCGGCGGTTTATGCCTGCAATTTTGCCAATTACTGCTACGACATGGCGAAACAGGTTGTCGATGCGCAGCAGGTCGATTTCAGCCTGCTGTATCCGCTGATATTGGAAACTGCGCAAAAAGCCACTGCAGCTGATCCTAAGGCAATGCAGACAGGCCCAGCCATGCGGGGAGACAAAAATATTATCGCCATGCATGCAGAAATGCTGGAACAGTCACAGCGTCAAGATTTGAAAGCGGTTTATGCACTGCTGAGCGAACAAATTTTAAAACGGCATCACTCATGATTTTATTGAAGCAATTGATGCTGAATGCTTGAGAAGGAGCGGATTTTGGCAAAGGATTTTAGCAGTCAGCAGGTGGTTGATGGTTATGACCAGCATATTCGAAAATTGATTCCGGGCTATGAGCTGGCGCATCAGCAGATCTTGGCAATTTTACAGGGATATCTGCCAGAGAAATCCAATGTGCTGATTATTGGTGCAGGGACTGGCTATGAATTGGGTTATCTGCTGCAGGCTTTTCCGAAGTGCAGATTTACCGTGACAGAATTGTCCCAGCCGATGCTGGAAAAAGCGCGGCACTATGCGGCGCCGTGGAATGCGGATCAGCGGGTAAATTTTGTTTTTGGCCCGCATACGGCATTGACTGAGCAGGGCGATTTTGATGCCGTGCTTTCGGTACTGGTAACGCACTTCATTCCTTTTTGCGAAAAACTGGCTTTCTTGCAGGGCGCACAGCAGTGTTTAAAATCCAGCGGGATTTTTTTGACATTTGATCTAATGCAGTTTCATGACCAGCAGGAAGCGATGGCCTTAAAGCGGCTGTGTGAAATGAACGGTTTGGCGGAAAAGCAAACACAAGCCATGCTGCATCGGATGAATGACGATTTTTATGCTTTAACTGAATTGGACACTTTGGCGCTGTTGCAAGAAGCCGGCTTTAAGCAGATATCTTCATTTACGCAAATTTTATGCTACCGGGGCTTTATCGCTGGTAAGTAAAATCATCTTCAGGTTCAGCAGCTGTTTATACAAAAAAATGACCTTTAAGTGAAATACGTGATGACGTTTTTTACAGATATATGCTATTAAAAGACAGACATGAAAAATAAAAATCAAAGGAAAACAAAATGCAAAAGGAATTTGACTACATTATTATCGGCGGAGGCAGTGCCGGCAGTGTATTGGCCAGCCGTTTAACGGAAGACCCGAATATTTCTGTTTGCCTGCTGGAAGCTGGGGGGCAAGGCGACAGCTGGACGGTGAATATTCCTGCGGCCTGTGTCGTAAGCCTGCCAACAAAAATCAATAACTGGGCCTTTGAAACGGTGCCTCAGGCAGGCCTGAATGGCCGAAAAAGCTATCAGCCGCGCGGCAAATGCCTTGGCGGATCTTCCGGCATTAATGCCATGATTTACATCCGCGGCAACCGCGCCGATTATGATCATTGGGCAGCATTGGGAAATGCAGGCTGGTCGTATGACGAGGTGCTGCCGTACTTTATCAAATCGGAAAATAATGAACGCATTGAAAATGAATTTCATGGCAATGCAGGGCCGCTTTCAGTCAGTGATGTGCGCACCGACAATCCGATCCATCAGCGCTATATGGCAGCAGCGGAAGCGCAAGGCTATAAAGTTCTGGATGATTTTAATGGCGCAGAACAGGAAGGCCTGGGCGTATATCAGGTGACCCATGTGAACGGTGAGCGCTGCAGTGTGGCCCGGGGCTATCTTTTCCCGCACTTAAGCCGCCCGAATTTAACCGTGCTGACACAGGCCATAACACATAAAATTCTGATCGAGAACCAAATAGCGGCGGGTGTGGAAGTGCAGCATGCAGGGCAAATCAAACAGCTGCATGCGCGTAAAGAAGTGCTGCTGTGCGCAGGAGCAATTCAGTCTCCGCAAATTCTGATGCTGTCAGGAATTGGTGATCAGGCGGAATTGAATGAACACCAAATTGAAGTGAAGCACCATTTGCCAGGCGTCGGTAAAAACTTTCATGATCACCCCGATTTTATTTTCGGCTATACCGTGAAAGATACCGCCAATACATTTGGCGTGTCCATGTCTGGCTCCTTGGGGATGATCAAGCAGATTAAGCGCTACCGCAGTGAACGCCGCGGCATGATTGCATCCAACTTTGCGGAGTGCGGCGGCTTCTTAAAAAGCGATCCTGCATTGGACATTCCAAATTTGCAGCTGCATTTTGTGATGGCGCTTGTTGATGATCATGCGCGTAAATTCCACGCCAGCCATGGCTTATCCTGCCATGTGTGCTTATTGAATCCGCGGAGCCGAGGCAGTATACAGCTGAGCGGCAATAAAATTACTGATCCGTTAAAAATCGATCCGAACTTTCTAGGCGATGCCGGTGATGTGGAGGACTTGGTTCAAGGCTATAAACTGACGCAGCAGCTGATGCAGTCTCCATCTTTATCTGAACTGTATAAGCAGGATTTATTTACTGCGGATGTGCATACAGATGATGATATCCGCAGTATTTTAAGGGCGCGGGTGGATACCGTGTACCATCCTGTAGGCAGCTGTAAAATGGGCATCGATGAAATGGCGGTCGTTGATCCGGAGCTGCGCGTGTACGGCATTGGCCAGTTAAGGGTCATTGATGCCTCTATTATGCCCACAGTTGTGAATGGCAACACGAATGCGCCTGTGGTGATGATTGCTGAAAAAGCAGTGGATTTGATTCGTCAGAGCCAGATTTATAAAGATGTGGCTTGATCAGGCAAAGCACGGTACTGACGAGATTGAAATACACCTATTTTGCAAAGATTAAATAAAGGAAAAATGCATGGCAATGGAACAGCAGCAGGCGCAAGCAGGGAATAGCGCTGCTTTAGAGCAGATTTTTACACAGCAGAAATTGGCATTTAAAGCGCAAAGCTACCCCAGCTATGAACAGCGCAAACAGAATTTACAGACCCTTTACCAAATGTTGGTTGATCACCAAGACGAGATCGCTGCCGCAATCAGCCGCGACTTTTCCAACCGCAGCGCTGACGAAACCCGCTTATTTGAAGTAATGACCAGCTTAAACGGCATCAAGCACAGCTTGAAATACTTAAAAAAATGGATGAAGCCCAGCAAACGCGATGTCGGTATCTTGTTTCAGCCTGCTAAAGGCTATGTGCTGTATCAGCCTTTAGGTGTGGTTGGCGTGATTGTGCCTTGGAACTATCCTTTATTTTTAGCTGTAGGCCCGCTGGCTCAGGCTCTGGCTGCTGGCAATAATGTCATGCTGAAAATGAGTGAATTTACCCCGGACTTTTCTGTACTGTTTAAAAGGCTGATTGCAGACAATTTTAGGGAAAGTCATGTCACTGTAATTACAGGCGATGCACAAATTGCGCAGCAGTTTACCCATTTGCCTTTTGATCACTTGCTGTTTACAGGGGCGACTTCAATTGCTTCGCATGTCTTGCATGCCGCAGCAGACAATTTAACGCCAGTTACCTTAGAGCTTGGAGGCAAGTCGCCTTCTATTGTTGCGCAGAATGCTGATTTAAAAGAGAGCGCTCGGCGCATTGCTTTCGGTAAAACCATGAATGCAGGCCAGACCTGTGTGGCGCCAGATTATGTGCTGGTGCACAGCAGTCAGCAAGATGCCTTTATTCAGGCTTATATGGATGCGCTTAAGCAGTTTTACCCAAACAGCATTGAAGGCAATCCTGACTATACAGCTATTGTGAATGCGCGTCAGTTTGAGCGGCTGCAGCATTATCTCACTGATGCGCATGCCAAAGGCGCGCAGCTTGTTCAGGAGCATGCTGAGCCGGATGGGCGCCGTATGCCGCATGTTGTGGTGACGAATGTCAATGATGATATGGCGCTGATGCAAAATGAAATCTTTGGGCCGATTTTGCCGATTGTCTGCTATCAACAGATTGATGAGGCGATTGAATATATCAATGCGCGTGAACGCCCTTTGGCTTTGTATTATTTTGGCTATGACAAAGCAGAACAGCAGAAGGTGCTGCATGAAACGCACAGCGGCGGCGTATGCCTGAATGAAACACTGATGACTGCAGGGATGGAAGATATGCCGTTTGGCGGTATTGGCGCTTCAGGCATGGGGCATTATCACGGTCATGAGGGTTTTAAAACCTTCAGCCATGCCAAGTCAGTTTTTGTACGGCCTAAATTCAGTTTGATGAAGCTGATTTATCCGCCTTATGGAACATTCATTCAGAAGCTGATTTACCGTTTGTTTATCCGTTAAATGAGCTTCCCATTTAAAGCATAAAAAAAGCGCTCCATTGAGTGCTTTTTTTATGCTTTGGCAATTAACCGATTTTCTTAAATAGGAAGTCGTTAATCTTATGTCCAGCTTCTAAGCCGCGGCGTTCAAATTTAGTTTGCGGACGCCAGTCTGGGCGCGGGTAGCTGTTGCCTTTGCCTGCCGCATTTTCTAAATTTGGACGGTTGTCCAGCACATCCAGCATCCATTCAGCGTAGGGTTCCCAGTCAGTTGCGGCATGGAAAGTGCCGCCGAGTTCCAGCTTTTGCTCCACCAGCGGCATACGGTCATGCGATACGAAGCGGCGTTTGAAGTGGCGTTTCTTTTGCCATGGATCAGGGAAATACAGCTGTACGGTATTGATGCTGTTGTCAGGCATTTCGCGCAGCACTTGAATGGCATCGGCATCTAAGACGCGCAAGTTTTTCAGCTCAGACATCCCGGCTTCAAAAACACATTGCGCAATACCTGGTACATGCACTTCAATGCCGACAAAGTTGCGTTCCGGGTTTGCTTTAGCCATCAGGACTAATGAGCGGCCCATACCGAAACCAATTTCAACCGTCAGCGGGCGCTCAGGGTGTTCGAAATGCTGACGTAAATCACCGACAGGATATTCCAAAATTAAGTGACCATATTGTTCAAGCGCAGTACGTTGAGAGGTGTTCAGCGGAGTTGAGCGGCGCATAAACGTCACGATTTCACGCTGTTCGCTTAAATTGTCCAGCTCTACGACTTGCTGGTCTAATTGATCGTTCGACATAACTTTGGCAAATCTAAAAAATTCAGAATGCGGTATTTTAAGTCCTGAGCTGAACAAGTCAAACTTTTTGCCTTGATTTTATCTTTAAAATGGCTTTGTCTGGGCAGCAGATGGATAGGATTAGCAAAATATCAGGCGTACCTATTTCATCATGCTTCAGCAGAAGCTTTATGTTTCGGGGCTAAAGGCAAGCTGACCTGAATGCTGGTGCTGCCGAATTGCGAAGCTATATCGAATGTACCGCCTAAACGGCTAATGCGGGCGCGCATGCTTTGCAGTCCAACATGCAATCCTGCATCTACAGTTTGCGGGTCAAATCCAGCGCCATTGTCGTGAATGTGCATGAGCAGTTCATGATTGTCTGTTTGGGTTAAAGAAACCGACACTTTTGAAGCTTGGCTGTGTTTGAGAATGTTGGTCAGGGCCTCTTCTGCAACGCGGGTTAAGGTTAGGCACTGCAGCGCTGTAGGCAGTTTCTCCCAGGTTGGCTCAAAAGACCATTGTGAAAGGATCTCTATTTCCTCAAACAGCTGGACAAATCTGTGGCGAATCGGCGCAGCCCATTCAATAGGCGTATCAGGAACTTTAGCGGAAAGGCTGGATCCTGTATCAATCACTTGGCGCAGATCACTGCGCAGCATTTTTAGAATAGACATCACTTGAGGCTTATTGATTTGTTCATTGCGCTCCAGTGTGATGATGGAGCGGACAATAGAGCCGCCTAAGCCATCATGCAGGTCATGCGAAAGGTGAATGCGTTCCTGCAGGCGGGCATTTTCCAGCGCCAGTTTATGCTGTAGGCCTAAAGACTCAGTGAGTTCACTTTTGGCGCGAATGATATTTTCATTTAGAGTTTTATTAAAAGCCGCAATTTCACGTGAGTCACGGGCTAAGCGGAATGCCAAAATTATGCCGATGGACATTGATGAAAAAGGCGCAGTATAGGGCGACAGCGGCTGACCTTGCAAAGTGGTCATAAATATTGCGTCATTAATCGCAATAGGAATAAACACGAGATATGTCACAGACATAAAATAGGTTTCAGTGATTTTAGACTTATAGGCGATATAAGGATAAGTCAGGCATTTGGCTAAAAAGATCAGCACGGCAAGGCCGAAAAAAACCTGCATGGTTTGATTGATATAGGCATCAGGCGCAAAGGCAATTGCAGCTGCTCCGCAGAAGGCAAAGGCAGACAGTATTTTTTCAATTTTAGGAAATGACTTGCGTGCAAAACGCCATGCGCCCAAACAGCCAGCAACCACATAAAAGCAAAAAATAATATTCTGCAGGCGGTCTACATCAGTGCTGTTCAAATAGGGCAGAGGCTCTGAATACACGACCAGTGTGCTGTACAGCACCCAGGCAATCGATACCAGTGCAAACCATAAAAATGCGGAATCATTGCGCGCTATGACCCAAACCAAGAAGCAAATAATAGCAATCACTAAATTCAGCATGGCGTTTAAATAAGGCAAGGTTTTCTTCTCAAGGACCCATTTACTATAGGCTTGATAAATACTTGCATAATCGCCAATCAGCACTTGGCCTAAGCCCGACTTTTGGGTCAAGCTGCCTTGTACTTGTACCCACAGAATATTTTCACCTTGATGCAGGCTTGAGGCTGGAATATTCCATAAATGCGGTGTAACGGCATTGCGTGCAATAGGTTCTTCAGTTGAAATATCTTGCCAAAGCAAGTCATTATTAATAAATACTTGCCCCGTCTGTGTAATGCTTTCAATGGCCAGTGCCAAAGGCGAGTTTTGCGCAGGATTTTGACAGCTATAGCTGAAAATAATTTTGTACCATGCCTTGCTGTGATAGCCAGGCCAGCGCTTTTCCCACTGATCCGGCAGTCTGTCCAGCGTTACCCAGCCTTGAGCCGGGCGCTGCATTTCCTGATTTGGATTGCCTTGCGCGGTTTCTATGCGCTGTATTTTTGTCTGACATTCTGCAGCGCCGCTGTGCTGCTGCGAGGATGCAAAAGCGCTGCTGGATACCCCAATGAAACTCGCAAACCAAACGAAGCACGCAATGATGGCGTGCCTGATCAGATTGGAACGATATTCAGAGTCTTTCAGCTCAATCACAGGTGTTTCCCCAAACCTTATGTTAAAACTAGACAAAATATGACACTTAGCTGAAATCAGAAAGCCGGCAAATGAAATACTGTAAATGTTTAATTTATAATTTTTTTTTGGAAAAATATATAGATAATTACCCTGAGCGTTCAATAAAGCGCTTTAGACAGGGCTGTTGATGCCGCTTGGATGCAATACGGATTCTGCGCATCTGTTTTGCAATTTCAAGAAGGTGAAGTTGGATTTGCTCAGTATGCAGGCGGTCAATTAAGGCGCTGCTGTCTTGATTGCCATAAGGGCAACCAACGCTGCTTGGCCAAATTTGCGATTAGACATCTGACCGATTAACAATAAGGTGTATGAGTAAGGCGAAATCATAAGTTTATAGGGAACTTAGATTCTGGAGGCATTAAAAAAATATCGAACGCTTATTTTAATGCAATAGTGAGTACGCCAAGGGCAATGAGGATGATCCCCAGATATTCTTGGACGCTGGGCCGTTCACCTAAAAAAAGTACAGCAAATAGGGTTGCCAACACGATACTGAGCTTATCAATCGGTGCCACTTGCGATACCTGACCTAGCTGTAGGGCGCGAAAATAACAAAGCCATGATGCGCCAGTGGCGAAAGCAGATAATGTTAAAAACAGCCACGTTTTGCCTGAGAGCAGCAAGGGATTCTGCCACTTACCCAAGCCCCAAACCAATAAACTTAATACAAATGCAATAATCACGGTGCGAATTAGTGTTGCTAAGTCAGAATCGATCTGCCGCAAACCAACTTTGGCAAAAATAGCCGTTAAGGCAGCGAAGCAGGCAGATAATGCGGCCCACACCAGCCAATGATTCATATTCATATTGTTGCCTATATTTTTAGTTTTGAACTGCTATCGCATAGGTTGTTTTATTTATGATAGCAGTAATGGTTTCATTTTTATTTCAGTAAAAAACTAAAGCGGATTGCAGCGGTCAATTAAGGTGCTGCTGGCTTCATTTAATCCTATGATTTCAACATCAATATGCTGATCTTTAAATTTCTGCACTACGGTATTCAGCATATTCACTGAAGTCATATCCCAGATATGGGCATGAGTCAGATCAATGATGACCTTGTGCAGATCTTCTTTAAAATTGAAAAATTGAAAAAACTTATCTGAGCTGCTAAAAAAGATTTGTCCGTAAATGCTGTATGTGCGGATATTGCCGCTGCGCTCAGACTGTACTTTGACTTCACTTTCCAGTTTGTTAATGATGAACAGGGCAGAAAGCAAGACGCCGACCAACACACCCAAAGCCAAATTGTGCGTTGCCAGCACTACAATAACCACGGCAAGCATCACCGCATTAAACGAAGCCGGATGCTTGCGGAATTGCTTGATTGAGCCCCACTGGAAGGTGGTAAAAGACACCATGACCATAATCGCAACTAAAGCCGCCATAGGCACATAGGCCAGCCAGTCTTTAAAAAATACCACCAGGCACAGTAAAAAAACGCCTGCCACTAAAGTGGATAAACGGGTGCGTGCCCCTGAAGAAACATTAATAATTGATTGGCCGATCATGGCGCAGCCAGCCATGCCGCCCATAAATCCGCTGACAATATTGGCAAAGCCTTGCCCGCGGCATTCCTGATGGCGGTCGCCCTCAGTGCCGGTTACTTCATTGATGACAGTTGTGGTCATCATGGTTTCGAGCAAACCGACAGTGGCCAAGGTCATAGAATAAGGCAAGATGATCTGCAGGGTTTCCATATTCAGCGGAATTTCTGGAATCAGGAAAATCGGCAAGGTATCAGGGAATTGCCCTAAGTCGCTGACGGTACGCATATCAGTGCTCAGCAAAAGCGCCAAACCGCTTAGAACAACAATACAGATGAGTGGCGAAGGAATGGTTTTGCCGATTTTAGGAATGTATGGAAACAGATAAATAATCGCGAGGCCCAGTGTCATAAATAAATAGCCTAAGCTATCCATCTGGCTTATTTCAGGAATCTGCGCCACGAAAATTAAGATGGCCAGCGCATTGAGAAAGCCATACACAACAGCCTGCGAGACAAAGCGCATCAGCTTAGCAACTTTAAAGTACCCCGCAATGACTTGTATCACACCTGTTAATACGGTAGCGGCCAGCAAATACTGCAAACCATGCGCTTTGACCAGCGTAATCATCAGCAGGGCCATAGCGCCAGTCGCTGCCGAAATCATGGCGGGACGTCCGCCTAAAAAGGCAATGGTGACGGCAATGCAGAACGATGCATACAAGCCGACTTGCGGGTCTACGCCGGCAATAGCGGAAAAAGCGATAGATTCAGGAATCAGCGCCAGCCCGACGACCAATCCTGCCAGTACATCTGTACGTATATTGGAAAACCACTCTTCTTTTTTAAAAACCACAATTTTTTCATCAAAATTAAATCAGGCGTATGGTAAATCATCATGAAGCAAAATTGCATCGCAGATTCACTTGAAAAAAGCTGTAATTTAGACAATATTCAAAGCGTAAAGGTTTTTATCCATTTACGCTTTTTTGCAATTTATAGGTGTGATCACTTGAAAGTTTGTTAGAAGCGATTTAAAACAGTTAATAGTGTAATAACAAGGATCAGATATGAAGCTTTACTATTCTCCAGGCGCTTGCTCATTGGCATCGCATATTATTCTAAATGAAATTAATGTTGATTTTGATTTGGTTCGCGTCGATCTAAAAACACATAAAACAGAAAAGGGCGCAGATTATTATGAAATTAATCCTAAGGGCTATGTCCCGGCTTTAGAGATTAATCCAGGCTTGATCCTTACTGAAAATGTTGCAATTTTACCGTTTCTTGCACAGCATGATCCGAAGCAAGATTTAATTCCGCCGTCGGGTTTGGGCCGCGCCAAGGTTTTGGAATGGCTGGGCTATTTAAACTCAGAATTGCATGATGCCTATGCGGTGTTTTTTGGCGCGCCGCTGAATGATGAGGCCAAGGCAAAAGGCTATGCAGAAATTGACCGCTTGTTGAGCTATATCGATAAAGCGATCAGCGAATCAGACAATGATTACTTGGTGGATGATAACTTTGGGCCAGCGGATGCATACCTATTTGTGCTCACCAACTGGTCGAATTTGATTCACCATGATTTAACGCCGTATAAAAATATTATTGCACTTCGCAATAAGGTCGCCGCGCGCCAGTCTGTGCAAATTGCGATGCGGGATGAAGGCTTAATTCCTTAAAAAATAGTTTCAAAACGCCAGATGATAAAAAAACGCCTTAGGGCGTTTTTTTATGCCTACTATTCTGATTGCTGATTTTTAATCAATAATATTTTGCATATTCGGGAATTTTTAACAGTATTTATTGCCGCTATAGTGCCTGCAGTACTTAATATTCAAGGCTTAGACATGAGTAACATTTTAATTGTAAATGGCGCCAAAACATTTGCGCATTCAAATGGTGAGTTGAACGATACCCTGACGGATTTAGCAGCATCCGTTCTAGCTGATTTGGGGCATCAGGTTAAAATTTCTCGTGCAGATTCCAATTATGATGCGAAGGATGAAGTGCAAAATTTTCTTTGGGCGGATGCTGTCATTTACCAAATGCCAGGCTGGTGGATGGGCGCACCTTGGACCGTCAAGAAATATATTGATGATGTTTTTACCGAAGGGCACGGCAGTTTATATGCAAGTGATGGCAGATCACGTTCTGATGCCTCTAAAAAATATGGTTCCGGCGGTTTAATTCAGCATAAAAAATATATGCTGTCATTAACCTGGAATGCGCCGATGGCGGCATTTAATGAACCTGACCAGTTCTTTCATGGTGCGGGTGTGGATGGGGTGTATCTGCCGTTTCATAAAGCCAATCAATTTTTAGGATTGCAGGCGCTGCCGACATTTATTGCAAATGATGTCATTAAGGCGCCAGCTGTTGAAACTTACAAAGCGCAATACCGTGAACATTTGATACAGGCTTTTGCTTAATTGGCAATCAAGGAAACCATTATGCTCACTGTTGTTGCAGAAATTATATGTGCTGCAGAAACTGATTTTGTTAGAGTGCTTGAGTCATTTAAAAAGATCCGTCCGCGGGTTTTACAGGAAGCGGGCTGCTATGGCTATGACATTTATATTGATGATCTGTCAGGTGAAAGCGCTATGCAGGCGAAAGTTCCATATTCCATTATTATGTACGAAAAATGGGAAACGCGGCAGGATCTGGAAACGCATATGCACAGCGTTAATATGAAAGCGCATCAAGAGGCAATACAAGGTGCTGTATTGCAGGTTCAAGTGCGCATACTGGAACAAGTGGTATGAGTTGATTGCATTTGCAAAATAGCCCTGCGGCAGGGCTATTTTACTCAAACTCATCATGTTCATTAAATTGTATTTGCTCGAGGCTCAGTGAATATTTATTTTTTAATTTTGACCATTCAACTTTAACGGGCTGCGCAGTTTCTGAAAACTCATTTTCTCCAGATGTGCGTTTTATTTTTCCTGTTAAGAAATTGATACTGCGTGCGCTGATATCGCCTGATGCGCGATGAAAGTCATTGCTGTCCAGGCCAATCAATTTAAATGCATGGTTTTGATATTTGAAGGTATAGGTCTGATTGGTGACGTACCATGAGCCGCAGCTGAGCCAATAATGCAAGCTGATTTTCAGCAGGCCTTTCTGGATGGCTAAGGTTTCACCTTCACCCAATGGGTCGGCGAGGCAAGGAGCATCGGCATCACCTTCGGTCGGCAAGCTTTGGTTGCTGGCAGCCAGCTGATAGCCTTGCTGTGACTGCAGCAGTACCATCAATTTCCGCGGATTCAGATTGAGTTTGTCGCTGCCCAAGTTTTCATTTAAGACAATCTTTTTCGGGTCAGTATCTTCGATAATGACAGCAAGATCGGGCAGTCCGTCCGCATTCAAGTCGCCTTGGGTTGTTTTGAGGACTTTCCAATGTTCAGGAATAAAGGACTGATAGCTTGTTAAAGCAGGCTTTTGTGCTGAAATGCTGCTGATCATTAAAGACGCGACAATAAAACAGAAGAGTCGTTGTTTTAATGGCATGTTTTGGCCCTTTTAAATTTTTATCGAACACACAGCAGCATATCAAATGCTAAAAATAAAATTTGAAAAGCAATCAAGGATAAAAGGATTCCGAAGAATCCTTTTATACGGTATTTTTGCTGATTATTTAAAGAAATACCCGGTTTCTGGCGAGCTGGCATTGGCCATACGCTTGCGCGGCATGCGGCCTGCTAAAAATGCTTCACGGCCAGCTTCGACGGCTTTTTTCATTGCAGAAGCCATCAGCACTGGATTTTGCGCGGCGGCAATCGCCGTATTCATCAGTACGCCGTCACAGCCTAGTTCCATGGCAATGGCTGCATCACTGGCTGTCCCTACGCCAGCATCCACCAATACCGGAACTTTGGCATTTTCTTTAATAATTGAAAGGGTGTGCGGATTTAAAATCCCAAGGCCAGAGCCAATTAAGCTGCCCAACGGCATAATGGCCACGCAGCCCATGCTTTCAAGTTCCTGAGCCACAATAGGGTCGTCTGAGGTGTAGACCATAATTTCAAAGCCATCATCAATTAAGGTGCGGGCAGCTTTTAAGGTTTCAGTGATATTGGGATAAAGGGTTTTTTCATCTCCCAGCACTTCCAGTTTCACAAGGTTATGCCCATCCAGCAATTCGCGCGCCAGCATGCAAGTGCGGATTGCACTGTCGGCATCAAAACAGCCTGCTGTATTTGGCAGTATTGTATATTTCTCAGGCGGGACAACGGACAGTAAATTAGGCTGATCTGGATGCTGGCCAATATTGACACGGCGGATTGCCACGGTCACGATTTCAGCGCCGCTGGCTTGAATGGCTAAATCTGTTTCGTGCAAATCTTTATATTTTCCCGTACCGACCAATAGGCGTGACTTGAATGTACGTGAACCGATTTTAAAAGTGTCTTCCATGGGGACTCCATTTAGCCGCCGCCGACGGCATGAATTATTTCGATGCGATCTTCATCGCAAATGGCGGTCTGTTCTAATCTGCTTTTCGGAATAATCATTTCATTTTTCTCGACGGCAAAGCGCTTGCCTTCCAGTGCGAGTTCTTGAATGAGTTCCAATAAATTGCGGCAAGCAGTTTGCTGCGGCTCGCCATTCAGGTAGATGTGCATGCAAAAATCTCTACGGGGTTATTTTGCGAATTTAAATGCGTTCCAAGCCAAAATCAGCCAGCCTAAAATCATCAGCGCACCGCCAATCGGGGTGATGGCGCCTAATATGCGGGGCAGGCCTAAAGCCATGATATAGAGTGAACCGCAAAAAAAGAGGATGCCCATTTGAATCAGCCAAAAGCTGGCTTTTATGGGAAGCTGCGGAATGATTTTGCTGATGATGGCTAAGGCAAGAAGGCCCAAGGCATGATAAAAGAAATAATCTGTTGCAGTTTGCCACCAGGCAAGCTGTTCAGGCGATGCAATTTTTTTTAAACCGTGTGCGCCGAATGCGCCAAGCATCACGGCTAGAGCGAGGTTAATTGCAGAAATTCCAATCCACATACACAAGATGCCCTTGGTAAAATTTGCGCTCCACCATAGCATATTTAGGGGCAGGCGGGTAAGCCGAAAACTGCCATTTTTTAATATCAGGATTTAACATAGATGCATATGTGCGCACTTGTGTTGAATGTGAAATCGTCAATAAAGCTGAAACTCAGCGGCCAGTGTCGTAAACCATCACAGGGGCATTGCTGTAGGACATTGAACTATTTGCATCAACGGCAATAGCTTGCGCTAAGCCGGCAGATTTCCAGCCATTGCCTAAGTCAAACTGTTGATTGCGCGCACCAAAGTGCCGCCAATTGAAGTTGCAGATAGGCGCTGGATAGCATGCGGGTCATTAAATCTTTTTTTAAAGCGCGGAGTTTTATTGATATATAACGGTCAGAGCCACCCTTTATTTTTATTGAATACATACACGTGTCATTATCTTTTGCGCAGGATAAGAAAAATTTAGACAATAAAAAAGCGCCGAAGCGCTTTTTTATAGAAGCTTAATTAGCCTAATTATTTAGTTGGATGACATCGCGACTTTAATTTTTTCCATCGCGTTTTTTTCAAGCTGACGGATGCGCTCTGCAGAAACATTATATTCAGCTGCTAATTCATGCAAAGTTGACTTTTCATCATCCAGCCAGCGGCGCTGCAGAATATTGCGGGAACGGTCATCTAGTTGGTCCATTGCGTCATGCAATGCTGACGTGCTCTGTTCTTCATAGTCTTCATTTTCGACCAGACGCGCTGGATCATAACGGTTGTCTTCTAAATACAGCGCAGGCGCCACATGGGTTGAGCCTTCATCATCATCATCGCCTTGTGCTTCAAATGCGGCATCATAAGCCGTTAAGCGGCCTTCCATTTCCAGCACTTGCTCAGCAGTTACATTTAAATCTTTTGCAATAGACTGCGCTTCTGCCAATGTTAATTTTTTAGATGACTTTTTTAGGCTACGCAAGTTGAAAAATAATTTACGCTGCGCTTTCGTTGTCGCAATTTTGACAATACGCCAGTTGCGGATCACGTACTCATGAATTTCAGCTTTAATCCAATGCACAGCGAAAGACACTAAACGTACACCCATGTTCGGGTCAAAACGCTTTACAGCTTTCATTAAGCCTAAATTGCCTTCTTGGATTAAATCGCCTTGCGGCAGGCCATAACCCGCATAACTGCGTGCAATATGAACAACAAAACGCAAATGAGACATGACCAGCATTTTAGCCGCGTCTAAATCTTGATCATAATAATAGCGTTCTGCCAGCTCTTTTTCTTGTTCAGCTGTAAGAATAGGAATCTGGTTGACAGTACTGATATAAGCACCAAGATTCACCCCAGGTGCTGATAATGACAGGGGCATCAATTGATTGCTGCTGTCACGCATGTGTTCTCCTTAAGAGTCAAATGGGTTCTCGCCCAATAATTAAGTTTTATCTTAATCCAATATTTACCTGAATTATGGGAAATTGGGTAGAGAAATGTAAACTTTAATACGATTGAGGTAGCTTTTAGTCTAAACGAAAATATTTAAGATTCAATTAAGTAGTGATATTCAAAATCAGAAATTTTGTTAGGCTGACACCTTAATGCGTGCAGTTGGCAGTAGCGTGAAACATCTTGCTGACTATGCGGATCTGACGACATTAATAAGAAATTTTTCCCAGCATTGCTTTTTAGCGCCTTTTTAAGCATCAGCAGGGGCATCGGGCAAGGTCTGCCCATTGCATCCACAATAATACAGGCAGCTGAATTCTCACTCATTTTAAAATCCGTTCACGATTTTTAAAAAAGAACATGAATATTAGCAAATTGAATGCCAAACCCCAAGAAGGCTGAATTTTTTTATAAATGGCTCATTAGTAAAATAAACTCGAAGCTTATGAAAAAATTATAAGATAAAATTAAGATTGATGAAAAAAATTCTATTATTTGTCAGTAACCCATGTTAAGCTCGATCCGAATTTAGGATTTCAGATAAGCAAAAGTTGTTTGTCGCCCTATTTCAAATGGATGTAACCGGGATTTTGTTAATAGTTTTACAGAATGATTACAAGCTTAGAAATAAAAAGATTTTTAAACTTGTTTGCTCTGCTGTTTGCAACACCGGGTTGTCCTTTTTATGCTATACAATGAGGATTAACTTATGACAGCACGTGAACAAGGCGTTGTTAAATGGTTCAACGACACTAAAGGTTTCGGCTTTATTCAACGTAACGGCGGCGACGATGTATTCGTTCACTTCCGCGCTATCCAAGGTGACGGCCACCGTTCACTTCGTGATGGCCAACGCGTTGAATTCAGCGTAGTAAAAGGTCAAAAAGGCTTCCAGGCTGAAGAAGTTCAGCCTTTAGACTAATCGTCTAAAAGGTCTTAAAAACGCTCCAATGTAAATTGGGGCGTTTTTTGTTTATACTGTTCCAAGTTTTTTGTGATTACTAACGTTCGAGCGCATTTATATGTCATCTGGTTTTGAAACCTTAAATTTACATCCGCAGTTGAAACAGGCAATTGACGCCTTGGGTTTCAAGGAAATGACGCCAATCCAGCAAAAAGTTTTGAAATATACTTTAGCGGGGCATGATGCAATTGGCCGTGCGCAAACGGGAACAGGGAAAACAGCTGCATTTTTGGTCAGTGTGATTAATGATCTGCTGAATAACCCGATTCAGACGCAGCGCTTCCGCGGAGAACCTCGTGCGCTGATTTTGGCGCCTACGCGTGAGCTGGCTTTGCAAATTGAGAGCGATGCAAAAGAATTAACAAAATTTACGGACCTGCATGTAGTAACTTTGCTGGGCGGGGTGGATTTTGATAAGCAGAAAGCCCAGCTGGCTAAAAACTTTGTCGATATTATTGTGGCAACACCTGGCCGCCTGATTGATTTGGTCGAGCAAAAAGAAGTTTGGCTGGATCAAATTGAATTTTTAGTGATTGATGAAGCAGACCGCCTGCTGGATATGGGCTTTATTCCTTCAGTCAAACGCATCGTGCGTTTTTCGCCGCGCAAAGAGCAGCGCCAGACGCTCATGTTCTCTGCGACTTTCAGTTATGACGTGCTGAATTTGGCGCAGCAGTGGCTGTTTGAGCCAGTCACTGTTGAAATTGAACCTGAAAAGAAAACCAATGCAGATGTGGAACAGCGTGTGTATATGGTTGCAAAATCAGATAAATACAAACTGCTTGAAGAGATTTTGCGTGACGAGCCGATTGAAAAAGTGATGATCTTTGCCAACCGCAGAGATCAAGTGCGCAAACTATACGATCATTTGAAAAAAGATGGCTATAAAGTGGTCATGCTGTCCGGTGAAATTGCACAGGACAAGCGCTTGAAAATGCTGGATCAGTTTAAAAACGGCAAGCACAATATTATGATTGCAACCGATGTTGCAGGCCGCGGTATTCATGTGGATGGTGTTTCACATGTGATTAATTATACGTTGCCGGAACAGTCCGATGATTATGTACACCGTATCGGGCGTACTGGCCGTGCTGGTTCGCGCGGTGTCAGCATCAGCTTCTTGTCAGAAGACGATGCTTTTTACCTGCCGGAAATTGAAAAAGCCATTGGACAGAAATTGCCATTAACCCGCTTGGAAGGTTACTGCTGATTCTGTCATGGTAAAAAAACCGCTCATTGAGCGGTTTTTTTATTTTAAACATTGAAACATGCAGTATCTGAATTATTTGGCTTTGCAGGTAAACGTCAGTACCGTTTGGTAATCATCATCTTTGCTGAGATTGCCGCTGTTGCCGGTAATGGTGCCTAAAACATTGGCTGCAGCTTGCACCATTTGCCCCGTTTTTTCATCCAGCACGCCTTTTAAGGCGCCATTGTATTCGCTTTTTTCATCCGAGATCACAGGGACTGCATTTTTGCCGCAAGTGCTGTTGGCTGCGCTGATGGCGTTATTTTTAGAAATCAGTGCGGATTTTCCGACACCTGTCACTTCGTATTGATTATTGGCTTTTTGAATAGCGAGAGACTGTGTTGGCGTATTAGATGCGCAGGCGCTAAGTAAAAGCGCTGAAGCGATAGAAGAGCAGATGGCGAATTGTTTTTTCATTGTTTTCCCCGTTGTGATTAAGAATTTATCTATTTGAACATAGCTTTGAAAAATCGATGCATAAAAGCTGTATAGATTATGCTGCTTTTCATTGATGAACTGTATGGTGTAAATGCGTATCAAATTTGAAACTGACAGATTTATTCCATATGGAGTAAGTGCTTGAGAATATGCTAATCTTGAGCTTAGCCTTATTTAAGTGATATATAAAATCAATGTCAGATATTGCGGTTGAAACAGTTCATCAAAATATTCATCAGCGCCAATCCATTGGGCATCTGGTTGAGCCTGCACCCAATGCTGCGCAACTAGAAATGGCTTTTGCTGCGGCATTGACAGCGCCAGATCATCACCGGTTAAAGCCGACCCGTTTTGTTGTGGTGGCGGAATCAGAGCGTGAGGCATTTGGCGAACTGCTTTCCCAAGCGCTGGCGGATACAGGACAAACCGAAGAAGCGCAGCTGGAGCGGGTGAAGCATCATCCTTTTCGGGCGCCGTTGCTGGTTTTGGCTTTAACAAAATTGCAGGATCATCCTAAGGTGCCGCATTTTGAACAAATTTTGAGTTCCGGCGCAGCAATACAGAATTTTCTGCTGTCACTGCAGGCGCAAGGCTTTTCGACCATGTGGCGCAGCGGCGCAGTGGTTGAGTCTAAACTGTTCAAGCAATCTTTGGGCTTGAGCGAATCTGATTTAATTGCAGGGATTATTTATATTGGAACGGCATTCAAGGCGATTCCGCCGCGTTCAGCCATTAATGTTTCAGAATTTGTCAGTGATTGGAAGTAATAAACGTTCAAAATGAACGTATTGGGAAATAAAAACAATGTCAGAACTTAAATTTTCAGATTTGGTTGAGCCAGTTGCGCCAGCGGATAAAACAGCGTTGAGAGTGACGGTATTGGGCGGCGGCAGTTTTGGTACGGCAATGGCCAATACCGCAGTGCGCAACGGCTGCAATACCATGATCTGGATCCGTGATGAAGCTGCGGCGGCAGATATCAATACGTCACATATCAATAAACGTTATCTTCCAGATTTTCAGCTTGAAGCTGGGCTTCGCGCGACTTCGGATTTAGAAGAAGCTGTGTGCAACCGCGACATAATTTTTGTGGCAATTCCGAGCCATTCCTTCCGCAGTGTTCTGGAGCAGATTAAGCCTTTTATTACCTCTCAGGCGGTAGTGTCTTTAACCAAGGGTATTGAGGCGAAAACCTTCAGCTTTATGAGTGATATTATTCGTGAAGTATTGCCTGAAGTGCCTTATGGGGTGCTGTCTGGCCCAAATTTGGCAAAAGAAATTGTTGCAGGGCAGCCAGCGGGAACAGTCATCGCCAGCCAGTCGGAAATGGTGCGCTACGCTGTGCAGCAAGCTTTGCATAGCGCATTGTTCCGTGTATTTGCCAGTGATGATGTGCATGGTGTGGAACTTGGCGGGGCATTGAAAAATATTTACGCTGTGGCAATGGGGATGGCAGCTGCTTACGGTGTCGGTGAAAACACCAAAAGCATGATTCTAACCCGCGCTTTGGCTGAAATGAGCCGTTTTGCAGTCGAGCTTGGCGCAAATCCATTAACTTTCTTGGGCTTATCGGGTGTGGGTGATCTGTTTGCGACTTGCAGCAGTCCGCTGAGCCGCAATTACCAAGTGGGTTATGCATTGGGTTCGGGCAAAAGCCTGGAGCAGGCAACGCAGGAATTGGGCCAAACGGCGGAAGGGATCAATACCATTGTTCAAGTGAAAGCGCGTTCAGAAGAATTGAATGTATATATGCCAATCACCAGCGCGTTGTATAATGTGATTTTTGAAGGCGCACCGCCGCTGAGTATTGCGCTGTCATTAATGAAAAATGGCCACCGCAGTGATGTAGAATTTGTCTTGCCGCATCAGCAGGTTTAATTTGAAGGTGATATGCCTTTTGTTGAGAGTGACAGCATGAATTGTCATACACAGAAGCTATAATGCAGCATAGAAAAAAGGAAATTTTATGCAACTGACTTTAGTTCGTCATGGGGAAGCGGCGCCGCCGGTTATGGGGAATGATGCCAAGCGTCCGTTAACGCCGAGAGGGCATCGGCAAGCTGAGCAAACAGCGGCTTTTTTGAAAGGCGTGATTCAGCCTGAAGTGTTTGTGGTGAGTCCTTTGCTTCGCGCGCAGGAAACACTTGCGCATTTGAGCCAGCATTTTCCAGAAGTGCCTGTGGTGATTTGCAATACAATTAAACCCGATGATGATGCGCGCACGGCTGTAGAGTGGCTTTCGCATCTGCCTTATGAATCTGTTGCTGTGGTGTGCCACATGAATGTAGTTGCACATATTGCATCTATATTACAGGCAGAGCCATTTCAGCCTTTTGCGCTGGCAGAAGCCCGAATTTATGAGCAGGCAGTGATTGCGCCAGGACTATCGACACAAATTAAAAGCTTTATACCAGCAGCATAATAAATTAATTATAACGGCAGAACAGAACCGATGTTGTATTTGTGGACACCTGAAGCCAATGGGGTTTGGCAGTGGTCAGATGGAGAATGCTGGAAACAGTCCTCTAATCTTGAGCAGCTAATTCAAGATCTGAAAGAGCATCATGGCAAAGAAGCAGCCGTTTTTTTTCCAAGCAGGGATGCGCAGATTATTCAGCAGAGTTTTCCCAAGGCGCAGTATAAAAAACTCGGCGCAGATGGCGTGAAATACTTGCTGGAAGAGTATGTTATTTTGCCTTTGGACTTAATGAAAGTGCTACACCATTTTCAAAACCCAGAGCAGTTAACGGTTTTTGGCATCGCGAATGCTAAAGTAGAAACCCTGCAGCATGCTTTGACCTTAATTCCTGTGAATGTGACCGCATTGCTGCCAGATTTTTTGCTGCTGCATGAGCCGAAAGCGGGGCAAGCTGTTTTAGCAAATATTAATGGTCATTTGCTGGTCCGTGAAAATGCGTTTTTGGGAAAAACGGTCGATGATTTATCCCTGTTTTTAGATTATCAGCAAACTCAGCCTTTATATCAGATTGCGAATCTGACGGCAGAGCAGATGAATAGCCTGCAGGCAGTTGTGACAGCAGAGCAGATAGAAAGTTTCCACTATGAAGTCCCGGTTATTAAAAAGCCTAAGCAGCATCCATTTAATGTGCTGCCGAAAGCGAAAAACCAGCAGGGAGTATCGGGTTATTGGAAAGCTTGCGCCGCTGTGCTGCTTGGGCTGCTTGTGGTGCAGTTTAGTTATGATGCTGTGCGCTGGCATCAAAACAAAAAGGTGGCGAATGCGATGGCAGTGCAAGCGGTTGATCAGTTTAAATATTGGTTTGGCCAAAGCTATCCGGTGACAGAGCAAACCTTGAAAAGCCAGTTTGAGGCGCAATTGCGTCAAAGCCAAACGGGTAGTACGCAGGCCTTATCTTTGCTTAGCCGTGTTGGACCTTTGCTGATGCAGCAGCAGATTACGGCAAACCGTGTATCTTATGACGCATCGGCCTTAAATATGGAACTGAAAGCAGGCTCAGCTGAACTGCTGCAAAATTTAATCCAGCAGCTGAATCAGCAGGGCTTTAAAGCTGAATTGGGGAATATTCAGCCCAGCGCTTCCGGTGTGGTGGGATTGGTGAAAATACAATAATGAAAGCATTAGAAAATTTACAGCATCGTATTGATCAGCGTGTTGAACAGATTACGGATTATCTGGATGGCCTCTCTGTGCGCGAGCGGGTGATGGTGGTGTTTACAGCGGCCTTTGTTATTGTGGCGGCGGCGGGTTCTGCACTTTTTTATATGCATAAAGCGGCGGAATATCAGCAAAAGCGCCTCAATGATTTGAAAGATATGATGGTTTGGATGCAAAGTAATGCAGTGACGATGAAGCCCGCGGGTGATACTGTTTTATCCGCGGCAGATAAGGTGCAGCGGGCCGCGCAGCAGCAGGGGCTGTCGGTTGCATCACAGCAGTCTGGCGATCAAATTCAAATTGCGGTCATGCATGAAAATTATGCTGTGCTGGCTAACTTTTTAACCCAAATGGCGCAGATGGGCTTGAGTATTGAAAAAATGGAGTTAAATTCTGAAGCGGGTCAGATTAAATTAACTGCGGTTGTGCATTAATGCGTGTCCATGCCTGATCAATAGCATGAATGGTTCTTCTGCTTTTTGGGCTAAAGAGCTAGGTGCACTGCTTATATATGGTGCTGCTGGTAAAATGCTCTCCATCGGCACATTCATCTATAATGGCGAACAGGCCATCACGATGGATGTGTCAGGTGTAACGATTGATCATAATGCGTATTTAAGGGCGGTTTTTCAGTAAATGCCGGCCATGGCGTGAGTTCCGTTGCTCGGCTGGGATTTAGTGATAAATTGGATGGATATTCTTTCCGGCATTATGCCGCGAAGAATATCGAATGAAGTTGTATATTATTGAAACAATAAAATCAGAACTTTATCAAATAAGCTTTTATCAAGCATGGTGTTTTAGTGCAGCTATGCCTATAATATGGCGACTTAAAAAGCAGTAGACTTTTGCCGATATGTTGTATTCTCTTGCCCGCCCTTTGTTGTTTTCTTTAGCACCAGAGCGTGCACATGAGCTGACATTATCCCTTTTGAAATCATCCCATAAAATGGGCTTGATGCGTCAAGCTGTTGCTGAAAAGCCGGTGACCTGCATGGGTATCGAGTTCCCAAATCCGGTCGGTTTAGCGGCAGGTCTGGATAAAAACGGCGCTTATATTGATGCCTTGGCAGCCCAGGGTTTTGGTTTTATCGAAATTGGCACCATTACGCCAAAGCCTCAGCCAGGCAATCCTGAACCCCGCCTTTTCCGTTTGCCGGAAGCCAAAGCCATCATTAACCGCATGGGTTTTAATAATGATGGCGTAGATCAGCTGATTAAAAATGTCAAAGCCGCTAAATTTAAAGGTGTGCTGGGCATCAATATCGGAAAAAATGCAGCGACCCCGGTTGAAAATGCGGTCGATGATTATTTGATTTGCCTCGAAAAAGTTTACAATTACGCATCATATATTACGGTTAATATTTCATCCCCCAATACTAAAAATCTGCGCAGCCTGCAAAGCGGCGAGGCTTTAACAGAATTGCTGGAAACCCTGAAAAAGCGCCAGCTTGAATTGGCTGAAGAATATCAGCATTATGTTCCTTTAGTGCTTAAAGTCGCGCCTGATTTAGAACAGGAAGATATTCAGTTCATCAGTAATCAATTGCTGCAATTTAAAATAGACGGTTTGATTGTGACTAATACGACTTTGTCGCGTGAAGGCGTTGAAAACCTGAAGCATTGCGATGAAGCAGGCGGTTTATCTGGCGCTCCAGTATTTGCAAAAAGCACAGCATGTTTGGCTGCTTTTGAGAAAGCGCTGAAAGGTCAAATTCCATTAATTGGCGTGGGCGGCATTTTGTCAGGCGAAGATGCTGCGGCGAAAAAGAATGCCGGCGCCACCCTTGTACAAGTTTACAGCGGTCTCATATATACTGGACCTAGGCTTGTTAAAGACTGCGTCGACGCGCTATAAAGATTATGAATGCCATTGATATCTTTATACTGATTATATTGCTCATTGGAGGGCTTAACGGTTTGCGTCAAGGATTTATTAAAGCCTTTGCGAACTTGGCAGGATGGATTCTGGCATTAATTGTTGCGGCAAAATATGCATCCATTTTGGCGCCTTCAATGCTTGCGCTCAGTTCGGATCCAGTGGTTCAAAAAATTGCGGCCTTTGCATTTATTGTGCTGGCGATTGTTGTCCTCACATGGATAGCCACATCCTTGCTGAACGGTATTTTGAAAAGCCTGAAATTAGGCCCGTTAAACCGTTTGGCAGGCGGTGTATTTGGAGGCCTAAAGGGCTTGCTGGTGGTGCTGATTACAATTCAAGGCGTCGGGCCTTGGGTGGAAAGTTCACCGCACTGGAAGCAATCAAAATTTATTCAAGCATTATTGCCATATGCACCTTGGGCTGCGCAAATGTCCAAAGATGCTGCCAATGAAGCCATGCATCATATTCATTCCGAAGACCAGCCAAAGTCTTCGGAACTTTCATCTGAGGCGGCTGCCAAAAAAACGCCGTCTGAAGTTAAGTCAACAAATAATCCTTTTTATTAATCCTAGCTTGTCTGCGAGGTTGCTATGTGTGGAGTAGTTGGTATAGCTGGTAAATCACCCGTTAACCAAATGTTGTTTGATGCATTAACGATGTTACAGCATCGTGGACAAGATGCCGCTGGGATCGTAACTTGCCATGAAGGTCGCTTATTCCTTCGCAAGGACACCGGCATGGTGCGTGATGTGTTTCATACACGTCATATGCGCGCTTTGCAGGGGAACTACGGTATTGGCCATGTGCGTTATCCAACTGCGGGTTCTTCAAGCAGTGCTGAGGCCCAGCCATTTTATGTAAACTCGCCTTATGGCATTACATTGGCGCATAACGGCAACTTAACCAATGCAGCGGAAATTCATGAGGACCTGTTTAAAACAGATTTGCGCCACATGAATACGGATTCTGATTCAGAAGTACTGCTCAATGTTTTTGCGCATGAGCTGCAAAAACGCAGCAAATTGACTGCGTCAGCGGAAGACATCTTTGATGTGGTTTCCCGCGTGCATGAGCGCTGTAAGGGTGGCTATGCTGTGGTCACGATGATTACCGGGCAAGGATTAGTGGGCTTCCGCGATCCAAATGGTATTCGCCCGCTGATCTATGGCTCTCGTGAAACAGAGCAGGGCAAAGAGTATATTATTGCTTCTGAATCGGTCGCGATTACTGCCCTTGGTTTTAAAGTTGAGCGTGATATTGCGCCCGGCGAAGCGATCTTCATTACGGCGCAGGGTGAGATGTTCACGAAACAGTGCGCATCAGAACCTGAATATCGCCCATGCATTTTTGAATACGTTTATTTTGCGCGTCCAGATGCAACTATTGACGGCATTTCAGTCTATAAAGCCCGTTTAAAAATGGGTGAGAAGCTTGCGCAGAAAATCTTGCGTGAATGGGGTGAAGAGCATGATATTGATGTCGTGATCCCAATTCCGGATACATCACGCACTTCTGCGCTTGAGCTGGCAAATACCTTGGGTGTGAAATTCCGCGAAGGCTTCATGAAGAACCGTTATATCGGCCGTACCTTCATTATGCCGGGTCAGCAGCTGCGTAAAAAGTCAGTTCGCCAAAAATTGAACCCGGTTGAATTGGAGTTCCAAGGCAAAAATGTCTTGCTGGTGGATGACTCTATTGTCCGCGGCACAACATGTAACGAAATTATCCAGATGGCGCGTGATGCAGGTGCGAAAAAAGTATTCTTTGCCTCTGCTGCGCCTATGGTGAAATATCCAAATGTATACGGCATTGATATGCCTGCTAAATCTGAGCTGATTGCATCAAACCGCAGTGTTGAAGAAATCCGTGAAATTATCGGTGCGGACCGGTTGGTCTTTCAGGATTTGGAAGACTTAAAAGCGGCTGTGCGCACGACGAAAGTTCCTGAACTTCAAGAGTTTGACTGTTCTGTATTCAATGGCGTGTATGTTGCGGGCGGCATTGATGAAGCTTACTTGGACGCATTGGAGAAACAGCGCAGCGATTCGGCGAAGCTGGAAAACAATGACAAGTATATTGATGTTAATATCGACGCGGCATCGGTTGACTTAACAGGGGTTCGCGAAGAGTAATCACTTCAAAAACTCTATGAAAAGCGGGAATTTCCCGCTTTTTTCATTTATGATGGTTAAACAAAAGACAATGTTGTTTTAAGGGATTGCATTGAGAAAAGTCGGCTATGCTTTTATAAAAAACAAAAATATGTTTTGGTCCGCTTCTATTTGTGCGGTTGCTGTGCTTTTAACGATTGTGCTGATTAATACAATTGTCGGCTTATTGGTTTTTTATGTAGATTCAACCCAATCAATTTATTGGCATATGCTCAGCCCATATTTAATTGCGCTGCTGATCTTGATCATGTCTGTTTCTGTTATTTATGAATTTTATGTTTTTAGAATGGGCGGACATTCGTTGGCAAAGCAGCTGGGTGCGCGCCGATTAAGCCTGATAGAAAGCATTCCTGAAGAAAGCGCAGCGCTTAAAATTACAGAACAGCTGGCGGATACATTTTTAATTGATATGCCGGCTTTATATGTGCTGCCGTATGAAGTTGGGGTGAATGCCTTAACTGCGGGTTTTTACCCGCGAGATACCGCTATCATTTTAACATGGGGGGCAATGCAGAATTTAGATGAAATGGAGTTGTATGGTTTGCTCAGCCATGAATTTAATAAAATTTTGTCGGGTGAAGCTGCCGAAAATACCCGCCTTAAAATTTTATACAGCGGTTTGACAACATTCAGCCAGTGGGGCAGTAAAATTGCGAAACGCGGTTTTTACCGTAACGGCTATGTGCGTGAAAATAAATTTGAAACTGTATTTGTAGCCATTGGCGCGTTGATTTGGCTTACAGGGAGTTTAGGAATACTGATTACCCGCTTTATTAAGTTTATTACCTTGGGCGGGCGCACATACCGAAATGACCAAAAGACCAAGCGTCTAATTCAAAATGATGCCAATATTCAAACGTTGCTGCGGATATATGTCCATCACTCGGGTTCTCAAATTCACAGTGAATATGCTGAATCCATCTCTCATATGTGTTTTGCCAACGCATTAAGCCCGCAAAACTGGATGAATATTCATCCCAGTATTGCGCAGCGCATTTTTGAGTTGAATCCGGGTGTCATTCAGGATTTACAGCTGGAAAATCTAAAAAAATTAAAAAATCAGCTGCTGTTTAGCTTATTCCGTTCGCTGGAAGAAGTCAGTCCGGATGTTACGATTCCTTGGAGTTCACCTCAGCCTTTGCCTTTGCTGCGGCTGTCGCCAATCAGCTTTGCCATTAAAGATGCGATTAAACCTTTAAAGCCTGAAATCCGCACCAATTGGCAGCGACCTGAATTGATTGTCCGGGCGATGCAGACGGCTACGGGGTCGCGTGAAGTGATGGTGGCGATTTTAATGATTCGTCAGTATCGGGAATTTATTCCGACGGAAGCGGAAGTCAGCCGCGCTATTGTCGATTCATTGTTGAATTTGGATGGCCGGGTCCATATTGCTATTTTTAAAGAAGCCTGTAAAAACATTGGCGGTATGCCGGCAACAATTGCAAGACAGTTCCTTATGAAGCTGGCGCTCATTATTCAGGAAGATGGTGAAATTGGGCTGCTGGATGCTTTGCTGCTCGAGCGGGTAAAGTTTGAGCTGAACCTGATGCCTATTCATACAGCGACAGCTTTAGAGGATGTAAAGCCCAGTATTGTGCGTTTGATTGATGCCTTGCTGCATGTGCAGCAAATTAACAGTGACAGTCAGCTGGAAGTGCGTGAAAAAATTCTTAAGCGTATTTTAAGTTCAAAAGAGCTGGAGCGTTACAGCGAAATTTCAGATGAACCCATTGATTTAGCGGAAATTCTAAATGATATTGCAGGGCTTTTGCTTCGCGACCGATTCAGTATTTTGGCTGTTGCAGAAATTTGCTTATGGAATGACCGGATTATCACGCAGGATGAGCTGGATGTGCTGGAGCTGCTGTATTGGCGCTTAGGTTTTGAAACTGATGAAATGATTGATTTAATGCAAAAGAAAAACAGCTTGATGATTATCTAAATGATGGGTTTAAGCTGTGGCGTTGGTATCCGTCAAATGGGTTTTGACTGCGGCGATCCGGTTTAACAATTGACGATGCGCACCATTTAAGCTGAATTAAAATAAAAGTACAGCAAAGTGCGCCTAATCTCGATAGAATATTGGCTAGAATTTTGGTGATGATGAAAGCATGATGGGGCATCAGCGTGACATAATGGCGGCGTTGGGAATTGATATTTGGATTCCTAAGGATGCTCTGTGTCAGCAGCATCAGCCTGCTATATGGCGTGATCAGGCGCCTGAAGAAGCTATTTCGGAAATCATCCTGCCGCACATGCCTGCGGTGGCTGAACAGCCGGAACGGCCTCAGCCGCCTGTCCATCAGGAGCCTGTGCTTTCAGCCCCTGAGGCGGAACAACAGCAAACAGCACCCGCTGCAGTGCAAGAAGCTTTAGTTTCGGCAGTTCACATTCCCGCTTTTTCAATTGAGGCAATGGTGTTGCCGCAATGCGTGCTGCTGGTTGACGCAACTGCGATCACGGCCGATCAGCAGCAATTATGGCGCAATATTCAGCGTGCCGTTTCTGCAGATTTTCATCATCTGCAATGGCCATTTGCTTGGCAGAACATGCAGGATGGCCGCGGTGCATCATCTTATATACAAGGCTTTTTAGATGTGTTCAGCACAGAAAAAAATGTGCTGTGCTTAGGGGAAATTCCTCACCTGCAGGCATCCCATTCTATTCAGCTGGCTTCACTGCAGGAAATGCTGAGTCAGCCTTTGTTAAAAAAACGCCTTTGGCAATTTATGCAAAATAAAATGAAGGAATCGTGAATACATGAAAAAGAAAGTTGTTGTTTTTAGCCAAATCGATAATGAAATTTTGATGAGACTGGAACAGCAATATCATGTTGTTCAAATTAATCCGAAAAAAGGCGATATCAATCAGCAAATTCTAGAAGAAAGCCGTGATGCGGATGGGATGATCGGCGCTGGCCGGCGGCTGAGTGAAAGCAATTTAAAACATGCAGAAAAACTCAAGGTTATTTCCAGTGTGAGTGTGGGGTACGACAATTATGATGTGTCATATCTAAATCAAAAGCATATTTGGCTGACGCATACCCCGCACGTTTTGACTGAAACGACAGCAGACTTGGCGTTTACGCTTTTAATGAGCGCGGCAAGAAAAGTTCCATCATTGGATGCCTGGATGAAGCAGGGGCAATGGTCCAGAACAGCAGGCCCAGAGCAATTTGGTGTTGATGTTTATGGAAAAACCTTAGGCATTATCGGTTTAGGCTCTATCGGCGCTGCGATTGCGAGACGCGGTTTTTACGGATTCAATATGAATGTGCTGTACCATAACCGGCGTGAAAAAATTGAAACCGCAGAACAGTTTAAAGCTGAATTCTGCAGTCTAGATGATTTATTAAGCTGTTCTGATTTTGTTGTAATTGCAGTTGATTTAAATGCGGCATCCAAATCATTAATTGGCGCGCGCGAATTGCAGCTTATGCAGCAGCACGCTGTGCTGGTCAATATTTCTCGCGGTTCTGTGATTGATGAAAAGGCGCTGATTGAGGCTTTAAAGTCGCGCAGTATTTTCGCAGCTGGATTGGATGTATATGAAAAGGAGCCGCTGCAGGCTTCAGAATTATTTGAGCTGGATAATGCAGTAACCTTGCCGCATGTCGGGTCTGCGACTGCGCAAACCCGCAAGCGGATGGTTGAATTGGCATATGAGAATTTGGTCGATGCTTTGGAGGGCAGGCAGCCTCGCTACGCTGTTAAGAAAGTGGATTAATTAAAAATTTAATAACACTTTCTTTCATAATGGCTCATTTTTCAATGCTATATTTCGGAATGAATAAGCAATAAATTTGATTGGGATGCGGCATTGAAAAAAACTTTACTGGCTTGCAGTCTGGGACTGTGTTCGATGCTCGCGCAGAGTCAAACGGTAGAATTTAATTCGGCAGCTCAGTTTGCTGTGCCGGAGATTGGCAGCGGCGTTGGTTTGCTTGATCAGCAAAAAGAAAAGGCGATTGGCGAAAAAGTATTCCGTGAAGTCAATAAGCAGATGCCGGTTCTGCAAAATCCTTGGCTTGAAGACCGTTTGTATGCAGTATTTTCCCATATTTTAAGCCAGACACAGCTCAGTCAGCCGGTCGGCCTTTTAATTATTAGTGATCCGCAAATTAATGCTTTTGCTGTGCCTGGCGGATTATTTGCCCTGAACGCGGGTTTGATTAACTCTGCGCGCAACATGGATGAGATGGCTGGTGTAATGGCGCATGAAATTGCGCATGTCACACAGCGCCATTATAGCCGCTCTCAAGAAGCCTTTAAGGGGCAAGGCTTGCTTTCATTGGCAGGCATTTTGGTGGGTGCATTGGTTGCTTCCAAGGCAGATGGTGATGCGGGTGCTGCTGTGATGCTAGGTTCGCAGGCGGCACTGCTGGATAAGCAGCTGACTTATAGCCGAAACCAAGAACGTGAAGCTGACCGCATAGGAATGCAGTATATGTATGCTGCAGGCTATAACCCGCAAAGCATGGCTGATTTTTTTGAAGTCATGAACCGCGCTACAAGTCAGGCCAGTTTTTTGCCGGACTTTTGGCTGACGCATCCACTCACGACACAGCGTATGAGTGAAGCGCGCCTGAGGGCAAATCAGCTGCCGAAAGTAAAGCCAAATTTAGACAATGAAGATTTTGAAATAATTAAGCAATATAGCCGAGTTCTGTCTGGCCAGAGCAGCGAACAGCAGCTGCAGGCGTTGGCGAATCAAAATAATTTTGCGGGTTTAATGGGCTTGGCTGCTTTTCACATACAGCATGGTGATTTTTCGGCTGCACAAACTGCGCTTGATAAAGCTAAAAATGTTAAATCCAGCCATGTGCTGATGACGCTGCTGCAGGCAGATGTTTACTTGGGACAGAATAAAATTGAAAATGCATTCAGTTTAATGAGCAGCGCTGCGGCGGTTATGCCGGAAAACCGCGCGTTAAATTATAAATATGCAGAAGTGCTTATCCTTAATAAGCAGCCGGCTCAAGCGGAGTTGACGGTGCGTCAATTTTTACGCAATAACCCGCGTGATGTATCCGGCTGGCGTCTAATGCAGCAGTCTGCAAATGCTGACAATTCCTCTGCGCTGCGGTCTGTGAATGTATTGCGCTACCGTGCGGAGGTGGAGTTTTGGACAGGCAATGAAGAAAATGCCATAAAGTCTTTATTGCATGCTAAGCGTTTAGCCAAAGAGCGCAAGTCACTCGAAGCTGTAATAGACCAGCGCTTAAAAGAAATGCAGAAAGACCGGCAATTGACGGTCTAGGCGAAAGTGCTGGAGTTCTCCATAAGGCGTCTTCACTGCATTGATCGGCAGGGGTGAAGATTAAGCCAACGCAATTTAAAGCATAATAATTCAAAATAATGGAGTGCTGTAATGATTCAGGGACAGTGTTTGTGCGGTGCGATAAAATACCAGTATGAGGCCGAACTGGAACGGAGCATTTTGTGTTTTTGTCAGCATTGCAGGCTGGCGCAAGGTGCACTGTTCGGCTGGAACTCTCCAATTGATAAATCCAAGTTTCAGCTGCTGCAAGGCGGTGAGGCTTTAAAGGAATATTTTCATACAGCTAATAAGGCTCGTGTATTTTGCAGTCAATGCGGCAGCCCGGTGTATTCCTGCCGAACTGATTTGCCGGATGTCTTGCGGCTGCGTTTAGGAACTGTGACACATGGTGCATTGCCTGCGCCTGAAGAACTGGCTTATAAAGAATATCAGCCAGATTTTATTTGTATTCATGATCTTTGAGCGATACACAATTTTGGCCTGATGCTACAATGGGTAGCAGTGCTTTTTTTAAGTTTAATGATAAAGATTGATTTGATGAAAAAAACTTGTTTGGCTTTATTTATTTTGGGAATTTCACAGCAGCCAGTTTGGGCGGCCAGCGCTGAGCAGTATGTGCATGCAGTTGAAAAAATTAATGAAAATTATCAGCAGGATACTCGGAATTTTTTTAATACGTTGGATCCCATGCAGCGCGGATTTACTGCTGAGCAGCAGGTGGTTTTTTGTAAAATATTGAGTAAATATGCAGATGATTTATATCAGGCTGCAGATAGCAATAGAGCCTATTTGGATAAGCAGTATGCCAATATCAGCAAAAAAGATGTGATTGTTCAGGTATTGTCTTCAAAAGAAATGCAGATGCTGAAGCGCTATAATGTTCAGTGCAATTTGAATTAATTGTTTTTGAATGAATTTTAGTATCTATGGAAGAACTGTCTTAAAGGTTTGATCTAAATTTTAAGGCAGTTCAACGCAAAAGAGGGAAGTATTTGGGTATTAAGCAAGTTTTGCTTTAATTTTTGCAGAAACTTGAGAAGGATCGGCGCGCCCGGCTATGAGCGGACGCAGAGAGTTCATCACCTTACCCATATCTTTCATGCTAGTAGCTTCTTGCGCAGCAATAGTCTGTGCAATGATGGAATCAAGTTCTTCCTCAGTCATAGCTTCTGGTAGAAATTGAGATAAAACCTCAAGTTCGGCTTGTTCCTTACTAGCTAAATCTTCTCGACCAGCGCCTTCAAAGGCTTTGATCGATTCTTTACGTTGTTTGATTTGCTTTTCAATGACCGCAAGAACCTGAGTATCGTCAAGCTCAATGCGTTCATCGACTTCAATTTGCTTGATTGCTGCCTGTAGACTACGAATTACCGTTAACTTGCCCATTTCTTTAGCACGCATAGTTGCTTTCAAAACATCAGTTATTTGGTTTTTTAAAGTAGTCATTTATTTTTCCAGGTTAGTCAATCAATCACAAATTAATCTTAGTAAAGGCGAGTCGTACGTACTGATTCACGCGCCAATTTCTTTTGGTAGCGTTTAACAGCAGCAGCTTTTTTGCGCTTACGTTCTTGAGTAGGTTTTTCGTAGAATTCACGTTTACGAACATCAGCAAGAACACCCGCTTTTTCGCATGAACGTTTGAAACGACGGATAGCTACGTCTACTGGTTCGCCTTCTTTCAATTTAACTTGTGGCATGAAGAATCCTCATTAAGTTATGGATAAGATCTAGGGCGAAATTGCCTTCGATCACAAGTGAAGGTCAGTATTTTACTCATTTACATCTCATACCACAAGTCTATAATAGGCTTCGCAATAGATTTGATACAGGTTATAGGCAGTTTAATGATCGTTTTAGGCTTAGAAACATCTTGTGATGAAACAGGGCTCGCATTGTATGACAGCGAGTTGGGTTTGCGCGGGCAAGTGCTGTATAGCCAAATTAAACTGCATGCAGAATATGGCGGCGTCGTGCCGGAGCTGGCTTCGCGTGACCATGTGCGCAAATTAATTCCTTTAATCACCCAATTGCTGGCAGACAGCGGCATTAAAAAATCTGAAATTGACGCCATTGCCTATACCCGCGGGCCAGGTCTGATGGGCGCGCTCATGACAGGCGCGCTGTTTGGCCGAACTTTAGCCTTTGCGCTGAATAAGCCGGCGATTGGCGTGCATCATATGGAAGGTCATATGCTGGCGCCATTGCTGTCCAAAACTCCGCCAGAATTTCCATTTGTCGCTTTGCTGGTGTCGGGCGGCCATACACAGCTCATGGCTGCGTATGGCATTGGCCAATATGAACTGTTGGGCGAATCTATTGATGATGCAGCAGGCGAAGCCTTTGATAAAGTCGCGAAAATGATGGGTCTGCCTTATCCGGGCGGGCCGAATATTTCTAAGCTGGCTGCAGCTGGTGACATGAATGCATTTGCATTTCCACGCCCAATGCTGCATCAAGGTTTAGATTTTTCTTTCAGTGGTTTGAAAACAGCAGTATCTGTGCAATTGAAAAAAGTGGAAGGCGAAGGCCGCGAAGCCGATATTGCGGCTTCATTCCAAGAAGCATTGGTGGATACACTGGTGAAAAAATCAGTGAAAGCATTAAAGCAAACCGGCTTGCGGCGTTTGGTGATTGCTGGCGGTGTAAGTGCCAACAGCCGCCTGAGAGAACGCTTAGAAGCCGACCTGGCTAAAATTCGTGCCCATGTGTTTTATGCAGAGCCTGCATTGTGTACCGATAATGGCGCCATGATTGCTTTTGCGGGTTATCAGCGCTTAAAAGCAGGACAGCATGATGGCTTGGCGGTAACCACAACACCGCGCTGGCCGATGACGGAATTGAGCAATCCTGAACAAGGTTAAGTGCTGAATCACACAAACCGATATAAAAAAGCCCAGACATGAGATCTGGGCTTTTTTATATCGGTTATAAGACTATTTTAGGGAAATTGATTTCTTGATGCGAAAGGCAGTTGAAGTAAATGCAAGCTCGCTGAGGAGTGAAATCGGTTTAGATACGAATAGTGGATAAAAATTTTAAAGATAGTTGGATTGACTGTATTTTTCGTTAAGAAGATGAAAATGGAATTTTAGTTTTATAAATTCTGCCAATCGATTAATTCAAGAGGGGTTTTTCAAAAAATAACCGTTGTCTCTGCAGTCTACGTTCGCTATTTATGGGGTGGAAAGGGGATAAAAATAATGTGCTGATGAATCATAAAAGTATTTAAGTCAGTATCTTAATTATGCTTATTTTGTGGGTAAGACCTGTAATATCAACATGTTTTTGTGAAAAAAGGCTCTATTCAAAATAAACAGGGCCTTTATTTTATTGCCGTATGAAGGAAATTAAAACTTAAAAACAGAGTTATAGATTCAATAACTGCTGTGAACCAATCCAGTGTTTAGAAAATTGATACGCTGCGCGCCCCGAACGCTGTCCGCGTCCTTGAGACCATCTTAAAGCCGCTGTCCGGGCATCTTCGGTCCATGGCAGATTGGCTTTCGCTAAATAATGTTCAGCAATTTCCAGATACAGCTTTTGGTCCATGGGGTAGAATGACAGCCACATGCCAAAACGGTCAGACAGAGAGATTTTTTCTTCAATGGCTTCCTGCGGATGCAGTTCTGTATATTGAGGGACATCCACCTTGGTTACAGGCGTGTTTTCATGCATAAATTCAGGCAGCAAATGGCGGCGGTTGCTGGTGGCGTAAATAATGAAATTGCTTGAACCTGACTGCAGTGAGCCATCTAAAACACTTTTTAAGCTGCGGTAATTTTCATCTTCTGCGTTAAAGGCCAAATCATCACAATAGACAATAAATTTTTCCGGACGGCCGGCAATGAGTTTTTGAATTTCAGGCAGATCAGACAAATCATCACGTTCAATTTCAATTAAGCGCAGGCCTTGAGATTCGTATTCAGTCAGTAGCGCGCGCACGATAGACGACTTGCCCGTGCCGCGTGAACCTGTAAGCAAAACGTCATTGGCAGGGAAGCCTTTTAAAAACTGCAAAGTGTTTTGGATGACTTTTTCTTTTTGGCGCTCAATGCCTTTTAAATCTTCCAGATACATTTTTTTTGATTGCTGAATTGCTTTCAGCTGTTTATCCTGCCATTTATAGGCAGCAGCGGTAAAGTCTGGCGCTTTTCTAAGTTCAGGAAGCGTTTGCTGCAATTGCAAAAGAACGCTGGACAGGGACTCTAAAATATTATCTGGTAAATCTAAGGTTGGCATGGGTATTCAGCTTGTGATTAATCGATGAATAGATGTAATTTTACAACAACAATGTATAGTATTTCGGCATGATATGCCAACGGAAGCAACTTTTGCCTATTGAATTAATGATCAAATTTTGCAAAAGTTTAAGCTGCATAAGAATCTAATGATTATGCAGCAGATAAAAGCCAGCGCTGAGGGATGGATATGCTATTTAAAGACTTTGCAAGGGATGTAAATCCGCACCAGGCGTACAGAATAAAAAAACTAAGCCGGCAACTGGAAACTGCAGAAAGCTATGCCGAGTGGAAAAGCACTGCGCTGAAAATTGATGAGGAATCTGGCGCTCAAGAATGGAAGCTGGATAATTGCTCTCCTTATTTTGATGCAGAAATTATTGTGCACCGTTTGGCTTTGCTTAGGCGTTACCGCCAGCAAAAGCGCACTCGCGATCTGATGTATATTTTGAGTGAAGGCTTAACCTACGATATTGCGAATATTGGCCATCCATTGCTCTTTTCCGTGACGCATGTCGGGACAAAAAAAATTATTGAAGACTATGTGTCGGAAGTCAGTGAAGGCTTGGCTTTTATTGCTTCCGAAGACTGTGAATGTTTAACATCAGAAGAAAAAATTGGTTTCTTTGAACAGTGCCAAAAAGCCTTTGGACAGCCTGCCATGATGTTCTCTGGCGGATCAACCCTCGGCCTGTTTCATACAGGCGTCTGTAAGGCGCTGATGGAACAGGATTTAATGCCTAAAGTGCTTTCTGGTTCGAGTGCCGGCGCCATCATGACCGGCATGCTGGGCGTGTCAAAGCCGTCTGAGTTTATGGAAATTTTAAAGGGGCATAATTTTTACAGTGAAGCCTTTCATTTTAGAAAGCTCAGCGATTTGCTGCGCGGCAATGGCGGATTGGCGGATGTAAAATATTTAAAGAATTTTCTCAAAGAAAATTTAGGGGATATGACCTTTGCAGAGGCGAAAAAAACCTCGGGGCTGAATATCAATATTGCGGTTGCGCCCTATGATGCTTCGCAGGATGCGCGCATTATGAACGCATATACTGCGCCGGATTTGCTGGTGTGGAGTGCTGTTCTGGCTTCTTGCGCAGTGCCAATTCTATTTCCGCCAGTTAAGCTGACCAGCAAGCGCTATGATGGTCAATTCACGCCTTATATGGCATCTACCCGCTGGGTGGATGGCAGTGTGCGCAGTGATTTTCCGCAGGAGAAAATGGCGCGCTTATACAACATCAATTATACGATTGCCAGTCAGGTGAATCCGCATATTGTGCCCTTTATGCAAAATGATATTTCCCGCTTCCGCAAAGACATGCTGAGCTGGCCTGAGCGGATTATCCGCCGGCAGGGCAAGGTGATTACTAAAGGGGTGATGGATTTTGCCCGTGAACGTGTAGGCAGTGTGCCGCCGATACGCCGTTTGCTGGATCATGGCTATGGCGTGGTTGATCAGCGTTATTATGGCGATGTGAATATTGTCGGTAAGCAGAGCCTGCGCCATTACAGCTATATGCTGCAAAACCCGCGCCCATATTTATTTAAAGTACTGCAGCGAGAGGGTGAACGGGCGACTTGGCCGAAAATTTCACTGATTGAGACCCATGCGCGGGTTGGAAAAACCATTCAGCATTGTTTAGAGCTGCTGCATTATCAAGAATCACCTGAAAAGCAGCATGCAGAATTTATTGCAGTGTGATCAGGATTTATTGCAGACAGCTGTATACCGCTTAAAAGCCAAAGCCCAGAGTTTGAATTTTGGACGGTACTTGTATCTGCTGCAAAATGCGTCTAACGGCGATCAAGTTAATTCCTCCTGTTTTTGGCTCAAAGGGCAGTCCATGCGGGAAGAGGGCTTTAAGCATGCGCAGCAGGGGTTTTTACAGGAACTGGCGCTGTATCAGCAGTGGTCTCTGCAGCGTCACAGTTTTTTGCTGCCGCATCGTGTTATCTCAGTCAATCAGCTGGATCACCGGCAGTTAATTCAAGCAGGCCATCTGCATCCGCAACTATTGCTATTGCCTCATGCGGAATCGATTTTTAGTCAGGACTCGAACCAGTTCAATTTAAGCCAAATTAAAGCGCTGATGATAGAGGCTGTTAGCGCCTTAGCGCAGTTAACTGAATTAGGGTGGCTGCATGCAGATCTCAAAGCAGCGCATTTTGTCCGCTATCAAGGGCAGGTGAGGCTGCTTGATTTTGAACAGGCCGTGCCGATAGCGTCTGCAAAGCGCCCGGCTATGAACGCAACACCGCGCTATATGGCGCCGGAGTTATTCAACGGGCAGCCCAAAAGTGTGCAAAGTGATCTTTACGCCTTAGGCATTGTGCTGCTGGAATGGCTGACAGCTCAGCGTTTGCAGGCTCATACATATGAAGATTGGGCTGTTTTGCATTGTCAGAGGTTAACAATTGATCTTCCACAGCAATTTATATTTTTCGAACCGATATTGCGAGATATGCTTGCGAAGCAAAAAAAGCAGAGAATGCGTGATTTTTCGCAAATAAAAATGCGCTTAATATCTGAAAATGTTTAAGAAATCTCCAAATTATCTTTTTTGATTTTTATTTAAGCAATCAAAATGCTTTTTTCTAAAAAAGGCTTGTCATGTACAGGTGATCTCTATAATATACACAGCCATTGGGGACGTGGCGAAATTGGTAGACGCACTGGATTTAGGTTCCAGCGCCGCAAGGTGTGAGAGTTCGAGTCTCTCCGTCCCCACCACTTAAAGCTTAGATTCAGGTTTAAGCATTAAGAAAATAGAGGATTGGTGTAATGGTAGCATGACGGTCTCCAAAACCGTTCGTCAAGGTTCGAGTCCTTGATCCTCTGCCAAGCTTTAAAAGACTGACTTTGTGTCAGCACCCTGATGGGGACGTGGCGAAATTGGTAGACGCACTGGATTTAGGTTCCAGCGCCGCAAGGTGTGAGAGTTCGAGTCTCTCCGTCCCCACCATCAAGTATTAAAGCAAGGTTGTTGGCCTTGCTTTTTTATTGCAAGTTTTAAAGCGGTAATATCTTGTTAAAGAAGTCCATTTATATTGTATATAATTGGCGCCCAGTTGGGGACGTGGCGAAATTGGTAGACGCACTGGATTTAGGTTCCAGCGCCGCGAGGTGTGAGAGTTCGAGTCTCTCCGTCCCCACCACTTAAAGCTTAGATTCAGGTTTAAGCATTAAGAAAATAGAGGATTGATGTAATGGTAGCATGACGGTCTCCAAAACCGTTCGTCAAGGTTCGAGTCCTTGATCCTCTGCCAAGCTTTAAAAAGACTGACTTTGTGTCAGCACCCTGATGGGGACGTGGCGAAATTGGTAGACGCACTGGATTTAGGTTCCAGCGCCGCAAGGTGTGAGAGTTCGAGTCTCTCCGTCCCCACCATCAAATATTAAATCATGGGTTTATTATTGATTTAATAGCTGTTTTTTTAAACAGCAATATGTGAAAAAGTCCATTTATCTTGTTATAATTGGCGACCTAAGGGGATATGGCGGAATTGGTAGACGCACTGTGTTCAGGTCGCAGCGCCTTCTGGGCGTGAGAGTTCGAGTCTCTCTATCCCCACCAGAATTTAACTTCATATAGCCTTATATGAAGTATAAAGCCTTAATTCAAAAAGAATTAAGGCTTTTTTTATTGCTTAATTTAATGTTTGAGATTCCGTTGATCAGGCTGAAGTTTAACCGATTTTAATGGTTAAACTTGGGATGAAATAAAAAGAAAACTGATGCATCGGGAGCTGAAGCAAAATTAGATCTTGTTGAATCTATTGAAATACTCTTTCTTAGAGCAAGTGACAGCCGTATAAAACGGGCAATAGGTATTTAAATTTTAGCGGCTATTCAACGTTTACCTTTTTTATCAGCACACATCAGGCTGCAAAGGGCAGGGTAACCAGGCGCTGCCTAATTCAACTTGCAAAAATTCATCATGCTTGGAACAAAGCTTGCGGCCATATGCAAAGATAATCCAAATAAAGCCTTGATCATTCAGCCGGATTGGATGTCTGTATCTGAATAAGTATGGTTCCGGCCGTGGCCACCTGTAGATTCTGCGTACCATTGGCTGCAGGGATCAAACTCAATATTATATTTCTGTGATTAATCAAAGCGCATTAAGGAGTCCCCATTCATTGTTAGGCGCGGGGGATATTTATTTATAAATGATAAAGTTCAATAAACACTGATGATTGGTTTGTACAACAAAGTCAGAGGCAGAGTTTATAGCCTTGTGTTTTATTGCCTGAGGCAAGAAAAGCTGCAGTGCTGTAAAATATAAGCCCTCACAATGGAGGGCCTAGGTTCGAAAAATCCATTTTTCTCGATCAAAAATTGGCAGATGAATTATGCTTTTAAGTGATCCTCAAATTCTTCGCCCAGCTGCATGGCCAAAGCATTGCCGGAGAGGTCACAGGTGACTAAGCCGTATTCTTTTTTAAAACTGAATGAGAAGCCGCGGTTGTCTGCTAAGCTGCGGACGTTATAGCCTAATTTTTCAAGCCAAAGACGAAATGCGATCAGATTTTTTGCTTTAACCACTTTTTTCACGAGAGAACTCCTTATTCATTGATAAATATTTAATAGGGATGGTTAAATATTTTTTAAAGGGCAAAATGGAACTTTTTATAAAATTACATTTTTTTGCTGAATAAATAAACAATAAAATTGGTTAAAATGATAAGGGTTTTAAATTAAATATATAATTTATAATCAATTTTATAGAGTGTAACTAATTATGATTGCATTGATAAAATAAACTTAAATGCAATAAAAAATATATTCTTCAAGGTTATGCTGTATTAAATCTGAATGTAAATCATACAGCTGATCAAAATCAAAACGCGATAAAAGAATAAAGTATGTAGTTAGCGCTAAAATGCGGCCTCTGATTAAGGCATCATTCTTTCAGCATGATGCAGGATTTTTTGCGCTGTATATTTGAGTTTGCAAGTAAAGCCAAACCGAAGAGGGGAAATAGTCATGCGGTCTGAAACCATTGAACAATTCGTTGCCAATCAAATTGACAGAATGACGCAAAATGATCAAGATCCAGCCGCGGTGATGCTGGGCCATGAAGACTGGCTGATTTTTTCTGCTGAATCGAAGGTCGCCTATACGCCATTTGGCAGTGCGCGCCGTTATCAGCCGGCATTGGGCGGGCTGCTTTTGGTCCGTGTGGATGAAATGCATGCAGTTCGTGTGGTGACACAGGCGGAACTGGATGCATTCGCTGAAACAAATCAAATTTTATGATAGAAAAATTCGAGTTTTAGTACTTGGATATTGCTTAAAGCCCGAGTCTTTTTTCTTAGAACTGATCTTTCATTTCTCTTAAGCGCTGAAACTCTTCTGCATTGTCCGCTCGGAGAAAAGGATTGGTTTCAAGTTCTAATTCAATTGTGCTGGGCAGGGTGCACTGTCCCAGCATGCGCAGCGCTTCAACACGATCAAAACGCTCTCTGATGGCCATATTGTGAGGCTCTGCATGCAGTGCAAACTGCGCATTGGACAATGTGTATTCATGCGTGCAATAGACTTTGGTCCGCGGCGGCAGGGCAGCCAGCCGGTTTAATGAGTGGAACATTTGCGGATGGGTTCCTTCAAAGACGCGCCCGCAGCCCATTGCAAACAGTGTATCACCGCAGAACAGTACATCTAAAGCATCAATAAAATACACAATATGCCCTAGGGTATGGCCTGGAACAGCGATAATATCGATCTTTAAGCCGTGAAATTCAAAATGGTCTTCATCTGCCAAGGGGTGAGTGATAAACGGAATTTTAGATAATTCATCCCGCGGGCCATAAACAGGTATATTGCGCTCACTGATCAGCTCCGGCACGCCGCCAACATGGTCTTTGTGCCAGTGTGTCAGCCAAATTTGCGCTAAGTTCAGCTGATGTGCTTGGCAGTATTGTTCAACCAAGCCCGCTTCTGTCGGGTCGATGGCAATAACATCTTGAGAATCTTCATGTTCTAAAAGCCAGATGTAATTTTGAAGCGCATTTTTAACATCTATGCAGTGAATTTTAAAAGACATGGGGCTTACTTCTTAATTTTTTGCATAAATTCAACTTATCATGTAAAGCGCATTGCTAATACTGCAAAAATTGAATATTTGCGGGAGTTAATATTAAAAAATACGGAAACTGTACGGCATCGGCATTTTGCTGAATCCGCTTTATTCTTGATCCGTGTAAACGCTGACGGCATCGCCGATGGTGTAAAAATGCCCGCCAGCCACATGATGCAGGCTTTTCCATTCATTTGCGGCATCCTGATAGTGCCAATGGCCATCCCTGAAAACCCTGTTGTCGGCATAAGCGCCAATGACTTTGCCAATAAATAAATCATGCGTCTGCTGATTATGCGGTTCTGGAATAAGCTCGCATAGAAGCCAGGCGGCGCAGCCCGCGACAACAGGAATATTGAAATGAGGGAATTTAAACAGCTCAGCCCCAGAATGGCGCAGTTTCTCAGGTGCATCTTTGAGGCTGATCATGCCTAAGGCATACACCATTTTCAGCTGTTTGAGCGTGGGAACTTGAAGGGCGAAGTATCCTGAATTTTCAATAATTTCTCGAGTTTTTGTGCTTTTATCCAGCACGACTGTGACTTTAGCGGGGCTGAACTCCAGCGCGCAGGCCCAAGCAGCTGTCATGACATCGGTATGTTCATGATCCTGAGCCGAAACTAGCACTGTTGGCCCATGATTAAGCAGGCGGTATGATTTTTCTAATTCAACGGGAAGAAGATGTGTAAGCATGCAGTGAACCTGAAATCTAAATGGATTTAATAAACTGAGGGAACGCTGATTGAAGCTTAAACCATCAAGCAGGGACTGCAAAGCTTGTAATTCTGCACTGCGCATAAACATGAAGCTGACGAAGATATCATCAAGAGGCGGGTCATAAACACAAAATAGCTGTGGCCGGCTGAATGTGTGCCCTTGGGCAACGTTGAGCTGAAAGCGTATAATAGAGCTAGAAATTTAAAGGAAAGCTCATGAATACACCAATAATGCTGAATATCGCAGTATTTATTGCACTCTTGTTGTTGCTTGCGCAGATGCATAAAACCCAATGGAGCCTGTCAAAGAAAGTTTTTGCCGGTTTAGGGCTAGGTGTGATTTTTGGTTTAGGACTGCATGCCGTTTACAGCAGTTCGCCTGATATTTTAAAAGACTCGATACAGTGGTTCAATATTGTCGGCAATGGTTATGTCAAGCTGCTGCAGATGGTGGTGATGCCGCTGGTGTTTATTTCCATTTTAGGGGCGGTTATTAGGCTGCATGATGCCAGCTCATTAGGCAAAATCAGTATTTTAAGTATCGGCACACTGCTGCTGACTACTTTTATTGCCGCTTTTGTCGGGGTGATGGTAACCAACTTATTTGGCTTAAGCGCTGCCGGTTTGGTGCAGGGCACTCAAGAAACCGCACGTTTAAACCAGCTGAACACGGAATATATTTCAAAAGTTGCAGATTTAAGCGTGCCGGATTTGGTGCTGTCATTTATTCCAAGCAATCCTTTTGCTGAACTGACAGGCGCGAACCCGACATCCATCATCAGTGTGGTGATTTTTGCGGTGATGCTGGGGATAGCAGGGATTAAGCTCATCAATGAAGAACCTGAAAAAGGGCGCCGTGTATTAACTGCCATTGAAACGCTGCAAGGCTGGGTGATGAAGCTGGTGCGGATTGTCATGCTGCTAACGCCATATGGTGTATTTGCTTTAATTACCAAAGTGGTCGCCAGTTCAAATTTGGCGGATATTCTGAATCTTGGCGGGTTCTTGGTCGCGTCTTATATTGGCCTTGCTATTATGTTTGCGGTGCATGCGGTTATTTTGGCGCTTACAGGCATGAATCCTTTTAAATTCTTTAAAAAAGTCATGCCGGTTTTGGCCTTTGCTTTTACCAGCCGTTCCAGTGCAGCCAGCATCCCCTTAAATATTGAAGCGCAAACCCGCCGTATTGGCGTGCCAGAGTCAATCGCCAGCTTTTCTGCGTCATTTGGCACCACCATTGGTCAAAATGGCTGCGCAGGGCTGTATCCAGCGATGCTGGCCGTGATGGTCGCGCCGACGGTTGGCATCAATCCTTTAGACCCATTATGGATACTGACTTTAATCTGTGTGGTGACACTCAGTTCAATTGGTGTTGCAGGTGTGGGCGGCGGAGCGACTTTTGCGGCTTTAATTGTCCTGCCCATCATGGGCTTGCCAGTGACTTTGGTGGCGCTGCTGATTTCGATTGAGCCTTTGATTGATATGGGGCGGACTGCGCTGAATGTCAGCGGGTCGATGACGGCAGGCACAGTGACCAGCCAGCTGCTGGGGCAAACGAATAAAACAATTTTCAATCAAGAAGATGTAGATTTAACACACGTTTAAAGACACAATCTGACTATAAGGTTAAATTTAAAAGCCAATGCATTCGTGTTGGCTTTTTTACATACATATCAAAGATGATGAAAAATCAGTGATCAATCAGGGAAAAGCACAGATGAAAATGTATCAGGTCGATGCATTCACCAAGCAGCTGTTTAAAGGCAATCCAGCAGCGGTAATTGTATTGGATCATTGGCTGGATGAAGCAGCCATGCAGAATATTGCTTTGGAAAATAACCTCTCTGAAACAGCATTTGTGAAAATGCTGGATTCGTTGAATTATGAAATCCGCTGGTTCACCCCCACGACAGAAGTCGATTTTTGCGGGCATGCGACATTGGCCAGCAGCCATGTCATTTTTAAAGATTTTACCGATGCTCAAACGATTCAGTTTCACGTTAAAAAATTGGGCATCTTTACTGTAGAGCAGGCAGATGACGGCCAAATTCAGATGAATTTCCCCATGCGCCGGGCGCAGGCAGTAACGGAATATCCCGATCTTTTAAGGCAAGCTTTGACTAAACCCTTTAAGCAAGTGTATTTGAATGCCCAAGCTTATATTGTGGAATATGAAAGTGTTCAGGATGTTTTGGATGAGCAGCCTGATTTTGAATTGCTGAAACAGTTAGGCCGCATCCGTACAGCCATTACCGCTTCAGATGGCGATGTTTGTGTGGATGTTGCAATTACATCGGGCAATCAGCAGTATGATTGTGTATCCCGCTATTTTGCTCCTGGCAACGGCATTAATGAAGACCCAGTGACCGGTTCTATTCATACAGGGATTGTCCCGATTTGGGCCGATAAACTGGGTAAAAAAGAACTTACTGCGTATCAGGCTTCGGCGCGGGGCGGTGAGCTGTATTGCCGCATTTTGGAAAATGACCGTATCGAAATTTCGGGCTATGCCAAGCTGTACATGCAGGCAGAAATTTTTACAGATTACTAGCTTTCGCTAAAGCTTAAGCAGGCATCCAATTTTGCTTGATAGCTTGATAGCTTGATAGCTTGATAGCTTGATAGCTTGATAGCTTGATAGCTTGATAGCTTGATAGCTTGATAGCTTGATAGCTTGATAGCTTGATAGCTTGATAGCTTGATGTGTGCTGGATTCATCTGGCAAATGTATTAAAAATACGGCAGATTTAAAAAAATCCTGTATATAATGAGAATCATTCTCTAAAATAAACAGCATTACAAATTAATAGACTTGATTGGAAAGATTTTATCCATGCGTTTTAAACAGCTTACTCTCTCACTTTTTTTTCTTGGCTGCAGCTCAGCAATTTTTGCGCAGCCTGTTTTGGTTAAAACCGAACAGGATATTGAAGAATATAAATTAGACAACGGTTTTCGTATTATTCTGGCACAGAATAATAAAGAAAATAAAATTTTTATGAACACGGTTTATAAGACTGGTTCATTGAATGATCCGCAAGGCAAAGGCGGCTTGGCGCATTTGCTGGAGCATTTGGCTTTTAAGGGCACGCAGAATGTCAAAGGCGATGAGTTTCAGCGCAGACTGGATCAGTACACCTTAATGACTAATGCCAGCACAGACTATTATTCGACGAAATATACCAATATTGTGCGCCCAGAACAGGCGGCTTTGAATGAAGTGATTCATCTTGAAGCGGAGCGCATGGATAAACTGGTGCTGCAGGAAAAATATGTTCCGTCTGAAATTTCGATTGTGAAGCGGGAACGTGAAGTGCGTTTAGACCAGCCTTTTGCCGTGTTGATGGATCAGGTGTTTAAAAGCGCATATGGCAATCAGCACTTGGGCCGTTTGCCCATCGGCGATCTGAAAGAACTGCAGTCTATTAACATGCAGGAGCTGAATCAGTTCTACCGTGCGTGGTATGTGCCAAATAATGCGGTCATGGTGCTTTCCGGCAAGTTTGATAAAGCTGCAGTGCTGAAGCAAATTGATGCGCAATTCAGCCCAATCGCATCACGCGCTGTGCCTGCGCAAGCGGTTGTGCCTAAACTGGATGGCAGCAAGATCAAACAGCGCCAGTTCAGTGTGCAAAAAGGCAGTGATTTTGCCAAATTCAATATTTATCTGAATGGCGCAGATCAGGCCATTGTGCCTGCGCTGTCAGTATCCCCCGCGCTTTATACGCTGCAGCCCAGCGGCCATCTATATCAAAGTATCGTAGAAACTGGTTTAGCGACAGGTGTTGCGGCATCAACGTGGCTGGATAAGGATTTTAACTTAGTCTTTTTAGGCGCTGTGTATGCGCCCAATCATGATGCCGCCAAAGTTCAGGCCCAGTTGAATCAAGGGGTAGAGCAGAGCAAAGCCTTTGATGAGACAGAGCTGAATCGGGTAAAAAGCATGACCCGAAATCAGGCCGACAGCATTAAAAATAATGCAGCGGCATTAGGTTCCCGCCTCAGTGATTATTATGCGGCGTATAATGGCGACTGGACGCGTTATTTTAAAGATTTAGAGGATATTCAAAAGCTGACGCCAGCCGAGGTGAATCAAACTTATAAAGCCTTTTTAAAGCCTGAATACCGTATTAGCGGGAATATTCTGCCGACACCGGAAGATCAGAAAAAGGCAATGGAGCAGAAAAAAGCTCAGCCCGCTAAAACACTGGGTCAGCAGGATGCTGCAGAAGAGCCGCTGAAAGATGCCAGTGCTTATAAAGAGGAAGTGAAGCAATATGTTCAGCAGTCAAAAACATACCTAGAGCAGAAAGAAAAACAGATTCAGCGCGGCAAGCTTAAAAATGGCATTCAATATGCGCTGTACCCGACAACGACGCGTGACGACAAAACCTATGCCTCGATTGCTTTGGATTTTGGCACGGCAGAGTCGCTGATGAATAAAGATGTGACTTTGGATTTGACCGCTTATTTGCTGTTCCGCGCATCGGAAGGCAAGAGCTTGCAGCAGATTGCGGACAAGATTATTGAATCAGGCGGTTCAGCCAGTGTCAGCGCCAGCGGCAATGGTTTCACTATTCAAATTTCTGCCAAAAAAGACAAATTTGAAGAATTCTTTAAATATTTCTTAGAGGCGGTGAAGACTCCTGTTTTTGAGCAGGCGCAGTTTGACTTGATTAAGTCACAAAGCTTGTCTAGCTTAGACCGTCCCTATACAGAGCCCGATACGGTCGCTGCTTTAAACATGGCGCGTTTAATTGAAACGCATCAGCCGGGTGATTTGCGCTACCACTTTGAGCCGGAACTGGTGAAAAAGCAGTATCAGGCGGCGACACGCGAGCAGGTGCAGCAGCTGTATCAGCAATTCTTTAAAACCAATCATGGTCAAATTGCCATTACAGGTGACTTTGATGCCAAAAAGATTCAAAAGTTATTGAAGTCTGAATTTGGCAGCTGGACTACAGCGGAACCTTATGAGCGCCTAAGTGACGACTATACCGCCTATAGCGCGCAGAAAGTGCATGCGCTGTCAGAGCAGCGCGAGTTCGGCAGCTATCAAGCTCTGCTAACCGTTCCTGTCGGCAGTGATCATGCAGACATGCCTGCACTGCAAGTTTTCCGGCACATTTTAGGCGATTCGCAGCTATCGTCACGGCTGGCGCAGGAGCTGCGCGAGAAAAACGCGCTGGTTTACGGCTTTGGCGCAAATATGAACTTTGACAGCTGGACAGATTCCGGCGCCTTAATGATCAGCGCAAATTATACGGCTGGAAAATCAGCGCAAGTTTCACAGACGGTGCATAAAGTGCTGCAGGCTTTATTGGACAAGGGTGTGACGGAGCAGGAGCTGGAGTCTGCAAAAGCGTCTATGCTGAAAAAGCGCGTGACTGCTTTGGAAGATGAACGCCGTATTCACAGCATGCTGATTCCTCAGCTTGAAAAAGGGCGTGATTTGCTTGACCGCGAAAAGCGTGATCAAGACATTGCGAAATTAACCAAGGCAGATGTTGATGCTGCGATTAAAAAATACATCCGTCTAGATCAGCTGGTCGAGGTGATGGCGGATCAGTACGGTAAAGCGCAAACGCCCAATAAAAAATAATTGCATGCGATGTTAACTGCATTCAGTAAAAAAACTCCCAGAGCTTGACGCTCTGGGAGTTTTTTTACTTCTGCTGCTGAAGTTTCTGTTTTATAGCTTGTGCATTTGAAGCGGCAGTCAGCCTGCCGAAAATTACATACGGTAAAACTGTTTGGCATTATGTCTAAAAACGTGTGAAAGCGCATCTGGATCATAAGCTGCAACGGCATCACTGAATGCATCGATAATATTCACCAGTGACGTGCTGACACTGTCCATAGGAAAATTGGACGCAAAAATGACACGGTATTTGCCAAAGCAGCTCAGCACATGATGAATCATCGGATATGCCAAATCAAAAACTTCATCTTTGCTGGCTAAACGGCGTTCTTTATGAAAACCGTGGCCTAATACCGGCATAAATAAGCCGGACATTTTAGTGTAGACATTGGGACAGCGTGACAGTTCAGCGATATCATCCTGCCAGCGGAATAAAATATTTTCCCGAGCTGTTTGGGTGATGCCTGTATGCGCGCCGACAGGGCCAAACAGGCCGGCAGGTGTGCCAAAGTGATCTAATACAATCGATGTTTCAGGAAACGCTTTAGCCAGTTTGATTAAATCTGGCAGCTGGGTGGAATAGACCCATGCGTCAAAGCTTAAATCCAGAGCCGCCAGTGCTTCAAAACCCTTCATGAATTTTTTATTGCTATACAAATGCGGCTCATCAGCCCAAGCATGAATCTGACGGTCTTCATGCGCAGCCGCCATTTTGCGTATGCCGCGGAATTTTGGCGACGCTTTTTGATGCAATTTTAAAATTTTCTTAAAGCTGCTGTCTCTCGGGTCTGCTGTGCCGACAATTGCGCCAAGCTTCAAGCCTTCCTGTGCAAAAGGCAGCTTAGAGATAAACTCAGTTTCGCCAATGACGCCTTTGCCCTTATGGTCATGCCAGCTGGCTTCAACATGCACAACTTGCTCTACCGCATAGCGGCCAAGATCCGCTTTATAATCGGAAGGTAAATAGGGGGAGGTGACATGCTGGGTCAGTCCGAGAGTTTCTATCAGATCTTTTGGTTTCACCATGCGCATCATTTTGTCCAGCAGCTTGGGGTGCTTGCCCAGCAGTTTTATCGCGGTGGCCGCCGCATGCGGTGTGCTGTAGGGGTCCCATTGGTGAATGTGCGCATCAATGATGCCAAAATCGAGCTGCTGCATGGCGTTCCCTAATGTGCAGTATTGTGGTGTTGAACAAAACTTTTATCATAAAAAAGCAGCGGATCTGCAAAAAAGATGACAAAACGCTGCGTATTTGAAGGCAGTGAATGATATTCAATCAAAACAATAAAAGCCCCGAAGGGCTTTTAAATGCGTTTGCATGCATTCAGCAGCACTGAATGACTTGGTCAAAACTCAAGGCGTTCAGTGCTTATGATCGTGATCATGCTTGTTGGCATGAAATTCTTCATTATGGCGGAAGCGCAAATAGTTTTCGAACTGTTCACAGTATTCATCGTAGTTGTCTTCCAGCATCATTTGGAATTGCTGCAAGATGTATGACATGACTTGATCTTTGGCATCGCGCATTTCATTGCCATCTTTGAAGTTGTTGGCTGCTACCCAAGTGTTGAAACGGGCTGTGCCAAACAGCATAGCAGCGCTGATTTGCGCGCGTTTTTCAGCAGGCTTTTCTTGGCTGCCTTTTTCTACACGGCTAAATTCATTTGCAAGTTTAATAAATTCATCAGCACGTTCAAAGAAAGCCGCATTTAACGCTTCTTCTTCAGTTACATCGGTCGCATCAATCTTTTGAACCATGAATTTTTCCTGACATCTAAAATCTTAAAGGTTAATTATAGGCAAAGCCTTGCAGAAACAAAACCATTGACTTAATCTAAAAATAGCCTAAGCAAATTGGAAACCGCCATGCAAGATGCAATTGCAGTACAAAGTTTAAAAAGCGACATTGCGTTATTGCGTCAAAATATCTGGCCGCCGGCAAATTTAGCCAATGTTGAAGGCTTGCCCATTTACTATGGCAGCAAAGAACAAGTTGATGAATATTATCAGCAATGGGAAGGGCTGATAGAGCGGGCGCAAGCGCTGTTTCAGCCTTTTATGGAAGATGAAGCGATCGACGCCATTCATTTGCCGAGCCATTTAAATTTACCGTTATTTTATTTTCATGTAGACCGTATCCGGATTAATAAAACCCGCGCCAAAGAGTCAAAAACGTTTCGCGGCATTGCAAGCTTAGTGGAAAAATGCGGGCAGTTTGAGCCTCAGGAAATTTCCGCCATGCATCACTGGCTGGACGCAGATGATACAGCGGCCTTGGTTGCGCACCGTGAATTTATCGACTTGCGCACTTATGTTTTTCAGTTTGGGCAGAGCGAATATACCCGCACACGGTTTTATGTGAATGGCATTGTGCTGAGTGTCGAAAATGATTTCCAGCTGGTCGATGCTCGGGATAAACCGCGCAAGCAGCGTAATGACAGTTATAGCGATCCCTTGGCCGACAATCATACTTGGAAAGTTTTTGGCAAATACCGTTAATCATTAATTCATTTCAGATGTGCATGAGTGAGAGTGAATAGCGTAAATGAAGCCGGCCTGATGTTTCGGATTTATTCGGAAAATGCATCTGCACATTTACCAAAAGGGCTGCGCTTGGTTAAAGCGTTTCAAACTTTTAACAATATGCTTTTCAAGCTGCTGTTTTTCAGCTGTGATCCAGCCGAGAACAAACCATGCTTCAGGCTGCTGCTGTGTATTTTTTTCAAATAATGAATACGCGACAGACAAGTCATTAAAGCGTCCTAAGTTATCCTGCAATGGTTTAAGGGCCTTTAAATAGGTTTTCACCTTGGTTTTGGAATAGAGTGAGGATGCAAACTCCACACTATAACGCAGTGTTTTTACCCGTTTGCGCAACCGGTGTTTTTCTGCATCCTGCATGTGCGCAAATTGCGTTTGCGCACGGCAAATATGCGCATGCATTTTATGGAGCCGTTTGTTCAGCGGTTTTTTGAGTTTTGGACTTTTCTGAGGCGGTGAATAGGCAAATTCAATCAGCTCCAGTAAAAGCAGCGTTGTTGCTGGTGTTTGAAATATATCAGGGATATTTACAGTTTCAGTTTCTTGAAGCAGCGGCAATTGCACAATCGGTGAACCAGCGGCAATTAACTGGGGCATGAAGCTTTCAGACAAGGCATCACGGTCGCGGGTAGTGCCAAACTGCCGAAACAAATCAGCCAGCTTTTGCTGCCAAAGGGCCGCTTTAGATACCGCAGGCGATTCAAAAGCAAAGGTTTTCAGCGCGCTGCGCAGGCGCCGTATGGCAACGCGGGTTTGATGCACATGCTCTGAACTGAATTGACCTGAAGCGATTGCGCTGGAATTTGGCAGCAGGTGTTCCAGGCAATTGGCGGTGATTTTCTTCAGGGCTGTATCGCAGTCATCTGCTGCATTCAGTTTAAGGGCAGATTGATACTGAACTAGCGCTGCTGAACACGACTGCTGCAGCATTTGCCCTTTAAGCGCTTTACTGCTGCTGTCCAGCCAGACGTGATATTTTTTGATCCACGGCAGAATAGCTTGAATCAAATCGCGTATATTGCCTTGCTTGAGTTCAAATTCGATTTCATGAATCTGAAGGGCGTGATCATTGGCTGTGATTTGGCCTTGGTCAAAAGCAATTTCAATTTCACTGCCATTGAATGGCTGCAGGATCTGCTGACGCTGAATTTGTGTTTCAAATTGAACAGATAATGGTGATTGCAGGGCAGGCAAAAGTACGGCTTGCAGGCTCTTTTCCTGAAGATAGGGCTCTAAGCCGATTGAATTGGATTCATGCGGATTCAGTTCGGTTTCAATTTCAATCCGTTCGATATTATTTTTAGGCGCTTTCAAGGTCTGCAGCCATTTTTCATTTTCTAGGCGCTGGCGCAATGAAATCTGGTGCTGCTGTAAATATAAATCTGCAGTATCAAAATATTTGGCATGCAGCTGCAGGCGCTCAGGATTCTGCTGCTGCACATAGCGGCTTAAGGCTTTCAGTTTAGCCTGAGGAATTTGGAATTTAAGTTCAATCTCGGACATTGCAAAACAACCTTTCCCAGTAAGTTAAAAGCAGCATTACATCTTGAGTATTGACTATAAAACAAAGCGGTTGAAAAATATACAAATTGATGCAATGCGGGTGTGCGGTAGCCCGCATTGCATCTGGACGGTTCTTTCAGCCGAAGCTATTTCATAAATTTACGGCTCACCAAAAATTGTTCTGTCGCTTCTAACAGTTTTTGCGCATAAACTTCCTGCTTTGCCGTCAGCCAGCCCAATACAAACCAGTCGCTGGCTTCCAGCTCAGTTTGCTGGATATAGGCTGCTGATGAGGCTAAAACCTGATATTCCTTGGCAGCCAATTGCGCATCATTCAAGGCCTTGCTGTATTTTTGCAGATTTTTGACATCATAAATGGATGTCAAAATCGGAAAGCTGAATTTCAGCTCCTTAATTTTGGCTGCCAGCACATCCAAACTCTCAAAATTGGCAATATCTGCATCATTTAAACTGTCTTGCAGCGCTTTATATTGGCTTTGCAGGGTGTTTTGCGCAAACCATTTTAAATCATGCTGCTGCGGCTGGTCTTGCGGATTTAAACTGAACATCAGCAGTTCTAAATAGTGATGCACATTCAGTGTCGACTTGACCAAGTTATGCAGTTTTTCTTGAGCATATAAAATATCTTTGGCTAAATTTTCAGAGGTGGTCCGGTTCTGTAAAAAAGCGCCCAGCGTATTTTGCATATGTTCGAAATGATGCAATTGCTCGAACTGCTGTTCAAATGCTTCCAGCTGATATCCCCATTTATCGGAGATATCGCTGTTCCAGTCTTTCAGCAATGAAATAGTCAGCTGCAAATGCTGCAGCGCCAGTTGCGCTTCTGCAACATGTTCTTGCGCAGCTGTTTGCGCGGACATTGCTGCAATATTTGGCAATAAGTGCTGCAGCTGCTGGCCAACCAGCTGCCGTAAGTTTTTATTGGCCGCTTCTTTTTTGCTCAGTACAAATTCTTTAGCCTTTGTAGCAGGGCTGGCTGCCTGATGCATCACTAATAAATTGCCAAGCTCGGCTTTGCTGCGCACATCCAGCCACAGCTGATATTTTTTAACCCATTCAAAACTAAACGCCAATAAAGACTGAATAGATCCGCTTTTCAGTTCAAACTCAATTTCATGCACTTCCTGTTCCGCGTGCCCGGTACGGATGCAACCGATATCTAAGCTGACTTCAATTTCTGCATCTTGATACTGAATAACCCGTAAAGTACGGGCGATATCGGTTTCAAATTGCAGGGTGAGCTGATCCTGCTGATTGCCTAAAGCATTCTGCAGTACCGCTTGAGCCTCGGCGTGCTGTGCATAAACTGCCAGATTCAGTTCGGGGGCTTGTTCTGATTCACCCAGATCTACATTATGTTCAAAGCGTTCAATGTGGCTTTTGCCGGCTGCTTTTAAAGTTTGAATCCAGCGGCTGCCTTCCAAGCGTTGACGCAGAGCGGCATGTTTTTGAGCCATTAATCGGTCAGGCGTATCGTAATATTTAGCTTTCAGTTGAATCTGCTGTGATTTTTTTGGATCAAGCGCCTTCAGCAACGCGGTGCGGCGCGCTTCGGGAATTTGAAATTTCAATTCAACCTCAACCATGTTTATGTCCTAATTGATAAGATCTATGTCGGCAATTTAATCGGCGCAGCGCTTTGAGCACTTGATCAAATGCCTGCAGCAATATGCATATGTCATTTTTTAGCTTTTGATTTTAACCAAAAACAAAATGCATGTAAGACTTGACGCGGTGCTAAAGTGCTTAATTGAACAGAGATTAGCACCAATTTTCTGAAAAACACGCAAGCATAGGGCAATGAAACAGCCATGCAATAAATATTTGCGCTCCAGCTGTACTGGCTTTCCATTGCTTGAAATTTGCGCTATGGTGATTGAAAATCATCAGGAAGATGCGAAAAATGAATGTCCAAGCGCCAGTTTCAATTGAGCCCTCATCAGAACCGTATTTTGAATTGCCAATCCGCAACTATTCAGATTTTTACCGTTTTTATCTCTCCGAGCACCGCAATATTATGAGCAGGCGCTTGCATGTGGCTGGCAGCACGATTGGGCTGTATTTTTTTTCCAAGGCTGTACGCCAGCGCAAAGCTAAATATTTTGTTTATGGCTTGGTTTCAGGCTATGCCTGTGCATGGATAGGGCATTTTGTATTTGAAAAGAATAAGCCTGCCAGTTTTAAACAGCCAATCTACAGCTTTATATCTGACTGGCGCATGCTTGCAGATGTGCTTTGCGGCAATTTGAGTTTGGCAGACCGCAGTCGAGATAAAATTGAAAGCTGAATTTCAACTACCTAAGCGGGCAGCCATGGAGAAATTCATGGCGGATTCTGTATGACGGTTATAATTATGCAGAGTTTGCAGACATCTGATTAAAAAATGTGCATATATTTATTGCTGAATCAATAACTTGAATTTTGTTCAGATTTTAATATTGCATTTTTTAAGTAATTGTTCTAATAATATTAAGATTGATATTTGAAAAAGATGAACAGCATTTGCAAGATCAATGCTTTCCAAGCCTAGAGCGACCTTTCTCTAGGCTTTTTTTATTATAAGGTTTTGGTTTTTTTAAGAAGTTTTGATTTTCTGGAAATAGGGTAGGCCTTTTAATGATTTACGCTCCCCATGCGTTTATCTTAAATCATTAAAAGGCCTAATCTTGCGCGGTGTGATTTATAATTATTAAGTTTATTTTTTTATCGCTATATCTGTCATTTTACAATTAACCCAAAGCAAGGCTATCCCCAGAATTTGGTATTTTTCACTTTAAAATTGGCATTACATAACTTTCTGGCCGTAATTTTATTTGTTCAGCATTGTCTGCAGCGGGTTTAAACAATATTTCACATGAGAACTGCTTAATATTATTCACGCTTTGCCTATAATAGGAAAAATTTAATTGATGTGAATGTTGTATGCGCGGTTTATATCTAATTACCAATGATGATCCTATTGAATTGCTTCTAGCTAAGCTTGAAGGGGCTATGGCGACCTATGATGTTGCAGTATTGCAGTACCGCCGGAAAAAAGTGCCTAAAGAAAATCAGGCCTATGAAATTGAGTACATGAAACATCTATGTGCGCAATATAAAGTGCCTTTTGTCATCAATGATGATCTTGAAGCGGCAGTGCACTATGGCGTGGGAGTGCATCTAGGGCAAGAAGACGGCTCAGTTGCAGAAGCGGCGGCGCGGTTGCCAAAAAATGTGCTGATTGGCAGCAGCTGCAATAATTCGGTAGAGCTTGCGGAACAGGCCATTGCACAAGGCGCGACATATGTGGCGTTTGGTGCAATTTATGCTACAGATACCAAGCCGGAAGCGGGCAATATCGGTATAGAAACGTTAAAGCAAGCCAAAGCAAAATTTAACGTGCCAATTTGCGCGATTGGCGGTTTAACCGTTGAAAATTCAGGTGATGTGATTGAAGCGGGTGCTGACCTTTGTGCCGTGATTAGTGATATATTGAACCGGTCAATGTCCGCAGTTCCTGCACGAATCGAAGAGTGGTCTGATTTATTTGCATCAAAAGCGTAAGCTTTTTTTTGATGCGGCTTTATTTTTAGTTGAGACATTTCATGAGCTTATCTCCAAAGCAAGAACAGCTGTTTAAACAAGCCAGCAAGCATATTCCTGGCGGTGTGAACTCACCTGTACGTGCGTTCAACGGCGTGGGCGGTACGCCAGTATTTATTGAAAAAGCGCAAGGCGCATACTTGTATGATGTAGACGGTAAACGCTATGTGGATTATGTGGGTTCATGGGGGCCCATGATTTTAGGCCACGCCCAGCCAGACATTATTAAGGCTGTTCAAGAAGCCGCGGTCGATGGTTTAAGTTTTGGCGCGCCAACCGTGCATGAAACGACTCTGGCGGATATTATCTGTGAAATTATGCCGTCAATTGAATTGGTGCGAATGACCAATTCAGGCACAGAAGCCACCATGACCGCGATCCGCCTGGCGCGCGGCTATACAGGCCGTGACAAGATTGTGAAATTTGAAGGCTGTTATCACGGCCATTCAGACTCGCTTTTAGTGAAAGCGGGTTCTGGCTTGCTGACCAGTGGTGAAGGCGAAGCGACATCTGCGGGCGTTCCGGCAGATTTTGCCAAGCATACTTTAACGCTGCCGTATAACGATATTGCAATGTTAAAAGAGTGCTTTGCAAAATTCGGCTCTGAAATTGCAGGCGTGATTGTAGAACCTGTTGCAGGCAACATGAATTTAGTGAAACCGATTGAAGGTTTTTTGCAAGCCATTCGTGATGTCTGTGATGAACATGGTTCAGTGTTCATTATTGATGAAGTAATGACGGGTTTCCGTGTAGGTCTTGGCGGTGCGCAGGCGCATTATGGCGTGACACCTGATTTAACCACGCTGGGTAAAATTATTGGTGCAGGTTTGCCGGTTGGCGCATTTGGCGGCAAGCGTGAAGTGATGGAATGCATTGCGCCTTTAGGCAAGGTGTATCAAGCAGGCACATTGTCGGGCAATCCATTGGCAATGCGTGCCGGCATTGAAATGTTTAAGCATCTGCGTCAGCCGGGCTTCTATGAAACCCTGACTGAAAAATTGGCAGGCTTGCTGGCAGGCTTACAGTCTGCAGCGGATGAAGCGGGCATTCCATTTTTTACCCAGCAAGTGGGCGGCATGTTTGGGCTTTATTTTACCGATCAAGAAGAAATTACCAGTTTTGATGCCATTTTAAAATGTGACGTCGATGCTTTCCGCAAGTTCTTCCATGGCATGCTGCAACGCGGCGTAAACTTGGCGCCGTCCGCTTTTGAAGCCGGTTTCTTCTCTAGCGCGCACAGTGATGAAGATATTGCATTTACCATTGAAATGGCGAAAGAAACTTTTGCTGAAATGAAAAATGCATAAGCGCTGAAATCCAGTACACTAAAAGCCCGCATAATATTGCGGGCTTTTTTATATGAATTTGCAAATAAATGCACAGGGAATGAGCCAATGAAAACCAAACATTATCTAACACTTGCAGACGCTGAGTTTTTGCTGAATCAGGCGCATCAATATGCAATTGAAAACAGCTTTAATGTCAGCATTGCGGTTACAGATGAAACCGGTAATTTGCTGGCAATGAAACGTATGGATGGCGCTTCACCCATGACAGCAAATTTATGCTTAGAAAAAGCCAAATGTTCTGCGATGAGTAAACGTCCGTCAAAGCTGTTTGAAGATTTGATTAAAGGCGGGCAGATGGGCTTTCTAACCATGAAGACCTTTAATGGCATGCTGGAAGGCGGAGAACCAATTGTGTATGACGGTCAGCTGGTTGGGGCAGTAGGTGTATCTGGCGTGAAGTCTTTTCAGGATGCTGACATTGCACAGCAGGCGATTGAAAAGTTTTTAGTGCAAGTGCATTAACGGTTTGATGTTTAGGAATGTATAAAGCATTCCTAAGGTAAAAAATAATAGGCGCGGAACGTGAATAGTCACAAAAAAACCATGATAGTGCGCTGAACCCCATCATGGTCTCATATAAAATATTGATGCTTATAGAAAAACTTCAAGTAATTCGTATAAGGCGCATTATGGTAATTTTAAAAATACTTAATAAGTATCGCGTTTTATTCAATACTAAGTCGAGAACCTGATTTAAAGCCATTTTTATGTGCTGAAAATACAATAAATAGCCCAATCAAGGATAAAAAGGTCATGCTGACAAAAAAAGAACTGATGCCTATTTCTTTGAGAAGAATTCCACCTGCAATACCGCCACCTGCAACAGCTAAGTTAAAAACAGTCACTAACATAGACTGAGCAATATCGACATTATTCCCTGAAGTATCTGCAATAGCCGTTTGCAATAGTGTTGGAGCACCGCCGAAGGTAACTCCCCATAAGGCTATACCTATTATGACCATCAAAGTGTGACCACTAAACAGCCCTATAAAAATAGAGGCAAAAGCAAAACCTAATAAATTAATTAAAACTAATTTTCTTAATGCTTTATCAATAAAAACACCTGTAATCCAAATACCTAAAATTGAAGATAAACCGAATACTAACAGTATAAAATCAAGGGACTCATTGAGATGGGCTGAACTAAGATAAGGAGCAATAAAGGTATACAAAATATTATGAGCAAATATCCATAAAAAAATAACAGCTAAAATTGAACGTATTCCAGGATAGTAGAAAACTTCCTTTACCGATGTTTTTTTATCAACTGACTGCCCTTGGATATTAGGTAACTTTGTTTGTACCCAAATGATTAAACACAAAGCTAAGCTAGAAATCATAAAGAAAACGCCACGCCAATCAAACATACTCCCTAGCCATGTTGCTATAGGCACTCCCATGCATAAAGCAATCGGTTGACCAACGCCAACGATCGCCATAGCTCTGCCTTGTAGATTGCCAGATACCATATTGCGAGCATAACCAGCTAAAATTCCCCATATAACTCCAGCAGACATACCTGCGAAAAACCTTAGAAATAATATGACGATATAGTTTGAGGATATCGCTGTAAGACTATTAAAAATAAATAAGCCACTAATTGCTAATAAGAATAGTGATTTTCTTGACCAACTGCGTGTTGCAGAAACGATAGGGATTGCTGCAACGACAGATCCTAATGCATAAACTGAAATTAATTGTCCCGCTAAAGACTCTGAAATACCTAAGTCCTTACTTATCAAAGGCAATAAACCTGCTGGGATAATTTCAGTCATAATTGTAATAAATCCAGCAAGTGTGAATGCTAGTAATTTCCCAATTGGTAAGTGCTCTGTTGGGAAGGTATTGGCGCTGTTCATATAGAAAATATCTCTAGACTTTTATTTATAAGGGAATGATCATTCCAGTATGTGATAAATAAAATCCTTAGCTATCATCGATATTAGCTAAGGATCGATTAATAATTATTACAATATATTTAAAGCAACTTTAGCGACATTAGTCAGATATTCTTGACGAGTTTCTTCAGTACAGCCCTTACTTAAAACTCTTATCCCTTGAATTGTATTCACAAAAAAAAGAGCTAGTGCGAGCGGTGAATGATGTATAGAAATTTCACCACTTTCTTGCCCTCTCATGATTAAGCTTTCCAATGCTTTTTTTAGTCTTTCAAAGTTATAAATTACTGTTTTAGCAATTTTTTCATCCTGTCCTGCTAGTTCTAGGCTAGCATTAGCAATTAGACAGCCACGATGCTGTGAATCTGTTAATTCATCTTTAATAATTTGAAATAAAAGTTGGCTAATTAAATCTTTTACTGAACCTGGACTGGATAATAATTCAATATTAGCTTTTGTTTTGATTTGATAATGGTGTAGAGCTTTTTGGTACAATTCCTCTTTATTTTTAAACGTACTATATAAACTACTACGTGATAAACCAGTCTCTTCAACCAGATCCTGAATAGAAGTAGCCGCAAAACCTTTACGCCAAAAGACGTCCATAGCAGACTCAGTAACTTTTTCTGGATCAAATTCTTTAATACGCATAAATTTATACTGGAACAATCGTTCCTGTTAATTTATACAATGTATTCTGATGTGTCAAACTACATCCATTTAACATAAGGTTGCTATACGAAACGAAAATTTAAAATATTGTTTTTTTTCATGAGGTTAAAATTTTTTGACCGACTTGGAAAAACCGCAAAAACCCGATTTAGAAACAAATCGGGTTTTTATGGGTGATTTTGATATATTCAGCCATAAAAAGAGAACAATATTTAATTGAATTAATGCTTTGTTGTGCATTATTAACCTATCCATGGCTCAAACTATCCTTCAATTTCTGCGGACAACTCTTAGAGGGAAAAGTGATCAGCCTTGTACGCATTGGCTTACAACAATTCCCGCCCTTTGCCGCTATACGATCTCACACTGATTTCCTATCATTGAGATATAGAGTGCAGGATGCTCCAGACAAGAATAAGAAAGCAAAGAACAAGGACGAAGGTACGACAGGAGTTATACCAAGGTAACAGATATGTAAAAAAGCCCAACAGGATGTTGGGCTTTTTTATTGTCTAAAATTGCTCATCTGCCAACATCATAAGTCTTGATAGATCTGTTTAATGAATAGCTTGAACACCAAGATGAATCAACATAAGAGAAAGCCCTAGCAGCTTTGGCTGCTCTAAAGCCGTAGGGGGCATAATACTGTCTATGACTCTAAAGAACATGAAAGAACAGCGTATTTAGTATTGTGGTAAATACCGCTCAGAGTATTTCTGTCCTTGATCCTTTAACAGCCATTGGTGATAAAGGCGGTAGAAAGGCGCTTTTATACAGAGATGCTTACAGTTGCAGAGCAGCAAGATGAACTTTATCTCTCAAATTTTATTTTGAATAAGCTGTATAGGGGAAATCTAAGTTAAATCCAAGACCACAAGGCTGTGGTCTATGTATGTTCAGTTGGGGGGACAACTCGACATCATGAATCTTGGTGAAATGATATTCATGATGCCGATACGCTAATCTAATCAGCATAATACGTTATGTAGAAATCTGCGCACAACCTATCTATATGGTGCTCTATTTTGATATAACTCTTTAATATTTAGAATATTTAAGAGTTATATGCATATTTATTAATATTCTAGAGTGCTTCTTAACATCCACGCAGTTTTCTCATGTATTTCAAGTCGTTGTGTAATTAGGTCTGCTGTAGGCTGATCATTAACTTCATCGACAATTGGGAAAATTCCTCTGGCTGTTTTTGCAACAGTTTCGTGTGCATTCACCAATAAGCTAACCATTTCTTCTGCTTTTGGGACACCCTCAACTTCCTGAATTGCAGTCAATTTAACAAACTGTTTGTATGTTCCAGGGGCAGGAAATCCCAAGGCTCTAATACGCTCAGCTATTGTATCTAAAGCATTCCATTGTTCAGTATACTGATCCATAAACATGGTATGTAAACTGTTGAATTGCGGTCCAGTAACATTCCAGTGAAAATTATGTGTCATTAGATACAAAGTATAGCTATCAGCAAGTAACTTAGATAATCCTGCGACAATTTTTTCTCGATCATTGTGCGAAATACCAATATCAATTTTCATTGCTTTTACTTCTTTATTAGGGGGAGTCATAATTGATTTCCTGAATATTAAGTTAATGATATTTATATATTATTTAAAGATTTTTGATAAAAAACGGGTTGCATCTAAAACCTCGTCTATCAGAATATAATTCAACCGAAAATAAAAGCAATAGCTATTAAACAGCAATAATGTTACTTGAAAAGTAAACCAATATTACAGCCATTAAAAAACCAAGGTTAAATTTAAAGAACACAGTTCTTTCAAGCAGCTTAATCAAACCGTCCAACTTTTTGGGAATCGATTATTTAAGGGGCTTTTGATCATCTGGTTAACATGAAATCTTTTATATATAGCTCAGGGGGGAATAACCCAATCAAAGTGTCTTTATTATTCTCACCAATCAAAATCTCTGGTCTATGATGGTCTCTTTTATCATTACAGTCTCCATTTATTAGATGTCAGTGAGCGTATTGCATGCCTTAATGATTTTGCTCAAAGATCGGGTTCTCCATTTATTGAAACCGTTCTTTCAGTAAATTTGCGGCAGTACGGATTAGACTCCGCAGCAATGGTCAGCTTGACGGGATTATGGCGCGCAAATTGGGCAAATATCAGCTCTGAAGATTTATTAAAGCATGCAACTTTGCATGAATTGCTACAAATACTGATGCCTAAAAATTAAATTTAGGCCAATTGGAATTTTTTTTTTCTAAAATCGTAAAAAACGGTATTAAATCTGACATTTCGCATTGTATTTCTTGGCTAAGCTTTTTATCATTGCGCCCTTGTTTTCGCGATTGGCCTGGATTAAACATTGAATAGTTTTCTGACAGAACATCTGATTCATCGTGATGAGGATTTTATGGTAATCCACAAGCCAGCAGGCTTGCTCACTGTTCCAGGGAAAACGCCAGACTTGCAGGATTGCTTGATCAGCCGCCTGCTCCAAGAAGAACCAAAAACCTTACTGATTCACCGCTTAGACCGCGATACATCAGGTATTCTGGTTTTTGGTCTATCCCGCTTAGGTCAAAACCGCATCTCCCGTCAATTTCAAGAGCGCCAAACGTCTAAAACTTATCATGCTGTTGTGGCAGGTACTTTAGAAGGTGAAGGTACTGTTGATGTTCCCGTGGTTTATGATCCGAGCCGTCCGCCCTTGCATATTGCAGACCCAGCGCACAATAAGCCAGCACTCACGCATTGGGAAGTTATTGAAAAATTTCAAATTAATGGTGTGTCCGTAACACGTGTAAAATTGACGCCCATTACAGGCCGATCACATCAGCTGCGGGTGCATATGCAATATTTAGGTCATCCGATTGTCGGGGATACGCTGTATGCTGATGAACCGCATCAAGCGCTCATGCCTCGTCTTTGCCTGCATGCGGAACGCTTGAGTTTTCAGCATCCTGTGACAGATCAGGTCATTGAATTTCATTGTCCGGCGCCATTCTAGAAAATACTGATTAAACATTCAAAATGAGGCTCACTTTTTAGTGGGCTTTATGTCAAAATACATTGCTATTCGGTGTGAATTTTTGCTCAAATATCCAACAGGATTTGGGTCGTAAATTTGCAGTCCTTACTCAAGATAAAGGTGGAAAAATTGCAGCAGTTCGCTATTGGTCAACGTTGGTTATCGGACACAGAAACAGAACTTGGCTTAGGGGTTCTTATTGATGTAGATGAACGATCGGTCAGCATTTTATTTCCCAAAAGCGATGAAACCCGTGTGTATGCACGCCACAACGCGCCTTTATCCCGTATTGTTTTTAACTCTGGTGATGAACTTCAGGATCAGGAAGGCACAGTATGGTCAGTTGAGTCCGCAGAAGACCGCCATGGCGTATTGCGCTACAACGTGATCCGGACATTGGCGGATGGCACAGAAGAGCGCAAAGCGCTGAACGAAACCCGTATTGGCGCCAATATTCAGCTGTCTAAGCCTTTAGACCGCCTGCTGGCCAGCCAAATTGATTACAAAGAGTGGTATGACCTGCGCATTGAGTCACTGCTGATGCAGGCCAATATGCAGTCCAGCCCATTGCGCGGTTTGGTCGGTTCACGTGTTGGCCTGATTCCGCATCAGCTGTATATTGCGCATGAAGTCGGCAAGCGTTTCGCGCCGCGTGTTTTACTGGCAGATGAAGTGGGTCTGGGTAAAACCATCGAAGCCGGCTTAATCATCCATCAGCAGTTAAAAACGGGCCGTTCAGAGCGCATCCTGATTTTAGTACCGGATTCACTGCAATATCAGTGGATGATTGAAATGCGCCGCCGCTTCAATCTTGAATTCTCTTTGTTTGATTTGACCCGAACCGCATCAATTAAAGAGCATGATCCAGAACAGAATCCGTTCTTAACTGAACAGCGCATTATTGCCAGCATTGATTTAATGATTGACCATGACGACTTGCGCGAGCAAGCTTTAGAGGCTGGTTTCGATCTGCTGGTGGTCGATGAAGCGCATCATTTGATGTGGAGCGAAGAAGAAGGCGGCAATGACCGCTATGATCTGGTTGAAGAATTGGCGCAGCAAACGGCTGGTGTACTGCTGTTAACTGCAACGCCAGAGCAGCTGGGCGTAGAAAGCCATTTTGCGCGCTTGCGTTTGCTCGATCCTTCACGTTTCAATTCACTTGACCGTTTCTTGGATGAAGAAGAGCAGTATCAGCAAACTGCAAAAATTGCAGAAGTGCTGATGTCGGATATGCCGTTAGAAGCAATGCATTTAGATGCGGTTGAAGCGCTGCTGGGGCAGCGCATAGACGATACGCCTGAACAGCGCTTCCGCGCGATTCACGAAATTTTAGACCGCCATGGCACAGGCCGTATTTTATTCCGCAACACGCGTGAAGCGATTCAAGGCTTCCCAGGCCGTGACTGTCAGCCTGCGCCATTGCCGGCGCCGGAAAACTGGTCTAAAGACGGCAAGCTGCGTGAACAGATGTGGCCAGAAGAAGCGCAGCTGGATGGCGCTTGGATGGAACATGATCCGCGCGTGATGTGGCTGATGGAAAAACTGCGCACAGATTTAAAACACAATAAAGTCTTGCTGATCGCCCGCAGCGGCCCAGTGGTTGAAGCCTTGGAAAATGTGCTTCGCCTGCATGCCGGTATCCGCACAGCGATGTTCCATGAAGGCATGAGCCTGCTGGAACGTGACCAAGCGGCTGCATACTTTGCAGAGGAGTCTTATGGCGCGCAGATTTTACTGTGTTCAGAAATTGGTTCTGAAGGCCGCAACTTCCAGTTTGCCTCAGATTTAATTTTGTTTGATTTGCCTGCAAACCCTGACGTGCTGGAACAGCGTATTGGCCGTTTAGACCGTATCGGCCAGCAAAACCGCATTCAAATTCATGTGCCATACTTAGCAGGCACTGCGCAAGAGCGTATGTTCCGCTGGTACAATGAAGGCCTGAACATTTTCAGCAATATTTCGCCAACGGCACAAACTTTGCAGGAAAACTTCATTGTGAACTTAAAAGACTGCTTATTGGCAGATTTAGGGCAGCAGTTTGAAGATTTGCTGGAAGAAGTGTCTGTACAGCGTGAAGCGCTGGAGGCCGAGCTGCAGGCTGGCCGAGACCGCTTGCTGGAATACAACTCTTGCCGTCCAATCGTGGCGCAGGAAATTGTCACTGCATTAGAAGATTACGACGACAATACCACTTTGCCAATGTTCATGAAGCGCTTTATGGCGGCAACCAATATTGATTTTGATGAACAAAGCAATGGCACAGTGATCATTAAGCCGACTGATCAAATGCAGGTTCAAGGCCTGACCTTGGATGAAGACGGCATGACGGCGACATTCTACCGTGACCAAGCGCAGCTGCGTGAAGATGCGCAGTACCTGACTTTGGAACATCCATTCACAGAAAGCGTGATGGAAATGATCAATACTCAAGGTTTCGGCAGCACCAATGTGGCTGTGCTGAAATCGGCAGCGCTGCCGCAAGGTTCTGTGCTGATTGAAGTGTGGTTTAAGGTGGACGTCATTGCGCCGAAAGCGCTGAACTTGCCGTCGAGCTTGCCGCAGCAATTGGTGCGTGTGCTTCTAAGTGAAAAAGGCCAAGATTTATCGCAAAAAATTGCGCCAGAAATTTTGAAGCCTTATTTGCATCATTTAGACAGCAACAGCTGCCGTCAAGTGGTGAAAGCGCGCCGTGATGTGATTGAAGAGCGTTATAATCAAGCGCTGGAGATTGCGAAAGAAGCATTGCCAAACTTCAAGCAGCAGGCTAAAGAATTGTATGGCAGTAAATGGCAGTATGAAATTGACCGTTTAACATACCTGAAGCAGTTCAATCCAAGCATTCGTGAAGATGAAATTACGCGTCTGCAGAAATTCCAAAAAGAAGGCTTGGGCTTGCTGGATGGCCTGTCTGTTACGCCGGAAGCGATTCAAGTCATGGTTGTAGTGAAGCCTTAATTCAGGGCTTTCAATGCCGTATCATTTCTTTTAAAAAAGCGCCTATGGGCGCTTTTTTTATGGGCTGGCAGAAAATAATTCAGGCTATTTTGCCAAAGTAAAAAGCTGATATTGGTTAAGCGATAAAATTTTCAAAATGCTGCCAAATTTTGGCCGCGGCCTTTTCAGCGCGGTCAGTTTGCTTTTTTATGCCTAAAAATTCATGTTCAATTTCCTGCAGGCAGCGGGCTATTTCGGCAGCTGCTGCGCTTTTATCTTCGAGTACATCCAAGACATCAACAATATACGCATCGTATTCGTCTTGCATCGATGCATCTTTGCGGATGTTTAATGGATCCCAGTCATGCAGCAATACGTTTTGAATTTGCTGAATAAATAACTCAGAACGTTCTTCGGAATTCATGAAAGCCTCATAAAATGGAACATATAGTTTGAAAAACATTATAGCTGGAATACAGCTAAAAACTTAATCATTGCCAAGATATGGCACTTATCCTGATAAAATGAGAGCTACACATTGTGCAGAGACTGGAGGCTGGAGACCAATTCAGCTAGAATGCACGCATAATTAAAATAATGAATAAAGTAAGGATAAAAAGAATGGCAAAAGCACTGGTGACTTTAGGCTCACAAACTTCGCATGGCGGCGTCGTCTCTGAATGCGAAAATACTTTTACAATTAATGGCATTGCTGTGCATTTGAACGGCATGAAGCATTTTTGTCCAAAATGCAACGTGATGACCGCCGCAATTGCATCCAATCAAACTACGGTGGTTAAAGGGCGGGCGGTGGTCATTGCTGGAGATCAAACTTCCTGCGGCGCAACATTTATGCCAAATCAAAATTTGGTGGTTTCTGCAAAGTAGCAGATTGCCTGCTGGTGTATTGAGATGGAAGAATGACTGAACATTCAGATGAATATGCAGAAATGCAATTACTAAAAAATGCATAACGCGATAGGCTACCAGCAATGATTCCTGTTCTTTAAATTTTATGTTTCAGCCTATACATTTTACTCATGCCAACGGTATTCCTGCTGGCAGCTATGCTAAATTTTTTCAGGCATTTGATGCAAAATATAAAATAAAAGCCATTCCTGTGCTGGGAATGAGTGCTCAATTTCCTGTGACATATACATGGAGCCATTTGGTCAGCCAAGTGATTCAAGACATTGAACAGCAATTTCCAAATCAGCAGGTCATTGGTTTAGGGCATTCATTTGGCTCTTTGGTGACTTTAATGGCGGCGTATCAGCGTCCTGATCTGTTTTCGCAATTGATCATTATGGACCCGCCTTTTGTAATTGGCCCCAAATCAGCCATTTTTGAAGGCATGCAAAAGTTAAGGCTGAAAGCTGTTGATAAAATCACGCCTGCAGCGATCACGCTCAAGCGCAATGATTGCTGGCAAAGTTTTGATGAAGCATATGCTGCGCTGCGCCATAACCGTTTGTTTAAAAATTTTGATCAGGAATGTTTCGATGATTATTTTGCACATGGCATTCAGGCTGATGAACAGCGCGGCGGCGTGACATTAAGCATTCCTAAGCATGTAGAAGCGCATATTTTCCGTACTGTGCCGGCTTGGTGGTGGCGGACGCCGCGTAAAGCGCCGAATATGCCTGTACACCTCATCACAGCAGATCAAAGCCATTTTTATAAGCAGGGATTGCCGCAAGGCATGAAAAAAACTTATGGTATTGAGTTCAGTGTTGTCAATGGCGGGCATATGTTCCCGCTGGAACAGCCGGAAGTAACTGCACAATGTGTGCAAAAAATAATAAATTTACAGGCCGTAAAAAAAGGAGATTCTTAAGAATCTCCTTTTAATGCTTTTTGAGCGTTATTGGCAAGTGAGGGTAATTGGCTCATTGACCTTTGTATCGGGACCCAAGGTAAATTCACTTTTACAGACTTTATCCGCAGTTTGAACCTCCAAACTGTAATCTCTAGGCATCAAGTCATAGAGTGTAACGAGACTGCTGCTGGCAATCGGGTATTTCGCATTTGGAATGCCTAAAATACGGACCACGCTGCCACTGGCTAAAGCCTGCTGATTTGCATCAACAAACCTGAAGGTTACATCTCTGCTTTGATGATTGCTAATTGGAAAATCAATGATGTAGCCGCGCTGATTCATTGGCATAAAGGTATGGAATGTTTCGGCAATATTGGCATCAATGCCGACTTGGCTTTCATCAAAGGCAATGCTGTTTTTGGTATAGCCTGCTAAGTTGTAGCTGAAAATCTCCCCATTTTTATCGGTTTTTCCTATATATGAGCCATTGCTGTACACATCAATGTTTGGCGTATTTTCTAAGCGGACGAGCGAAAAGCTGTTGTTGATGTATTTGCTCAGGTCAAAGCGATTGCCCAGCCAAACGAGTGATCCCATATAGCTTGCGGTGTAATATTTTTGATCATCTGTTTGCAAATATTGCAAATTCAAGTCGCCGGCGTTGGTTTTAAAGCGTGTACTGAGATTGCCGGAATATACATCATGTGAGCGGCTTGCGCCGACCGTGTAGTCAAAACCAGTGTTTTCATAAGAATACTTGTTGAACTGCAGGCTGGTCTCGTCATCATCATGCTGTGAGAAGGTGATAGAATGCTTGCGGTCATCAAAGTTATAGCTCAGCATCAAATCGACACTGGCGCGGTCGCCGCTTTCTGCATCATAGGACACGCCGAAGCTGCCAAAAAGCCCTTTTGCGAGGGATTGGCTGGTTCTTAAGTTGAAAATCCGCTGATCCTGCCGGTCAGTGCCTTCGCGGTATTTTCTCTCAACATAGCTTAACGATAAGTTGTTAATGAATGGAATTTGATTTCTGGATAAGTAGATTTGGCTTTCCTGCTTAGGCAGGTAACTGGCTGTATAGTCATCTAAACCCAGCATGCGGAATTCTGGGCTGTAATACTGAGCGCGCAAGCCTATACTGTACGATTGCGTATCACGCTTAAATTCAGTATTGACGGTATAGCCTTCTAAACCGAGGTCATCTGCATGGCTGTAGGAAGAATTCACTTCCAGCAAGCCAAGCTTATACAGATACTGACTCCATAACAGTCCGGCGCTTTCCAGTTTTTTGCTGTAGTCGGCAACAGCGCCCAATGTCGTGGATGAGCTGATGCCTCTGCGGATATAGGCGCTTCCGAACCAGTCGCGGTAATCATTGTCATCATAGGCATAGTTATAGCGGAGCTTGCCGGCGGAAATATTATAATCCGTCAGTCCGGGGCGCAGCAGGCGCTGATTGACAAAGATCGGTATGCTTTTAACCGTTGTATTGCCTAAAATATCCTTTACGACAATTTCAGCATTGCCGAGGCCATTAAAGCCAAGATTGCTGTCTATATTGAACTGGCCTGGATTGACTTTGGCATTATAGGCTTGCGTGCCATTAATAATTAAATCGACGCTGGATTGAGTCAGCGCGCTGCCTTCAATCGAGGGGGTGTTCCAATAGATATAATTCGGGCGGCTGGTAAAGTTGGTGCCAAAGCTGAATCCGCCAAAATAGAAGGACTGGTTTAAGCCGGTATAGGTGCTGATATTATCGCCCAGTTTTAAACTGCTCATCTGTTTTGGAAACTCAAAACTCAATGAGGTATTTAAACGGCTGCTGTTCTGGACATTAGCCTGCTCATGATTATAGTTTTTCCGGAAAACATGGCTGCTGTTGAAGAGTATATTTTTCCAGAAGAGATTTAAGTCTGTAGAGGCATTTGCCTGCTTATTAAAATCCCCATCTTGAAAATAGAGATTGTAGTTTACAAAACCGCCTAAATTGGGCAGATCCGGCAGGTATGGCTGCTGAGATGACAGCTTTTGCGCCAGCATATATTGCGCAGGAATGCTGAGCTTGAATAGTTGATGCTGTTCATCCATTTGACTGCTGATATCCGGGCGGTCAATTAAACAATATTGCAGATTGTCTTTATTTAAATGGGTAAATTTGGATATATCGACAAATCCGCCTTTTAAAAGGCTGCATTCGATATAGGTCTGGCTGTTTTCCCTTAAAATAAATGCATCCTGCTTCAGGTCTACACCATTAATCCAAAGCCCCAAAATTGCATTTTCTGAATTTGGGCTGCTTACAGGCGGCTTTGCTGCGGATGCAGGCGAAACGTCCTGCGCTTGCGTATGTTCTAACTGAATGCAGCACAGCAGCAGGATCAGCACAGGCGGGGATTTGCGGATCTTGCATAATTGTCTTATCAGCATTGTCATTACTCCGACACATCAAATTGCAGTGTTTTAGAGTCTGCTGTTTGAACAATAAGTTTAAGGTTTGAATCAGGCTTAACAGCCAATGTATTTAAATCAAATGCAACTTGTTTATGCGGCAAAACATACTTCAGTTCTTGGGAATTAAAAATTTCTTTTCCAGCAGCATTCTGCAGTTTGAAACCCGTGATTTGAAAATGGGCGGTACCTGAATTTTTTGCCAGCAGCACCGGCTGATTTTTATTGTTTTTCGCGAGCTGAAAAGACATCTCTGGCTTAAAGTCCGTCCCGGCAAATAACGGGACATTAAAACTGTAAGCATATTTTAAGCCTTTAGCTTTCTCGGCATCAGGAAGGGGAATAAATTTGATCCGCCAGGCGGCTTCTTCCTGCAGCTGCATGGACGCAATAGGCTGCTTGAACCCCATGCGGATAATGCGCTTGCTGTTCGGTTCAAGCATAAAAGTAAGCGGATTGATCATCAACTCTGTATCTGGAGTTAAGAGTTCATGGCCCTGGTCATCCTGCGTCCAGCGGAATACATGAACTTCATAGCTTTGCGGCGGTTCTTCATTTGAAGAAATCACATTCATGGTGGTTGTGCGCTGCCCATTATCGCCAGTGATGAAAAGCTTGATTGGAAAAATAGACAAATCAGCATGTGCGGGGATGCTGACTGCCCCGATTGAAGCAATAAGCAGGCACGATAATTTGTTCAAGATGGAAGGCATTTATTCTTTTTTCCCCTAATAAATCTAAAAATCAAAGCAATTCAAAAATAGTTGCAGGTCTTTTCTGGCACATAAAAAGCCCTTCGGGAGAATGAATCAGCTTGATGGAAGTATATGATTTTATAAACAAAATAAATTAAACATTCCGCAGCGCAGATTTAATTTACTCATGACTTCAGATGATTTATTTAAAATCAGTTCGGTTCAATTACAGGCTTGCCAGCTAAAATATTTTGAGGCAGCATGGCTTAAAAATACATAAGTTAAGAAACATAAAATGAATTTATGTTTCTTAATAAAACCAATTAATAGGATATTTCAATCGTAACTTCGTCGGTGTAGTCTGTTGCAAGTAATGAGGACAGCGAAAAAGCTGGAGCGCTTGCGGTTAATGTGTAAATTTCAGGCGTGGCTGACAGCCCCGCTGTAACTTTAGTGCCTGCCGCATTATTCACAGGCACATTGCGTAAAGGGCTGGATAAGGTAATTGGATATGAAATAAGTGAGGTTCCTTTAGGGCCGGCATAGCGCAGCCATGATTGATTTACAGAACCGCTAGAGTTCTTGGTTTGGGCCGAAATTGTATAATCCGCATTGCACATGACGCTGAAAGTTTCGTTTACAGGCGTGCCATCAACTGGCAGCGACTTTGCAACTGTCGTGCCGGCTTTGGAGAGCGTACATGCGGTTGGAACAGTCAATGTATACTGCACAGTGACACTTTGTGTTGCTGCATGCGCTGCAAAAGCGCTTGCTCCAAGCAGCAAGGCGCTGGTTAGTTTAAATAGTAATTTCATGTTTTTAATTTCCCAAGGCTTAAAAAACGGGCTGTGTTATAGCTGAATAAAAATATATTTATAAAATGTTAAATATATGATTGAGTTTAGATTTGAATGATTCTTAGGGAATAACTAAATTTAGGTATTTTGAATTCATTCGGCGCATTGTTTGATCATCAGCCTGATGAATAAAACCTAATAATCCAAAACCTTAATATTGAATGACGCAGCGCTACCATTCAGCCGCGGAGAAAGTGAGGCTGGCTCTGTAAGTGCCGACTGGATATTGCGCTAAATCTTTATAGTGAGAAGAGGAAAGTTCTGCATAGGTGTTCAGGTTTTTGGTTTGGCTTGAGCTGTTGAAATGGACGTTGAAATCTGCATAAGCATTTGCGGCGGTCATCGATGCGCCTACGACAGGATAGTTGCCATCCCAATCTCCTCCGATTCTGGAATAGAGGCTGACCGGAATATAAACATCGGGTTTGCCGTCTAAACGGAAGACTGAACTATTGCCTGCGGGATTAGACCATTGAAAAGAAGGGCGCACTCGAATTTTACAATTTTTAAAATTTGCAGATACGCGTCCAGCTTGAGCGTAATTTAAATTAACATTTGTGACTGGCGCCGTAACGGTGCAGTTGTCGGCGTAGCTGTTCAATGTAAACGTGCAGCTGAGTATTGCGCTTAAAAAAGCTAAATTTTTAATTTTGAGCATGAGCAGTCAGCTTTAACTTATTTCATAGTAAGTGAAACTATGCTGCTGCAGTGCAGTTTTAGCGATACCTAAATTTAGGTATATATCATGAATTTTCGGCCCGCATGAAAAATACTTATTTTTAGGTATGCCCATGAAAAATTAAAATGACTATAAAAATAAGCGTTAAGTATTCCATCAGGCAGTATTTAACGCTTATAAAGCATTATGATAACAAGGAAAATATTATGAATCATGCAGTTGGCGCTTGGAGTGCGAAAAAAACTCCACTGTTGGGCAGTCCAGTATGGAAAACATTTGATGAAATTTTTTCAAAGCTTCTGGGCTGTGAATATACCTTAACGGCTTATTATGAGCAGGTTGTTGCTGGAACGCATTACTGCTTTGAGGTGGAAGTTAAGCCAATTTACCCGAATGCGGTTAATACAACTAAGTGGGCTTTAGTTTTTAAACCGCTGGAAGGCGCTGCTGTATTGGAAGGCTTCTACGATACGCTGCCAATCAAGTAAGCTGCTTGAAGAAATACTAAAGGCTGCGCAGCTTTTAGTATTTCTGATCCGCTGAGCTGCATAAGAAATTAGAATTGTACAGCAGCCTGATATTTTTTTAATAAAGTTTCTATTTGGAAAAAAAGGCCTTTCTGGCCCAGTCATGACGCAATGCGGCGACACGCGAGAATCCGCTTAAGCGGTTCAGTTGAATTTCCGCCTTTTGGCTTGCTAAGCTGCTAAAAATTATCTAAAAAAAAGAGTGAATGCCTCATCAACAAATCCCCAATTCTAGGGATAGAAATTATACTAAATATAGCAAAAAATATAAAAAAATATATCGGACAGTCAAATGCTGAATCTGAACTTCCCTTTGCTTAAGCCAATACTGATTCTGGAAGATGATCCCAGCGCTCAGGCGCGCATCCATAATATTCTGAAAACTTTTGGCTATCTGGATGGCGACTTATTTTTCTCGCAGACCGTAGATGGGGCAAAGCAGATTTACCGGCAGAACTGTATCGGTTTTTTTCTGGTCGATTTGGATCTGCCGGATGGCTGCGGCATAGAGTTTATTCAGTCCCTGTGCCAGAAGAATGCGCAGAATGCTCCCGTATTGGTCTTATCGGCATGGAATACTACGGAGATGATCTATAAAGCTCTGGCTGCCGGCGCTAAAGGCTATGCTGCAAAGGAACGGGATGATATTGAGCTGATGTTTGCAATCCGCACCATGCTTAAGGGTGAGGCAGTTATTGACCCAGGCATTGCAAAAGAAATTTTAAAGCAGCTGCATGTGACACAAGTGCAGGCTGTGGCAGGCGCAGCTGCAAACCTTCAGGCAAACCTGTCCAGCCGTGAACTGGAAATTCTGAATTTCATCGCCAGCGGCTTCAGCAGCCGTGAAATAAGCGAAAAAATACATATTTCCCGCTTTACAGTTGATGTGCATATCAAGAAAATTTATCAAAAGCTGCAAGTCAATTCGCGGACAAAAGCAGTGCATCTGGCGAAGCAGATCGGCTTATTGAGCTAGCTGCCGCCTGAAGCCGTTAGCGGATTTTGGCTTCATCCAGATGGCGCGCGCCTTCCAGAATCATCCGAATCATAATCATAGTTTGTTCAGCCACTTCTTTGCGTTCGTCTGCCGGCAAATCAATCACTTTGGCGCCCATATTGAATACCAGCTGCGTAATGCCCTTGGCGACAATGTCCGGATGCGCCAATTTGCTTTGGTTGAGCCTTTCCAGAACAATCAGGTCTTCTTTCAGCTCTTGCTGGAAAAAATTCAGCTGGCGTTCGACCGCCTGCTTGTACGATGCTGAACCTGTATAGCCTTCGCGCAACAATAGGCTTAAATTGCCTTTATCAATATTGAGCTGTTCTATAAAGACTTCAACAGAACTGCGGATAATACTGTTTTGTTTAGATGCTTTCAGCCGCGCTTCATGCAGAATTTGACGCAGCACCAAGCCTGAACGGTCAATCAGTTCAATAGCCAGCTCATCAATATCTTTGAAATGGCGGTAAAAGCTATTTGGCGCAATGCCGGCTTCCCGTGCGACTTCACGCAGGCTTAATGAGGCGATGCTTTTTTGCGGACCAATTAAATGCAATGCTGCTTGAAACAGTTCTTCTTTTGTAATGGTCGCTTTACGGCCAACTGTGCGGACAGCATTTGTTTCAGGGATTGCTTGTTCTTGGAGCATAGTACCTATTTTCGCTTTCAATGCAGACGGAGTCATATTTTTCAAGGGATTAGAAACCATACCATATTATCGCAAAAGCTTACAGTTTTTGTAGGGTTTAGATAAAATGAACGAATATATATACAAATATATATACATGTGTATAATAATTATAAAACCGCAATGAGATGTCTATGACAATGCATGCACTTCAGAAAACGAAACAGCCTTTGAGTTTCTTTACAGAAAGCGTTATTGACTTCAATGCTGTCAATTTTTGGCTGCAGAAATTCAATCCGCTTTGGTCAAGCAATCAAGCTTTGGCGAAAGTCGTGCATAAGGAATTTGCCGCGGATGACATGGTCAGTTTGACTTTGCAGGTCAACCGCCATTTTAAATTCGGTGAAGCAGGTCAGCATCATCCAATATTTGTAACGGTCAACGGCGTACGTTATGAACGGACTTACAGTTTGACTCAATTGGATCATCAGCATGTGCTGCTGAGTGTAAAAAAAGTAGAAGCAGGCAAAGTCAGCACATGGCTGACAGAGCAGGCAAAAGCAGGCGATATTCTTGAATTTGGCATTCCATTCGGCGACATGACCGTTCCAAAGGAGAAACCTTTGGTTTTGCTGGCGGCAGGCAGCGGCATTACGCCGATGTACAGTTTGCTGAAATCCTTGAACCAAAACAATCAGCTCAACGCTCAGCCGATCCAATTGATGTATTGGGTAAAGCATTATGAAGATGCGGCGTTTAAAGCGATTTTTGAACAGTGGGCGGAAATAAACCCAAATTTCAGTGTTCAGATTTTCTATACACAAGAAGCGGATCACGATGCGCGCTTGAATGAAGCCCATGCAGCTGAAATTGAAAATTTAACTGACACAACTGTCTTTGCTTGCGGGCCTTCAGGCTTTTCTGGCAAAGCAGAAGAATTATTTGCTCAAACTGCGCAAGTGTTTAAAAGCGAAGCATTCAGTATGAGCCTTGCGCAAACTGACGATATTGGTTTTGTGAATGTCACATTAACGCAATCCAATAAAGTGGTCAGCATTCCAAAAGGCCAGTCTATTTTAGCGGGCTTGGAACAGCAGAATCTTAAGCCGACACATGGCTGCCGGATGGGCATCTGCAATAAATGCGTGTGCAACAAGGCTGAAGGAGCAACTAAAAATTTACTGAACGGCGCACAAAACTCAGAGCCTGGCAATGCATTGAAAATTTGCGTGAACTCGGCCCAGTCTGATCTCGTGATTGATTTATAAGGTAGGACAATTAACATGAATATGCCTGTAAAATTTGAATATTTTAAAAACCCGAAAAATCGTGAGCTGAGCCAGGCTGACTTGGATAATCTTGCGCTTGAGCTGGATGCCATTAAGCAAGAAGTGCTGGATGATATTGGTGAAAAAGATGCCAAATATATCCGCCGCGTTTACTCAACGATCCGCTATTCATCATTGGCAGGCCGCGCGCTGTTATTTGCAGGATGGTTTCCGCCGGCGTGGGTGCTGGGCACAGGCCTGCTTGGCTTTGCCAAAATTATGGAAAATATGGAATTGGGCCATAATGTCATGCATGGCCAATATGACTGGATGAATGATCCGAAGTTCCATGGCCCGAGCTACGAGTGGGACATTGTCGGCACTTCAGACAACTGGCGTCAAACCCACAACTATAAACATCATACTTATACCAATATTAAAGGCATGGATGATGACATCGGTTATGGTATGGTGCGCCTGTTCCCTGAGCAGCGCTGGAAACCGGGCTATCTTCTCCAGCCGCTGTACAGCATTCCATTTTGCTTGCTGTTTCAATGGGGGGTTGCCATTCAGAACCTAGAAATCGGCAAACTGCTGTATGGACGCAAGACTAAAGCGCAGGCCAAAGAAGAATGGAAGCCGATGCAGAAAAAAATCACCAAGCAATTGTTTAAGGACTATGTCTTTTTTCCATTAATTGCTGGGCCAGCGGCTTTACCGGTCTTTACTGGAAACTTAGTTGCAAACGGAATCCGAAATATTTGGACTTTCAGCATTATTTTCTGCGGCCACTTTACCAAAGATGTGGAAGTGTTCCCTAAATCTGTACTGCAAAATGAAAGCCGCGGTCACTGGTACATGCGTCAAATCCGCGGTTCTTCAAACTTAACAGGTTCAGAGGCCTTCCATATTTTAACTGGCCATTTAAGCCATCAAATTGAGCATCACTTGTACCCGGATGTTCCGGCGCGTCGCTACCGCAAGATGGCGCCAAAAGTGCAGGCGGTTTGTGAAAAATATGGTTTGAACTATAACAATGCCAGTCTGGTTAAGCAGTATGGCAGCGTCCTTAAGCGTATTGTGAAATATGCGTTTCCATTTAAAAAGTAAGCCGTATGCAATATAAATTGCACAATAAAAAAGCCATACAATGCATGGCTTTTTTATTGTGCAGAATTATGTTGTTTTAAGATTGAATCAGTTTGGGAATGAATTAAGGTGTATGGGCATAGCTGCTGCTTGAGGGAGGATGAGTCAATTTTGGCAGATCTGCATCGTTTCCGACCATAAAGCGGTGGTTTGCCAGTTCCAACATTTCCTGATCTTCAAAACTGTTGCCATAGGCATAGATATTGGCGTAATCCTGCAGATTGAATTTTTCTAAAATGCGCAGTTTTTTCTGTTCACCGCTGCAGTCTGCAGTCTGGTAGTGCCCTGTAATTTTTTGGTTTTTAATTTCGACTTCAGAGCATATTAAGTCTATGCCTAATAATTGGCAGATGGGTTTTAAATACAGATCGACTGACGCGGAAACCAGCGCAACATCATGGCCTAAATTTTGATGTTCGCGCAGCTGCTTGAGCAGGGCAGGGTTCAGTGAGTCCAGCAGTTTTTCGGCATATTCTTCAGCAATGCGCTGTACATCAAGCGCATCTGAATTGCTGAACATGGCGCGGTACAGTTTTGGGCGCATGGCATGCGCGGGGTAAAGGTTTAAATAGTAGCCTTGAATCCACGGCAGGATTTTAATCCCTTGACGGACAATATGCCGCTTCCGAAGTGAATAAAAAATAAACCCTGTAAAACTGTCTTTGCTGCACAGGGTTCCATCAAAATCAAAAAGTGCTAAATTTTTAGATGTTTTATTCTGTTCATGCATGTTTGATAGCGTCCGTTTACTCTGCTCGCGAACCAATTGGTGTTGTATTCTCTGCTCAGTTTTGGCCCCGAAATGACAACCTCCGGCATCATGGCATAAAAAGGCTCTTTGCCGGTTTTTTCTTTGTACAATTTGGTGACAGCACGGTAGGTGGCTGTATCTTCAAAATCTTGGTCTTTTTCTTTCTTTAAATCAGCCCTGATTTGGCGCGGCGTCAAAATCACGTTATTCGCCGAAAAGACTTTAAGCAATTCTCGTTCAGATTCACTTTTTGCTGAACGCGGCGAGCCGTCTTTATCATACAGCAATAAGTCGCCATCCAGACTTAATTCAGCTTCTGTCAAATCATTCAGCATGCTTTGAAAGGCCGCATTGCGGCTCGAATAGCGCCCTGAGTTGTAGTCGGCAAAGCGGTAAATAGGCTTATCATAATCAGCCGGGTACATCATGAGGCGGTGGATGCCGTAATACATGCCGCCGTACTGGGTATACATATCTGAACGCAGTTCAGCGATACTGCCGCCTTGGCGTTTATGCGCTTTGGCATAGCCAATATGAACCTGCATAGAACCCAAAGTGGTAATCGGGTTCATTTTTTCACCGATGTCCTGGCCGACCAGCTTGGCTGCGCCGGTTAATGCGCTGACATGGTAGTGCTTAGACATATAGTCAAAAATTTCGCGGTACAGCTCGTCCAGCTGACGTTCTGTTGTGACTTTGCGCATTTGGCTTAAATAGTTATTGTCTGGGCTGGGCTGGGTTTTCAGAACCTCTTCAAAATAGCCCGCCATTGTACCGCCAATACCGTCGCCTAATTTTTCTTTAAACTTCTCGTCCAAACGGGTTTGCACTTCTTTAACCGCTTTTTCACCGAGGCCCGGCACTTGCGGGTCAGCAACAAAGTTGGATTCCTGATCAATCACAGCCACAATCGAGCAGATGTTTTGCTTGGTCTGAGGAATGCCCAGCTGATCGGTAATGTCGTAAATATCCTGCGCCCAAGATGAGCGATTTTGCACCCGCGGCGGAATCGCCTTGCGGATTTGTTCTGCATTTAAGGTGGGTTCATCATTTTTAGACCACCAAGACCCATTGCCGCAAGCCGCTAAACTGATTGAGAGGGCCAAAACAGATATTGTTTTAACACGGGCAGAGTATGCAAAAGTTTTTTTCATATCGTAGAAAGCATGTTCCGAAAAGATGAGCCGCAGGGCAGGTGCAGTATACTATGGCTGCTGGTAAAAGGATGAACTAATCTTGTATCCTTCTTGAAAATACAGCAAGTTTTTGGCCTTTGTCTATGCTGCTGAGCAACTATTTTATTGGCGCTGTTCTGTTGCATATCTTCAGGTTATTCGGCAGTTAATGCGGCTTATCATATCGGCAATGATTTGCAGGTTCTAAGGCTTGTCAGAAGCTTGAAGTGCAGAAAGCGGACATTCACATACCTGTGAAAATGGCGCAGCGCGATGAGGCGCCAACGAATAAAAATAATACAGCATGAATGTTTGATTGTTTCATGCCTTCAGTAGGCCTAGGCGGTTTGTTAAACAGGATTTTCAGTCTAAATCGCTCTTCTGCATGGTGATTTTAAGATTCATTTCATCTTGAGTTGGTAAAAAGTATAAACGGAAACTGAACTTGAATTTTTGTTAAGGAAAACGAAAATATCTGGATGATGTAAGTTCAAGATTCAGTTTCTGCTTTTAATTTTGAGCAAATCTCCATGAAAATTCGTTTTCTTCTTAATATTCTTGCAGCATCACTTTCAGCCTCTGTATTTTACACCCCTATGGCATGGGCGAAAGCAGCATCCAGCGACCAAACTTTGACCGTGATTGGCTATCATGAAATTATCAATAAGCAAAATGCGCTTATTCCTGAGTATGCTGTAAGTTCGGCTCAATTTGAAAAGCATATCGAATGGCTGAAAAAGAATGGCTATCATTTTATCAATGTCGATCAATTGCTGCAGGCGCATGCAGGCAAAGCACGCTTGCCCGCTAAACCGGTATTATTGACCGTAGATGACGGCTATGAGTCTTTTTATCAAAATGCTTATCCAATCATTAAGGCCAATAAAATACCTGCAGTGCTGGCTGTAGTCGGCTCTTGGCTGGAACCGGCGGAAAATCAGAAAATCAATTTCTCAGATGAGATCATTCCGCGCAATGCAATGCTGTCGTGGGAACAGCTCAAAGAAATGCAAAACAGCGGTTTGGTTGAAATTGCCAGCCACAGCTACAATCTGCACCGCGGTATTTTAGGCAACCCGCAAGGCAATTCAGAGCCGGCTGCTGTAACACGCCTCTATGACCCGAAAACAGCCTCTTATGAAGATGACCTGCATTATCAGCAGCGCATTACTGAAGATTTAAGGCACAACAATCAGCTTTTGAAAGCGCATGGCATTCAATCCCCGCGTGTGATGGTTTGGCCTTACGGACGCTATAATTTGCAAACAGTGTCTATTGCCAAGCATTTGGGCATGCCGATAGCCATTAGTCTGGATGATGGCGCTGACTCTGCGAAAAGCGCGCTGAATCAATTAAACCGGATCTTGGTAGACGGCAATATGTCCACCAATGATTTGGCGCAGGAAATTGAAAACCGGCAAAAGAATTTGGGCGATAACAACCGCCCGCAGAAAATCATGCATATTGATTTGGACTATATCTATGATCCGAATCCTGCACAGCAGGAGCGGAACCTCAGCAACCTGCTGGACCGCATAGAAACAATGAAAGTGAATACAGTGTATTTGCAGGCGTTTTCAGATCCTGATGCGAATGGCTCTGCAGATATGGTGTATTTCCCGAACCGCTATTTGCCAATGCGTGCCGACTTATTCAACCGGGTGGCTTGGCAGATTCAAACCCGCACCCATGTCAGCCGTGTATATGCGTGGATGCCTTTGCTGGCGTGGGAGTTGCCAAAAAATAATCCGGTGGCTGATGATGTTGTCGTCACGCAGCAAAGCGGCGACAGCGCACATTTAAATATGGGCTATAAGCGCCTCAGCCCTTTTTCTTCAGATGCGCGTAAAATCATTGCCGGCATTTATACAGATTTGGCAAAGTCTGTGCCTTTTAATGGCATTTTGTTCCATGACGATACAACTTTGTCCGATTATGAGGATGCCAGTCCTCAAGCCATACAAGCCTATGCGTCTATTGGGCTGCCAAATGATCTGGCCGCAATCCGCAGCAATGATGCCGATTTGCAGAAATGGACTGCGTTTAAAACAAAATCGATTGATGACTTTGCTTTGTCTTTGGCTGCGGATGTCCGTCAGTATCAGCCATTTCTGCTGACTGCGCGCAATCTGTATGCGCAGGTCGCACTAAAGCCTTATGCGGAAAACTGGTATTCGCAGTCTTTAGAGGAGTCTTTAAGACGCTATGATTTCACGGCCATTATGGCGATGCCATATATGGAGCAGGTGCCGAATGCCGTGCAGTTTTATCAGGATATTGTCAATCGGGTCAAAAAATATCCAAATGGCATTAAGAAGACTGTATTTGAACTGCAGGCGGTAGATTGGCGCAGCAATCAAAAGATCCCATCCGATGAGATGGCTAAAACCATTCAGTCCTTGTATGAACAGGGTGCAATGCATGTTGCCTATTATCCGGATGATCCGATTAAAGATCATCCAGACAGCAGCGTAATGCGCAAAGCCTTTGATTTGAAATCAAGCAAACTTATTCCTTAGAGGAATTGATTATGTTGGCATTTCAGCATTTTTGGCATTCGGCTTTGCACTTTGTTTTTTATTATCCATTGTTTATGTCATACCTTTGGATGGTTGGGGCACTGATTTTCTACTGGAAAGAGCGCAAAGATCCGCCGTATCAGCAGCCTGCAGCTTTAACGGAGTACCCAAAAGTTGCAGTTTTGGTGCCTTGCTTTAATGAAGGTGACAATGCGGAAGAAACACTCAGCCATGCGCTGGCGTTGCAGTACCCGAATTTTGAAGTGATTGCGATCAATGATGGCAGTTCTGACAATACGGCAGAGGTTTTAAACCGCCTCGCCCTGCAGCATGAAAAGCTCCGCGTGGTGCACTTGGCGCAAAACCAAGGCAAAGCAATGGCCTTGCAGGCGGGCAGTTTATTGACGGATGCTGAGTATTTAATTGGCATTGATGGTGATGCGCTGCTCGACCCGCATGCGGCATCATGGATGATGCGCCATTTTCTTGAAGATGAAACCGTGGCCGCTGTGACCGGAAATCCCCGTATTCGCACCCGTTCCACCTTAATCGGGCGGATTCAGGTCGGAGAATTTTCCTCCATTGTCGGCATGATTAAGCGTGCGCAGCAAAGCTTCGGCAGGCTGTTTACTGTGTCGGGGGTCATTACCGCTTTTCGTAAAAGCGCTGTGCACGCTGTTGGATATTGGTCGCCAGATATGCTGACTGAAGATATCGACATCACTTGGAAGCTGCAGCGGGCAGGCTGGAATATCCATTTTGAACCCAATGCACTGGTTTGGATCCTGATGCCTGAAACATTGAATGGCTTATGGAAACAGCGCCTGCGCTGGGCCATGGGCGGGGCGCAAGTGCTGCTGAAAAATATTGATGTCTTGATGAAGCCGCAGCTGAACTTCTTATGGCCGCTGATGATGGAACTCATTTTGACTTTGGTTTGGTCCTATTTGATGCTGCTCTTGGCCGTGGTCTGGCTAGTGCATTTTATTGTGCCTATCACCGGTGTCGGAGATATCGGTTCACCATTTTTACCGTATGGAACGGGGATGCTGCTGGGGGCAACCTGCCTGCTCCAATTTGCGGTCAGCAAATGGATGGACAGCCGTTATGAGCCCGCCTTAGCGAAGAATTATTATTGGATGATCTGGTATCCCTTTGTATTTTGGCTGATTACCATCACCGCAAGCATTGTGGCTTTTCCAAAAGTTTTAAAATTAGGTACGGGGCAGCGTGCGCGCTGGGTCAGCCCAGACCGCGGCATACGCATCAACAATTCATTAGAGAATAAAACAAATGAAAAATAACGGCTTAATTATTGATTTGCGCCATCATCTGCCATGGCATAAGCGCTATGCATCCAGTACCAGTACGGCCGTGATGTGGGCGGTATGGCTGCTGCTGTGGCGTCCGGTGCTGCTGGTTGCAGGTTTCATCAGCCTGCAAAAGCACCATGTATTGCAGCATTTATTCGGCGCTTTTGGTTTGGGGCTAGAACACGGGATAACCGCATTGCTGGCCTGCGCCGCCGCTTTACTGCTGTGGTCTAACTACATGCCTGCTAAGACTGTGCAAAAAACACAGCAAAAAACCATGACCGATTATGTGCATCATTTTAATGTGCCTGTACAGGAAGTGGAGCAGGGGCGCCAGCAGAAAATCAGTATTGTTCATCATGATGAACAGGGAAAAATTGTGCGCATTGAAACTTAAATTTTGAATCGCTTGGCTGAATGTCCTGACTGCTGAATCCAGAGTTTTCACGGTCAGGGCTTATTATATTTGCTCAGCATTGGCTAGAGTTTTTGCGCAGAAAGTTTTAGACTTGCTTCCCATTGAAATTTCTCCTTCAAGGGCTGTCACGTTCTCTTTGCTTGTATATCAGCATGGCGGTTTCCTTTGCAGGCTATTTGGAAAACGGCGTTTTCTATTTGGCCATTCAGCAAGGCATTTTGCACAACGTACAGCATCATCATCGCGCGTGGACACTTTTGCATGACTCAGCATATTGTAATCAAAGAATTGTTTGATAAACCTATTGGGAAAAAACTATGGGTTGCGCCGATGGCGGGCGTCACTGACCGCCCATTCAGAACATTGTGCAAATACTTTGGCGCAGGCCATGCAGTCAGTGAAATGATGACTGCAGATAAAACGCTGCGTATGAGCAAAAAGAGTTTATACCGCGCGAATTTTGATGGTGAAATTGCGCCAATTTCAGCGCAAATAGCCGGTTCAGATCCACAAGAGCTTGCTGAAGCAGCGCGCTATCAAGTTGCTAATGGCGCGCAGATTGTCGATATTAATATGGGCTGCCCTGCAAAAAAAGTCTGCAATAAGCTGGCAGGTTCCGCTTTGCTGCAGGATGAAGCTTTGGTTGCGCGTATCTTGGATACAGTTGTGGCAGCTGTAGATGTTCCGGTCACGCTGAAAACACGTTTGGGCTATTTAAATGGCCATGAAAATATTATGCGTGTTGCAAAGCGCGCAGAAGAAGCGGGTATTGCCGCCTTAGCCTTGCATGGCCGGACCCGTGAAGACATGTATTTAAACACGGCTCGCTATTCGCTGATTAAAGACGTGAAAAGCATGCTGAACATTCCAGTGATTGCCAATGGCGATATTGACAGCCCTGAAAAAGCTAAATATGTGCTGGATTATACAGGTGCGGATGCCGTGATGATTGGCCGCGCTGCGCAGGGGTGTCCGTGGATTTTCCGTGAAATTGCCCATTATCTGGAAACAGGCGAGTATTTGACTGCACCTAATATTGAAGAAGTCAAAACTGTATTGCTTGGCCATTTAAGCGAGCTGTATGAGTTTTATGGCGAATATTCAGGCTGCCGGATTTCGCGCAAGCATATTGCCTGGTATACCAAAGGCCTGCGTTCCAGTAATGAATTCCGTCAAAATATGTACAAGGTTGAATCCACAGCCGATCAATACAAAGTTGTTGAAGAATATTTTGACCATCTTTTAGCGCATGGCGAAATTATGAGTGATGTGCAAACAGAAGCTGTAAATTTATTGGATCATTAATTTTTGAACAGCATTTATTCTTATGCCTAAAGAGGTTTAAAAAATCATTGGCATACATTGCATCATTTATTTTATGTTTTGAGGCGGAGCTTCAATTTTAGCCAATGCGTCAGTTTGACTTTGTGAGGCGGAATCAGTTTTGTTCTTTTCTGGGCCCAATTGCACAGATGAATTGCTGGCGGCAGCATGGTCTGCCTTAATATGCATCGCTGTATCCGCTGAGAAACCGATTAAAACCAATGCAAGCAGAGCGATAGCCATAGTGTTGAACTTTTATTTAAATTATTGTGTCTAAATTTACATAATTATAACGAAATGCGATATCCCTATTTTTAGGTATTTTTCAATATTTTAAAAACTTAGGTTTACCTTGTGACCAAGTTTTGCAATTCAGCTTGCTGTTCTTACATAAAATAAATCGACAGTTTTCAATTGCTGATGAAAAAATGCTGAAAACAGAACCGGCTATTTTCAGCTGAATAGCTGTCAAAAATACAAGCTGACGCTCAGGCAAAATTCATTTCCAGCACCAGCTGATTAATCAGGTCAGCCGCTTCTAATTCACGGATCTGCGCTACATTGCTGCCGGCCCAAAATGCGCCAAAACCATGATCGCCTTGCTGTGATGCGGCAGCATGCAGCTGTTTACCTATATCATAGGCATAAGGGTAAGCGGGAACTGACGGTCTGTCGGGCGTATCAATGTCCATATGCCAATGATTGATTAATCCCCGCGCAGGGCGGCCTGAAATACTGGCTGTGATTTGGGTGATTGGCTGGTCAAACAGCGCTTTGCGATAGGCGCCATTGGCGTTGGAGCTTTTGCATTGAACAAATGCCGTGCCAAGTTGTACCGCATCTGCGCCCAAATTAAGCAGACTCTTTGCCTGCTGGCCTGACATAACTCCGCCGGCTGCCACGATTGGCAGCTGACAATGCTGTTTAAACAATTGAACTAAATCAGCAGTTCTGACACTGCTGTCAAAACTTTCATTGAAGATGCCGCGGTGTCCGCCGGCTTCTATGCCTTGAGCAATAATGATATCGATGCCTGCCGCTTGAATTGCTAGAGCTTCCGCCAAATTTGTTGCGGAAACCATGGTCAGAATGCCCGCGGACTTTAAAGCCAGAATTTGATGTGCATGCGGTATGCCGAAATGGAAACTGACGGCTTGAGGGCGTGTTTCCAAGATCAGCTGTAAAAAGTCATCATTATCTAAAAAGCTTGGGTAGATACAATTCAGCTGTGCCGGCGGCATTGCGCTGTATGTATTGAATTGGGGTTTAAGGTAGTCAATCCATTGCTGAGCCTTATATGGATCTAAAACCGCGGGCTGATGGCAGAAAAAATTAACTTGAAAAGGCTGATCTGTCAGTGCTTGTGTTTTTAAAATTTGATCCCGTGCAGAGGACACCGTACTGGCGCCTAAGCCTAAAGCGCCTAAACCGCCTTGATTGGAAACTTCCGCGGCCAGTTCAGGTGTCGAAACGCCCGCCATTGGCGCTAAAAAAATTGGGTGTTTAATGCCCAAATGTTTTAATAAGCTCATGCACTTATCTCCTTGTATCTCTTCACTTTGCCCAAGGAGCGCGCATTAAGCAAATTATATTCGCTATTTTTTCGGAGAATAATATATAGGGTGCTTGCTGACAGCTGCTGTATGGTGAGCGCCAAATTTAAGGGCAGGGTATTGGCTATATTGAAAATAGCCGCTGCGCAGCTTTGCTGAACATGGAGTTTCCCTGTTCAAATATGCGATTTCAGGCATAATGGCGCGCAAGATTGAAATTAAATTTAGGGTAGATATGAAGCGAATTGCCGCTGCTGCAGTATTTTCCAGTGCGCTATTTACGGCGTGTTCCAATCAAGAGCCGCAACAGCCGGCGGTGAATGAAGCAGCATATGCAGCCAAAGATGCGCAAGATTTACAGCAGAAAATCAATCAGCTGAATATGCAATTTTCTGAAAATTTTAAGCGCTTTAAGCAGGCAGAAAGTTTGGCTTTTTCAGATCAATCGGCTTTAGATGTGAATAATTTAAAAACACTGCATTTGCATACAGTCAGTTCGACTTCGTTAAAACCCAGCAAAGAAGCTTATTGTAAAATGATGAACGCTTATTTCAATGAGCTGTACCGTTTAGGGCATTTTAATTTGAATAAGCTTGATGGGGTGAAGATGAACAATGCGCCCGCATCTAATCTAAAAAGCAAATTTTCTAATGCGGACGCGTTCTATACCTTTGTTTTGGAAGAGCATACGACATATAAGCAAGCGCAGCTGGGAATGGGTTTTGGCTGCAACTTGCGCGGTGCTTTAACTCCCTAAGCCAATACCGAAATATACATTTAGCTTGGAATAATGGGGCGCTGGCTGCTTATCATGGTTTGCCTACGGCACTGCTGAAACATTGAATAAAGAACCTACCCAGCTGGAAAACAGCATGGCCGCGATTCCCCATGCAGTAACCCGGATAGCGCCTTTAAGCAGAGGTGTCCCTGCAGCATAACTGGAAAGTGCGCCAAGGCATGCAAGGGATAAGATGCCTACAATCATCACACTGACAGAGATATATTGATCTGGGCTCAGCAATATGGAAAGCATGGGAAAGAGTGCGCCAACGGAGAATGCCAGTGCGGATGAACCTGCTGCCTGTAAAGGATTGGCGGAGGTATTTTCATGAATGCCGATTTCATCGCGGGCATGTGCTTCTAATGCGTCTTTTTCTGTTAATTGCAGTGCAACTTCATGTGCCAGTTCCGGGGTTAAACCGCGGAGAATATAGATTTGGGTCAGTTCCTTTAATTCGTGGTGCGGATTTTTTTCCAGTTCCCTGGCTTCCATGTGAAGGTCAGCTTCTTCAATATCAACTTGAGATTTGACTGAAATATATTCACCGGCCGCCATTGAGCTTGCGCCAGAGATTAATCCTGCAACACAGGTGATGAGTAAGGTATGTGATGATGCGCCGCTGGCCGCCATGCCCATAATAAGGCTGGTGACTGAAATAATGCCGTCGTTTGCACCCAATACTGCTGCGCGGAGCCAGCCAGTGCGATGAATATAATGTTTTTCGCTATGATGTGATAATGGCATGAAGCGTACTCGTGGCGTTCATTTATTGTATAAAGAGCATAATTAAGTTGAGGCTGCAAGCTTGCAACTCTGATTTGATGAAAAAAAAGCCTTCATAAAGAAGGCTTTTTTATGAAGCTGATTTAGTGCTGCGCTTTTTCTTTCACATCAGCAGCACCTTTTTCAACAGCGGCGGCAGCATCAGCTGTTGCTTCTTTAGTGACTTCTTTTACATCATGAGCAGCGGCCTCAGTTTTGGCAGCCGCTTCATCAGCTGCTGCATCAATTTTAGCAGCAGCGTGATCAGCAGCGGCTGTAGTTTCAGATGCGGCATGATCTGCTGCATTCTTAATGTCATGAGTTGCTTGGCTGGCTGCATTTTCTAAATGTTCACCAGTAGTCGCGCCGGTTTCAGGCGCTTTTTCTTTGTTACAGCCTACAAGCGCAACAGTAGCGGCCAAGCCTAAAGCAACAAGTAATTTATTCATTGTGTTATTCCTCTTTTTGTTATGCCCGTAGCATGGGCTGAAAATATATTAGCCGAAAGAACAATCAAGATCTGAACGAAAATTGTTGATTAAGTGTAATTTTTTATTTTTTAGTGTTGACCTCATTGTCTATTCTTAGAATCTTAATGGCATTAAAACTTCAAGTGTTGCTGGCAATAAAATTGATGCATAGACATTTTTGATCCAGTTATTCAGTAAAATTTTTCACCGTCATGGCTGCATCTGCCGAATGCAGCCATCATTAACCCAGTTGCTGCGTTAGGCAATTGCACTGCTCAGGGGCGTTATCAACACTTTGTAAAGGCAGATTCATTGTACATTCAGTTTGTTTGACAACATGGGGGCTGAAAGGAGGGAAGGCTGCCATGGCTGTATGCAATTCTTCATCAGAACAATGCATGATAAATTCACAGCCATTTTGTTTTACATTGGTATTTTTTAGGGAATTTGAGTCAAAATTTTAACGCATAGATAAATTGAGGCGATAAAAAAGCCCGCATAAATGCAGGCTTTAGGGACAGCAAGAAAAATTAAAGGCCAGCAGATGCTTTAAGCGCTTCAACTTTGTCTGTTTTTTCCCAAGTAAATGCAGTATCTGAACCTTCACGGCCGAAGTGGCCATAGGCCGCAGTTTGCTTATACATTGGCTGAATGAGGTCAAGCATGCGGGTAATGCCATATGGACGAAGGTCAAAATGCTCACGAACCAATTGAACAATCAATTCATCAGACACTTTGCCAGTGTTGAATGTGTTGATTGAAATAGATGTCGGTTCAGCAACGCCAATCGCATAAGACACTTGAATTTCACATTTGTCAGCAAGACCGGCAGCCACAATGTTTTTGGCTACATAACGGCCAGCGTATGCAGCAGAGCGGTCAACTTTTGATGGGTCTTTACCCGAGAAAGCGCCGCCGCCATGGCGCGCCATGCCGCCGTAAGTATCGACAATGATTTTACGGCCCGTTAAACCGCAGTCGCCTACAGGACCGCCAATCACAAACAGACCCGTTGGGTTGATGTGGAATTTGGTGCCCGCATGAAACATTTCAGCTGGAATAATTTTCTTGACGATTTCTTCAATCACCGCTTCTTTAAGGTTGGATTGAGAAATTTCAGGATCGTGCTGAGTTGAAAGCACAACAGCATCTAAGCGTACAGGCTTGCCATTTTCATAAGCAAAAGTAACTTGACTTTTCGCATCTGGACGCAACCAAGGCAGTGTGCCGTTGCGGCGCAATTCTGCTTGCTTTTCCATTAAGCGGTGAGCATATGAAATCGGGGCAGGCATTAAAACATCAGTTTCGCGGCTTGCATAACCGAACATTAAACCTTGGTCGCCCGCGCCTTGATCTTCAGGTTTTTGACGGTCTACACCCTGTGCAATTTCAGGAGACTGCTTGCCGATCATGTTGATCACGGCGCAAGTTGAACCATCAAAACCCAAATCAGTGTGATGATAGCCAATGCCATTTACGGTATGGCGAACGATTGCTTCAAAGTCAACGTTGGCAGTTGTTGTGATTTCACCAGCAAGTACTACAGCACCTGTTTTTACAAGCGTTTCACAAGCAACCCGTGCATAAGGGTCTTCTTTTAAGATTGCATCCAGAATAGCATCACTGATTTGGTCAGCCATTTTATCTGGATGGCCTTCGCTTACAGATTCCGAGGTAAATACAGCGTACTCGCGCATAAGTCCTATCACAGTTAAATTTAAAAGACGCGATATGTTACATCGAGTTGCTTTAAAGGACTAGCGAAAGACGATCAAAATGGGTGAATTTATTTCAATTTATTGACTTTTTATTTGATATGAGCATCTAAAAAATTGATAAACACGTTGAAAGGAGCAATTCACTGTAGAGCTGGAGCCGCTTTAAAATTATTGCGTTTTGGCTGTTTTTGACAGGATGATTCTGAATTCTGTTTCATAATTAATTGAAATATAATATTTAAATCCAAATCTTTTGTGGATTTTTTTTATCTGTAAATTGGGAAGATTTAGTGCGCATCAGATATTGCTCACCTTTTACGGTAAAAAATGAATTTTATTCATTCATACTTTAAATTATTGTTATTTCATTAAAATTTTTAGCGGTATGGCGTAACTTTAAAGGGGTGATATCTGTGTTTAAGTTATTTTAAGCTGCTGTTTCAGCAAATATTTTTAAATATTCTGTATAAAAAGAAAAAATTTGAGTTTTGCCGCTGATTGCAGTGGAAAGCTGTTCAACAACTGAACGAAGAGGGTTTTGATTACGATTTATTCGTGAAAAATTCGACCTTAGTCTTTACCCTGTACGCTTTTTTTAAGACAATATACCGCAGTTTTGAATTGTTATTCATTTTATTCTTTTAAACGATTTATTTGGACGCTGACCTATGACGACCCCACTTAATGAACGCCGGATTGCAAACGCAATTCGTGTATTGGCAATGGATGCTGTGCAAAAGGCTAATTCAGGCCATCCAGGCGCGCCAATGGGGATGGCAGATATCGCTGATGTCGTTTGGCGTGAATTTTTGAACCACAACCCAACAAATCCGCAATGGGCAAACCGCGACCGTTTTGTCTTGTCTAACGGCCATGGCTCTATGTTGCAATATGCGCTATTGCATTTAACTGGTTATGATCTTTCTATCGAAGATTTAAAATCTTTCCGTCAGTTGCACTCAAAAACTCCGGGTCATCCAGAACTTGGCTATGCGCCGGGTATTGAAACAACAACAGGTCCATTGGGTCAGGGCATTGCCAATGCAGTGGGTTTTGCACTTGCTGAAAAAACTTTAGCAGCGCAATTCAATAAAGAAGATATGAAAGTTGTAGATCACTTTACTTACTGCTTCTTGGGCGATGGCTGCTTGATGGAAGGTGTTTCACACGAAGCATGTTCATTGGCGGGTACTTTGGGCCTAGGCAAATTGATTGCTTACTATGACGACAACGGCATCTCGATTGACGGTGAAGTAGAAGGTTGGTTCTCTGACGATACAGAACAGCGCTTCTTGGCATACGGCTGGCAAGTGATTAAAGTTGATGGCCACGACAGCGATGCTTTGCGTGCGGCAACTGTTGAAGCGCAAGCTGAAACTGCAAAACCGACATTGGTTATTTGTAAAACCATTATCGGTTTAGGTTCTCCAAACAAACAAGGTAAAGAAGATTGCCACGGTGCGCCACTGGGCAATGACGAAATTGCTTTGACTCGTGAAGCATTAGGCTGGACAGAAGGTCCGTTTGAAATTCCTGCTGACGTATATGCAGCTTGGGATGCTAAAGCCAAAGGTACTGCATCTGAAGCAGCTTGGAATGAAACTTTTGCGGCTTATGCAGCAAAATATCCGGCTGAGGCTGCTGAACTGAAGCGCCGTTTAAATGGTGATTTGCCTGCAGAATTCTTGGCACAAGCAGATGCGTATATTGCTGAAGTGAATGCAAAGGCGGAAACCATTGCGACGCGTAAAGCAAGTCAAAATGCGATTCAGGCATTTGCACCATTGCTTCCTGAAATTCTAGGCGGTTCTGCTGACCTTGCAGGTTCTAACTTGACCCTTTGGAAAGGCGCAGAAGGCGTTGAATCTAATCCGGCGGGCAACTACGTGCATTATGGTGTACGTGAGTTTGGTATGACTGCAATTGCCAATGGTGTTGCGCTGCACGGCGGTTTCATTCCTTACGTTGCAACATTCCTGATGTTTATGGAATATGCGCGTAATGCAGTGCGTATGTCTGCATTGATGAAACAGCGTGTGATTCATGTATATACTCATGACTCAATCGGTCTAGGTGAAGATGGCCCTACACATCAGCCTGTAGAGCAGATCGCATCTTTACGCGGTACACCAAACTTAAATACTTGGCGTCCATGTGACACGGTTGAAGCTTCTATTTCTTGGAAATCTGCTTTAACCCGCAGTGAAGGTCCGACAGCATTGATCTTCTCTCGTCAAAACTTGCCATTCCAAACACGTACAGCAGATCAAATTGCTGACGTTGCGAAAGGCGGTTATGTATTGGCGAAAGAAAAAGGCGAATTAAAAGCCATCATCATTGCAACAGGTTCAGAAGTTTCATTGGCCATGGATGCTTATGCTCAGCTTGACGGCGTGCGTGTGGTTTCTATGCCATGTGCTGAAGAATTTGTGAAGCAAGATGCGGCATACCGTGAAGCGGTACTTCCATCTGCAATCCGTGCGCGTGTTGCGGTTGAAGCTGCACATGTGGATTACTGGTGGAAATTTGTTGGTTTAGACGGCAAAGTGATCGGTATGACCACTTACGGTGAGTCTGCGCCTGCAAAAGACTTGTACCAATACTTTGGTATTACGGCTGATGCAGTTGTTGCAGCGGTAAAAGAAATTACAGCTTAATCGCTTAAGATTAACTGGCAAAAAGGCGCCCCGAACATTGGGGCGTCTTTTTTATGTTTAGATAACGATATTTCAACGAATGATTTAAAACAAAGGTTTAGAATTAATTTATTCATTGAAGTATCCAGCAGAATTGGCAGTATTTGCCAGAGTGAGGAAGAAATGAGCCTTTACGATCAAATTAATGATGAAATCGTTCTAATGGATGCGGGTGAGCAAAAATGGATTGGCGCTGATTTAGAACTTGACGCGATGATGGCGGTTGAGCTGATGCTGCAGGATTTGCAGGAAGACAAAGTCATTAAAATTCGCCGCAAGAATCATGAAAAGCATACAGGGTTAAAGCAAGTTGACCGTATTTTGGTAGAAAAGCTTTAAGCGCTGAAGGTAGAAAAGCCCCATTTGGGGCTTTAATTTTTGCTTGGCATTCCGGAATGCCAAGCAAAAATTAAATTAAAAGTTCAGTTTGAATCTGAATATTTGACGTCAGCAGCTTATGAATCGGGCAATTTTCTGCAACTTTCAGCAAGCGTTTATGCTGCTCCTCATTAAAGTCGCCTTTTAAGACAATTTTACGCACAATGATGTTCTGGCCGGCTTCAGGATCTCCTTCAGGGTTGAGCTGCAGATGCACTTCAACATGATCAATCTGGATGCCTTTGTTATCTGCATACATCTGTAAAGTTACGGTAGTGCAGGCGCCGAGTGCAGAAAGCAGCAGCTGCACTGGATTAGGCGCAGAATCTTGTCCGCCTTTTGCTGCCGGTTCATCAACATGCCACGTATGGCCTTGCGGGTCTGTCAGGGTAACGCGGTAAGGTGTTGTGGTGCTTTGGGCGAGTGCGCTATGAATCATAATATTTGTGCTGTTCTCATGTTATTCATTTTAATATACAAAGGCTGGCCAAGATTAGCGATGCAGCCATTGGATTTAAAGTGATGTTTTTTGTTAAAAAAAGCTCCCCTTAAGGAGCTTTAAAATTTCAAAAAATGTGTTAAGAATTTTTAGACACACTAAAATTCTTTGTGCTGTCTGAATCTTGCTGAATGATCCATTCTCCGCCAACACGGAACGACGCAGCCGAAGCGTAAGTATCTTCCATAAATTGGAAATAAGTAATGAGGCCATCTTTGACGACAGCTTTAATGGCAAAGGGGGACGTGAAGGTATTTTGGGCATGCACAGAGGTATAGGTAAATTGACCAAATACGGCTACAGTTTCATTTTCAGAAATCATATCCGTTACTTGAAAATCGTCAATATTCCAGTAAGTGCCTACATTGGAAAAAGTGTAAATATAGACGTCACGGCCTTGGCTGGAACCTGCCCAGGGTTCAATTTTTTTCAGTTCAGGATTGCTGAAATTCAAGGATACATAATCCGCATTTTCAGCAATTAATTTTTCTGCGGCATAAGCCACGGACTCTTTTGCGGTATTTAATAAAAAAGCCTGCACGACGTCTTTCGGCGCTTTGGTCGCCAGTGCCTTTTCAATGGCGTTTAAGGCTGCGGATTGAGCTGTTTCTTGTTCTGACATGAAATTCTCCAAGGTTATGAATGCTGTTTGTTAAATTGTGCTGATGTCAAAATCATAAAGAAAAATTGACATGAAAAAACTTGCCTGCGCAGTAAACAGTTTCCTAAAATCGGGAATATGATGAGAAACAATAAGATGATTCAATTCAAGAATTGAAACTTAAAACATTCAAAATCATGAAAAAGATTGCAGCTCACAATGCAGCGGTTGAAATTAAGTTTTTAAAGCAAATGAAACAGGACATAGATTAAAAAAGGTATGGAAAGAAGATATGAAGCAAGCAATTGAAATCCAGCCGCTGCAGTGCATCAGCAAAGAACAATGGATGCCGCTATGGCAGAGCTATCAAACATTTTATGGCGCAAAACTTTCAGAAGAGGTCAGCTGCAATACCTGGAAGAAGCTATGCAGTGCTGACACACCGCATATGTAAGGCTTTGCCGCGATCAGTGAAAATCAGGCCATAGCTATTGTGCATGTGATTTAGCATGACAGCTGCTGGACGCTTAGGCCGTATGCCTATTTGCAGGATTTATATACCCATGAAGATTTCCGCGGGCAAGGCGTCGCGCGGAGACTGATTCAGCATGTTTATGATGAAGCCATGGCGCGTCAATGTGACCGGGTATATTGGCTGACGCATGAAACAAATCAAACTGCGCAAAAACTCTACGACCGAGTAGCGAAAAAGACAGGATTTATACAATACCGCATGTAATGGGCCAGGCAGCATAAAGCTGCTGGCGTTTACAAATTTATCGTTCTACATATGCAACAAAACGTTTTATCTTTAACGGTGCAATGCGTAAAAAAATCTATAGACTTAATCGTATTCAAAAGTGAGATAAAAACATGAACTTTAAAGCATTAGCAATCGGTTTAGCAGTCGCGTCAGCAACAACATTAACAGTGGCTAAACCTGTTGCATACCAAATTGATCCAACACATACCGCAACGGTATTTACTTGGAATCATTTTGGTTTTTCAACACCATCAGCGAATTTCAGCGATATTCAAGGCACAATTAATGTGGATAATGCGAAGCCTGCAAATTCATCAGTAAATGTGACTATTCCTTTGTCTAGCTTGAATACCAATGTAAAAGCGCTGGATGAGCATTTGAAAACTGCGGACTTTTTTGACGCTGCGAAATACCCGAACATTACATTCCAAAGTACTAAAGTTCAGGCCATCAGTAAAAATAAATACAAAATCACAGGCAATCTAACTGTAAAAGATGTAACTAAGCCTGTAGTTTTAGATGCTGTATTGAATAAGCAGGGTGTACATCCGATGACTAAAGCGGAAACTGTCGGCTTTAATGCAACGACTTCATTTAACCGTTCTGCATTTGGCGTAGGCGCATATGTTCCAAACGTAGGCGACAAAATCACAGTCAGCATTACAACCGAAGCTTCTGTTGTAAAATAATATTTTTTAATACAAAAGCTTATCAAGAGGAGAGAGACTCGATAAGCTTTTTTGTCTCGAATATCTGTACGAAAATGTGATAATTTTATTCAAAATTACAATAGAATTTGTGGAGTAAATCAAAAAATATACTAGATCTGCACTAAAAAAGTGAAGATATCCAAGCCAATTCAGCGCGGTTCAAGTTGGTTTAGTGCTGTGACCTTAAGACTATGTATGAGTTACCAAGCAAATTATTAATAAATGCTAGTAAAACCATGCTTATTTATATATCACTTGAAAAGTGTTTGATGGGCGTGCATATATCAGTATCATCAAATTTTTATGTCGATGGCCTCATTTATAGCTCAAGTATAAGATCAAATAGTATTATTTTTCCGTAATTATAGATAAGATTTTTGTTTTTGTAACTATTCTAACAGCTATAATGTTCTCTGTATTTTTTTTGCGTTTTAGCTTAATAATCTTTACCTATAGTTCAAAATAAAAGGGTTATGCTTTCATAACCCTGATATTTTTATAGAATATATTTAAGTTTTTTATTTAGATAAACTAGGATAATACCTGCTAATACGGAAATTCCGAGTACTATAAAAGATGTTAAAGTTGTACTTATGTTTAAATAATAAGTAGTAGTAATTAATATCATAGGATGAATTAAGTAAATGGCAGTCGATAAATTAGCTAAATCTTTGGTTTTTCCTGATAATTTTTTGTTCTTGAAGTAAATGAATAAAGCTGGAGCTGCAAACAGAAGTGAAAATATCTGATCTAAATTCTCTGATGAGCTTATAAAAATTCTATTCAAGTTAGCTTCGAATACAACAAGTAATAAAAGGAAAAATAGTGTAAAAAAGCTGATTTTTAATTTTTGATAAATCTCATATTTATTTATTAAATAACCCATTAAGAAAAATGGTAAACAAAAAAAATAAGAAATTTCTGTGAATAGCATTGAAATTTAGATATTTATCTATAATTCCATTGAATACATGTAGATTACCAATAAGTTGGAGAACGCAGCCAATGGAAAATAAGATTAATATTAGGAAAATATGAATTTTTTTTGATAAATTTTTAATATAAAAGACGATTATTCCACTGAATAGAGCACCTATTAAATACCAAAGAACATAATAACCATTAAATAGGGTAAATAAGGTTTTTGGTATATTATCTAAGCTGAGCCATAGTGGGGAATAGATTGTCATCCATATTAAATATAATGATCCTAGTCTAAATATCCACTTTTTTAAATCATTTAAATCTTTAATATAGAAAAAATAAAAACCACTAATAATTAGGAATGTGGGAACAGCTAACCTAAAAAGTCCTTCTACTGTTGAATAGTACCCAATGATAGAAATGTCTTCTAAAAAATGGCAATGTAGAAATACGACAGAGATAGCGAGTATTATTTTTAATATATCGAGAGAAAGGTTGCGAGATTTTTCCATAAGTACTTGAGAGTTTTAAGTTTTGCAGTATTTTATATAAATAATACAGAACAAACTAGTCCCAGCCCCTAATCAGCCTAGGGCTTTATTAATGTCAAAAATTTAGGAGTAGACAGTGAATGTACCAAGTGCTGTACTTTCAAAAAAAATAAATGAAGTGTCTGGTTAGCTGTAGAAAATCTCAGCACCGCCGATTGAAACCAACACTATAAATACAAGCTACCACCAAGCGCTTAATGAGCAGAATCAAATTAATCACTGGGGAGAATTGGAATGGGGGGTTCAGGCGGCATGGATCATTTAATCCACTTATAAATAAGATGTGGCTGTAATTCAAAGTCATAGAGAGGACAACAAATGCAATTATCAGAAGATAACCTATTGGAATATTTATCTGTGACGTGGGCGCTTTTTATTTTAGGCTTACTTCCTTGCATACTGCAGCAGGGAATGGATACGCAAGTTACCCCAGCCGAATATCATGCAGGTTTATTATCAGTTATGCTACTAATTTTGGGTTGCATTGGCAACAAGAAGCACTAGCTTGAATTACATCCTGAACCGACCTTGCTGGGCTTCGCAATTATCCCTATTGATTCAATTACATTTGATGAAGCATTTCGCCGTTTGATCGAGCATGAAGGTAGATATAAGAAAGACAAGCGCAATCTAGGCAACTGGGCTGGTGGCAAGGTAGGGATAGATACGCTAAAAGGCACAAAGTTTGGATTAGCTTCCAATACTTATATGCATTTGGATATCAAGAATATTATGCAGGTGAAAGCGGTCTACAAAAAAATTGGAGGGATAAACTAGCCGGTCATGGCCTATATTCTGCTGTTACTTTTCAGCTTTGGGATTTTGCAATAAAAGCTGGCAAGAAGCTGGAAATTACAGAACTTTAGCAAGTGGCTGGGGCAACTGCAGACGGTATATTGGCCTGAAAACCATTGAGGCTGTTAATGTGCTTGATTTAAATGATGTGCTTCTTTTGTTGACTGTCGAGCGTTTAAAAGTTCTACACATCCTTAGGCACATGGTTAATATATCGCAAGGGCTGGATGAGTCGAGTGGCGGATAATTTAAAATATGCAGCGCAGGATAATTAGGATTCGTCCATCAAGTGAGGGTTATTCTTACAGCAAATTTTATAGCATTCTTGTTCAGACCAATTTAGCTCATAAAATTATGTGGTTTTTGCATTTTAAACTTGTTGAGAACTCATAAAAAAGCCAAATAAGCACCGATATATTTTAAGTATTTGTTTATTAATTATAAAGTTAACATTATAAACGTAGGCGACAAAATCACTGTCAGCATTACAACTGAAGCATCTGTTCCTGCTGCGAAAACTGCCGCAAAATAAGTTTTAATTTCCATTGATTAAAACGAAAAAGCACCCGAACAGGTGCTTTTTTATTTTGAAAATTTTAAAAAACTAATCACGATTTAAGATCAGCATGCATCCAAAACTGATAAAAATACCGCCAGTAATGCCGTCAATTTTTTTACTGAATTTTTGATAGTAATGATTGATTTTAGGCGCAGAGAAAAGAATCGCAACCAATGCAAACCATAAGAGGCTTTCGGTGAAGATTAAAATCAGCAAAGAGCTTTGCTGGGCAAGCGTTGCATCTGTATTAATGGCTAAAGCAAATACACTGCTGAAATACACCAGCGCTTTAGGATTGGCCATATTGGTAAAGAAGCCCTGCATGAGTAGGGTTTTGCAGGACTTTTGCTCTTTCGGTGCTTCCGCAGCATCAACAGCAGGGCCAGTTTTGCTGCATGCTGATTTAAACAGCTGCACGCCCAAATAGCAGAGATATAAACCGCCGCAGATCATTAAGACCTGCTGCAGCCATGCCATTTTTTGAAATAGGTAATGCAGGCCGCTCATCGCGCATATTGACCATGCCAAAATGCTGAGTGAAATGCCTAAGGCCGCAAATAGTGCATGAGTGCGCGACTGGCGGATGGCGCTTTGAGTCACAAAGAAAAAGTCCGGGCCTGGGCTGATCAATGCAAAAAAATGAATAAGGGCGATACTGATTAAAGGTGTCATTTGAGCAAAGCCATTTGAAGATAAAACTTTATATGACTTTTTAACAAGAAAAGAAAGTCAAATGACTGATTAAAATCATGATCAAGGAGGCAGGAAAACCTGACGCTATGAAAATCTAGTCAGGTTTCCCATGGGCTGTGCTATTGTTGGGTTAATGTTTTCAGCCACTGTGAAAATATTGCTGCGGCTTTATCTTCCAATGCGGATGCGAAAAGGCTGTTGTTTTGACGCAAGGCTGGGATATCAATATTGGCTTTGCGCAGCTCGCAAGTATGGCCAATCAGCCATTTTTCCATGCTGTCTGCGGCAGCTTCTATATGGAACTGCAATGCTAAAATTTGATTGCCTTTGCGGAAGGCCTGGTTGGGATACAATTCTGAGCTGGCAAGAAGTTCTGCCTGTTCAGGTAAATCAAAGGTGTCGCCATGCCAATGCAGCACAGGAGTGCCTTCCAGCGGAGATAAAATATTGTTGGCTTGGCTGGACAGCTGCAGTTTACTCCAGCCAATTTCTTTAGCGTGGCCTGCATAGACTTTTGCACCTAAGGCATGGGCAATCAGCTGCGCGCCTAGGCAAATGCCGACAGTCGGTAAATTCTGCTCTAAGCGGGCCTTGAGCAAGTCTATTTCCTGCTGAAGAAATGGATAGTCTGCTGTTTCATACACACCGATAGGGCCGCCTAAAATGATGGTTAGACCGGGATGCTCAAAAGCTTTGGTCAAATCATCTACGCCAGCTTCAAAATAGCGGACACGAAAACCCTGCTGATAAAATACATCTTCTAATGCGCCTAAATCCTCAAATGCAAGATGTTGAACGGCATAAATAGTGTCTGGAAATGCAGTGCTCATAGCAAATTATTTAATGTGAAGATGTTATGGAATTTATCCTGAAAAAGCTCAAATAGAAAGGCTGCACTCAGCCAATTGAATAAAAATCACGGAGAGTTGTAATAAATGCAAAAAAAAGTGACTGCAGGGTAGAAATTAAGTATAAAAATATTGAGTAAATTCACATTTCTGCAATAAAACAAAAAATACCTTACATTTTTGTCTTAAAATTTATTTAAAGTGTTGAAAATTGCTGAATATATAATTTGAAAATTGATATATATTAATTCAGTCTATAAAAAACTAATGAAAAAACAGATATTAATATTATACGGCCTAGGTATCATACAAAAAAATAGAATTTTTCAGTTTATGCCAAAAGGAACTTTCTTGATTCTAAGAATATGATTTTTTTATTAAAAAAATACAGGAGTGGCAGTTTTATGGATGTGGAACATACGCGTGATGCAACACTGCTGCATGCGATACATAAAATTTTGCTTAAAGAATGGGATCCGCTTCGGATTCGGCATATTCCTGCAATGCGTGATGAATATGATGATTATCTTCCGAATATATTTAAATTGATTCGAGAAAATTCAAATGAAACAGAGATTTTTGAATATCTATGGTGGATCGAACAGAACATCTTGGAAAAAAAAGGAAAAAAAGAGAATACCTTGCGTGTCGCCAGTTTATTGAAAGATTTGCAAAAACTGTAAGACTCTAAGCGGGAGCTATTGCTTTGATAAAAAAAAGCCGATATGCAAATATCGGCTTTTTCTGTAAATGGCGGCTTAGAATTTCTTTTCGACACTCAATAATAGGCTTGGAATCGATTCATTGCTGCGGGCCTGATAGAGGCTGCCGTCACTGACTTTAGTCAGGCGCTCTTTATAGTCTGTACTGAAAATATTGCGCGCATTGATCGACGCGGCCCAGTTATTGTCAAAGCGTTTTGTAATGCTTAAATCAACATTGATGCGTTGATTGCTGGTGCGCTCATATAATTCACCGTTGTAATCCTGACTGTTTAATTCACGGGTATATGCCGGCGTATAGCTGGCATTTAAACTGCTGGATAGGCGCCAAGGCTGATAATTATAGGATAGGCCAGCGCTGGCCGTATAAGGCGCTACATCGCTTGCAAGGCGCTCTGTGCCGTTATCTTCTTCAATTTTTGCCCTCACGGTAGACAGCTGCGCATTCAGCATGAAGGAATGTCCCGCCTCTGTTTGCTTCAATGCATAGCGGCCGGCAACTTCTACACCGTAAGTTGTTGCATTGTCCTGATTGAATGGGCGCTCTACAAATCGGCAGCTTGGGTCATTGGCAGTGGCGCAGCTTTGGCCTTGCGCATCTTCACTGCGGATGGCTTTTTCAATGTAATCATTGATTTCACGGTAATACGCCGTAATATTTACACCGCCTGCGGATGTGTTATAGCCCAAAGTGCTTTCATAGGCATTGATTTTTTCAGGGCGCAAGAATGGGTTGCCGCCTTGATCAGGATTGTTCAATGAGCCTGCATCAATATCGGTAGATACGGAAACTGCGGGCAGCAGCTGATCTGATTTTGGACTGCGGAACGCTTGGCTGATATTGGTTTGCAGTGACCAGCTGTCTGTGAAATCAAAGCGGTGCGCTAAAACAGGACTTAAATGGCTGTCGCTGTAATCGACCAGTCCTGAACGGTGAATCCATTCCTGACGCGCCCCCAGTGTTAAGCTTTGACGCGGGGTAAAGCGCCAGCTTCCTTCTGCATATAGCGCATAGCGCTGCTCATCTAAAGTATCCGCGGCATTGCTTTCTAACTCGCTGGAACGCAAATCTGTCCCAAATTTAATTTGCTTAGTTTCATCAAACTTGCGTACGCCATCATAAGCGAGGCCGTACTCATTAATTTGTTCATCGGTATAGCTTTGGCGCTGACTGGAGCGGGTCAATTCGGTTTCGTTCTGCTGCTCCACAGACAAACGGATTTTATCTGAGTTGCCTTTGTCTTTGCGTTCATAGCGGGTATTCAGGCGAATGCTGTCGTTTTTATCCTCCTGAATTTGATCACGCATGCTGCCTTCGCTTTCATTGTTGCGGTAGAACAGTTCTGCCACAAGCTTCTGCTGATCATCAATTGAATATTCAGCGCGCGGGCTCAGCATCTGTGATGTTCTGTTGGTAATGCGCTTTTGTGAAGACGTGATTCCAGATGCATTTTCAGTCGTCGTCACTGAATCTGAGTCGCTCCACATCTGGTTTGCAGACAGGCTGTAGGTCCATGGATCAGTTTTGCCGTCCATTTGCAGCGAGATGTTTTTGCGTTCTTCTTCTTTTTGGCTGGATTTGGCTATGCCGTAGCCTGCGCGGACGGTGCCGCTGATGCGGGTGCCGTCCAGCGGTTCTTTTAAAATGATATTGATCACGGCTGAGGACGCGACAGAAGCTTGCGCAACGCTAGGCTGTTTTACAATTTCAATGCGTTCGATCATGTCGGGGGTAATGCTGTCAACGACTGACATGCCGCCGCGCGGGCCACCTTGCACTGGTTCGCCATTGATTAGGAAGACGGGTGCGCCGCCGCCGCGGAAACGCATGCTGCCATTGCCGCCGCGCGGGCCTTGTCCAGGTGTGGGCATTTGAAAGCCTGCCGCACGGCGCAGGGCATCATTTACACTTTGATCGCCAAATTTTTCCATTTCATCGCGTGTAATAATTGTTTTAGCAACAGCACTGATGTCTGGATCTTTTTCTACAGCAGGCGCTTGTTCTACCTGAAAGGTCATAGTCGGCAGCGTCTGAACAGCTGCAGGAGGCGTGTCCTCTGCCCATGCAGGCATAGAAAGCGCGCATAAAGAAAGTGTTAAAGCGCTGAGTTTGAATGTGGATGGCATGCGTTTCATTATTGGACGTACCAAATGTAATTTTGCGTAAGATTAGTCTAAAAGTATGGAGAAAATTTGAGGAAAACGGCTGAAACAAGATGAATGAGAAATTTTTTTATGAAAAAATCTAAATAGTGTAAAAAATTGAATTCCATACATTTATTAAGGTAATTTGTCTGCTGGAATCAAGTTGCACTTTCTAAAATCTATAGAAACCATTTTGAAATAATGTGAAGGTATAAAAGTAAGTTTATGTAATAGGTTTTTACATGTTCTCATAAGTATGCTGAGAATGAATGGGTACAGGCAGGCTGTTGGCATAGGGGGATGATGCAAGGCTCTTTGCACTATAGATCAAGGTATAAAAAGATCTGATCAAATATAAGAAAGATTTATCACAAAATTTTCTTTGAAAACTTTATGAAAAATAATGCTTAGGTTAAGATGAGCCATCTTTTGGTAGAAACAATTTAAAGACCTATGCAACCTTTTGTTCTATATAACTCAGAGCAGCGTAAAAAAGTAGAATTTGTACCGCGTAAAGAAGGGCATATCGACATGTATGTGTGCGGTATGACGGTCTATGACTACTGTCATATTGGCCATGCTCGAGTGATGGTTGCATTTGACTATATTATCCGTTTCCTGCGCAGTCAGGGCTGGAATGTCAAATATGTGCGCAATATTACCGATATTGACGACAAAATTATTAAACGCGCAAATGAAAATGGCGAAAGCATTACGGCTTTAACCGACCGATTCATTCAAGCCATGAATGACGATGCAGCAAACTTGGGTTGTGCTGCGCCAGATGAAGCGCCGCGCGCGACTGACTATATCGATCAAATGCAAAATATGATTGGTACGTTGGTCAACAACGGCACAGCTTACCCGTCTAATAATGGTGATGTGTATTTTGAAGTTGAAAAGTTTGCAAAATATGGCCGCTTATCAGGCCGCAAACTGGAAGATATGCAGGCGGGCGCATCTGAGCGTGTCGATGTAGAAGTTGAAAAGAAACATCCATTTGACTTTGTACTGTGGAAGCATGCCAAAGAAAATGAACCGTCTTGGGCATCTCCATGGGGCAATGGCCGTCCGGGCTGGCATATTGAATGTTCAGCAATGTCTACTTGCTGCTTGGGCAACCATTTTGATATTCACGGCGGCGGTTCAGACTTAACGTTCCCGCACCATGAAAATGAAATTGCGCAGTCTGAAGCCTCAACAGGCGAACAGTATGTCAATTACTGGATGCATGTTGGCTTTATTAATGTAGATGGCGAAAAAATGTCGAAATCACTCGGCAACTTCTTCACCATCCGTGATGTGATGGAAAAATTCCATCCTGAAGTCATCCGCTACTTTATTGTGTCTTCACACTATCGCAGCCCAGTGAACTTCTCTGACTTTGCCTTGAAAGAAGCGAAAAATGCTTTAACCCGTTTTTATCATTCATTTAAAGCGTATCAGCAGGCGTATGGCGACAAGACTATTGATACTTTAGAAGAGGCATTGGTAGAGCGTTTTAATGCAGCTATGCGTGACGATTTCAATACTTCGGAAGCGATTGCTGTACTGTTTGAAATTAATAAAGCATTGAACAGCGCTGTAAAAGAGGAACAAGCGGAGCAAGCTGCAGTTTATTATGCAACTTTGCGTCACTTAACCAATATTTTAGGTTTGGTGCAGCACAATGTTGAAGATTTCTTGAAGTCTGATATTGGCCAAGAAGCACTTAGCTTAACTGAAGCGCAAATTGAGGATTTAATTCAGCAGCGTAAAGATGCGAAGAAAGCCAAAGAATTTGCCAAAGCAGATGAAATTCGTCAGTCATTGCTGGATCAAGGTGTTGTGCTTGAAGACACGCGTCAAGGTACAATTTGGCGCCGTGCTGATTAATTCACCAGTTGAATACGTAGGGAGTTGACAGCCTTTAAAAACTCTCTATAATGCATTCCCATATTGCGGGAATAGCTCAGTTGGTAGAGCATAACCTTGCCAAGGTTGGGGTCGGGAGTTCGAGTCTCCTTTCCCGCTCCAGAATATGAAAAAACCTTAGTTTTCGGACTAAGGTTTTTTTTTGCGTAAAATTGTTAAAACTGACGATAAGACATTATAAATTGAACATTTATAAACGTTGAATTTATGCAGATATGCTAAAATCAGCTAAATTATTCATAGTGATTGAAGCGCTGCAAGTTCAGCTCTAATAAAGGTAAAATGGCTTTGAATCCACCAAATATGCCAAATCAAATTGATTTTCAAAAGGTCGCATTGGAAACCCTCAGCATTGAATGCAATGCTTTGAGCGTACTGGCTGCCGAGATAGATGAACGTTTTACCCAAGCCTGCGAAATTATTTTGCAATGCAAAGGGCGTTTAGTGATTACCGGTATGGGTAAGTCCGGTCATATCGGCCGTAAAATGGCGGCGACTTTTGCATCCACAGGGACGCCGTCATTTTTCATGCATCCCGGCGAAGCGGGCCATGGTGACTTGGGCATGTTGGTGAAAGGTGATGTGCTGATCGCCATTTCCTATTCAGGCAAAAGCGATGAAATTATGATGCTGATGCCGCTAATTAAGCATGTCGGCGTACCATTGATCACGATTTCTGGGCAAGATAAAGGCCCAATGCCGCAAAATGCAGATGTGGCATTAACATTAGGTGATATTCAAGAGGCTTGTCCGCTAGGTTTAGCGCCAACTTCCAGCACCACGGCGACATTGGCCTTAGGCGATGCTTTGGCTGTTGCGCTTTTGGAAGCGCGCGGTTTCACTTCAGATGATTTTGCCCGCTCTCATCCTGCAGGCGCTTTAGGCAAGCGTTTGCTCTTGCATGTCAAACACTTGATGCATACAGGCGAAGAGCTGCCAAAAGTTGCGCCTGAAACGCCAATGAATAAAGTGCTGTATGAAATTTCCAATAAGCGGTTAGGGCTGACAACAGTTGTAGATGCTGATGACAAGCTTCTCGGGATTTTTACCGATGGCGATTTGCGCCGTTTGATTGACAAGCAGCAGGGTTTTGATGTGAATCTGCCTGTATCTGAAGTGATGATTCAGCATCCGTCAACGATTTCGAAAGAAGCTCGCGCAGTAGAAGCGCTAGAGAAAATGAATGCTAAAAAAATCAATCAGTTCATTGTTGTTGATGAAGACAATACCGTGATTGGTGTAATCAGCATGCATGATTTAATTCAGGCTGGGGTAAATTAAGCAATGGCTTCTTATGTATTATTGGAACAGGCCCGTCATATTCAAGCTTTGGTGCTGGATGTAGATGGAATTCTGAGTGACGGCTTTGTAACCTTGACCAATTCGGGAGACGAAATTAAGTCTTTTGATATTCGTGACGGTTTAGGTATGAAACTCGTACAAAAAGCGGGTATTAAAGTCATTATTATTACTGGCCGAAAAAGTAATATTGTTGAAAAGCGAATGTCTGACTTAGGCGTGGACTTGGTGTTTCAAGGCCGTGAAGATAAAGGTACAGCGCTTCGTGAAGCATGTGCGCAGCTGAATTTAGATCCAGGAGACTGCCTGTATATGGGCGACGACTGGCCTGATTTATCTGCATTTGCGATTGCCGGCATGAAAATTACTGTGCCCAATGGCCATGTAGAAGTGCGCCGCCGTGCAGATTTGGTAACACAAGCTTACGGTGGCCGCGGTGCTGTGCGTGAAATTTGCGATATGTTGCTGATGTCGAAAGGCGTTTACCAAGAGATGCTTGAAAAATTTGCCAGCGCACCGCATTAATAACTTAATAATTCATTAAATTTGGATTAAACAACCGCTTATGGATACAAAAGTTTTATACGTTACTGCAATCGCTATTGCGGCTGTAAGCGGCGGTTATTACTATTACAGTGGAAAAGGCAATAAACTCCAAGCCGATTCTGCGCGCAGCATGAAGTATTCTGCAGAGAATATTAATCTGACTCAAACTGATGAGCAGGGTAAGCTGTACATTCGCGCGCAAGTCGACCGTTTAGAGCAGGATTTGCAGCAAAAAACATCACAGTTGGATAATCTGAGAGCATCCACGTATAAAGATGGGCGAGTAGATGCGACATTTTTTGCCAAAGTTGCCAATGGTTATAATGACAATGAAAAAGTTGTTCTAAGGCATAAAGTTGAAGCAACAAAACTGCTGGAAAATGGAAAAATGGTCTTTCTAACAGATGAATTGACTGCTTTTCCAAAAACACGTGAATTAGAAACTGACAAACAGGTTACAGTGCAGACTCCGCAAGCCGAATTTGTCAGTAACGGTCTGAAAGCCAATTTAAATGACGGTCAGTACGAATTTTTTAATATTCGAGGAAAGTATGAACCTTAATCATAAACCACTATTGTCTAACGCTTTCCTAAAACAGGCAGTGCTGATGGGTTCACTTGCACTGTGTTCAGCAGGCGCTTTTGCATTGCCTTCAGACCGCAATCAGCCAATTTCGTTAGTGGCTGACCGCGCGACTTTTAATGAAAAAACGGGTATTACGACTTATACGGGCAATGTCATTATTGAACAGGGCACGATGAAGCTGCAGGCAAATTCCATTGTGGCAAACCTGAATAGCCGTAAAGAAATCAGCACCATTACTGCAACTGGCGGGCCTGCCCGTTTTCAGCAAAAAGTAGATCCTGCTAAAGGCTTAGCTAAAGGCCAAGCGCAAAAGATTGTCTATAATGCTGAAACAGGTATTCTTACCATGTCTGGCAGCGCTTTATTGGAACAGAACGGCGCCAGCATTAAAGGCAATACATTAAAGTACAGTATGAACAAAGGCGACATTGTGGCTGAAGGCACACCGAATAGTTCGGGTTCGTCTTCTGGCCGTGTACAAATCATTATTCCGCCTTCCAGTTCTAAGTCATTCCCAGGAGCGCGTGATTAATGGAGAAACCGCTGAATCAGCCTCAAACCTTATGCATTAAGCATTTAGCAAAGAATTACAGCAAGCGCTGGGTGGTGAAAGATGTTTCATTCAGCATGCAAAGCGGGCAGATTGTGGGATTGCTTGGCCCGAATGGCGCCGGTAAAACCACCAGCTTCTATATGGTCGTTGGCCTTGTGCGCATGGACAAAGGCGAAATCCATTTAGATGATTTGGACATGTCGGACTTGGCTATGCATGAGCGTGCGCGTAAAGGCATTGGCTATTTGCCGCAGGAAGCCTCTATTTTTAGAAAATTGACAATTTCTGAAAATATTATGTCCATTTTGGAAACCCGCAAAGACTTAAATAAGCAGCAGCGCCAGCAGCGTCTGGCCGAATTGCTAGCTGATTTTAAAATCACCCATATTAAAGACTCCTTGGGCATGAGCGTATCTGGCGGTGAGCGGCGCCGTGCAGAAATTGCCCGCGCATTGGCGGCAGATCCGAAATTTATGCTGCTGGATGAACCATTTGCAGGGGTTGACCCGATTTCAGTCGGTGACATCAAAGACATTATCCGGACATTAAAAGACCGCGGCATCGGTGTTTTGATTACCGATCACAACGTGCGCGAAACATTGGCGATTTGCGAGCACGCCTATATTGTCAGTGAAGGTTCCGTTATTGCGGAAGGTTCCCCGCAAGAAATTCTAGAAAATGAAACTGTCCGCAAAGTCTATTTAGGCGATGACTTTACAGTCTAAATGGCAAAAAACCCTCACAAAATGAGAAATGGGTCATTGTTGTGAGGGGGCTTATTCAATAAAATAATAAAAATATTCGATAAACGTAATTTTATTTACGAATTACATATAAAAACCCAAATAAAAATTATTGCGTAGAAACAATGCTAATAATAAATAGTAAGTATTTAAAACTATGGGGAAAATTTGAAAAAAATAAACGAACAGCGCTGTTTGTTCTGATTATTCCTTTTCACCTTTCCTATGCTCATGCAGAGAATGCGGAAAAAAATCAATTTCATCTTTTAAACGGTGGAATAGGGCAGTTATTTGCGCCGAAACCCAAGCGTTCTGCTGAAAAAATTGATATTACGGAATTGAGCAAATTTCCTTTTGATACGTCAAAAGTGAATGAGCTGACGCCTTCGGCGCAAGCCTCCAGTCCTCTTAATGTTCATCCCAGCTGGCCTGTTTCAGGGAAATTGAGCTTTCTTGATGCGATTCATGCCGCTGTACAGCGCAGGCCTGAAATCAGCAGAAATATTGCGAATGTCTCTGAGCAAAGCGCCAATATTGACTTAGCCAAATCGCAATACTTTCCGCAGCTGTCTGGCGGTTTCAGTACGGCGGATTTAACCAAGGGTGAGCGCGGCGGGCAAGTGGTTTCACTGAATGCTGCGCAAATGCTGTATGACTTTGGCAAGGTGAAAAGCAGTGTCAATGCTGCTGAAGCTAAAATGCTGCAAGAGCAGGCGGGTTTTTTAGTCAGTTTAGATCAAGTCTCTTATGATGTGGCGGATGCCATTATCAATATCAAGCGTTATCAGGAAATCAGCAAAATTGCACAAGAGCAGATTAAAGGCATTGGGCGAATTGCCGAGATTGCGAATTTGCGGGCAAAAGCAGGAATCAGCAGTCAGGCCGATCCTATTCAGGCTCAATCGAATTTAGAGGCGGCTGAATCCAACCTGATTGTACAGCAAATGCAGCTTCGCCTAAACCAGCAGCGCTTAAGAACGCTGCTGGGTTTTGATGTGTCTGCAAACCAATGGGAAATTCCAACGGCCATTTTGCAAAAGTCTGATTTATATAAAGACCCTGAATATAACTTCATCCCGAGTATTATGCAGGCGCAAGCGAGTGTAGAAGTGGCAAAGTTTCAAAAGAAACAGGCAAAACTGAGCGCTTATCCGACCATTAATATTAAAGGCAGCCTCAGTCAGGCGGTAAACGGCCGCAATCCAAACAATAATGAAGATGACGGCTTTTATAATTCTATTATGCTCGAAGCCAATAGCAATTTTTATCAGGGCGGCGCCATTGCGGCTCAAACGCGGGCTGCCAGCTATGCGGAAGACGCTGCGCGGGCGCAAGTGAATACCGCTTATTTAGATGTCTTGGATCGCGTGCGCTTAATTCGGGAACAAATTGAGAATAAGAAAAGGCAGATGTCGGTACTTGTGCAGCGTAGGGAAACGACAGCGCGAACCAAAGAGCTGTATCAGGAACAATATAAATTAGGCACAAGAACAGTAGTCGACCTATTGAATGCGGAACAGTCTATTCATAGCGCAGCGATGGAAATCGTAAACTCACAATACGATATTTATTCAGGACTTGCGCAGTATATACAGGTGACAGGACGCAGCAGGGAGATCTACGAATTAAATAATAAGATGATTCAGGGGGTTGAAGTTCAGCCATGACACAGACAATAAATTATCAGCCTTGGCTTCAGGCCGTACAGAATATTGCTAAGCATTACCGCATAGAAGCATCGGAAGAACGGATTCGTCTGCAGCTGGATTGGAATCAGCACGGCAATTTAGAAGAATTGATCAATGTGATGGCCAAGCAGATTGGCTTGAGCGTGCGCAAAAATAAATACGATGTCAATTTGCTGAATCCGTGGCGCCTGCCGGTCATGATTGAATTCAATAGCGGGGAAGTCGGCGTAGTTGAACGCATAGATGCGGATGGAAATGCCAGTGTGCAGCTCAGCGGCGATGAAGGCTTATCTCAGGTATTTCCGATCGAACGGCTGAATCACGGCGCACGCAATATTTATATTTTGCGTCCGGAATCCTCTGTGCCTGACATCCGTGTAGATGAGTATATTAAACCATTCGAGAAAAACTGGTTTTGGAGCATCGCCTTACAAGACTGGAAGCGTTATATCGATATTATGCTTGCTTCAATGATGGCGAATATCTTAGCGCTGGCTACCGTGCTGTTTTCCATGAATGTTTATGACCGGGTGATTCCATCGCAATCGGTTTCAACACTCTGGGTGCTGGCCAGCGGTGTGCTGCTGGCGGCGATTTTTGAGTTTGCGCTGCGCATTACCCGTATTCATCTGTCAGACATTATTGGAAAGCGCTCAGATTTAAAAATTTCAGACCGGGTCTTTGGCCATGCGCTGCGCATAAAAAACAGTGAACGTTCTAAATCAACCGGGACATTTATTTCGCAAATCCGTGAATTGGAAGGCGTTCGTGAATTGGTAACCTCTACAACGGTGACAGCCATTGCTGACTTGCCTTTCTTTTTGCTTTTTTTGGCTATCTTTTGGATTATTGGCGGCAATCTGTTTTGGGTGATGCTGCTGATTGTTCCGGTGATGGTGCTGCCGGGCATACTTGCGCAGAAGAAATTGGCGCAGCTGGCGCAAATGGGCATGCGTGAATCGGCGATCCGCAATGCATTGCTGGTGGAGGCAGTGCAAGGGATTGAAGACATTAAACTGCTGCGTGCAGAATCCCGCTTCCAGAATCAATGGAATCACATGAATGAAGTATCTGCCAATGTCAGCATGCAGCAGCGCAAAATTGTCGGCTTTATGAATGCTTGGACGCAGAAAATTCAAGGGCTGACTTTTGCCATAGTCGTGCTTGTAGGCTGCTTTGCCGTCATGAAAGGCGATATGACTACGGGGGCTTTGGTGGCCTGCTCAATTTTGTCTTCGCGCATGCTGGCGCCTATTGCACAGCTGACCGGTGTATTGGGCCGCTGGCAGCAGGCAAAAGTAGCCAAAACAGGGCTGGATGAATTGATGAAAAAGCCGGTGGATCAGCCTGATTATTCGCATTTGATTCATCGCCCTGTGATACACGGCAGTTATGAGCTGAATGGCGTGGTGTTTAAGTATGGCGATGATGACCCGAAACCCAGCCTGATTATCCCTAAACTGGATATTAAGCCCGGTGAAAAAATTGCTATTTTAGGCAGAAATGGCGCTGGAAAATCAACGCTATTGCAGCTGCTGTCTGGCATGCAGACGCCTTCACAGGGCAAAGTCAAATTGGATGGCATTGATATTGGCTTGATTGATCCTTCAGATGTCCGTCGTGATCTGGGGCAGCTGAATCAAACGTCACAGCTGTTTTATGGATCTATCCGGGAGAATTTAACACTGGGCGCGCCTTTAGCGACAGATGATCAAATATTGCATGTGCTGAATATCACAGGCGCTTTAGGTTTTGTGCAAGAAAAGAAAGAAGGGCTGGACCATATTGTGCTGGAAGGCGGTTTTGGTTTTTCGGGCGGGCAGCGGCAGGCTTTGCTGCTGGCGCGGCTGTTGATTCGTGAGCCGAATATTCTGCTCCTGGATGAGCCGACTGCATCCATTGATGATGTTTCTGAAAAGCAGCTGATTGACCATCTTCGATTTTATTTAAAGCATCGGACACTGGTTGTTGCAACGCACCGCCGGGCCCTACTGGAATTGGTGGACCGCATTATTGTGGTGAATGACGGAAAAATTGTCATGGATGGCCCAAGAGATCAGATTTTAAACCAATCGGGCGGTGTGCAAAAGCGTGTGACTGGAGCGAGCGCATGAGTGAAAATAATCAAGTAATGACGCGCTCCGCAAAAGCGGCTTTTCAGGAGCCGCCGCTGCCGAAAGCAAGCCTGGTGATTTGGATTATTTGTCTAGGCCTGGTGATTATTTTAGTTTGGGCTTGGCTATTTAAACTGGAAGAAGTTTCCACTGGCACTGGCAAGGTTGTTCCATCATCCAAAGAGCAGATTATTCAATCTTTAGATGGCGGCATACTCACCACGCTGAATGTCAAAGAAGGGCAAATTGTTGAGCAAGGGCAAGTATTGGCGCAGCTCGATCCCACTCGTTTTGAATCAAATGTTGGCGAAACAGAGTCACTATTGATGGCAAGCAAAGCGACGGCGGCGCGGCTGCGTGCGGAAGTAAGCGGCACGCCGATCAGTTTTCCTGCAGAAGTGGCAAAAGAGTCAAAGCTGGTTAATGAAGAAACCGCTTTGTATCAATCGCGCCGGGCTAATTTAGAAGAGTCGCTATCTGGACTGAAACAGGCGCTGTTCCTGGTTGAGCAGGAGCTGTCGATGACGCAGCCTTTGGTTGCAAAAGGCGCAGCCAGTGAAGTTGAAGTGCTGCGCTTGAAGCGTCAGGCCAATGAACTGCGCAATCAAATGAATGATGTGCAGAACCAGTATTATGTGAAAGCGCGTGAAGAGCTGGCCAAAGCCAATACGGATATTGAAACGCAGCAGCAGGTTGTGCGCGGCAAGACGGATACTTTAAGCCGTACCGTATTTAAATCGCCGGTGCGCGGTGTTGTTAAGGAAATTGATGTCATGACATTAGGCGGTGTTGTGCCGCAAAATGGCAAGCTGATGACGATTGTGCCATTGGATGAGCAGCTTCTGGTTGAAGCGCGGATTTCTCCGCGCGATATTGCATTTATTCATCCTGAACAGGAAGCTTTGGTGAAAATTACCGCTTATGATTATTCCATTTACGGCGGTTTAAAAGGCAAAGTCACCATCATCTCTCCAGATACTTTGAGGGATGAAGTCAAGCAGGATCAATTTTATTACCGCGCTTATATTCGTACCGATAGCGATAAGCTGGTGAATAAAACAGGTAAAAACTTTGCAATTACCCCAGGCATGGTTGCCACTGTAGATATCCGTACAGGTGAAAAGACGGTATTGGATTATCTGATCAAGCCGTTCAATAAGGCGAAAGAAGCGCTGAGAGAGCGCTAGTCCAAGTGCATTTCAGAAAAAGCTCTCGTTACTTGGGGGCTTTTCTTTGCGCTTTTGAAAACTTTTCAGGAAATAAAACGTTATAATTGAATTGATTTTTGCTATTTTGAAGCCAGATGCCGTTTACGATTGCCCGCCCTGTCAGTTTTGAGGAAGACATTAAAAAGAGCCGTTTTTTGGCCATTGCTGCGCCTGTCGAAAATGAGCAGGCAGTCAAAGATTTTTTAGCAGAACATAAAGATTTCAGCACCACGCATCAGTGCTGGGCATGGAAAATTGGCCACAATGTCCGTTTCAATGATGACGGCGAACCTTCAGGTACTGCGGGGCGTCCAATTTTAGCAACCATAGAAGGCAATGAACTGACGAATGTTTTGGTGCTGGTGAACCGCTGGTATGGCGGCGTAAAGCTGGGCACAGGCGGTTTGGTGCGCGCGTATGGAGGTACAGCAGGGCAATGCCTGATGCTGGCGGAAAAAATCGAATTAATTGAAAAAAAGAGGGTCAGCTTTCAGTGCCAGTTTAATGAATGGGCCATTTTTCAATATGAGCTGACCCTCCATCAGATTGAATTTTCTGAAGAATATACTGCATCGGGTGTGGCGGTTCATGCGCTATTGCAGGTGCATCAAATTCAGCCGCTTGCTCTGAAGCTGCAGGATGTTACACGCGGCAGAGAACAGCTAAAAATTATTGAAGAGCCAGAAGATGACTGAACAAGATCCTTTATTGAAATACCGAGAACAGCATAAGCACCGCTTGAATTATATGCCTTGGCTGTATTGGAGTTTAAAGCCAAAAAATAAAGGGTGGGCAGAAGCATGGCAGCAAGAGTATCAAGCGTATTTGATGGCGATGGAAACTGTAGACATTGGCAAAAACTGTTTCATTTCTCCTTTGGCGCATATATTTGCCGAGCCAGGCCGTAAGATCACAATCGGCGATAATACTTTTATAGCCGCAGACTGTACGCTGCATGGTCCGCTGGAAATAGGAAATGAAGTTGCAATCAATCATCACTGCATTTTGGACGGCGGCCGTGCTGGAATCAAACTGCATGATCAAGTGCGCATCGCCGCTTACTGCCATTTATATGCTTTTGATCATGGCATGGATTTAGATCAGCCTGTGTACCAGCAGCCTGTGCGTTCACGCGGTATTGAAATAGGGCGGGATGTTTGGCTTGGCGCGCATGTCGGGGTAAAAGATGGCATACATATTGATGATCATGCGGTGATTGGCATGAACAGTATGGTGACTAAAAATGTCGAAAAAAAGGCCATCATTGGCGGCAATCCAGCGGCATTTATCCGCTACCGCGAATAGCATGTTTTATTGCGGGAAAGTTATGGTGCATAAAAGCTGAACTTGTAAAAGTACTTACATAAAATCCTGCCAAGATAATAAAAGTTGTGCTAAGTTAAAAACATGAAGCAACTTATAGCCCAGCTATCTTAGAAAGAGAGGCTAATTATGAAACGTGTAATCGCGTGTATTGACTCTTCACCATGCATTAATGCACTGGCAGAAGCCGCTGTATGGATTGCTAAAGAAACCCAGCGTGAACTCGTGCTGCTTCAAGTATTAGATTATTACCCGGCCAGTTATCATTTAGGTGAAATCAGCGGCGTAATCGGTTTTGAAAGCAATGCCATGCTGCTGAAAGAGTTAGCCGAATTAGAGCAGAAACAGAGTGAGCTAGCGCTGGATTACAGCAATAATCTGCTGAAGCATATTTCTGAAATGATTCAGGAAAAATATGGCGTAACCGCGTCGCATATTCAAGAAAAAGGCGATTTTTTAGAACAAAGTTTTAATGTGCTTCAGCCTGATGATATTGCCGTCATTGGGCGGGTGGGCGAGCGGTCTGCTGAACGCAACAAACCTATCGGCAGCAATGTTGAAAACTTTATCCGCGGCGCCAAATGCACCGTGATGACCGTCGGTTCAACTTTCAAGCCGCCGACACGTTTCATCTTTGCTTATGAATATTCACCTACCTGTGTCAGCCTGATGAAGCGGGTTGGGCAAAGTGACCTGTTAAAACTGCTGCAATGCCATTTGCTGTATGTAGGCGATCATCCGGAAATTTTAAATGAGCCAATGCAGTATTTGAAAAGTGAAGGCTTAGATGTCGTGACTGAATACCGCTATGGCGACGTCGCAGAAAATATACTGTTATATCAGCAAGAGCAGGGTATTCAGCTGATTGTACTGGGTGCATTCAGCCACAGTAAAATTCATCAATTTTTCTTAGGCAGTATTGCGACAACGATTTTCAGGAACTCAACTGTGCCATTGCTGGTGGTGAAATAAGTACAATTTTAAAAACAGAGTTATCCTCATATATTGTGGATAACTCTGTGGTAAGTATTTGTAAGCTTATGTTTTATTTGTAAAATATCGGTATGGGTGATTTTTGTGCTATTGCGCTTATTTTACGATTGCAATTGCAAAACCATCGTGTCCCTTGCTGCCGACGGTTTGCAATGCCGTGCAAGACAAAATACGCGGATGGTTTTGCATGGCTTTGAACATATCCCGAATGCCTTCGATGCTCGGCTTGTGATTTTCTGGATTTAGAATTTCGCCTGCGCGGATGACATTATCCAGCACAATAATTGTGCCTGAATGTGATAAATTTAAACTCAGTTCCAAATATTCAGGATAGCTTTGCTTATCCGCATCTACAAAAATAAAGTCAAAAGCCTCTGTATCTGCAGGCAATGCATGCAGCACATCTGCTGCGCGGCCGCATTTCAGTTCAATCGTTTGAGGCAGTTTGGCATTGTCTATATTTTCCTGACCTAAGGCAGCATGCGTATCGCGGCCTTCAATTGTTAAAATATAGCCATCTTCTGGCAACGCGCGCGCAAGCCACATTGTGCTGTACGCTGCAAAAGTTCCCAGTTCAAGCACACGTTTACATTGATTCATTTGAATCAGCATTTGCAAAAGCATGCCTTGATTTGGCGCGACGGCCAAATGATCTGGGAAACCGCGCTCTGCCGTATGTTTCAGTGTTTGAACTAAGATAGGATCTTCTGGAATTAAATGTGAATCAATATAAGCATCAATTTCAGTCCACATTTGCTGCATAGTGTTCGCGCCTCATTTTAGATGCATGCATTTTAAACCTTTCATCTGGAAGCGCAATTTTTTGCATCATATTTGCAGAATTTATCGGCAAAAAAAGGCCTCTAGTGAGGCCCTGAAATTTCAACGTAATGATTTAGTAATTACACATCGATGATTGTCTGGATAAATTTGGCCCCCAAGTGCGGAAACCTTGCGTATCAATATGAATTTGACCGCTGGCATACAGCCCTAAGCCCATGTTCAAACTAGGGCCGTGCTGTGTCCAGAACTGGCAAAGTTTGAATTTAGTATTTTCAATATAGGCATAATCTTCAGGTTGAGGATATTCAGGCCCGATGCGGAAATCGATTGCGGAATTGTATAGATGGCGTGAAGAGCTTGCGCCGCCAGCGCATTGGTTCATTGGCAAATCGCGGTAGACTGAGGTCACTTCAAAGTCGGTTAGTACTTTAGCTGCAACTAAGTATTTAAATACACGGAGCGTTGGAATTTGGTTGGCCCAAAGTTCTCGGTTAGGCACCATATATTGTGAACGGCCGCATTTTTGCCAATCACGGGCAGTACGCATAAGTTCAAAACTGGGGATAATATTGCCGACGCCATTTTTTTCTAAGAATACTTCATATTCGCGGACACGGCGCAAGTTGTCTGCTGCGGCAACCCATGCGTTATATGCATAAGGGATGACTTTAGGCGGAACTTGACGCTCAAGACTGATGCGTTCTTGCGGAATAAAAATGCGTTTACCGTCTGGTGTTGTAATTGTTTGACCTTTTTTGGGCGATGTACTGCAGCCTGCCAAAAAGACTAGAGGTATTGCTGTAACTGCCAGCAACGCCTTCATAAAATGCTTCATTATAAAAATCAATTATTTACACAATCGCTATATTTTAATCTAAAATGATTGAGAAAATTTGAATAAATTGCAATGAAATGTGTGCTTTCAGTATAAAAAAAGATCAGCTAAGGCTGATCTTTTTTATTTTGTAATTTCTGGAATTACTTTTCTAAATACTGCAGTTTATCTGCTTTGCCGTTCCATTCTTCACGGTCTGCAGGCTGGTCGCCAATTTGCGTGATGTTCGGCCATTTTTGTGAAAGTTCAGTATTCAGTTCAATGAAAACTTCTTGACCTTCAGGCAATTCATCTTCAGAGAAGATTGCATTTGCAGGGCATTCTGGCTCGCAAAGCGCGCAATCGATGCATTCGTCAGGATTAATTACAAGAAAGTTTGGGCCTTCATAGAAACAGTCTACAGGGCAAACTTCAACGCAATCTTGATATTTACATTTAATACAGTTTTCGGTGACAACAAAGGTCATGGCGACAGCTACCTAAAAATATGGTTCTAATAACTAATACTGTATTTTAGGCAAAAACATAGGCAACTAACAATTCCTTTTATTGATATTTGATATAGATACTGCTGTTAAATTTGATAAAAAACATCCATATTCATCAAAAATACTTATAAATGAAAAAGACTCTCAATTGAGAGCCTTCTTCGATGGATTTTTTTTAAAGATTGTCTTTCAGCATATACAGCTGCTGCAGCGCTTCACGCGGGCTGAGGCTGTCAATATCCAAAGCCTGCAGCAGATCTATCGCAGGAGAGGTTTTTTCAACTTCAATGATGCGTTCCACAACTTCAGGCACGCTGTTTTCAGCAAATAAGTCATTCTGCACGGCATGGTTTAAATGCAATTGCTGCTGCTTTTCCAGAATGCGCAAACGGTTTTGGGCTTCTTTAATGACATTGGCTGGAATTCCTGCCAGCTTGGCAACTTGCAAACCGTGACTTTGGCTTGCAGGTCCGTGCTGTACTTTGTGCAGTAAAATCAGATTGCCATTTAATTCTTTTGCAGTGACATGGTAATTGTCAATGCCGGACTCTTTCCCTAGTTCCGTCAGTTCAAAGTAATGCGTCGCAAAAAGGCATAAGCATTTAATGCGCTTGGTCAGATCAAGCACGCAGGCCCAAGCCAGCGATAAGCCGTCATAAGTGCTGGTTCCGCGCCCGACTTCATCCATCAGGACTAAAGATTGGCTGGTGGCATGATGCAGAATTTGCGATGTTTCGGTCATTTCCACCATAAAGGTTGATTTGCCTGTAGATAGATCATCTGCTGAACCGATACGGGTAAAGATGCGGTCAATTGGGCCTAATACCGCAGATTCTGCGGGTACATAACTGCCGCAATAGGCCAGCAGGGCAATTAAGGCAGTTTGGCGCATAAAGGTTGATTTACCGCCCATGTTAGGGCCTGTAATAATTGCCATGCGGCGGTTAAAGTCCAGGAACGTATCGTTTGGAGTAAAAGCCGTTTTACTGAGAGATTCAACTACTGGGTGGCGGCCTGCTTTAATTTTTACCCCGATTTCGGGGCTGAACTCAGGGCGTGTCCAGTGATGCAGGCGGGCTTGATGGGCAAAGTTAGCAATCATATCCACCTGAGCAATCGCGCTGCTCATCATCTGCAGATTGCCGATATCCTGCCGCAATTCATTCAGCAGCATTTCGAACAGCATTTTTTCACGCGCTAATGCACGGGATTCGCTGGATAAGACTTTGTCTTCAAATGCTTTGAGTTCAGGCGTAATATAGCGTTCTGCATTTTTTAATGTTTGACGGCGGATATACCGTTCCGGCGCTTGTTCGGCCTGGCCGCGGGTCAGTTCAATATAATAGCCGCTGACGCGGTTGTAGCCGATTTTAAGTGTATTGATGCCGGAAGCTTCGCGTTCTTTAATTTCTAAATCAATCAGGAATTGGCCTGCATGGTCGCGGATTTTACGCAATTCATCCAGCTCAGCGTCAAAACCTTCTGCAATGACATTTCCGTCACGCAGTAAAACTGGCGGATGTTCCACAATGGCAGCCATCAGGCGTTCATGCAGCCCATGAAAATCGCCAAGCTCATGATTTAATTCCGTCAGCAGTTCTGACTGCTGCATTTCAATAATCGGCTGCAATGCATGGCGCAAATAAGGGACTTGCGCGCAGGCTTGGCGCAGCTGAACCAGATCGCGCGGGCGCGCGCTGCCGAGCGCGACACGGCTCAGGACACGTTCAATGTCGCTGATTTCTTTTAAGACCAGACGGACTGGCGACTCGTGATAACCGTTGAGTAAAGCCTGAGCCGCATCCAATCGGCCATCTAAAACTGCTGTGTCACGCAATGGCTGCATTAAGGTTCTGCGCAGCAGGCGCCCGCCCATGGCGGTTTTGCAGTCATTCACCAGCTGGAATAATGAGGTGCCATGATCAAATAGCGGTTCTATCAGTTCTAAATTTCGGCGGGTTACAGGGTCAAGGGCGATAAAGTCAGAACTTTGTTCCAGCTGAATGCTGCGGATATGCGGCAATGCGGTTTTTTGCGTTTCTTTGCCATAATGAATTAAAGCCGCCGCGGCCGCTTTGGCTAAGGGTAAATGATCTATGCCGAAGCCGGATAAAGTGGAGACTGAAAATTGATCGCAGAGCGTTTTCTGCGCATTGTTTAAGTTGAAGTCTACATTGGGGCGCTTGGTAATAGGGCAGTCTAATTGCTGCTTAATATGCTCAATAATATTAGGATCAATAATATCTTCATCAATAATGATTTCACTGGGCATTAAACGTGACAGTTCAATTGCCAGCTGTTCAGTTTTGAATTCCTGCTGCTGAACTTTAAATAAGCCTGCGCTTAAATCCAGCAGGGCAATACCGATTTGATTTTGCTGCACGCACAATGCCACAAGATTTGAAGTTTGATGCGCAGTCAGCAGCGCATCATCGGTCAATGTGCCTGGCGTGATGATGCGCACTACACCGCGCTCTACAGGCGCTTTACCTGTAACTTCGCCAATTTGCTCACAGATGACAACGGTTTCGCCTTTTTTAACCAAACGGGCCAAATAACCTTCCGCAGCATGGTAAGGAACACCTGCCATAGGAATAGGTTCACCATATGCCTTGCCGCGGTGGGTCAATGTAATGCCCAGCAGTTTCGCGGCTTTATGCGCATCTTCAAAAAATAATTCGTAAAAGTCGCCCATGCGGTAGAACATCAGCGAATGCGGGTGCTGCATTTTTACCGACATGTATTGCTGCATCATTGGTGTAAGTGAGCTTAGATCAATGTTGGTTTTTTCTGCAGTCATTTGATAAAAATACCTTTTAAATTAAATAGATTCATACATGTTGATCAATTTTTACAGTCTTGATGTTTCAACGGCGCCAAAGATGCAGGCAAAACTGAAAATACAGTACTTTATAAGCAATCGCCATAATTGCGAAGCTTTGAGGTCAGGCCGCTTCATAAAATAAGGCCAGGTGATTTTAGCAAAAATACGGCAGGCAAAAAGGCCTTGAAGATTAGATGAATGTAAAAAGTACAATTCTGATGGTTCGGTTTTGAATCGGCGAATAGATTTCAAGTGATGCCGCGTATTCAAGCGACCGCATTTTTTGCCATAAAGTACTGATTGCGGCCATTAGATTTTGCCAAATACAATGCTTTATCTGCACTCTGAATAAAGGCGGATAGTTCATCATGCTCTTGCGGAATAATCGTGGCGGCGCCAATGCTGACCGTCACATAGGGCGAAATTGGACTGGCTGGATGGGGGAGTTCAAGATTGCAGATGCGTTCTAACAGTTTTGCCGCTATTTTTTCAATTTGCCGTTCATCTTGCATATGAAATAAGAGCAGGAATTCTTCCCCGCCGTAACGGGCCGCTAAATCAGTACTGCGGGAGGTTACACATTGAAGCTCTTGTGCAATTTTCTGCAGGCAAAAATCGCCGGCGATATGGCCCAAATGATCGTTATATTCTTTGAAACAGTCGATATCCACCATCAGAATACTGATCGGCATGTGATACCGCATAGCTGTATGCCATTGCTTATCCAGCACGGATGTCAAATGGCGGCGATTGGCAAGGCCTGTGAGTGAATCTAGTTGTGACAGCAATTCAAGCTGTTCAGACTGTTTATCCATTTCCAGTTTATTCAGCTCAATAATGCAATTTTGCAAATAATTTTCACGATGCTGGCGGTCAATTGCATAAGCGACGGACATGCCGAGGAAACTGCTGAACGTATAAGTCCTATTCAAAAAAGTCCAATCAATCGGGTAATTCAGAAATTTGGTCACGGCAATAGCGATCAATCCGCCCAGCCAGCCTGCAATTAATGCCGTATAAAAGCGGAGTCCTACAAAGCTGTAAATGATAATGACGGCGTACATCATTGAGGCATGCAAAAGGGCATCATTGTCATTATTAACACTGGTAATAATTAAAAAGGATATTGCAACAGCTGCGGCGCTGCCTACTCCTGCGTAGAGATCAAAGTACTGGTCAAATCTTCGGATAAAGGAAACGATCCATGCGGCAAAGATAATCAACCCAACCCAAGCGTATAGAGTTAACCATTGATGGACTTGCGCACTTTCAGAAATGTTTTGATAAATGCCATAACTTAAATAAATATATAATAAGAATATAATAGGGGCGCGGAAACGGAATTCTAAAGCAGCTTCATGCTGATATTGTTTTTTATATATAGGTTCAAGCTTTTTTGAAAAATGCACATAATTGAGCCCTCTTGAAATTAAGGCTTGAATTTCATTTCGGTTTAAAAGTTTTGAACCTTCTAACTTCATATGCTTTTGCCAAATTATCTTTTATATTTTAATGGTTTTAATCCCATTTTTGGAATTTTAACGATTTCATTTTTAGCCTACAGTTACTAGTTTTAACAAAAGAATTTATGCTCTACAAGTAGAAAATATGACTTTTTTTCTGTTACACAGATAAATTATGTGATTAATGAGACAATGGGGTTTAAGGTCTAATAAGTAATAGTGATTAATAGTTGAATGGCGATTAAAAAAAATCACTTGTTTCATTTATGAATTAAATTATGATCGAATGGCAGATGCATAAAAATTATTACATGGAGCAGTAAATGACGGCTTTACAGAAGCAAGTTGATTCAAGCCTCAAAATTAATCCGCATAATGCTTGGTCTCAACAGTTTTGGGATGACCTAACCCCATATAAAAATAGAATAAGTGAACATCCTTTTTTTGTGAATATGGCAAGCGGCCAGCTGACGGTTAAAAGCTTTCGCTATGCGCTGCTGCACTTCTATCCTTTAGTTGCCCATTTCCCATCCTTTATGGCGCTGGCGCTTGCAAAGGCAACTCATTTTTCTGAATCCGGGGTAGCGGAGACACGGGATTGGCTGATTCAAAATATTAAGGTTGAAGAACGGCATCTGAATTGGTACCGGGACTGGGCTGGCGGTTTTGGCATTGCGGTTGCTGAATTGGACAGTGTCAAGCCGTCAGCAGCGATGAACGCAGTCAATCATTTTCTTTGGAACATCAACACACGCGCCAGTTTATGCGAGAGCTTAGCGGCAACAAATCTTGCTATTGAATGGGCGACGGGTGACTGGAGCAGTAGGGTGTATAAGGGAATTCAAGCTTATACAGTTCATCCTGAGGTTTCCATCAATAAGCGTACAATTGCCTGGCTTAGAGCGCATGCGCATTATGATGATTTACATCCTTATGAAGCGATGGAGCTGATCAAGCGCTTGGCCGATGGAAGCCCGGCGCTTCAGCAGCGCGCTTTTAACGCCGCTAAGGAAGGTTTGGCCTATTATGAAATGGCGCTGGATGCCTGCTATAAGATTCATCTCGAATAAATGAATCCCAAAATTAAAAAAACCGGACAATGCGCCGGTTTTTTTACAGTACAAGCTTAAGGTTTATATAATCCTAATTCTACAAGATGCTGTCTTAAAATGCGGCGCAGTTCCAGCACTGCTTCAGGTGTTTCCTGAATGGAATGCCCGCCTTTTAAAATCTTTTCAGAAACTGCACCTTCTAAATGCGCGCTTTTATAGGGAACAACATCGTCAGTGATGATATTCAGATCATCACTTTTTGTCGCATTGCCAATAATTGAATGATATTTCATGCCTTTTTTGGGCATGATGTCTTCAGTTAAAGCAATGAATTTGGATTTATAGCTTAAATCACTTGGCCCATTTTGGATTAGGCCATGATCAATTTCTTTGAACAGGTCTTTAAGGTCTTCTTCTTGCGTGAGGACATCGGCCATAGCGGATAGAAATGCGCCAGGCAGCTTGATTATTTTACGGGCAGCTCTGGTAAACCAGCGGTCTGCAAATTCGGTTCCGCGGTGAGGTGCAGATAAGAAAATGGCGCGGCTGAAATTTGGGATGTCTTTCATGACCAAACGGTCTTTAACGACATTAACGTTTTTATACTGATTGATTTGGCGGGCATTCATCATTTTAAGCGCATTTTGCGTGACATCTGCATCGCTTACCAGCAGACGGGCAATAATGCCGCCCATGCTGTGTCCGATGAGTACCGCATCATTCTTAGCCGGCGCTTGATTGCTGACTTGGGCAAATGCTTGGGTTAAGACAGCATGAATTTGGAACCGGCTTTCAACAATCGGCATATTGGTTGAATAAAACACCTGCCAAACCTGAAAATGCTCGCGCAGTACAGGATCGCCCATTATATCATTGGTCAGGCGGATCCATGCTTCTGGACTGCTGGCCAATCCATGCACCAATACAATGATTTTCTTATTCGGATTATAGGGTTCCAGCATATACAGATGAGGCATGGTCAGCTGTTCATCACGGTCAATGAGTGACAAGTATGCAGATTTCCCTAAATTATTTTGTGCAAGCCAAAGGCCGTAGGGCGCTGAAAAGTTGGCAGCCAGCGGATATTGCTTATTGCCGATGGTTAATTTTTCAAATTTATAGGGGTCATAGGCCTTAATCTGGAAATTTGCCTGATTCAGAATATCTTCAACGGAAGCAGCAGAAGCCGGCTCTGCTGTTAAAGTTGCTGCCAAATAACGCGCTTGGTGAATATTGGGATTGATGCCGCTTGGATATTTGTATGACATCGGTGAAATAATATATTTGGCTTTGCCTGAAGCCTTTGGGATGTCATCAGGCAAAACGACTAAGAACTCTGAACCGAAACCATCACGGCGGGTGATCGAGCGCAAGCCGGAAAAGTTCAGATTATAGGTTGACATGAGCTGTTCAATCCTACGTTTTTTAAGCTCTGGATAGTTGTCAAAATCAATATTATAGATGCTTTGGCCAATCTTAATTTGACTGGTGACTTCAGTCGGCTTATAGCGTAAATAATACGTATTGACGAGTTTCGCAATACTTTGATTGTAGAAATCTCGAATTTGTACCTGTCTGTTGTCAAAAATGCGGTCTTGCGGCCCGCGTTTTGTTTTAAACATGTAGGCGTAGCTGTAGCGAATGCTTTTGTCCAGCATGTACAGCTGCTGGTTTAAACATTTTTCATATGAAACTTGCTGCGCTTGCTGACGTTCCTGAGATACATGCTTGGTTAACAGGCTGATTTTGCATTCAGCTGAGTTTTCAAGTTCTATAGCCTTCGCCAGATAGAGTTCACTTGCGGTCGACAGCAGCTGTTCATCGATAATCTGGGGGATTTGCTTGATTTCATCAACGCAGCTTTCCGGAGATTCTGTGCAGATTTTTGCTTCGCGCCCAGTCATGGACAGGACATTCAAACTGGCTTCACTGAGTTTATTGCGTGAAAGAATGCTGTCGCGCTCATTGGCAATCGTAACATTTAAAGCCTGGTTTTTTACGCTGACGACTTGGCAACCGCTAAGCAGCAGTGTGCTCAGTAATCCCATAAGCAGTAATTTATTGATTTTATGCTGCATGCTGTGTTCACGAAGTTTCAAATTTTCAATGCTTAAATCATACGGCAATCCTGAGGATTTTCAATTCGCTTAAAATAAAAAATAGGCCAGTAAATGGCCTATTTTTTATTTGCAGGATTAAGATGCTTTAGGCGGGTTTAAAACCTGCCATACATTCCAGCGGCCTTGCTTTTCAATTTCTTGAATTAAGCGGTCAGCAACTTCACCTTCTTGCGGATATTTTACTTTATAGTTTTTGAGCACATTGACGGCGCTTTTCTTTTGCTCCATCGCGATGTAGTTATTGGCTGCGGAAAGGTAAGCTTCCTGTACGCCAGCTTTCATTGCTTTGTCTAAATAAGGAATCGCTTCACGCTGACCGCCGCCTTCAGATAAGCCAAAACCGAACCAGAAGTTAGCCTCAGCATCATCTTGGTTAATTTTCAAAATGCGCTGCGCATAAGTTAAAGATTTGGTGGTGTATACCGAACCCAAGTCTAAGTTGCGCGCCATAACGCTGGCTTTAAATGCGCGGATTAAAATATCAAAAGATGCATTGTCTTTAGATGCCAAAGTATCCAGCTGCTGAGTTGTTTCTTTCAGTTTAGCCTCAAACCCTTTGCGCTCATTGCGCTGTACAAAACGTGGCGGATAGTGGCGCGCTTTGCCTTCGACCAATTGCAGAAAGTCATCTATTTCAGTGATATCAATTTCGTTGTCGCCGGCCAGCACCGCATATTTCATCGAGCGGACTTTGCTGTTCACAGTCGGAATGATGAGGCGGTTAACATCCAAAGTCATTTTTTTAGATGGATCGCTGGCTAAATTCACTTCCATTTTAGTTACAGGCTGTGCCGCGGCTTTTTGCAGATCCATTTCGAATGGAGGCGGCGCATCGTAATTAAATGGGTTTAATGCGTAGAATGGCGGTGTTAATTCAGGCTCTGCAAAGATCATTGCGCCTTCAGGATTTTTATTTTTGGTTGGCGCGCTTCCGCATGCAGCAAGAGTTAAAGCGACTAAGGCAACGGCCAAGGGCTTAAGCGTCATAATGATCTTCCATTTAATTTATTTTAAAAACTTTCAAGCATGTTGGTCAGTCTAAAAAAACTCTGATCAACATGCAAGTCAGTTACTAAGCACTTGAGTGTTATTCAACAGCAGCATTAAGCTTTTGATTGGCTGCTCTGCGCTTCACATTCACGTTTCGCCTCTTCAATGATTTTCAATTCTTCATCACTGAATGGCTGTTCATTCAACTGCTGTTTTTTAAAGGTTGGATCGAGCAGAGACAAGCGCTGACACAAGGTGTTCATGCGCTTTTCATTCAGCTGAATGCGGTCAAGCAAAACACGCATGCCGTCCAGAATAGGATCAGACTGATCTTGAGTTGCCCCATAAGCTTGAAAGCCTATGCTTTCTGCATAATCACGGCGGTGATTTTCTTCATCATCTTTTGGTTTGTTTTTGGTAATGAAGCGCGCAGGATTGCCGACTGCGGTTGTTTCTGGCGGCACTTCTTTGGTCACAACGGCATTAGAACCGACTTTGGCATTTTTGCCTACGGTAAAAGGGCCTAAGATTTTAGCGCCTGCACCAACCACTACACCGTCTTCCAATGTCGGATGGCGCTTGCCTTTATTCCATGTGGTGCCGCCAAGGGTGACGCCATGATACAGGGTGACATCATCGCCAATTTCTGCGGTTTCGCCAATCACGACACCCATGCCATGATCGATGAAAAAACGGCGGCCGATTTTCGCGCCCGGGTGAATTTCAATGCCAGTTGCAAAACGGCTGAAAGAAGATAAGAGGCGAGCTGAGCCTTTACAGTCTTTAGTCCACAATTCATGCGCAACGCGATGCATGATCAGGGCATGAATGCCCGGATAGGTGGTTAAAACTTCCAGTGTGTTTCGTGCTGCAGGATCGCGCGCGAAGACAGCTTGGATATCTTCTTTGAGCTGTTTAAGCATTAGATTGATCCTCTTTATCCTTCGATTTTTTCCATGTGCCGTTATTCAGGGCTTGTACTCGGGTAAATATACCGCGAAGCAAATGATATTCCATACGATCTAATTGTATACGTCCAAATAGGCGACGCAAGCGCAAAGGCAATAATCTTGGATTTTTAGGATCCATAAATTCAATCTCTGCCAGCATTTTTTCCAAATGCGGGTAAAATTGTTCCATCTGTTCGTGAGTCACTAAAGGTTCATCCCACTGCATATCCACATGATCTGTCACATGCATTTGAGCTTCAGGATCTGCTGCATGTTCAACAAACTGCATGGCCGCCATGCGCATTTCATAGCAAATGACTTGAATGGCTTGCGCAACATTTAGAACGCCATAGTCGCTGTTTACCGGAATAGTGACGTGATAATTGGCCATCGCCAATTCTTCATTGGTCAGACCCCGGTCTTCACGGCCAAAAATAACGGCAACTTCCTGCTGCTTTTCAGAAACCGCTTTCAGCGACATTTCTGCAGCGGGGCGCGCATCCAGTAAAGGCCATGGGATAGTGCGGGTGCGCGCGCTGGTGCCAAAGACAATATGGCAGTCTTTAATGGCATCTTCTAAGCTTTCGACAATTTCAATCTGTTCGATTAAATCGGCTGCGCCTGCTGCAAGCGCGTCAATATCTGGATGCGGATAGGTTTTAGGTGCAACCAGCACTAATTTGCATAGCCCCATGGTTTTCATGGCTCTTAATGCACTGCCAATGTTTGCCGGCAGAGTGGTATTGACCATAACAATACGCACGTGGGAGAGATGCGCTGAAACAGCAGCATTGTCAATTTGACTCATCATTGTTCCAAATTTAAATATTTAAAAGTTATCTAATCAAGCGTGCTTTATCACGAGTATTGATTTGCGGTTTCAGCCTGATACATATCCATCGCGTCGTCCATGCTCATATCGGCTGGCGGCGGCGGCACATTTGCTGGCTGCGCCTGTTCGTAGCTGACTGCTTTGGCCGCTTTGGATTTTACCTGATATTCAATATGCAGCGCTTCTTTGCCAAAGTAGTCACGCAGCTTGCTTAAGGCTTCATCCAGCGGGGCGATATTCCAATTGGCGCCGCAATGCAGTTCTGCGGAAGCATAGTCAAAATCCAGTTTAAGCTGAATAGGAATATGGCTGCACATATCGACATTGCAGTAAGGCGCAATCATTTTTTGAAGATCTTGCGCTAAGGTTTTCGTGATGTGTTCTGAATCAAGGGTGATTTGAATGCTGTTGGCGCGTTTTTGACGGATTTCATTCAGGCTGAATGCTTTGCTTAAGCGGCCCATTGGACGGTCAAAGCCTTCACGCTCATAAATTTCACCTTCGATCACCACCACTTTTTCTGTCTGAATGATGTCTTTAAAACGCTGGAAGCGTTCATGATTGGCGGAAACTTCAATACGCGCCGTACCGTCATCCAGTGTGACCATCATGCGGTTCGGGAAGTTAGCGACATCGACCACGAGTCCAGCAAATACAGTGGTTACACCGCGGCGGGTCGGCGTTAATTCATTGATGCGCTGTGAAATGAATGATTTCAGTTCTGGGCGGTATACGTCTATCGGATGGCCTGTTAAATACAGGCCTAGCGTATCTTTCTCACCTTTCAGGCGGACTTCATCAGACCAAGGCTTCACAGGTTTGGCTGGTTTGCGCTGCACTTCTTCCACTTCGCCAAACAAGTCCATGATGCCTGTTTCACGGTTGCTGCGCGCTTGTTCCGCTGCTTGCACGGCTTCAGGCAGCTGCACCATGAGGCTCGAGCGTTCAATGCCTAAGCAGTCCAATGCGCCGGCACGGATTAAGGCTTCCAAAGTACGCTTATTGATTTTCTTTAAATCAATACGATGACAGAAGTCGAATAAATCACGGAAAGGGCCTTCTTGAATACGAGAGTCAATTACAGACTGCATGGCCGCTTCGCCCACACCTTTAATCGCGCCTAAACCATAGACAATGGTTTTTGGATCGCTGGCATGGAAATTATACAGTGACATATTCACTGAAGGCGGCAGAACTTCCAGACCATTGCTGCGGCAGTCGTCAATAATGAAGACCACGTTGTCGGTGTTCTGCATTTCCGATGTCATCACTGCAGACATAAATTCGGCAGGATAGTGCGCTTTCAGCCAAGCGGTCTGATATGCAACAAGGGCATAGGCAGCAGCATGCGATTTGTTGAAGCCGTAGCCCGCAAATTTTTCCATATAGTCAAAGATATGGTTGGCCGTATCGGCATCAATATCTTTTTTGGCAGCGCCTTCAATGAAGGTTTGGCGCTGCTTGACCATTTCCTCGACTTTCTTTTTACCCATGGCGCGGCGCAGCAAATCCGCACCGCCCAGTGTATAGCCCGCACAGAACTGCGCAGCCTGCATGACCTGTTCCTGATATACCATAATGCCGTAAGTTGGCTCGAGTACTTTTTCCAGCAATGGATGCAGGTATTCAAATTCTCCGCCGTGCATACGGAAGATAAAGTCTGGAATCAGATCCATTGGACCCGGACGGTACAAGGATACAAAGGCGATAATTTCTTCGAATTTGCTTGGACGCGCCTCTTTCAGCATTTTTTTCATGCCGACGGATTCAAACTGGAATACTGCAGTCGTATTCGCTTTGGCAAATACGTCGTAAGCGATTGGATCATCCAGTGGAATATAGGAAATATCGACAGGCTCTGTAACATCTGGCCGCGCATTAATATGCTTAATCGCATCTTCAATCACGGTTAAGTTACGCAGGCCCAAGAAGTCGAACTTCACCAGTCCAGCTGCTTCTACGTCATCTTTATCGAACTGGGCAACGCGGGCGGTGCCATCGGCATCACACATGACCGCTGAATAGTCAGTGAGTTTTGTAGGCGCAATCACTACACCGCCGGCATGCTTACCGGTATTTCGGGTAATGCCTTCAAGTTTCAGCGCCATTTCCCAGATTTCAGATGCGTCATCGTAGTCTGGGTTGGAGGGGTTAGTGACGACATCTTTCAGCTGCGGTTCGGCTTCAATTGATTCTTCCAGCGTCAAACCTAAGGGTTTGGTCGGGATCATTTTAGACACACGGTCTGCTAGGCCATACGATTTGCCTAATACCCGCGCTACGTCACGAATTGCGCCTTTGGCCGCCATGGTACCAAATGTCGCAATCTGCGACACAGCTTCACGGCCATAGGTGCGGGCGACATAGTCAATCACGCGGTCACGCCCTGCAATACAGAAATCGACGTCAAAGTCGGGCATGGAGACACGTTCGGGGTTCAAGAAGCGTTCGAAGAGCAGATCGTAACGCAGCGGATCCAAATCGGTAATTTTTAAACTGTATGCAACCAGTGAGCCTGCACCTGAACCGCGGCCGGGGCCAACGGGCACGCCATTGCCTTTAGACCACTGAATGAAGTCCATAACGATCAGGAAGTAGCCGGGGAAGCCCATTTGCAAAATAATTTTGATTTCGAAATCAAGGCGTTCATCATAAGGCTTGCGGATTTCTGGCCAATCGTCCCCGCGTTTACTGACGGGATATAGAAAATCGAGGCGCTCTTCCAGACCGACTTGACATAAATGTTCAAAGTAGGTGTCGATGGTGTGGCCGTCAGGAATTGGATAATCCGGCAAATCGTTAAAGCCGAGGCGCAGTGAAACGTTGCAGCGCTGTGCAATGTAATAGGTGTTTTCAATCGCGCTTGGAATGTCTGCAAACAGTTCAGTCATTTGCTCGCCAGTTTTGAAATACTGCTCTGGGCTGTAGTTTTTCGGACGGCGGTCATCACCCAGCACATAACCGTCTGCAATACAGACGCGGGCTTCATGCGCTTCATAGTCTTCAGCCGTGACAAAGTGCACATCATTATGCGCAACAACGCCAATGCCGTATTTTTTGGCCAGCTTCACCGCTTCTTGAATAAAGTCTTCTTCACCCGGACGGTTGGTTCGGGTCAGCGCTAAGTAAACACGGTTGCCGAATTTTTCGATCCATTCCTGCAGCAGCGGTTCGGCTTTTTGAGGGTTGGAGGTGAGCAGCATTTTGCCGACGTCACTGTGCTGACCCAGCAAAACAATCAGGTCTTCGTGCTGATTTAAAATCCATTCTTTTTGAATGCAGGGGATATCCAGCTGCTGCCCGCTGATATAGCCTTCAGAGACAATTTCTGTCAGGCTGCGCCAGCCTTTTTTGGTCATTGCCAGCAAGGTTGCGCGGTGTTCTGCGTCATTCAGGCGGATGGTCGAACCAAAGATCGGCTTAATGCCTTTATCTAAGCTTTTTTTATAAAATTTAACGGCGGCATGCAGGTTCGAGAGGTCAGTAATGGCCAAAGCAGGCATTTCATCTGCAGCTGCAGCTTTTACAAGATCAGGTATGCGTACAATAGATTCTGTGATGGAAAATTCTGTATAAATACCAAGATGTACAAAGTGCATAGATGAGTCCCTGCGAAAACAGCTGAACATTTTAGCATGCTCTGCGATTAATCTTGCGTTTATTGAACGGGATTGGTGAAGTTTTATCTGTTCGCTGCAGGTTCAATAAACGCGCTGGACTGGCCGGTGTTAGCAAGCAATGCCTTGGTTAATCAAGAATTTCACCAGTTTGCCATTTTTGAATGTGAATGCTAAGTTTCCAATGTAGGGTAAATCATAGTCTTCTGGTGTTTTTAAAGCGGATTTAAGAACTGAAGGCGGGAGCAGAATCACATAAGCCGGGAGATTGTTTTCTGCCAATTTTGCACTCTTCGGAAAATCCTTTTTAAATTGCTGAAAGCTGTATTGCGCTGTTATGGTTTTTTGACCGATTTGAATTTTGTCGGTGATTTTATTGGCCTGATCCCATTCCAGCCAAATATTCCCTTTGGTTTGTCCGAGCTGGGAAAATGAGTTTTTATTTTTATAAAATTGGTCATTTTTGACCTGAGGATTATCCTCAGAAAAAATTTCAAATTTTAAATATTTTTCTTTTGTTTGGGCTGAGAATTCAGTATTGCCAGTACATTCTGAATATTCATATTTTAACTGAGTTGGGGTTTTATTCAGCAGGGCATTTGCCTGAGAAGCGGGGACAGGCGATGCCAGTTCAATGCCATTTACTTTTATGCTGCTGATGTGGTCATATGGAGCGATAGATGCTTGCGCGCTATGGCTGATCAAAATAAAAGGGATTAAAGCCAAAGAATATTTCATTACATGAACCTGTTGTTATCTATGAATTGCTGGAATTATAAATGCCCATCAATGGGGCTATGGCTGTAGATTGTATATGATCAAGAAAGGGCTGATTGGACAAAAATACTCAATCAATTCACTTTAAGCTTATGCCTGCTGAATACACATGAGCAATCGCCTTATTTGTATGGGCTGACAGATTTGAAGGGCCTTAAATCTCGAACAATAAAAAGCCCTCCGAAGAGGGCTTTAAAATAAATGCGGTGTTAAAAACTTAACGCAATTTTGACAGCCAATCACCTAAGCTTTGCACCAGCTGCACTAAGATCAGCAGAACAATAACAGTTAAAATAACCACACTGGTGTCAAAACGCTGATAGCCATAAGAAATGGCTAAGTCACCGATACCGCCAGCACCGACGGCGCCAGCCATTGCAGTTGCGCCAATCAAGCTGATGGTGGCTGTAGTGAGGTTTAAAATCAGTGAGCTGCGCGATTCAGGCAAAACAAAATTGAAAATAATCTGCCAAGGCGAAGCGCCCATCGCTTGGGCAGATTCAATAATGCCTTCGTTGACTTCCAGCAGGGAAGTTTCAATGAGGCGGCCAATATACGGGCCAACATAAATGGTTAAAGGTACAATCGCAGCCCATGTGCCAATTGATGTGCCTACCAGAACTTTAGTTAAAGGAATCACAGCAATCAGCAGAATGATAAACGGCAACGAACGCAAAGCATTTACAATCGGGTTGAGGCCATGATAAATCACGCGGTTGGGCAGAATGCCGGCCGGGCGGCTGACAAACAGAATGATGGCCTGAATAAAGCCCCAGATGCAGCCAAACAGCATGGCAAAAAACACCATGTGAAAGGTTTCCTGCAGCGCGGTCACAAACTGATCTATAGACAGTGAGCTTTTCCAAAATGGGGCAGTGACTTCAGTCAGCCATTGGACAATCCATTCTCTCATGCTTGAACTCCTGACTGACTCACTTCTACACCGCTATTTTCCAGGAATGCGACTGCCTGCTGAATAGCTTCAGCATCACCCAGCAGCTGAATGAACATTTGCCCAATCACCGAACCGTTAATTTCAGTCATGTTGGCAAATAAAATATTCAGGCTGATGTCAAAAGTCTTAATCACCGCTTGAATGACCGTTTCCTGAGCGGAACTGCCTAGGAATTTTAAGCAGTAAATGCTGTTATGATTTTGATTTTCCAAATTATTCAAAATGTTTACAGGCAGCTGCTGCTGAAGTACTGTTTGAATAAAAGTTTTAGTGGTTGAATGCTGCGGCTGACTGAAAATGTCCAATGTAGAGCCGGTTTCAATCACTTTGCCTTGTTCCATCACAGTCACATAATCGCAAACGGATTCAATGACATCCATTTCATGCGTTACCATGACAATGGTAATGCCTTGTTCTTCATTAATTTTCTTTAATAAAGCCAAAACAGACTTGGTGGTTTGCGGATCAAGCGCCGAAGTTGCTTCATCGCACAGCAAAATTTTAGGATGATTCGCCAATGCGCGGGCAATGCCGACACGCTGCTTTTGACCGCCAGACAATTCATCTGGAAACGCATCTTTTTTATGCTTTAAATCAATAAATTCTAAAAGTTCATCTAAACGCTTTGAACGTTCGGCTTTGGAAACACCCAGCAGCTTTAACGGCATTTCAATGTTCTCTGCAACTGTTTTGGTTTGCAGTAAATTAAAATGCTGGAAAATCATCCCGATATTTGTACGCTCCTGACGCAATTCAGCAGCATTCAACGCCGTGAAATCTTTATCATTGATAATGATTTGACCTTCGCTCGGGCGTTCAAGCAGATTGATCAGGCGGATAAGGGTGCTTTTTCCCGCACCGCTGTAGCCGATAATGCCAAATATGCAGCCGGCCGGGATCTCTAGATTGATTTGATCCAGCGCCGTAACAGTTTGGCCTTTCAGCTCAAAATGCTTTGAAATATTTTTAAATTGAATCATATCGTCAGAAGCTATAGATAAAAGAAAAACAGGCAAATTGAATTTGCCTGTTTAGTTATGCAGAGTATAGTACTATTTTGCGTCTGTAAGATAGCTTACAGGCTTATTCACATCAACTTTTGTGCCGCCGAAGTGGTCTTGTACATATTTGCCGACTGCAGCCGTGTGGTAAAGTTCACCTACTTTTTTCAGTACTGGGTCGTTTTGACGGTCAGCAGCAACAGCAAGAATGTTGACGTTCATTTTTGTGCTTTGATCGACTGGCTCGTAGTAAATCGCATCTTTCAATACGTTTAAGCCGCCTTCCATGGCCAGTGTGTTGCCTAAAACAATAGCATCCACTTCATCTTTAACACGAACAGCAGTTGCCATTTGAACTGGCTTGATTACGATTTTCTTTGCGTTTTCAGTGATATCAGCAGGCGTGCCTTTAACGGCATCAAAATCTGCTTTTAGTTTAACCAAGCCGGCAGACTGAAGCAGAAGCAAAGCGCGTGACTCATTCGCACCGTCGTTAGGAATGGCAATAGTTGCGCCAGTTTTGAAGTCTTCAAGTTTTTTTACGTTGCTTGAGTAAAGACCCATTGGCTCTAAATACGTCGTAGAAAGCGGTGCAATTTTTTCTTTATTGCTTTCATTAAATGCAACCATATAAGCATAAGACTGGAATGCATTGACATCGATTTCTTTATTGGCAACAGCTGTATTCATCGACACATAATCAGTGAAGTTTTTCACTTCAAGTTTAATGCCTGCAGCTTTTGTTTCCGGAAGCGTTGCAATGTAGCGCCAGATATCAGCATCTGAACCTGTTGAAGCCATTGTCACAACTTGTTCTTTGCCTGCATCTGCCTGTGCAGCATCATTTTTCGGCGCTTCTTGTTTGCCGCAGCCAGCCAAGCCAACTGAAAGGCCTAACACAAGGCCAAGGAGCTTTTTCATGTATGTGTCCTAGTAAATTTAATGGATTAATAAATTTACGAATTGTCATTAGAGAGATTAAAGCAAGCTTGAATCAGATCAACTGATTAATGCAGATGACTTTAAAATGCTCCAGTTATCAATGCAATGCGATCTTAGTCAAAACAGTAAGATTCTTTAAATGCAGCTGTTAAATGGTTCCATTTAAAGAATGACAGATTTTTAACGGGATCTGAGATTTTCAATATCATAGCAATAAATGGATATGCAATATAGTGAAGAAAAACGCTGTATTTAGCGAATAAAAAGCTTAAGGCGATTTGATGAGATTTTTTTAATAGCAATTAAAACAATATATTATTTTTACTTTAACTGATAATTTGAATAAAAACAGTTGCTTTTTCCTTTATAAGATTTTATTCAGTCTAAATATGAAAAATAGATATATATAGTAAATTGAAGAATAGCGATGGCTTTTATAGCAAGCGCATCATGCTGCAGTGCAGCCTGATTAGGGGGCGGATTTTACGCAGCCTGCTTATGCACAAACGTACAATACTTAATATTTGCAAGGCTGTATTTTCACTTTTATGAATTGTTGAGATCTCATTGAGTAAATTGTGGAAATATTTCTTTATACCTTAAGTGTGATGTATAGCCCAGGCCCGGTAAATTTTATGGGTTTAAATGCCGGTTTAACGGGGCAGTTGAAAAAAACCATTGGTTTTTTTCTAGGTGTGGGCTGTGCCATGCTGATTTTATTTGTAGCATTTGGCTATATGGGTTCGGCTGCCATTCCGCAATCGTGGCTGCATTATATTGCGCTCGTAGGGGCAATCTATACCTTCTATTTAGCTGCAACAATGCTGTTGGCGAATGTTGAATCGACACAGTCTCAGCCTGCAGCTTTAAATTTTTTCAATGGCTTATGGATTCAGCTGCTTAATCCGAAAGCGATTCTGGTAATTTTACCTGTCACCACCATTATGTATCCTGCGGCAAATATCAAGGGGAGCATGATTCTTGCAGTATCGCTGCTGATTTCGCTTGGGGCATCAGGTGCGCCTTTGGCATATGCCTTAATGGGTCAATTACTGGGGCAAAAAATTGCAAATCCAGTCTGGTTTAACCGATTGAATAAAGTCATGGGTATTCTGCTGATTGTGTCGGGTGTATTTATGTTCAATGATTTTCTAATGGGTATGAGAGGGCTGTAATCACTTTTTTATGAGTAGACTTCTTTTATGGCTTTAGACATCCTCTTTATTTTTCTCTTATAGGATGAAATGAATAGAATTTAGAGAAGAAATCTATTTTCTTGTGTGGTTAAATTGATGAATTGCATTCATTTTTTTCCATTGCGCAGGGCTTAAGCCAAAGGCCTTAATGAAATGCCGCGTCATATGGCTTTGGTCAAAAAAGCCCGCGCGGATAGCCGCATTCACCAGTGATTCACCTTGCGATAGATAGGCCTTGACGCTTTCTAAGCGACGCATAGTCATATAGCGGTGAGGGCTGGTGCCAAACAATAACCTGAAATCGCGTGACAGGCTCCAGCGATCTCGATCGGTCTGTTGTTCTAAATCTTTTAAGCTTAAGTTTTCCTGCGGATAAGCCAGAATGTATTCGCGGGCTGTTTCTGCAGCGCGATAATCAAACGTTTTTGTGTTCTGTAATTTGCTATCAGAAACTTCACATAACCTTGTGGCTAAATCAAACAGAGCATCTTCTTCTTCAAGAGTATCGAGATGCTTGTGTAAAAGCAGATTTTGCGTGGCCTGAAACAGGCGCGGGTCTTGACTTAAGCCTTGCTGGATAAAGGGCAGCGGTTTGCCTTGTAATATGCTTTGGATTAAAGCCGGCTCAAGATAAATCATTCGATAATGAAAGCCAGCGGTTGTTCCGGCTTCACCATCATGCTTTTCATCTGGATGGAGCACCATGGTCATGCCGGCTAAGCTGTGTCGTAATGCACCACGATAATGAAAATTTTGTACGCCTGACAGGGTTTGGCCAATGGCGTATGTGTCGTGCCGATGAGGTTTATAGCTGTGATTTGAGAAAAAGGCTTCAATACGCTCAAATTGATGATGCTGAGAGGGTACTCGTGTCATCCAGTTGTTTTGATTTGAGGGTTTAGGCATATTAAACTAAATATTGAAGGGTTTGGTTTTATTTTAGCGTATTTTGCCTAGAATCAATGTGATCATTGTTTTTGATATCGATCCCACTCCAGCTGAAAGTCATGCGCCAATTGATCGAGATAAGTCGCTTTTAAATTTTGGATCAGCACTTGCTGAGCTTCAATAAATGCTTGATCGAGCGCACGATTCACGACTAATTCGACCAAACAATCAGGATGCTGATTATCATTCGTCTGCACACATTTGGATAAATGAGGTAGTGTCGGAATCTTACCATTGGCGGAGGATGAGGCGAGGGGTTTGGATTGGTGGAATCATTACACTAATATAGATAATTAATTGTATTATAATATAATAGATTTATTTGTAATTATTACAGACTTTGTATTTTCAGTGATTACAAGATATTAAAGAAAAATTTTAAAGATATTTTATTGGAGGGGATAAGTTGAGTACTGAGATAAATTCTGATGTTTTGCATTTAAATCATGAAGATATTATGGAGCAAAAACGTCAAGATGAGATTGAAACAAAAAAGTTTTTTTTAAGACAAAGTGAATTGGAAAATGAGCGAAGATCAAAGCTATATACTTTGATCGGTTGGACATATTTTTCGGCCATTGTTTTGATAGGTATTTGCTATATTCTCTACATGACAATTGGAACAAATCAAATTCGAGAAATATTTCAATTAAATGAGGATGTGCTATTTGCATTAAATATGAGTGTTAATGCCTTTATATATTCTTTACCAGCATTTTTGGTGGCTTGCCTAGGCTCATTGACAAAGATGTTGTTATCTCAAAATAGTTTAAAGAAAGCTGAATATATAAAATTATTGGTAGGTGCTGGACTAATAGGTGTCTTAACATTCTTAAGTCTAAAGAGTGGAATATTATTAGATTTAATAATAGAGCATAAAAGTTCAATTAATCTCGAAGAAATAGATGAAAAGAAAATATTTTATAAAATGATAGTTTTATGTTTTTTAACGGGAATGTTTTCAACTACATTGTTCTTAACTATTGAAGAAAAAGTGAATAGTTTAGCAAATAAGATTAAACACTCATAAAAAAGTAAAAACCCCGAACGAATCGGGGTTTTTACTTAATCGAAATTAAGATTAAGCATCTTCACGTGCAATTGCACGGTAACCAATATCTTTACGGTATTGAACACCATCAAAAGTCACTTTTTGGCAAAGTTCAAGCGCTTTTGCTTGAGCTTCACCAATGGTGTTGCCAAGCGCTGTTACGCAAAGTACACGACCGCCAGCAGTCACAATGTCACCATTCTCAAGTGCTTTTGTACCCGCATGGAAGATTTTCGCATCAGTCATCACGGTGTCTAAACCAGAAATTACGTCACCATTGCTAGATGTTTCTGGGTAGCCTTTCGATGCCAGTACGATACCGACAGTCTTGCGCTCATCCCATTCAGCTTCCGCAGGTAAATTGCCTGCGATACCCGCTTCAACAAGGTCAACTAAAGATGATTTTAAACGCATCATAATTGGCTGAGTTTCAGGATCACCAAAACGGCAGTTGAACTCGATCACTTTAGGCTGACCTTGTTCATCAATCATTAAGCCCGCGTATAAGAAACCTGTATAAACGTGACCGTCTTTTTTCATACCTTCAACGGTAGGACGCATCACTTCATTCATGGTTTTTTCAAATACATCTGCAGTCACAACAGGAGCAGGAGAGTAAGCACCCATACCGCCAGTGTTTGGACCTTGGTCGCCCTCAAAGATACGTTTGTGATCTTGTGAAGTTGCCATTGGTAGAATATTGTCGCCATCAATCATACAAATGAAAGATGCTTCTTCACCAGCAAGGAATTCTTCAATCACCACACGTGAGCCAGCATCGCCAAATTTGTTGCCTGCAAGCATGTCATCAATCGCATCGAATGCTTCTTGATTGGTCATTGCAACGATTACACCTTTACCTGCAGCAAGACCATCGGCCTTGATCACAATCGGCGCGCCATTTTTTTCAACAAATGCTTTGGCAGCATCTACTTCTGTGAACACGTCATAGAAAGCCGTTGGAATGTTGTGGCGTTTTAAGAAGTGCTTGGCAAATGCTTTAGAGCCTTCAAGCTGTGCAGCAAATTGAGTAGGGCCCCAAATTTTTACACCCGCTTCACGGCAAGCATCCACCACGCCATTCACAAGCGGTGCTTCAGGGCCAACCACGATTAAATCAACTGCATTGTTTTTTGCAAAGTCGATAATCGCAGCGTTGTCTAAAATGTTAAGCGCAACATTTTCGCATTTGTTTTCAGTTGCAGAACCCGCATTACCCGGCGCTACAAATACTTTTGCGACTTTGTCATCTTGCGCGATTTTCCATGCAAGCGCATGTTCACGACCGCCATTACCCAAAACTAAAATATTCATCGGTTCATACTCCATGAATCGAAAATGACATAAAGTCCTCAACCTGAAAGCAGGAGAGGACTTTATGCAAGATTAGAAATCTAGTGTATTAAGCAAAAGACTGTGCTTAATTGTCATGATCAAGTCGTCAACTTAGTGACGGAAGTGACGCATGCCAGTGAATACCATTGCAATGCCTGCTTCATCAGCAGCAGCAATTGTTTCTTCATCACGCATAGAACCGCCCGGCTGAATGATGCATTTGATGCCTGCTTTTGCAGCGTTATCAATACCGTCACGGAATGGGAAGAATGCGTCAGATGCCATTACAGCGCCTTCAACCACTAAGCCAGCGTGCTCAGCTTTAATCGCAGCAATACGAGCAGAGTTAACACGGCTCATTTGACCTGCGCCCACACCAATCGTTTGACGGTTTTTAGCATAAACAATTGCGTTTGATTTAACGTATTTCGCAACTTTCCAAGCAAAGATCATGTCATCGATTTCTTGTTCAGTCGGCGCGCGTTTAGTTACGACTTTAAGATCATCTTTAGTGATCATGCCTAAGTCTTGGTCTTGAACCAATAAGCCGCCATTCACACGCTTGTAGTCTAACTGAGATTGACGGGCATCGATTGCAGGAAGTTCGCCGCATACAAGTACACGGACGTTTTTCTTCGCGCCAGTCACTTCTAATACGCCTTCAGCAATGCTTGGCGCAATGATCACTTCAACGAATTGACGGTCTACAATCGCTTGCGCTGTTGCAACGTCTAATTCACGGTTGAATGCAATGATGCCGCCGAATGCAGATTCAGGGTCAGTTGCATAAGCCAAGTCATAAGCGGCTTGGATGCCGTCTAGAGAAACCGCAACGCCACATGGGTTTGCATGTTTAACGATGACGCAAGCGGGTTTAGCGAATGATTTCACACATTCAAGCGCTGCATCTGTATCTGCGATATTGTTATAAGAAAGTTCTTTACCTTGAAGCTGTTTCGCAGTTGAAACAGAAGCTTCAGTTGCAGTTGCCTCTACATAGAAAGCCGCAGATTGGTGCGGGTTTTCACCGTAACGTAAATCTTGAACTTTATTCAATTGGGTATTGAAAGTACGCGCAAATTTATCAGCTTGGCCGTCTTCTTTACCTACGCGAGCGCCTAAGTAAGACGCAATCATACCGTCATATTGAGCAGTGTGTTCAAATGCTTTCACAGCTAAGTCAAAACGAGTTGCATGTGATAAGGCGCCATTGGCTTTTAATTCTTCAACAACGGCTGCATAGTCAGAAGCATTGACCACGATACCTACAGATGCATGGTTTTTCGCAGCAGCGCGAACCATTGTTGGACCGCCGATGTCGATGTTTTCAATGGCATCTGCAAGTGAACAGTTTGGCTTAGCGACTGTTGCTGCAAACGGATAAAGGTTAACAACCACTAAATCGATCGCATCGATATTGTGTTCAGCCATTACAGCTTCATCTAGACCGCGACGGGCAAGGATACCGCCATGAATTTTCGGATGCAGTGTTTTTACACGGCCGTCCATCATTTCAGGGAAACCTGTATGCTCTGAAACTTCAACTACAGCCACATTATTGTCTTTCAACAATTTGTAAGTGCCGCCAGTAGATAAAATTTCTACCCCTAGAGCTACAAGGTTTTGTGCAAATTCAACAATACCAGTCTTATCGGAAACAGAGATTAAAGCGCGTTTAATAGTCATGATCTTCGTCACAGTTTTCAAGTGCAGATTAAAACAGAAATCGGTCAAATACAGGTTAAAAAAAATGCCTGCGGAAGCCGCAAGCATTTTATCATTTATTCACTCATTAAACCGTGAGCTTTTAACTTTTTACGTAAAGTCCCGCGGTTTAAACCGAGAATCTCGGCAGCGCGTGTCTGGTTGCCACGCGTATATTCTAGAACTACAGATAAAAGAGGTTTCTCCATTTCTGCCAGCACCATGTCATACACCTGAGAAGGCTGTTCGCCTTGTAGCTGTGCAAAGTAATGACGAACTGCGCGGTCTACGTGAATACGAAGAGCGACATCAGATTGTGCAGTAAAAATAGGAGATTTGCTATTCATGCGAATTGATCCGAAAAAATCAGTTATCACTTGGGTAAAGTGATATAAAAAAAGTGGTCTATAAATTCAATGAACTCTGCTTTAGATCTTAAAACAGAAGCTCTAAAACGTGGACATTGCAATTTAGCTTTAGCTTGCCACAACTCAAAGGATTGATCGAAATTTAAGCGTAACAATAGATTAATATTTGTTACAGGCAAAAATCAAACAAAAAAATCTGCTCTATACGCAATATTGGATAATGCGCATTTTGCGGAATAATATTTGTTGTGAAAAATCAGTGAGGAGTTTGCAGTGCAAAGCTTTCGTGGCGCGTATCATACCATTGTCTAAGAAAAAGTGAGCAAGAAAACTGCATTTTTTTTATATTTTTTTGCAATTTTTAATAGTTTTTTTCAATCTTATGGCCGAATTATTTCTAAATCGTAGCTATTGAAGCTTTTACGGTCGACGGGCAGTCTAAAATTGAATTTGAATGGGCTGTTGGAAGGGATGCGCTGAATTCCAGATAAGCTTTCTGCTAAATATTGCTGCGGCTGCAAGGTGTAGGTGGAAAAAACAGTACCGTTATCCTTGAGCTCAACTTTAATAACGGGCAAAGCTAAACTGCGTTCATGGTAATTAATCAGCTGGCCGGAGAATTCGACTTCTTTTTTGGAAATGGTGCGGACTTTAACTTTTTTAGTGGCAATCAGATTGTAATGCTCTTCCAGTTTAGAGCAGTTAAAAACATCGCAGGCGGCATTGAATGCGAAAGCCATGACCGGGCTGTTTTTTAAGTATTGGGGATTAAACCAGAAAAATTGAAATAGCAGGGTACTGATTAATGCAATATTGATGATGCTCCACATTGCATAATATAAAACGCCGCGCTTAGATTCGGTATCTGCTTTTTCAGACCAATTCAGCGCAGGGAAGTTGCCTATAGGCTCTGTGCTGAAATAGTTTAGATTGTTCAGATAAGTTTTCAGGTCAATATTTGAGTTTTCGACTTTATCTTCAAAAAGATCCAGAAGCTTGCGGGGCTGTTCAGCTGCGCTCTGCAGTTCATTCTGCAAATTCAGCTTAGAGATGTCGATGGCTTGAGGCTCAAATTGGATGTTTGAGTCGCGCAGCTCTAATGCTGCCGCAGCTTCAGGCATTAAAGCCTTGGCTGCGACTAAATAGCTGAGCGCATTAAACGATGTGGAACACTTGGGGCAACAAACCATGCCCTGCGCCATAGTCAGCTGAGCAACAGTTACTTTATAAGTTGTAGCGCAAGTCGGGCAGAATGTCTGTTTATTGCTCATAAGTGTTTAAGTAAATCGGTTAATGCGATTGGCGCTTACCTGAGATTCGGCACCAGTGTTCTTCACGTTCCTGAACATCTAATATATCAAAAAATTCAGAATAAACACGAGAAACATCATCAACTTGCTCTTTAATTACACCCGCTAATGCGAACTCACCCGCAGATTTAATTAAAGTTGAGAATTCAGGCGCAAGCGACATCAGCGGGCCTGCCAGAATGTTTGCAAGCAGCACATCTGCTTGCTGGCCTTTGAATTCCGCATTGAATTCTTCAGGAAGGCCGACATAAAGTTTATCCAGCACGCCATTGAGTTCAGCATTTTGCTGTGTTGCATGCACCGCTTGCGGGTCAATATCTGTTGCGTAGACTTTTTTAGCGCCTAGCAGTAATGCGGCAACGCCTAAAATGCCTGAACCGCATCCATAGTCGATGACAACTTTATCTTTAACATCCGTTTGGCCTAGCCACTGCAGGCAAAGGAATGTAGATGCATGGTTGCCTGTGCCGAAGGCCAAGCCTGGATCAAGCTTAATGTTTACTGCATCCGCTTCAGGCGCTTCCATCCATTCAGGAACAATCCAGTATTTTTCAGCAATTTGGATTGGCTCATAGGCGTCCATCCATGTGCGTTCCCATTCCTGATCTTCAATAAACTCACTGCGCATTGGCGCATTAGGCAATTGAGCTTTAATAAAGGTTTCTAAGGCTGCTACATCAATTTCTTCGTTATCTTCCTGCGCGTAGATGCCCGTCACAATGACTTTATTCCATAGCGGCGTCTCACCTGGAAGCGGTTCCAGCAGTTCCTGATTCTCAGCGTCGTCCAAAGTTACACTCACTGCGCCTAAAGAGCTGAGCAGGGTTTCAGTGTAATCGACTTGCGCTTGATCAACAGTAATATGAATTTGTAACCACTTCACGGCAAAAACCTAAATTTGTTATGTAAAAAGCTATTGTAGCGGAACTCGTTATGCAGCGCCTATAACTTATTTCATTCGTGCAAAAATAAAGGATGCCTTGGCATCCTTATCGGGTGTTCTTGTGTCAAAGGCTTGAGCGCTTAATTTGCGGCTTCTGGTGGTTCTGCGCTTAAGGGGGCATATCTGCTGATCAGTGTGCCAAAGACTGCAGCAAAAATGTACATAAAGATGGAATATACAGCGGCAGGCATGGCGACAGTCGCGCTGGACATCACCGTGAGTGCAATCGTCATTGCCAGTGTGCTGTTGTGGATGCCGATCTCAAATGCGCAGGCTCTGGCTTGTGCGCTGTTAATGTTGAATATGCGCGGGATGAAATACCCGATGCATAGGCTGCAGATGCAAAAGATTGCTGTAGCGGCGCCAACTTGACCTAAATAGTTCGCAATGTTTTGCCGTTCGCTGACCACTGCGCCAATGATGATTAAGATGAGAAAAATAACGGCAAAAATCCGCAGGGGTTTGTTGAGTTTGTGGGTGAGTGCGGGTGCGTAATGGCGGATCAGCATGCCGATGCAAACAGGAATGATGATAATACCGAAGACTTGCAGGATTTTGGAAAACTGCAGGCTGATTTGCTGGCCTTCCTGCATGAAATGCATAATTGAAAAATTGACGATTAAAGGCAAGGTCAGTGCAGCGATGACAGAGTTAATTGCGGTTAACGTAATATTTAATGCTAAATCCCCCTTAAACAGGTAGCTGAATAAATTGGCTGTGCTGCCGCCAGGCGATGCAGCCAGCAGCATTAAGCCCACCGCCAATAATGGCTCTAAGGCAAAAACCTTGCATAGTGCATAAGCAATGCCCACCAGCAGAATGAGTTGGCAGAATAATGCGATTAGTACAGCTTTAGGGTGTTTGGTGACCCGTGCGAAATCTTTAGGCGTGAGTTCTAAGCCTAGGCCAATCATGATGAAGGCCAAGGCCAGCGGCAGCATAATGGTGATGATTCCAGAATCCATCTGTTCACTCCTTGATTAAATTGGCAGTTATTCTCTTTATCCGTGTTGTTTTAAGTGGAAACTAAATTTTTGGCGTATTGGAAGCTGTCATTAAATGATTATTTTTGCGCGTTAGGATAAATCCAAAAAACATCACAAAAACATACATGAAAATTGTGTATACCCCAGCTGGGATTGCAATGGTGGTGTTGGATAGCACGGACAGCGCAATCGTGAGTGAAATCGCAGTGTTGTGAATGCCGATTTCAAATGTGCAGGCACGCGCTTGACGTTCAGGGATTTTGGCAAAATTTGGAATGGAATATCCAAGAAATAGGCTGGTAAAACAGAAAATTCCAGTTGCTAGGCCAACATCGGCAAAATACAGAACGATATTTGATTTCTCCCTGAAAAGCGCATAGAGAAAAATAAAAAATAAAAAGAAAATTGAAATCAGGCGCATTGGCCGGGTCAGCTGATAGCTGAGGGCAGGCACAGCATAGCGGAGAAGCATGCCAAGGCTGACGGGGACAAATATAATTAAAAAGACCTGCGCAATTTTTTCGATGGGCATGCCGATGGTTTGGTTGTCACCTAAAAAATAGATAATGGATAAATTCACGATAAATGGCAAAGTGAATGTGCAGATCACCGAGTTGATTGCGGTCAATGTAATATTGAGCGCGACATCGCCTTTATAGATATAGCTGAAGAGGTTGGCGGTCGGGCCGCCGGGCGATGCAGCGAGCAGCATTAAGCCAACGGACAGCAGAGGCGGTAAATTCAGCATTTTGCAGATCAGAAAAGCAATGCCCACGAGTATAATCTGCTGGGTAAAAAGCGCTAAAAAAATAGCCTTGGGATAGCGCCCCACACGCATGAAATCTTTAACTGAAAGCTCTAAGCCTAGGCCCATCATCATGAGAGCCAGCGTGGTCGGCAGGAAAAAAGCAAATAACCCCGAATCCATGGAATATCCTTTTTTGTTTTTGTCCTTCTGTATGTTTTTTGAGTGTAACCAAGTTTTTTAAATTAGCAATAAATAAAAGCGGGTGAAAATTAAACATTTTCTCCCGCTTTTTGAAACAGTTAACATTCGTTAGCTGTTTATGGATAAGTGGTTATTTAGGGCGGGGCGCCATAAAGCCCAGAGCGCATTTACCCTTTACTTCTGTGCCGCCGATTGTGACTGATGCAGCGCCTGAAGCGCTGGAGCAGGTGTTGTATAATTCGGGCTCATCGCCTTTAATCATGGCATGTTTGCCTGAAGCAAAGAATTGAGGTTCGCAAGTGCCGTTCCAGATAATTCCCCGATAGGCAAAGCTTACTGGTGCACCATGGGATTTGCCTTTACAGACTTGCTGGTATTTTTGAGGATTGTAAACTGTTTCGACTTTATCATTGGCCGAAGCGGCAAATGGCGCCAAACACAAACCGCAGAGAATCGATGACAGAATAAAGTTCTTCTTCATGATTGTTGTCCTTATGTGGTTTCTCATGGGATCATATAAAAGCATAAAAAATAACCAGAATAATGCAATATCGATCAGGTAATTTTTACTTTAAAATTGTTTCATTTTGATGAGTTATGCAATTATGTATAACAAATGATTGCCTCTATGGAGGCGCTGTGATAGCAAATAGCAAGAAAATTGACTTATTCTGTCAACTTATGGCTGAAGTTTTGCTATAATCTTTGGTTATCCATTTTTTAATTCTCTCAATACCACTATGCATTATCCTAAAGTTTACGATGTCATTGTTATCGGCGGCGGTCACGCGGGTACAGAAGCAGCGCTTGCTGCGGCACGTATGGGTCGACAGACTTTACTCCTTACTCATAACATTGAGACTTTAGGGCAGATGAGCTGCAACCCAGCCATTGGTGGTATTGGCAAGTCGCACCTTGTGCGTGAAATTGACGCCTTGGGCGGCGCTATGGCATTGGCGGCCGATAAAGGCGGTATTCAATTCCGTATTTTGAACTCGCGTAAAGGTGCTGCTGTACGTGCTACGCGTGCGCAAGCAGACCGCGTGCGTTATAAAGCGGCTATTCGTGAAACACTGGAAAATCAAGCAAACTTAGATATTTTCCAGCAAGCGGCTGATGACTTAATTGTTGAAGGCGATACCGTTAAAGGTGTAGTTACGCAAATGGGTATTCGCTTTGATGCGAAAACAGTTGTATTGACTACAGGTACATTCTTGGGTGGCGTGATTCACGTGGGCTTGAATAATGCTTCAGGCGGGCGTGCGGGGGATCCTCCTTCAATTTCTTTGGCTGCGCGCTTACGTGAATTAAACTTGCCAGTGGGCCGTTTAAAAACAGGTACACCACCACGTATTGATGCGCGTTCTGTCGATTTCTCTGTGATGACTCCGCAGCCGGGTGATTTCCCGTCTCCGACTATGTCATTCATGGGTGATGCGTCTATGCACCCTGAACAGGTAAATTGCTACATTACCCATACCAATGAACGTACACATGACATCATTCGTGGCGGTTTAGATCGTTCACCAATGTATACAGGTGTGATTGAAGGTGTTGGTCCGCGTTACTGCCCATCAATTGAAGACAAGATTCATAAATTTGCAGATAAAGATTCGCATCAAGTATTCCTAGAGCCAGAAGGTTTGGATACACATGAGCTTTATCCAAACGGTATTTCAACTTCATTGCCATTTGATGTTCAGTTTGAATTGGTTCGTTCAATCCGCGGTATGGAAAATGCCCACATTTTGCGCCCAGGCTATGCAATTGAATACGATTATTTCAACCCGCAATCTTTGAAATTCTCTTTAGAAACCAAATCGATTAATAACTTGTATTTTGCAGGTCAAATTAATGGTACGACTGGTTATGAAGAAGCGGGTGCGCAAGGCTTGCTTGCAGGCTTGAATGCTGCGCGCCGTGCGTGGGATCAAGAACAATGGACACCTAAGCGTGATGAAGCGTACATGGGTGTATTGGTTGACGACCTGATTACTTTGGGTACTAAAGAACCGTACCGTATGTTTACCTCACGTGCGGAATACCGTTTGATGTTGCGTGAAGACAATGCAGATCAGCGTTTAACTGCTATTGGTCGTGAAATGGGTCTGGTAGATGATGCGCGTTGGGATTCGTTCTGCCAAAAAATGGAAGCAGTAGAAACTGAAAAAGGCCGTTTACAGCATCTATGGGCTGCTCCAAACAATCCATTAGGCAAAAAATTCGTTGAAATGACAGGTGATGATCTGTCTAAAGAAACCAATGCGATTGATTTGTTAAAACGTCCAAATATCAATTTCTCTCAAATTGCTGAATTGACTGGTTCAGAAGTTTCAGCATTTGTTGGTGAGCAAATTGAAATTGCTGTGAAATATGCGGGTTATATTAACCGTCAGCAAGAAGACGTTGCACAAATGAAGCGTTTGGAAGACACTCGTATTCCAGAAGACTTTAATTATGATGTGGTTTCAGGTCTTTCTCGTGAGATTACATTAAAGCTGAATAATGTACGTCCAGAAACACTTGCTCAGGCAAGTCGTATTCCGGGTGTTACACCTGCAGCAGTTCAATTGGTGATGATTACGATTCGTAAAAATAACCAAGCGAAAAAATCTGCTTAAGATTTAGAGTTTTATAGAAAAATCCCGCTTGATGCGGGATTTTTTTTGCCTATTATTGGAGTATTAGAATAAATATAGAGAAAAAAGATGATTTTGCATTATGCAACTGGGGAGGAAATTCGTGCGAATGATGTTGTTATTTGGCTGAATCAAAGTGGTGAATTTTATCAATTTGATCAGCCTTTAATGAAAGTTTGGGAAGTTGCTAAAACCAATGATGGTGAAGTAGTCGGGGTTAATTTAATGCCGCTTTCTGCAGAATCGCCGATGTTGATGCTTAGAGCGATGAAGCGGTCAAATGAGCCTGAAGCAACTTCTGAACCTGTATTGATGAAAGATGTCCCGGGCTTATATTCGATAACTCGATGGTTTTTGCCTTTATGCAATGTATCTAAGTGTATAGGTCTTGTTGAAAGGATTCAGGCTTTTGCGGAATGGCAATCAGGGCATGGGGAATTAATTGCACGGAGTGTTCAACAAAAAGCAGATCACTATAGAGGAATTTATCAATACTATTTGGCTGATAAAGCATATCAACAGCGGGAATTTCAAACTTACATTGATCTATTACGTAAATCTGCGCAGTCTGGCTATACCCCAGCCATGTGTCAGTTGGCGCAGCAATTATTTATTGGCGGTATCTTGGATAAAAGTTTAGAGGGAAGCTTTAAATGGTATCGAGAAGCGGCTGCTAAAAAAGACAGTATTGCTTTATACCAGTTAGCGGGCTGTTATGCGCGCGGGCATGGTGTTGAGCAGGATTTGACAGAAAGTCAGCGGTTGCTGGAGCAGTCTTCTTTTGAGGGATGTTGGGCTGCAACTTTGGGACTGGCGGGATATTATCGATTTGGTGCTTTAAAATGTTTTTTGGTACATCCTTCCTATCCAAATTTTGGTGTGATTAAAGAACATGTGATTCATCCAGCAAAAGCATTATATCTATATCACCAAATGGCCAGTCAGGCGCCTGAAACGGAACGAGCCCCTTTAGCAAATGCCTATTATCACTTGGCTTGGATGTATCAGGATGGCATAGGCACTGCACAAGATTACGAGAAAGCAGTCTATTGGTATCAAAAATCTTCTGACCTAGGCAATCCAGTTGCCATAAACAATTTAGCTGATAAGTATGAGCATGGCTTGGGTGTGCATCAGGATCTGGATATGGCTGTTGCACTGTATCAGCAAGTTGCAGGTGAAGTAATAGCGGCTGATTTAAGTTTAGGCAGAATGTATGTTGAGGGCCGAGGCTTAGAACAAGATTTTGAAAAAGCAAAAGCACATTTAACGGCTGTGATTGATTCACGTATTGATGGCATTGCTGAAATGCAGGCAGAGGCGATGACTTTATTGGCCTCTTTTGATAATGACAATCCATTGCAAAAAGCCAAGGAAATTTTGAAAAGCCCGAAAAATTATACCATTGAACAAATTGCAGAGCAGGCGAACAAAATTAGACAATATCTGCAAAATAATGAAATGCCCGAAGTGCAAAAGCTCTTTTTTCAATTGTACCAATTAAAAGCCAATAGGGGTGATCGAGCTGCGCAGTATCAGCTTGGATATTGGTATTTAAATGGCTTTTATACAGACATTAATTATGAAGAGGCGGCTTATTGGATTCAAAAGGCTGCGGATCAAAAAGATCAGTACGCAGAAGCCAAAATTGGTTTTATGTACGAAAAGGGACTTTATTTCAATAAAGATTTAAATGTAGCGAAAAAATGGTATGAGCGATCATTGCGCTGTCCCGCTGAAAGTATTTGGCCTGAATATGTGAATGCTGAGTTAAATCCTGAATATCTAAAGATGTATAACGGGATGAATGAGGATGCGTTGGAAGGCTTGGTTAGAATCGAAGCTAAACAGCCAAAGCACAGTAAATGGAAGTTCTGGCAGAAATGATCTGAAAATCTAACAACGATTGTTTTTAGTTATGGTTGTATAGTTATAAGCTTTGTTTTGATTAAGTTTTTGTTTTTTAAAGATAAAATTAAATATTAAGACTTAAAACATATTGGTATGCAACCTTTTAGTTATAGATTGTGTTAATTGTTGCTTATGAGTTCAGCTTTAATCCGACCATTGTAGTGGTGTTTATTAGTGAAGATTCATCTCAAAATGCGCAGGCGGGCCGCGTAGGGCAGCCTGTGTACTACGGATGGAGTTAGAACATGGCACAAGTACAAACTGGAAAAATGCAAAAATTTTTAACGGTATTTTTGTGTTTCTGGGTCGCATTCTTTGAAGGTTTTGATCTTCAAGCGCCTGGAATCGCGGCAAAGGGAATCGCGGCGACATTTTCATTAGATCAAGTTCAGATGGGCTATGTGTTCAGTCTGGGCGTATTTGGTATGTTATTCGGCGCATTTTTTGGCGGCCGCGTAGCAGATTATTTGGGACAGAAAAAAGTCCTGATGTTATCAATTGCAATTTTTGGCCTCTTTATGTCAATTACGGCATTGGCGCCAAGTGTTGAAGTTTTATATGCAGCACGCTTCTTTACAGGCTTGGGTTTGGGGGCTGCAATGCCAACCATGATTTCAGTGGTAGGTGATGAAGCAACAGAAGCAAACCGGGGTAAACTTAATAGCCTGATGTACTGCGGCCTGCCGGTCGGTGCAATCTTTGTTGCAGGCTTGGCCATTATCTTTAAAGATATTTCATGGCATACGCTGTTTTTGATTGGCGGTTTAACCCCATTGCTGTTGATTCCGTTTATGGCCATAATCTTGAAAGATAAGCGCACGGAAAAAGTAGAATCAGCGCCAGTGGAGGCTGTCCCGCCAATGGCGCAAGTCTTGTTTGCTGAAAATCGCTACAAATACACATTGCCATTGTGGGTAAGCTTCTTCTTTACGCTGATGGTGAACTACATTTTAATCAGCTGGCTGCCAAACTTGCTTATGGAGCAAGGCTTAGAAAAACCGCAAGCATTTATGATTATGCTGATTTTCCAAGTGGGTGCAGTGATTGGCACGCTTGGCTTAGGTTACTTGCTGGACCGCTTGAAGTTGTGGCAAATGGCCGTGATTATCTATACAGGTTTATTTATTGCAGTATTGATTCTCTTTACGACCAAATCGATTCCACTCTTGATCTTTGCGGGCTTAATTGGCGGCATTTTCTCTACAGGCGGTCAATCGATTCTGTATGGCATCTCACCAATATTTTACTCAAATGCAGGCAAGGTGACAGGTGTGGGCAGTGCAATTTCTCTGGGACGATTAGGCGCAATGACTGGTCCATTGCTGACGGGTAAAATCTTGGCCTTAGGTTTGGGTACAACCGGTATTTTGGCTGCCAGCGCGCCGGGCATTGTATTGTCGGCGATTGCTGTAGCGGCTTTATCTGCTTATAAGGCAAGCAAGAAATAAACTGATGTGATTGATTCAGATAAAAAGGAAGCTCAGGCTTCCTTTTCTGCGTTTTAAGATGCAGTTTTGCCTGCTGATTATTTTTTAAGTTTTTTGATACACTACGGCAGTTTTTTTGAAAATGTGATTTTATGGCTTATCAATTGGTTCAGCTTGATATACAGGCAACAGATAATATTCAGTGTCCGCATTGCCGGCAGCAAGTAATTAACTGGGCTGAAGAACAATATGTACAGCCTTGTGAGCACACACTCTTTATTGCTATGGATATTGGCTTTGAATACATTACAGATGAGTTTGAGCAAACCATGCGTCGTACAGTGGATGACCTGCATGCCAATGATGATCAGGTCAGTGTGATTGCGGAATTAACGGCGGCGCAATATCCTGAATTCACGATTTATCAGTCTGATTTGGGGATTGAAGGTTATTCACGCTATATCGGTTTTACTGCATAAAATGGTGTTAGACCGCATTGTAAAAAAGCCAGTCATTTGACTGGCTTTTTATCTGAAGCGAAAAAATTAACCTTCTAACTCTTCTTCAACATCATCTTCTGCACTGTCCATACCGAGTTCTTTCAGCTTGCGGGTCAGTGTGTTGCGTCCCCAGCCTAGAAGTTCTGCAGCGTGACGCTTGCGGCCGCGGGTTTGCTGCAGCGCCGCATTAATCAGGGTGCGTTCGAACATTGGCGTGGCAATATCAAGAATTTTCATCTCGCCATTTTTGAGCTTTTGTATTGCCCATTGACCGAGCATTTCATCCCAATGATGGATGGAGACACGGTCAATGGTTTGCGGCGCCTGAGCGCCTTCGCCGCTTTGATGAATTGGAATTTGTTTCAGCTCAGAAGGTAGATCTTCAGGGTATACTTCGCGGCCAGTGATCATGACGGTTAGCCAGCGGCAGGTATTTTCCAATTGGCGCACGTTGCCTTGCCATGGCAATTTTTGCATGTATTCCTGTGTTTCAGGGCGCAAAATTTTAGGGCTGACACCGAGTTCTTTGCCAGCGCGGGCCAAGAAGTGCTGCGCAAGCATTGGAATATCTTCACTGCGGTGCGCCAGTTTTGGGATGTGAATGCGAATTACGTTTAGACGGTGATACAAGTCTTCACGGAAGCGGCCTTCGTGCACCAGCTTTTCCAAATCCTGATGCGTCGCTGCCACAATACGCACATCCACTTTGACGGGGATGTGACCGCCCACGCGGTAGAACTCACCGTCCGCCAATACACGCAGCAAGCGCGTTTGCGTTTCAAAAGGCATGTCACCGATTTCATCCAAAAACAGCGTGCCGCCATTGGCTTGTTCAAAACGGCCTTGGCGTTGAGTGTTGGCGCCGGTAAACGCGCCTTTTTCATGACCAAACAATTCTGTTTCGATCAGGTCTTTAGGAATAGCCGCCATATTCAGCGCAATAAAAGGCTTGCTGCTGCGCGGAGAATGGCGGTGCAATGCATGCGCGACCAATTCTTTGCCGGTGCCGGATTCGCCATTAATCAATACCGTAATGTGCGATTGAGAGAGGCGGCCAATCGCGCGGAATACTTCCTGCATGGCAGGAGATTCACCTATAATTTCTGTCGATTGAATTGGCGGAGCAGTTTTTGCTGATTCCTGCTGCTGCAGTTTGGCAATGTGTAAAATGGCGCGGTTCACTAAAGCCAAAGCTTCGTCAATATCAAACGGCTTAGGCAGGTATTCAAAAGCGCCAGTTTGGTAGCTTGAAACCGCAGATTCTAGATCTGAATGAGCCGTCATAATGATGACGGGCAAATCGGGGTGGTTGGCTTTGACTTTGCCAAGGAAGGTTAAGCCATCAATGCCCGGCATGCGGATGTCGGTTAGAATCACATCCGGCGCATCTGTACTCAGCTGATCAAGCGCAGATTGGGCTTCTTCAAAACTGGTGACATCAAAACCTTCTTCTTTGAATGTTTTTTCCAGCACCCATCGCATGGCGCGGTCATCATCAATTACCCATATTTTATTTCGCGACATGGTCTGACTCCCAAGGTAAATATAAGCTAAATACTGTTTTTCCAGGAACTGATTGACATTCAATCATTCCGTTATGTTGATGCATAATGTTCTGCGCAATGCTTAATCCTAAGCCTGTTCCTTTTGCGCGGCCTGTCACGAGCGGGTAGAACACTGATTCAAGGATTTCTTCGGGAACACCAGGCCCATTGTCTTCAATGTCAATGCGCACGGCCGAGCGCTGCAGGACGCCATTAATGGTCACAAGGCGCTGAATGCGGGTTCTAAGAACGAGTTCCGGCTGATGATCTATAAAAAATTCTTTATTTTCAGTCATGGCTTGCACGGCATTGACACTGATGTTCAGCATGACTTGAATCAATTGATCGCGGTCCGCCAATACGTCTGGCAGTGACAAGTCGTAATCGCGGGTGATTTTTATCTTCTTTTTGGTTTGATTGACAATCAGCGCGCGTACCCGTTCTAGCGGCTCATGCACATTGACCGGTTCATAGCTTGGCAGCTGGCGCGAACCGAGCATGGTATCGGCTAGATTACGCAGGCGGTCGACTTCGCTGATGATGATGTCGGTGAATTCACTGTATTTCGGGTCATTCAGGCTGCGCGCTAAAAGCTGTGTGGCGCCGCGGATGCCGCCTAAAGGATTTTTAATTTCATGCGCTACGCCGCGGATCAGCTGGCGGGCAACTTGATGCTGCTGAATCAGGTTTTCTTCTTTTGATATTTTCAGCATGCGGTCAATTTGATTTAACTCAATCAATAGCAGCGGGTGGTAAGGCTTTCCGGAATTCAGCTGTGAGGCGGTATAGTCCACATGAATGTCTTTGAAATTGACATTGATGGTGGCTTCTCGGCGGGTGTAGTGCTGACCGGAGTGCAATGTGTTTTTGAGCGCTTCTTCAGTGTTGAATTCATCATTTGGCATGTGCAGCAGATTCAGCACAGGCATGCCTGAGGCGCGCAGCAGGCTGATATCAAACAGCGCTTCGCATGCAGAATTCAGATAAAATATGTTCAAATTACTATCGACCAGTAGAATGGCTGTGGTTAAGTTGTCGACCAGCAAGCGGTAATCGATAGCGATAGGATGATCCATTAGCGATGGTTTCCTGTATTAAAATAGCGCAATGGCATCTTCATAAATCGGGCGGTTTAATCTCATAAGGCCTGATATGATGCAAAATACACGCCAACTTTTATAAAAATGACTAAGTTTTGGTGCTTGTTTTGAAAAGTGCGCTGAAAGTGGACTGATTTAAAAATGTATAGCGGATTTGATGGGGGCTGTAAATAAATAATGTCCCAAATTGGTGCGTTGAATATTATGTGGGTGAATTTATAGCATTATTTTAGTGCGTGGTGTAAAGAGTGATGATTCTACCTGTTTTTATGATACGAAAAGACATACAATACGCGGATTCTAGTGGAGCGCAGATTCATGAAATCCCCCAAAGTCGGTTTTGTTTCTTTAGGTTGTCCTAAGGCATTGGTAGATTCCGAACGAATTTTAACTCAGTTGAAGACTGAAGGTTATGATGTTGCATCAGATTATGATGGTGCAGATTTAGTTGTTGTAAACACCTGCGGTTTTATTGAATCTGCAGTGCAAGAGTCTTTAGATGCCATTGGCGAAGCCATGAGCTCAAACGGCCGCGTAATTGTGACAGGCTGTTTAGGAAAAGACGAAGACAAAATTCGCCAAATGCACCCAAATGTTTTAAAAGTAACCGGGGCAGCGGCATATCAAGAAGTTATGGAAGCAGTACGCGAGTATGTTCCAGAACCGCCAAAACATAATCCATTTATCGATTTAGTTCCGGATCACGGCATTCGCCTGACGCCAAAACACTATGCATATTTGAAAATATCAGAAGGCTGCAACCACCGCTGCACATTCTGCATTATTCCAAGCATGCGCGGTGATTTGGTGTCACGCCCAGTGGGTTCTGTGCTGAGTGAAGCGCAGGCGCTGAAAAAAGCCGGAGTAAAAGAAGTACTCGTGATCTCCCAAGATACTTCTGCTTACGGCGTAGATACTAAATACAAACTGGATTTTTGGAATGGCCAGCCAGTAAAAACCAAGTTTTACGATATGTGTGAAGCTTTAGGTCAGCTGGGTATCTGGGTGCGTTTGCATTATGTCTATCCGTATCCGCATGTGGATGCAGTGATTGATTTGATGGCGCAGGGTAAAATTCTGCCATATTTAGACATTCCTTTTCAGCACGCCAGTCCGCGCATCTTAAAATTGATGAAGCGACCAGCTCACAGTGAAAATACATTGGATCGTTTAAAAGTATGGCGTGAAAAATGTCCGGATTTAGTCATCCGTTCAACCTTTGTGGTTGGCTTTCCAGGTGAAACTGAAGAAGATTTCCAAATGCTGCTGGATTGGCTGAAAGAGGCGCAGCTGGACCGCGTGGGCTGCTTTACCTATTCTCCAGTTGAAGGCGCAACAGCCAACGATTTGCCGGATCATGTGCCTGAAGACGTGAAGCAAGAGCGCTATGAGCGCTTTATGGAAGTGCAGCAGGCTATTTCTGCGGCGAAACTGCAAAAGCGCATTGGTCAAACCATGACAGTGCTGGTTGATGATTTCGAGGAAGAATTTCCGGTGGCTGTCGCGCGTTCTTATGCCGATGCGCCAGAAATAGACGGCAATGTTTTTGTCGAAGATATTGATAAATCGCAAATTAAAGCTGGTGATTTGCTAGAGGTTGAAATTACTGATGCAGATGAGTATGACTTGTTTGCCAAGCTGATCCGCATTAAATCTGCTTAAAAGCAGCATATACGAATAAAATTTTAGATTAGATATAGGTATTTTAGATGATGGACTCAAAAAAACCGCGTTATGAACGCATTTTGCTGAAATTGTCAGGCGAAGCGCTTGCAGGCAACAAAGAGATGGGTATCGATGCGCAAGTGCTCGATCAAATGTCTTTGGCTATTGCGCATTTAGTCGGTTTAGGCGTTCAAGTGGGTATCGTTGTGGGCGGCGGCAACTTGTACCGCGGCAGTCAGCTGCAGCAAGACGGCTTGGTTGGCCGTGTAACTGGCGATCAAATGGGTATGCTGGCAACAGTGATGAATGGGTTGGCACTGCGTGATGCTTTGGTCCGCCGCAACATCAAAACCCGTTTAATGTCTGCTTTGCCGATTGGCGCGGTCGTTGAATCATATTCTAGCCGTGATGCGATCCGTCATTTAACTCAAGGTGAAGTGTGTGTATTTGTTGCGGGTACAGGCAACCCATTCTTTACCACGGATACAGCAGCTTGCTTGCGCGGTATTGAAATTGAAGCGAACTTGATCTTGAAAGCGACAAAAGTTGACGGTGTGTATAACAAAGACCCAAGCAAGTACGATGATGCTGTTAAATATGACACATTAACGTTTGACCAAGTGCTTGATGAAAAGCTGGGTGTAATGGACTTAACCGCAATTTGCTTATGCCGTGATCACAATGTGCCGCTTCAAGTATTTGATATGAATAAGAACGGTTCATTGCTTTCTGTTGTTATGGGCGAAAAAGAGGGTACTCACGTTACCAAATAATGACGTGAGCCTGAAAGCGTTTTATACTGCAAACTATTTTGTAAATTACATCTTTTAAAATTAAGTAAGGAAGATCACATGATTAACGATCTTAAAAAAGACAGCGAAGACCGCATGAATAAGACTTTAGAGTCTTTAGAACATGGTTTTGCTAAAGTACGTACAGGCCGTGCGCACCCATCTATCTTAAATGGTGTGATGGTTCCTTACTATGGTTCAGACGTGCCATTAAACCAAGTAGCGAACGTGGGTGTTGAAGACTCACGCACACTTCTGGTTCAGCCGTTTGAACGCACAATGGTTGCTGCCATTGATAAAGCTATCCGTGAATCAGATTTGGGCCTAAACCCAATTACTGCAGATGCGATCCGAGTGCCAATGGCTGCATTGACTGAGGAAACACGCCGCGATATGCAGAAAGTTGCGCGTAACGAAGCGGAAAACGCTAAAGTTGCAATCCGCAACATCCGCCGCGACGTGCTTGGCGATATCAAAGCATTATTGAAAGAAAAAGAAATTTCTGAAGATGATGAGCGCCGTGCAAGTGATGACATTCAAAAAATCACGGATAAATTTGTTGCAGAAGTTGATAAGCGTTTAGCTGCCAAAGAAGCTGAATTGTTGAAGGTCTAAGCTTTAATGACTTCAACTGAAGAAACTTCCTGTCTTCCAAAACATGTTGCCATCATCATGGATGGCAACAACCGTTTTGCCAAAAAAAATCAAATGCAGAAAGGCGATGGGCACCGCGAAGGTAAAAGCGTCCTGGATCCAATCGTTGAGCATTGCCGTTCTCATCATATTCAAGCTTTAACTGTTTTTGCCTTTTCAAGTGAAAATTGGAATCGGCCTCAGTTTGAAGTTGATTTGCTGATGAAGCTGCTTGAAGAAACCATTCGCGAGCAATTGCCGCGCATGGAAGAATTTAATATCGCTTTGCGTTTTATTGGTGACCGCTCGCGGTTGTCAGCGGAGCTTTGTGACTTAATGTTGCATGCCGAAGAAAGTACTGCTAAGTTCACAAGCATGACTTTAACGATCGCGATCAGTTATGGCGGAATGTGGGATATGGCGCAGGCTGCAAAAAAGATTGCGGCAGATGTCCTCAGTAAAAAAATAGATATTGAAACAATTGATGTAGACCTGTTTGGTCAATATGTCAGCTTGAATGACCTGCCGGCTGTGGATTTGTTAATTCGTACAGGCGGTGATTTTAGGCTTTCAAATTTTCTGTTGTGGCAGGCGGCGTATGCTGAGCTGTACTTTACGGAAACATTGTGGCCTGAATTTACCATTGAAGAATTGGATGATGCCTTTTCTGTCTTTGCAGGGCGCGAACGCCGCTTTGGTAAAACTTCAGAGCAAGTTCAACAAGAGCAACTTGAGAATTAATAAATGTTAGAGCGGATTATTACCGCATTGGTTTTGGTCGCAGTTGTACTGAGCTGTATGTTTGCTGCGCAGTCACATTATCCAATGTATATGCTGATGATCATTGCAGCAGGGGTTGCTGGATATGAGTGGTTTAAACTCATGCCTAGAAAATCAAAAAATGTAATCAAACCGTTTGCCTGGGGCTATGGATTGGTGACTGCAGTTTTATCTGCATTGGCTTTGCAGTACAGCGATTTTGCATTGCTGCTGTGGATTGCCTCTATTTTCACCTGGATCTTAAGTGTTTATTGGGTGAAGTCATATCCTGACTATGACAGCTGGTATAATAACTCATTAAAATTTATTGGTTTAATTCTCGTTTCTGCAGCCGTTACGGCGATATTTGCTGTTTGGCAAAGCTCCCCGTGGTGGCTGATGTACCTGTTTCTGCTGGTTTGGGGCGCAGACAGCGGTGCATATTTTGTCGGGCGTAAATTGGGCAAGAAAAAACTTGCGCCAGATGTCAGCCCGAATAAATCTGTAGAAGGCTTATATGGCGGTATTGCAACGGCCATGGTCATTGTGATTGCTGTTGAAGTGCTTTACTTGGATTTAAGTTTAGCCGAGCATGTTCTTTTCCTTATTCTTTCAGTCATTACGGTATTCAGTTCAGTATTGGGTGATTTATTTGAATCAATGATTAAGCGCCGCGCCGGCATTAAAGACTCAGGCCGAATTTTGCCAGGCCATGGCGGCGTGCTTGACCGTATTGATTCATTGCTTGCTGCTGCGCCAATTTTTGCGGCAGGCGTATATGTTTTAAAACTTATAGGTGTAGATTTATAGATGTCACAGTCTGTTTGCATATTGGGTGTCACAGGTTCCATTGGTCAAAGTACCCTAAAAATTTTGGACAGCCACCCTGAAGAGTATTCCGTTTTTGCAGTCACAGCGCATAGCAGAATTGTAGAATTGGCAGAAATTTGCAAACAGTACCGGCCGAAAATCGCTGTTGTGCCATCGCATAAAGTAGATGAGCTGCATCAGCTGCTGATTCAAGACGGTTTAACAGAGATTGAAATCCTGCATGGCGAAGCTGGATTGATCGCTGTGTCTGAACATCCGCAAGTAAATGTGGTGATGGCGGCGATTGTAGGCGCTGCGGGTTTGCTGCCGACTTTGGCTGCGGTCAAAGCGGGCAAGCGGGTGCTGTTAGCCAATAAAGAAGCGCTGGTCATGTCTGGCGATATTATGATGCAGGCGGCAAGAGATCACCATGCTGCTTTGCTGCCAGTGGATTCTGAACATAATGCGATCTTTCAATGTCTGCCGGATGGGTATTTTCAAGCTGAACGCAATGGCCAGCCTAAAATGGGGGTTTCCCGTATTTTGCTGACCGCATCAGGCGGCCCGTTCTTAAATCATACAATTGAACAGCTGCAAAGTGTGACACCTGCACAGGCATGCAAGCATCCGAACTGGTCGATGGGTCAAAAAATCTCAGTAGATTCAGCTACTTTAATGAATAAAGGGCTAGAGTTAATTGAAGCCTGCCATCTCTTTGCAATTTCAGAACATTTTGTAACAGTTGTTGTTCATCCGCAGAGTATCATTCACTCCATGGTTCAATATGTGGATGGTTCAACTTTGGCGCAAATGGGCAACCCTGATATGTGTACGCCAATCGCTCATGCTTTGGCATGGCCGAAGCGCATACAGACGCATGTGCCTGCTTTGGATCTGTTCGCAAATTCACATTTAAATTTCCAAGAACCGGATACGGCCCGTTTTCCTGCGCTGAAACTGGCGCGTCAAGCCATGAAATCGGGTGGCCTGGCGCCAGCAATTTTAAATGCAGCGAACGAAATAGCAGTTGCGGCTTTCTTAAATAATCAGATAGGATTTACTCAGATTCCTCAAATTGTTGAGCAAACCCTGAATCGGATGGAAAATGCTGCAGCTGACACGATTGATGTAATTTTGCAGGCTGATCAGGCGGCGCGCGCTATTGCTCAGCAATTTGTAATGAATAAAGGAAGCTGAAACGATGAATGCCTTGTTTATTATACTCGCTGCAATTTTTTTGTTAGGGCCGCTCATTGCGATACATGAATTTGGCCATTACATTGTTGCGCGTAAACTGGGCGTAAAGGTTTTAGTGTATTCCATTGGTTTTGGTCCAACATTGCTGAAATGGACATCGAAGAAGTCTGGCATTAAATACCAAATTTCTGCATTGCCCTTGGGCGGTTATGTCAAAATGCTCGATGAGCGTGAAGGCAGTGTAGCTGAGCAGGACTTGCCTTATGCATTCAACCGTCAAAATCCCTGGAAGCGAATTGCAATCGTAGCTGCAGGCCCGCTGATCAATCTGGCATTTGCAGTTGTACTTTTTTGGATTCTATTGCTGCCTGCGCAAGAGCAATTGAACACGCGTGTCGGCAAGGTATTGCCGAATACACCGGCTGCTGCCGCGCAAATGCATGCAGGCGATAAAATTACTGCAATTGACGGCATGCCAGTATCAACTTGGGAAAAATTAAACTTTGCTTTGGTAGACCGTGTCGGCGAAACTGGCAGCATTACCGTTGCTGCAGAGCGTGCGGGTGAAACCAAGAATTTTAATTTGCCGATTCAAAGTTTTTTAAAAGATCAATCTCAATCACCATTAGATGCTGTAGGTTTCATTCCTTACCGCCCGCATTTGCCGGCAGTCGTGACTGACGTCAGCAAAGACGGCGCTGCGATTCGTCAGGGCATGAAATCTGGCGATAAAATTGTTGCCATCAATGGCGTAAAAATGAATGAGTGGTTTGATGTGGTGCAGGTTGTACAGGCATCTCCTGAAAAATTGCTCAAGATTGATGTTTTAAGAAATAATCAACTGCTTCATCTTGAGGTTATGCCGCAAGGTAAACGGGACAATATGGGTAAGGTGACGGGTGTGCTGGGAGTGCAGAGCGATCCAGGCAAAGTCACAATTCCTGCGGAATATAAGCAGACCATACAATATTCCCCAGTAGAAGCGTTTACAATGGCAGTGGATAAAACTGGGCAAATTTCCAGTATGATTCTGAATTCCATTGTCAAAATGGTGCGCGGGCTGATTGGTTTCGATAACTTGTCAGGGCCCATCACTATTGCGAAAGTCGCAGGTCAAAGTGCGGAAATGGGCTGGCAAACCTTTATTTCATTCATGGCGCTGATGAGCGTGAGTTTGGGGATTCTAAATTTGCTGCCAATTCCAATGCTGGATGGCGGACATTTGGTGTACTATTTGGTTGAATTAATTCGTGGTAAACCTGTTTCTGAACAAATACAATTGGTTGGACTGAAAATTGGTATGGTACTGCTTGGCAGCATGATGCTGCTGGCACTTTTTAATGATTTTATGCGTTTATAAAATGCATAGAAGATGAAATAAATTAACAGCGGAAAAGACTGGCATGCAGCACACACATTTATTTATGCCTCTGGCACTGGTTAGTGCTATGACAGCAGCACAACAAGTATATGCGGCAGATGATTTTATCGTACAGGATGTAAGAGTAGACGGCTTGGTCCGTTTAACGCCAGAAAGCGTATACGGCATGCTGCCGGTGACTAGCGGTGACCGCGTTAATGACCCAGTGATTGCGAATGCGATACGTACTTTATATGCCACGGGCCTGTTTGATGATATTAAAGCGGCTCAGGAAGGCAATACGCTTGTATTTAAGGTTGTCGAGCGCCCTGTCATTTCTAAAATTGAAATGAAGGGCAATAAGCTGATTCCTAAAGAAGCGCTCCAAGAGGGCTTGAAAAAAATGGGGTTGGCTGAAGGTGAAGTGTTAAAGCAGTCTGCATTGCAGACTGTTGAGACCGAGCTGGAACAGCAGTACATGCAGCAAGGCCGCTATGATGCGGACGTGACTGTAACCACCACGCCTAAGCCGAATAACCGTGTAGATTTATTGATTGAATTTGAGGAAGGCAAAGCTGCTAAAGTCTTTGATATCAATATCATTGGCAATACAGTATTTAAAGATAGCGAAATTAAGCAAGCCTTTGCTGTTAAAGAAAGTGGCTGGAGCTCAGTTGTTTCACGCAATGACCGCTATGCGCGTGAAAAAATGGCGGCTAGCCTGGAAGCATTGCGTGCAATGTACTTGAATAAAGGTTATATCAATTTCAATATCACCAATTCAAGCCTGAACTTAAGTGAAGACAAAAAGCATGTCTTTATTGAAGTGACTGTTGATGAAGGCGAGCAGTTTAAATTTGGCCAAACTAAATTTTTGGGTGATGCGCTTTATACGCAAGATGAATTGAAGCCATTGCAGCTGTATAAAGATGGTGATTTATATTCACAGGAAAAAGTGAATGGCGTGAAGCAGCTTATGCTGCGCAAATACGGTAATGCGGGATATTACTTTGCCGAAGTAAACGTCGTGCCTGAAATTAATAATCAAACTAAAGTTGTTGATTTAAATTACTATATTAATCCAGGTCAGCAAGTGAAGGTTCGCCGCATTAACTTTACCGGCAACTCTAAAACTGCAGATGAAGTCCTGCGTCGTGAAATGCGCCAAATGGAAGGCGCACTGGCAAGCAATGAAAAAATTGATTTGTCTAAAGTACGCCTAGAGCGTACGGGCTTCTTTAAAACTGTTGATATTAAGCCTGCGCGCATTCCAAACTCACCGGATCAGATTGATTTGAACGTGAATGTAGAAGAGCAGCATTCAGGCACCAGTACATTGGCGGTTGGTTTCTCGCAAAGCGGCGGTGTAACGTTCCAGGCTGGCTTAAGCCAAACGAACTTCTTGGGTACAGGTAATTCAGTCTCTGTGGATTTGTCGCGTTCTGAGACTCAAGATTACTATAACCTCAGTGTAACGGATCCGTACTTTACCATTGATGGTGTGCGCCGCGGTTACAATATGTACTACCGCAAAACAAAACTGAATGATGACTATAACGTTAACAACTACGTAACAGACAGTTTTGGCGGCGGGATCAACTTTGGTTATCCAATTGATGAAAATCAAAGCATCAGCGCCGGTTTGAATATTGACCAAACGGAAGTAACGACAGGACCTTATGTGTCCACCTATGTTCGTGACTATTTGCTTAAAAATGGCGGAAAGGCCAAAGGGCAAGGTCAATACTGTTCGACTGATAGGTTGATGTCTCAGCGTGAGATTGAAAAAGCGAGAGATGGGGCCAATTATGTGGAGCCTAACCCGATTCCTGCGGGTTATGATGATTCCCTTTGTGTAAGCAGTACGAATGCAGATGTTGGGTTTACTTCATTTGATGATGAATTTTCTGGTGATTTTTTAACATACAATTTGAACTTGGGGTGGTCATACAATACGTTAAACCGTCCTGTATTCCCAACAAGCGGTATGTCGCACCGTATAAATGCTGAAGTGGCTTTGCCAGGCAGCGATGTTGAGTATCAGAAATTGACCTATGACGCGCAGGCATTCTTCCCATTGGGTAAAGATTTTGTTCTGCGTGGATATGGTAAGTTGGGTTATGGTAATGATTTGCCGTTCTTTAAGAACTTCTACGCCGGCGGTTTTGGTTCGGTGCGCGGTTATGACAACAGTACGCTAGGGCCAAAATATCCTGGTGTGACATATAACGAATCGCATAAAAAAGATTATGATCCGGAAGAAGTGGGCGGTAATGCTTTAGTGCAATTTGGTGCTGAATTAGCGCTGCCGTTGCCGTTTAAAGGGGATTGGACTCGCCAAGTCCGTCCGGTGTTGTTTGCTGAAGGCGCTCAAGTCTTTGATACACAATGTGATATTCCATCTGGTAAGCTTTATTTATCGGGTGGCGTAAATGATCAAGGCGTAGATGCTAAGCAATACTGTGAAGATAACTTCGGTTTCGACATGAACAATATGCGTTACAGTGTTGGCGTAGGCTTTACTTGGATTACGATGATTGGCCCACTGTCACTCAGCTATGCATTCCCGCTGAATGATAAAGCCGGTGATGAAACCAAAGAAATCCAATTTGAAATTGGTCGTACTTTCTAAGTACGGCCTTTTCGGCTGAAAAAACAACTTAAACTCAGGGAATAATATGAAAAAATATTTTGGCGGCGCAATTGCCTTGAGCATGCTGTGTACATCGGTGAGCCATGCAGCAGGTTACGGTATCGTGGATTTAGAAAAAATTGTTGAGCAAAGTGCTTATATTAAGCAGCAAAATGCCAGCATGCAGCAGCAGATCAAGCCGCAAACTTCAAAAATTGAAAGCTTAACCAAAGAGCTTGAATCTTTGCAGCAGCGCGCGCAGCAAGGTGCAAAATTGTCTGATGCTGAAAAGAAGACCATGACTCAGCAATATCAAAGCAAACTGCAAGAGCTGAATGCTTTGCAGCAAAAAGTTCAGGGTGCGGTAGAGACCAATATTCAGGCTCTAAATAGAACGATGGACTCAAGAATTAAGCAAGCGGCGGAACAATTGCGTAAAGAGAATAATCTTGATGTTGTTTTGAATAAAAATTCAGCGCTTGCCTATGACCCTAAGTATGATTTAACTGATAAAATGATTCAAAAGGTCAATGCAATCAAGTAATCAATGAATCCTCAAAATTTCAGCTTAGAAAAACTCGCTCGTCTTGTGCAAGGCGAGTGTGTTGGTCAGCATGACCTTCAGCTTGCTGGCCTCGCCAGCTTAGAGCATGCAGCGCCACAGCATTTGGCTTTTGTAAATGCCGAGAAGTATATTGATTCAGCAGAGCAGTCGAAAGCAGGCGCTTTGATTGTGACTGCAGCCTTAAAAGAACAAATTAAATCAAAACAGAATTTTATTGTGGTTGCCAATCCCTATTTGGCTTTTGCAATTTTGACGCACGTATTTGAGAAAAAGCACACAAAAACAGGCATTGAAAGCACAGCGCAAATTGACGCCTCTGCAATTATTTCTGATTCAGCCTATATTGGCCATTATGCCGTCATTGGTGAGCATTGTGTGGTCGGTGATGAAACGGTCATCCAATCGCACTGCAAAATTGATGATGGCGTTGAAATTGGCAAGCAGTGCTTGATTGATTCGCATGTCGTGCTGACAGGGCAGTGCAAATTAGGTGACCGGGTGCGGATTCATGCCAATACAGTGGTTGGCGGAGAAGGCTTTGGCTTTGCGCCATACCAAGGCAAGTGGCATCGAATTGCGCAGTTGGGCTCTGTACGGATTGGAAATGACGTGCGCATTGGCTCCAACTGCAGTATTGATCGCGGCGCATTGGATGACACGATTTTGGAAGATGGCGTCATTCTTGATAACCTTGTGCAAATTGCCCACAATGTTAAAGTCGGCGCGAATACGGCGATGGCAGCCAAATGCGGTATTGCGGGCAGCACCACAATTGGCAAAAACTGCATCTTTGCGGGTGCGGTAGGCGTGGTAGGCCACATTAATATCGCCGATAACGTAACAGTTACCGGGATGTCAATGGTCACAAAAAGTATTTCTGAAGCTGGAAGCTATTCTTCCGGCACGCCTATGCTGGAAAGCCTGCATTGGAAACGCGCAGCTGTGCGCTTTAAACAATTAGCAGATGTGCCATTGACCCAATTGATGAAAAAACTTGATCATATGCAGTCTCAAGTAGAGTCCCTTGAATCAACTTTTAAATTGCGTAAATAATTATGATGACTGAGTCGAATACTCCCGCATTCACAAAGCCTGAACTGCCAATGCAAATTCAAACTATTCGTGAATATTTGCCGCACCGCTATCCGTTTTTACTTGTAGACCGTGTGACTGATATTACGGATTCAGGCATTGTCGGCTATAAAAATGTCTCGATGAATGAAGAATTTTTACAAGGACATTTCCCTGGCTTTCCTATTATGCCTGGCGTGCTGATTGTTGAAGCAATGGCGCAAATTTCAGGCATTCTTGGTTTTGTCATGAATAATCAGAAACCATCGAGTGACAAAATTTTCTTATTTGCAGGCGCAGAACGCGTTCGTTTTAAAAAGCAGGTTGTGCCAGGTGATCAGCTTGTTTTAAAATCAGAGCTCGTGATGCAGAAACGCGGCATTTATAAATACAACTGTATTGCTACAGTTGATGGCATTGTCGCTGCGACTGCGGAAATTATGATTACGCAACAGAAAACAGAGCAAGCATGAGTAATAACGAATTTATTCACCCAACCGCTATTATTGACTCATCTGCAGTAATTGCGCCAGATGTGCAGATTGGCCCATATTCGATTATTGGCCCAAATGTCACAATCGGCGCAGGTACAAAAATCCATTCACATGTTGTGATTGGCGGATATACCCGTATTGGTCAAAACAATGAAATTTTTCAGTTTGCCAGTGTCGGTGAAGTTTGCCAGGATTTGAAATACGCAGGCGAGGAAACTTGGCTGGAAATTGGTGACTATAATTCAATTCGTGAACATAGCAGCTTGCACCGCGGCACAGTTCAAGATCAAGGCCTGACCAAGGTAGGCAGCTATAATTTATTGATGGTGAATACGCATATTGCGCACGATTGCGTTGTAGGCGACCATAATATTTTTGCAAATAACGTGGGCGTGGCTGGTCATGTGCATATCGGCGATTATGTAATTGTCGGCGGCAACTCAGGCATTCATCAATTCTGTAAAATTGATTCTTACAGCATGATTGGCGGCGCATCGCTTATTCTTAAGGATGTTCCTGCTTATGTTATGGTTTCAGGCAATCCTGCGCATGCATTTGCAATGAATGTTGAAGGCATGCGTCGTAAAGGCTGGTCTAAAGATGTGATTCAAGGCCTGCGGGAAGCATTCAAATTGATTTATAAGTCAGGCCTGACCACAGACGAAGCTCTTCAAAAGATCCGCGCAGAAATCTTACCGGAAGTTTCTGAAGCGCAGCTGCTGATTGACTCTGTAGAACAGTCTAAACGCGGTATTGTGCGTTAATACAGTTTCTCAATAAAAAAAACCGCCTAAAGGCGGTTTTTTTTATTTCTAATGCGCTTATTTAAAATACTTGGCTTCTTCAGACTGAGGATAGCTCTTTAACAGTTTTTGCTTATACTGTCCGGCTTGGGCTGTATTGCGGTCTACATCTTTGGCTATGCTGTAAAGCTGATACAGTGCCCGTGAGGCGCGTGATGAGTTGGGGTATTTGTTGACAACAATGCTGTAGTTGCGCTTAGCTTCTGCATAGTTGGTTGGTTCGATTGCAAGGTTGAATTCTGCCAGCCAAAAGTGGGCATTGCTGATATATACGCTGTTTGGGTTGTTTTTGATAAAGTTCTGCATTGGCGCAATGGCTTTCTTGGCGCCACCTTGCTTATAGGCATCCAAGGCAACAGTATAGGCGGCTTTATCCAGTTCTGCGGCTGTTTGCGGTGTACTTCCCGCAGATGGCGGCTGTATGGCAGGCGTATGAACAGGAGACGCAGCGCTGGCTGCTGCTGGCGATTTTAAGGCTGCGGGTTGGCTGGCAGTGCCGCTGGGTGCAGTATCCTGTTGGTTATCCTCCGCATGGCTATCTTCTGAAGCTGGATCAACTTTTTGTTGCAGTAATTCTAGGCGCTGATCTAAATCAGCATAGCGGTTAGTGAGTTCATTTTTTAATTGAGAAATTTCATTGTCTTGTTCTTCAATTTTTCCGCGCAGCGTGCGCAGGTCACTTTCCAGCTGCTGGTTTTTCTGCATCAGCTGCCAGTTCAAATTGGTTGAAACTGGTGTGCTGTCTGCTGAGCTGCTGCCTGAAGCATAAGCTGCAGGGGTATTCGAGCTGTAACTGGAACTGCTTTGGCTTAAGCCGCGGGATTCAATCGGAACATTTGCCAGAACAGGGGCGGAGCATAATAAGGCGATGGCGCCCAAAACATGCTTACGTAACATCATAAAATTTCCGTATTGTTTTGCAGATGTCTTATTTCTCGCAAGAAAAATTCATCTTTGTCTGAATGAGATAAGCACATTAAAAACGTCAAAGGTCTGAAAAGCAATAATCTTTTGCAAACTTGTTGTGTTTTAAAGTAAATCCTTTCCTGATGTTTTAGGGTGTTTTTGCATCAAAAACCGGCAATCTGCTGTATAAATAATCAAATGAATGAGTGGTTTAGTGAAATTCAGCAATTTGCCTTGCAAGTTCATTAAAAATCTCTATACTCTGTTCTTGCAATGGTAGCCCTGCTGGTTACTTCGCAATTGTAATCTACGAACCCCGCCAGGACCGGAAGGTAGCAACGGTAGTAGACCTATGATGTGCCGAAGGCTTGCTGGCAGGGTTGCCACCAGTTATATAATAATTCGATTTTTCTCTGCTTTTATATCAATTAGCTTTTTTTTCAATTTTTTATTTGCCTAAGCTGCTTTCAGTATTGGTTTTTTCCTATCTTTATTGAAAATCATCATCTTTGCGTGAAATCGCTTTTATAATCGCATCTATTTCAAATCCTCGATACATTAAAAAACGAATCTGCTTGGCTTTGATTTTAGGATCCTTTGTGACTTCGGTTCCATACTTTCTGACTTTCAGTTCGTAAGCCTGCTGAACCCAATCAGTTTCTTTGAGTTCTTCCGCAATTAGGGCAGTATCAATTTTTTTATTTTTCAGCTTCATTTTAATTTGATTCGGGCCTTTGCCTTTGCGCTTCTGGCTGGACAGCATGATTTCTGCGACACGCTGGTCACTTTGATAGTTTTCACGCGAAAGCTCATCCACGAGTGTTGTCACTTCCTCTCGCGATTCTGCATATAAGGCCAGTTTTTCAATCAACTCAGCTTTGGAGTATTCCTTGCGGGTCAGGACGGCAAATGCGTAAGAACGCAAACGGGAGCCTTGCAGGCCCGGTTTTTTCTCAGCTTCTTTTGGTTCGAAACTTAAGGCATGATCAGCGGCTGAGTTTTCTGCTGCGCTGCTGGCAGCAGGTTGGTAGCCGTCATCGCCGAATTGCTGTTTCAGCGCTTGATAATCGAGTAGTTTAGGAAATTTTGGATCATTCATTGCGGCATATGCTTAGATAGAAAAACGCCCCGAAGGGCGTTTACCAGTTTAACCTGAAAAGGCAATACGGTCAGCTTTTCAAGTTTAAGTATTCTTGCGTTAAGCAAAAAAGCTTAAGCATCTAGAAAATCAGGCTCGACTTCATCTTTGTCTTCTACTGGCACATTGCCTGTAGTCAAAAGCTGCTCACGAATCATTTTTTCAATGATTTGCGCAAGCTCAGGATGCTCTTCTAAATGGCGGATTGTATTGTTTTTACCTTGGCCAATTTTATCGCCTTGGTATGAATACCATGCACCAGCTTTTTGCACGATTTCTTGCTGTACAGCGAGGTCAATCAATTCGCCCAAATGGTTTACGCCTTTGCCGTAAAGGATTTGGAAGATGGCTTCGCGGAATGGAGGCGCCATTTTATTTTTAACGACTTTGACTTTGGTTTCTGAACCAATGATTTCGTCGCCTTCTTTTACTTGGCCAATACGGCGGATGTCTAAGCGTACAGACGCATAGAATTTCAGCGCGTTACCGCCAGTTGTTGTTTCAGGGCTGCCGAACATCACGCCAATCTTCATACGGATTTGGTTAATGAAAATCACCATGCAGTTTGAACGCTTTGCATTACCTGTGATTTTACGCAGCGCTTGACTCATTAAGCGCGCTTGCAGGCCCATGTGTGAGTCACCCATTTCGCCTTCAATTTCAGCGCGCGGCGTTAATGCCGCTACGGAGTCGACTACGATCATATCGATTGCGCCAGAGCGAACCAGCATGTCGGCAATTTCTAAAGCTTGCTCGCCGTTATCTGGCTGAGAAACTAAAAGATTGTCAATATCTACACCCAGTTTGCGGGCATATTGAGGATCAAGCGCATGTTCGGCATCGATGAATGCGCAAGTTCCGCCATTTTTTTGACATTGCGCAATGGCTTGCAGTGTCATGGTGGTTTTACCTGAAGATTCAGGGCCATAAATTTCAACAATACGGCCTTTAGGTAAGCCGCCAATGCCTAGCGCGATATCTAGAGTTAACGAGCCCGTTGATACTGCTTCAACAGCTTGAACAGTATTGTCACCAAGACGCATTACCGTGTTCTTGCCGAATTGCTTTTCAATTTGGCTGAGAGCCGCATTCAGCGCCTTGCTTTTATTATCATCCATCTTACAACCTCAATACGATGTCACAAACTATATACTCAAGTGGATGTATGTGCTTAAAACTTTTTCCACAGGGCTATAGTGACAGAAATTATCCTTATGTACAGTAAAAATCACAACACGTGCGACATATTGTGACGCTCTTTATTCATCATCATTATAAGACCAATTTTGGTCAAACTGCTGATCATTTTCTCTTTTGAATTTGCCAATATCACGCCGGTCTTTTTTGCTTGGGCGATGATCTGGACGTGCCAGATTATGCAGCTTTCGCTGTGATGCAAGCAACTCTCTTTTGCTGATGCTGGCTTCTGTTTCATCGTATAGGAGCTGTGCCGCGGGAGCAGGCCCGCGCACATCGGAAAGCGCTTTAACCACAACCGATTTTTTCTCAATGCCTTGCACAATCGTCAGCTCCATGCCGACGCGGACTTCACGCGAAACTTTCACCCGCTCGCCGTTATGATGGACTTTACCGCCTTCAATGGCATTTTTAGCAATGGAGCGGGTCTTGAAAAAACGCGCAGCCCATAGCCATTTGTCTATACGCATTCCGACCGCATCTTCGGCCAGATTTGATTTACGCATATTTCTTTTGTTCCTCGGCGCTTTCTAAAATAGGGATTAAGTCTGTTAATGCGTCCAGCATTGAGTAATTGCAAGAGCTTCTTGGCGCATTGGCGGAAGATGGCTGTGCAATGCTGTAGAGATTTTCAATGCCGAAGTTTTTTGCGCCATGCAGCACTTTCTCGGTATCGTCAATAAAATAGCAGAAGGATGCATTGAACGGATGGGTGGCCTGCAGTTTTTCCCAGAAGGGTTGGAATTCTTTGGCATGTCCCAAGGTTTCACTGCTGACCATGACGTCAAAATATTTGCCAATGCCTGTTTTTTCAAGCTTGAATGCAAGTCCAGCTTCATCTGCATTGGTCGCCAGCCATATTGGATAGCCATTATTTTTTAAATACGTCAGTAACTCAATACAGCCTTCGCGCAATGCGACGCGCGCTTTATGTTCGATTTGCATCGCCAATACATCTACGCCGACTTTAGCTGTCCAAAAGCGTGAAGAGTACCAATTTAAGGTATGATTATGCTCTTGGTAGAATTCGGACAGGGTGTGCCTGCTGTGTTCTAATGAGCAATGATGTGTTTCCGCATAGCGGATTGGAAGTAAATGATTCCAAATGAAATCATCATAGGCAAGATCAAGCAGTGTGCCGTCCATATCAAAAATGATGACGGGTTTTTCTGAATAATTTGGCATATAAAGGCTTTCTATGTTTAAAACTGCAGCGTCGCCGCAAGATCCGATGATTTTACAGCTGGTGCCCATTGTGACACAGGCCTGTGAAATTTTGCGAGAAGAATATCAGCGATATTGTTCGGGTGATGCATTTAATGTGGAAGAAAAAGAGGATCATTCACCTGTCACACAGGCGGATTACCGCGCTAATAGTTATATTACACGTGAGCTGGCCAAAATTTCTGACTTGCCGCTGCTGTCTGAAGAGGGTGAAAAAGGCGCGCGTGAAAAGTGGCAAAAATTTTGGCTGCTGGATCCTTTGGATGGCACCAAGGAGTTTTTGCACAAGCGGCCTGAATTTACCATCAATTTAAGCTTAGTCGATGGCGCGGCAACAGTGTTTGCTGTACTGGCGATACCGGGCAAGCAGACGATATATTTTTGCCCTGAACAAGGCATGCCGCTCAAGCTGAATTATAAGACAGCGCAATGGTCTATCTATTACCCGGCAGATCATGAAAATAATGTGCAGATCGGATTAAGCCAAAGCAGTCAAAATAAGCCGAAATATGCTGAATATTTGGAATATCTATCAACCTTAACGGAATTCAGTGTCTTTAAGGCAGGCAGCGCCTATAAGTTTTGCATGATGCTGGAAGACCGGGTGGATATTTATCCGCGCTTTCATCCAACCTGCGAGTGGGATACCAGTGCAGGGCAATGCCTGATCGAACGCATTGGCGGCGGGTTGGTTGATTTTGAGGGGCGCCCCTTTACATATAATCAGCGTGATACATTGCTGAATGGCGGGTTTATGGCATTTAAAAATCAAGAGATGAAAAATATTGCGCTGCAGGCGCTGGCATTGATGCAGAAACGCCATTGAGCAAAAAACTGTTCATGCTATAGTGGTTTTGAATTATTGAGTTTAATGAATTATGCCCTTAGATTTGCTCCCGCCCAGTATGTTCAAAGCAATAGACTTATTGCCGGACGCAAAAACACCTGTCACTTTGTTCACGCGGCATTCGATTCGTGAAGTGGTAACAGGGCAAGGGCTTGCGGGCTATGATTTGCAGCTGACGAATCAAGGGCGTGATTTGGCTCAAGCATGGGGTTCTTATTTAATTGATAATACAGACCGCGTGATTCAGCATTGCATTTCCAGCCCGATTCAGCGCTGTGTAGATACGGCTGCGTTAATGATTCAAGGCGCAGACGTGCAAACGGTAGAACCCAATACCCATCATATCGAAATTATTGAACAGGGGCTGCTGGTCGAACCCGGCAGCTTTGTGCTGGATATTAAGCAGGCGGGTCCATACTTTCAAAAACAGGGTGCTTTGGGTTTTATTAACAGTTTTGTAAATAATGCATTGCCGGGCATGAAACATCCGATTAGCGGCGTGGTTGATGTGCTGGAGCTGATTTATAACACTCACCCAACGAATCCATATGGATTAAGCCTTGCTGTAAGCCATGATACTATTTTAGCTGCGATCTTAGCTGTCATTTCTGGCAAGCATATTGTGACGAGAGATGACTGGCCAAAAATGATGGAAGGCTTATTTGTCTGGTTTGAAGGGGATGTTTTCCTGGAATCCAAACTGAAATGGGTGTGGCGCGGTGAAGTTAATGAACTGAATATCAAGGACTTCCAAAAACTGGAAATATAGTCCATATCTCAAAGGCGCTGAAAAGAATGTGTTCTTTTCAGCGCCTTTTTACAGCTATTCCAGTATTAAATTTTAGCTTTCAGCCGGTGCGGAAAATCCTGCAGGTCAATAGCCAGCCCTTCATCATTTAAAGGCCAGATGGACGTATTCACAGGAGTGCTCTGCTGATGCAGGCGGCTGTATTTATCTGCAGCAATCAGAGTTGCAATATGGTGATCTGGAATAGTATAAGCATTAATCACTATTTCCGGATATTGCGTGCGCGCATAGAAGCCTTCTTCAGTTTCCCCTTGATGCAGCGCGAATATGCGCTCGATAGCGGGTAAATACACCCCATAGCTCAGCCAGGCATCAACACCTTGCGAAGCTTGAATTTCTGCTGTGCCTTTCATATTGGAAATGACTTTACCCAAAATATCCTTTTCGCCTTTTGCGGTGAAGTATTCAATATATTGCTGTTCAGCAGGCTGAAATTTTTCAAGCGTTGGCAGAAATTTATTAATCATCAAATGCACCTGTTTTATTTTCAATGTTTCTCAGTTCTGAATAGAGAATACCATAATTTTTTTATGGGTATTTTGGGCGGGTTAAAAAAACTCAAAAGAATCGTAGCCCGCCGAAAATGGCTTGTTAAGTTTTTATAAAAATAAAGAGCTGTGTTAAAAAAATAATGACTTTTTTTGACACTGTATCAGCATAAATAATACTGCGCTATGCAGTATTGTGATTAAAAAAGAAGATCTCTGTCTCACAATCTTTTTGATTAATAATCGTTTTTATGGATTAAATTTTTAAATTGTCTTTTTGTGACAAATCACGCCATTTGTAATTAATACTGAATCTTTATACTATATGTTTTCAAATAAATTATTGATTTTATGTATTAATTTTAATTCACATTTTAATGTGAAAGTGCTTGATAATTCGGGGGGATTATGAAAAGTGTGATTGATTTTACGTCTAGCAAGCTGAGTGTTTGTATCTTGGCGCTGATGCTGAGTGCATGCGGTGGCGGTGGGGCAAGCGACGGTGCATCTGCATCGGGTGGAAGTGGGGATTCATCGAATTCTGACGGAACCGCTGAAAGCTATCCTGAACCTGAGAAGGATGTTGCTGATACGGCAAGTATTGGTTTTTATGACTTTAATGCGGATGATAAAGAGCGTGAAATTCGCCCTGATTTAGAAGGGGATTTTCAGGCAATGGTGCAATTTGGTCAGGGGCATGTGGTCGACCCGAATGGCAATGAGAAAAAGAAAATGCCTAGGCTGACTGCTGAACGCGAGGCGCTGTTATTAGTCACTCCTGTAAAAGCACTGCAATCTGTAACGAATCTAAAAGTTGAAATTTATCGTAATGGCACTTTATTAAGAACCGTTGATTTATCTCCGCCTGAGGATATTCCGGCTTCAGATCAAAACATTATTCAAAATCGTCCATCTGTTGTTTATAGCCAGCGGGCGTGGTCAACCAAACTCGCTTGGAACGAAGTTCAGCCTGGCTTGCATATTAAATTCATCGATTCAGAAAACAGGCAAGGTGAGTTGGTGGAAAGCAAGATTGATTTTGCTTCCCCTGGTGAATTGGTGCTGAATAACATCCGTATCGGAATGTTGACGTCCGCGCCTGTTTCGAGTGGGCATTATATGTTGTTGGAGCCTGAGAAAGCAGGGACAGACTATTTCCAGACTATTCCAGCTGCTCAAATGATTGTTGCGAAGTACGACGATGTTTTCTTACCGCGTGTTATGGTGTCAAATGGCACGATTTACAGCAGTGCAAGCAGTACAGAGGGTGACGCTTATTCTGGAGATATGCGTGGAGATACAGCGAAATCGACGTTTAGTGTTGGTATTAATTTAGCGAATTGGGGCGTGACCAGTGCATCTATGAGTGATCAGAGCCAGCCGCAGCTGACTGAGTCAGTCATCGCGCATCATGCTCAGGGCGTTTATAGCAATGGGGTGAAAGGTCATGGTCTGAGCGGCGGTAACGGCATGCTGACCCTGTATGATTCTGTAGGTAACGAGTTTAGTCATGAAATTGGCCACCATTATGGTTTAGGGCATTACCCAGGCCGTGTTGAGATTGATAAAACTACAGTGAATGATTTTTGGGCAGCGCATCATGCAGACAGCGGGTGGGGGTATATCGGCTACCGCAATAAAATGCGCGGCAATTTATCTTGGACTGCGACGTGGAAATGGGATGGTTCGAATGGCATTCCAAACTTTAAAAATCTGTTCCCTTACGGTAAAGATGCGATGTCGGGTGGCTATACAGACAGCAGCATATCTAAATATACCCATTACACGGGCTACAGTACATTTTTAAAAATCCAGCCTCATTTTGACCGTTATGTGTGGGATGAAAAATCACCTACAGGCTATAAAAAATGGAATAAAGATACGCGTCAGATGGAAGTCGCGCAGCCTGTTATGCCAAACTCCACCTCACCGGTATGGTATCGCGCAAATCAAAATTATCCCCGTCCTCGCGTTTTTGGTCAGCCGGTACTGACGATTCTTGGCGGTTATGACCCGGTGGCTCAAGTTGGCTTATTGTATCCAGCTGCACGTTCTAACTGGGGGAATGTCTATGACTTGCCAAGCGCGAATACATCGAGTGGACAGGCATCTTGTTGGTTAAATGTTCAGTACTCTGGTAAATCGACAAATATTGCACTTGCGCCGCAAAGGCTTTGGGTAACAGACAAACCGGAAGGCAATGCGAATAAGCTGCATGTCAATTTATCACTGGCTGACCATCCTCAGAAAGTAGACCTGTATTGTAAAAAAGCCAATGAAGCTGAGAAGCTGTTATCTACAATTGATATTTCTGTATATGCAGATACGATCAAGCCGGCTGTGAAAATCGGCCGTGAAGCGGGGTATAGCGCTTTACGCAAGATTGAACTTCCAGAGCTTGAGCAAGCGCTGGTAAATCAATCAAGCAATGCGATTATCGCTTTGTCGCCGTCTAATTTCGCATTGTATGAATCCTACAAAACTTTTGCTCATGAGCTGTCTGGAGCTGCGCAGGCTGAGTTGCGCCGTTTTGAAGATCAACAGTCTAAAGTGTACCGGTTAAACCGTTGGATGAATGTATATTCTAAAGACTTGGAAGCACAAAAGCCTAAGGCAATAGAAGCACTTGATAAGTTCAAGACATCTTTGGGTTTGGCAGAAGACAATGTGTTTAAAAATGCCTCGCCGATCAAAAATGGCAGCAATTGCTTGAAAGGCGCGCCATTGGCCAATGGTGAATATGATCTTTACATCAGCGGCGCATCTGGTTGTAAGGCGGATAGTACAGAACAGTGGATATATGATGGCTTAGGCCGTATTCATAATAAAAATGCGATTGATCAGTGTTTGACAAGTACGGGCGGTTCAGGCAGCAAGGTCATCATGAGTAAGTGCGGCACAAATTTGAACACTCAAGTTTGGACAATGAACCCTGGCACTGGAACCATTCGCCAAGATGGGCAATGTATGGATTTAAATACAGGACATTTGGTGAATAACCGTCAAATACTGATTCGCTATGGGTGTGGTGATAATAATGCCAATCAAAAATGGACAAATTTGACTGCGAATCAAAGTTTAATTCTCGCGTATTTGAAGCCGCAGAATTTGAAGCTGCTTGCTAAATAAGCGTAATTCAATTGCTTATTGCAGGTATATTGCTTTCTGCAATAAGCAGCATTTTATAAAGCTTGAGTCATAAAATGGCGTACCGCGCATTTCATGGAAAATGCCAGATAGAATTCCTTTAGTATTTTTATGTGCGTGCTGCAGCTGTTTGACTTTAAGCTGATGAAAATAGAATTATTTGATATTTTGGAAAGTGAACGTTATTTGTTTTATGTGATTAAAAAGCAATAAAAAAAGCCCTAAAAAGGGCTTTTTTTATTTTGCAGCAAATTAGTTAGCTAAAGCTTTAACTTGTGCATTTAAACGGCTCTTATGACGAGCAGCTTTGTTTTTATGGATGATGCCTTTATCAGCCATACGGTCAATTACAGGTACCGCAGTTTTGTATGCTTCTGAAGCAGCAGCATAATCGCCAGCAGCAATAGCCGCTACTGTACGTTTAAGATAAGTACGAACCATAGAACGTAAGCTAGCGTTGTGTTTGCGTGCTTTAACGTTTTGACGGGCACGTTTTTTAGCTTGAGCAGAGTTTGCCACTCGTGCACTCCTTGAAATAGATTGGTCTGGGCGGGCTGAAACTCAACTGAAAACCAACATCAGAAGAACTATCACCAGCCCGTAAACAAGTGCCATATTTTGATTAGATTATGCAGTTAAGTCAAGTCTTGACATGCTTTGACAACATTTTAGTTGAAGAAAAATTCCTAAGAAAACGTTAGATTAATGATATCGAAGGGAGATTGTTCAAAAAATGATTAAATTTATTGAGAATGCAATTGTGATCGGGGCGACTGGTTTGGTTGGGCGGGAGCTGGTTCGGCAGCTGAGTCAAAATGGAGATTGTGTAAATATTACGGCGGTAGTCCGCAAGCGCGACGAAGAATTTAACCATTTGGAAAAAGTGCAGCAATTTGAGCTGGCGGATTTCTTGATGCTGAATGAGCAGGATGTCAGCGGATATACTCACGCTTTCAGCTGTCTGGGCACAACAATGAAGCAGGCGGGTTCAAAAGAGAATTTTTACAATACCGATTTTGTGATTAACGCGCATTTTGCTGAGCTGCTGGAAAATATGAATACGCATTATCTTTTGCTCAGCGCATTAGGCGCAGATTCTAAATCTCCTTTTTTTTATAATCGGGTTAAAGGCGAACTGGAATACTATGTGAAAAGCCTGGATTTGCCCTGTACGTCCATTCTTCGGCCTTCTTTGCTGCTGGGCCAGCGGCAAGAGCAGCGCAAGCTGGAAGATGCAGCTCAAAAGCTTTATCAGCGGTTTTCGCATTTAGTGCCGGATACTTTTAAATACAAGCCAGTGACAGCATCACAGGTGGCTCATACTATGGTCGAGGCTGGGCAAACTCAAACTGAAAAATTTCAGATTTATGATAATTTACGCATACAAAAAACCAAATGAGGGATAAAACCGTGTCTACAGTGCCTTTTGTAACTTGTGATTTGCTGGATGATCATCCTGAAAAAGACATTCAGGTGGTTACGCCGTCGATGGACGGGAAGTTTTTTAAAAGCTATGGCGCGCGCAAAAGCTTTGGCGGCCAGGCAGTGACCGTCAAATGTTTTGAAGATAATTCACGTGTCAAAGAGCTATTGGCGACTGAAGGCGCAGGCAAAGTTTTGGTTGTGGATGGCGGCGCATCGATGCGCTGTGCATTGATGGGGGATTTAATTGCTGAATCCGCAGTAAAAAATTATTGGAATGGCGTGATTATTTATGGCTGTGTCCGTGATGTCGATGCAATAGCTGCCTTGGATCTAGGGGTGCACGCTTTGGCCTCTATTCCGAAAAAGAGCAACCGTAAAGGCGCTGGGGAAACCGATATCCAGCTCGAATTTGGCGGTGTCAGCATTCAATCTGGCGACTATGTATATGCAGACAATAATGGCATTGTCATTGCAAAAGAACCGCTGGTTGCGCTTTAAGCTTTTTTGCGCAGTCATCAGGTCATTCTGGGGTATTCAAGGCGGCTTAGATGATGCTGCGCCTAAGTCCTGTTAAATGTGCATCAGCCGAAAGATCGGCTGATGCACAATGTTCTAGGCTTTTGTTATATTTCACTTTTTTGGATAGGCTGTGAATGTGTGAAGTCATTTATGTGTTATTTTAGATAAGCAAAAAAATAAAACAGCTATGCACGATGGAAAATGAATATGCTCAAACATCAAATAAAAGTGGCTCAGTCTCTGCTTTCAAGCCTTGCCGCAGGCGGCCGCGGCACAAGCGGCACACCGCATCCTATTCAGCCGGACAAAATATTAAAACTATATGAATTTGAAGGCTCTCCCTTTTGCCGCCGGGTCAGGGAAGTGCTGACAACCTTAAATATTGATTATGAAGTATATCCTTGCCCGAAAGGCGGTCAGCGGTATCGAAATGAAATGAAGAAATTAGGCGGCAAAACCCAATTTCCTTTTTTGGTGGATGACAATACGGGTGATCAGCTGTATGAATCACAGCAGATCATTCATCATTTATTTAAGCATTATGGGCATTCGGGAAAGACACCTAAGAAATATTCGCATTATCCAAAAATTCCTGTCGTAGCGCTGGCTGGAACGATTATAAATGGTGCCCGCGGCGTATGGGTGAATCAGGCTATTTTACAGCGTGAAGCGCCACAGCAGCTTTTAGAGCTGTGGGGATTTGAGGCCAGCCCATTTACACGAATTGTCCGCGCGGAACTAACTGAATTGGAGCTGCCTTATAAGTTTCACAATGCTGCAAAAGAGCGCTGGCAAGATCAAGGTCCCGCTGTTCTGCGCCTAAAACCTGGCAAATATACGCCACTGGCGGGCGGTAAGCGTGAGCAGGTGCTGAAGGTTATGGGAGATAATATTCAAGTACCGTATTTGGTTGACCCTAATACCGGTGTTAAATTATTTGAATCGGCCGAAATTGTAAAATATTTAAAACAGCAATATGGCTTAACTGCTTAAATTCAATGGCTAGCGTCATGAAAGCCAAAGGGCGTGCCAGAATCATCAAAATGTTAAAGGCTAAAAATAATTTCTGAATAAACAGGAATATACTTAATTATAGGGATGTTGTGCAGTTTTCGAATTGTTTAGAATTGGAAAATAGTTTTGAGCAATAGGAGTGATGGCTATGGAAGTGGTTTTACCGGTACCAGTTCTGGTCGTTGAAGATGAAGAAATTATCCAATTGCGGCTTCGTAAAATTTTGCTTGATTTGGGCTATGCCAATGACGTGCTGCTGTTTGCAAAAAATGTAAAAGAGGCGTTTGATATTTTGCAGCAGCAGCCTATTTCACTGGCTTTGATTGACTTGGGGTTGCCTGATGGGCATGGTACGGAAATTATTGAAAAAATCCGAGCTTCTGAAAGTAACGCGTTGATTCTGGTGATTTCTGCATGGAGTACGCAGGAAAGCCTGTTTAGTGCGATTAAAGCTGGCGCGACAGGCTATGTGCTGAAAGAGCGTGATGATGCTGAAGTTTTGCTGTCGATCCGCAGTATTCTGCGCGGCGGTGCGCCAATTGATCCTTTTATTGCGCGTGAAATTCTTAAGCAAATTGCTGTCTTAGAGGCAGAGCCGCAGACTGAAGCGGAAACCAGCAGCAATGACGCAGATCAAGGTTTGCTGACGATTCGTGAAAAAGAAATTTTGGGTTTAGTGGCGCAAGGCTTGAGTAACCGAGAAATCGCGGAGAAGCTATTTGTCTCGCGCTATACGGTAGAAAGCCATATTAAGCATATTTACCGAAAACTGTCGGTGACCAAACGAACAAAGGCAGTCAGCACAGCGCGTTCTTTAGGGATTTTATAAATGGGTTTATGGAAATATATATGCTGTATATGTTTGTGCTGCCTGATCAGCACGATATGCCGCGCATCTGTTTCCTACGAAATTAACAGTCAATGCCAAGTTCAGCTGAACAGCATCAGTAAAGTAAAAACATCATCAGATTTAGAGTTGCCCCAGCAGGGCTGGGAACCGGTGAAAAAGCTGCCTGACCACTGGGATGGAACGTGGCCGGGGTACTCCGGAGGCGCATGGTATAAGCTGATCTGGGATTGGAATTGCCAAAACAATTCGCGTCTGACAGATCCTATTGCGTTTTCCATCAGTTATATTAATTCCGCGGGTGCGCTTTTTTTAAATGGTGATTTGCTTTGGCGGGATAAGAATCTGCAAGAGCCCTTGTCTAGAAGCTGGAATATGCCTAGATTTTGGATCATGCCAGTTTCAGGCCTAAAGAAAAATGACAATGAGATACTGATATATGTAACAGGCTACTCAGCAATGAGTGCGGGGATTGGCAAAATCAGTTTTGATAATGCCATTAATGCCAATACCTTGAATGAACGAAGAATATGGAATACGCGGACACTTTTTCAAATTAATTTAATTTTGTCTGCTACGCTCGGCACGTTTTGCTTTGTGATCTGGCTGTACCGCCGTTCAGAAACTAGTTTTGGCTGGTTTGCACTCAGCTCATTGTTATGGATCTACTTTATATCCAATATTTTGGCTACAGAAACTTATGTGTTTTCAAGTTCTATCGTTTCATCACGCATTAATTTGATTGTTTTTTTATTATATATTTTGTGTTTTTGTACATATTTGCTGAGATTTATACAGGTAAAAAAACCAAAAATTGAACGGTTTTTGCTGATAATCACTGCAGTATTTATTCTCAGTATTTGGACAGTTTCATTGGCTCAAATGAAAATGCTGTTTAATTTTATATTCTTAGTGTATTGCTGTATTTATTTTGCGACTTATCTTTATTTGTGTTGGGTCGCATGGCGTGTAAGGCGCTCAGATTACATTCTGCTGGCGATCTGCATGACAGCCATTGTCTTGATTTCCATCTATGATTTAAGAATTGCTTTTTTAGGCCCAGGCTATGACCTTATGCCTTTATCGCCATATACCTCGCCGCTATTTACGCTGTTTATTGTCATTATTCTTGGTTCACGCTTAGATCGCAACATTAAAAAGATTGAACAGTTTAATGTAGAACTGTCTACAAAAATACAGCAGGTCAGTTTGGATTTAAGCAGCAGTTTAAATGATCAGCACCGTTTGGAAGTCTTTAATGCACGGTTACAAGAGCGGATGAAACTGTCGCATGACCTGCATGATGGATTGGGGTCATCTATTGTGCGCTCTATGATTTTAGTCGATCAATGTGAGCAGAAAATTCCCAATCAGCAATTCTTATCTATGCTGAAACTCATGCGTGATGATTTACGTCAAATTATCGACAGCGGTTCTGCATTGGATGGCAAGATTCCTGAAACGCCTGTGCTCTGGGCCGCTCCTGTACGCCACCGTTTCAGTCAGCTGATGGATGAAATGGATATTCATGCGGAGTGGCGTTTTGCAGAGCGGTGGGAAGCAGAGCCCTCGGCCTTGCAATGCTTGAATTTAATCCGTGTATTAGAAGAGAGTTTAACCAATGTTATTAAACACAGTCAGGCGATTCAGGTCAAAGTCAGCATGTATTATACGAGTCCAAGGCAGCTGGAGTTGATTATTCAGGATAATGGCGTTGGTTTTGATGTGGATTGTGTGAAACAAAATGGCATGAGTATTGGCATGCGCAGTATGCAGAGCCGGATTGAAAGAATGGGCGGGCAATTAAGCATTCATTCAGGTAAGGGGCTCACCCAGATACATGCCATCATTAAATTGCAATGAGCGCAAAAAGAGCCGAATAGTGGTGTTTTTTTAATAAAAAAAGAGGACAGAATGTCCTCTTTTTCCGCATTGAATATTACTCTTCAGAATCTGCCGGCAGCAGCATGAGTACTGATTCATTCATCAGCTGTGCAATATCTTCTAAAATATCTTGATCAAATAAAGTTTCATTCAGGGCAATCGCCTGACCGTCGGCCAATTTTTTTAGATGCGGCGCAAACTGTTCTGAGATGCAGATGCTTTCACCATTTGCCCAAAACAGCAGCTCACCGTCCTGATCGGTATAGAGTAAGCGTGAAGCAGGCTCAAGCATTAACAGATAGCCTTGTTCCAAGGCGTCTTCTAAATCACCTGTGCCAATGGCTTCAGCTTCTGGAATATTTTCAGGATACTTGGGTTCAGACATTAAGCTGACAATGGCATCTTCAATCACTGTAGAATTTTGCAATTGTTCGAAGATTTTTGCTTTTAAGTATTCCAGTTCATTTTGCGTCATTTGGCCCATTGAACTTTGCTGGCTGCGGACAATATCAAGAAGCGGATTTTTCAATAGATCATTTTCAGAGAATTTGTCGCAGATGCGATCCATCATATCTGGAACATTCGGCATGCGGAAACCGAAAGAAAAGGTGAGGCAGTCATCTTCCGCAACGCCGTAATGAGATAAGCCGGGCGGTACATACAGTAAATCGCCAGGTGCCAGCACTTCATCAAAATGCACCTCCATCTCAGGCAACAATTTTAAAGGCTGGCCCGCAACAAAATCTGTATCTGCATCACACATTTGACCCAGCTGCCAGCGGCGGTGGCCATGCCCTTGCACAAGGAACACATCATAGAAGTCGAAATGCTTGCCAACCGAACCGCCTTTAGGCGCATAAGACACCATAATGTCATCACGGCGCCATTGCGGAATGAAAGCAAAATTTTTCCACAATTCAGCCAAGTCAAAAGAGTAGTGGTCGACCGCCTGAATCAGCAGCGTCCAGAGTTTTGGCATTTTTTGGAAATCTGCTTTCAGCAGAGGTGAGGTTTTGACGGACCACTGGTTTGGATCGCGGTCTTTTTGCTTAATGAGGCGGGCAGTGACATTTTCATCCAGCGCCAATTCCATAACATCATTAGGTTCTAGCATGCCTGCAATTTCAGGAAGCGCATTGCGGACCAGGAGCGGTTTTTTTTGCCAATATTCGGCAAGGAATTGCTCGGCAGTGATGCCGCCGAGAACGTCTAAAGGTTGAGACATGGATATAGCCTAAGCAAATTTAAATCAAGATTGGCTTATTGTCTTATGATCAAAGGGAGCGGTGCAAGCAGTTATATCATTATTTAAATACGCGGCAGGGTATTTGCAAATCAGTCAGTATTGCATGAAGGCTGCTTATTGAATGATTGAATTTTACTTTTACGCTTTTTTTGAACTGCACATGTCAGCATCCACTCGTTAGATCTTCTAAAAAGAGGATTAAGCATATTGCCTGCTGGTAATTTATTGCTAAGGAATGCATCTTCGGGAAAAATCAGCGAACAGCATATTATAGCTGTTCGCTGACTGATTGAATATCACGCGGGGAATGCAAGACCTTAAGGGACTAAAACATTCAGCTGGCGCAGAATGTTGCATAACTGAATCATCGGCATGCCCATCAGGGTGGTTTGGTCATGGCCGATCATTTCTTCAAATAGGCTGATGCCCAAACTTTCACATTTAAAGCTGCCCGCGCAATGTAAAGGCTGTTCTATTTCAACATAGCGTTCAATTTCCGGCAGGCTGAGTTTGCGGAACTTTACTTTGTAATGCTCGACCAGTGTCTGTTCAAACCCAGACGCTAAGTGCTGAACGCTGAGCGCCGTACTGAAATACACAATCTTGTCTGAATTGGCTTGCAGCTGCTTGACTGCTTTCTCAGCGCTGAGCGGCTTGCCGATGAAGATATCTGGCGCGCCTTCACGCCAAGCCACCTGATCTGAACCGATCACAATCGCATCAGGATGCTGTTCAGCAATGCATTTTGCTTTTTCTAAAGCCAAGCGCATGGCCAAATCATCGGCATGGCTTTCACCGCGCGGCGATTCATCAATATCAGGCACTATGGACAGGTAATCAATCCGTAAACGATCCATCAAATCTTTACGGGTTTGGCTGCTGGACGCCAAAATGATCTTGTGAGTATTCATTACACTGCATATTCCATTAGGACATTAAGCGGTACATAAGAAAGTACAGCTTGATGACATGCTTGTATTTTAATAGGCGGAGCAATGCCTGCTTGGTATGCTTCCACCCAACGGGTCACACAGATGCACCAAAAATCGCCTGGCTGCAGGCCAGGAAAACCGACTTCAGGCAGCGGTGTGGTTAAATCATTGCCTGCTTTTTGAGAAAAGCTTAAAAATTCAGAAGTCATTTCAGCGCACATGGTGTGCTGTCCCAAATCAGTCACCGCTGTATGGCAAAAACCGTTGCGGAAATATCCGGTAATCGGGTCATAGCAGCAGCTGGCTAAAGGCTCGCCTAAGACGTTTAAACGGTTAATATTTGGATCTGGATGAATGGACATAAGCTCTGAATCTTAAAGGGGCTTTTTACTATGATAGCAAAAGTTTGGCTTTCGATGCCTTTTCTGCAAAAGAAGCTAACCTTTTTCTGCATAATCATTTAAAATCTCCGCGTTTTGATATCAATAAAGAGAGCTATACATGAACTTTCAGCGTATGACTGACCTTGATTTAGCAGGCAAGCGTGTTCTTATTCGTGAAGATTTAAACGTTCCTGTTAAAAACGGTGTGATTACCAGCGATGCGCGCCTTCGTGCTGCATTGCCCACAATTAAAGCTGCTTTGGAAAAAGGCGCAGCTGTAATGGTTTATTCTCACCTAGGCCGTCCTGTTGAAGGTGAACCAAAAGCTGAACAGTCTTTGGCGCCAGTGGCTGCATATTTAACAGAAGCATTAGGTCAAGAAGTTAAATTGTTTACAGATTATTTAGATGGCGTTGATGTTCAGCCAGGTCAAGTGGTCCTGCTTGAAAACTGCCGTTTCAATACGGGCGAAAAGAAAAACAACCCAGAGCTGGCTGCAAAATATGCAGCGCTTTGCGATGTATTTGTCATGGATGCCTTTGGTACTGCACACCGTGCAGAAGCATCGACTGAAGGCGTGGCGCGTTTAGCGAAAGTTGCGGCTGCAGGTCCATTGCTGGCTGCTGAATTAGATGCACTCGGCCGTGCGCTGAAAACACCTGAAAAGCCAATGGCTGCCATTGTTGCTGGTTCTAAAGTGTCGACAAAATTGGACGTCTTGACATCTCTTTCAGACATTTGCGATCAAATTATTGTAGGCGGCGGCATTGCCAACACATTCCTTGCAGCGGCAGGTTTCAATGTCGGTAAATCATTGTGTGAACATGATTTAATTGATACAGCAAAAGCCATTGCTGCAAAAGTTTCTATTCCGCTTCCAACGGATGTTGTGGTTGCGGATGCCTCTGAAATCAACTTTGACGATTTCTTAGGTTCTTTGGCTGCAGCGAAAGCTGTCGTTAAGAAAGTAGAAGATGTTGCAGACAATGACATGATTTTGGATGTTGGCCCAGAAACTGCAAAAGCATTTGCAGAGATTCTAAAAACATCTAAAACCATTCTTTGGAATGGCCCAGTCGGCGTGTTTGAAGTCGATCAATTTGGCGAAGGTACGAAAGCATTGTCTTTAGCGATTGCTGAATCAAATGGATTCTCTATTGCCGGCGGCGGTGATACTTTAGCGGCAATTGATAAATATGGCGTTGCAGACAAAATCGGCTACATTTCGACTGGCGGCGGCGCGTTCCTTGAGTTTGTAGAAGGCAAAACGTTACCGGCGGTAGCGGTATTGCTTGAACGCGCTTAAAGCGTAAAGCACGTTGAAAAAGGCTGACAGATGTTCAGCCTTTTTTATTGCTCTTTTTTTGATATTTAAACGATTCATTTTATAGTCATCAAAATGAAATATAACTGCAATAAAATTTTCTGCAGTTACTCATCCACCTGTAGGAAAATCTGATGAATCTTAAACTGGCACTTGCTGCATTAATCATTGCGCCACTTGCATTAACAGCATGTTCTAAGAAAGAAGAAGCGTCAAAAGCTGAAACTGAAGCATCTGCACCAGCTGCCGATGAACAAACTACACCGGAACAGCAAGCTAAAATTGATGCGCTGGACAAGCCTGTACTTGATGAAAAGAATCAGGATGTGCCTGCTGAAGTGGCCAATGCGCCGGCAGATGCAGCAACGGTGGATGCGGAAGCTCACTAAGTTTGTTGTTTTTATTTTAAAAGTCCCTGCATAAGCAGGGATTTTTTTTATAAAAGGGCTTTTTGATGCTGATTTGAAACCATTGTGCATGTAGAATATGTCGCATTACCTGGGAGGACACTATGGCTCTTATTTCATTGCGCCAGCTCTTGGATCACGCCGGCGAACATGCTTACGGCGTACCAGCGTTTAACGTAAACAACTTAGAACAAATGCGCGCAATTATGCTTGCAGCAGATGCAACAAACTCACCTGTTATTGTGCAAGCTTCTGCAGGCGCGCGCAAATATGCAGGCGCACCTTTCTTGCGTCACCTTATTTTAGCTGCGATTGAAGAATGGCCACACATTCCTGTCGTGATGCATCAAGACCATGGTACAGATCCTGATGTATGTCAGCGTTCGATCCAATTGGGCTTCTCATCAGTCATGATGGACGGTTCTCTGGGTGCAGACGGTAAAACACCGACAACCTATGAATACAACGTAGACGTAACACGCCGTACAGTTGCTATGGCGCATGCCTGCGGTGTTTCTGTAGAAGGTGAGATTGGCTGTTTAGGCAGTCTTGAAACTGGCATGGCGGGTGAAGAAGACGGCGTAGGCGCAGAAGGCGTACTTGACCATTCACAGCTTTTAACTTCTGTTGAAGAAGCGCGTCAATTCGTTGCGGATACCAATGTCGATGCTTTAGCGATTGCTGTAGGCACTTCACATGGCGCGTACAAGTTCACGCGTCCGCCTACAGGCGATATCTTGGCCATTGACCGCATTAAAGAAATTCATGCGGCGCTGCCAAATACGCACCTTGTAATGCATGGTTCAAGCTCTGTTCCTCAAGAATGGCTTGCAATCATTAACCAATACGGCGGCGACATCAAAGAAACGTATGGTGTTCCTGTTGAACAGCTGGTTGATGCAATCAAGCACGGTGTCCGTAAAATCAACATCGATACAGACTTGCGTTTAGCTTCTACAGGCGCAATGCGCCGTATGATGGCTGAAAAACCAAGCGAATTCGACCCGCGCAAATTCTTCGCTCAAACTGTTGAAGCCATGAAACAGATCTGTGTTGACCGTTACGAAGCTTTCGGCACAGCGGGCAATGCAGACAAGATTCGTCCAATTTCTTTAGAGAAAATGGTCGACCGCTATAAATAATCTGCTATAGATTATTTTTTCAGAAAAGCCCACACTATGTGGGCTTTTCTTTTATTGAAGCATTGAAAATATAGCGCGTTAGCGATGACTTAATGATAAAGAGATTGCCATGGAACTGATTTTTGCCGCTGCGTTATGCAGTGTGGCAGTATCTATTTTACTTAAAATTTGCAAAGAAAAAGGCTTTAACACATTCCAGATGATTGCATGGAATTATGCAGCCGCGAGCATTTTGTGTTTTTTATGGTTTAAGCCGGATTTACAGCATATCTCGATGCAGCATACGCCGTGGTGGCTGATCCTGATTTTAGGCATTTTATTGCCGTCCATTTTTCTGTGTTTGGCGAAGTCGCTGCAGACCGCTGGCATTTTAAAAACTGAAATTGCGCAGCGGCTTTCCGTAGTGTTGTCTTTAATGGCCGCGTATTTTGTATTTCAAGAGCAGTTTAGTCAGCTTAAAGTTATCGGTGTTGTATTGGGGCTCAGCAGTGTGCTGTGCATTTTGCTTTCGCACCGTACTGATGCGGAAAGAACAGAAGGCCCCTATGCCATTTTATATTTAACAGGGGTATGGGTCGGCTATGCGCTGATTGACGTGCTGCTTAAATATACGACAGGTTTAGGACTGCAATTCTCAGTGGCGCTGAATTTGGTCTTTATCTATGCCTTTGCCTTATCTATTTTGTACACCACTGTACGGCATAAAAGCATTGGCGCGGGAAGGGACATTCTTGCGGGTCTGGGATTGGGGGTGCTGAATTTTGCCAATATTGCGCTATATGTCAAGGCCCACATGCTCCTGAAAGACACTCCAGCCGTTGTCTTTGCAGGGATGAATATTTTAGTGGTGATGTTTGGTGTACTCAGCGGCCTTGTTATTTTTAAAGAGAAATTAAGGATCTGGTCTGGTCTGGGATTGTGCCTAGGCATTGTGAGTGTATTGTGTTTGGCCTATACGATGTTTTAAAACAGGATATGGCCGTACGTGTAGAAGAAGAGGGCCTGCTGAAGCAGGCTTTTTTATGCCCTTTGCCCTGAAATGAAAAGCCAAGGCCTTAATTGGATTGGTCGCGTGCGGATTCCAGCATGCGCCTGTAGTTTGATAAAAATTGAATAGGGTGATGAATGAAGTCTTCTGTTTCTACAAGGCCTTGCAGCAGGCCCGCCTGCTGGCAGTTAGGGCAGGCAGGGTAATGATGAGCATCTAATGCATAAGGATGCAAATAGTTTTGATGGCATGCGGCGCATTCAAACTTCATAGGCATGTTGAATAGCGCAGGAGTGAAACTTAGTTTAGGAATGCTCAAAGCCATTGGACACCTCACAATCAGGTAATTGGTATGTGTTTAAGGAATAAGCAACACTTGGGCCAAATGATTCGAATCCATTGATTTTCTTAGACGGATGCCTGACTGAGAGTACAGATAAAACAGCGCCTCGCATTTAAGGGAGGCGCTGTTGATCAATCAAATGCTTCAGTTGAATTTAAGCATCAATATCAGCGGTTAAAGCGCAGCATAGAATCTTGCAAATAGCTCTTTGCGATGGCCAGTGGGTATTTAAACAGGTCGTGGGTTTCGATTGTGCCTTGCAATTGACCTGCGTTCTGGCAATTCGGGCAAGCTGGGTAGTTTAAAAATGCGTCTGAATTGTATTTATGCATATATACAGTTTTGCATGCTGTACATTTAAATTTCATGGGTAATTTTGGTGCAACAGGCATAATGAGTGACCTATTTTGTATTTGCGCAAAATATACTCGATTATTGTTTAAAAAATAAGTCCTGAAATGACAGAAAAAGGGAGAAATTCTCCCTTTCATCGTTTTTATTTATAAATTAAAGCGTCGTGAAAATATCTTCTTTTACGAGGCGTGATTTTGGCAGCTTTGCATTGAAGTCATTTTCACTGCGGTAACCCAATGTCAACAGTACAGATGGAATCAGGCCTTTTTCAGCCAAGCCCAGTTCTTCTGTAAGAATAGACTCATCAAAGCCGCCAATAGGCGTGGCATCAATGCCTTCAATGCCTGCCGCCAATAAGGCCTGACCCAGCGCAATAAAAGTCTGATTTTCTGCCCAGCGCTGAATATCGCCTTTTTCATTGCGATAGTAATCGACATAGCCTGTGCGGCTGTCTTTTTGACCTTGCTTGGCTTTTTCATCTTTAAAGCGTCCACTGATTTCATCGCGGTTCAGCAGATTTTCAAGATGGGTTTCGCTGATGTCTGCTTTGGTGCAAAACAAAATTGTGTGCGATGAATCTAAAACTTTAGGGGCATTGTATGCATATTTGCCAACGAGCGCTTTGGCAATGCGCTCTTTCGCTGCCATATTGTCTGCAATGAAAAAATGCCAAGGCTGAATATTAATGGAGGATGGGGCAAGCCGCAGAATTTCTAACAGGCGCTCAAACTGTGCCTGAGGGATTTTTTTAGCAGGATCATAAGCTTTAGTGGTATAGCGGGTTTTCGAAACGTTCAGCAAATCCATGAATGGGCTCTCCATTAATCAATTTGCTTTATCTTACCTGATTCGAATGACAAATAGATGAGAAGAATTTTCATATAACTTAGGGCTGATAAAGAAAATCCAGAAAGAAGTCTTGAAAGCCTCCGGTGAGCAAGGATCAATTCCTGCTGATTTACACACGGACTTATAGTTCATTTCAATGAGGACATAGCAATTCACTATTGGTACTTCTAGCCAAAAGGGGTTTAATCAAGTCAATATCTCATCCTGCATTGAGTGTGTACATGATTGATTATACAAACTACTTTAAGCGTAAATTGAAAACCCAGCAGCAGATTGGCTTATGGGTGGGGTTGGCGGATGCGTACGGCACTGAAATCGCGGCCAACGCCGGCTATGACTGGCTGCTGATTGATGGCGAACATGCGCCCAGCGATTTAAGAACCACATTGGCGCAGCTGCAAAGTATTGCCGCTTATCCGTCACAAGCGGTTGTGCGCCCGCCGATCGGCAGTGTGCAGCTGATCAAGCAGCTGTTGGATATAGGTGCGCAGACGCTGCTGATTCCCATGGTGGAAACAGTAGAGCAGGCACAGATGATGGTAAAAGCCGTGCATTATCCGCCTATGGGCGTGCGCGGCGTGGGGGCAGCCTTAGCGCGGGCAACGCGCTGGAATAGTATTCCTGATTATTACGCCACTGCGCATGAAAATATCTGCCTGCTGATTCAGATCGAGTCAGTCACGGGATTGGAAAATCTAGATGAAATTCTGAAGATTGACGGGATTGATGGGGTATTTATCGGGGCTGTTGATTTGTCAGCAACCATGGGCTATGAAGGCAACCCAAATCATCCGGAAGTGCAAAAAGCGGTCATTGATGCCATACAGCGCATTCGTGCAGCGGGTAAGGCTGCAGGCATATTATCTACACAGCATGAAGCGACGCAGCAATATATGGCGCTTGGAACAGAATTTGTTGCGGTTGGTGTAGATACCAGTGTATTGATGAATTCACTGCGTGCACTTTTGCAAAAATATAAGCCAGATGCAGAATCCATCTGTTCAGAAGGCGGCTATTAAGCCCAGCAGTATTGCGCAGAGAGCAGCCGTTTAGGTGTTTATATGGATGCTGCAGTATGTGAAAATTGAACATTTAATATATGCAAAGTTTGGAATAATAAGTGATTAATTCTAAGCTTTGCATATATTGTAATGACAATGTATAATAAAAACCTATTTAAGAATGGGCGATCTGCCTGTTTAATTTTTTATAGCTGATTGTGATTTATTAGTTTATAGCCAAATGGCCTAAAAACTGTGTAGAAAACTGCATGGCTGCAGTCGAAGAATTATTATTCCAAACCCGTTTATTAATCCTCTTTGTTGTGTCACAAAAAGCTCAATTGTTGAGTGAATATCTTGGAAATTTTAAATCAATGGCGTACAGCCATAGCCGTAAATGGCGATATTGTACAAGTACAAGTGGTTCCGCTTAACCGTAAGCAAAATACGGTAGGCGGCTTTATTTGGGTTCCGGTAGGAGAAGAAATCTTATTGGAATCTGGTCAAACAGTTCCTATGAATTTAGACGGATCCAGCTTTTACATTGGACAGAATCAACTATTCCGTTTGAAGTAAATCTGGCTGAATAATGAGTGATTTAAAAAATGGCATCAATAGTGCCATTTTTTTAGCTCTAAATTTAGCTCAGGATTTTGCGGATCCAGCTCCAACATCAGCGCTTCATGTTCACGCCAGTCGCCTAAAACAATACGCGGCTTGCCGTGCACATCATGGATTTGCGGGCGGTGGGTATGGCCATGAATTAAAATATCCGCATCTGACAAAGCAAGTTCAACAGCGTGCTGATTGACATCCATAACCTCATAGCTTTTGATTTGATTGGCTTGCTGGCTTTTTTTGCGGAAGCCATTGGCGAGTTTTTGACGGAAGCTTAAAGGCATTTTCTTTAAAAAGCCCAGTAACAGCGGATTGCGGATAATTTTACGGAATTTTTGATAGGAGACATCATCGGTACAGAGCAGGTCGCCGTGTTCTAAACGGATAATGGACTGTGCAATTTTTAAATATTCGATGTCTTTCAGCAATGTGCCGTCGAATTTTTGCAGAAATGTTTTGCCCAATGCGAAGTCGCGGTTGCCTGATAAAAAGTAAATTTGATTGCCGGCATCATTAAACTGCTTTAAGGCAATGATGATTTCATCCAGCCATGGCGCGCTGTAGTCATCGCCAATCCATGCATTAAACCAATCGCCTAAAATATACAGCTGGGTGTTGTTGTTTTTATAAGCATTTAATAAATCTAGAAACCCCCGAACGAGCCGAGGGTGATCTGGTGACAAGTGTAAATCTGCGATAAACAGGTAGGTCACGAATCTTTTCCTTATTTTAGAATCCCTCCCAGCCTCCCTTTGATAAAGGGAGGTGTACTTGCATCTAGTCAAGAAGCTCCCTCCTTAATTAAAGGAGGGCTGGGGAGGATTTAAAAATTATTCAGAAATGATTTTAGCAGATTCAATTACAACGTTTTCTAGCGGCACATCAGCGTGGTAACCGCGGTTGCCAGTGCGAACGCCTTTAATTTCGTTTACAACATCTAGGCCTTCAGTAACTTTACCGAAAACTGCGTAGCCCCAGCCTTGTGCATTTTTGCCAGAGTGGTTCAGGAAAGCATTGTTGCCAACGTTAATAAAGAATTGCGCAGATGCAGAGTGAGGTGCTTGTGTACGCGCCATAGCAATTGTGCCAAGGTCATTGGTCAGGCCGTTGTCAGCTTCGTTTTCAATTGCATCACGTGTTGCTTTTTCTTTGAAGTTTTCATCCATGCCGCCGCCTTGGATCATGAAGCCATCAATCACACGGTGGAAAATCACGCCGTCGTAGAAACCGTCACGAACATACTCTAAAAAGTTAGCAACAGTTTTTGGCGCTTTTTCACTGTTAAGCTCAAGCACAATACGGCCTTTAGTGGTGTTTAATTCGACTTGAGGAAAACTCATGGTGTAATCTCCTGAACATGGCCTGCAAAGCCATGGGTTTTTTGGTTGTGAGAAGCATAAGCAAACTGTAAACTACAAGGCAAGTAAAAACGTTATTTTCTTTGTTAAAATGATCAAATAGCGTTTTAATTCTCTTAATTTTTTATTTTAAAAGTGATTTTACTGTTATGAAGCCAAATGATGTTGTTTCAACACTGCCGAACACCCCGACACCAAATAGCAACGCCGTCGACACTGTGCAGCAGGAACAACAGCCAGGCTTAGACTTTGTGCGTCAAGTGATTACCGATGATTTGGCTTCTGGCCGTACGCAGCAAGTGGTTACACGTTTTCCGCCAGAGCCGAATGGCTATCTGCACATTGGCCATGTAAAAGCAATTTGCTTGAACTTTGGGATTGCACAAGAGTTTGATGGCTTATGCAACCTGCGTTTTGATGATACAAACCCGGATGCTGAAGAACAAGAATATGTCGATGGTATTGCCAACGACGTAAAATGGTTAGGCTTTGAATGGAATGGCGAACCGCGCTATGCATCAAGCTATTTTGACCAGCTTTATACCTGGGCGGTGCAGCTCATTGAGCAAGGTGACGCATATGTTGACTTGCAAAGCCCTGAAGAAATCCGTTTAAACCGCGGCAACTTTATTGAGTTAGGTAAAAACTCACCGCAGCGTGATGCAACCGTTGCAGAAAACTTAGCGCGCTTTGAACAAATGCGTAATGGCGAGCTGGGTGAAGGTCAGGCGGTTTTACGCGCCAAAATTGATATGGCTTCTCCTAACGTTCACATGCGTGATCCGATTCTTTACCGCGTACTGCATTCAGAGCATCATCAAACGGGTGATAAATGGAAAATGTACCCAATGTACGACTATGCGCATCCTTTATCTGATGCGATTGAAGGCATTACGCATTCATTGTGCACATTAGAGTTTGTTGATCACCGTCCGTTCTATGACTGGGTGATCGAGAAGGTGAAATCACCCTCTGTGCCGCGTCAGTATGAATCAAGCCGCTTAAATGTTGATTACACCATTACTTCTAAGCGTAAATTGCGCCGTTTAGTGGATGGCGGTTTTGTGAATGGCTGGGACGATCCGCGTTTGCCTACAGTTGTGGGGATGCGCCGCCGCGGTTTTACAGCAGAAGGCCTGCGTGAATTCTGTAAGCGTGTGGGTGTTACAAAAGTCGATGGCAGTATTGTTGATGTGGCAATGCTTGAATTCTGTATCCGTCAGTCTTTAGAAAATACCGCAAGCCGCGGCATGGCGGTGTTAAATCCACTGAAAGTGACCTTAACAAATTTGCCTGAAGCAATGGATTTGGTACATGCGCGCCATCCTAACGTGGACATGGGCGAGCGTATTATTCCGCTAACTTCTGAGCTATTTATTGACCGTAAAGACTTTGAAGAAGTTGCACCAAAAGGCTTTAAGCGTTTGATTCCGGGCGGTGAAGTGCGTTTACGCCATGCTTATGTAATTAAGTGTGACGAAGTGATTAAAGACGAAAATGGTGAAGTTGTTGAGCTTAAGTGCTCGATCGATCCGGAAACTCTAGGCAAAAACCCTGAAGGGCGTAAGGTGAAAGGTGTTGTGCACTGGGTATCTGCGACTAAAGGCGTGAAAGCTGAAGTGCGTATTTATGACCGCTTATTCACAGAAGCAGACCCTGAAGTAAGCGAAGACTTCCTTGATAATTTAAATCCAAATTCGTTAACGATTGTTGAAGCGGTGATTGAGCCGGCATTGGCGGAAGCTCAGCCTGAAGACCGTTTCCAATTTGAGCGTGAAGGCTACTTTGTTGCAGATCAATACGATCATACAAGCAGCAAACCGGTGTTTAACCGCATTTTGGATTTAAAAGACAGCTTTAAGCCAGGTAAATAAAACCTCGTGTTTTCAATGGGATTAACCTTTGAATTCTAAATAGGTTAAGATCAAGCTCAACTTCGGTTGGGCTTTTTCATGCCGCTTCATCTGTAGAACAATAAGGAATAGCTGTGATTATCCGCGACAAAACCAATAGCTTTAAATTGCTGTTTGCATGGCATGGCACAATTTTGCCAAAAGTCTTTCCTGCATTGCTGGTTGTGGTGCTGATATCTGCCGGTTTGGTTTATATGGCGGCTCGGCACTACGTAGCTGTTCCAGAGGTGCCTGCAATTGGCTTTACCATTTTTGGGGTCATTCTTTCCATCTTCTTAAGTTTCCGCAATACAGCCTGTTATGACCGCTGGTGGGAAGGGCGCAAGCTTTGGGGTGCGCTGATTGCAAATACACGGCATATCATACGTGATACATATGTGCTGGAGGATGATGCCCGTGAAGTGATGATCTATCGTGTGATGCTGTTTACGCACTTGCTGCGTGACCGCCTGCGCAAATCACATGCGGCGTATGATCATTACCAAAAGCATATTCTGTTCAGTGAGCAGCAGTGGCAGATATTGCAGGTACATTTGAACCCGCCGCAATATGTCATGGAAATTGTACAAAAAGATCTAGCTGGCTTTTATAAGCAAGGACTGATCACCGATATTATCTACAGTGCATTAACCAGGCACACAATCGCATTGGGCGATATTCATGCAGGCTGTGACCGTATTTCATCGACACCGCTGCCATTTTCCTATTCTGTGCTGCTGCACCGCGCCGTGTATTCCTTCTGCTTTATTCTGCCGTTCAGCTTGGAATCCAGCTTAGGCATTTGGACACCGGTCATTGTGGCGCTGATTGCGTATCTTTTTTTAGGGCTGGATGCACTCAGCGCTGAGCTGGAAGAGCCTTTTGGTGAACAGGAAAATGATCTGCCGCTGGATTCAATTGTGCGCAATATTGAGCGTGAAATGCTTACATCAATAGGGGCTGAACTGCCGCCAGTCATCCATGCGCATAAGAGTAATTTAAGCTGAAAAATGCTGTGCCTTCCAATTTTGAAGATAACAATTTTGTGATATGAAGCCTGCTTAAAGCTGTGTTATCACAGAGAGATCTCGAACAGTAAGACTTGGAAGGATGAAGTGATGAGCATAGTGATTGAAACCCAAATGCTGATACGGAAATCAGCCAATATCGTTTTTAATGCTTTTGTAGATCCGCTAATCACTACACAGTTTTGGTTTAGCCAATCCACCGGTTATTTGGAAAAAGGTAAGTCTGTACAATGGACATGGCAAAAATATAATGCAGCAGCCAATGTGCATGTGCTGGATATCCAAGAAAATAAATTAATTCGCATTATATGGGGTGAGCCGAAAAGCAAAGTTGATTTTGTATTTGAAAAAATTTCGGCTCTGGAAACCTATGTGACGATTAAAAATTATGATATCCCCCTTGAAGGAGATGCATTAATGAACTTTGTGATCGACAGTACGGGCGGTTTTACGACTGTGCTGGATGCTGCAAAAATACATTTGGAACATGGCATTCACGCGAACTTTGTGCAGGATAAGTTCCCGCCATTCTAAAAAAATACAGTGAGTTTATCCAACAGCTGCATCAAGGTTTAAACTAGTGTTTTTTATGTTCCTGCTGCTTTAATTCTGTATAAACGGATATTTGCATTTTTGCTTTTTCGTGTAACTTCTTCTTAATATAAAAGACCAGAGCGAAACAAGTTGTAGTTACGGTCAGCATCATACTGTTCATAAAACTCATTGCGGAACTGACATAGCCGATTGTCGTCAGCCGGTTCATCATGCGCACGACTTGAGGGCTGCTTTCTACACCTGTAATGGCCCAAGTGCATAGATGTTCACAGTTATTGATGATCAGATGATAATTATTTTCATGCATGCGCGAGCGCATGCGGCGTACAACTTTACGGCCAGTATATTTAGGCGCACGGTAAGGCTGAATTTTAAATTTTTTACCATGGCAAAAAGCCTCCAAAGAAGTGATTTCGATGGGGTGCTTTTTGAAGAGATGAGCGAAACCTGAGTAATGAATTACTCTGCCTCGTCCTGCATAGATTCCATGATGGCTATAACCAAGATGCTTAATGATTAAATGCGCCCCTAGAGGAATCCGTGGTGTCTGCTGGTGCATGTAGACGTTTACCAATAAAGCTGCAAGTGTATTTTTATGGTCTAGTCTACTTCTTTTCTGCGAATTAATCGACTATTTTGGAATTAATGGGGATGGGCATTCTGCAGTGAAATTATTAAATACATGGAATCTGCCTGTGAAGGCGAGTTTCTTGACGTTGAGCCTTTTTGCTGTGCAGCAGGCACCCGCAAAACTGCGCAGCTGGGAATCTGAAGAACCTATTCAGAGCGCAGTCGTTGAAGTGCGGGACTTTAAAAACTTAGGATTGTACCTTTACAGCCCTCAGAACACGCCTTATCTAAGGTTCAGCAGGCTGGACGCTGCATTGCGCAAACGCTGCAGGATTCTGCAATTTGCCATGAATGCAGGTATGTATCATGCGGACTTTTCACCAGTGGGGCTGTATGTTGAAAATGGTCAGCAGCTGCGCGGGCTGAATAAGGCCAAACATGGATTTGGCAACTTTTTCATTCAGCCCAATGGGGTCTTGGCATGGAATGATCAAAAAGCGCTGATTCAGACCACTGAGGCTTTTCAGCGGAATCATTTTAAAGCCAAATATGCAACGCAATCTGGCCCAATGCTGGTGATTAACGGCAAGATCAATACCAACTTTCTGCAGGATGCCAGCTCGCATAAAATCCGCAATGGGGTGGGCATTAAGGATCAGAAGCTGTATTTTGTCATCAGCCGTGAGCCAGTCACATTTTATCAGTTTGCATCCTACTTCAAAGACAGCTTGAAAACAGACAATGCACTGTATTTGGATGGCAGCATTTCCAGCCTATATTCAAGCGGCTTAAATTTGCATGATGCATCGCGGGATTTAGGACCGATGCTTGCATACAGTGAGCCGTCAGCGTGTAAATAGGCTGAATTGGGGCAAGCTTTAACTTAAGCAGACTTTAAGGCTGTTTAGATGCCATATTCAGAAATGCGCTTTGCATATTGCAGGCTTGAACAGCATCTTCTTTGCTTAATCCCTTGATGCTGTCTTCAAACTCTTTTTTATGCGCTTTAATTTGGTCTTCCGGCATTCCCATCTGCTTAGAAAGGGATTCGATCTTTTTCCAGGATTCGCTGCATTCCTTCGGCACTTGGCTGCATGCGTTTAGACTGAGAATAACTATACTACTTGTAATGACGCTAAATGATTTCATGATTGCCCTATAATTATTGAATGGTTTTTTATGCTGAAACGGCACCGAGTAAAAAATGCTGTTCAAGCTTTTTAGAGTTATTTTTTAATACAGCAGAGAATATAGAACAAGATAACTGTTTAATAAAGATAAAAGCAAAGTTAGGTTGATAGTATTCATTCAATAAAAAAGGCATTTAGTGTGCTAAATGCCTTTTTTTGAAACTCAGACCTGCTATTGAAGCGGCAAGTGCTGAAGTTCATTGAGCTCTTTGCGGCTGTAGCCTCGAGAAGCTAACACTTTTTTAATGCCAATAATGACATCTTCATCGGCGGCTTTCGCTAACGCTTGAAGAAGCTGTTCATTGGTTTTGCAAGAACAATCATTTTCAACACAAGCAATTTGATTTTTATGCTCGTTTTCCTGTTCATTCGAAAACAGTTTTTGCCAAAAACTCATAGAGCCTTCATCTGCAGCCTAACATAGGACGAAATATATCCAAACCAGTAAATAAAGCAAGCCGACAAGAGAGATAAAAGCATCAATCAAATGCTGTTTTTTCCGATTGATAGGCCTCTAATAAGCGAAATTTCTGAATCTTACTGTATGTAAGCTCTTAAGTGACTCATTTTTAATAAAATAAAAAGGGTTTTAGATAAAACCCTTTTTATGGCATTAGTATGACTGGAAATAAATTGTTTAAATCTTTTCCAGCAAAACGCCAGATTCCACATGATGGGTGTATGGGAACTGGTCAAACATTGCAAACTGCACAATTTTATGGCTTTGCAATAGTGTTTTCAAATTGTCATGCAAGGTATCCGGGTTGCATGAGATATAGATAATACGTTCAAAACGCTGCAGCAGTTTGAGGGTTTCATCATCAATGCCGGCACGCGGCGGATCGACAAAGACCGTGTCAAAATCATAGCTGCTCATATCAATGCCAGCTTCTTCTAAGCGGCGGAATTCACGTTCGCCATTATAGGCTTGGGTAAATTCTTCTGCAGACAGGCGGGCAACTTGAATGTTATCAATGGCGTTTTTTTCAATATTCCACTGCGCAGCATAAACCGAAGACTTTGCCAATTCAGTGGCTAAAACACGTTTAAAGCGCGTGGATAATGGCAGTGTAAAGTTGCCGTTGCCGCAGTAAAGCTCCAGCAGATCTTTGTTGGACTGCTGCGCTGCATTGCAGGCCCATTCCAGCATTTTCTGGCACACTTTTGCATTGGGCTGGGTAAAGCTGCTTTCAATTTGCTTGTATTGATAGCTGCGGCCGAAAACGCTGAGTTCTTCAACCACATAGTCATCGGTCAAAATGACACGCTGTCCGCGGCTGCGGCCGTAAATTTTAATATTCAGTTTATTGGATAATGCTTTGGCGGCAGTTTCCCACTCTGCATTGAGCGGGCAGCGGTAGACCAAAGACACAAGCATTTCGCCTTTTAGCGTTGCTAAAAAGTGCACTTCAAATAAGCGGTTCGAGAGAATTTTTTGGGCTTTTAATTCATCGAGCAACACCGGCATTAATGCATTAATGCTTTGATCCGCAATTGGAAAATCTTTGATTTCAACGACTTTCTTTTGGTCGTCTGCATCACGTTCAAACATCGCATAGAACATATCATCTTCAGTATGCCAAATACGGAATTCTGCGCGCATGCGGAAGTTTTGCTCTGGTGAATTGAAAACTTCTAATGAGGGAGGATTAAATTCGGCAAATTGCGCTGAAATACGCTCAACTTTTGCATCAAGTTGTTGCTGATAAGATGAAGTCATATACAGAAAAAATCACAAACATGTTCAAAGCTGGGATGGTAGCAAAGATTGAACTTCAACGGTCAAATTATTCTTTCAAAATAGCCATTTTTTTATCATTTTCAGCTGGCATAAAAAGCAAACCCGTACGGATACGGGTTTGCTTCCTCTGAGGGTAGAGGACTGGTTAGCTCATGGTCATCAGGCTGGCATTGCCGCCAGCAGCCGCAGTATTGATGCTGACTGCGCGTTCGATGACAAAACGTTCCAGCGGAATATCATGCTGACCCGGCTCTAAGCGAGTAATGCCGATAATCGCGCCATCACGTGCAGCAATTTGTTTTTGCAGCTGAAGCAGCTGCGCTTCTGTGCCATGCAGCAGCACGGCATCAAACTTGCCTGTTTCAATCGTGGCCAGCACGGCGATGCGGGCGGCAACGGCTTTAGGCATCTGCTGCAAATATTTAAGAATGAATGTGTTCTCTGCTAAGACTGCAGGCTGTGAACCGACTTTTAAGATTGCAAGCAGCTGATGGATATAGTCCTGCTCTTGCTCTGCAAGCAGCAGTACGCGGCTGCGCGGCAATACAGCATACTGGTTGCTTTCACCTGTTGGGCCTTGCAGTTCAAAACTTTGGCCTGCGCAGAAGCCTTCTGGCAGCTGTAGTGAATGCTGCGGAAACATGTGTTCAGCCCATTGCTTGAATTGCTCATACAGAGCTTCATGGTTCGGCAGAGCTTCAGCTTTGCCTACAGCAAAAGGCTGAGCCAGTTTTTTATGGCTGCAATGCTGCATTAAGCGGTAAGCATAGATCGGGCCGCCCGCTTTAGGGCCGGTGCCTGACAGGCCTTCGCCGCCAAATGGCTGCACGCCTACCACTGCGCCGACAATATTGCGGTTAATGTATAGGTTGCCGACTTCCGCTTTGCCGATGACGGTTTGAATGGTTTCATCAATACGGGTATGCAGGCCCATGGTCAGTCCATAACCTTTGGCATTGATTTGATCAATCAGCTGATTAAGCTCACCGTATTTATAGGTAATGACATGCAGGACTGGACCAAAGACTTCACGTTCCAGATCATTCAAGTTTGGCAATTCAATCAGGGTTGGCACAACAAAAGTGCCTGAGGTTAAGGCAGATTGATCGCTATTGCGCATGAATTGATGAACCTGATGGCCTTTGGCGCGCATTTTATCAATGTGCGTATCAATAATGCCTTGGGCTTCAAGGTCAATGACTGGGCCAATATCCGTATTTAATAAATACGGTTTGCCGACATTCAGCTGCTGCATTGCGCCTTTGAGCATGGCAATCACGCTTTGGGCACTGTCTTCCTGCACGCAAAGAATGCGCAGGGCAGAGCAGCGCTGGCCCGCACTGTCATAGGCTGAATTGACTACGTCCAAAATGACCTGTTCTGTTAATGCCGATGAATCCACGATCATGGCATTTTGCCCGCCAGTTTCAGCAATCAGCGGAATAGACTGTCCTGAACGGCTCAAGCGCTGCGCTGCGGTCTTTTGCAAAATTCTGGCAACTTCAGTTGATCCGGTAAACATGATGCCTTGCACACGTTCATCCGCACTCAGTTTGGCGCCAACAGTTTCGCCGCGGCCAGGCAATAGCTGCAATACAGATGGAGGGACGCCTGCATCCCAAAGCATTTGCACAGCTTGCGCTGCAATCAGCGGGGTTTGCTCAGCAGGTTTGGCAATGACCGTGTTGCCAGAGGCTAATGCCGCCGCAATTTGGCCTGAAAAAATGGCCAGCGGGAAGTTCCATGGGCTAATGCACAGTACCGTCCCTAAAGGTTCAATTTGTACGGCATCATCCAAGTCAATGATTTGCGCCGCATAGTAGCGCAGGAAATCGACAGCTTCGCGGACTTCGGCAATGGCATTGGCATAAGTTTTACCGCTTTCACGGCAAAGCAGAACCATCAGCTGCTGCAGATTATTTTCCATGCTGTCAGCGGCGCGCTGCAGGCAGGCTGCGCGGTCATTCTTCGCTAAACTTTTCCATGCCTGCTGCGCTTCTTCTGCATTGGCTAAAGCTGAATCCACTTGATCCAAAGTCGTTTCAGTCACATGCCCCACAACATCTAAATGATCAGCTGGATTCAGCACAACAATAGATGTTGCGTCTGCAGCTGCCTGCAAATTGCTGCCCATAGGCGCAGCTTGCCATTGCTGCTGATGCAGCGCTTGCGCAGTAGCGTCTAGCGCCGAAAGGTCATGATCATTGGCTAAGTCAAAACCGGCAGAATTTTTGCGCATATCGCCATATAAATGGACAGGATATGGAATGGCTGGATGCTTCAAGCCGGCTTTGCCTTCCGCTTGCGCGGCATCTTCGATGGTAATGCGCGGGTTTTCGATTAAGTCATCAATCTGTAAAGTTTTATCTGCAATACGGTTTACAAAAGAAGTATTTGCGCCGTTTTCCAGCAAGCGGCGCACTAAATAAGCCAATAAAGTTTCATGGTTGCCCACAGGTGCGTAGATACGGCAAGGCACGCCTAATTTTTGATCTTTCTTGTCTCCGACAACTTGCTGATACAGCGGCTCACCCATGCCATGCAGGCATTGGAATTCGTATTGGCCGGCATAGTATTTTGCAGGATCTGCCAAATGATAGATTGTTGCCAGTGTCTGCGCGTTATGCGTTGCAAACTGCGGGTAAATCAATTCAGGCGCATCCAGCAGCTTTTTGGCGCAGGCAATATAAGACAGGTCTGTATGCACTTTGCGGGTAAAGACCGGGTAATCCGCCATGCCGTCAATCTGCGCTTTCTTAATTTCACTGTCCCAATACGCGCCTTTCACCAATCGGATCATTAAGCGCTTTTGGCTGCGTTTGGCTAGATCGACCACATAATCGACCACATAGAAACAGCGTTTTTGATACGCTTGAATCACAAAGCCGATGCCTTTCCAGTCCTCCAGCTGCGGTTCAAAGCACAGCCGTTCCAAAAGCTGCAGTGAAATTTCTAAACGTTCAGATTCTTCAGCATCAATATTTAAGCCAATATTGTAATGCTTTGCCAATACAGCAAGCTTCAGCACTTTGTCATACAGTTCGTCTTGCACGCGTTCAATCTGAGCGCGCTGATAGCGCGGGTGCAGCGCAGAAAGCTTGATAGAAATGCCAGGGCCGTCATAAACATCTTTATTGGCAGAGGATTGGCCAATGGCATGAATGGCATTGGTGTAATCATCATAATAGCGTTCTGCATCAGGGGCGGTTAAAGCCGCTTCGCCCAGCATGTCGTAGGAATAGCGGAAGCCTTTCTCTTCTAAAGTTTCAGCATTTTTTAAAGCTTCGCTGATGGTTTCCCCAGTCACAAACTGTTCGCCCATCATGCGCATTGCCGCGTCAACCGCTTTGCGGATAATGCCGCGGCCGCTGCGCGCCAATAGGCCGGTCAGCAAGCCAGACAGATTGTTGGATTTTGGCGTTTCCATTAATTTCCCGGTCAGCATTAAGCCCCAGGCCGCCGCGTTGACAAACATCAGGCTGCTTTGACCTAAATGGTCTTTCCAGTTGCCTTGGTTGATTTTGTCTTTAATTAATAAGTCACGGGTGGCGGTATCCGGAATGCGAAGCAGCGCTTCAGCCAAGCACATCAGTGCAATGCCTTCTTGAGAAGATAAAGAAAACTCTTGCAGCAGTCCTTGCACGATACCGGCTTTGCCTGAATCGCCTTTGCGCTCACGCAAGCTGTGCGCTAAGTCAAATGCCAGCTTGTAAATACGGTCTGAAATTTCAGGATCGATTTTGCTGTTTTCCAGCAAATTTTCTACGGTTTCACTTTCATCACGGCGCCATGCACGGTTGATTTCCATTTCATATTCGGTTTTTACATCAAAAGGGGTGATATAACCGGGCTGCGTTTGGGCTTCGCTGAATTGAGATCTTGCTTCCATCATTTTTACGCCAACATCCTGTGACAGTGAAAATTTAAATTGAGTATTCGGGTTTATTTAATTTATGATCACAGAAAATATGGCGTACAACTCACTATATTTTGCTTAATTTTTAGGGAAAAATTCAAATGGCGAGCCCAATCATGACGTTGGACCGTACAGATATCAGGATATTGGATATTCTGCAAAAAGATGGACGGCTTTCGAATATTAAACTGGCGGAAATGGTGAATTTATCACCAACAGCAGCCTTGGCGAGAGTGCAGAAACTCACGAAAGATGGGTTTATTTTAGGCTATGAAGCAAAGCTCAATCCAGACATGCTGAATAAAAGTTTTGTCGTTTTTGTCGAAATTCTTTTGGATAAAACCACGCCCAATGTTCTGGAAGAATTTACCGATGCCGTTATTCAATATCCTGAAATTGTGGAATGCCACATGATCAGCGGAGGATTTGACTTTGTGGTGAAAATCCGCTGCGCCAGCATGGAAGAATTCAGAAAAATATCAGGTCAGGTGCTGTGGCAGCTGCCGGGGGTGAAGGAAACCCGCAGTTACCCTGTCATGGAAGTGATTAAGGAGTCTTCCCAGATTGAGATCAAGCAGCCGCTGAAAAAATAACAGTTTTGTACAGGCAATATAAAAGGGGCTGAGCGCCCCTTTTTTATTAAATGCTTAAATTAAATCTTATTGCTTAGATTTAAGCTCAAGCATTTCTTTTTCATACAGAGCATTGGCCTGATCAAAACGGTCGGTGACCTCTTTCGATGGCGCTTTGCTGATTAAGCTGAAAATGACAATGCTGATCAGGGAGAAAATAAAGCCAGGGATGATTTCATAAATGCCTGTATCCGCCATCATGTTTTTCCACAAAATTACCGTTGCAGCGCCTACGATCATGCCTGCAATCGCACCATTCAATGTCATGCGCTTCCAGAACAAAGACAGGAGAATCAATGGGCCAAATGCAGCGCCAAACCCAGCCCATGCATAAGCAACCAGTCCAAGAACTTTGCTTTCAGGATTGAGGGCAAGAATAATGGCAAGCACCGCAATGGCAAGCACCATCAAGCGGCCAATCCAGACTAATTCTTTTTGAGACGCATTTTTACGGATGAAAGCTTTATATAAATCTTCGGTCAATGTGCTTGAACAGACCAAAAGCTGGCAGCTGAGCGTACTCATGACGGCCGCTAAAATGGCCGCCAATACGACGCCTGAAACCCATGGATTGAACAGGATTTTAGTCAATTCCATGAACACTGTTTCAGGGTTCGCAGTCACTGCTGCGGCATGCCCCGGGTGAATGTTGAAGTAGGCGATGCCTAAGTAGCCCACGGCAACTGCGCCGCCTAAGCAAAGAATCATCCACGTCATGCCAATGCGGCGCGCAGATGGAATGGATTTTACGGAATCCGCAGCCATAAAGCGCACGAGAATATGCGGCTGGCCAAAATAGCCCAAGCCCCATGCCATGGATGATAAAATTGCGACCACGCCTAAATCGGAAATCATATTATTTGCCAATGGGCGCACCGATTCAACCACAGCCGTAACTTGCTGCGCATGATCGCCAATTGCCATATAGGTCATGATGGGCGCCAGCAGCAGAGCAAAAATCATTAAGCCTGCTTGGAAAGTGTCTGTCCAGCTGATGGCAAGAAACCCGCCAATGCAGACATAGCTGATCGTGGCGATTGCGCCAATCCAAAGTGCAGAAGTGTAATTCCAGCCAAACAAGCTTTCAAACAGGCGCGCGCCTGCAACCATGCCGGAAGCGCAATAAATGGCAAAAAAGATAAGAATGACGAATGCTGAAATAATGCGCAGAATTTTTTTAGTATCACCAAAACGGCTGGTGAAATAATCTGGCAATGTTAACGCATTATGCTGTACTTCGGTATGAACGCGCAGACGTCCAGCGACCAGCAGCCAGTTGAGCCAAGCACCGATAATTAAACCAATTGCAATCCATGCTTCTGATAAGCCGGATAAATAAATTGCGCCAGGCAAGCCCATCAGCAGCCAGCCGCTCATGTCAGATGCGCCAGCAGAGAGTGCGGTAACGACGCTGCCTAAGCTGCGCCCGCCTAAAATATAGTCGTCAAAATTTGTCGTTGCCTTGTAGGCGTAAAGCCCGATGCCAAGCATTGCCACGATATAGAAAATAAACGTGATTAGCGTTGGATTGAGTTGGCTCATAACTATGCCATCCATTGTCTGTTCAAATGACCATCTTTCCAAAGATGAATTATTGTTCGATATGACCGAGGTGCAGATTCAACCATAATTTAAAAATTACGCTCTGTTACAGTTGAGTGCTATTTATTATAGTTTTGTGAAACTGTTTGTAAATTTAGTTACAAAGAAAAGAAATTCATTGATTTTTAAAATTTGGCTATATGTATGAATATTATCCAGCCGGCCGAGCTGTTTTGAAAATAAGATGATGTAGACTTCAATTTGATTTCATTTTAAATCACGCAAGACGCTAAAGGAAGGAGAGTAAGCTAATTTACGAATTGTCACAGTATTTACGTAAAGGCTTTACTGTTAATAATTTATTGCATAATGAAATAAAAATGTTGTGGAGTCGGCTATAAGACAAGATACGATAATTTTGCACAACTATGGTGCATTTATAGAGAGTATGTAACGTGTCGATGGTTCAATTGGAAAAAACAAGAATAGAACGTGATTTGCTGGGAGCCAAAGAAGTCCCAGTAGAAAGCTATTACGGCATTCATACTTTGCGGGCATTGGAAAATTTCCAAATTTCTTCGAATAAGGTGGGTGAAAACCTGCCTTTTATCCGCGCTTTGGCGCAGGTGAAAAAAGCATCGGCAAAAACCAATTTGCAGTTTGATAAAATCTCAGCAGAAATCAGTACGGCAATACAGCAGGCCTGTGACTGCTTAATTGCAGAACCTGAACAGTGGAGCCATGCTTTTCCGCTGGATGTGTATCAGGGCGGCGCAGGGACATCAATTAATATGAACTGCAATGAAGTCATTGCCAATATTGCATTGGAACAGCTGGGTTTACATAAAGGCAGCTATTCACATATTCATCCGAATGATCATGTCAATAAGTCACAATCTACCAATGATGTTTATCCAACTGCTTTGCGTTTAGCGGTGTATTACAGCTTGGATCAATTGCTGGCTGCTTTGCGCACAATTATTGACAGCATTTACGCAAAATCCGCTGAATTCGAGTTTGTGATAAAAATGGGCCGTACGCAGCTGCAGGATGCTGTGCCGATGACATTAGGGCAAGAGTTCCGCGCTTTTGCGACTTTATTAAAAGAAGACTTAAAGCTGATTGATTCAACCCGCCAGCTGCTGCTAGAAATCAACTTAGGCGCGACGGCGATTGGCACAGGGGTGAATACGCCAGCAGGCTACGCCGAGCAGGCGGTTCAGTCATTAAAAGAGATTACGGGGTTGGCGCTGATTGGTGCGGAAGACTATGTAGAAGCCACCAGCGATTGCGGCGTGTTTATTATTTTATCCAGCACATTAAAGCGCCTTGCCGTCAAATTGTCCAAAATCAGCAATGATTTGCGCCTGTTGAGTTCTGGTCCGCGTACAGGTTTGGCTGAAATCCGCTTGCCTGAGCTGCAGGCGGGTTCTTCGATTATGCCAGCCAAGGTCAACCCTGTGATTCCAGAGGTGGTCAATCAGATTGCATTTAAAGTGATCGGGAATGATTTGACGGTGACATTGGCTGCCGAAGCTGGCCAATTGCAGCTGAATGTGATGGAACCTGTGATTGCCGTATCCATTAATGAATCGATTAATTTGCTGTGTCAGGCCATTCAGACCTTAGATGTAAAATGCATTCAAGGCATTCAGGCGAATGAGCAGGCTTGTTATGATGCCGTCATGCGCAGCGTCGGCATTGTTACACTGCTGGATCCAATTTTAGGGCATGCCAAGTGCGATGAAATTGGCAAGCAGTGTATCGCCGAAAATAAAACCATTCAGCAGGTGGTTTTAGAGCAGGGCTTGCTGACACAGCAGCAGCTGGATCATATTTTTGCTTTTGAAAACTTAGTGTCAGAAGTAAAGTTCGGGCAGTCCGCATTGGCTCAGGTCTCTTAATGAAAATCGATGACTGCAGCTATGATGCGCTTTAAAAGTACAGGTGCAGTCAGTTTCGAATAAAATGCCCTATAAAAAGCAGCCGAATTGGCTGCTTTTTATATGAATGCAGAAAACAGTTGAATCTGAAGCCGCTGATTCGTTCTAGAATAGTGTTTTGCTGCTGAATCCATAGATAGTTATGTTCGACAAAATTTCCTCCATATTTAAAAGCAATAAGCCAACAGCTGAGCAGCTGTATAAGGAAGAGCATCAGATTTCATTTGAAGAAGGTGCGGGTTATATCATCAAGGGTATTCTGCTGAATCAAGAGCATGGCAAGCGCTTAGAGCATTTGTCTAATCGCCGTATTTCAAGTTTTGACGATTTGAAAGCTTTATATAGCGCAGCCATCATTATCAATGAAAGAATTGATTTGGAAATTGCTCATCAGCGTTTTACAGCGCATTTGGGCAATACTGAAGAAAATCTGCTGGAATTAAAGCGCTGTCTAAAAATATTAAATGACTATTACAGAGGGTTTCTGCGCGACCGAACATAGGCTGCATCCTCCGTCTTGCCAGCAAAGAAAATGAAACTTTAAGCTGGCAGGCAAAAAGCAGGTGAGGAATAAATACATCGTGCTAAAATAATACACATGTTGTTTAGACTTTAAAGCTATATACATGTTCCAACAAGAAATATCACAACTGAAACTTAGCCAGCTCAAGGCTGGTGAAAAGCGCTGGATTGGCAATTTGCAAGGCTCGGCGGCTGGTCTGCTGTTTAAAGAAATTGCAGCGCAGAATAAGCAGCTGTTTGTCATTGTCGCCCGCAACAGCCAGCATCTAGGCCAGTTGGAAAGTGAGCTGGAATTTTACGGAATAAAGCCCACAATTTTTCCGGATTGGGAAATTTTGCCTTATGACCGCCTGTCACCGCATCAGGATATTGTGTCGGAACGTTTGGCAATTTTATCAAATATGCCGAAATCAGGCGTGCTGCTGATTTCTGCGTCTACTTTAGCGCAGCGCATTGCGCCGGCTTCATGGGTGCTGGGTGAGCATTTTGATATTAAAGTCGGACAGAAATTTGATTTAGAACAGCAAAAACTCAAACTGATTCAAGCGGGCTATCATCTGGTCGATACGGTGTATGATCATGGAGAATTTGCGGTACGCGGCAGCATCATGGATATCTATGCCTCAGGTCAATCCGCGCCTATACGCATAGACTTGTTTGATGATGAAATTGAAACTCTGAAATTTTTTGATCCTGAAACGCAGCGCACTTCAGAAACACTGCAAAATTTTACGGTGCTTCCGGCTAAAGAATTTCCATTAAAAGAAGGCCGGGCTGTATTCCGCGACCGCTATGCGGATATGTTTCCAGCAGCCAATCCAAAGAAAAATCCAATTTATCAGGATGTGTTAGAAGGCATCGCATCTCCTGGGCTGGAGTTTTATCTGCCTTTATTTTTCAGTGCTGAAGCAATGCAAAGCCAAAGTACGCTGATGGCGTACTTGCCAAAGAATGGCATTGTCATTACAGATAAAGACGTAGATGAGGGCTTAACCCAGTTTTGGAAAGAAGCTATACGCCGTTATGAAGACCGCCGGCATAATGTTGACCATCCGATTTTAGCCCCAGAACATCTGTTTATGCAGCCCAGTCAAGTGCTGGAGCAGTTGAATCTTTTTGGCCGGGTGATTGCTTCAAGTGAATGCTTTGAAGAAAAATCGGGTGTGCTGAATATTGAGTCGGAATTGCCGCCTAGGCTGCCTGTGGATCCAAAGCGGGAAAAGCCATTTGCCGAAGTTAAAAATTATATAGACCGCAGCGGTCATCCAGTACTGCTGGTTGCAGAAAGCGCTGGCCGGCGGGAAACATTAAAAGATGCCTTACGCCCGTCTTTAGGCGATATTCCGTACGTCTCGAATTTTAATGATTTTATCGAATCGCTGCATGCAGTTGCCATTACCAATGCGCCTTTAGAGCGCGGCTTATTGCTGACCGGCAAGATTACGGTTATTTCAGAAAATCAGCTGTATGAACACCGTGTGGTGCAGCGCCGCCGCAAACGTCAGCAGGATGTTTCCGAAGAATTTTTAATCCGCAGTTTAACTGAGCTGAGCCTGGGCGCTCCCGTCGTGCATATCGATTATGGTGTAGGCCGTTATGCCGGGTTAGTCACCTTAAGCATTGATGATCAGGATCATGAGTTTTTACAGCTGGATTATGCAGATGCCGCCAAGGTTTATGTGCCGGTGACCAACTTGCATCTGATCAGCCGTTACAGCGGCGGTGATCCTGATTTAGCGCCTTTGCATAAGCTGGGTACAGATGCCTGGAATAAAGCAAAACGTAAAGCCTTAGAGCAGATCCATGATGTGGCCGCGGAGCTTTTGCATATTCAGGCGCGCCGCCAGTCTAAGCCGGGTTTTGGATTTGAGCTGGATCAGAGTCTATATATGCAGTTTGCCAGCGGTTTTGCATATGAAGAGACATTGGATCAGGCCAATGCAATTGAAGCCACGCTGCATGACATGCAGTTAGCCAAACCGATGGACCGTTTAGTCTGCGGTGATGTCGGTTTTGGCAAAACAGAAGTGGCAATGCGGGCGGCCTTTGTCGCCGTGCAAAATAACAAGCAGGTCGCCGTTCTGGTGCCAACAACCTTATTGGCGCAGCAGCATTACGAATCATTTAAAGACCGTTTTGCCGATTGGCCGGTACGGATCGAGGTGTTATCGCGTTTTGGCACATCCAAGTCACATACGAAAACGATTGAAGATTTGGCTGAAGGCAAAGTGGATATTGTGATTGGCACACATAAGATCCTGCAGGAAAATGTGCAGTTCAAAAATCTGGGACTGATGATTGTTGATGAAGAGCACCGCTTTGGCGTGCGTGACAAAGAGCGGATCAAAGCCCTGCGCGCAGATGTGGATATGCTGACGTTGACCGCAACCCCAATTCCGAGGACGCTGAATATGGCTTTCAGCGGCATGCGGGATTTATCGATTATTGCGACGCCGCCCGCCCGCCGTTTAGCCGTAAAAACTTTTGTGCAGGAACATACGGCTGAATCTATTAAAGAGGCGATTCTTCGTGAATTGCTCCGCGGCGGCCAAGTGTATTTCCTGCACAATGAAGTGGATACCATAGAACGCACAGCCGAGAATATTCGAGACTTAGTGCCGGAAGCGCGTGTAGCCGTAGCGCATGGCCAGATGCGCGAGCGTGAGCTGGAACAGGTCATGCAGCAGTTCTACCACAAAGAATACAATGTGCTGGTGTGTTCAACCATCATTGAAACAGGCATTGATGTGCCAAATGCCAACACCATATTGATTGAACGGGCGGATAAGCTGGGTTTGGCGCAGCTGCATCAATTGCGCGGACGGGTTGGCCGGTCTCATCATCAAGCTTATGCCTACTTGCTTGTACCGTCGATAAAAGGCTTAAAAGGCGATGCGGAGAAACGCCTTGATGCGATCAGCCGTGCGTCAAACCTAGGCGCGGGCTTCATGCTGGCGACAGAAGATTTGGAAATCCGCGGCGCAGGTGAACTGCTGGGTGAACAGCAAAGCGGCTCGATGCAGGCCATCGGATACAGCCTGTATATGGAGATGCTTGAAAAAGCCACAAAGGCCATTCAAAAGGGCAAAGCCCCGAATTTCGATGCGCCATTGTCATTGACTGCAGAAATTACTTTGCATATGCCCGCTTTAATTCCAGATGAATATTTGGGTGATGTGCATCAGCGCCTGCTGTTCTATAAGCGTATCAGCAATACAGACAGCACAGACAAATTGGATAATATCCGGATGGAGCTGATCGACCGTTTTGGTGTGCCGCCGCAGCCGGTCAAGCATTTGTTCGCTGTGCATCAAATCCGCCTCAAAGCAGAACAGCTGGGCATTACTAAAATTGATATCAGCAGTCATGGCGGGCACTTAGAGTTTTCACCGGATACTCCTGTGCAGGCTATAAGCATTATTCAAATGATGCAGAAACATCCGACCTTTTTTAGAATGGAAGGCGGGCAGCGCTTAAAAGTCATGGTGATGCTGGAAGATTATGAAAAGCGCATACAGTTTTTGAATGATCTGCTGGATAACTTAATGAAAGAATTGCACTGAATGTAAAGTTTTTTTAATGAATGGCGGTATGTGCAGCTGCATTTCTGCACATATTTTATTCTTTTTAAGAAATCTTTGATTTTTTTCATAAATTTATTAAAGTTTTATGTGTGATTTAATTCAGCTAAATGCAATGATATTTATACTGAAAACATAAAGCTGAGAATATTCACGTCCATAAGGATGTGATAGTATTGGCTATCATTCTAATTTGCATCATTTATAAAGATATGTTTAGTTTACATCCACAACTTGCTCAAGATACGTTTTATGTAGGCGATTTTCCACTGTCAACATGTCGTTTAATGAATGATATGCAATTTCCGTGGCTCATTTTGATCCCTCGCGTACCAGGCGTTACAGAACTTTATGAGCTGAGCCAGGCTGATCAGGAGCAATTCCTGCGTGAATCGAGCTGGCTGTCAAGCCAATTGGCCCGTGTATTCCGTGCCGACAAAATGAATGTTGCTGCTCTGGGCAACATGGTGCCGCAGCTGCATTTTCATCATGTCGTACGCTATCAAAACGATGTGGCTTGGCCAAAACCAGTATGGGGCACGCCGGCAGTTCCATACAGCAACGATGTACTGGCGCATATGCGTCAAACTTTAATGCTTGCACTTCGCGGTCAAGGCGACATGCCATTTGACTGGCGCATGGATTGATCAGAAAGCGGTCTATAACGGGGTATGATTGTGATTGTCTGTTAGGAGTGAGTGTGTGCCATTAGACGATTGGATCAATAAAGAACCAAAACAGTTTGAATATTTTCATCGATTGATGGGGTATATCATGCTGTCTTTGGTTGTAGTCGTTTATTACTACACTCAGCCAGATACAGAATATCAAGTCTATATCCCGATTTTTTTGCTGCTTATCTTGCTGATCACGCCAAAACTCTCGCATTGGCTGATCTATCGATACAATAATAAAGTTAAACGCACAGTATTGTTTTTTATTGATATTGTTGTGATCTCGGTCATGCTGTCGGCAGTGCATCTGAATTTGGTGCTGACTTTTCTTGGCCTGTTTGCGCTGCTGTATACAATCATCAGCAACAAAATATCCTTTTTGATGGTGTCTTTAGCCAGCCTCACCGGAATAGTCGTTTTTTATTTCTGCACGATTTTTATTTTCGGCTTTCATGAATATTTTGAACCGACCAACAGCGAATTAACCATTTTAGGCTTTATCTGTTTAATTTCTTATTTTGGTGTGGGCAGTTTTTATCAGAGTGGCCAAACTTACTATCTCGCGAAGAAAAAAGATCATTACTTTGATCAAATGAACCGCTATATGGAATTTGCCAATCAGCTGAGCCGCTATGCGCCAGTGCAGTTGTGGCAATCCATTATGAAAGGTGAATCAGAAGCAAAAATTGAATACAAGCGTAAAAAGCTCACCGTATTCTTTTCTGATATTCAAGGTTTTACTGAGCTTTCTGAAACATTGATTCCGGATGACTTGGCTTTCCTGCTGAATGATTATCTTAGCCACATGACCGAGATTGCCAAGCAGTATGAAGCAACTGTCGATAAATTCATGGGCGATGCGATTCTGATTTTCTTTGGCGATCCGCATAGCCAGGGCGTCGAGCAGGATGCTAAAGTCTGTTTAGAAATGGCGATGGTCATGCGCCAGCAAATGAAGCTGCTGCGCGAGCGCTGGGTTAAAATGGGCTATCCGCCCTTGCATATCCGCATGGGGATCTCGACGGGCTATTGCCACGTTGGGAACTATGGCGCGGCGCACCGCATGGCTTATACCATTGTGGGCCGAGATGCCAACTTGGCTGCGCGGCTGCAAAGCGCGGCTGAAGTAGATGAAATTTTAATTTCTGATGATACGCATCAGCTGGTGAAAAACGATTACCTTTGTGCGCCGAAAGCGCCAATTTATTTGAAAGGTATTAAAGGGCCTGTCCGGACTTGGCAAGTCATGGAAAAATATTCTTCGAAGAAGACAGATTATCAGCGCTGGTTTGATTACGAGTACAAAGGTTTTCATTTGCTGCTGAACTTGGATGAAGTTCAGAACTTTGAATATCCGGAATTGATCCTGGTACTGGAAAAAATGATTAAACGCTTGCAGACCCAGCAAAAAATGACCAACTCAGAAGGTATTGTGAAGCTGAATCTGGAAGATGAAGTGATTGTGGAAGAAACACATCATCATTAATGATTTGGACAGCCAAACAAGAATAAGCATTATTTATCGGCTTTTTAAAAATTTGGTGTCTGATTCGGTACTTATTTTTAATATTTAATGAATTTTCTGTATTTTGAGATATAAAAAAACCGCTGATTTCAGCGGTTTTTTGATTTTTAAACAATCAGTGATTTTCAGAAGCATGATTGATGGTGTACTTTGGAATTTCTACTTCCAAATCTTCATCTTCAATTTTGACTTGGCAAGACAGGCGGGAATCTGGTTCCAAGCCCCATGCGCGGTCTAGTAAGTCAGCTTCAATATCATCCATTTCATCTAAACCGTCAAAGCCTTTACGGACAATCACATGGCAAGTGGTGCATGCTTTTGACATGTCGCAAGCATGTTCAATTTTAATGCCGTTATCGAGCAGGCTCTGGCATAGATTTGCATTCTGCTCAACTTCAAACTCAGCGCCATTAGGGCAAATGGTTGCGTGAGGCAATACTTTAATACGTGGCATAGTCTTTACCTATAAATTAGTTTGAGTTTGACCAGTCGTCGAGCTTGGTGCCCTTAAGTGCGGCATCAATATGCTGATTCATGCGCGCTGCAGCAAAGGCGTCGCTGTGTATTTTAAGCTGTTCTACAGCTTCTTCAATGGCTTTAATTTCATCACCTTCAAGCTGAACTTCGAGCTGAGCTTTGGCAGTATTTAAAGCAGACAATTCTGATGCAGATAAAAGCTGCGCATCGGCTTTTAAAGCCTGCTCTAAAGCTTCAAGTTCGCGTTTAGCTTCAACTTTGGTTTCTTGCAGGTGCCGAAGTGCTTTGTCTTCTTCTGCAAATTTAAAACCGTCCAGCAGCAGGCGTTCAGTATCTGAGTCTGATAAGCCATATGAAGGTTTAATATCAATTTGCGCATGCACGCCAGAAGTCGTTTCTGTTGCTGAAACAGTGAGCAGGCCATCTGCATCAACCTGGAAAGTCACTTCAATGCGAGCCTGACCGGCAGTCATTGGTGGAATGCCGCGTAACACAAAACGGCCAAGGCTGCGGCAGTGTTCTACCAAGTCGCGTTCACCTTGAACCACATGAATCAGCATGGCGGTTTGGCCGTCTTGATATGTAGTGAATTCTTGGCGGCGCGCGACGGGGATGGCGGTATTGCGCGAAATTAAGCGTTCTACCAAGCCGCCCATGGTCTCTAAGCCAAGAGACAGCGGGGTAACGTCCAGCAGCAAGGCGCCATCTTGAGCATTGCCGATCAGCTGATTGGCTGTAATGGATGCGCCAATGGCAACGACTTCGTCAGGATTGATAGTGCAAAGCGGTTCTTGATTGAATACTTCACCTACAGCTTTTTGCACCGCATAAGAACGGGTAGAGCCGCCCACCAAAACGACATTCTGAATGTCATTCAGCTCTAATTTGGCATCACGCATCACGCGTTTGCAGACACTGATGGTTTTGTCTAAAGCGATTTTAATAATCGCTTCAAATGCAGGGCGGTCTAAGGTTAAGCTTTGATCTAAAAGTTTCAGTTCAACAGATTCAGCATCCGATAACGCTTCTTTGGCTTTACGCGCTGCAACAATGAAATGTGCAAATTCGGTGTCATTTAAATGTTCAATTTGAAGCTGCTTTTTTGCCCATTTCACAATCAAGCGGTCTAAATCATCACCGCCCAGCGCAGTATGGCCGCCTGTTGCTAAAACTTCAAAGACACCTTGAGAAAAACGTAAAATGGAAACGTCAAATGTGCCGCCGCCTAAGTCATAAATGACATAGTTGCGGTCTTGCGCTAAATTGCTTTCTTGGTCTAGGCCGTAGGCCACGGCCGCAGCTGTAGGCTCATTGAGCAAGCGGAGAACATTTAAACCGGCTAACTGAGCGGCATCACGCGTTGCTTGGCGCTGCGCCTCATCAAAATAAGCTGGAACAGTAATGACTGCGCCATTGACTGGATTTTTTAAACTTTCTTCTGCGCGGTCTTTTAATTGCTTTAGAATTTCAGCTGAAATCTCAACAGGTGTTTTTCGGCCCTGAGCAGTTTCAAAGGCAGGCATTTGACTGTCTTCGCCAGACAATTCATAGGGATGCTGAAATTTAATGTCTGCCTTAGAGCGGCCCATAAAACGCTTTACAGAGACAATGGTATTTTTAGGATCTGCTGTAATAAAGGGTTTTGCATCATCGCCATATTCGGTGCTTTGAGCAGAATAGTGCACGATTGATGGAAGTAACACACGGCCTTGCTGGTCTTGAAGCACTTTGGCTTTACCTGAAAGAACAGTGGCAACCAAAGAATGGGTGGTGCCTAAATCGATACCAATCGCAATGCGATGTTCATGCGGTGCACTTGATTGACCTGGTTCTGCAATCTGCAAGAGAGCCATTGTGTTACATCCTTAGAACTTAAATATTTGTAAACAAGTAAAATTAAAAATCATCATCTAAATCAAAGCTGTCATCATCCAGAAAACGGTCTTCAGCTTTGTTGATGTCAGCCATGACTTTTACAAAGAATCGCAGTTTGCGAACTGTATCGCGCGCTTCCGCCCAATCCTCATCTGCATAATCAATTTTAAATTCGCGGACTAAACCGCTGATCCATTGTTCAACCTCAGTTTTTAATGAAATTAAATCATCGGCAGAGGCTGCATCATCCAGCTGTTCGCGAATTTCCAAAGCAGACTGCAAAAACTCAAAATCACTGATGGACTGATCCAGATGGTAATCTTGCTTTTTTAAGCTGAGCAAATATGCAGCGCGGCTGTCAACATTTGATAACGCTTTGAATGCCTGATTGATTTCGCTTGATTTAATCAAGGCTTGATCTTTATCTTCGGCTTTATCCGGGTGATATTGCTGCTGCAGCTGAAGAAAAGCATCTTTTAAAGCTGCCAAATCAATATCGAGTGCTGCAGGAAGGTTGAACAGCTCAAAATGATTCATGGGAGAAATGATCCGCGATTAAGGTGCAAAAGTATGCTTTAAATACAATTAAAACAGTGTATTTTACACTGTTTTAATGCAAAACAAGGCGAGTTGTGATTAAACAGTGAATGATTCACCGCAGCCGCATTCGCCTTTTTTATTAGGGTTGTTAAACTCGAAGCCTTCATTTAGACCATTTTTAACATAGTCCATTTCCATGCCTTCAAGATAAACTAAGCTTTTCGGGTCAACGAAGACTTTAACGCCAAACTGTTCAAATGTTTGGTCATGAGTGTCAATTTCATCGACGAACTCAAGCACATAGGCTAGGCCAGAACAGCCTGAAGTTTTCACGCCAACGCGAATACCTTCACCCTTACCGCGATTCTTTAAGTAATTGCTGATATGAGCTGCAGCATTTTCAGTTAAGTGGATCATGAAAACTCCGTAATACTTACTTCAAAAAACTTGAAACGATTAAGCTTTAGTTTTTTTGCTGCGGTAATCTTCAACAGCAGCTTTAATGGCATCTTCTGCAAGTACAGAACAGTGTACTTTGACAGGAGGAAGGGCAAGTTCAGTCGCAATATCAATATTTTTGATCGCTTGAGCTTCATCCAGTGTTTTGCCTTTCAGCCATTCTGTTACCAATGAGCTGGAAGCGATTGCCGAACCGCAGCCATAAGTTTTAAAGCGCGCTTCTTCAATTACGCCGTTGTCATCCACTTGGATTTGAAGGCGCATTACATCGCCACAAGCGGGTGCGCCGACCATACCTGTACCAACATTTTCTGCATTTTTGTCTAAAACACCAACATTACGAGGGTTTTCGTAATGGTCGATTACTTTTTCGCTATAAGCCATGATGCTTCTCCAAACCTCGGGGTCAGCCTAATATTAAATATGGGGGTGAAATTACAGTTTTCAATGAGATAGCTTTATCGTTAAAGCTATCTCAGCGGGATGAATTAGTGTTCAGCCCATTCAACAGTAGAAAGGTCGATACCATCTTTGTACATGTCCCAAAGCGGAGAAAGGTCACGCAATTTCTCAACAGCAGCTTTAGTAATCTCAAGAACGTGGTCGATATCTTCTTCAGTCGTGTATTTGCCAAAACTGAAGCGGATAGAACTGTGTGCAAGCTCATCAGTCAAGCCGAGCGCGCGGAGCACATAAGATGGCTCAAGTGTTGCAGATGTACATGCTGAACCGGAAGATACAGCGGCATCTTTCAAGGCCATCATCAATGATTCGCCTTCAACAAAGTTGAAGCTTACATTTAAATAGTTTGCAACATTGAGTGTTGGATGGCCATTGAGGAACACTTGTTCGAGGCCTTGCAGGCCATTCCAAAGCTTGTCACGCAATACACGAATGCGGGCTTGTTCAGATGCCAGGTTTTTACCTGCAAGTTCAAACGCTTCACCCATACCCACAATTTGGTGAGTTGCAAGTGTGCCTGAACGCATGCCACGCTCATGACCGCCGCCATGCATTTGCGCTTTAACGCGAACACGCGGAGAGCGGCGGACAAATAGAGCGCCAATGCCTTTAGGGCCATAAATTTTGTGTGCAGAGAAGCTCATCAGATCAACTTTCATTGTAGAGAGGTCAATCTCAACTTTACCTGCAGCTTGAGCCGCATCAACATGGAAGAAGATTTTTTTAGCGCGGGTAATTTCACCAATGGCAGCAACATCAGTGACGGTGCCGATTTCATTGTTTACCATCATCAGGGAAACAAGAATAGTGTCTGGGCGGATCGCCGCTTCAACCATTTCCGGTGTAATTAAGCCAGTTTTTTCCTGCGGCTCAATATATGTAATTTCAAAGCCTTCTTCTTCTAATTCACGGCAAGTATCTAAAATTGCTTTATGTTCAATTTTAGACGTAATGATGTGCTTGCCTTTTGACGCGTAAAACTGAGCTACACCTTTTAGTGCAAGGTTGTCAGATTCAGTTGCGCCCGAAGTCCATACGATTTCACGCGGATCAGCTTTAATTAAGTTTGCGACTTGTTCACGTGCATATTCTACTTTTTCTTCTGCCTGCCAGCCATAAGCGTGTGAACGCGATGCGGCATTGCCAAAAGTACCGTCAAACGTTAGGCACTCCATCATACGTTCTGCAACTTGAGGATCTACAGGAGTAGTTGCTGCATAATCAAGATAAATAGGACGCTTCATGTCAAATACCTGTAACCGATAGAAGGGCTGAATCAAATGCTGAAGAGTTTTGGCGGATGGCAACGGTTTGTACATTGTCACGCGCTACTAAGTCAGCAAGTGTGATTTTAGCGAGATAATCGGCAATATGATGGGAGAGTTCTTGCCATAAATCATGAGTTAAGCACATCGCGCCATTTTGGCAATTGCCTTTATGGTCACAGCGGGTGGCGTCAACTGTTTCATTTACAGCTTCAATAATTTCTAAAACAGTGATCTCTTCAGCGCTTCGTGCTAAATGGTAGCCGCCGTTTGCACCGCGGATACTGGAAACTAAGCCGTGGCGCTTTAATTTCGCAAATAGCTGCTCTAGATAGGCTACTGAAATTGTTTGACGTGTTGCAATTTCTGCAAGAGTAATCGTTTGTTCAGTAGGCTGCAAAGCTAGATCAAGTAGAGCAGTCACTGCGTAACGACCGCGAGTTGTTAAGCGCATGATTCAATACACGTGATTAGACTAGATGTGCTGATTCTAAGAATCCTGACTAAAATAGTCAAGTTTTTTTGAGATTGTTTATTAAATTTGCATTTTTTATAAAAAATTTATATTTATCTAAGCCATAAATTATACACTAATAACGCGATTAAAAGCATTGTAATAATTGTAAATATAACGTTTATCCGCTTTTGGCGGCGTTCAATACGCTTAATGCGGTTTTTGTATTGGATGACTTCAACTTGCAGTGTATTGATTCTAGAGCGCTGCTGGTCAATTTTTTCCAATAGCGGCGCAATGCGTTTTTTGGATGCAATTACATCCTGGTCATCTGCCGGTTCTGTCAGCCACTGTTTCCAGTCAGCGAGTACTTTAGGCAGGCTGAACAGTGACAGCAAATCACGGAATTCATCCTTTAAAACGGTATTGCCGTCAATGCGCATGCCTTTGATGCTGCGGCGGTTGCCGAAAATAAAGATTTTGATTAAATCCATTAATGTGGTGCGGACATCTAAATCGACCGCTTTTTCAGGCGCTTTATCATCAAATAGAATGCCATTTTCAGTAAATTGCACATAGAAGTCGAAATAAGGGATATAGCTGTTTATTTTAATGGCTATTTTTTCATCTACGAATTTTTTTGCCTGCAGCGCGACAACACGGTCATGTTTCAAGATAAACGTGAAAATTGTTTCTAAAACAATTAAGGTCATTGTGAGCAACAAATGCGGCTGATTTTGTCTTTGTTGCGTGTCACTCATAAAAATCCAATCCTTTCCTGAAATAAAAAAAACAAGCATCCTGCCTGTGGGTGATTTCAGGTTAAAACTAAAAACACTTGAATTAAATTGCTTTGTAGAACAGTTTTGCAAATCTATCAAGCCTTAAGTTTGCTATTATAGTGTTAATTTGCAGATTGACATATAAATTTGCACATGAAATCACTAGGAGCGGTGCTTTGTATGGATAAAACAAATACAACTGAGTCAGACACACCTGAGCAGAACCTTTCAGAAAAACATAATAAGGCGAAGTCCCGGCATCCGCATGACCGCAAATCCGTATTGGATTTTCGTAAATATACTAAACAAATTTGGCTTGCTGGATTAGGCGCTTTTTCACGTGCTGAAGAAGAAGGAAATAAGCTTTTTGATTCGCTGGTGAAAGTGGGTGAAGAGCTGGAATCGAAGAGCACAGATATCGCAGATCAGACTGTAGAAAAAGTGTCTGAAAAAGCAAAAGAATCCGTTATTGATACTAAAGATAAAGTTGAAAAAATTTTAGATAGCAGTGTAAACCACTCTTTAAACCGCTTGGGTTTGGTGGCAGCTAAAGATTTGCAGCATCTTGAGAAAATGATTTTGCAGCTTCACGCTAAAATTGACCGTTTGGCGGAAGAGCAGCGCAAAATTCAAGAGAAATTGGCTAAAAAATAGAGTTTTGTGAACAATTATTCATTTTTCAAGGTTTTTTTCGTCAAAATTTTGCAAAAAAAGAGGTTGAGGAGTATTGCGTTTCCCCCTAAAGCATTGCTATAAAGGCGCTAGGGCAAATTAAACAACTTCTGAACCTTAAATAAACGATATTAAGAGGACGTAATTTTCATGAATAAATCAGAATTAATTGATGCTATTGCAGAGAAAGGGGGATTATCTAAGGCTGACGCAGGTAAAGCTTTAGATGCAACGATCGCTTCTGTAACTGAGGCTCTTAAAGCTGGCGATACAGTAACTTTAGTTGGCTTCGGTACTTTCAGCGTTAAAGAACGCGCTGCTCGCACAGGACGCAACCCGCAAACTGGTGCAACTTTAGAAATCAAAGCAAGCAAAGTTCCAAGCTTTAAAGCTGGTAAAGGCTTGAAAGATTCTGTAGCTTAATATTATTGAGCTTCGAAACGCGCCATCATGGCGCGTTTTTTATTGATAAATATGATTTAGCGCTTTAACGCATTCATTCATTGCTGGTTTTCAGTTAAAATCCTTCGCAAATAAAATATTGGATTACTTATGGAATCTTTTCGTAAAGTCATTAAGGGCTGGCTGGGCAAGGCTTTGCTCATTTTGTTTTTAACCCCTTTAGCGCTTGTCGGTATAGAAGGATATTTTAGCAGCGGGTCAAAAGATGCCGTGAAGTCAGTCAACGGTGCTGAAGTCTCTAAAAAGGATTTAGAACAGCTGACGAACTCGCTAAAAGAGCAATATCTGACTTATGCGAATGGTGATGAAACTTTACTAAATCAGAATTTCATTAGTAATAAAGCTTTAGAAACTTTGATTGCGCGTCAGTTATTGCTTCAGCAAGCGGAGAAGCTAGGCATAAGCTTAAGCGATCAGCAGTTAGTGCAAATGATTCAGCAACAGCCGAGTTTTCAGCAAAATGGTCAATTTTCAGAAGAACTGTTTGCAAATTACTTAAAATCTATTGGTATGACAAACCGCGCGTTTATTGACAGCCTGCGTAAAGATCATGCTTTAAAAATGCTGACATCAACTTTTATGGATTATGCATTGGTCAGTAAAGGTGATATTGCGCAAATTGCGAACCTGCAAACTGAACAGCGTACCCTTCAATTGGCCAGTGTAAAATTGGACGATTACAAAAATGCGGTGAAAGTGACTGATGCGGAATTGAATGCATACTATAAAAAGCATGCTGCTCAGTTTAAGCAAGTTACCAGCGTGGATGCAGATTTTGTCGTCATTTCTCCTGCAAATATTAAAGGTGCGTCCAGCGAAGTAACGGATGCGGAACTGCAGCAGGCCTATAACGGCTTCGTGCAGAAACAGCAGCACTCAGCTCAGCCAGTTGTGAAGCATATTCTCATTGCTGTTGATGGCCGTACGGATGCTGAAGCGAAGAAATTGGCTGATGAAGCTGCTGCTAAAATCAAAGCAGGCGCTTCATTTGCAGCAGTTGCCGCGCAGTATTCAGAAGATCCGGCTTCCAAAGCAAATGGCGGTACAATCGCAGTTTATCAAAAAGGTGTTTTTGGCAATGCCTTTGATCAAGCGGTGGCTAGCTTAAAAGCGGGCCAAGTTTCTGCTCCTGTAAAGACAGATTATGGCTATCATTTGATTGAGACTGAAGCATCGGCTGTGCAAGTGCCTTCATTTGAATCAGAAAAAGTGCGTTTAACGCAAGAAGTGCTGAAAACTAAAAATGCCAACCTGTTCTCTGACACAGTGAACAGCTTGAATGACATGGTTGTAAGCAGTGATTCTTTAGATGTGGTTTCACAAGAAGTGAAGGGTGTTCAAGTTCAAACTGTGAAAGGCTTTACTTTATCAGCTTCACATCCTGTATTGAGCGATGCCAATGTTAAAGTGAAGCTGTTTAATGATGATGTTAAAAATGGCGAGCGCAACGTTTCGAGCAGCATTCTATTGGCAAACGGTGATGCAGTATGGGTGAAAGTCCGTAATTATCATCCCGCCGGCGTGCAGACTTTTGTTGAAGCGAAAGAAAAAGTGAAAGCTAAACTGATTGAGCAAAAAGCATTTGATGCGGCTAAAGCAAAAATTCAAAATGCGCTGAATGAGTTTAAAACTAAACCTGCAGCTGAAGTGAATAAATCAGGCATTAATTTTGTCAGTGCCGGCACGTTTACCCGTGCTGACGGTATGCTGAAACGTGATATTCAGCGCGCAGCATTCAGTCTTCCTGCACCTAAAGCGGGATACTGGTCAGTATCGACTGCGAAACTTCCAGATGAATTGGTGGTGGTTGCTGTAACCAACGTCAATAAAATGGATTCTGCCGCTTTACCTGAAGAACAGTTGAATGAATTGACTAAACTGTATCAGCAGCTGCGCGGTCAGCAAGAATTTGATGATTACACGCGTTATTTAAAAGCGCATGCAAAAATCAAATAATTATTCTGTAAATAAAAAAAACCAGCCTTTGTGCTGGTTTTTTATGTTTATTTTTTATGCAGATGCACACTTGGCGGCAGAGTTGTGAATTGGTGCAATTTTATAATGAAAATAACATTGGCCTGATTTGCTCAGATCATTTAAATTTTGATTTGGGTGCTTTTAATTATTTAATATCATATAAATAACAAAATCGAGGCGTTATGAAACAGCATAGTGGATTAGATCATTTTTTTAAAAATTCTTCATGGCAAAACAATCATCAATATATGCATGCTCATCGGCATGATCAAAATGCGGCCGCGCCATCAGTACCGAATGTCACTGAATTTTCTTCGGTATTGGCTGGTACGGCAGATGCGAAAAGCTGGGTGGTTATTAGCGTAGGCCAAGCGCAATATCGAGTTAAAGCGGATGCGCAAGGCAATTGGAGCATAGATAATCCAATTCAGGATGGGGGATCAGCGGCTATTTATTCTGTTAATCAGTTTGGTGTCCGTTCAGAAGATATTCAGATTGCTCAATTGCCAGCGTTAATTTCGCCTCCTAACATGCCTGAAATTATAGAAAGTGAGGAGTATTTGTCTGGAACAGCTGATCCCGGAAATACGGTAATCGTGACGCATAATGGGCAGGAATATACAGCCATTGCAGATGAAAATGGCCATTGGAGCATGCTGAATCCGCTGGTTTCTGCGGGTTCAATGACGATCACAGCGGTCAATGCAGCAGGCACGCGTTCTGATGATCTTGTTATAGCCAAAATATCTACGGTTCAAACACCGGTCATTATAGAAAATGATGAAGTATTGTCAGGAACTGGTGAGCCGAACTCGATTATTGTCATTAAGGCAAATGATGCGGACTATCGTACGCTGGTTGATGATTTGGGCAATTGGAGTATTGAAAATCCAATAGCGAACGGCGGCACAGCTGAAATATATGCAATGAATCAATATGGCAGTACATCTGTAATTATTGCAATTGCGAAAATAGCGGAATTGCCGATCCAGCCAAGTTTTCCATCTGTAACGGAAAGCGGTGCTGTGTTGGCAGGCACTGCGGATCCGCATGCGATCATCATTATTCAGGCGAATGATATAGAGTATCGGGTGATTGCAGATGATTTGGGCAATTGGAGTATTGATAATCCAATAGCAAATGGCGGGGTATTGTCTATGATCGCGCAAGATCAATTTGGCCGGCAGTCGCCTGAAATCTTGCTGGCGGAGCCTTTTGCGCCGGTATTGCCTGAAACGCCTCAGTATGCAATTGCTGCGCCTATTGTTTTGGTTAATGGAGATATGCTGGAAGGAAAGTCTGCACCGAACTTGAAAATTGTGATCAAGGCCTATGATCAGCAATTTGAAACACATGCTAATGCAGGTGGATACTGGAAAATAGAAAATCCAATCAAAAATGGCGGCTTTGCAAGCATCTATGCAGAAGATCGTTTTGGTGTTCATTCAGTAGAAATTTCTATTGCTAAAATTGCGGTAATGCCGCTTGCGCCAGAAAATGATTTATCTGATGTGCTGACGGCCTATGCCGATGTACAAACCGAAACAGGCCATCAAGATCAAGGGGCAAATCTGCAAGCATCGATAGATGTTGATTCCTTGCTTCGCGCTGATCCGGTGAGTGAGGCGCAAAGTGTATGGCTGGAGCCAAATGCTGTTTTGGAGCTTGATGCGGTTTTGCCTCAGCAAGAGGTTCAGAATTTATCCGTCAGCTTCGAATATCGCGCGATTGAATTGAATGCAGTGCAGCCGGCAGCTCACTGGGTGGCTTGATTGACTTGATTTTGCATCATGCAACGACTAACCAGCCCGAGGGCTGGTTTTTTATGGCAAAAATTGACTGTGTTTTTTGAGTTTATAACGTTTAGGCAAATGCAGCATAATGCTATTCAAGCTAGAGTAGCAGGCTGAATGAGATCAAAATTTAATCATCATAAAGCAGCTTGATTAAACCCATCAAAAGCAAATAAGGATAATAAGAAATGGACAATTCTTTAATAAGTGCTGTAAAGCGCGCTAGCATCATTAAACTGATATTGGCACTGTTTATCTTGCTTCCATTGGCACCGATTTATGCTGCTGAAATTAATTTTCAGAGTATTTTGCAGCAGGAACGCGCATGGGCAGGTTTAAGCACCAAAAAAGTTAAATCTGAAGAGATTGAATGGGTATACAGCGAGGGTGGAAATCCATCAAATCCAACCATTTTGCTGCTTCATGGCCTCTCAGGTACCCGTGACAACTGGAACCGTGTAGCGCGGTATTTAACGCCAAATTATCATGTGATTATTCCTGACTTGCCTGCGCATGGTGAAACCCGAGTGCCTGATGATTTTGATTTGTCCGTTGCCAATCTGGCAGAAAAGCTGCGGCGTTTTGCTGATGCGGCCAAGATAGACCCTCATTTGCATATTGCCGGCCATTCAATGGGCGGCGCTGTCGCAATGCTGTATAGCGCGCAGTATCCTTTAGAGGTGAAGTCTTTAATGCTGGCAGATGCAGCAGGGGTATTTAAAACGGCCAATACGGTGTATTTAAAAGATCCTGAGCAGTTAAGGCAGCTGCTGGTTAAGCAGCCGGGTGATTTTGACAGGCTGATGCGGATTGCTATGCAAGCGCCGCCGTTTATCCCGCTTGAACTTAAAAATGCACAGGAAAAGCTGATGCTTGCGCAGTCTAAAAACACAGAGAAAATGGTGCTGAAATTGGTTGAAATGTCAAAACTGTATACGCCGGATTCTTTTGCTTTAATGGCGAAGTCTATTGATGCGCCAACGATGATTGTTTGGGGGAAGCAGGACCAGGTGATTAACGCAGAAGCGGCTTCAGAGTTAAAAGCGCTATTAAAAAATGCAGAGCAGCCCATCCTGCTTGACGGTATTGGCCATATGCCCATTCTGGAAGCGGAGCAATTGATGGTTCAGCCATACTTGAGTTTTTTAAAGAAAGTGCGTTAACCGGAGGTGTGTGAGCTGGAAGTGCAGTCTCTGCCATGTTTAAAAAAATACGGGAGCCGTATGAGCAGCCCCCGTATTTTTATGTTCAATGATGATTAATGGCGGGGTTATTCAGTACGGATTTTAATTTCGTAGCCCGTGTATTTGCGAATATTAATGACACCGGTATCTAAAATTAAATACTGACCTTTGATGCCTTGCAGCTTGCCGCGGATCACAGGAGTTTTATCCAAATTGTGAGACTTTACTTTTTCCGGATATTGATTTACAGGATAAATAAATTCGCGCGGCAATTCATCATCCAGCAGCTCTACGGTTTCGTTGAATTCCAGATTTTGGCTGAATTCGTCCCGGATGGTTTGAATTTTAGGCGCAAACTCTTCAACCAGCTGCTCACGGATTTCCAGCAGGTTAATCGGTTCGGCTTCGCCCTTAAGCAATTTTCGCCAGTCAGTTTTATCGGCCACTTGAGTGCCAAACATGATTTCCAGTTGCCCGGACAGGCGGCGTGAACCGACTTTCATAATCGGCAGGGCTTGAGTTGCGCCCTGATCCAGCCAGCGGGTCGGCATTTGGCCGATACGGGTAATGCCGACTTTCAATGCGCTGGAATTGGCTAAGTAGACGATATGCGGCTGGAAGCAGACTTCATGCGCAAAATCATCTTCACGGCAGGTGCCTAAGTGATAATGGCAGGTTTCCGGCTTCATAATGCACATATCGCAAGCCGCTTTGGTCTTAAAGCATTTGAAGCAATGGCCTTGTGAATAGGATTTTGGTGTTTTGCTGCCGCAGGACACGCAGTAGATATTGCCCGTCCATTCAATTTCAATCTCTTGACCTAAACTGAATGGAAGCTCAGTTTCTGAGCGGTCTAAAATAAATTTGTATTCTACATTTGCCTTGTGAGTCTGTTGATCAGTTACACTAAGGTCTGTGAGACCTGCACGCATTTTATGGCAAATGCCTTGTAGTTCCATGAAATACTCTCTTCAATAATAAGGATGCAGTTATGGCTGGGCAAAATGTCATCACTTCAATGCTAGACGATTTATCAAATGAACAGCCAATTTCAACTGCATTATGTATTGGACAAAACCTTGAACAATACGGCAATAATCAATCAATTCAATGGCAATATTTTAGCGTATCTGAGTTTTTAAATCTGCTTTTTAGTCAGCGTTATGATTTGGGGTTTGTATTGTTTGATACGCCTGAAATGGCGGATATTTCCAAACAGGATAAATCTCGGCTGCTGGTGAAACTGCGTGATTTGATGGCGAAACGCATTGTTGTCGTCAGCAAATTGCACGATGAGCAGCTGTTGCGGGCGCTGGGCTTTACGCAGCTGATTGATAAAACCGCACATGACAGCGATTTTGCATTGTGGCAGTTCAATATTTTAACCTATAAGCATGTACCGGACTGGTTTAACTCGAAATTTTGGGCAAACCCAGAGAACTGGAATAAATTCCGCTGGTGATCAGATTTATTGAGGCGATAGCAGATGCAAAATTTAACAATCTGACTGCGGCGAGATTAAATTTTCTACGTATGCTGTTTATTGGGCTCAATTCGGAAGATAACAATGACAAATCTCAGCAATATTGTGGAAATTTTAGCGCAGCAGGCGCTGGGCAATGCTGATCAGAAAAACCAGCAAGGCGGTTTAGGGGGAATGCTAGGCTCTGTACTTGGGCAATTCGGCAATAATGCGTCATCAGCCAATGCGCAAGGCGGTCTGGGCGGAATTCTGGGTTCTGTATTGGGGCAGCTGGGCGGTACAGGTCAGCAGTCACAGAATACTTCTGCAGGCGGTGCAAATGCATCCTCTCTATTCATTGCTGTTCTGCCGCTGGTTCTTGCCTGGATTCAAAAGCAGGGCGGTTTGCAAGGGGCTTTGGATACACTGCGCGGACAGGGTTTCAGCAGTCAGGTGGATGACTGGGTGTCAACCGCTCCCGGCGATAATGCCGCGGTGCAGCCTCAGCAGCTGCAGCGCCTATTTGATGATGCTGAAATTGCAAAAATAGCGCAGGAAACACAGGCGCCTAAGCAGGATATTTACAACGCGATTTCATCGGTATTGCCGCAGATCATTGATTCCCTGACGCCGCAAGGCGAACAAACCAGCAAGACAGAAGCCAATGCGGACATTCAGCAAGTGATGTCGCTGGTTTCTGGGTTCCTGAAGCGTTAATTTATCTGGAGATGGTCAATTAAGAAGCTGGGTGGCGGGCATTTGCGAATTATTGCAGATTGAATTCGGCTTAGCTTTTTGATGTTTTGTGGCTATAAAGCTTATGTGTCTAAATCTAGATTAAATAAACGGTTGGAAGGACAAATCCGTTTAGCGATGTAATGCGATTTTTTGGGGCGGATCAGGATAACCTGAGACTGGAATTCCAATTCGCCAAATTCAGGCTCGACTTGAACATAATGCAGCTGTCCGTATTCATCACGGACCCGCGCTTGAGCTGAAAAACCGGGACGCGCATTGCCGCTGGATATTGTGGCTAGACGCCCAAGCAAATTCACCTGCTGCTTAATGCGTTTGGTTGGAATCACCTGATCTAAGCAATGAATCATGAATACGGTAAAGAAAATTGCAATGATGAGTGCTGGAAGCATTAAATAATAGGCAGGGAAAAAAGTCATTTCGCGCGCATAAATGCAAAATTGCAAAAAATAGCCCGCAAAGCTGAAATTCATCAATAGAAAAAAGATAATCAGTGTTTTTGAAAATTTGACGTTCAGCAGGGGTAAATCATCCAAATGCTTGGGTGAAAGTTTTTTGAACAGGGTTGTAGGGCGCAGATTTATATAGTAGCCGATAGTTTCTGCCATGCCGAGCAATACAACAGCAATGAGACTTAAATGAAAAGGCATTAAGTTGTAGTTTGTAAGAAACTCAGGCATAGCAGTATCCTGCAAATTTTATTCGTCTAAAAGATAGATTCCGCCATCAGAATGCACGTTAATCTCTACTTTTTCAAGTGATTGCCCTTGGCATGGGCCAGAAATGCATTCGCCGGTTTCAACCAAAAATAAAGCGCCATGCGTAGAGCACTCGATGTATTCCTGATCGCGGTCTAAAAATTGATTTTCTAAAAATTCCAGCTCGACTTGCAAATGCGGGCACAAATTTTGATAGGCAAAAAAAGAACCGTCACGCTGAGTCACAAAAATGGTATCGCCATTTGGCGTCTCATAAGAGCGCGCTTCGCGCTCAGGCACATCTTCAGTCATGCAAATTTTATGCATTATGCACATTCCTTTAGAAAATTTTGCAGTAAAAGCGCGTATTCATGATTGGCTAAACGCGGGCCAAACTTTGACACTACTTCACTTGAAATTAAAATCGCAAGCTCCGCTGCAGTTTTATAGCCTAAACCTGCATTCAGCGCATATAAAAATGCGCCTGCAAAGGCATCGCCAGCGCCATTGGCATCAACAGCGGTAACTTTGCGGCCCGGCACCATAAACGTTTGCTCATTATTATGAATCAAAGCACCTTTCGCGCTTTGTGTAATGACAATGTGCTTGCTCAGTAATTTTAATTTTGCTAAAGCGGCTTCAACGGTATCTGTTTCTGTATACATCATGGCTTCATGTTCATTGCAGAACAGTAAATCTACACCATCGTCCAGAAGTTCATCTAAGCCTTGGCGCGCGTATTGAACCATTGCAGGATCTGACAGTGTTAAAGCAATTTGCACGCCATTGGCTTTGGCTATCTTGCGCGCTTCTTTAACTGCTGCCCGGGCAGAATCGCTTGTTGACAGGTAGCCTTCGATATAAAGCCATTTTGCAGAATTAAGCGGACTGAAATCAATTTGGCTGTCAGAAAGTTCTGCTGTGATGCCTAAAAAGGTATGCATGGTGCGTTCAGAATCCTGACTGACCAAAACCATGCACGTTCCGGTAACGCCGTCACTGATCGACTGAGTTGCGGTTTGGATGCCGGCATCATTTAAGCCATCAAGATAGATTTTGCCTAAGTCATCATTGCCGACACGGCATGCATAGAATGCTGAACCGCCTAATGCGCTGAATGCAACTGTAGTATTGGCTGCTGAACCGCCAGAAGCTTGACCTTTATATACTTGACTGGCTTGCAGGCTGCTGTAAAGCGCGGCTTGAGTTTCACCGTCAGTCAGCTGCATTGTGCCTTTCTGCAAATTCTGCTGAGTAAGAAAATCATCAGAAACTTTAAATTCCTGGTCAATTAATGCATTGCCAATTGCAAAAAGATCAACGGTCGCCATGTCTTTCAGTCACATCAAAAAATGAAAGCACTAAGTTTACACGAATGCTCAGGATTGCTGTAGTTTGTTGAATAAAATTCATGATCTGCCGCGGGCGCCGTTTATTTAGACAGATCTGGCGGATTTAGGCTTTTTTTGGCATTATTCTTACATTTGTATCTCTTTGCTATTGAACATCGGCCATTTTTTTATTTACATAGGCCACTACGGTTCTTTTGCAGTTTCGCTTTTGAAACTGCTGAAAAAAGATAAATTGAGTATTAGATTAAAAAGCGTGGGTATATGGAAATAAGTATTCGTCAGGCCGAACAATTGCCAAAGCAGATCGAAAATTTAGCTGCATTGGCAAATCAAGAAGGCTATGCATTTATTCAGCGTTTAATCGAAGAGTTTCAAAGCGGTAAAAACCGTTTTGATCAAAAAGGCGAGAGTTTGCTGCTTGCATTTGATGGTGACACATTGGTCGGATGCGGCGGTTTAAATCAGCAATGGGGCGATGCGGGAGTTGAAGAACGGATTGGGCGCGTCCGCCGTTTTTATGTGCATCCGCAATACCGTCAGCATGGTGTGGGGAAAAAACTGCTTTTAGAATTGGAAAAATTAGCAAAGCCTTATTATTCTGCGCTTTGCTTAAATACAGATCAAAAGGGTGCGGCGCATTTCTATCAAAAGCATAATTATGTCTTTGTTGAAAGCCATCCAAATTATAATTATTTTAAATATCTAATCGGCTGAGCGGGCTGCTGCACTGGCCTGTCTATTAAGAAGCGCTGCAGATACTATAGGCAGCGCTTCTATTTTTAAAACAATAAATTCTGTACCGCAAATTTTCTTATTTTTAATCTGTATTTAAGCTGGCATGCAAACAATAGAGTGAAGTTTCCTTGTTTGGGGTCGCATATGATCACTGCAGCTGCGCCTGATGATAGTTCACGCCAAATGCTGGCCAAAGTGCCGCAAATTACAGCGCTTTTCTGGATCACTAAAATTTTCGCAACGACCTTTGGTGAAACCGCAGGTGATGCATTATCGATGTCGCTGAATTTGGGTTATTTGCTCAGCACCTTTATTTTTGCCGGCATTTTTATTTTAGCTGTCTATTTGCAAATTAAGTCAAAAGTCTTTCATCCATTTTTGTATTGGTTTGCCATTATTGCAAGCACGACAGTCGGGACAACACTTGCAGACTATGTAGACCGTTCGCTCGGAATAGGCTATGTCGGCGGCAGTACAATTCTATTGTCTTTAGTTTGTTTGTCATTATGGGTTTGGCATAAGGTTGAAGGCACAATTACTCCGCATGTTGTTCATCAGCCGCGGACTGAACTGTTTTACTGGCTGACAATTACCTTTTCGCAAACTTTGGGTACAGCGCTGGGAGACTGGTCAGCCGATACAGCCGGTTTAGGCTATACAGGTGGTATAGTGCTGTTTAGCGGATTAATTGCACTGATCTTTTTACTCTATAAATTTACCTCTGTTTCACGTGTGCTGCTGTTTTGGGCCGCCTTTGTGCTGACCCGTCCATTAGGCGCGGTGGTTGGGGATTTTCTGGATAAGCCGATCAGTTCCGGCGGTTTGGATTTAAGCCGTTTTACCGCGTCTGCTGTGCTTTTGGCTGCAATTTCACTCTGTGTTTATTGGTCACAGCGCATGGATGCAAAAGGCGGCAGGCCTCTTTCTTAATGCGCTTTGATTTCTGCTGATTGGATAAGGACTAAGCTGGTGTTTTGAGTGAAGTGCGATGCTGAATGATCAATGCTTTGGCTATGCCAAGAAAAAATGGAGCAGGTTCGGGCTGCCGCTTCATTTTTTGTATTGAAGCAGACAGATGAAATGTAGAGTTTTAAAGGTGACTAAATAACTCGGAAAATTGTCTTTGATTGAATCCTCATCTGGTTTTTAAGGTATACTCAAACGTCTTAAAAATGCATTAGATTAGGAGATCACATGACTGTAGATGTCACTGAAACCATTTCACAAACTGTTCATCCCGCGTTTCAGTTGGTACGTCAACACCATGTTGAAGCCTTAGACATTGCCGTGTCTGAATATAAGCATAAAGTGACAGGCGCGGTGCATTACCACTTGGCGTCAAAGCATGATGAAAATGTATTTTTGGTGGCTTTCCGCACGCAGCCGATGGACTCCAAAGGTGAAGCGCATATTTTAGAACACACAGCTTTATGCGGCTCTGAAAAGTTCCCGGTGCGCGACCCGTTTTTCCTGATGATCCGCCGTTCATTGAATACGTTCATGAACGCGTTTACAGCAGCGGATTGGACAGCGTATCCCTTTGCGACACAGAATAAAAAAGATTTCCAGAACTTGCTTGAAGTGTATATGGATGCCGCTTTTTCCGCGAACTTAAATCCGCTGGATTTTGCGCAGGAAGGCATCCGCATTGAACTTGAGAATGGCGAGCCGGTCTATAAGGGCGTAGTTTTCAATGAAATGAAAGGCGCGATGAGCTCGCCATCCGATCAGCTGTATCATCAATTGGCGCATCATTTATTTCCGGAAACCACCTACCATTATAATTCCGGCGGTGATCCCAAAGACATTCCTGACTTGACTTACGAGGAGCTGGTAAATTTCTATAAGTCGCATTATCACCCAAGCAATGCCGTATTTATGACTTTTGGCAATGAGCCCGCTTATAAGCTGCAAGAGCAGTTTGAAACTTTGGCACTGTCTAAATTCAAGCAGGGTGAAACGCTGTATTCAAAACCTGAGCGCCGCTTGACGCAGCCTGTTGCGGTTACAGAAACGTATGCAGTTGATGCGGAAGATTTGAAAGATAAAACGTATCACATCATTTCTTGGCTTTTGCCTGAGTCCAGCGATATCAAGCTTCGTTTAGGCATGCGTTTGGTGGAAGGCGTACTGCTGGAAGATTCGGCATCGCCATTGCGCCATTACTTAGAAACTTGCGGTTATGCGCAATCTACAGGCCCGATTATGGGCGTAGATGATTCTAATTTTGAAATGACTTTCTTCTGCGGCGTGCAAGGTTCCAACCCTGAATATGCAGAAGAATTTAAAAATGGCGTGTTTAAAATTTTAGAAGATGTTTCATCCAAGCCGGTAGACAGCGCTTTAGTGGACGCAATTCTGCATCAAATTGAATTGCATCAGCGCGAAATCAACGGTGACGGCATGCCGTACGGTTTAAGTCTGATTTTAAATGGTTTGGGCAGTGCGATTCATCATTCAGATCCTATACATGTCTGGGATGTGGATAGCGCGATGGAGCAGGTAAAAGAAGAATTAAAAGACCCGATGTGGCTGTCAAATTTAATCAAAACACATTTGATTGATAATCCGCACCGCGTACAAATGACCTTAATTCCAGATGCGCAAAAGTCTGCAAAAGAAGCCGAAGCTGAAAAAGCCCGCCTTGCTGAAATTGGCGCAAAACTGACAGAGCAAGAAAAAGCGGAAATCATTGCACAGACCGAAGCGCTGAATATCCGCCAAGATACGCCAGATGATTTAAACCTGTTGCCTAAAGTCGGTTTGGAAGATGTGCCTGCGGAAATGCAAATTGTACAAGGCCAGCTGCGTGAAATTATTTCCAATAATATGGATATGCCGCTGAATCTGTACCATGCAGGCACCAACGGCATTTACTATCAGCAGGTGCTGATTCAAATTCCAAATGACATTGTGAAATCTCCGTATTTTAACTTGTTGTCGATTTTGCTGGGTGAAGTCGGGGCTGGACAGTATGGATATCTTGAGCTGCAGCAATTGCAGACCGCTGTCAGCGGCGGTTTAGGCATGGGCGCATCACTGCGTTCAAAAGTCGATGATAAAAACCAAATCAGCGCTTGGATGACCTTAACCACTAAATCGTTGGTGAATAGTTTAGAAGCGGTTAAGCTGCTGAAGCTGGCTTTTGAACAGCTGCGTTTTGACGAAAAAGACCGTATTATCGAGCTGCTGCAGCAGAGAAAAACACGCTGGCAGTCACGTGTTTCAGGCGCAGGCCACAGCTATGCGATGCAAATTGCCAGCCGCAACCACAGCGCTTTAGCGTTGCGTGATTATGACAATACAGGGCTTGGCGCTTTAAATTGGCTAAGTGATTTAACCGTTAAAATTGAAAATGACGAAGCGGCTTACAATGCATTGATTGATGAGCTGAAACTGATTCATAACCGCTTGCTGAAAGCGCCGAAACAGTTCCTAGTGGTCTGTGAAGAGCATCAGTCTGAGCGCTTGGTCGAAGAAGTTCAAACGGTCTGGGATAATGTTTCAATTGATCATATAGAGCGTGAATTAACCCAAGTTCAGCCCGAACATAGCGAAAAAGATGAAGCGTGGCTGATTCAAGCCAATGTTCAATTCTGCGCTTCGGCTTATCCTGCTGTGGAAGTGTCTCATCCTGATGCTGCGCCATTAATGGTTTTGGCTGCGTATCTGCGCAACGGCTTTTTGCATAGCGCGATCCGTGAAAAAGGCGGCGCATATGGCGGCGGTGCAAGCTATGACGGCAATGCCTGTTCATTCCGCTTTTACAGCTACCGTGATCCGCGTTTAGCAGAAACATTTAAAGATTTTGAAGCGAGTGTGCAGTGGCTGTTTAATGCAGAACAGCTGGATCATCAGCTTGAAGAGGCGATTTTAGGCTTAATTGCCGGCATGGACAAACCGGGTTCACCGGCAGGCGAAGCAATTACGGCATGTTATTCTTTGCTACATAAGCGTACGCCGTCTTTCCGTAAAGTGCTGCGTGAGCGTCTGCTGAAAGTAAGTCTGGATGATTTAAAACGCGTCGCCAAAACGTATTTGCTGGATCAAAAACCAGTGAAAGCCGTCGTTGCTCCAGTGGTTAAGCGAGAAGCTTTAATTGAATTAGGCTTTGATATTAAGCAAGTAAATTAATAGGCGTCGATTTCACAATAAGCAATTTTCAAAGAATAAGGGGTGAGTATGGCGTTCAATTCATTTGAGCGTACACCATTGCAGCTGGGCATTCTGCTCAGCACAATGGTGTCGGCGGGGGCGTATGCGCAAAATGCAGAAGTGGCTGCGAAACCAGCAACACCGGAGGCTTGTGTTGCGCTGTCATCAAATGCTGAGCGTTTGGCTTGCTATGATGCGCTGTTTAAAATTCCTGACAGCGTTAAACCTGTATTGGTTTCAGAGCGTCAAGCTGCGCAGGATCTGGAACCAGCGCCTACTGAAAAATTGACGCTGAAAGAGAAAGTCAGCCACGCATTTTCAGACCGGTTATTTGCAGTGGAAGCGCCGCAGCTGAATCCTAACTTATCTTTACTGGACAGCCGCTGGGAGCTTTCGCAAGACAGTAAATTGGGAACCTGGAATATCCGCGGCTATCAGCCTGTATATTTGATGCCGGGTTACTGGACATCTGATAAAAATGAACGTCCCTCTAGCCCAAACCCGAACAATACGGTAACTGCTGATCAAGAGCAGGATCTGAAGTCGATGGAAGCAAAATTCCAGCTGTCGCTGAAAACCAAAGCGGTTGAGAACTTATTTGGCGATAATGGGGATGTTTGGCTGGGCTATACGCAGTCTTCGCGCTGGCAGGTGTATAACGCCGACGAATCCCGCCCATTTCGTGAAACCAATTATGAGCCGGAAGCCAGTTTAGTCTTTAGGACGAATTATGAATTGCTGGGCATTAACTGGCGGATGTTAGGCTTGACGCTGAATCATCAATCGAATGGCCGCTCTGATCCGTTGTCGCGCAGCTGGAACCGTGTGATCTTGAATCTGGGTTTTGAAAAAGATAATTTTGCTTTAATGCTGCGCCCTTGGTACCGCATTGAAGAAAATGCCAAAGATGATAATAATCCTGATATTACAGATTATATGGGGCGCGGCGATTTAACGGCATTTTACCGTTATAAAGAACACGATTTCAGCTTAATGCTGCGCCACTCTTTAAAAGGCGGAGATGATTCGCATGGCGCCGTACAGTTTGATTGGACTTTCCCAATTAGCGGTAAGCTGCGTGGCCAGTTCCAATTGTTTGATGGCTATGGTGAAAGCTTAATTGATTATAACCATCGCGCAACATATGTCGGTGTGGGTGTTTCACTCATGAATTGGTTCTAGTCCGCAATCAGATCAGCTTGAATAATAAAAAACCGTGCATCAGCACGGTTTTTTATTATTCAATACGTTATAAACAGTTCAGCTGGATTTCTATCCAATTTGAATTTCCGTCGGCGGATGTTTTAAACGGCTCTTTTTCGGCGTGGCAATTAAGTAAGCCAGTGTTAATGGGCCTAAACGCCCGGCATACATCAGCATCATTAATATAACCAAGCTCGCAGGCTGCAGCTCTTCGGTAATGCCGCGTGACAAGCCGACAGTGCAGGCTGCCGAAACGGCTTCAAACAATAAGTCTTGAAAACGCTGATTCGGTTCAAGCAGCAGCAGGCAGAAAAAGCCCATAAATATCAGTGTAACCGTGATAAAAATAACAGCAAGGGCTTTAAATGTGGTTTTTTCAGGTACGGAATGATTAAAAACACGCACTTCATCTTCACGGCGCAAAAAGCTGATGACGCTGAGCACAACGATAATAAATGTCCCCACTTTAATGCCGCCGGCTGTGCTGAGCGAACCGCCGCCAATAATCATCAGCATCATTGTAATTAAAGAAGATGCATCTGTAAGCTGATCCATTGGCAGGCTGTTAAAGCCTGAAGACCGGGGAACAGTCGCATGGAACCAGGCATTGACGGCCTGATCGCCTAAGCTCATCGGCGCCAGAGTCAGCGGATTGCTGGCTTCTAAACACCAGATGACAATGAATGCAAAGATGTTCAGGCCTGCAATAGCGGATAAGATTAATTTGCTGTTTGGGCTCAGTTTTTTCCAGCTTTTATGCTGCTTAATATCCATCAGCACTAAAAAGCCAATGCCGCCGATGATATAGAGCATGCTGATGGTGAAGGTAATGATATATTGATCTGCAAAGCTCATCAGGCTGTTTGGGAACAGTGAAAATCCGCCATTATTGAACGCGGAAATGCTGTAAAAAGCGGCATAGAAAAAAGCTTTTGAAAAATCATAATCTTGTAGCCATGCAATGGTGAGGATGACTGTGCCGACGGCTTCAAAGAATAGTGAATAGAGGAAGACGCCTTTAATAGTAAAAGTAACCTTTTTCAGGCTGGTTTGGCCAATGGTTTCCTGCGCCATAATTTGCTGTTTTAACCCCAGCTGAGGGGAAAGGCTCATAACAGCTAAAATAGCAAAGCTCATAAAGCCTAAACCGCCGCATTGCAGCAAAAACATAATCACCAGTTTGCCAAAAACAGTATAGGCCTCGCCGACATTCACCACAGAAAGACCTGTAATGGTAACGGCGGATGTAGAGGTGAAAACAGCATTCAGCCAAGAGAGCTCGCCATGATGGGCAAAAGGCAGCTTCAGCAGCAGGGTGCCTAAAATAATCAGGGCTAGGAAACCTAAGGCCAGCAGGCTAGGCGGACTGAGATTGACGGTGCCATTTTTGGTGTTGTGCAGTTTTTTCATACAGATTTAAAATGTTTAGAGAGGCGGCGCAAAGGTTCTAATAAGCCTTCAATGACTAAAATATCACCTTTTTGCAAAATCATATTCGGATCAATGCTAAAGACGACTTCTTTGCCGCGTTTATGCATCAGCGTTTTGACTTCCGGTGCATGCTCCATGAGTTGATTGAACCGCAAACCTTGCTGTGCCTCTTTCAGTTCAACCTTGACAATAAAATGATTATCATCCAGAGCCATATAGCGGCTGACCATTGGATAACTCAGTGATTGCGCAATACGCACTCCCATATCTTCCTCTGGATGAATGATTTTATTGACTCCTAAATGGGTTAAAATCATATGGTGCGCTTTGGATTTGGCTTTGACCCAAATTTTATCAATGCCTAAGTTTTTGAGATGCAGCACGCAAAGAATGCTGGCTTCAATATCTTCGCCAATTGCCACCACCACCGCTTCGCACTTTTGAATATTCAATTCACTTAAAACGTGTTCATCCGTTGCATCCGCAATGACGGCATGTGTCAGCTGATCAGAAATGCTTTCTACAAATTTTTTGTTGCTGTCGATGCCGATAACATCATGTTTGAGGCCCACTAATTCTGTTGCAACGGTTGCGCCGAAACTCCCAAGTCCAATGACTGCAAACTGCGCCATATAATCAGGTCCCTATATTCATGTTGTATTTGTTAACGATTATTGGCTGTAAAGTGCTCAATTATTCGTCTATGCTGGTTTTGAGCTATTTTATCGGTTTATTCCAGCTCCAGCTATCAAGCTTACAAAATTATATATTACAAAAGCTTATTGACTTGGAGGGATTCTCGTTGGGAGTGTGAGTATGCATAAGACACTGTATCAGGCATTGCAGGTGGCTTTTCCGGAACTAAAAGACGCCCCATTGCCCGAAGAGCAGGATAATTTTGAGAGTTTGAGGCTTTGGCTGAATCAGCATTATTCAAACCTGCAGCAGCTGCAGATGATGGATTACCGTCAAAATGGCATTGCTGAATGCCACCGTTTGCAGCAGCTGCATATAGATCTGGATGAATTAAGCAATCAGATTGATGCTGAAATGCGTGCTTTTTTTGAAATGTATGAAGAAAGTGATCAGGAAATTGATCCGGAACCAGCGCATGCTTATGATTTTGAATTCACCTATAGTGTTGTATTTAATAATATAAAAATGTTTATTGAGCCTTATGATTTAGCGCTGCTGGTCATCGAGCAGGAAAATCCATATTGGCTGCTGGTGCCGAATAATGAGGAGCTGATTGACCGGATCATCACAACATTTAATGAAGCCTTTGGCAATGAAGAGCCTATGGTCTTAATTGAATAGGCATGTGGCCAATCATCTGATGCTGCCGTTTTAAATCCGGTTCTGCTTTAAGTGCTGTCATATTTTGTTCAAATCAATTTGCTAGACTGTTTAAACACGCTGTGCAAATGATAGCCAAGTCGCAGGCTGTTTGGTGTTTTAAGCAATAACGGCAGAAAAACTAGAAGATGAATGATAAAAAAATATATCAATGGCTGCAGTCATGGTATCCAGAGCTGCAAACCCGAAAAATCCCAAAGGCTAAAAACCGCAACAGTTTTGAGCAGTTTAGCCTGTGGCTGCTGTCAGAAAAGAAAGCACAGCATGAACGCTCATTTATAATGAGCTTTGACCCGCTGAATTTTACCGAAGCAGATCTGGCAAAAAGTGCTGTATTGCAAAATTTGCAGGTCAATATTGCGCAAATGCATCAAGACATAGCTAAGCAAATTCAGCCGATTTATGCGCACTATGAAAAATCTAAGCAGCTTTTGGGCAAATATTACAATGTGCAGGAACAGCTTGCAGAAATCATTTTGAACGCGCTATGTCAAGAATTAAGCCAGTATAACTATGAACTGCTGTTGATCTGTTCGGAACAATATTACTGGCTGGCAGTACATCAGGATGCAGAAAAAATTCACAAATTCTGTAAAAAAATTGAAAAGCAATTCAAAGATGAAGAACTGAAAATTGAAATCTATTCATTGCCGGATTGTTTGCAGTCGATATAGTAGAGTTTGAGTGCCCTATAACTTCAATATAAATAGCCTAAGCAAATCGTTTTAATTTCATTTGTGAATCTTAAATAAATCATGTTTCCGTATTTTCTTGTTTTAAATCCTCTGGATCATTCAATATCCGGTAAATTATCATGGCAATCATTGTCATAATAAGCAAACCGGCTATCCCTTTAGGCTGATAGGGCTGCTGATCAGCATAATTGCTCATAAAAATGAGCAGCTGCGTCAAGCAGATAATAAAGAACATATAAGCTGCGGTTGCTTTATATGCATGTTTTGGCGCGAGTTTAAGCATACTGTAGGGAATACGCACTACGAGTATGCATAGTAATATCAATAAGGGAAAGGCGGCTGTAAATTCCTGTACAAAGTGTTTAAGAATGTTGATTAGTACGCTGACGCATAATAACTGCAGAAAAGGAAAGAGAAAAAATCTTTCCCAAGATCGGATATGCAATTTAAAAATCATTTTTGTGCTTACTGAGTTTTTTTTATCTTTTTGAATATACAAAAAAATAGCCTGTATATATACAGGCTATTGTAGGTTTTTTACGCAGATTTTAAAATTTCAACGGATCATTTGAGGAAGCGCTGATAGCCCAAGTTGTTGGTAATTTCCGCATATGGATAGGTAATGCTTTCCAATGTTTCAATTAAACCGTCCGGGTTTTGCTTGGCATCGGTTGCTTCCATGCCTACTAATACACGGCCTTCAGCAGCGCCGTGATTGCGGTAATGGAATAGTGTGATGTTGTGTGTAGGGCCTAGACGCTCTAAGAAGGTCAGTAAAGCGCCTGGGCGCTCAGGGAATTCCACGCGGAACAAGCGCTCATTTTCGATATCTGCATGACCGCCAATCAGGTAGCGGATATGCAGTTTAGCCACTTCATCATCAGATAAATCATCCACGTCGTATTGGAACTTTAATGTTTCAAAAATGTCCTGACGTTCTTTATCACCGCCTTTCAGGCTGATGCCGACAAAGACTTGGGCTGCGCTGGAATTGCTGGCGCGGTAGTTGAATTCAGTAATGTTGCGGCCTTGCAATGCACGGCAGAATTTTAAGAATGAGCCTTTTTCTTCTGGAATGGTCACGGCAAAAATGGCTTCTTTGCGCTCACCCAATTCTGTGCGTTCCGCAATATAGCGCAGGCGGTCAAAATTCATGTTGGCGCCGCACACAATCGACACCATATTTTTATTTTCTATGCCATGCGCTTCTACGTACTTTTTAATACCAGCTAAAGCCATTGCGCCTGACGGTTCGACAATGCTGCGGCATTCATCATAGGTATCCTTAATGGCGGTGCAGATTTCATCGGTATTGACGAGGACAACTTCACGCTCAACAATTGGGCCTGAATTATCCGATTTTTGCAGCTGAATGACTTCAAACGGTTTTTCACCGATTTGTGCTACCGCTGTGCCATCTGCAAATAAGCCGACAGATGGAAGAATGACACGCTCACCAGCCTCAAAAGCGGCTTTTAAGCAGGCAGATTCATCATATTCCACAGGAATGACTTTGACATGCGGGGCAACATCACCTAAGTAGGCAGCAACACCGCCAATTAAGCCGCCACCGCCGACAGCAACAAAAACATATTCAACATCACGCCATTGACGCAAAATTTCATTGGCGATGGTGCCTTGGCCAGCCATAACGAGTTCATCATCATAAGGCGGAATAAAGGTCATGCCTTCATCTTGAGCGCATTGAATGGCATATTTATTGGCAACATCAAAGGAATCGCCATGCAGAACCACTTCACCGCCTAAGCGTTTAACTGCTTGCACTTTAATATCCGGTGTGGTTTTAGGCATAACAATAATGGCGCGAATACCCAACTTTTTACCAGATAACGCCACGCCTTGCGCATGGTTGCCTGCAGAAGCGGTAATAACGCCGCGTTCCAGCTGAGATTTTGGCAATTGGCTGATGCGGTTGTAGGCACCGCGCAATTTAAAAGAAAAGACAGGCTGTAAATCTTCGCGTTTGAAGCGAATGTTATTCTTGAGCTTTTCACTAATTCGTGGCGCTGCTTCGAGTGGAGTTTCGATTGCAACGTCATACACCGTTGCCTGTAATATTTGTCGAACCAAACGAGACAGCATGTTAATTTTCCATCTAACAGTTTAAAATAAGCATTCATTGTAACAAACCCCCGTACATTTGGGCTGTAAAATCAGCATCAAATGTCAAAAAATAGTTGAGCCAAGTTATGAGTCTGTATGCGACCCAAGATGAAAAGAAACAAGCAGTTGCGAAAGCTGCTTTAAAACACTTGCCGAAAGGCGGTATTTTGGGTGTTGGTACAGGAAGTACAGTAAACTTCCTCATTGAATTATTGCCAGAATTGCAATTGGAAGCGGCTGTAGCCAGTTCTGAAGCCACTGCGCAGCGCCTGAAGAAATTAGGCATTGAAGTGGTTGATATGAACAGCGTTGGCGGTTTAGACGCTTATGTCGATGGCGCAGATGAGATTGACCGCCATATGCACATGATTAAAGGCGGTGGCGCTGCGTTAACACGTGAAAAAATTGTCGCGTCTATTGCAAAGAAATTTGTGTGTATTGTGGATGATTCTAAATGGGTAGAGCAGTTAGGTCATGATTTCCCATTGCCTGTAGAAGTGATTCCAATGGCGCGTTCTGCTGTAGCACGTAAAATTGTTGCGCTTGGCGGTGACCCGGTTTACCGTGAAGGTGTTGTTACAGATAACGGCAATGTGATTTTAGATGTACACAATTTCAATATTTTAAATGCATTGGAACTTGAGAAAACCCTGAACAATATTCCAGGTGTGGTGTGTAACGGTATCTTTGCATTAAACAAAGCGGATATTGCTATTGTTGCCACTGACAATGGTATTGAAGAACGCACTGCGGTTTAAAGAATCCTCCCTGACCCTCCTTTAAAAAAGGAGGGGAAAAAGCACCTCTTTTTCTAAGAGGTGCTTGGGGGCGATTAAGAAAAAAGAAAAAATGACTCTAAACCTCCCAGAAATTCAAATTACCCGAAAATTACGCGCAACTCGCTTAAGGCTGCGTGTAGAGTCTGCGCAAATTAAATTAACTGTGCCACAGTTTTGCACACAGCGCCAAGTTCAAGAATTTTTAAAACAATCAGAACAATGGATGATTGATACGTGGAGGAAGCAGCAGGAAAAAGCAGGGCAGATTGATAAAAGCTTACCCAGTGAGTTAAAACTTTTTAATTTAGAACAGCCTTTAAAGGTTATATATAAAACGCAAAAAAACTCATTTATCTTAGATGAACAGAACCATCAACTTTTCATTAGTGATCGGCAGCCTGAACAGTATTTAAAAAGTTTTGTCATTGCTTATGCAAAAGCACATTTACCTGTGTATTTAGAGCAGTTGAGTCAAGAAATTGGCCTAGCTTATGGGGAATGTTCAATCCGTCAGCCCAAAACCCGCTGGGGCAGCTGTTCTGCTAAGCATGACATTATGCTGAATAGTGGGTTGGTGCTTTTCCCGCAGGAAATCACACGCTATGTAGCTGTACACGAGTTGGCGCATACCAAGCATTTTGATCATAGTGTAAACTTCTGGGTTGAGGTGCAAAAACATGATGTTAATTTTCAGCAGCATCGGAAAACGTTGAAGGGTAGTCCAATGCCGTGGTGGTGGACTAATGTTTGAGGTCAATTCTTTATTAAAAAAATTAATGCAAAATGCGGTAGCTTTTGATTAAGACAAAAATTATTAAAATAAGTATTAAAAAGAAGAAATATTCAACCGTAAATGCTTCTGCAAGATATAGTTTGTAATGAAAGATAATAAAAATAAGTAAGATTACGCCGATGATATAAAGCATAGTAGTTTTTAAGTGTGCGTATTTGGTTTAATGAACTAAATTATACTTAAAATTATTGTGGACCCAATGGCTAGATTATTTTTAAAAATGGAAATGATATTCTCTGATAATTACTTTAGTTCATATTTTACCGATGATAGACGTGCCGAATTGTGCGAAATATTGGTGTTCAACAAGTATAAAAATATTAAGAGCGAATACTGAATGATTTTTCAAACACAAGGAAAACTAAATAAAAAGATTAAACCCAAGCAAAACAGTTCAGAAAACCTAAACTTCCTGTCATACTACGTAGTCATCAAATGGATACTTTGAATTGAGGTAATGAGCGTGATTTCAGTTGGTATTGTCGGCGGTACGGGTTATACAGGCGTTGAATTGCTGCGTATTTTGCTGCGTCATCCAAATGCGGAAGTAAAGGTTTTAACTTCACGTACTGAAAACGGGCGCCGTGTCGATGACATGTTCCCAAGCCTGCGCGGTCATACTGACCTTCAATATTCAGACCTCAATCTTGATGAACTGAAAAAATGCGACGTTGTATTTTTTGCTACACCGCATGGCGTAGCGATGAAACATGCTGAAGAGCTGGTTGCAGCAAATACAAAAGTGATTGACCTGGCTGCTGACTTCCGCCTGCAAGACTTAGCACAGTTTGAAAAATGGTATGGTCTGGATCATGCTTGCCCAGATTTATTAAAAGACTCTGTTTACGGTTTGTCTGAATTAAACCGTGACAAAATCAAACAAGCTAACGTGATTGGCAACCCTGGCTGCTATCCGACAACCGTACAGCTCGGTTTGGCGCCCGTGTTAAAAGCTGACGCATTAGTGAAACCTGAAAGCATTATTATTGATGCAAAGTCAGGTGTTTCAGGTGCAGGCCGTAAAGCCAGCCTTGGCATGATCTATTCTGAAAATGCAGATAACTTTAAAGCCTATGGTGTAGCGGGCCATCGCCATCACCCTGAAATTGTCGAAGCGCTAGAAAATATCTCAGGCCAAAAAGGCGTATTTAATGAGATCTTGTTTGTGCCGCATTTGGTGCCAATGATCCGCGGCATGCTTAGCACGATTTATATCGATTTAACGGATGCAGGTGCAGAAGCTGATTTGCAGGCGCTTTATGAGCAGTTCTATGCCAATGAACAGTTTGTTGATGTGATGCCAGCAGGCAGTTCGCCTGAAACCCGCTCAGTGCGCGGAGCAAACCAATTGCGTATTGCACTGTATAAGCCGCAGCCGAAAAAACTGGTGATTCTTGTAGCTCAAGATAACTTAGTCAAAGGCGCAGCAGGACAGGCTGTGCAAAATATGAACTTGATGTTTGGCTTTGCTGAAGAAGCAGGCCTGCAAGGCATCGGTTTATTACCATAAGAAACGTTTAAATGCTTCACACACATTTAGATTTCGATTTAAATGTGTGTTTTGAATAAATCAAAATAAGAGATGATGATGCAAAATTCAGACTCACATACTGCGCCACAGCACAATGCCAGCGATAAAAAACCGTTTATGCAAACCAATTTGCCTTTGGCAGTTGGCGCGGCTGTTTTAATTTTGAGCAGCGGTTTGCTGGGTTACACGGTTGGGCATCGCCAAGGCCTGACAGTTGTGGGTTATGATGCTGATGCTGAGCAGCTGGTTGAAGTGGTGCAAAAGCAAAAATCTGAGCTTGCCGTATTAAATAAAAGTTTAAATACCGCAATTCAGGAACGTGATGTGGCGGTCAGCAACTCGAATGATCTGTATTTAGAAATGAATAAGGCCCGTGATGCGCAGGCTCAAGCAGAAAATATCGGAGTACTGTACCGTGAAGTACTGCGCCAGCGCGGCGGAATTGCTTTAGCTGTGCAGCATGTAGCAATTAAACCGCTGCCAGACAATGCATTTGAATATCAGCTGGATTTAATGCAAGTGAGTCCTGGAAAAAGCAATGCTTCGGGCAGTGCTGAAATCCGCTTGATTCAAGGAACTGAAGTATTAACTGTGCCGATGGAAGATAAAAACTTCAACTTTGAAAACAATGAGCGCCTAACAGGCCGCTGGACAATGCCGAAAGGCTTTACGCCAAACTTTATCGAAATCCGTTTAAACAGTGCAGGCAAACAGGTTGTCCGCCGTTTCAGCTGGTCTAAAGGGCCAGCAGTAGAGAATCAATCTTCGTTTCTCTCAGAAATTCCTCAAACTGAAGCAAATTCAAACTGAAGTGTGAATCAAGAATCATATGCGAAGCAATAAGCGCCAAATTAGTTTATCTGACATGAAAGACTCATTCTATCAAACTGGAATAGTGGACTGGCACATCAGCCCGCGCTTGAGCAATGAAACGCATGAAGATGGGGATGCCGACACCACAGTCATGACCGCGCGTCCAGAATTAAAACGTCCGCCGATGTACGCTGTTGTTTTAATGAACGATGATTACACCCCAATGGACTTTGTTATTGAAATTTTACAACAATACTTTGCTTTGAATCTTGACCAAGCCACTCAAGTAATGCTAACTGTACATTATGAAGGAAAAGGTGTTGCAGGGGTTTATCCGCGGGACATTGCGGAGACGAAAGCAAATCAAGTCAATAATTACGCTCGGTCACAAGGTCATCCTTTGCTTTGTCAGATAGAGCCCAAAGATTAAGGGGGTTGCATGCTCAGTCGTCAATTAGAAGTATCATTACGTTTGGCTGTCAGCATGGCTCGTCAAAAGAGACATGAGTTTTTGACGGTAGAACATTTATTATTGGCTTTACTGGATAATGACTCTGCTGTGAATGCATTGAAAGCATGCGGCGCAGACATTATCCTGCTTCGAAAAGAACTTGAAGAATACGTAGAACAGCATACTCCTAAACTTGGTGAAAACAGCGATCAAGCACCGCACCCTACAGAAAGCTTTGACCGCATATTGCAGCGCGCAATTTTTCATGTGCAGTCCAGCGGCAGTGACCGGACTGTAGAAGGTGCGGATATTTTGGTTGCAATGTATTCAGAGCGTGATTCTTTTGCAGTGTACCTGCTGAAGCGTCACCAAATTAACCGACTGACTTTAACCCAATACCTTTCTCATGGCACACGCAAAGACGAAGCGCCGCAGGAAGAAGAAATTGAAGAGCTGGATGGTGAAACAGCATCTTCGGCTAATGCTGGCCCGCTTGAGCTGTATACCACCAATTTAAATGCGGAAGCTCAAAAGGGTAAAACTGACCCGCTGATTGGCCGTGAAAAAGAGATTGAGCGCGCTGCGCAAATTCTCTGCCGCCGCCGTAAAAATAATCCGCTGCTGGTGGGTGATCCGGGTGTAGGCAAAACCTCAATTGCTGAAGGGTTAGCATGGCTGATTGTGAACGGCAAAGCGCCGAAACCTCTAGAAAATGCAGAAGTCTACAGCTTGGATATTGGCGCATTGGTGGCGGGTACCAAATATCGGGGCGATTTTGAAAAACGCTTAAAACAATTGCTGAATGCTTTAAAGAAAAAGCCGGAAGCGATACTGTTTATTGATGAAATTCATATGATTATTGGTGCCGGCTCAAGCATGGGCAGCACCATGGATGCCTCGAACCTGATCAAACCGGCTTTGGCAAATGGAACGTTGCGCTGCATTGGCTCGACGACATTTCAAGAATATCGTCAAGTCTTTGAAAAAGATCATGCTTTATCACGCCGATTCCAAAAAATTGATGTGAATGAGCCTTCTATTTCAGAAACGATTGATATTTTACGCGGTTTGAAAACCAAATTTGAAGATTTTCATCACGTGAAATATGATGATTTAGCCTTGGTTTCAGCTGTTGAGCTGTCTGCAAAATTTATTAATGACCGTTTCTTGCCCGATAAGGCCATCGACGTGATTGATGAAGCGGGTGCGCAGCGCCGATTAAAAGCAGAGCAGGACGATACGCTGATTACGGTAGAAAATATTGAGGATATCGTCTCGAAAATTGCCCGCATTCCGCCAAAGACGGTGTCTAAAGATGATAAGACTGTTCTGGAAAATCTGGAACGCGATTTGAAACGTGTCGTGTTTGGCCAAGATGAAGCAATTGAAGCGCTGGCTTCTGCGATTAAGCTTTCACGTGCAGGCTTGAAATCTCCTGATAAACCTGTCGGCAGTTTTGTGTTTGCCGGCCCAACAGGTGTTGGTAAAACAGAAGTAACCAAGCAACTGGCAAAATTGCTGGGTGTTGAACTTGTGCGTTTTGATATGTCTGAATATATGGAGCGTCATGCTGTATCACGCCTAATCGGTGCGCCTCCAGGCTATGTTGGCTTCGATCAAGGCGGTTTGCTGACAGATGCGATTCATAAAAATCCGCACTGCGTATTGCTGCTGGATGAAATTGAAAAAGCGCATCCGGATGTCTTTAATTTACTGCTGCAGATTATGGATCATGGTTCATTGACTGATAATAATGGCCGAAAATCTGATTTCCGCAATGTGGTTTTAGTTCTGACCACCAATATTGGCGCAGAAAGCATTTCCCGTGTCAGCATTGGCTTTAAAGAACAAGACAACAGTAAAGACAATCAGGATGCAATGAAAAAAGCATTCTCTCCTGAATTCCGCAACCGTCTAGACAGCGTGATTCAGTTTAAAGCCTTGCCAACAACGGTCATTGAAAATGTCGTGGATAAGTTCTTAACAGAGCTGCAAGCGCAATTAGATGATAAAAAAGTCATTCTGGAAGTGGATCAATCTGCGCGTGAATGGATGGCCGAGAACGGTTACGACCGTTTGATGGGCGCGCGTCCAATGCAACGTTTAATTCAAGAGCACTTGAAAAAACCGCTTGCAGAAATGATCTTGTTTGGTGAGTTGGCGGAGCATGGCGGAAATGTTGCCGTTTCTGTGAAAAAAGAGAACGGCAAAGCAGTGGGCTTAAAACTCGAAGTGTTTGAAGATCAAACTGCTGAGCCTGCCTAAAATAACGGCTTTTTGAAAATAACCCGTGGCGAACACGGGTTATTTTTTTGCATTCACATCTTATGAGTTCTGGCTGAAATGCTGTTGGGTCGCTAAGTACTGGTTATGGATATTCAAATTTCGAAAGTCATCACAACCTTTCTGTTGTTCGCTGTTACAGCTGTGATGGAAATTCTGGGCTGCTATTTTCCCTATTTAATTCTGAATCAAGGGCGAAGCCAGTGGCTGTGGCTGCCGACAGTATTGGCGCTGGCAGTATTTGTCTGGCTGTTGACATTGCATCCTGCCGCATCGGGGCGGATTTATGCAGCCTATGGCGGAATTTACATTTTTTCCGCATTAATGTGGCTGCGCTTTGTCGATCAAATCAGCTTGACCCGATGGGACTTGCTTGGCGGCGCAGTAGTATTGATTGGCGCTGCGATGATTATTTTACAGCCGCAGGGCTTGATCCGGTAATATTAAAGCAAACTGGTCGATCTTGAGCTGAAAGGTATAAAGCCTCAGTTGCTGAAATAACCGAGGCTTTATTTGGGGCATGGAGAGCATTTTTTAAAAGTTGCATTCACTATTTTTGATGGAGTATTGATATACATGCTTCTCAGAAGATAGCACCATGTTGGCTGAATAGGGATTTTTACGCTGAAATTCATGTTCGAACAGCAAATGGCAATTTTGCAGGGTATTCTTTTTCAGCATGTTTTGAATGTCTTTAATGCCTATGCTTTTTTCAAATTGTGTAAAATCTGATGTTGTAATAATGCCTTCTACCCGCATTTGATTTGCACTGATCTGATATTTTTCCATCAGCATATTTTGGTCAATTTGAAAGGGAAGTGTGCGTGAGTCTTCATCACTGATTGCATCTAAAATTTCATTTAATGCAGCGGCATTTTGAATCATGTAACGGCTGTCTAAAATCTGTTTGTTTACTAAATATTGATCAAGTTCGGTTGGTGCTGCCATAACAGCGGCAGGTATTAAAACCAGAGCACTCAAGCCAAGCAATAAAGTTTTTAAACCCATTTTTAAATCACTTATAAAATTTATGGTTTTATTAAAGCATGCAAAAACAAAAAAAGCACCCGAAGGTGCTTCATTTATATGAGTAAAAACTTAGTCTTTTTTAAGATTTTCGTTAATCAAGAATTCAACTAGCGCTTTTTGCGCATGCAGGCGGTTTTCCGCTTCATCCCAAACCACAGCATTTTTATGGTCAAGCATGTTTTCAGAAATTTCTTCGCCGCGGTGAGCAGGCAGGCAGTGCATAAATAAGCAATTTGAATGCGCCAAATCCATTAAGCGTTCATTGACTTGATACTCTGCAAAAGCTTTTTCACGGATTTTCTGCTCTTCTTCTTGGCCCATGCTTGCCCATACGTCAGTGACGATCAAATCTGCATTGACCGCAGCATCTTCAGCTGAGTTGACTAATTCTACGCAATGCGCAAATTCAGAGAGGAACTGTTCTTTAGGCTCATAGCCTTTAGGCGAAGCGATTTTTAATTTAAAGCCCCACATATGAGCAGCTTCAATATATGAGTTGCACATATTGTTGCCGTCACCAATCCAAGCCACTGTTTTTCCTTCGATTGAGCCGCGGTGTTCAACAAAAGTCTGAATGTCTGCCAATAATTGGCAAGGGTGGTGGTCATCAGTTAAGGCATTGATCACAGGAACCGTAGAATATGATGCAAAGCGCTCAACAATATCGTGGCCAAAGGTACGGATCATCACAATATCAAGCATGCTTGAAATCACGCGCGCAGAATCCTCAATCGGTTCGCCGCGGCCCAGCTGAGTGTCGCGTGATGATAGAAAGATCGCGCTGCCGCCAAACTGGCTCATGCCTGCTTCAAACGATACACGGGTACGGGTGCTTGATTTTTCAAAAATCATGCCCATTACTTTACCAACGAAAGGCTGGAATACTTCATTGTTGTGCTGTTTGCGCTTCAGTTCTATTCCGCGCTGCACAATTTGGTTAAGTTCTAAAGTCGATAGATCGCGTAAAGTAAGAAAGTGACGCAGAGCCATGATTACTCCACAATAATTGCTGAATCAAAAATAAACAACAATTAGTTGTTGGTTGGTTAAAAGAAAAGGAGAATCGAATACTCTATACCAAATATATGCAAAATTGCAAAAAAACTAAGGCTTTTGATGACCGTCGAGGAATCGATCTACGCAATACTCGATGTGATTGATCGCTTCTTGCTCATTTATGACCAGGTCAACACCTAAAATAATGCGCCATTCATAGTCGCGAAGAATTCCAAAGTACAGCATTGCTGAATTGTTGGGGTGCGGACAGTTTAAATCACCGTCTTCATGTGCTTTAGCCAGAACTTTTGCAATTGTCATCTGGATCATTTTTGCACCATTTTCATGAATGTATAGTGCAAGGGTTGAATCCTTTTGAGTTTGATTCAGGACAAGGCGAATAAAGGCAATGTTTTTGGGCTGAATAATATGCTTTAAAAAATTGCTTAGAATTCGAATTAAATAACTGCGTAATTCTTCGGGTTCAGACATGCATGCCAAACTGATGTCTTTATAAAATTGTTCACGCCGATAATCACAAATGGCCTTAAATAAGCCTTCTTTGTTGCCAAAATATTTGTAGATAGAGGCTTTGGAGCCGCCGCCGGCATGGTTGACGATGTCATCTAAAGATACTGCTTCATAACCATTTTTTACGAATAGCTCATTTGCACTTAATAAGAGTGCAAAACAACGTTCATGACCACGTTTGGTTTGTGGTAAATCACGTGCGATAGGTTCGAGTTGAGCTAAATCGTGCATATGGGGAATAATGTTATCTGCCTGCAAAAACTGCTTTAATTATAGCAAAGCTTTGAATAAGTTTCTGTAATTACAGGTATGCGCCAGATGATTATGCTGTAACGAAATAATATTATATATTTCATAAATATTTGACTAAAGTTTTAGAGTAATAATTCTAATGGGTCATAGCGGGCGAAATAATTATGGTTATACTCAAGCCTCAATAAATAAAGTGACCACTGTGGAAAGGAATATGACACAACAAACGTCTGCAGGCTTAAGATTTAGACAAGCACTGGAAGTGGAAAAACCATTACAAATTATCGGCACAGTCAACGCTTATGCAGCCATGATGGCCAAACAGGTCGGCTATAAGGCGATTTATGTTTCGGGCGCCGGTGTCGCGAACTATTCTTATGGCTTGCCTGACCTGGGCATGACCAGTTTGGACAATGTGCTTGAAGATGTCCGCCGCATTACCGAACGTGTAGACACGCCGCTTTTAGTTGATATCGATACAGGCTGGGGCGGCGCATTCAATATCGCGCGCAGCGTCAAGCAAATGATCGCCGCAGGCGCCGCGGCAGTGCATATCGAAGACCAAGTGGCGCAGAAACGCTGCGGCCACCGCCCCAACAAAGAAATCGTCACGCAGCAGGAAATGGTTGACCGCATTAAAGCGGCGGTAGATGCAAAAACCGATTCAGACTTTGTGGTGATGGCGCGTACCGATGCGCTGCAAAAAGAAGGCTTGCAGGCAGTGATTGACCGCGCCTGCGCCTGCGTAGAAGCCGGCGCCGATGCCATTTTTGCTGAAGCCATGACGGATATCACCATGTACAAAACCGTCTGCGATGCGGTAGGCGTGCCTGTATTAGCCAACATCACAGAGTTTGGCGACACGCCTTATTACACGGTAGATGAACTGGGCGAGCAGGGTATTTCAATGGTGCTGTATCCGCTCTCTGCGACACGCGCCATGCAGAAAGCTGCGCTGGAAGTGATGCATTCGATCCGCAAAGACGGCACGCAAGTGAATGTGCTGGACAAAATGCAGCCGCGCAAAGAACTGTATGAATTCCTCGATTACCACACCTTTGAAAATACGCTGGATAAACTGTTTAAATAAATCATTCAAAAAGGAGAATTGAAAAATGGCTGAAGGAAAAGTACTTACTGGCGCTGGCTTGCGCGGACAAGTGGCAGGAAAAACCGCACTTTCAACGGTAGGCAAAAGCGGTGCAGGCCTCACTTACCGCGGCTATGACGTTCAAGACTTGGCTGAGAACTGCCAGTTTGAAGAAGTGGCTTACCTGATCTTCTTTGGTGAATTGCCAACTGCAGAACAACTGGCTGCATATAAAGCAAAACTGAAATCACTGCGCAAATTACCGCAAGCGCTCAAAGAAGTTTTGGAGCGCATTCCTGCGGATTCACACCCAATGGATGTGATGCGCACAGGCGTTTCCATGCTCGGCAACCTAGAAACAGAACAATCCTTTGCTGAACAGCAGGACGCAGCAGACCGCATTTTGGCAACACTGCCAGCGATCATCTGCTACTGGTACCGTTTCAGCCATGACGGCGTGCGCATTGAAGAAAATACCGATGATGATTCAATCGGCGCGCAATTCCTGCATTTATTACGCGGTGAAAAACCAAATGAACTGCATGAACAAGTGATGAATGTTTCATTGATTCTGTATGCAGAGCATGAATTCAACGCATCGACCTTCACCGCACGCGTTTGCGCATCCACCTTGTCCGATATGCATTCATGCATCACTGGCGCAATCGGTTCACTGCGCGGCCCATTGCACGGTGGAGCAAACGAAGCGGCGATGGAAATGATTGAAAACTGGACGTCCCCTGAAGAAGCTGAACGTGAAATGTTGGGCAAGCTGGAACGCAAGGAAAAGATTATGGGCTTTGGCCATGCGATCTATAAAGACAGCGATCCGCGCAACGGCATCATCAAAATCTGGTCAGAGCGCTTAGCCAAAGATGTCGGTGATACGGTACTGTATCCAGTATCTGTGCGCTGTGAAGAAGTGATGTGGCGCGAGAAGAAATTATTCTGTAACGCTGACTTCTTCCATGCATCGGCTTACCATTTCATGGACATTGCGACCAAACTGTTCACGCCCATCTTCGTGATGAGCCGGGTCACCGGCTGGGCGGCGCATGTGATGGAGCAGCGTGCAGACAACCGGATTATCCGCCCAAGTGCGGATTATACCGGTCCTGAACTGCGTAAAGTGGTGCCGATTGCAGAGCGTTCAGCAGCCTAGTTTTGATCTAACTGTCAATAAAAAATTAAAAAAGCCTCTTCGGAGGCTTTTTTAATTTTTTATTTCCCTAATAGAACAGGGTCTTCAATGTTGTAGCCGCGTTCAAAGGGAATGCCTAGGTATTGTACAGTAACAAAGATATAAGGCCGGTTGGGCACTTTATAGGTTTTTGAAATTTTCAGCCCTTCCTTATAGCTCACTGCTGTTTGTACGGTACTGCTGTATTTTGGACTTTTAACTAAATACTGGTAGCTCCATTTATCAATAGTTTCTTGCGGGTCAAACCATGCTTTGGCTGTGCCATTGATTGAGGTGATTAATTGAATGGAAACATTGCTGTTGTGAATTGGCACAAGCTTGACTAGCCGAGTTTTAATTTTGGCAATTTCTTTATCAAACAGTGTACTGTCTTGATCATAGTCTATACGGTTTGTTTTGGGATTGATGTAAAGTGATTTAACGGAGATTAATTGTTTGGGTTGCTGAGCATTTAATTGGTAATAATAAAGCTGAGGCAGGCGGCCGCGGCCATCTTCAAAGTGGCGCATAATATATATTTTTTGGGCTTGTTGATCTAAACCAAGCACTTCAATAAATTGAGGGCCGCCTACAGTTGCATAGGCTGAAAAAGAAATACAGCAGAGCATCATCGTACTGGAAATAACATTTAGTCTATCCATGGCACATCCAAATTTACTGCTTTAAGTTAAATATAGCGGATTATTGCTGTGCGGCATGTTAAAAATTATTATGAGAAATCATACTGTGAGTTATGCCGATGTATTTGCTATGCCAACCAAATGTAAAACTTCCTTTGCTGTCAGTGCTGTCAGCTGGTCTAAGCGTTCAATGGGGCTTCCATCTAAAAAATATTTAAAATTATAAAATTGATTTTTAAATAAAATTGAAATGTAGAAAGTTCCCTCAGGTTTTTCGGCTGTTGCACTGCCGCCTGGCTTAAGTAAGCCGGTGCAGGCAACAATAAAATCGGCTTGCGTAAACAAATTTTTACCATGCTCAGCCATGGCTTGGGTGACTTCAGCAGACTCTGCTGTATAGGCATCAATGAATGACGGCATAATATGCAAGATCGAAATTTTGATGCTTGGATCGTAGCTGACTAAACCGCCAAGCAGAATATCAGCACCGCTATTTTTATAGATAGAAAATTGGCTCGCTAGATAACCAGAACTGGCACTTTCAATAAAGGCGATCGTCAGTAAATTCTGTTCAAGCGCATCGCAGCATTGTTTTAGAATCATTGTTTCCCCAAACTGCATGAATGATAGACTGTGAAGATGGAAGGAGAATTTTAAAAGATTTCTAGGTGAAAAGTCATGAATTGATGAGAATTTTTAGAATGGAATAATGTGAAAAAAGAAGAATCATCAGCTTTATTCTTTGGCCATTATCAGTTGTATATTTGCTGTTCGAAAAAGAAAAATAAAGGTTTTATCATGCGCTGAACAATGGTAAAACTGGAAATAAAGTGCATTTTGAATATAGGTGGCCACAATGAAAACAACTGTAAAATATGTCGTATTGAAAAGCTTGGACTATCAGCTGGGAACACCGTTGTTTCAAGAAGAGTTGAATGCAGACAGTCAATATTTTGATCAAATTCCAGCAGAAATCACCTACCAAAATCATAAATTTAAAGTTAAAAGTAAAGAATTAAAAAGATTGTATTTGGCTGAAGAGCTAGAAGAGACTCAAACGATTATTGTTAAAGTTGTCGCTGCGCAATAATTGAACATATTTCAAAAAAGCCTCGTGTGATTGAGGCTTTTTTTAGAAAATCTTTATGAATTTGAGGTTTATGTGTTTTTTTTATAATTTTATGAGGCATATATTAGTGTAATTATATAGTTTTTTAAGTTAATGCTTCGATTTAATCAAATCAGCATTCAATATATTTAAACTCATGACATTCAGGCTTGCTTAAAAAGCATACTGTTTGTATGGGTTTTGTGATAATTGTGTATAATTAGCTTTCAAAGTGTGACGTTGAGTAAGAATAGAAAAAAAAATTGCTTTATAATTCGCAAGTAATTTAGCGGTATGTGATTATGGATATTTTAAAATTTATTAGAAGTTTTAATACTGTCGGTACATACTTAGTTCTTGCAATTTTACTTTTAGCTTTTTTGATTATTTATTTTTATTTAATTAATCCAGCTTAATAACTTATTGTAATAAGACTAAAGAAACCTTAGCGATAGTAGCCAGAAAAAAAGAGCTGTATTTTTGATACGGCTCTTTTTTGTTTTAAATTATTATTTATCAGTGTCTTATGGTTGGTGTGCTTTATCTGACATGGTTAAAATAGGATTGCTTATTATAATGATTTATTTTAAGTGATCAGAAGTATATTCTATTCACATTAATTTATTATTTTATGCTGAAGATTTTTTTTATTTTGGAAGTTTTATTTTTAATTTCTATATATGCTATGTTTATAATTTTCAGGGTGTTATTTTTTAATAGTTAGATATTTGATTGCTGATTTTTCATGGATTATAATTTAAATATTAATAATTATTGGGAGTTCTTTAAATTTAAAAAAATTAAAAACATATACAATAAGGACTCCCCGAAATTAAAAAAATTGTCTACAATCATGTAAATTTTAAAACCTTATCAAAGGCATTTCTATGAAAAATTTAAAAGCAAGCCTCATTGTTTTAGCAGCCGCAGTATCATTGAGTTTGGCTGCGTGCAGTAAAAAGCAGGAAGAACAGTCACCTGCGGAGCCAGCCGCAGTAAGTGAGACGGTGGCTGTGACCTCTATTGAAGTAAGTCCAGATATGATTGATGCTGCGCCATTAGAGCAAGAGGGTTCTGCTGCCAGTGAAGCTTCAGTAAAATAATGAATTGAATATTATGAATAAAAAGGCCCGTTTTAGGGCTTTTTTATTATATTTATTAATGTAAAAATATTTTAATTATACGGCGGTTTAAACCGCAAGTAAGATAAAATACAATGCTTGATTTGTGCAGCGCTATTTAAGCATTATTCCGCTTTAAGCTGTGTTTGCGATTTTTAACGGATTAATCCAAAATGAATGCGATATCACTTTAAAACTTTAGGATAAGCAATGAAAAAAATAGTTTTACTTTCTATGGCTGTTCTTACTTTATCAGCATGCTCTGCCACAAATACAAACACTGCAAATTTGCCGAAAGTTGGGATTGCTAATCCTGCAAGTGAATACTGCGTAAAGCAGGGCGGAAAAGTTGAAATTAAAAATGATAAAAATGGTCAAGTCGGATATTGCCATTTGAAAAATGGAACAGCTGTTGAAGAGTGGGCTTTTTTTCGAGCGAATCAGCAAACCCGCTGTTTGCCGGAAGAAGCACAAAAATTGGTCGGTCAGTCTGGTTTAACCGCTGCTCAAATCAAACAGCTCACTCATTCTGAAATTGTCCGCATTGTCGCGCCAAATCAGCCAGTCACAATGGATTATCTTGATAATCGTGTGACAGTCATGATTGACCCTGTTACGCATAAAATATCTCAAGCGTCTTGCGGCTGATCCAAGATTTGCGGGTGTTGATGCATTTTAAATACAGTTTAGTCTTGGGGGAACTTTAGTTGAATTCATGATTATTGACTCTCAAGGCTATTCAAACTCATTAATGCATTACTTTATAAACAAAAATTTAACGATCTTCAGATCAGGAAGATACCTAGACTGATTTGAAGGCAGATGATGAAAAGCACATAAAGATGCCTGTAAGTTTTTGGTTTATTTAGCCTGTTCTCTAATTGTGATGAAAATTGGGCACATCGTTCATTAACTTTTTGTGAAAAAACAGCTGTTGAATATTGGATTTATTGCACCTTACATGCTTTGGCGTAGCAATTTTAGATCTGTTGCAGCCAGCGAATGATTCTAAGTGCATCATGGATACAAAAGCCCTCTAACGAGAGCTTTTAGATGTTGCTATTAAAATGTAATGCTAAACAGATATAACAAGATGTCCTTTTTAGGCAAAATTCAATGAAATCTTGGTGTGCGGTTCTGCCAATAAATAATTTAGCCCATTGAGATGGATTTAAACGCTTCTATTGCGCGTAAGCGTGAATATTTTAAATCTACAATTGGCCTTGGGTAATGAAGAGTATGATCATCAGGGGAGTGTGCAAAAGGATCATGAATTCGTTTTGTATCCAAATGCGCCAATTCGGGCAGCCATGAACGGATATAGTCTCCATGGGGATCAAATTTTTGAGATTGGCTCACAGGATTAAAAATACGGAAATAAGGCACTGCATCAGTACCTGTTGATGCACACCACTGCCAGCCGCCATTATTTGCGGCCAAGTCGCCATCAATTAAGTGCTGCATAAACCACTTTTCACCTAAGCGCCAATCAATCAATAAATTTTTACTTAGAAACATTGCTGTAATCATGCGGACTCGATTATGCATCCAGCCAGTCTTCAGCAATTGACGCATTCCGGCATCAACAATAGGAATACCGGTCAAACCTTGCTGCCATGCCGTCAGATCATCATGGTCATAGCGCCACTGCAGTTTTTGCGTGTCTTGTTTAAAGGGCAAATGTTTGGAGACAGCCGGAAAGTGAAACAGGATGTGCTGATAAAATTCGCGCCACAGCAATTCATCAAGCCAAGTTTGCTGTCCAATATTGTCCAGATAAAAGTTGCCGTGCTGCTGTCTGAAAAGAGCCTGCAGGCATTGCCGGATCGAAACCATGCCGATATTTAAATAGGCTGATATTTTGCTGGTGCCATTTTGATGCGGAAAATCCCGCTGTTCTTTATAAAGTGTTAAATCTTCTTGTATAAATTGATCCAGAAGGTCTAAGGCATATTGCTCGGACACAGGCCAGAGCGCCTGCAAGGGATCGTCCAAATAAAATTCGGCAAAGTCGGCCTGCTTTAAATTTTCAGGAAGATCTAAGTTTATGGTTTGCTGCTTTTGCACTGCGGGAAAAATGGATGGCAGGCTTATGCTCAGCTGTTCATAACAGCTTTTTTTGAAAGCGCTGAAAACTTGATAAGGCTGATTGGATTTATTTAAGATTGAACCGAGAGTGAAAATTGTACGGTCAGTATATTGTTTAAATGGAATAGCGGCCGATGCGAGGTCTTGATGAACCTGCCGGTCTCGCAACTGTTCATTAACGCCTGTTTCGCAATTGGCATGCAGGCACTGAACTCTTAAATGGACACACAGCTCTTTTAACTGTTGCGGGATGTTTTTCCAGAGCGGCGCATGCAGAATAATCAGCGGTATATTCAATGTTTGCAGCTGATGCTTTAAGCAGTCCAGCTGCCGCAAATAGAATTGGCATTTAACAGGCGCATCATCATGCAGCATGGATTGCTCTGGAGAAATAAATACAATGGCTGCGCAAGGACCGGCTTGAGCAGCATGCCAAAGCGCAGTCTGATCGGCTATGCGCAAGTCTTGCCGAAACCAGATTAATTGCATAGAACAGCAGCCTAAATATCAGAAGTTTGCAAAGAGTATATCCAAATTTAGGGCTGAATGAGACACACAGGCGGGACAAAAGTTCTAAATATTGAATAAATTACGCTTAAGTAGAGCGTTATTCACTGTTTAAAACAATGAAATTAAAAATCAATATTGCCCGCATTTTGTCTGAAATTCATCAAGCAAGAGCTAGGATCGGAAAATTGATTAAAAGAATAAATAGGCAGGCATCAAATAAAACATTAAAAGAAATTATTTTTCAGGCCGAAGTATCTTTTTTAAATATTCCCAATTTGTTGATATCCAGCAGATAAATGAGCCAAGGGTTACCAGGATAGCGCCATGCCAGAAAGCGGCCGGTAAATGGGTCTGCAGGATCAGCATCGAAAACACAGAAGATATTAATGGGCTGAAATAAGACAGTGTTACTAACAGTGTAATGTTGCCCTTAATGATGCCGATATTCCATGCTGCATAACCCAAAGCTGTGACGATTGAGACAGCCAGCATGCAAAATAGGGTGTCCAATTCTAAGGATGGAAGTACTGGCATGCTGTGCAGAAAATACATTTTTGACCAAAGCACAGCAGTAATGACGATAAAGAATAGGGCAATCGGGTTATGGCCATTGCTGTATTTTTTAGTTATTACACAATATAAAGACCATAAAGCCGCACCTAAAAATGCTAAAAAATAGCTGACGGGATTGGCCATAATGTTATCGAATACTGATAACCAGCTGAAAGCGCCATCGCCTGTTTGAATTAAAACAATGCCGCTCAAACTGACAGCTAATCCTAAAATAACAAAGGGATTAAATTTTAATTCTTTAAATAGAATTAGCGCAGCAATAGTCATACTGGGCCACAAATAATTGACTAAACTGATTTCAATGGCTTGTTGAGGAGTTTGCGCTAAGGCAATGGCATAAGAAAAGCATAATTCATAAACAACGAATAAAATTGTGGCAGATATGAAATATTTTTTGGGAATGACTTTTAAATTAGGAATGCGGAATAAAATCAGCAAAATAATAGCGCTGAAGCTGTACATAAAAGCAACAGCATAATCGGGTCCAATGCTGGAGCTGATACGCTTGAGCAGGCCAACAATCGCGGACCATTGCAAAATTGCACTAAAGCCAATTAGTGTTGCAAGATTTTTAGACATTCTAAGGCTCAATACATTGAGATGAAAAGCTAACAGTACTGTTGCAGCTGCAGGCGGCAGAATGCATGCAGCCGTTATTTAGGCTTAATTCGAGAAACAAGCGCCATTATTTGCATGATCAGATTTTTCAACAATCATTTCAGTATACTGAAATTGATACTAAAAATATCTAAATAAAGGTGATTTTTTAGGTTCCTGTGTTTTTCCAGTTGCATGAATAGAAAAATGAAACAACTTGGAATTCACATTATAAGACTGGAAAATGTTAAATATATCACTATTAATTTTATAAATATCCATTTTTCAATAAATAGGTCTAAGCTATTAAAACAGAAATCAAAACAGTCCATTCACCTATATTATTTAAAATAGGAATAGAGTTAGTACAATGCCAGCAGATAGCTTGAAATCTAAACGCCCGCTGTATATCCCGTATGCAGGAAATACATTGCTTGAATTGCCGCTTTTGAACAAAGGTTCAGCGTTCACAGCAGATGAGCGTAAAAATTTTAATTTACATGGTCTTATTCCGCATGTGGCCGAAACCATTGAAGAGCAGAGCCAGCGCTCATATCAGCAGTATTGCGCATTTAACGATGCGATTAACAAGCATATTTATCTTCGAAACATTCAAGATACCAATGAAACGCTGTTTTATCATTTAATTGAAAATCATCTGACTGAGATGATGCCGATTATCTATACCCCAACTGTTGGTGAGGCATGTCAGCGCTTCTCAGATATTTACCGCCGTCACCGCGGGATCTTTATTTCTTATCCAGACCGAGATAAAATTGATGACATTTTGCATAATGTCAACCGGCGCAATGTTAAGGTCATTGTCATTACTGATGGCGAGCGCATTTTAGGTTTGGGCGATCAAGGAATTGGCGGGATGGGGATTCCAATTGGCAAGCTGTCCCTCTACACCGCATGCGGAGGCATTAGTCCGGCATATACTTTGCCAATTACCTTGGACGTTGGCACGAACAATCAGCAATTGCTTAATGATCCGATTTATATGGGCTGCAGACAGCCGCGCATTTCAGGCGAAGAATATTATAATTTTGTTGATATGGTCATTGAGGCGATTCAGCGCAGATGGCCGGAAGCGTTAATTCAGTTTGAGGATTTTGCGCAGAAAAATGCAATGCCTTTGCTCGAAAAGTACCGCGACAAAATTTGCTGCTTCAATGATGATATTCAAGGCACGGCTGCAGTATCGGTTGGCAGTCTGATCGCTGCTTCACGCGCTGCTAAAAAGCAGTTAAAGGATCAAGTCATCGCATTTTTAGGTGCTGGATCTGCAGGCTGCGGTATTGCTGAGCAAATTATTGCACAGATGACCGCTGAAGGTTTAAGCGATGCTGAAGCGCGAAAACGTGTCTTTATGGTTGACCGCTTTGGCTTGATTACTGAAAATCAGCCTAACTTATTGGATTTTCAGCGTAAATTGGCGCAAAAGCCTGAGGAAGTTGCAAAGTGGGGTAATGCCGATGAAATTATCTCGCTGCTGGATGTCGTAAAAAATGCCAAACCTACTGTACTGATTGGGGTGTCTGGTCAGCCTGGACTGTTTACAAAAGAAGTAATTGAAACCATGGCTGATCATTGTGACAGTCCAATTGTGCTGCCGCTATCTAATCCGACTTCGCGGGTGGAAGCTGTGCCTGCGGATATTATTGAATGGACGAAGGGCAAGGCGCTTATTGCGACAGGCAGTCCATTTGCACCAGTGATATATCAAGATCGCATGTATAATATTTCGCAATGCAATAACTCATATATTTTCCCAGGCATTGGGCTAGGCGTTATTGCGTCTGGCGCTAAACGAGTGACAGACAATATGCTGATGGCTTCGAGCAATGCCTTGGCAGACTGTTCACCTAAACTGCAGGATCCGAATGCAGATTTGTTGCCGGATTTAAGTCAAATCCAGCAGATTTCAAAAGTAATTGCGGTGAAAGTCGCGCAAGCGGCGATGCAGGATGGTGTAGCGCCAATGATGGATTTGATCGATTTACAGCAGAAAATTGAGGCGAATTTCTGGAAACCGGAATACCGCCAATATCATCGTGTGCCGTTTTAATGAACAGGCAGTTGAATACTGCTAGGTCGTAAATCTTCGGGCTGGCATAAATCCCGGATAACAAAAACCGCTTTAAATTAAAGCGGTTTTTGTTATTTGCGGCGAATGGCATAGAAGTTTAACCTAAGCTTTATGATTCAAGTTCTATATAAAAACGTAAATCTTTCAAATATAAATATGGGCAAGCAGAGTATTGGTGCAGCTAAATTTGAACTGTATATAAATTGGAAATGCTGACTTAAATACAATCTTACATCATTAGCAGACACGGTTTCGGCCTTCATTTTTAGCTTGGTACAGACGGTTATCTGCCTGTTTAAAGGCTTCCTTAACATCATTAGAATCATGCGGCCAATATGAGATGCCAATTGAAATGGTAATCGGTGTAGGCATAGCTGCAGTTATTTCCTCAATGTTCTTGCGAAGGCGCTCAGCCGCTTTAAACACGACCGCTTTATCTGTAGCGGCCATGAGCACCGCAAATTCTTCACCGCCCATCCGGCAGCAGATATCATTTTCTCTAAAGTTTTTCTTCATTTGCTCTGCAAGAACTTTCAGCATGTGATCGCCTTGGTCATGTCCAAAATTATCATTTACAGCTTTAAAGAAATCGATATCTATCAGTAAAATTGCAAATTCAGTACCTGTATTCTGCAATTCTTCTAAAAATAGCTGCATCCCCCGGCGGTTATGCAGCCCCGTTAATGGATCTGTATTCACATGTAAATTCAATTCGGAAATCTTGTCTTTGAATTTTTTAGAACTGAACAGCAAGGCTGTACGAAAGCGCATGACTTCAAAATACCAAGGATTGATGTTTTGAATCTCTTGCTCCGTCTCAGGCTTGCTAAGCATGCCAGCCATTTGCGCTAGGCCATGCAAAGGTGAGGAAATATATTGGGTAATTTTCCAGATAATAAAAAACAGAATCATATAGAAAATAAAAATGCCAAAAGCGACCTTAATAATAATGGCATTGGCTTGTTCAAATAATTCCTCGGTTGGCTGCTGGGAAACCACCAGCCAATTGACGCTTGGAATATGCGCAAAACCTGCCAAATTATTAACCCCTTCGCTATTTACCAGTTGAATATGGCCACTTTTGTGCTTGCTCATATAAGCCAAGCCTGTATTGACTTCAATGGTTTTACCAATACGTTTGATATTGGGGTGGAAAATAATCTTATTATTGTTATCAATGACATACATGTAGCTGTTTTTATAAGAATACGTTGTCGATAAGATTTGGCTGATGAGATTTTTTTTATGCAAATACAGAGATCCTGTAATCATGCCTAAGTATTGCTGATCGGGGCTGTAAATTGGCTGTGACATAAGCACAATCAGGTTATTTGCAATGGATTTGTAAGGCGTGGAAATGTAGGTCTTTTTTGACTTTAAAGATTCCACAATTCCTACGGTTTTATATATGGTTTTGGAATCATATTTCACGTGCTGAGGTTCAAGATGCCGAATATGCGCCGTGCTGTCTATTACGCTGACAGAGTTAAAGTTATTGGACTGGTATTTTAAACGGTGCAATTCTTGCTGAATCAGCGCTTGATTAGAGAAGTCTCTACTGATGATGTTTGAACTGTACTTCAGCTCTTGAAGCATGTTGCTAAAATATTGATCGGTGCTTAAGGCAACTTTAGAGGCGTACTTTTCATTTATTGAGAGAGAGTTTTCCATAAGTTGAGCTTTAATCACATGATTAAGAATAAAAACGGAAACAATGAAAAGGCAAGAAACGCAAAGAATGATCAAAATTAATATGAGTCTTTGCAGATCTAATTTCAGCAGTAAAGCAATCTGTTTCAAGTGACCAGCTCTCTCAGTTCAGGTTTTAGAGATATTGCGTGTGGAAATTTATTATTCAAATGCATGCAGCTGAATAACACGTCAATTAAATCACATAATTTGTGAATATTTTGCTTTTACTCTAATTTAAAGCCAAACTTTTCAATTGGAAATGATTTGTGGACATAATGGTTTTTTCGATCAGTCAACAGTAGAAAATTAATCGTGCAGAAGGCATATCAAAAAATATTTTTGAATACACATTTTGGATTTCTGAGATGGAGGCCGTGTCAGATACGGATCAAGCACTATTTTGTCTAAGGCCATAAATATAGGGGAGAGGCCTTCATTTAGATTGCTGATTTTTCTCTTTTATAAATAAATATTTATTGAATGGATTCAAAGAAAAGATTTAGTATGTGATATGCACAGCAATAGTTGTAATGCAATCCGTGAATTTACCAGATACCCAGTATTTTTTGCTTGTTGTCCCATTCTGCTTAATATTGATAGGCGGTGTTTTTATTGCTGCTCATCTGGTTTTTAAAGCGCCAAAATATCTGTTGTGGATGGGGATCGGCTGCATTTTGCCTTATTTGGCATTGGGGCTGCAGAGCTTAATGACGAATGAGCAATTAACAGCAACAGCGCCTTGGATCGGGATTTTATATCTTGGCGGCGCATGGTCAGTTGCGCACGGCATGACAATAAAAGCGAATTCTCAGCCTAAACCCGTTCTGTCCGCGGCTGTCGTGGCGTTGGGGCTTTTGTTTCTGTTTTATTTCGCCTATGTCGATGAGCAATTATGGTTCAGGATGATCACGATCAATCTGATTATCATATGCCTTGAGGCGCTGGCGCTTCCCGCAGTTTATGCACTATATAAAAAATCTTCCGGCTTGCTGAAGCTGCTGAGTTTTAGCTATGTTCTGCTTTTTTCATATGCATCATTAAGAACACTGGCTGTCATTTTTTTTCTGCAAAATGTAGACCGCATTATGCTTTCATCCTCATCATGGTGGATGCTGATGCTGGCGGTCAATATTGTTTTAAGCTTATGGTTTGCCATCATTGTTTCCGCATCCACCATTAAGGAATTCTTTACAGTACTGAATGAAGAGCGAATCAGAGATCCATTAACTGGGCTTTATAACAGAAGCGGTTTTTTCGAAAAATCTAAAGCATTGTTTATCGACCCAAGTGCTGGCCATATTTATGTGGTGATGTGCGATATTGATTTTTTTAAAAGCATTAATGACACATGGGGGCATGCGGCTGGGGATCAAATTTTATGCAGGGTCGCTGCGCTGTTAAGGGAAAGCATCCGTCAAAAAGACATTATTGCCCGATTTGGCGGTGAGGAATTTATTATCCTTTTTCAAAGTATGGACGAAGCATCATCTTATTATTTGGTGGAGCGGTTGCGCAGTAAGATTGAAAAGCAGCTGTTTATGAATAATATCAAAGTGACAGCAAGTTTTGGTGTTGCATGTATGGCCAATGAAGAAGATTTAATGAATGCTTTGGAAATGGCGGATAAGCGGCTTTATTCTGCTAAAAATAACGGGCGTAATCGCATTTGCTTTGAGTTGTGAAAATAACGTCTCCCTTGCTTGGACACTGAATGTCTGGGAAGAATGACAATTTCCCGATGCATTAATCTGATGTTTCATCTTTTTCATTATCCCTATTCAAAAACAGGGCAATGATTCAAAAAACATTATCCAATCATTGCCCATCACCCAGACCAGCAATCTTTATTTCAGGTGCTTACCATAAAATGCAGTCAGCTGATCCATTGCCAGTTTGATATATTCAGGCTTCCAATAGGTTTCAATATGGGTGGCATTTGGAATCTTGAATAAGGTCTTGTCTTTTGTGCCAATGGCTTTGGCAAAAGCATCTTCGGTCATGTAAAGACTGTCTGCCTTGCTGCCTGCAATCATGAGTAATGGCTGATTGATCAATTCAATTTGATCGGTAGCATCCCAGCGCATCAGCTCAAGCAAGCTGCTCATGGTATATTTAAAGGTTGAATTTGGATGGGCATGGGTGCGCCAATAGTATTCATATCCTTGTCGGTACATCTCAAAAGGCAATGCAGCGATTTGCTCATCGGTCATATCGGCATCACCAGCATAAAGAACTTTGCCGCCTGCAATTTCCTGAGCACGGGCATCTGTGGCTTGTTTTAAACGCTGCTGAATGCTTTTTTCAAAGAGAAATATACAAAAAGAGAAAATAGATTTATATACTAATTGCTATCTATAAAAGCCATCTTTCTGTAATTTATTTGAATCATAATGTAAGGTATTGATTAATTTTGTATTTAAACAGCAGCCTATAATTTTTTTTGTAGGCTTATTTGCAGACTGTTGAATTGCAAAACAGGATAAATGAGGGCAATTCAATATAACCTTAAAATTGTATAAGTTTTTTAAAGTACTTATTAATACATATATATGCAGCCAATTCCAATCGAGTCCAAGCTTAGTGGATTATACTTTTCAAGAGAAAAATGTAAAAATAGGAACTGAATGATGATTTTTCAATTACTTTAGGGATTGATAGACTATTAAGTTGAATAGATTAAGATATTAGTTCATGGAAAAATTAGTTAGAAAAGCAAATAAAAATGACCTGAATGACATCGCAGAAATCCATCATAGATCATTTATACGTCAAACGGATTCCAAGCAATGGATAGCATCAACACTTGCAGCCTATCCAAGATTTTTCTGTTACTTAATTGAATTTGAAAAAACGGTTGGATACATTTTTTGGGCTCAAAAGTCGGGGTTTAGAGCGGAAGTGATACTGGAGCTGGATCAAATAGCTATTCATCCAGATTTTCAAGGGTTGGGGTTAAGTAAGAAACTAATCGTAGAGTCCATTAAAGACATTGAAAATGAATTATTGAAGAATAATCAAAAGATAAAAAGTGTACTGGTAACAACAGGAGTGAATAACTTTGCAAGAAAAATCTATGAAGATTTATTAAATGCCCAAGAAGTTGCCATTATCTCTGACTTGTATAGTGCTCCTGAGGTTTATTTAAAAGCAAATCGAGAAGATTTAGTTTTCTTGGATTAACCAGCGTACTAGATATCATCTTTACTAAAAGCAGATTGGCAGAGATTCAGAGTTTAAAGCTCAACCACCTTCGGGTGGTTTTTTAATGGGCGCAGTTTATGGAAGCTAATAACTATTCTTCTGAAAGCGTATACAAGCCACGTTTTGACATTGTTGCGTAGAATCTACAAACATAGAAGAAAGTGCGCTGATTTCGATGGCTGAGTCATCAGAGCAAGCATTGATTCAGTTAGTCAATGTCATGATCAAAGTGAATGATTTTTTTATGAAAAAGAGCCAAAACTCAGACGTGGACGGAAATCACAAAGCAATGATGAGGAGCAGACTAGCTGGTTTAAAACATTCCAATTCTTGATTGAGTCCGGCCATCGGCCTGCAGATATTTTTCAGATGAGCTATGGCACTTTCACTGGTTATTTAAAAGCTGCTCAAAAAAATCAAGTTACAAAGCTGCAGGTACAGACGAACTTAATACATTCAGCACAACATGCCAATGCTAAGGCATTTGCGAAATTAATTGAAGAGCTGAAGCCGAGCAAAGATTAAGCATTGTTATGTGAAGTTGATCACGCTAATATTTAATATATATATTTTACAAGGCTGGATAAAGTGATGAAGAAATTATTAATTGCCTCAGTCTTAATCTCTGCTTTCACGCTTGCAAATGCCGCTGAAACTTCAAGTTTCCGTGTGAATGGCGATATCGTTAGTGTTGGTGATTCAGTTGGTGTCTTGTTTCAGCGCGCTGGGAAACCTAAAAGCAGTTATACCTACCAAGTTGACACTGGCCGAAATACTACAGTAACGGCAACAGATTTTTATTACGAAATAGGAAATGAGATTTATACCGTTACTGTGCGCGAAGGCAAGGTGGTTAATATCAGCTGGGAGCGTCGCTGATATTTTAAATGGCAAATAACTGCATTAGCTGCAATTTCAGGCGGCCTAAAGCATTATTAATCAATTGCAAAGCTGCTAGATGGTAAAACGTTAACTATGGACAAGATCCAAGTAGACTGTAAAAACTCAACTATTGGTGAATACCCTAAATAATCACTAATTTAATTTCATAAACCCGCTTACGAGCGGGTTTTTTAATGCCCGAAATTTGGGGTCCCTATGTCAAAAAATCTAACTTTTAAACTAATTATTGATGATGATAGTAAAGGGCTTGTTGTCACTGGTTTGGAAGATATTTCCGAGCGCAGATTTGAAGTTATCCGTGAATTTGAAGGCTTTCGCGAGAATGCTTATTTAGACATAGGAGGAGTGTGGACTATTGGTTTTGGCACAATCAAATACCCAAATGGTTCCAAAGTGAAAAAAGGGGATACTTGTACACATATTCAGGCAGAAACATGGCTTAAAATGATACTGCATGGGTAGATGCTTGCTTAGATCGGGTGATTAAAGTCATTGTCAATCAAAACCAACATGAAAATTACGATGCTTAGAGTTGAATACAGGAAATTATGCCTGTGCAGCAAATCAGTTTGATCGATGGGTTTATGACAATGGCAAAGCCATAACGGGATTGATCAATCGCCGAAAAAAAGAAAAGGCTTTGTTTCTTGGCCTGATCTGAGCACTTTTTTACGAATTCAATTTTTGAGACGATATTTACAGAAACTTGAATTCCGATAATTTCATCTTTTGAATCTATATCAGTTATTGTATTTCAGTTCTAATGAAATTAACGCATTAGAACTGAAATGATTTCAGAATTAGAAACTGTAATTTCTATCATTGCCTAGTTTTGAAAATTGAACTTCCATATCATTAAATGCATCAGTGAAGCCATCCAATGAAACTTTATTTTCAATTAACTGTTTTTTATTATTATAGAATCGTGTAAATGCATAATTTCCACGTTTGAATTGTTTAATCAGCTCGGAACTATTTCTAAATAACCCCTCTCTTTCTTGAAGAATATCTTTATTATCTACATGAATAAAAACAGGATTATTTTTTAATTGCTTTTCGCCAATATTTACAATGTATTGATGGTTAACATGTAAAATAGAAATAGGGCCTTTACTCATAATACAGGCTTTCATATCTTCAAATACTTTGTATTGACATTTTATTTTCCAGCTGGCGCGTTCGATCAGCTTGTTTTCCATTAAGTCGATTTCAGCATTGCTGCTTGATTTGGCATTAACTTTTAAAATCAAAGTAGAAAGTTGATCTTCAGATGCAGATACATTGTTTGCAGTGATGAGCATTAAAAAAAGGAAGTATAAATAATTTTTTTTACGCATAATGAAATCCCCAATATAAATAAAAGTATTTAAAAAAGGTCATAATAATCAGTAATTTTTTGATATCCATTGCTTAAAGTATCATTTTTTAAAAAAACAGCAATTTAATCTACAAATTAGTACTAAAGTATAAATTAATTCTCATTTTCACTGTAAAATAGCGATACCATTAAGCAGGGCTAATGCTTTTAGAAAACGATTGATGTTGTGTGATGATCATAATTTTGCTATCAGGCCGAACAGTGCATGCCACTGTATTGTGCAGTGTGTAAATTAAAAGCCTTCATTAAGGAAATTTCGTATAATCATGTATTAACTAAGATTTTGGTTAATTTAAGTTAATGGCCGGAATTTTCATCAATGGTATTATGTGAATTTTACTTTATTCAAGAAGGGATTTATGAGTATCCAAATTAAAGGCTATATCGCGACAAGCGCAGACGGATATATTGCTGCAAAGGATGGATCTGTAGATTTTTTAACACCATTTCAGAATATTTACTGTGGCTACAATGATTTTATAAAAGATATAGATGTTGTGGTAATGGGGCGTAAAACTTATGAAGTCATAACTTCATTTGATGGAGAGTGGCCATATCCCAATCAAAAAGGATTTATTGTATCCTCTGACCATAATCTAGAATTAGTTCATCCATCTCTTTCTCGATGGAGTTTAGAGCCATCAGAATTAGTAAGCTACTTGGAAGAGCATTTTAATGGTAATGTTTGGGTTGTTGGAGGAACTTAACTTCAAAACGCATTTATTGAGAATAATTTTCTAAATTCTTTGGAAATTTATGTTATGCCTATCTTATTAGGTGATGGTATCCCATTATTTCCAAGTTTTAATACAAATCCGCGCCAATTAAAATCGATTTCTGCAGAGACAATTCAGAATCAAATTATTAAAAAAATCTATGTGTTTTAAATATCATCATTCATTTTTTAATTAACATAAGACACCTAATATGAAAGGCCCACTAATTGGGCCTTTGGGTTATTTTTAAATAGTAAACACAGCGTATTTAATCCTGTTGGCTAGGCTGCTTTGGTTGTTGATTAGGTTGCTGCGGCTGTTGTTGCTGTTGCTGATTTTGCTTATCTGTTTGTTGGCCAGGCTGTTGATTGGGCTGTTGTTGCTGCTGCTGTTGGCCTGGTTGCTGATTGGGTTGGTTTTGCTGATTTTGCTGTTGTTGATTAGCCATTTTAATTTCCATCCATAAAAGATTTTAGCTAAGAGTTCAATTTACTCCTTAAATTTTAATTTCCCAGCTTAACTTTGTTTCAATGTCGGTCAATGTAATCTCGAGTACTGTAAATAGCTGACATGCAATAAAGCTTTATTTAGCGCAGTAACATTCCTTACCAAACACCCTTAAAAATTCATCCACTTTTATCATTTTTTCTTCTTTGGACACGTCTTCTCGCTCCCGTCTAGCAAGCACATGCTTGGCCTTCGCCGTCTAAACTTTTCCAGTCTGTTTACCTGCCAGATTGTGAAAATTCATTCATGAGCAAGTATGTTCCAGGTGCTCTTTGATATTGGTCAATCATAGGAACTAATCTCTTGAAATGCTCAGTTTCACAATGCGTATCTAATGCAGCCCGGTCTGGCCACTCTTCTATAAACACAAAATGTCCAGGATCTTTCTGATCAATAAAAAGATTGTAAGAAAGACATCTAGGCTCATTTTTTGTTTTTTCTACGAGTTCTTTATATAAAGGCATAACTGCTTCAAGATGTTCCAGTTTAATAAAATCTTGTGCAATGACTTTTAACATAAGCGGCTTATCCAAATTCTAGTTTAAAATTTTGAGTGAAAAGTAGAGTAGTTCTAATGAGCAGATGAGTAAGACAGTATCATAGAAAGCAAGCAAATTATAAATATCAAAAGTTTTCTAATTATCTGAGAATATTATAAAAAAATCCTTTACCTTGGAGTAACTCCATAGTTTTCAATAAGGGTAATGACAACGGGATGAGATCATAATGGAAAAATTGCTGAAAGAAACACCGCTCTTGAACTATGAACATCCTTCAATACAGCAGCTCTTCGCGGACAGAAAGTGGCATGAATTGGGGGATGTGGAAAAAGTAAAAAGTATTTATAACTTTGTTCGGGATGAAATAAAGTTTGGCTATAACACGGGGGACAAAATTCCCGCTTCTGAAGTTCTCAAAGACGGTTATGGACAATGCAATACAAAAGCAACTTTATTGATGGCGCTGCTGAGAGCAAGCCAAATACCGACTCGACTGCATGGCTTTACAATAGATAAAGAGTTGCAAAAAGGGGCTATTGACGGTATTTGGTACAAACTCTCACCTCAAAATATTTTACATAGCTGGGTAGAAGTTTATGTGAACGAACATTGGTATATTTTGGAAGGCGTTATCCTTGATCTGCAGTATCTTCAAGAACTCAAAGCAATCAATAAAAACGTTACAAAGATATTTTGTGGTTTTGGAGTCTTTACCGACAACTTTGCCAACCCGCCTGTGGCTTGGAATTTAAGTGATACTTTTATTCAAGATAAAGGGATTAATCAAGACTTTGGGCTATTTGACAGTCCTGATGATTTTTACAGGAGTCATCAGCAGGAACTGAGCTATATTCAAAATTTCTTTTTTAAGTATTTTATAAGACATTTAATGAACAAAAATGTAAATACGATTAGGAATAAAGGCGGCTAGATGCTATTAGCAGCTAGCCATAGTATTTGTATTTTACAGAAATAGAGCGCCGTGGAGCTTGTAAATTATTTTGTATAAGTTCCATTTTATTAATGGTCTTTGAATCAATCATCAAAGTGAATCGTAAACCACATCACAGTCTTTTCTGAATGGGCAAGGTTCTCTCTCCATCAGGTTTTCCAGCATCGTCTGCATCTGCTGCAATTGCCCAATCTTCTCCCGAACTGTATTGAGCTTATCCTGCATAATTTCCTGAAACTGCTCGGCAGGAATTTCACTTTCATTCACCAAATGGGTGATCTGCCTGATCTCAGCAAGAGTAAATCCTAGATTTTTCGCAACCTGTATTAGCTGCAGCTGCTGCAGCGTTTGTTCAGGATAATCCTTATAGCCGTTATTGCGAACCAGAGGATGAATCAGCTGCATTTTTTCATAAAAACGGATGGTATCCCGGCTCATATTCATCTGTTGTGACAATTCACCAATCAGCATGTGTAAAGCTCCTTTAGGATTAATTTTTCAAAAACTGCTTGACCATAGAGTGTACTCCATACTTTAGCTTAAATATGAGCAATTCGACAGAGTATACATTCATGCACACTTCAAATCAGACCGCCCTCGTAGTCGGCGCAACAGGCTTTATCGGCAAATTTCTAATAGCACGCCTGCTTAGGGATAATGTTCAAGTGTTTGCCTTATGCCGCAATATCGATCAGCAAGCCCCGCAGCTTCAGCAATGGCTGACACAGCAGGGCATTGCGCATCAGCAGTTAAATTTCATTCAGGGCGATATTACCCGGCCCAACTTAGGGCTGTCTAAGCAGGACTGGCTGCAGCTCAAAACGGTTAATTATCTTTATAACACCAGCGCCTTATTTGCATGGCACTTAACGATGCAGCAGGCTAAGGCAGTCAATGTTGATGGGCTTGAACAATTGCTAGACAGTGTCAGCAAGCATTGCCAATTAGAACGGGCAGTACATCTGTCAGGCTATATGCTGACTTTGGATGCGCACTTACAGGCAGCCGGCATTTATCGCGAGCGCAGTGAGCAGACTGACTGGCCACAGGTCTATGCCAGATTGGGGGCATATGAAGCATCTAAAATTCAAGGGCATTTCACTTGGGTTAAACATGCCGATCAGCATAATATCCCATGGACAGTTATCCACCCAGCCACCGTTATTGGTGATGAAACAACTGGAGAGATCCTATCTCATCAGCCGATTGCGCATCTAATCCGGCAAGTGAAACAAGGAAAAATGACGGCTATTCCTGGCACGCGGCAGCATTCTCTTCCATTAGTTTCGGTGACGATGCTGGTTGATGCCATAATTCATGCTGCCCAAGATCCAAGTACGCATCAGCAGGAAATTTTAGTGGCCAATCCAGAGCAAGTTTCCTTTCAGGAATTGATTCAGATGATTGCACAGCATCTGCAGGTCAATGCGCCGCGTCACTTTATTTCGCTAAAATTGCTTCAGCCGATTTTAAAATGGCGATGGTTGGCGCGAAAACTGGAGATGTCTGCAGAAATGCTGAATTTCCTTAGAACTGAGCAGCTTGATTTGGAGCGGTTTATCACATTGAATCAGCAGTGGAATATTCCCACTACCGATATTAGAAGCAAAATAGGAAAGACAGCGGCATGGGTTAGCCACTCACCCTGAAAAAGAATAAGCCCTCAATTGAGGGCTTACAGGGCTATTTTATATAATGTGTATTGTGTTAATTTTATGAAGAATTAATAATCTAAATGCATAACGCCGTATTATTAATGAATTAAGTAATCGATGCTCATAAAACAGCTCAGATTATAACAATGGAACTTATATAAATTAGTTTACAGGCTCAGAAATAATTATGAAAACAATATATGCATTACTAACCCTAATAGGGGCAGCACTGCCATTTTCACAATTTATACTGTGGTTGACTGAATATGGATTTAATTTTACTTTGTTTTTTTAGCAAATTATTGAGAATCAATTAGCAATTTTTGCATGGCTCGATGTTATTGTAACGGTAATTGTCATTGTATTTATGGTTATGAATGAAGGTAAAAACCTTAAAATGAAAAGATTATGGATTCCTATAGCCGCATCATTTATAGGGGGAGCTTCTGTAGGACTTCCGCTGTTTTTATATATGAAGCAATGTCATTTTGAAAAAATCGATTTGAAAAGAAGTTGAATCAAATTTTTCATTTTTTCTTCTTTGGGCATTTCTTATATGTTGCCGTTTAGCATTTAATTTACCCGCGAATAAAAGCCCGATTTTCCGGACTTTTATTAGGCGGTCTGCAATCAGATTAAGTATTTGCTAAAGCATCAATATGCTGAGGAAAATTCCCTTCAGCACCAGCAGCATTGATATGGTTGAAATATTGATACCAGCCGCTGGCGTGAATGCCTTCAAGCAAAGCTTTACGGGCCTGTTGATTTGGAAAACGCCAAATACCTAAAAACTGATGCTCGCTGGCTTGATCAATTTCATGAACTGTTTCAGTCAAGGTTAAGACCTCAACTCCTATATCGGATAAGTTCGCCATTGCAGCCCCAACATTGTTTAAGTATTGCTTGCGCTCTTCGATAGGCAAGGACTGCCAAACAGCATTTGGCGTATATAATTCGACGAGATAGTGATGCATGTTTTTTCCTCTCAGGCTTGTTGTTTTAAACTTGTTTATCGATATGAGGTTTACTCAGCTTCGATGTTTCATGACATGTCATTTATAAGATTGCTGGCTACTTTTCCCAGCAGAGCCGTCAATTGAGAGCGTTCTTGCGCTGAAAGATTGCCAAAAATACTGGCGATCCAGCGGCTATGGTGTTCAAACACTGTTTTAGCCATTTCTTTGCCCTGTTGAGTGAGCCGGATGGTTAAAGCGCGGCGGTCATCAGCATTTGCATGCCGCTCAATTAAGGCATCGCGTTCCAATCCATCTAACAGCCCAGTGACGGTTGCGCGGGTGATGCCAGCCCGTTCAGCCAATACTTTAGGTGCTAAGCCTTCAGGCGCAGCATCAAGTAAAAAGAGAAGCACAAATCTTCCTTCCGATAAGCCGTAAGGCGCCAGCTGTATTGCGCAATCGCGATCAATCATTGAGGCAAGTGAAAGTGTTTGAAAGCACAGCCGGATACCTTCGATACCTGGTATTTTCCGCTGTTCGGCTTCGTTTAAGAGGGCCTTGTATTTTTGTTCAAGCTGCATTTGATTTTTCACCATATAGTATGGTGACTAACTATAATATCGACTTTTATAACTGTCAATATTCAGTGTTTAAAAAAATATTAATGAACTGGCATTGAAGAATATTTCGGATACCGTTATGCGCGAGACAATGAGTTAAAGTCTGCAGATCAGTGCGATGATGAAAAGAATGATCCGCAGATGAAGATTAATACAAATTTTGTAAAAGGATGTGAGGCCTTTTCATGAATTAAATTACCCACTACTTGTGGGGTTGTGGGTAATTTCGTATAAAAGCCATTATGTTAAATGGCAGAAAATTCTATATAATTTATAGTTTTATTGAAGATGATATTTTTGAAAAATATTAAAGTGATTTCTATATCAGAATTAGACTTAGATAGTGTCTATGAAATTTGTTTTAGTAATCCTGCGTACTATCGACATATGAACGAAGAATTGAGCAAAGATAAATTAAAGCACTTAATGACGGCTCTTCCTCCAAAAGCAGATTTAAATAATAAAAAGAATATAGGTTTTGTACATGATAACAAGTTGATAGGTTATTTAGAGATGATTGAATCATATCCTGATACAGAAACGGCATTAATTGGCTTTTTCATCTTGGATGCCTCTCTACAGGGAAAAGGTATTGGAACCTTAATTATAGATAATATAGCCAAAGAGTTGAAAGAAAAGGGGTTTAAATCAATCATACTTAGCTGTGCTGCAACGAACATATCTTCTCTAAAATTTTGGAGAAAAAATGGTTTTATCAAAACTGAAGAATTTGAAGCTTATGATGATATTGAGCTAGTAGTTATGGAGAAAACTCTAGATTAAAAAATTAAGTTTTTCCTAAAATTAACATAATGCACGTTATACGAAGCTTGAAAATTGACACTAAATCATTGATTTGTATATTGTTTAAAACTAAAGCCTGAGAAAATGTCTAGGCTTTTTGAGTTTTATAACAGCAAGTATGCAAATTAAGGCTTGATCTAAAGCTAACATTAGGCTTTATAGTTAGAGCTAAATGAATAGTAAAGATATGAATATATGAATAGCTCTAGTAAGAATTTTTTGATCTATGGTGTTAGTAAGGGGCTTGGTAAGGCAATTATTCAATCAATACCTGAATCCAATGACGTTGTTTATGGAGTATCTCGTTCTGCTCCTATTAAAATGGCCAATCTGAACTGGATAGAAGCGGATCTATCATCTAGCGAGGCTTCTGTTCATAAGATAAAAGAAGTCATAAACAATAATAAAATAGATGTTTTGATTTATAACGTTGGTATTTGGGAAACAAATGCATTTACAGAGGATTATGATTTTGAAAAAATATCATCATTAGAAATCAATCAAATGATAAATACTAATATCAGTACTTGCATACAATCACTGCAAGCTTTGCTCAAAAATTTAAAGGCCTCTGATAATGCTAAAGTTATTCTAATAGGTTCTACATGGGGAGTAGAAAATCACAATGGAAAAGAGCTCATCTTTTCTGCAACAAAATTTGCATTAAGAGGAATTGCGGAATCTTTAAGGGAAATATTACGTAATGATCTGATAGGTGTAAGTATTTTAAATTTAGGATATTTAGCTACAGAGTACGAAATAGATATTCCCGTAGATCAAGTTTTAAAAGAAACAGATCATTTTCTAATTCCTCTAGCAGATGTAATACAAGCTATTAAGTTTATTATTTCTACCTCTAACGGAACCTGTGTTAAAGAGATTTTAATGCCAGCGATGAAAGATACAAATGTTTAATTTCTCTAAAATTAACCTAATACACCTTATACGAAATGGTTGAACTTGATTTATAAGCATCAATATCTTATTTGAAGCCATGATGGGGTTCAGCGCACTATCATGGTTTCTTTGTGATCAATTTACGTTCAATGAGTAAAATTCAATCAAATTCATGAAAACAAAACTGTAGAGCTAATGAGTAAAACTAAAGCAATGATTGTTAGGGAGCTAGCTAGTTTATTTAATTTTTCGCCTTCTGTTTTCTTACTAAAAAGTTTTGATAGCGGGTAATTCTTAACAGGCAATTGGCACCATGGATACCAAAAGCATAGAAAACCTAAAGTTTTCAGGATGCCTTGTAAATTCACTGATTCAAGTAAAGCTATCAAGCTAGTTGTAACGCAGAACAACCCTAGACAAAATCCAAACCAAGATTTGATCAGGCGGGTGTCGTTATAGTTTGTTGATAAATCGGTCATATTATATTTTATAAAGTGTTATTAAGAATCATTATTAATAATACCAGATTAGCTATGTTTTTGAAAAATAATTATTATCTAGATAGTTAGGCATTTGGTTATATCTCTTGTAACTCTAGTTTGTTTGTATTTTCACTTAAACTTCAGCGACTAGTCATTAAGACATTGGTTCAGGATTTTGCATAAGTAAAGCGCCGTGGCGCTTTACTTCATTTCAGATTCTCTGAATTTAAATAATCTTCTAATACAGTTCGACGAGATAATGATGCATGCTTTTTCCTCTAAGGCTTGTTGTTCTTAACTTGTATTTTTGTTCAAGCTGAATTTGATTTTGTGCCATATAGTATGATGGCTAACTGCAATATCAGCTATTATAACTGTCAATATTCTCCCTTTTTCAATGGTCCATAAACCTGTTAAAGAAATTCTAGAAGGATGGGAACTCTGCAACCGTTGCAGATATGACATTCATGTATTCATTATAGATGCGCTGGGCATCAAATCCACATGAGCGATACCAAATAGAGGACCGCCTAAATTTGAATAAGTATACAAATTTTGAAATAATTTAATTAAAATAAATTTGTATACTCATTTGTATACAGTACGAATCCTAAATGCACCAATTCACTACATTGCCGTACAACTTAAAAAAGTCCATAAGGTATTGTATTTACAAGGTAATATAGTTGAATGCAAGGCTTTCCAATCCAGTTAAAACTAGGTGGATTCTACTTTTTCTATAGTGGTACTGTGGATTTATATAATTATTAATATTTAATAAAAACAGTAGGATATGTTAATTTTAATAAGGGCTTTATAGGGTGAAATACATGCTTGTAGACTATTTGTAGACTGCTGAGAAAAGTGATTTAATCTAGGCATGTAAAGGTTTTGGAAAAGTCATGAAACTCAATAAATCTAATGTCGATGCTATTCCATTAACTGATTCTGGTCAAAAAATATATCGTGATAGTGAGTTGATCGGGTTTGCTGTGCGAGCAACGAGTAAATCCAAATCGTACATTATTGAACGTCGCCATTTAGGTGAATTGCATCGGGTAACAATTAGCAAAACAAATGAAATCTCCGCAGTTGCTGCAAGAGCAAAAGCGCAGATGATTCTTGCTCAAATTGCCAACGGTGAGTATGTAAAACCAAATAAGCAAAACTTGGCCAATAATCCGCTGGATTTGACTGTAGGCGAAGCACTGGAGATTTACATTCAGCGCAATGACTTTAAACCCAAAACCATTCGCCAATACAGGAAGTACTTTGAACTTTATTTAGGCTGGTCCAAGAGAAAAATATTTGAAATCACGAAAAATGAAGTTCTTGATAAATTTTTGGAAGTTTCTGCGCTTAGCAAGTCTTCAGCAAATGGTGCAGTTTCATTATTAGGGACTCTTTGGAAATATGTGCATGTACTGTACTCGACCGATGAGGCTCAAATCTTAAAATCAAATCCTGTTGATGTGATTGCAGTAACCAAAGGCTGGAATGTAATTGAGCGTCGTGAGCGACACCTACATAAAGATATAATTCACAAATACTACAATGCTGTACTCAATTACCAAGATGAATTGAATCTTGAAAACACAGCGCGATCCAATACGCATAGGGATATTATCCTATTTACTATGTATACGGGTTGTCGGCGTCAGGAGGTCTGCCAGCTCAAGTGGACAGATATTAATTTCAGAAATGGCACAGTAATCTTTAGAGATACTAAAAATGGATCAGATCATAATTTCCCAATAGGCGATCATTTGCTATCTGTTTTAAAAGACCGCTATTTACTTAGGGAAAATGACTGGGTTTTTCCAGCTACAAAGATTTCCACATCTAAAAATATGCATGCAACAAAGGTAGATACGTTGCTCAATAGAATTGGTACACAAGTAGACTACTATGTATCTATGCATGACTTTCGAAGAACATTCGCAACTATTTGCAACTTATTAAGGTTTAATATTTACGTTACCAAAAGGTTGCTAAACCACACAGCCAAACCACGTCTTGATGTTACAGGCGGATATGTACAAATTCCAATGGAAGAGCTCAAAGCCTCAATGAATATGATTGAGGCGGTGTATCAAGAGAAAATAGATTGCTTTAATTACGAGTCGGTTTGGGATGAGCGGTTAAAAGAAATAAAGGCGGGATAATCCGCCTTTTTACTTATGAATATTGCGCCGTACAGGTGACTGTTCGGCTTTTTTCATATTCGAGCACATCGCATTTTTTATAGGCCACACGACGCCCGATTTTTGTATATGGCAATTTAGAACCTTCACATCGCATACGGGCTAGGGTCCATGGTGAGCAACCAAGATACATAGCAACAACTTCATGGCCAAAGTTCTGATTAGATGGAGCATTGATAAAGTCTTGAAGCGCCTGGTCCTTTTGACTATTTTCAATACCATTCATATTGCGTAATGCCATCATGACACCTCCTTCAAACTACGCTTCACAGCTGCAGGCAACTCATCTGCAGCAGCCAATTTTTCAACACACAAGTGATAAAGTACTGTCACAAGCTCAGCCGGCAATGTTGTCGTGTAAAACATTCCTGATAGATGCCGCGGAGCCAGTTCTTCGCGGAACTCTTCTAAAAGTTCGATTTCAGCAGGAGATAGTTCAGTCATTGGCTGGCTCCTGTGCTTCACTCAAGTACAAACTTAGAATTTCAGTTCCGATGTCATACTGTGTGTATTCGCCATTTTTATGATCATCAGCACTTACAACACAATCAACCGACCATTCAGCTTGACCCACCACAATTCCATATGCGAGTTCATTAAACTCACCCATTTCCGCAATGTGATTACCATCTGCAACTCGGTCACGATATATATCAAGATCAGCTTCAGCTGCATTTTTTGCTTCCTGCAAAGTATCATGATACTGAAATCCATCCCCATTAAAATCATGGCTAAAGAATTTATTGTGTCCAACTGGCACCAAAACAAACCCTTCCGGCACCCCTTGAGCTTTGGCAGCCAGCCAAGTTTCCCAAAGTTGGTGCGCTTGGGCTTCCATCCACCAAACTTTACAATCTTCCTTTTCTAAAATAACGTGTTTAAAAGGGTCCGAATTTGAGTGTGATTCAGCCCAGACTTTTACAACCTGAATTTTCAAGATTTCAGTCTTAAAATTTTCAATTTCAGCAATCAGCTTTTCTTTCTGAATATCCATCACGCCACCTAAACCTTTAATTCGCCGCGTTGTTGTTTAAGCACTTCAATCAATTTTTCTACCGCAAAGTTAATTGATTTTTTAGCGCCATCAGTTGGGAAAAGCTGAGCATATTGGCCCATGCCTAACCACATCATTGAGAAAGCAAATATCCTCGCTGATTCCTTATCTTGCTGGTTCATCTGTTGCAACATTGGATAAATAACAGCTTTAAAAATTTGTTCAGCAATTTCGTCAGAGGTGCCTTCAAATTGAGTTAAGTTGATTTCCATTTTTTGTTCTGAAATTTCCATCACGCCTCCAAATACCCTTCAAATTCTTTGTATAAACGTGCCGCAATCTTATTTAATTTGCCATTAGCCAAAATGACTGCACCGCGTGGAAAGTTTTGATTTACCGTTTCGCAGTAAAACTGTGTTTCACCAGATGCTCGGCATACCGCGCGATATCCAATTTTCACCAGCCAGATCATGAATGCCTCAGACATGAGCAGTGAGATACGTGTGACTTTGGGTTTCAAGAAGCCACCTCACTGCCTTGAGATTCCAGCTCAAAGCGGCGGCGTTTCACATAGCCCATGAGCTTTGGCTGAATATCAACATGTCGAGAGGACACTTCAATTTCCAAACAATCCAATTCAGTTAAATCTTTAGCATTTTGAATTTGCACCATCAATGACGGCGGCTCTTTTGCTTCAGCACGCTCAGGCGGATTCAGTTCATTCAAGCGTTTATGAATGGCATCAAGCAGAGGCTTGCGCTGTGTTTCACTCCAAGATTTGGTATAACCAGTCAGGGCAGTGGCCTCTGCTGGTAATGCTGCATTGGCTGCGCGCTGCAGCAGATCATCAAGAATTTTCTGATATTCAAGTTCAGCTACATCAGCTAACTTATTTTCAGCGACTAACTTTTCTGCTTCTTTCTGCAGACGTTGAAGATTTTCAACACTTAAATTTTCCGGTTCAGGATCAGATGCATATTGCTCAGGATCAAGTTCAAGCAATTTAGCTTCAGTTAGTCTGCATAAGAGCTGCTGATCTTCACGCTCAAGATGTCCGTTTGCAAAAAATACTGGGCGCAATCCCAGAACAGCTTCAGTAGAAGTGCATGCATCAATCTTTGCCGTGAATTCTTCGATAATTTGAGCAGGATCAGTTTTGATTTCAGCAACATCTTCGATGGAAAAAGCAGTGCGGCTTATTGGTGCTGGTTTTGTTTCGGCGGGCACAGTGACATCATCAATTAAACCAGCTGTATTTCCTTCAGCTTTATTCGATGTAGAATTCTGTTTATTCTGCTCCCAAGGCAATAAATTGTCCGGTACCTTTGATGCAGGAGCTTCAATAGATCCACGGCTAACAGCTATCAATGCATTGGCATGAGTAATGGCATTCTCTTCATACAAGTGAACCAAACCGCGGGAAAGCAGGCTTAAGTCGGCGTCTGAATTCTTCCACTTAAAGCCTTTGCTTAATTCAGCCGTCAAAATGGAAGGGGTAAAGCACAGAGTGCCTTTGCTTGGGCAGTCAATAATTGATTCTGGCACTTGCATTGCGCCAATGGTCATGTAGATGACAGCAATGCGGAATTCGAAATCTTGATCAATAAAAACAGTTGCAGGGAAGTTGCGAATCTCATCAAAATCTAAATCAGAGGAAACATGACGACATTCAATTTTTTGACCCGCAGTCATGGCTGCAAATGCTTCTGTACCTGAAAGAATAGGGTTCATTGTTTTATCCTCCAATTAACTATGCATGCTGTTTGGCTGCGGGTTTTGATTCTGCTGCGGCGGTGTATCTGACCAGCTCATTTGATCTGCGCGGGCGCGGCAGGCTTGCCGGATCTGATTGTTAAATTTGGTATTGCCAAATGTATCGATGGCTTTATCTAAGGTCGCAGGGTTCTTGGCGTTGCGAATAGACACCAAAGCATCTTGATAGCGTTGCTCTAAAGGTTTTTGTTGTTGATTATTGGCTTGCTGCTGATTTTGCTCATTTGATGGCTGTGACTGATTTTGATAATGCGCAGCCGCCATTTCCTGATATTTCCAATCATCCCAAATGCCTGAGAAGATATCGCCGGCAAAGCCTATAAAACTTAATGCTTTGACCATTGCATCAGTGACAGACTTTTTGGGCGCATCTTCGTCATAGACCATTTTTCCTGTTTGGGTTTTATACATGGCCATCGTGCCGCCCATATGTTCTACAGCGCATTTTTTGCCATCCTGCATGTACCAAATGCGCACAGTGGCATAGTGCATCATCGTTTCTGGATTACATTGCTGAAAACCTTGCTGCACAATCTCGATGCCCCAGCCAAGACCGCAAGGTCCAAAGGTTTCAGTAGCACGTTTCACCAGCCAATAAGGCTGCGGAGATGAGCCTTTATATGATTTACCGGTAATAGGCTTAACTTTTGAAGGATCTGTAATAGAAATTGAATTCCACAAATCCATATTCGACGTATTTGTATTTGTCATGATAATTCCCCTTACTTGAACGTATTGCCAGAGGCATCAGTATTGTGTTTTGCAATCTTGTACTGCTCACACTCATGGCGTGACTTCCAGCGCGTAAAGCTATGGTGTCGGGTCACACGGTCCAGCTTGCGCTGCGGGTTCACTACACTTTTAACTGCAGTTTGAAAGGGCAGAGAATTGACCAGATCTGCTGGAGCGGCTTTATGCATGCCGCTTTCAACTACCACTACGCAATTTAACCAGGAGAAAATCGGGGCATTCTTTTCAAATACGTTGCGGTCGAAGCCTTTGGAAAAGTCTGCAGAAACCTTGATGATGTATTCGGTACCATTCACATCCACCTTATAGCCATGGCTTACACGGCAGATGAAGCGGGCAGTAATCTTCTGTGTGCCGAGTACTTCGTTTACATTGCGGCGGATCCAAGACTTTGCAGAAAGTGTGGCTTCGTCTACGCGGTTGAGTTTACCTGCAGTATTTAGGATGTAGACTACATTGTGCTTCACGCAGTAAACCGTGTTGCCCATATGAATGCGGTGGAAGCCTGCAGCATCAAGGCCTAAGTCTTCGCGGAATGGTTTATCAAAAGTCTTGTTCATTTCCCGCCTCCGAACTGCGCTTGATACTGAACAGCCTGCGCATGCTGACGATCTACATCATTTGCACAGCCGCGGATTAAGAAAATCGGTGTAGAGATGCAAGCAATAACAATTGCTCCTGCTATTAAGTCTTGGCCCCAAGCTTTAGCTTTCTGAATGAAAGTAACTTTCATCTCGGCAGGTGTAGGGTGCTGGTATAAACGCGCAGTTGTTTGGCTTTTGTGAGCGCCAGACTGCGGTGTATTGCTATGTGATGATGGTTGGTTCATAATTGATCTCGCAAGTTGCAAAGCCCTGATCCCGTCGAAAGTCTCAGGGCTTTTTTGTTGTTCATGAGGTGTAATTTAGTATTTACTAAATATTTAGTCAATAGTTTTGCTAAATAAATTTAGCATATTGTTTAGTAAATGGTAATATAGACAAAAGAAAACCCACCGTGGTGGGCTAGAAGTTTAAAAATGAGAATTATTTTTTTTGGTTGTAGAAAATCGCTAAAAAGATAGCAACTAAAATTAATACAATAATAATTACATATAGTTCCATGGCTTCACCTATAAGCAATATATAGCCTTAAGTTTAGCACTTAATCACGAATTTTTTCTTGTAGTAGTCTAAAGCTGACTTTAGGTCAGCCAGTAGCTTTACTTCTGTATATTCATTAGGCTGAAGCTTCAACAGAACAGGCATGTAATTAGTTTTGTACTCTGCGGGATAATCCACACAAAGAATTTTGGTTTTTTCATCCTGAGGTGTTTCAGGACTATCCAGCTTATCTAGATAAGTCCCGATAATTGCATCAGACTTTTCAAATTGGGCTGTAGCCGTGCTAATTTCTTTAGGATCTTCGGCCAGCTGCTTTTGGCAGCCGGTGATAGCAAGGGAAAGAAGTAGGGTGGTGAGTATTATTTTTTTCATGGTTAGTCTTGTTGTTTTAGTGAATAAATTATAAATCATAACGCCTAAAAGAAAACCCACCGTGGTGGTGGGTTGGATTAATCTTAGAGTGGTTTTACATGCACCATTATAAAGCTTGGAAAGTTAACCTGTAATTCTAAGTGCTATCTGCTGGCTTGCAATTTTTACAGGTTCTAAAGAGTTGCAATAAATCATAACTTCAGAACCTTTAGTTTTATAGTATGCGCTATAGTTCAACTCATAATCTTCTTGGCGATAACCATAATAAATCTGTTTAATCTCTTTGCAGTTATCATAAGAAACAATCCATTTGGTTTTTACATTATCCAAGACCTTACGTATTTTTACATGATCATCATGGTTGTAAAAGTTGCGATACAAGCCTTGTCCTTTAACATAATAGGGGGGGTCTAGATACACAAGTGAATTTTCAGGTAATAAATTATCAACCAGATGCAATAGCTCGAGCGCATCGTAGTTATACACCTTAATGCGATCTTTAAATAAGCCTATCTTATTAATGCGTGCGGCTAAACTTTCTTTATTGAAACGAGCATCGAGCTTGTAGTTCCCATCTTGATTTTTCCCCCCAATGACGCCGCCTTTTAATATTCCTGATCGATTTGTCCTGTTTAAAAAAAAAGTAGCGAAACCATGCTCTAGCTGACTATGATTGTTGGGATCTGATAGGATTGCTTTCTGTTTATACCATTCTTCAATGGTGATATTTGTATTAGACAATAGCTCTAAAAAACCGTCTGTATCATCTTTCAAAGATTTCCAGAAATTAAATACAGCAGGGTCATAATCATTGATATGAATATTGTTGCAATAGTTGTTAAATAGAAGATCTAAAGCCACACCAGCCCCCCCAGCATAAGGCTCAAGGTAGTCACCATTTAAGTTATTGGATTGCATAAGATCTTTAACAAACGGGGCAAACTTTGCTTTGCCGCCAGGATATCTCAGTGGTGTGTGGTATATAGTCAAAAAACACTCCTATTAATAAGCCTAATTCTAAGTGTTTTCATACCAGCTTTCTACAAGATGTGTTGGCACACCCTTATTTTTTGTAAGAACGAATTTTGTTGAAGTCACTAATCTTTCACAAAAACTGTCCTTAAACTCTGGATTTTTAAGGACTAAAATCCTAAATGGATTCAATAATGAACCGCCTTTGATGAGAGTTTGAATCTCAGTCGACTTGAAAAAGTTCTTAAAGAGTTGTCTCACTCTATCTTCTTCGCCAGAGGAGTATTTTTTTTCATCAATGTATGACTTTAAGGAAAAATCAGTAGCTACATTAAAAGGGATCTTTAATTGATTATTGATAGCAGTAACGGATAGCATGTTATGAAAAACATCTTTTGTGAATTTAGCTTTATTGCTCCAATAACTATCATCCTCTGGTAATGTGAATAAAAATTCAAAAAGTAATTGATCGGGTGGTAAGTTACCAGGAAGCTTAATCACATTTTTGTGTTCTTTAGTGCTGATGTCTTTTTCAGGTACATCACCATCAAAAACAATTAGACTAAGCTTATTGAACTCGGGAACCTTTTGACGAACTAGCTCTATATAATTTCCACACCCCATCGAGATTTTGCTCATCAATTTCAAAGGTTTTTTCAGTTTTCTTTGAGTGACCAGTGCATTAAAAAAAGCCCGAGCCTCATCATCTTCGAAATATACATGTGTTTCAGGAAAGGATAAATCATTACTTATATCTTTCATTTTTACACTAATATCAGCAAAAACATCAGTCCAAGAAATGTTTTCTAAGACTTCAATTCTATTTGATTTATTTGATAAATATATCGTTTTGAAGTTTTTATGATCTTTTTGTGAGAGTTGATGATAATCTTCAATTAAAATTGGAGAATGAGTGGTAATTATAATTTGTAGATTTAACTCTTTAGCATACCTATTAAGAATTTCTTTGAGTTGGTATTGAGCACCAGGAAAAAGCCCTGCATCTGCCTCATCAATTAGTAACATACCACCATGATAATCTGGATATTCTTGCTTTAACTTCTTAAATGAAAAAATTGCCTGAATAATTTGACCTGCATTATCTTCTCCAGCTGAGATGGCTTCATGATCATAAGCATCGGAGTGTACGGCTGCTGATTCAATAAATCCAGTTGTGGAAGTAAATTGGGTTCCAGTTGACTTACATAAAAGCTGATTATTTATCCTAATAAATTCTTCTGAATGTTCTTTTAAGAATTCTAAATCCTTAGTTTCATATTTAGCCCTGTGAGCAATGGGTATTAGACGATTTAAACTCAAGTAAATTACTGGATGAGTTACATTGCGGCTATCATTTTTTGCATTGGGAGTAACTATGTTATTCCTAACAATTGCTCGTGGTAAGCGACGATCTTGTAGCTTATAAAACTTGAGTGTTGGATTAATTATTGCGTTAAAATAAGCATCATACAATGTATAAGATGCCTCTAATTCACCTGCGAAATCAAATTTTTCAGAGAGTCTAAAGTGATCACTGAAATTGGATTTGAATGATCCTGAGTGTAATGGTGAATACTCTAATTCGGTATTTTTTACGTAATCCTTACTGAAGCTAAATATCTGAGCTAAAAGACCTAAAATAGTAGATTTTGCAGTTCCATTTTTACCACAGATTACGGTGACTCTTTCCCCAAATGGGATAGTAATATTCTGAAGAGCCCTAAACTTCAGTACATTTATTTTATGAATTTTAGTAATCTTATTGCTCATAATTTAGTATTACTCATTTTCAAATTAACTCGTGCAAAAGTCGATATAATTTCATCAAATTTTAAAAATAAGGTTACAACTCTAATGTGCAGCCTTGGCATCTATTCTAATTCAACATTACCCAGCCCGCTTATCAAAAGATAGCCTATAGCCTCATTTAATAAAGCACACTTCAAAATTTACATATGATTCTCGTTAAATCCCATCAGACCATGTAATTTCAGCTACATGAGTCCCATACACCTATCAACTGCTGGTCTCAACTATTACCTATAGTTAGTAAATGCTAAGCATTGTAATATTTGATTCACCTCACCCACTCCAAAATATTCTCCCGATCTGTTCTAAAGGACTGCGTCGGGTTCGCAGTTCATCTAATTAAAAAGTGATTTACACCTCAGAATACCTTTCTAAAAATTCATCTATCCAGCCTTGCGCCACTTCAAGGTTGGTTATGTCAACCAACTTTAGATTGGTCTCTTCTGCTTCGTTAAAGCCCTCAATGATCGCCTCAAAGATATTTGCTTCGTTTATGACTTCACGGGCCATTTCCGCAGCGTCATAGCTTTGCTTGGCCTTTTTAAGCGCGGCTATTTGCTTATCAATGCCATCACCGATTTTACCCAGCGCTAATTTAAACTCTTGACGGTTGATTGTTAGTGCAGTTTTAGATTTATTGAGTGTTGCAATCATTACGCTTTCCCATTCTAAGAATTTTAATTACACAAATAGCTGAATTCGCTTAAATTTTTTGTTTGCTTCAATATGGCTTCTATAAAATTTATCCCTGTCTGTCGAATCTATGAAGTCTTTAAAGGTACTGGCTTCAAGAAGCTTATAAATAAACCTCTCGCCAGTCCTAAGCACCACTGTTAACAAGAAGTGCTGATAATGCACATGACTGATATTACGGGAATTAACTTCAATTGTTTGTATCAAGTTTATTTGCCATTTCCATAATTTGTCTTTCGGATTCTAGATATGTTTTTACCCATATATAAGCGCTTGTTAGGTCTTTACATAACGGGTTTTCAATATACTTTTGAGCTATTGTGCCTTTCGTAAGTTCCACTGCTAAGGCTTCTATAGTTTCCTGTTTCATTTTTATCCTTGCACCTTTATTTTATTGAACTATTTTTAAGGTTTTACCAATGCAAGCTCTAAGCGGCCAACAAAGTTGATTTCGCTTAATTGTTCATTGGTAATGAATTCATCTGGATAGCGTTTTTTATCAGGATTATCGCTAGTTAATTTCACGGTATTGGAACCATAGCTGACAAAAACACGCTTCATTCTTAATTCATGATTATGTGTAAATACATACACATTCCCATTTTTTAAAGAGTTTGGATCTTTATCTGATATATCAACAAATAAGGGGCTATCTGGCGCAACAGTTGGATACATGCTGTATTCAGCAGAATAGATAATTCTTAAATGTTCCGGCTTTGTCTGTATACCCATAATTTTTAAAATGTATGGATCAATATCCAGGTATTCACTCACATCTTCCAGAAAGTTCTCAATACCCGCACCACAAGATGCTTTGATATCTTTATAGATAGGGATGCGCACATTTGTTGGTTTTGACTCACCGCTTCTAAATTCGATAGGGGATATTTTTATACCCCCAGTAGAACCTGCCGACTGAGTAGTCTCGTCGGTAGATGGATTTTCCTTATCAAGCATTCCTTCCGCCCAGCCAACCTTCTTCTCAAGGTTTCGTGCTGCGCGCTCACCAAAGCTCCCATGCCCATTTATTAGCTGAGAAATATAGCTTGGGTTTAAGTCGTAATGCTCACAGAAAGCCACATCAGATTTAAGGCCCAATGATTTGATTGAAGCATCTATAGCTGTGCGCAAGTTTTTGCGTCTTAAGGCGATTTTTTCCATGTTTAGTATTTCACCTAGTTTTTAGTAAAAAGTAAATTCGCAAATACTAAAGATTTGTTGACATGTTTGATCTTTAAAATTAGTATTTACTAAATATATTTACCAAAGGGGATATAAATGTCTTCCTCCAACACGGAACAACTAAAAGCTTACTTCTCAAAACTCACGCTGGAAGCTCGTAAAAATTTTGCAAAAGATTGTTTAACAACAGTTGGAAATCTACAGCAGATCATTTACGTGAATAAAAAGTGTGGCGCCCCATTAGCAATACGAATTGATAAAGCTACCAATGGCCAAGTTTCTTGCGATTCATTATGCCCAGAAGCAGATTTTAATTATCTGAGAAATCAGCAGATTCCGGCATAACCAATTATCACTCGGGCAATGTTTTAAATAAACGTTCTAAAGGGTTGTAAATGAACATATTAGACGCTGTATATAACACCGTTCACGACTATCCGGGTGGCGCAAATGCTTTAGCTCCACGTATGGGAATCAAAAGCCCAGCTGTCCTAAACAGCAAGGTAAATCCAAACACAGACACGCATCACATCACGCTGCTTGAAACATCAAAGCTGATGACGTTAACGGGTGATTACCGCCCATTGCACAGCCTAAATGCAGAGCATGGGAAAGTGGCTATTGATTTGCCGCAAATACCCGAATGCCGTGATCTCGCTCTTACTGAGCTTGTATTGGGGATAGGCATTGGTGGTGGCGATATCACATCTGTTTTTAGAGAAATGATGATGGATGGGCGCATCACGAGCGGAGAGGCAGCTGACATGTCAAAAGTAATTCATGCGCTGCATATGGTTTTAGCAAAATTAGATGCGCAGGTTCATGCCTGTGTAGAAAAAGCCTGATGGATGAGATCAGGCTTTAGCAATTCGAATCTTGAGGGATTGAATATGAGTACAAATTTAACACAACACCCATGCACTAACAAGTGCAGCAATTTCAAAGAAGAACAGTGCAACAACTGTTTGATTGAACAGATTGAAAAGCGGGAATTTGATTTAGGCCTTGCGCCTGATGATGCCTATGAGAAAGGTGGAAAATCCATTCTTCAAGGGATGGAAGAGTCATTTAACGAAGTATTTGGCGTATCAACACTGCCATAAAAAACCCCGATGTATCAGATCGGGGCCATGTCCAACCACAGGTAAATGTTTATGAACGAAATGATGTTAACACATGACCGGCAAACGCAACAATTTTCTGCGAATGATAGCCAAAAGACTGCGCGTTATATGGATGCAAAAGCTGCTTCTAAAAAAGCGCTGCGTGATGAGCTTGCCAAAGTAACCGCAAAATTTTTAGAGAATGGCGGCAAAGTTGTGGAAGTACCAGGCTTTAAAAACGTAACGCATAAGGAACATAGCGTTTTAAATAATGATGCTGAAAATGCTGGTTTTACAAAAGTAGCAAGAGTTATTCGGTGGGTGAATGAAGATTTGCGATTAATGCGCAGAAAGCAGCTTTCAATTCATGCTGGTATCGGCAAGAACAGAATTTATGCCATCACTGCATCAAACCCGCATGAACGTTGTGCTATGAGCAATGCGGAATATAAAAAAATCGCAACTGCTATGGAAATTATTGAACGTCATGAACTCCAAGACATTCAAGATGCTGCGGGGGCTGTTGCATGAGTAAGCCTAAACCAAAGCAAAAATACAATCCAAGCGGCATTTCTTAAGGGTTGGGTATTCACATGACAACTTTTGTAAATTGCTTTAAGTCTTTTAATACTCAATTTGAATTAAATTTTTCTGAAAAAATCATCATCGATTTCTTTGCAGGCGGCGGCGGGGCAAGTACTGGCCTTGAAATGGGCCTAAACCGTCCTGTTTTTGCAGCCGTGAATCATAATCCTAAAGCTTTATCGATGCATGAGATAAACCATCCTCATGCAAAACATTTTGTGCAAGATGTATTCGCTGTAGATCCGGTTGTGATTTGTGAAGGGCGGCCAGTTGGCTGGTTTCATGCGAGCCCGGATTGTACGCATCATTCACAAGCTGCAGGTGGGCAGCCGCGTAAAAAAGAAATTCGTGATTTAGCTTGGGTGATACCTAAATTTGCCGGAAAAGTAAAACCGGACGTGATCTCGATGGAAAACGTTAAGCAGATGCTCAATTGGGGGCCATTGATTGCTAAGCGCGATAAGCAAACAGGTCGCGTTATTACGCTTGAAAAAATTAAAGTAGGAAATAAGACAATTCACCGAGTTGCAGAGTCTGGCGAGCATGTGCCGCGACACAATCAATTTTTAGTGCCTAACCCTAAGTCAAAAGGTAAAACTTGGAATCACTTTATGAAAAGTCTCCAAGGGCTAGGCTATGTCGTTGAATGGAAAAAGATCAAAGCAGCTGATTATGGAGCGCCGACCACACGTGAGCGTTTATTTTTGGTAGCTAGATGCGATGGTAAGCCTATTGTTTGGAGTGAGCCGACATTTAGTAAAGTGCCAAAACGCGGTCAAAAAAAATGGCGCAGCGCTGCAGAATGCATTGATTTCACAGATTTAGGAAAATCTATCTTTGACCGTCCAAAGCCACTTGCTGATGCGACATTGAAGCGAATAGCCCGCGGCTTAAAAAAGTATGTTTTGGAGTGTGAAAAGCCTTATTTCGTAAATCTTACAACTCCATTCATCAGCAGAGATTTTGGTACATCAACCGGTCATGAGATTACTGAGCCGCTTGCAACTACAACTTCAACATTTGGCGGGCATAGCTCGTTAGTTTGCCCCATACTGGCGCCGTATTTAACTGAATTTGCAAATGCATCACAGCAGCGTAATTGGTCCATTGAACAACCATTATCAACGATCTGTGCGCAAGTAAAAGGCGGGCATCACGGATTAGTAGTGCCAATGCTGATTCATGCAGGACATGGAGAAGGAACTCCTGATAAACCACGCTGGAGCAGCGGCTGTGACAACATCAATGACCCATTGGGAACAATCACGACAGCCGGCGGACGAAGCCTAGTTTCAGCAGTGCTGAGTAAAGAAAATTTAGATGGCGCATTACGGGTTGCTTCGTTCCTGATTAATTTTTATGGAAATGGCGATGCTCGTGATATTACTGCGCCGCTCGATACTGTCACAACAAAAGACCGGCTTGCATTGGTCACTGTTTGGATCAAGGGAGAGCCGTGGGTGATTGTTGATATTTGCATGCGTATGCTGCACCCAAAAGAGCTTTATAAAGCGCAGGGCTTTCCTGAGGGCTATGTAATTGCTCATGGGCATGATGGAACCCCATTATCCAAAAAAGACCAGGTGCATATGGTCGGTAATTCAGTTTCTCCGATGCCGATGGCAGCAATTGCCGAGGCAAATAATCCGTTTATAGATAAGACTGCAAATCCTGATTTGTATGGAGTAAAAGCATGAGTAATTTTATATCAAACGCATTCATGCTCCCCAACGATTTAATTGACAAAGGATACATGGCTTTGATGAAGGGTCCAGCATTAGCCTGTTACCTCTTTATTGCGCGTAAAACACGTGGTTGGAACAAATCCACAGATAGCATCAGCGTATCTCAATTAGTCGAAGGAACGGGCTATAACAAGGACTCTGTTCTAAAGGGATGTGACCGTCTTGTTGAGTTAGGAATTATTGTGCGGACATCGTTTGCAAATCAGCCTGCAAAGTATGATTTAACAGACAGCATTTTTGCAGTCGATATTTTAGATAGCGAAAAAAACGCCGTCGAAAATATAGATAGCAAATCGGATTCTGCAGTCGATATTTTAGAGGGGGGAGTCGATATTTTAGATAGCACGCAGTCGAAAATATCGACCCACAATAACAACTATAAAACAACTAATACAAAAACAAATATTAATACGCCTGAAGAACAGAAATCTATTCGTGTGAAAACGAAAAAAACAAATGCAGATAAATTTGACTTCAAATCATCATTGATCAGAAATGCTGTATCTGAAAAAACTGCAACTGAGTTCATGCAAGTTCGTAAGGCAAAAGGCGGAGTGAATACCGAACGCGCTTTCAAACTTCTTGAAAGCCAAATCGCAAAAGCAAATTTAACTTTTGCTCAAGGCATCGAGTATTGCTTAAACCGTCAAAAACCTTGGGCTGCTTTTGAAGCTCAATGGTATTTCAATGAGCAAAATCGAACCACGCAAACACTGGTACATAACCAACAGCCTTTGCAACGCCGTCGCTTTGGCAGCAGTCAACAAGAGCAACCAGCAATGATGCAAGATATTCAAGGAGAGTGCATATGAGCAATATTCAATTATTTGAAAGTGCATTTGCTGTTGATTTCCCTGTTGAAGTTGCAGACATGGTGCTTCAGCGGATGAGTGATTTATACGGCGCAGCTTTCACGAAAAATTTTGAGGTTTATACCAACGAAGAACTTCGCCATTTAGCGTGTACAGTTCTGAATGGTCTAACCCCGGCAGATATCACACGCGGTTTAATGCGGATGAACTCAGAGGAATGGTGCCCGAAAAACTTGCCTACATTTCGTAACTGGTGTGAACAGGGTGGGGACTGGTGGACGGCTGACATGGCATGGGCAAAAGCAATGCAGTTTGAATCAGATCCACTGACAAAGATCACAACACTGACCAAGCGTGCACTTGAAGAAGTTCGCCATGTGTTGGCCGCTGAGGGACAAAAAACGGCTCATTTCGCATTCAAAGATATTTATGTTGATTATCTGCGCCGTGCAAAGGCAAAGGGTATATCGCAAGAAATGTGGGTGAAGCCTAAGGCACCAAAGCAACTTGATAACCATGAGCGCAATCATACTAGTGTTCCATGTCCGCCTGAGCTGGCGGCGAAGATTAAAGAAATAGGTCGTATTGGAGGTGGAGTTTGAAATTAGATCATCCTTTAATCAGACACCACGGCGGCAAATTCCACCTAGCACATTGGATTATTTCTCAAATGCCAAACCATACTTGGTATACAGAAGTATTTTAAATCCAACAAAAACAAACAATCATCTATACGGAACTCCTTAATAATTGGATTACTTATTGAGGAATAAGATAATTATGAAAATTAAACCTAAAGATGATTTAGTGCCCTCTGATATTTTTGAAGCTCTACGTGAAAGTCATATTATTCAAAGAGATCTTTCTGAAAAGTTAATAAAAACTTCTGGTGATACTGAGGAAAGAAGGAATTTATTTGAATTGTTAAAAAATGAATTATTTGCACATGCAGTTGCGGAGGATCGTTATTTCTACATTCCTTTAATGATGACAGATCAAGGACTAAATATTACACGTCACGCACTTTCAGAGCATCATAAGATGGATGAGTTGTTAGAACAGCTAACTGAAACTGAATTTAGTAATCATGGTTGGCTTTCTATAGCAAAGAAACTCTCTGAAACAGTTCATCACCATTTAGAAGAAGAAGAGCACAGTTTCTTTCAACAAGCTGGTAAAATTTTAGATGATAAGCAGAAGATTCAATTGGCTAAAAAGTACAAGTTTGAATACTTAAAATATTTGCAAATAAATAAGGATAGTCTCACCTAATGGATGTCTAAACGTAAATATTTTTTTAAGTGTGGCTATTTATCACTAACAGCTCGGTCATTGATCGGGCTTTTTGGTTGAATAATCACAAAAAATCTACGTGATACCATACAAGTTTAACTGAAGGTCTATATTTCTAATACTTTGTGAAGAGCTCTCAATGTTAAGTTTATAGGCACAAGAAGAATCTTAAAATAATTAAAGTAATACAGTGCATTGAAAAAGCTTACTGAATTTGGGAGAGTTTAGTAGGCTTTTTTATTTACATATAGAACAAAAGATCATCAAAAGTGGATTGGAAGTACACAAGGCTGGATGATAGGTTGATATTTGTATTTTCCAAATAAAGGAGTACGAGGTGAAATCATTAGCTTTATTTAATGTTGGACTAGTTTTAATTTTTGCTCTAGGTGTAAGTGCATGTCAGGGCGAAAATGATAATAAACAGCAAGACAAGACCACTACACCACATTCCATAGATAAAGATTCATAATTAAATCTGAAATCAAACCTAATTACTGATTAGGTTTGTTATTGCACCAAAAGTGAACATCTTTAACACATAAAGTTTCAGTACTATTCTTAGTTTCATGTACTTAATGGTGTCCTTGTTAAAAAAAGATAAAGAAAATGAATGATGATCCTCGTTACTATGCGCTTCAACAAATATATGGTTTTGTAGCGGAAAGACCTGGATTCAGAACAAAAAATAATTTTGAATTATTGTTAGAATTTTTTACGGAAATTAATGAAGATTTTGATAATGGAATGAAATTTGATTTATCTGAGAAGATAATTGGTAAATTTGGTAATGTCACAGTAATAGATATCAAATCAGCGCCTCTGTTAATAAATAAAGACGAGTTTTTGAAATGGTTATATTTGAAAATGTATCAATAGTATTTAGCTGTATTTTTATGCATTTTTAAGTTTAAATTTTAATCCCTATATTTACATAACGTGGATATTTGGTTGTTAGCTGTTCAGTCTTTAATTGGTTTAAAAATGAATACAGCTGGCATCCAGATTTTAATTCCCTCGAATTCGCTGATTTTAAAACGATCTGGGGCAGCAGATTCAAACAATGGCATTGTTGCCCCAATTGAGTATATTGAAATTTCATATATATTTTATTATGATAAGTCCATTGATTGATAAATTTTTTCAATCATTTTGTGGTGAAAAAAAGTTGGCGGCCCGGAAAGACGGGCATTAGATTTAAAGTTTATATACCCGCAGCCCTAATCTAGCGGGTATTTTTTTTGTATACGAAATCCCATCCTCAATTTGAGTGTGGGATTTTTTATTACCTTAACCCTTGGCATTGGGCTTATTACCCAGCATCAATGCCGCCTGATGCAATGGAGCGGTTAAAACAAAAGTGTGAAGAGTCTCTAAAATAAAGGTCTTATAGAAGGCTAAATTAGTTGTGATAAGAGTTTGATTAATTATTAATAATGATAATTATTTGCATTTATTGGTTGATTCGATTAGAATCAATGCCAATAATTAATACTAATGTGTTTTTTAACCCAGCCTACCATTCTCCAGAAAGGCTGGGTTTTTTGTTTTTATTAAAAATAAATTTTTGATTTGGTTGGGTATTTTTTAATATGTAATATTGTGCCAATGTAAAGTTATTTGATTGATTGGAAAATAAATACCTAGAAGCTTGCTAACGCTTCTAACACCCTGTCGGGTGTCCTTGGTTTGCCCACACGGTTTTTTGTGTGGGCTTTTTTTTGAATGGGGTGATTGAAGTGTTTCAATTCATAAAATGCTTGTTTGGTTTTCATGGTGTGACTGAAATTCACCATTGTAAAGATGGGGATATAGGCTTTTGTCGAGATTGCCTTAAAGTTAAAGAAATAAATTAATTCGCCGAACGTATTACGGCACATAAAACCCCGCTCAATATGCATTATTGGCGGGGTTTTTCTTTTCTTATTTGGTGGTGAGTCACTGACACTTTAGCTTCATACTCGTGAGAGATAATTTTAATTTTTAATTTTGGATTGAGTTGTGTGCCATTCTCAATAGCAAATGAGTATAGTTGGCTTTAATAAATAAACATTAGCAAGATTCAAAAATATCAGCAAACATTAACTTGCTTGCTTCGGCGAGAGATAAGCAGTTTTTTTATTTTCATTTTTTAAGAATAAAAATATGAGTTAAATTAAAGAATGTAAATATTTGTTTAATGTAACATATTGTATTTATTAATTTGTGTCTAAATTTTTTAACGTAAGGTAAAATACCAAGTTCTAGGGATGGGCTAGCTTTCACTGATATGTTTAACTAATGCTATATTATGTTATTCATTATCTTGGTGAAAAATGAGTGAAATAGTTGGTATTATCATATTTTACATATTTATTTTATTGGGTTTATTTGTAGCAATTTATGGATTGCTTGCAGTTGATTATCTTCTTTTCCCAATAGGTGTTTTTCTGATTATTATTGCATTCTTGTTGAAGCTTGAATTTAAAGTACCGGTATTATTTTGGAAAAATGATGATTAGACGGGTTTAAGTGTTGAGTGATTAAGCCGCACCAGTAAAAGCTGGTGCGGTTTTTTATTGGGAGAGTTAAATGGACGCAGATGACTATTTCTGGAAAACCAAGAAGCGCCCACATAAAACCAAACCACGCTCTAAATCTTTGCCCAAGGCAAAAGAAAAATATCTAGAGGCTGAGGAAGATTTCGAACAAGCGCTCAATGTCCTGAATATCAAATACGAAAAGAAATTCCAATTTAAATCTACAAAGCATTGGCGTTTTGATTTTCATCTTATTTCAGTTGAGATTTCTGACGGGCCTTGGCCCGGTGGGCGCGGTGGGAAATATGAAAATAAGGCTTGGCGCTTCGAACGATATGCTGATGAGATGTGCCGTTGTTCGTTTAAATGGCGGTTTGCTGTTTATGTGTATGAGTGTTTAAGCCCCGGTCATAGAGCATGCGCCGTGTTTTGAATCATGGGTTAAAGAGTAGCTGTACGTTTAGCGCACAAAGTATGGTGAAGGCATCAAAATGAAGGTGCCATTACGCCAGAGCCTATTATGCTAGATGTATGAACAATCCAGAATTGCAGATGCAGCAGGAAACTTGTGCACTTTGCATAAATAGGGGTGAAAGTGAAAAGTAGTCGCAGTGCATGGGACATTTGGGCAAAAAGCAATGCTGGCTCATTCTCAGATCCTTTTGAAGTGAAGAAAACAAACCGCGCAGCGCGTGAACGCCGTGCGCTTGGAAGTGACATCATTTATCCATGTTCATTGAAAACTGAAGTGGTTAATGAAGACTCTGTACACCGTGGCAGCACGGGCGGGATTGTCATCACCGGGGACAGTTTCATTACAGTCAAATTGCCTTATGGGGTTAGCGCCAATGATATTTGGCGCGCAACGATTGATGAGAATGGAAGACAGAGAAACAGTCTTTCGGTTAGTGCTAAAAAATTTAAGAAAAAGGTGTATGAGACTTACGCGCCAATATTCAAAGCCCTGAAATGGAAGGCATTGAATGAAGAGTGTGAAGTGCGCCTGATGGTGCAGCCGCCACTAAAAACCCGCAATTACAGCGCTAAAACCTATCCACGCTTTGACATTGACAATTATCCAAAATTATTGATCGATTCGCTGAAAGGCCGAGAAATGCTTTTTAAAGATGACAATATTTTTGTCAGTGAAAAGATTGAATTTGCAGAGCCAACACAAGACGGCTGTGTATGGCTTTCATGCATCTTAATTAAAGAAACGAATTGGCTTGAGAAAAAAGTAGATTTTGATTGGCTTGCAGGGAGAATCGTGTAATGGCTAAGAAATCAGATTTGGAAACCCGGGCATTGATCGGCCGCAAACTCGCTCTGGCGCGCGAGCGCAGTGGCATGCTGCAGCATGAGGTCGCAATTGAACTGTTCGGTGTTGAGCAGAAAAACCGTATTTCTGAAATGGAGAACGGTAAAACGCTGCCGGATGCTGAGTTGCTGCTGGTGATGTGTAGGCTTTATCGAGTATCCGTTGATTGGGTGCTGGGCTTTACAATTAATCCAGAATTGAATGAAACAGAGTCAGTTGCAGGTGTGATTTTTAATAGTTTTGGTGAATTGTTAGCAGATAACTTAAACGCAGTAACATTTCAAATAGCTTTACTGTGCTCTAAGCATATCACCAGTTTTCCTAAGGCGCTGTCGCTCCAGCTCTTAGAGAAATCAAAAGTAGTTTCCAATCAATATGTGGATTTAATGGGACATGGCGGTGATGACAGATTAAAGCCGTTCATTATGGAATTACTTCAAGTAATTAAAGAATGTGAAAAGGATCAGGCCATACAGTTCAATTATTTGGCAAAAGGGTTGGAAGATATATTTGAGCGTGATGAAAACAATGTGCAGGAGAAAATTTTACTTGATCTTAAAAAATCGAGAAAAACACGCTTTGCGCAAACAACATTGCCGAAGGATGGCGACAGTGTCCGGCAGCTGGACTTTTTAGACGGGGCGGAATTAGGTTAATTTATGGCTGTACAATCATATCCGCAGGTAGTTTGGGATCGATTAAAGGCGGTGTATGAATCATCTCCTAAAATGACATGGCAGCAATTGGTTGATTCAGTCGCCGAAGAACTTGGCTGCGAGATGCCTTCCGCATCTGTTGTACGCCGTAAAGCATTAGCAGAAAAATGGAAGAAGAGTGCCAAATCACTAGTCAAAAAGAGTGCCCGTGAGCTCAATAAAGAGATTAAAAAAATGACTAGTCAAAAGACTGGTCAAAAAAGCTCACAAGATGATGATAGTACAGAAAAAAACAATACTGAAAAGGACGTCAAAAATGCGTCATTTTTACCTGCTTCAACTAGTCAAAACTCGGGTAATTTTGATTCTGATGACAGAGTGCAAAAAACTAAATTAACCTCAGCTACCATCATTAAGAAAAACCGCAATCGATTGGCTGATTTAGGCCAGCTCGCTGGCGATACGATTGATAGCGTGATCCACATTCGCGATGAAGTGCTGCAGATCGATATAAACGCGCCAGTCACTGAAGAGACAGAACGCATTATCAGTAATGTAAAGTTCAAAATGGGTTTAATCAGCCAAATCGTTGATCTGAATGTTAAGCAAAGTATCACATTGACGAACATAGCCCGGTCAGAGGCATTGTTCTGGGGCTTTGAACTGGAAGACCTCAAAGATCAGTCCGAGGTGCAGGCACGGCGCTCTGCGGTTGTTGCTGGAGCTGAGCAGAAGCTGCTTGAGGCAAAACAGGCGATGAAGGAAGGCAAACTTGCTGCATTTCAGCGTAAGCTTGAAATTATTGAGGCAGGTGAAGTAGATGATGATGGAATAACAGTTATAGATGGAACTGAAGTTAATTAATCATTTTTGATGTCGATGGAACAGGCAGTCAATGAGCTACTGCCAATACTTCAAAATCACTCTATGTAAAAATAGGGTGATTTTTTATGTCAAATTCTTCAAGTGGTTTGCAATATGACGAGCTTGGTTTTCTGATTGGCTTAAAACAGACTGGCCGCGATGTGGCCAAGATTGATAAAAATGTTGAGCAGATAATCAGCCTCCTGGAGCAGGCATTAAATGCTAAGGCAATTCAATATCAGCAAGCATCGCAGCCTAAGCTGAGCGCATTGGCGCAGGCCTTGCAGGATGCACAGCGGCAGCCCGTCAGTGTCGAAAGCTTGATGAAGGATCAGCGGCAGGCCACTACTGCGATGAATCAAGTGCTTGAGACGGTTGAAGACATCGTGGCTCAAGCGGCTAAGCCTGCAAACCGTAAAACCAAGCCTACATTACCCGCAATTCAAAAAGAACCTATCATCATTGATTCGCAAGAGAGTATTGCACGCGAGTTGGGAGCAGACCGCCAGCGTGATTCAAATGGCCGCTTTATTGGATCTGGCCAACAAAGTGGAACAGTCTTAGGCAAAATTACGCAAACGATAGGTACAGCAATAGCCAATGGCTTAAACAGCTCCCCGCAAGGAGTAGACCCTACTATCGATGCCATTAATGAGGTTGCCTCTGTATTGTCGCCGGTGAAGCGTGCAGCGGGCTTTATGCTGCGGCCGCTGTCCGGGCTGATGAAAAGCCGTAAACGCAGTGAGCCATTGCCGAAGGAAGAGAGCGAACATAACAAGAAGCAGATTAAGATGCTGCAGCGGATTGCAGATAATCTTTCATCTAAGGGAGGCCTGCTGGGCGGCATTGGTAAACTTTTAGGTGCGGGTGGCGGCCTTTTAGGTGGATTGCTGGGAAAAGGCGGTAAAGGTTTAGGAAAAATTCTTAAATTCGGTAAAGGCATACCGGTTTTAGGCGCTTTACTCACGGCACTTTCATTCAGCGACTGGAAGAGCCAAAGTACTAAAGAGAAGGGCGGCACAGTCGGCAGCCTTGCAGGCGGAACAATTGGTGCTGTAGCAGGTAGTTTTCTGGGCCCGGCTGGAACCCTTATAGGCGGCATGGCCGGCGCTTGGATCGGCGAAAAGCTTGGCAGTACTGTTGCGCCGTACTTTAAGGAATGGACTGACAGCTTAAAGTCAGCTGATTTACCTGGGCTTTTGAAAAGCGGCTGGGACAGCTTTATCGATTTGGCGAAAAAGGCTTTTGACATAACACCGGTCGGACAGAGTGCCAATTTAATCAAAGGCGGATATGACTGGATAAAACAAAAACTCTTTGGCAACAGTGGCGGTACATCGCTGCTATTCCGTAAACAATACGGCGGTCAGGGTTTGGATGCACCTGCACAATATGGCGGGGCGTCTTTAAATTCGTTTTCAGCGAGTGAATATGCACCAATATTAGATGAGATTGCACGAGGAGAATCAACCAAAGGGGCATTTGGTACATCTGGATACGATGCCGTATACAGCGGCGCTCCGATCAGGCCACCTAAACCCATCTCACAAATGACTTTTGGTGAAGTTAAGGCTTATCAAAAGCAACTGATTAAAGCAGGCTCAAAATCAACTGGAGCAGGGCGGTATCAGAATATTTGGAATAATGGGGCATTTGAGAAAATGGCCAGCCAAGCTGGATTTAAAGACAGTGATATCTACAACGCGGAAAATCAGGATAAGCTGGCAATTCATTATGCTGGCGGGAAGAAGCAGTTAGACGAGTGGATTAGGACTGGGAATGCGGCAGCCTTAGCAAACAAAACCTCACAACAGTGGGCAGGGGTGAAAAATGCGCGTGGCGTTGGCAACTATGATGGTGATGGGTTGAATAAAGCCCGTCATGGTGGCATTGATGCAATGCGGAAGGCCAGTGAAGAAATTTTAAATAACAGAAAACAGTCTGCGAGCTCAAAATCGCCAGTGAATAACCAGGCTGCATCAATCGTAAATAGTGCGAAAAATAATACGGCTTTGTTGGCTACAAGAACTGCAGTCACACCTACGATTGCGCGGACAACATCCTTAGTTTCATCATTTAGCCCACCTAAAATCAATACTCATGTTGAGCCAGCTAAAGAATATCTATCCTCTCCAAGCCCTCAGCAAGTCGTTGTTGTGAATCAAAACAATGGAACCATTAACCAAAATGTAAGTGATCGTTTATTTGCCCACGCTATTACTGGTGGTTTGGGTATGGGGGATGCGTGGAATGGGTAGGAGATTAGGCTCTACCATGATGGCCAAAGCCAGATTATGGTGGCCCTGCGAAAGCAGAGCTTTTTATGTCTTACTGAATTTCAAAATGGTGCTTTTTAGTCACCATTTTGATTTCTATACTCCGATAATATCTGATCATTGGGTCTTTTATGTCTTTAGTGACGTGCTCATGAAACTTTTGATCTTTCATTAGCTTGGAGTAGGTCATATATCCAATAACAAGTAAGTTTGGACCCTTTCCAGTTTTCTTGAATTCTTCAATATGTTTATTAATTTCTTTAACACTAATATTCATTTTAAATTACTACCGATAAACATTATTTTTTATATAACAGAAAAATATGACAGTTTAAAAATTTAGTTAAATTTTCTATTTGGAACTAACGTCAAGTTCTTATCGTTCACTTTGCCAAAATTGCCCTATTCAACAATAGGGCTTTTTTTATGGGCAATATCAATCTTGCGGCAATTACAGATCAAACGCCGTATGTTCAAAAGATTAAAGGCGCTTTAGAAAAGGCGACAGGGCAATCTATTCCGCTGACAGAAATTAAGAAGGTACAGCGCAAAGGTGGCATCAGTGTTGCTCCAATTACATTTTTATTTGCCGGTGGCCAAGAACTCACTCTATTTGCCCGCGCAAGTGCAGATGTGTTTAAAGCTTCGCTCAATGGTAAAGAAATTGTTCTGTCCGGTGACTTCAGTGATGACTATAAACAGACATTTGATAACGCCGTATCTGGTGTTGCCCAGTTGATACGCACCGCACAGCCGAAGATTGAGCAACAGAATAAAAAAGAACGGGTAAATATTCCACGGCGCAAGTCAAACAGCATTCAGATGCAGCTGTCCGAAAAACTAGATCAGGAAAAGCAAGTTGATCAGGAAGTCGCAGATAAGACAGCACAGCGTGACCAGCTTATTCAGCAGTTAGAGCAGGCTAAAGGCCAGACTTCTTAAATGTATCATTTGTCTAAAAACAGGTACGGAATGTGAATGACTAAAAAAGCCGTTCCAGTGCGCAGAACGCTGTAACGGCTAAAAGTAAGATGACGATTAGAAAAAGAATAAATCAAAGCATTTCGTATAAAGCGTATTCTGTTAATTAGAAAAAATTACATAAATACTATTCACCTAAATCAGGGATAAATATTTTCCTTAAAGGAATTAATGCCCTGTATTGAGGGCTAAAACTGTCGTAATACCTATAAATTAAATTAATTATTTCCTTTCCATCAATTAATCTTAACTTAGATTTGTTTGTAGCTTTATTTCTAGCTTGAGTTGTATAACTGCCGAGGTTAACAAATAAAGCGTATTCTTCATCACCTAGTGTTCCAAGTAGTTGATTTATTTCAGGCAAACCATTTGATGTTAAAGTTTTTTTACATTGCACTTTTATTATTGGTGGTTCAAAACCAAGTATGTCTTTATGAGCAATAATATCAACGCCACCATCTCCTGATTTTTGAGTAATTCTAGCCACATATCCCATGCACTCTAATAAGTGTGCTACAAATTCTTCAAATTGGTATCCATTTAAATTTTGATGCAATTTTCTAATAATAAAATCTTCTGTAGAGTTTTTAGTCGTTTCAGTAATTTCTTTAGTAGCAATTTCATCATCTAGATCTTCATCGAATTCCTCTAGACTAGCTAATAAATTAGTGTTTTCTTGTTCGAAATCGCTTAATCCAAGGGGTCCTAGGATTTCATTAGCAGTATGAGGTTTAATTGCAAAAATACTAATAAAAGCGCCAAGTTCATTTAATGTTGCTTGGCTGAAACTATTTCTAGGAAGTCCATTTGGAGTAATCCAATCAACTTTTCTTCTATTTTTATATTCATCATCTTCTAAACCACTTCGGTATTCATAGTCACCTTTAATAATACCAACGTAAATCATACGGTCTGTTTTGGATGGATAAATAATGTAATCACCTATTTGCATTTCATAAGTGAATCTAAATAATGGGCTAGATTGAGCTCTTACAGATGCATCTGTTGCATTAGGCTGATTTTCTTTTAAAGCAGCTTTAAAAGAATCTCTATTTGGTGGTAATCTGGATAAATCACCTAACTCTGACCAGCCAATCCCTATATAATTTTGTTCTATAGGCGTTAATCCTACTGATCGATCTATATGAATTCCCCAAACATTCTTTTGCATTCAAGTAGCCACTCTAACTTATTAAATTAATGGAAAGATTAATTTAATTATTCAAGAAATGCACCATTATTTAACGTAATTGGAGTTCTTTGAAATTTTCAATAAAAATGGGAGTTTAAGCCCCCATTTTTGATTTCATATAAGGAATATTTTGATAGTTTTAGAAAAATTAAAAACTTACAAATCAATAAATATATTGATGTTTTTCACTAGGAAAAGAACCATCTTTAACGGCCAGGATATACGCTTTTATCGCATCTTGGACACTCGCTTGACCTTCCATAAAATTAAAAACAAACTTGGCTGTTTTTTCATTTAATCCCAACATGTCATGTAGTACTAAGACCTGAGCATCTGTTTCTGCTCCAGCACCAATTCCAATAACAGGAATATCTACAGCCTTGGTTATTTTTTCAGCCAAATTAGAGGGTACACATTCTAATAAAAGCATTGCTGCACCAGATTCCTCTAATTTCTTAGCAGACTCTAATAACTGCTTGGCTTGTTCATCTGTTCTGCCTTGGACTTTAAATCCTCCAAGTACATTGACTGATTGAGGCGTTAAACCTATATGTGCACAAACAGGAACGCCATTTTCTGTTAATCGTGTGATTGCCTCGCAAAGCCAGATATCACCTTCCAACTTAACCATATGAGCACCTGCTTGCATTAAGACGCTTGAATTTTTTAATGCTTGTTCGGGCGTGAAATACGTCATAAATGGTAAATCAGCTATGATAAATGCTTGGTTATTGCCTTTTTTAACACATGATGTGTGATAAGCCATATGCTCAATCGTTACAGGCAAGGTGCTATCATTACCCTGTAAAACCATTCCTAATGTATCACCGACAAGCAAAGCATCAATGCCGGCTTGATTTGAAATTTTGGAAAAAGTTGAATCGTAGCAGGTTAAAACTGCGATTTTTTCACCATCCTTTTTCATCTTTTTTAATGTCTGTAATGTAACTTGTTGCATGATTTCCTCACATTTTCATCTATTAAATTTTGGCAATTATCCAAAACTGTAATGTTTAACTTGATCTATGATTAAAATAATGGCGATCAAAACCATCAAGCCTCCTGAAATTTGGCTCACAATCTGTGCAGCGCGTGGACGTGTTTTTAATAAGACTTGAGCGCTAAAACCCACCAAAAAATACACCACTGCACAACTTAGGATATGGACTAATCCCAAAGAAATAATTTGTGCAGTAATAGACCATGATGCGGAAGGGTGGATAAACTGAGGCAATAATGCTAGGAATAACAAAAAGACTTTAGGATTTAGTCCACTTACCCCGAACCCCTTAACAACCCATTTCCACCATGGTTGATTAAGATCTAGGTTCGAGTAACTTTCATTAGAGATAGTTGCAGGATGACATGATAAATTAATGCCAATCCATAATAAATAAAGCGACCCAACAACAGTAAGTGCCATAAGAGCTATTGGTTGGCTCGCAACAAGTGTCCCTACGCCCGCAGCAACAACGAGTGTTGCTATAAAATGACCAAGTAATAACCCCAAAATAGCCGGTAGAATTCTTTCTTTAATTCCCGCGGAGATTGCGTATGCCCAATCAGCCCCTGGGGTGATAACAAAAAGAATGGATATACTCCAAAAGGATAGAAGCGTACTAAATGCCATAAAATAAAAAATCATTTCATATCTCAAGCTGGAAAGGATAAAGCTTAAGATTTAGAATGTGTTTTCAAATGTTTGCTTAAAATTAATTCTGAGTGGAAGATTCTTCTAAATGGACAAGATAGATAGAAAAATTCTTGCTGAATTGCAATCTAATGGGCGTTTATCAGTTACAGAATTGGCCGACAAAGTAGGCCTAAGCCTTTCACCCTGTCATCGTAGGCTTCGAACTTTAGAAGAGTCTGGAATAATAAAGGGGTATTCGGTTCAACTTGAAGCGAGCCTTATTGGTCTGAATTTTTCAACTATTGTATTTGTGACGATGAAGGATGGAGATAAAAATACTATTGCTCATTTTGAGGAGGCTATTGTTGATATCCCTCACATCATTCAAGCCCAAAGGTTGTTTGGAGATCCTGATTACTTATTACATGTGGTTGCAAGTGATTTAGCAAATTTTCAAAAACTATATGATGAAAAGTTGTCTGCACTTCCAGGAGTCGAACGACTCACCTCTACCATGGTCATGAAAAATGTGATTTCTAACCGCTTATTTCCAATATAGCGAGTTTGTATGAATGCATCTGCAAGCTCTATAGAAATGTCTTCTTTTAAGGTATTCCTGATAGCTAGTATTTTAAAAATTCTATTTAGACCCAAAAGACTGCTTAGGTGGTCTTTTTTATTGGAACAAGTACGCTGGTTGCAGTCATAAAAATCTTACCCTGAGCATATATAGCTTGAGGTGCGGAACGTGAATGACTAAAAAGCCGTTCCAGTGCGCTGAATGCTGGAACGCTTTCAATTAAGAAAATGATTTAGAAGAGAGAAATTGATACATTTCATATTAGGTGCATTGTTTTAATTATAGAAATACTAAATTTAATATAGTGCAGGCGATTTGCTGACTATTTATTCATATTGATATTTTTTAAAACTGTAAATCCTAATAGTTTTTTAAATATTTCCCAATCCACGTCATTTTCAAATTTATTTTTTAAGGTGGATAAATTTAACTTCCGATAGATTTCATCCTCAGATTTGGTATTCAATAGATCCTGTATGATTGACAGTAGCTCATGAGGTTCAATATGTTCGGGGAGGTCTGTAGCTAACTGCAGCAATATGCCTTCTAATAGTGATAACTTATTAGATTGTATAAATAATCCATTAGTTTGGACTCTAAACATTTTAATCTTCATATAAATAATACGATAACTATATTAAAACAGATATCATCCTTAAAATGACCATATTTTAACTAGGATTCTCACTAGATCTAAAAGACTGCTTAGGCAGTCTTTTTTATTGGAACAAGTACGCTGGCTGCAGTCATAAAAATCTTACCCTAAGCATAAATAGCTTTAGGAACGGGTAATGCTGAATATTAGTTTGAATGTACTGCTGGTCTTGCTCTTTTCAATGCATGTTTATTTCGCATTTAAGGGCTTTCGCGACAGTAAAGTACAGCTCATGAATCTTCTGCGTCAGGGTGTCGTTGATAACGTTTTCAGACATTCACAGAAGATGCTGTATCTGCTGCTGATCCCTGCAGTTTTGATCACCGGCATTGCCACATGGTCTTTTTACAAAGTGCTGACTTACTGCGGCGCTTCAGACCTGATTCTTTATATTATTTTGGGCATATTCGCCTGTTATTCCATGACAGTAATTACGGCATTCTTATTCTGCAAAGTCCTGCAATTAGCGGCGTATAAGGCGGGGCTATGATAGATCGAAATAAGATACTGTCCATGCTTGATCACTGGTTCAATAGTGAAATCAACGGCTACTTCGGTTCACCTTATGGACCAGACTTAAACAGCCTGCTGATGGGGCCCTTAGATTCACCTGTGGCGAATGAATTTATCAACAAGATGAAACAGGACATTCCTATTCTTCAGCAGCTCAGCGCGGATGAGCTTGCGCTCTACAGCCAAAATGAAGGATTTGAAACCAAAGTCATTTATCTCAAAGTCGGTGATGTCGCAATCAATTTAAATCAGATCCGCGACAGCCAGCTGACAATGCAAGGGGAAACATACGATGCTGACGCAAGCTGATTTTGAGGCGCGTATTGTTGCCGCGCTGGATGATTATGAAATTCAGGAACAATATAACGCGCAAGATCCATTGGTGGTCCAGCAGGTACGTTCAATTGCGGCCTTTCTTTCCTTACTCAGTCAGGAAATTGATATTGCAGAGCTGGAGCCGTTTATTAAAACCCGCGACCGGTCAATTATTGCGGATGCGGCCAACAAAGGGATTCTTCCTATAGGAATGCCTGCGCAGCATATTTTGGAAGTGATCAACCGTGCAGGTAACAGCATCAGCTTAAGCCAAGGGCGATTGATTGAAGATAATAGCGGCAGGCCATGGCGCCTGCTTCAGTCTGTGACTGTATCAGCGGGTGAAACTGGGGAAGTACAGGCCGAGCAGAGTGAGTACAGAGAAGTCCAATACATTGTACAAAACAGTGAAAGCTTTCATCGTACGCAACTCAAATTGCAAGATGATTTGGCCTTGGCTGGTATTATCGTCAGAGATGATCTAAACAATAATTATCTGCTTAAGAAACGCTGGATGAATGTTGCGCCCTTGGAATATGCATTCAATCTAACCACGGACAGTCTGCGCCGTATCTATATAGAATTTGGTGATGATGAGAGGGCCGGATGTACAGCAAAAGCGAATCAGACCTTTACTTTTGGCATTCTGGAAACATACGGCGATGTCGATATTTCACGCCTGAAAGATGCTTCACTGGATGATGTATTCAATGCAGATGAACAGCGTGTGTCTGTACGTTTTAAGCTGGGCGGTGCTGTGCGCCAGGGTGCAGATCCGCTAAATGTATCAGAGCTGCGCGTACTTTCCAGCTATCCTTCGCTTTATGATGAAAACGCCGTATTCCTTGGGAACTTTGATTATTCAGTTCGGGCTAAATTTATGCCGCGCGCATATTACCTGGCGGTATGGAATGAAAATGAGCATGACCGCTACTATGGCGCGACCTACAAAGATATCAATCATTTGCATATTGCTGTAACCGCCAAAAACAGCGCTGAGCAGGAAATGCTGGAACAGGAAATCATTCAGTACATAGGGCAGCTGGACAGCCTGTATAAAGACCGGGTCCGTGTGCATGCCGTTTTAGAAAAGCCATACGCCTTGTCGTTAAATGGCCGTCTGGCAGCCGTGCATGACCTGGATGGGGTAAAGGTGCAGATTAAAGGCTTACTGGTGGACCGTTATGGCCAAACAAAATTAAGTGCAAGCCGTTGGCTGGTGAATGGCTTCAATACTCAGGAAATCTCCACCCAGCTGCGAAAAAACATTACCGCCTTTCAAGACAACATTAGCGACTTTTCACTGAGCGTACCTGCAGTCTTAAATAAACCGCATGAATGGGTCTATGTCTCCAATGAAAGCATCACGCTTAATTTAGAACGAACAGCAGAGATGGGGGCAGCATGGGTGCTGTAAGCTTTACTCGCCCGATTGATCAGCAGGTCAATAATCATCAGGGTTTAGAAACGGCATTGGCCAAGGCATTAAAGCAAGTTTTTGCAGATGTCTTTGAACAGCAAGTGCAGGACATGCTGGACTGTGGCTGTCCGCACTTAGGCAGCCGAACGGTCATTGAACGTTTTTCTAAGCAGGATGGCCTTGTCGTGCTGCGCCGTCCATTTACATCCGATACGCTGATGCGGGTGATTTATGCAAACTGGTCAAGTTTGGCCAGTGAGCGCGGTTTAGGCTTCTTGGAATTTGTATTGCGTATGCTGTGGACGGATCAGTGGCAGATAAAGCGCATGTGGCATCCGATAAAAACCTATTTGAATTACCCAGCACATATTACGGTTGATGAAAAGCCAGATCATTTCCTCACAAGCCGGCTGCGTATTTCAATTGAGGATACAGTCGATACTTCCGAGATTATTGAGCTGTCACCCATATTGCGCCGGCTGGTTCCCGCCAATGTTGTGGTCAAGGTACATTCAAAGGCTTTGGATGTTGAATTGGGTGATAGCTCAATAGGTGTCGGGGTATATGGTCGGGTTTATCAGGTGATTGATTTCAGCGATTTAGAACAAACTTAAAGTAGCTTAAAAAAAGAGTCCACAATAGCCAATTGATGGACTCACGTAGCATTATTCTAAAGACATACGATATTCAATTACTCCTGGTTTTTCAGCAACCCAGTCATATAATTTTTGGGCAGTATGATTGATTTCCTGTGTATGCCAATATAAACGCTCACACTGTTGAGCTATTGCTTGTTTTTGTACATATTCGATCAGGCTTTTACCAATATGCTGCCCTCGAGTTGCGGGGCACACATATAAATCTTCCAGGTAACAATAATTCTGTGTTGCCCAAGTAGAACGGTGAATTACATAATGTACAAAACCTAAAATTTTATCCCCTTGTTTAGCAACTGCACAATAAATCGGTTCGGCCTCATCAAAAAAGCGTTGCCATGTGCTTTGATTCACAGCACTGGATAAATTGACATTATAAAATTCTTGATAGGCAAGCCAAAAAGGCAGCCACTGCTGATAATCTTGTTGTTGAACTGGAATGACCAGAAGGTCTTGATTTTGCATTTTGACACATCCCTTTAGCTGTTTGAAAAGATAGAGGCGCCAAGCATAATTTTTGTATGGTACTTTAATAAGATACAGTTTTAATCTTTTGTACAGTACCAGTTTTATTGTAATAGCGAATCTTTAGTACTTAACCAAAAATAGCATACTGCGAACAGTATGCTATTGATTAGTGATAACTTTAATTCTCGATAAAATCATGGGGAAGAAATAATTTTAAATTGTTTGTTAAGCACAAGATAAGCAATTAAGCCTAATACTAAGCCCCAAAATGCACCGCCAATCCCAAATAACTTAATATTGGCTGCTGTGGCAAGAAAGGTAACTAAAGCTGCCTCACGGCTATCACTGTCACTCATGGCATTGGTAAGGCTTCCTGCAATCGTACCTAACAAGGCAAGTCCTGCTAATGAGCTGATAAATGCAGCTGGAAAAGCTGCAAATACTGCTGCAAGTGTCACTCCAAAAATTCCTACCAAAATATAGAATACACCAGCGGCAATTCCTGCCACCCAGCGTTTTGAAGGGTCTTCATGGGACTCTTTACCGGTACAGATTGCTGCTGTAATCGCAGCAAGGTTAAATGCATGTGAACCAAATGGTGCCATCAAGAAGGAACCTAAACCTGTAACAGCGAGAATAGGTTTGGCATTGGTTTTAAAACCCTCATTTTTTAAAATCAGTAAACCAGGCATATATTGTCCAGTTAATGTAATTAAAAATAATGGCAAGGCAATACTTAATGCCGAATTGATGGAAAAAGCTGGGGCTGTAAAAATAGGTGACGCTAACTTTAATTCAAACCCCGCTAAATCAATTTGTGACTGAAGTAGCAGGAACATAAAACCAAAAAACAATACACTAACAATGGCGTATCTTGCAGAAAAACGTTTGGTGATGAGATAAATTAAAAATAATGAAATTGCCAGAAATGGGTCAATGGTCATATTGGTAAAGGCAGCAATCCCGAACTGCAATAAAATTCCTGCTAATAAACCTGATGCAATCCCAATTGGTATCAGACGAATCAGTTTCTCGAAATAGCCAGTAATTCCCAAAATCACAAATGCCAAAGCAGATAGTAAATAGGCTCCAATCGCTTCAGCATATGGTACGGTAACCAGAGCAGTTATTAGAAATGCAGCTGCAGGTGTAGACCACGCAGTAATAATAGGTTCTTTTGTATACCAACTTAATAATATTCCTGTGACACCAACACCGATAGATATTGACCATACCCATGAGGCCGTAAGTTCTGGACTAAGACCAGCCATCTGTGCAGCTTGGAAGATTAAAATAAATGTCCCTCCATAATTGACAATCACCGAGATTAAGCCTGCCATGATGGGAGGCAGTAGATCCTGAGATAGACGATGAAAAGATGAGTGCCGAACAGACATAAATTTATCCCCCTAAAATATTTCAACAATGAAAGAGGTAGAGTGTATTTTTAATAATGGTATGGTCGTAAGATACACTTTTGATATTTTATAAAGTACCAGTTTGCCTATGAAAACAGCTTCTTCCGCTTATTTTCCACATTTAATTTTGCCAAAAGGACAGCAGATTAAGGAAGGTTTGTATTGTGTTTTGCGGGACGCGATTTTAGCGGGGCATTTGCCTTCTGGCGCAAAACTGCCTTCAAGCCGGGCTTTGGCAGAAATGATGTCGATTTCCCGTAATTCGGTATTAGCAGCGTTGGAGCGACTACTAGATGAAGGCTATTTAGTTACTAAACCTAGTTCAGGCACTTATATAGCGGATGTTATTCCTGATCAATTGATTCAAATTCAAAATGATATACAACATGCCGTACATCAATCGGTGCAAACGCTCAATATTAATCCAAATATCGCCAGTTTATTGCCGCATTGGCACAAGCAGAATTTATCTAACCAAGAAAAGAAAATATTTCATGTGGGGGTAGGCTGTGTAGATTTATTTCCGCATCAACTTTGGGGGAAATTATTGGGGCAAGCTTGGCGACAATCCTATTATCAATTAGGACAGTTCCACGATCCACGAGGTTATCTGCCTTTGCGTCAGGCAATTTGCCAATATGTTCAATCTACCAGAGGATTAAATTGTACTGAACAGCAAATTCTAATCGTCAATGGGACACAACAGGCTATTCATTTGGCGGCGTATGCGCTGTTAGAGCCCCAAGATCAAGTGTGTTTGGATGAGCCTGGTTATGATGCTGCTTTAAATATATTTCGCAGTTTTGGGGTAACCGTACAGCCGATTGAAAGTGATAATGAAGGCATGAAAATCCCTGACATTATTCAGCACTATGCGGACAGTAAACTGATTTATACGGCACCTTCACATCAATTCCCACTTGGTGGCACACTAAGCCTTGCTCGGCGTTTGGCTTTGCTGGACTGGGCAACACATCAGCAAAAATGGATTTTTGAAGATGACTATAACAGCGAGTTTCGTTATGGAACACACCCCATTCAAGCACTGCAAGGTTTGGACCAGCAGCAGCGTGTAATTTATTCAGGGACATTTTCCAAAATGATGTTTCCTGAGTTTAGGCTCGGGTTCATGGTCGTTCCTGAAGCCTTAATTGATGTGTTTAGTCTGGCAAAATATTATACCGATACGCGCAGTTCTTATCTTGAGCAAGTCGCACTGGCAACATTTATACAGGATGGACATTATGCTCGGCATGTTCGTAAAGTCCGTAAGGCTTGTCATGAGCGTCTACAGGCCTTAATTTCGGCTATTGAACACTTTCTTTCCGATGTATTAACTGTAGAACCTACTGACTCAGGTATTCATTTGGTATGTTGGCTTAAAGGAAATTGGACAGAGAAAAATTTTATTGATGAATGCACAAAAGTAGGTCTCTCTGTACAGCCCTTGTCACGATATTGTCAGTCTTCATCTCAAAAAGCAGCCGTGCTTATAGGTTACGCGGCACATTCAGTTAATGACATTATGGAAAATATTGAAAGATTAGCAAACTCTATTAAAAGAATTTAATTTTAAGAGCCAGTAATTCAGGGGAGTATTGGAACACTGTAAAAACTGCTCTGCACTGACTTGCCAAAATAGCCCTAATCATCTACTTATTGGGGCTTTTTAATGGCTGATACAGCTCGAAAAACCAAGAAAATTAAATACAATTTATTTGAGCGCGGCCGCCAGCATTCAGGTAAAAACCGCGCCAATGTTGACATGAAAGAAATGATCAATCAGATCAATCATCCTAAAGTTCAGGAAATGATTAAGTCGGGGACTTTGTACGGCTATAACGGACATGAGATCCGCCGCCGGTACGGAATGTTCCCGCCTGAATCGGTCATCATTGATGGCAAAGTGGTGTATTTAGAAGCTGCATTCAGAACTATTGAATCCTATGCTAATAAAAATGGTGATGTAACCCATGTAGCAGAATTTATTGATAATGCAGCAGGGGAACATGCCCGCAAGCAGTATCTAGCACGTGTAGGCGGTTTCAGCTCTGCACAGGATTACCGCCGTTCTGGACTGGGTTTAGTACCCGTTAATTTCTATGGTTATGACTATGTCACACAGCCAAACTATGTCACTAACGTTGGCGATGGCCAGCTGTTTGATGGGCTGGCTGTACCTGAGCAGCAGGAAGGTCTGATTTCCTGTTTTGACAGTGCGACAAATGTATCTTTGTTATCGCCTTCAGAAGCGATGATTGCGAATATGCTGGAACAGCAGATTGTACGGGATTTCGATAACATTCATGCACAGCTTCAGCTGCATCAGTTTAATGAGCAGGCATTAGATCAGGTAGATGTGCTTGCCGCGCAGCTGGCTAAGCGTGAGCAACGTGCAGCATTACAGGTTCAGCGTACACAGGATTTCTACACAGGCATGGTCGGAGTGATCCGCTCTTTTGACTCAGCATGCGATGAGGCTGAGCAATTGCTGAATCAAAGTGAAATTGCGCGCATGCAGATTGCTGGTGAAAAACCGAAGATGAAACCTGCAAAAGCGAAAGGCTTTAAACTCTTTGGGTGGGGCTGATTATGAGCTTGCCCAAAGATCCTCAGAAATGCATTCAAGATGCCTGGTATAAAATGCTGGTCGATTTTCGGGCATGGTTCATGCCTGAAACTGTTCAGACGAAAGAATGGAAAAATCGGAATATCAGCACTGCAATAAAGTCCTGTCCAAGCCGCCTCATGGATGATTCAGAATCGATGTTGGCTGAGTACCGCAAAAGCCAAAATGCGGATGTCTCCGGCGGCGCTACGGCGTTTATGCCCATTATGCTGACGGCCACGGCGCTGATTGATCAGCCGCCCGATGTCAGCCAGTTATTGCCGGTACCGTACTTTGTGCCGGCAGTGATCGACGAAAAGTATGTGAAGATCCGCTTAGTCGCAAAAACAGTCCGAGCGCAATTGGCTTTTTACGCGACAAACCCGCATGATGCGCGGTCAGTATGCGATCAGTTTTGCACCTATATGCAGGATGATGTTAAGCGTCGTGTAGAAGTTCCATTTGAGATATCCAGTACACATTCTGAATTCAGTAGCTTCACCGTTTTAGAAAACCAGTTGTTCCCATCACCGGTTCCCAGTGATGCCATCAACCTGTCTATTTTCACGATCGATGTGCAGCTGATCGGCTATGTTCCGCAGATTCTGGGACTGGGCGGGCCGAATGATAACAATACTGACAATGGCTATGACCCAGACGGATCTGCAATAGAAAAACCATTGAAAGACGATGTGGTAATTCAGGCGGATAAGTTTGCTGAAGATGGGCATGTCCGTATACATGCTGATAGAGACACGGGCGCCATTACGGAGGAAAATATTCGTGAGTGAAAAGATCCGCATAGACAGCCGAGTGACTGGCTTCTCAGATCAGCCGGTACGACTGATGGCAATGTGCTATCAGGACACAGGCGAAATCTTGTTGCAAAAGTCGGAGATCTACACAACGTTGGCTGTGCCGCCGGATTTGCGAAAAAATACCGTGGTTGTAACTGATTCACCCAATTTAATTAAGAATTGGCAGTTGAAATTTGATGCGCAGCAGCATCTTGAAGAAGTGATCCGCATTTACCAGGCAAGCTACCGCGGTGGGCTGGTCGAGTTTGAACCGTCAATTGCGCGCTACAATCCAATGAATATTCTGCAAGTACGGAAAATTGATAAGCGGGGCATGCAGCAAGAGTTTGACAGCAGTTCATTAGACAACGGACATATTGCTGCGCTGCTGGCGATCTGGGCGAGTCATAAGATAGCGACAGGCTACGGAGTAATGTCGAATCAGGTACAGAAAGTGGATGATATAGATCCGTCGATGTTGCCGTTTAGTATTTAATATCATTATGAGCTGTATAAAGTAATTGTTCTTTTCTTTAGCATTAGCTGAGTCGAGTCATAGGTATGAATTATAACCATATTGCATTGATAGCATAGGTTTATTAGTATGCATTTATACATTCTAAATAGTAATTATAATTATGGATCAATTGTTTTATAGATTCCGTAAGGTTGAGAATTTACTTGGCCCATATAAAGAACTTGAAAATCAAAGTATTTTTTTTGCTTCTCCTGAAGATCTCAATGATCCTATGGAAGGGTTTAGTGATATCTATTGGAGTGGAGATAAAATAGTTTGGGAAAACTTATTTAGAAATTATGTTATCTGTTTAGAACATATATATGCTCAACACTGTATCGGTGGGGGAGAATTGAGTGAAATTACAGCTAATGATATTTTACCTAATTTAAATATAGATGATTACCCAACGCCAATGTATAAACAATTGGTAACTGAAATTATTGAAGATTTTTTTAATGATAATATAAGATTATTAATAGATAAAATTCAGTCAAGAACTACATACATAAAACAAGAAGAATTACATTTTTATTTGCAAAGTATTCACTACTATGCATTGCTGACTATAATCAGAAAGTATCAAAGTAAAGGGCTAATTGGTTTTGAGAAAGAGATATTACAAGATGATTTTTATAATGACAGTATCAAGCGTATAAATGATGAAATTATAGAAAATATTGAGAATTTGATAAAGGAACTTGGTGAAGAAGCTGTTTCTCATTTATTTGGTACATATCTTAGAACTAATAGTCAAATGGATTTGTTAGTGGAGTATAATAAAATCCATCCGAATCTTAAGAATCTTAAGAATTTTAAATTTATTTTTTATTCCTTTACTGAAAATTATCTAAGAAGATTAGAAACGCTTTGTTGTCCTGATTGGTATACTGCTTGTTTTATGACTGAATCAGAAAATTCGTCCGTTTGGGGGAATTATGGCGAGAATCATACCGGTGTTTGTCTCATTTTTAAACCAGAATTAGATGGCGATAAATACAATTTACCTCTCAAATCTTTTACAGGTTACACTCAATACAAAGATGAGAAACCAATTCCAAACTACGATTTACGGAGGTTTCAGCTTTATCCAATTGACTATGAGTCAGAATTTCTCAGTTTTAATTTTTTCACTAATCTAGGCCAGTTAAACCGTCCAACATTAAGTAAGATGTGGCTATCAAACTCAAAGGGTGAGCATAGCAATTGCGCAACGGAAATTAGGGAAGATATAGAAAAGTGGAGAAAAAAATATTGGGATAATTTTATTAAAAGAAATACAATAAAATCTAAGGATTGGTCTTATGAAAATGAGTATAGATTAATTTTAAATGGTAATTTTCATGATTTTACTGATAAAAAACTTCGAACTTTATATTATGATTTTGAGTCTTTAGTTGGATTGATTTTTGGGATAAGTACAAAGGATGAAGATAAACTTAAAATAATGAATATTATTGAAAAAAAATGTAGAGAAAGTAAGAGGAGTGATTTTAATTTTTATCAAGCATATTATTCACCACGAGATAAATGTATAAAACACTTACCTTTGTCTCTTTTAAAGTTTAAAGAAGAGTCAACTGAGTAACTTTAAAATTAAGTGTAGTAATTTTATGAAATTATAAATGTTTTTTTATGGTTAGTAGCTAGTGCTTATACACATAATTCAATTTATATAAATATATCAGCATTTATAATTACTGGAACCGCATAAAATCACATCAAATTTAAAAACTTAGAATAAAAACAAGATCTAACTAAGTTTTTCAATGGCACTCCAACCTCTTGAAGAAATCCCCGAATGGTGGGAACTCTGCACCCGCTACCGCTACGATATCTATGCGTTTGCGGTTGAAGCGCTGGGCATTACTCCGACATGGCAGCAGGAGCTTTTATTTGAGTCAATTGCATTTGACGGCAGCCGCACGTCTGTAGCATCTGGCCATGGCTGTTTTGGAAAAGGAACTAAGATCCGCTTAGCAAATGGTAAGTGGAAGCGTGTTGAAAATATAACGATCAATGACGCCGTAATGGGCAGTGACGGCATTACCCCGCGGGAAGTGATCAGCACCGTTACTGGCTGGCAGGATCTTTACCGGTTTGAATATGAAAATGGCAAAAGCCATGTCTACAATAAGTCTCATATCCTCTGCCTGGTCGCGCTTGAAACAAAGAACGGCTGGAAAGCCGGCGATACCATGGAAGTGCTGGTCTCCAAATGGCAGGAATGGCCAGAAGAAACCAAATGTCAATTTGCCGCTTATGAGCTGAAGCATAAGAAATACTTCCCAGTACGCATTGAGCGCGCCGTATCGCTGGGCGAAGGCGAGTATTTCGGCTTTGTACTGGATGGTGATTCTACTTTCCTCACTGCTGACGGCATGGTGCATCACAATACAGGTAAAACCGCTTCTGCAGGCATTGTAGGGCTCTGGCATCTGCTGTTCTTTATTGAATCGATTATGATGTTTACTGCCCCGCAAATTGGGCAGCTGAAAAAACAAGTGTGGAAAGAAATCAGCATTAACCTGGCGCGGCTTAAAAATGGCCCGCTGGCTTGGCTGGCCGATTATGTCGGTTTTCAGTCAGAACTGGTTTACATCAAAGGATCGAAAGAAAAGTGGTATGTCTTTGCCAAGACAGCCCCAAAGCATCAGCCGACTAACCTTGCTGGTAACCATGGCGACAATTACATGGTTTGGGTGGATGAGGCCAGCGGTGTAGCGGATGAAGTCCTTGATGTTGCTTTTGGTGCCTTAACGCACGAAGACAACCGTGCTGTAATGACTTCGCAGCCCACCCGTAATGCGGGTATGTTCTATGAAACGCATCATACACTGAGCCACCGCTCTGGCGGAGTGTGGACCGCGCTTACATTCAACGGTGAAGAATCGCCGCTGGTCAGTAAGCAGTCTTTGCTGGAGCAGCGTCAAAAGTACGGCAGCCGCGATGATCCACAATATCAAATTCGTGTACTTGGGCAATTTCCTGACCGTGCCGATGAATTCCTTATAACCAAGCGCCAGGCAGAAGATATGTACTGTGGCGCTTCCATATTTGCTGAGCATATTTTTGGCTATGTGATCACGGTTGATGTCGGCGGCGGGGTTGGCCGAGACGATTCTGTTATTGCTGTATCTAAAGTCTGGGGTGAAGCACAATGGGGGGATCGGGCGCGGCGGGTTGAAGTGGTTGATATACCACTGTGCAAGAATAAAGATGATATTACTGAGCTGTTCGCAAAAATTCACGAATGCATTTTGAAGTATCCGAATGCCACGCTGGTTGTAGATGACAACGGTGCAGGAAAAGGCTTAGGTCAGCTGCTGAAGAAGAACGGCATCTGGTATATGCCTGTGCACTGGGGCGGCGCCTGCTTCAATAATGACAACCGCAAGGAATATGTGAATAAGCGCGCCTTGGCTTATGTGGGTCTGTACCGGGCGGTAGAGCAAGGCCGGTTTAAAATTAAAACCGTTAAGTTCAAGATTAAGGTGCAGGCTCAAATTATTAAGATCCCTTATACATTTGATGAGCACAGCCGCTATAAGATTTTCAGTAAGGATGAAATGAAGCGCATGGGGATTAAATCTCCCGATTTGGGTGATGTTTTCGCCTTCTTATTTCTGGAAAATGTTTTCTATACCGAAGCATATGAAAATGTTGCTGTCTTGGATGAAAGTCCTGAGGCGCAGGAACAGGCTGCTAGAAAATCACGTTTCAGCCAGCTGAAAGAAGCCGCGGAAAAAGAATTTGGAACAGATGGACAGTAAGGGACATTCATTGGAACTGAACCCGCCAGACTTTCCACGTACCCCTAACAATACCCAAAGTGATTAATTGGGTGGATTATGGCAATTCAGTTTTATTTAACGGATGCGGGAAGAGCTGCAGTACTCGATGCTGAAAAAATGGGCTTAAGCATTACGCTGTCACATATCGGTGTGGGCACAGCAAAATATAACCCTCAGACTGCAGCGTCGAATACAGCGCTGGTTGCTGAATTGGAGCAGTATCCGCTCAATGGCGGCAGCGTTGAGCCGGTATCAAGGACACTGCGGTTTATTTCAAATATTGAACCGACAGTGACTGTAGACTGCTTTGAAATTGGCTTATTTACTTCCTCTGGCATTTTATTTGCCATCGCTTCGACAACGGGTAATTCTCCATTAATCCGCTTGGTTGCTGATATCGTTTGTATTGCCACATTCGGTATGAAAGTTGAGGACATCAATGTAGAAAATCTAGTGATCCAGCTAGATCCGCACGCGCCTATTTCAGTGGCTTTGATGAACCAGCATTTGGCGCACTCGAACCCGCATCCGCAATACCCTTTGTCAAAAGAACTGGCCAACATCATCTGGCATGTCGGCTCTTGGCATGGAACAGATAGCACGCAATATGATCCATCTGTAGCATTAAGGCCGCTGTTCGGACACGATACCAGCTGGATGCTGCTGCCGCATATACCATATGGGGTCGAAGATATTAATCAGCCGGTTGGGGCAATCACCGGCATTTCTTCAGGATCAGCAATAAAAGCATTCACAACACGCATTTGGAAACGTCTGCGTGACGGAACTTCAGCGCCGGCTTACAGCTTAACTGCTGATAAAGCCGTGGTCGATGAAGGCAGTAAAGTTACTTTCAAACTGGTTACCTCTGGGCTGGATGAAGGAACGCCCGTGGATTGGCTGATTACCGGCATTCAGGAAGATGATATTTCACCAAGTGCTTTAAGCGGTCAATTTATCGTTGATGCCACAGGTAAAGCGTCCTATACCCTAGACGTTGTGGAAGATAATAAAACAGAAGGCACCGAATTCCTGAAGTTTGCTTTAACGTACATTCCGAACAAACAAGTCAGTGTACTGATTGTTGATACAAGCAAATACCCAGAAGGCGTGATTACGTATTATGAAGGGATTCATGAAATAGAGATCCTGCCGAATCAAACTGTGCAATTTCATCTGCATGGCGCTATGGGCGGCGGCGGCGGGTCGATCTGGTCGGGTTCAGGCGCCTCAGCCAATGCAACGGATGGCGGTGAAGTTTCCTGCACGATTGACACTGCAATTTTAACTGCCAGCGGAGGTAAAGCGGGTACTGGTGGAGAATGGGGCAATGGATCATCTTTTCATAATGGCCAGCCGGGTAAAGGCGGTTTACCTGCAGTCATTGATGCAGCCAATCTTTTTGAGAATATTGAAGAAACTGCCGGTATTAATGCGATTACTTATGACCGATGGAGCACTCAGAAAGGTGCTGATGCGCTGCCGTCAATTTTAGGTCAAATGCCTGGAGGCGGCAATGGGGCTTGGGGAATCGGGGATGATGCATGGTCATATGGCGGTGCTGCAGGTTCAGGCGCGCGGATACGGGCTATTTATACCAATATTAGCAGTCAGCGTGTAACTGCTAAAATTGCAGTCGGCAAATTCGGTGAAGGCTGGAAAAGCTGGGGCAATGCAGGTACAGACGGCGGGATCGGATTTGCGATCGTAGAAACCTACAATGACAACATTGAAGAGGTTGCTCCGCCAGTACCCGTTTTAACGATGAAGAACATTGCTCCAATCACTGATCCAGCGCCAGAAGATGTAGTTACAGTGAGCGGTACAATCTTAACCAATGGTATTGCGATGCCTTATGAAGTCAAAGTGAAAATTGGTGCAGCCGAAGTCAGTGCGGTGATCAGTACAGAGCAAAATTCCGATAATAGCTATGATTGGTCCGCAGTTATTAGCGTTGGAGGCTTAACGCAAAATACGCTGGTCAAAGCGCAAGGCAATGCAAAGCACTTAATTTATCCCGACTTAATCAGTGAATTCAGCAATGCTGTTCAGAAAACTCTAGCAGTTACGATTACGCCGGAGCCGGAGCCGGAGCCGGAGCCTGAACCGGAACCTGGAACTGAGTAGTTTCAATTTAAGCCCCGCGGTCATGTGGGGCTTTTTAGTTTGGAATTGGCAGGTTTGTAATAATCAACTGGCTACTACCATATTTAAAACGGCTTGAAGCAGCAGCAATGATTAATGAATACCGCAATGCCATCCGCGACCATATCAACCGCTTAATTAAGCAGGGCAAGTTGAATCAGCTGATTGTCTGGGATATTCAGCAGGACGAAGCTCAAGATCCAACATTATTGAGTTTAAGAATGTACGGCTCAAGGGCATATACAGATGTTATTCAAGTTGCATGCGGTACCAGCGGCATCTGGGAAAAATTGCCGGTAAAAAGAATAGCGGTCCCCCTGATCTCGGATGTTCTTAAATTTCGCCGTGAATATCTCTAAGGAATATGACTCATGGCTAACCCAACTCCTGATCAATTGCAGCAGGCCCATAAGCAAATGCAGGAAGCGCTGCGAAAAGGTGGGTTGCGCCGTGATCTTCAAGGCCGCAGAAGCGCTGACAGCAAGCAGCGCGGCGAAGCTGATAAAGAATTCAACTATGATGAATTCGGCAGGAAAATTCCCAAGCCTACTTTTTTAAGACCTGCAGATATTGAAAAAGGTGAGAAGTACGATATTGAACGCGTGCTGTATACAACGCTTGGGCAGCAAAAAGGGGAAGTCCCAAGAAAGATCACCCGCGAAGATATTATGGCCTTCAAGGACAATATTGACCTTTTGCGGGAGCATTATTCTACAGGCATCAGTATTCAAAATATTATCAACTTAAGCCATGCCGATGATATCGACCGCGCAAATGAGCAAATACATCTTGTGGTACCGCTAAGCCGAAAAGACAGTCTTGTGCATCTCATGACCAATGCAGGACCGAAAAGCAAGGTGACGAATCATCACGTTGAAATTGAGTTCAGTAGCTTCAGTTCATTGGTTTCAAGCACCAGTCAAAATGCCGTTAATTTGGTTAAACGCTGGTTAGCGGGCGGCAAAATAAAATTCGAGTGTGACTGTGAGCGGCATACATTTTGGTACCGCTATATGGCCACGATTGGCGGCTACGCCTTAGGACGCAAGGAAAATGGCTACCCGAAGCTTAGAAACCCGTTACTGTCCGGTGTTGCGTGCAAGCATGTTCTTAAAGCTGTGCATTGGATTCAATCTCCTTCAGGTGTTGAGTACCTTAAAAAAGAAATCAAAAAGGACCGAACCAAGCAGCTCAGTGTGCGAAAAAAACAGACGGATAAGCAAATTCTGGCAGAGCTGGACCAGCAAATAAGCAGTCTGAATAAAGAGACGAAGGGCAAGATTCAGCCAAATATGCAGAAGGCCGAAAAGGAAATGATCCGCCGCGCTGCAAAGGTGGCGAAGGAGTATTTTGCTGAGCAGGGAAAACAGGCCAAACACATTCAGGATGCGCAGGACCGGACAAAATACACAGAATGGCGCAATAGCGGAATTGTGACAGATGAGGTTTATCAGGAATTGATGCGGAGATTTAAATAATGCTGAATAGAGCAGTCAACCGTATAGCCAATGGCCGCCATATGGCCGCGCGCCGTATTGTGATGAATACCCTGACAAGCATTCCAGCTCAGGTTTGGCGCAAGCGCATTGTGTACAGCAATCCAGCTGATGCGGGCAAGTCAGCAGATCCGCTTTCATTTGAAGCCAATGCGCTGTCTATTCGGGACGAGCCGAACTATGAATATGATCCGGTCGGGCACGCTTTCGTGCTGGCGGACAAATTTAACGGCGGATATATCCATAAGAACAATTCCATGAATAACCCTTCTGATCTGGCAATTTTGGCACAGATTGAAGTCTATGACGCCAATTTGCCCACTTTGGCGGAACAGCTGCTGCAAGTGCCGGATACAGTTCTGAATGAAGGTGACTTGCTGGGGCTGATGGTCTACGAGGGTTTTATTCTGTGGTTTGAAATTGTTGGAATCAGCGGGCAAACCTGGATGTCTGATTTCGGCAAAAAGTATGTGTTGAACCGCCGTGATGAAATTGGACTTGATCCAGTGAAAAGCGAAGTTGAATCTCGAACAAACTAATTTTTTAAACAGGGTTGAAGCGATGTCTTATTTAATTTTTCAAGAGCGTGGAAAGAAAGCGGGTGATCGGGGGATGGCAATTCAATGCACATCAGCAATTTTCAATTACCAGGTTATTGGTGCCGGTGCAGCAGTTGAATTCTCTGGCAGCAATAAAACAGATGCTGACCCGCTTGCAGATGAACATTGGGAACCCATTGTGGCCTTGCAAGCAGGCATACCAGATTCAGAACCGTTTCGGCAGCATGTGTGGGATAAGATCCGCTATAAAGTGACTGCAGGCGACAGTGTTGAAATTTATGTCTCCAGCGGTGTTAGCGGATAAGGCTGTTTGACGGCTTTAAAAAAAAACCTGCAATTAAGCAGGTTTTTTTATTTAGGTAATTTCATTGGAACTGTATAGAACAGCCTTTTCCAAGTCATGAGAACCTATTTTCATCAAAGATTTTAGACCCATGACAGGTAAAAAAATATGTCTCTATCTGATTTAATGCAGCAGCAATTCCAAGCGCAAATGCTAGCAACACAGCAATGCCAGAACTATTTCTATAAAGACGGTGAAGAAACTGGCTTTGACAGCGCTATGGGGATGCCGGACATTCGCCCACAGGCGCTGAACGAATTACTTGATATTATGGGCTTTGACAGTGCGGCCGATGTAGATGGCGCGATTAAACTGGGTATCAGTCAATATCAATACTGTCATGGCGGTGAATTACCGCATCCATCTATCATTGCCGCAGCATTAAGCAATGGTGTTGCAATTGCTAAAAAAGTCCGCGGCTTCAGTGACCAAACGACTCAAGGCTATGCAAATTTAGAAAAAGGCTTTGATGACATCAGCAATACGCATCAGGAATCAGTCAGTATTGTGCCTGCGCTATCAGTGACTACGATTGCAACTACGATTGCGTATGCATCGCCAATCGTGGCTTATATCCCGAATAGTAATGGTTCAAATGAAGTACCGATCGTTGCGGCGCGTTTTGTCACTGACCGTGCATTTGGCGCAATGAAAAAAAATGATTATCTGGACGGTGTTCAAGCCGCGAAGCCATATGCTGAAGGACGTTTCCGTTTTGCACTCAGCAATGGCGGTGCTGGCGCTGTATATACAGTAGTTGCTCATTCCCATTACGCGGACTATGCGGCTAAAACACCGGATACCAATGCGCCGCTGCTGCCATTCATCAGCGGTAATATTTCAATCCGTATTGGCGGGAAGGAAGTAGCGCACACCCGCAACCGCAGCAAATCTAAAATGGCCGGCTCTATTTCTGCGATTGCTGAAAAAACTGCAAATATTGGCGGCGAAGAATACTCAGTGACTTCAAGCAGTATTAATTTGGATACCAGTGCGATTTCGGTCACTTTGAATAAAGCGCTGCCAGACGGCATTAAGCTTGAAGTGTGTTTAATTGCCGATTTTGATGCGCGTGATACATCCAATAAATTCAAGATGGAACCGGTTGGCGTCAGCATGGAACCTGAATACGAAACACTGGTCAGCGCGCCGATCATGACGCAAATCCGCGCATCCAAACTGCTGGTCAATCAGATTTCAAGCGAGTTGAATGTTGGCTTTGTCGGAACCGCTTTAGGCTTGATGCAAGGTAAAATTTATCTTGAACAGACCATCCGTCTGCTGGGTGAAGGCAAAGACCGTGCTTTATACAATGGCCGCGAGTTTACCTTTGATGCTTCCCGTGGTGTGACTGGCAATTTGGCGGCGGCATATAACACTTCAGGCGATTTGTTCGGCGAATTCACAAAGTATCTTGAAACTGCGAAATTAGGGATTGTTCAGGATTCTGGCGGCGCGACAGTCGGATTTGATTTATATGTCGGCGATTCGGCTAAAATTTTCTTTGCTCAGCTGTCTTCTGACAAAATGCCAGTGAAAACAGGTGCAACTGCTGGCCACGGTCAAATTGTTCGTATCGGCACACTGGCAGACGGCACTAATGTGTATCACGTGCCAAGTTCGGCAGAAGTATTGACTGAAGCAGGCCAAGCTTTTGAAATGCTGCTGATTGGCCGAGGTAATGAGCCTGTACGCAATCCATTTATCGGCTTCACTGAAATGCCGCTGACTGTGAGTGAAGCCACCCCAGATCCGCGTGAACAGCTGATTGCCTTGATTGGATCACAGGCTGCAGAGCTTAACCCTCTGGACCGCTATGCGGATCAGTTTGCATTGATCAACGCGATCAACATGCCAAAACTCAAAAACTAAAATTCAGCAAATTAAGGCGCATTGAATATGCGCCTTATTTCATTTTCTAATTTGATAAAGGGTGATTAAGATGACTCAAGCCGACCCAAATGTTCCAGCAGAAAAAGCCGCTGCAGCCAAAAAACGCATGACTAAACCGAAAGCTGCTGCGGTGAGTGAAGTACTTGTGCCAGCGGAAGCGGAAGTACAGCAAGCTGCAGATCCTGCGCCTGCCACAGCAGAACAGCTTGAAAAAGCTGATGAAGCTTTAGAAAAGGACAGCACTGATTCAGGACCTTCATTGTCATCAGCAGAAACTGAATTGCTTGCTGAAGCCGACAAATCTGAATCGTCGGATTTATCCGAAAAAGCAAATGATAAGGCTGTTCCTGCATCGGTTATTTTAGAACCCTCAGCAGATTTGCCTGAAAAAGATGAGGTTGTACCGACTCCGGAATCGGTCGCTTTAGAGCCTTCAGCAGCTTTGCAAGTGCCAAGTGATGAAGCAGAAGGCAAAGCGTATGCAACTTCTAAACAAATACAAGCCTCATCACAGCACCGCATATATGTGACTGTTAAAAATATGGGTATGCAGGCAGTATTCGAGCCGTTATCCAAGACATCAATTAAGCCTGGTGAATCAGTTGAAATCGGCTGTAAATCAAATCAATTTAAATCGGAAGTTGTAAATAACTTGCAGCAGTTTATTGGCCTAGGCAAACGATTGGAGATCAAAAATGCATGAATATAATGGCTCAAATCCGCTGCTTGATGCACTGGGTGACGAGCCTAGTGTTAAAGTCATCAGCATGACGAATTCCTCTGCTTATGCGGTGACAGAGCCATTAACGCAAGTGCTTTTGAAACCAAATGAAGTGACTGTTATTCAAGTTACGGGTGCGGCGGCTTTAGAGCATATAATTTCGAATTTAGGGCAAATTAATGCCTTAAAAGCAAATATTATTCAGCATGAATTACATGAGCCTGAGAATTCTGCGAATGCCATGGTAATGCGCGTTTCGGAAGAAGCGGACTCTGTGACTTTGGCCATCGGTGGAGGGCCATTTCAGATTAATTGGGGGGATGGCACGGTTGAAGCCGTCACCGAGGGTTATGTAACCCATGAATATGCTTCCCGCGCAGAATGGCGTATTGTCCTTGATAAGGAACAGGGAAGTGCAAACCCATCCCCAATGGAGCTGGGCACCGCAGTTGGTATCAAAGAAGTCATTGCGTGGTGGGGCGAAGGATACGAAGCCTTGCGGTTTATTGATTCTGAAGAAGACATCCTTCGGGATAAGCTGATTAAAGTTCCAAGCATTGCGCCAAAAGTATTCCCGCTTGAGCGCGGCGAATTCGCACCAATTTTCGCTGCATGCACTCAAATCAATGATCCAAATATTAGCTCTTGGGATGTGTCTTTATGGCCGAATTTGAGCGGCATGTTCCAGCTTGCAAACTTATTCAATCAACCACTAAACTGGGATGTATCGAATGCTGGCAACATGAACGGAATGTTCCAAGGGGCAGCATCATTTGATCAAGATTTATCAAGCTGGTGTGTATCAAACATTCTGTCTGAGCCGGAAGGATTTGCAGCTGGTTCGCAATTGCAGCCTGATCATTTCCCGGTTTGGGGCACGTGCCCTGTTAAATAAGCTGTAATTTGTTTATTGCAAAACCATAACCCTGCTTCGGCAGGGTTTTTTATTGGAACTAATAAGAAGTTTGCCCAGCGCGTACTGCAAGAATAAAGCTAAGAATTTTGCCGCAGGCAGTCATAATGATTTTAAATTTAGACCAGCAGGGCAGCTTGAACCTGTCTTCATCATCAGGTGGAGATGCGGTTTTCAGCCTTGAATTAGTGACTCATAGTTACTTGGCGGATACACAGCTTGAAGCTGCATTTATCAGTAAGGTTTCAAATCCAAAACTCTCTGATATTGCCTTACGCCTTCGTATTGTAGATTCAGTAAATGGCGATGAAGTCCTGAAAATTCAGGGATCACTGGATGACGATCCTGACAATTTGGCATCTATTGTCGCAGTAGCTGACGCAACAAAGGAGTTTGAGGTTTTCGAACTAAACTTGCTGCAGGAACCAAGTGTTATTTTGGAGGCGATCAAGCGTTCAGAGGCCTTTAACTCATCCAACAGTTTAGGCCGCAGCAAAACAGTCATTGAATTGCCAGATGATACGCTTCCGGCATTTGATGCCGATGAAATCTATACGATTCTGACCAATCAGGTAGAGCCGCCGGCCTATATTGTCCTGCCGCAAACAGATGATCTGCCGACTTATGTGGCAGCACTGCGCGCAGCTGAAAAACTGAATATTCCGCTGGACGCTGAAATTGATCCGACCATTACCGCAGAGCAAGCAGCGGAATTTGCATTATCCATGGATGCGCAGTCGCACCGTGTTCAATTCATCTGGTCACCAAATCTTTGCCGCGCGCGTGATTCAGGTTCATTAAGCGGCCGCAAAATTCCAGCGCCGTACATCGGGCAATATATCGGTGACAAGCTATTGCGCAACGCACGTACTGATGCTGAAGGCTATGCGCCGCTGCATGTCGCTGTAGCATGGAAGGATTTTCCATTCCGCAAAAAAGCATTAGAGCTTCGTCCAGACATTGTATTGGATGAGCCGACTATAGAGATGCTCGCTAAAGCCAAAGTGAATGTCATGCGTCCAATCAAGTTCAAACAGGGAATGCGATATGTGCTCAGCGATTTGCTGACCCAGCGCCTAAGCAAAAACAGTGCGCTTCGCTTGGTGCCGGCTGCTGAAATTGCCATGCGTACATCCAATGAAGTGGTTTCAATCTTAAAAGAACACATGCTGAAGCCGACAGATAATTATTTAAAAGATGCCAGTGATGACATTGACGATTATCTATCTGGCGCCGTAACTGCAGGATGGCTGAAGCCGGCTGATGATTTAGGCGGCAAGCCGTATGCATTTCGTTTGACACCAGATAAGAATTACCCATTTGAACGTGTGCGCCTTTACTTAGCTCGGCGGCCGGAAGGCGCAACACGGGCAGCAATTTTTGATGAAGACGTTTTAGTTAAATAATTTTAGGCAGGTGAAAATATGTTTGGTTCAAAAAACCCTTTAAATGCAAGAGGTCAGACTTTAGTTCTTCGCGATTTTGATTCAGCTGCTGAGGAAATTAAAACTTCTGTTTCAGCATTAACCAGCTCAATTCGTGAAGAGCTCTCATTTATTGAGCATGTCCGAGAACAAGCTTTGAATATTGTTGCGGATCTTGTCGATGCTGTAACTGATGGAACGCTTGAAGAAGGTGAGCTGCCATCGGACCGTTTGGACTTTCTAATTTTGGAAGCTATCGACGGTGCGGATGATGATGAAAATACCTTAGAAAATGCGGTATTGGAATCTATTGCTGATGCATTGGCTACTTTTGGTGTTGATGATTCTATCATTGAAGAAATGATGGGGGAAAATATCGAAGCAGCCGATGCCGCGATTGAAGCTGCAGCAAACACTGTGATTGCCAATATGCCAGACGATGGCGATCCGCTGGATGATTTGGTGCGTGAATTCATCTATGGCGAACCTGATGAGATGGAAAGCGGCTTTGATGCTGCAACTGGGAAAAAGCTGTCTCGCGGGAAGATGAGCACGAAATCGTTCAATGGCAAGAAAATCCGCTATAAAGCGATTGCTGCAATTCGCAAAGGGATTAAGACCGTGGTTAATAAACGCTTACCAGGACAAAAGGTGCTTTTATCGAGTGATCAGAAGGCAGGTTTGAAAAAAGCGCGTTTGAAAGCAGCTTCAGCAAACTCCATCCGCAAGCGCATGAAGTCTCTGCTGAAAGGCAAGAAGCTTGGATTGTATAAATAATTCATTCTCTATGATTAAAAGGCCGCAATTGCGGCCTTGTTTGGACTAAGCCCTTTTTGTTTTCAATTTATTTTATTGTTTTTAAATAGGAAATAACTCTATAAGTCCATTTGTATTCATATAAATGTCATGCTTTTTGACTAGGATGCCATCATCAAAATGTATATGACTTTTTTACTATGACAACGTTTAAAATTAAAACTTCTCTTTTAATCTGTTTGACATCTGGCCTATTTCTAACAGCGTGTAATGATGACGACAAGACCACAACCGTTGTAGAGCAGCCACAACAAGTTGATACTTCAATGTATTATCAAACCAAACAGCCATATCAAGCTCAACAAAATCTAAGCACTTATGAAACGATTCCAAGTGGTTATAGTCCTGTATTTACTGAGCTCGTGGCGCGACATGGTTCACGTGGTTTATCGAGCATTAAGTATGATCTCGCACTTTATAATTTATGGCTGAAAGCAAAGCAGGAGAATGCTTTAACTCCATTAGGTGAGCAATTGGGTGCAGATTTGGAGTCCATGATGAAAGCCAATATTTTGCTCGGCTATGGCGTAGAAGGCATTCGTCAATATGGTTATGGTAATGAAACCTCCGTGGGGATCAAAGAGCATCAAGGAATTGCAGATCGTTTGTTGCAACGTTTACCACAGCTATTTAGCCAAGCCTATCAACAGGGTAAATCTGTGCAAGTTGTGAGTTCTGGTGTTGATCGTGCAGTGGATAGTGCTAAATTCTTTACCAATGAATTACTCAAGCAACAACCAAGTTTGGCAAGTATTATTTCACCAAGCAGTTATCAAAGCCTAAGCAGTACATCTGTGCCAACAATTGCAGATGGTGGTGTGAATCGTTTTAACCTATATTTTCACAGCTTAACAGTTGCTGATGACCAAGCGAATATCAAAACGGAATTAGAGAAAAAAGTTTATGATGCAAGTTTGAAATATCAAGATTTTGAAGAAAACGATGCCAATTTACAGCAAAAAATAAAAGAATTGAGTGCAGATAGTAATGCCCAGAAAATTGCGAACCAAGTCTTAGCACCAATTTTTAAAGCTGAATTTATTCAAAAGCTTGGACAAACAGGTTATACCTTTAGCAATACAGGTTCTTATACGGTGACTAGCCCTAAAGGTGAACAAATCACTGAAAAAGGTAAGGGGAAAAATACCATTGCCAGTGCTGTAGATACTGCAGCGTATCTTTATGAATTATATTCAATTACGGGTGGTATGCAGGATGAGCTCGGTAAGATTGACTTCAAAAAGTATATGCCTTTAGACGCTGCTAAATTTTATGCTCAATATAACGATGCCAATGATTTTTATAGCAAAGGTCCAAGTTTTGATGCAGGTAAAGCCATTACAACGGATATTGCCAAATCTTTAAAGCAAGATTTGTTTAAGCAAGTTGATGATGTGATTGCTAAAACACAGAAAAATGTAGCCGTGTTACGCTTTGCACATGCTGAAATTATCATTCCTTTGGCAACCAGTTTAGAACTAAAAGGAATGATGAAATCTGTACCATTGACGCAAACCTATAATTATTCGAACAGTACGTGGCGTGGTGAGGATATTTCACCAATGGCAGCCAATTTACAATGGGATATTTATCAGAATGTACAAGGGCAGACCCTAGTAAAAATGTTGTATAACGAAAAGGAAACTACGTTTAAACAAGAGTGTGACTATGCTCGCTATAAAACCAATAGTTACTATTATGACTATTTGAAGCTTAAACAATGTTATAATATTCAATAAATTAAATTGTCTCTACGGTATATCTAGTGGAATTTAATAATTCATAGATATTCCGTAGAGCCCAATTTTTTTACTTCCAGCTAACAGGCTATAAACTTTAATTATCAATAAACTAAGCCATGTATTGGAACATGCTAAAAAAATAGACCAATCATTTGTCAAAATAAATTATCAAAAGACATTTGAGAAAAGCGATGCGTCAAGTCAATCCTATTTTACTCAATCAGTTAAGAGCTGACTATTTAGCTATTAAGCAGCTTGGTTCGCCTTTATTAGCATGCCAAGGCATGTTGGTGCCGCGCGGCATGGAAGACTACCGCTTGCTGATCAAGAGCTGCCCGCGTCCGATTGTCAGCAATGAAGATCCAGCAGAAGTGCAATTTCCTGGCGGCTTTACCGGAATTGTTCCTGGTGTACCTAAGACACGCTACACTGGCAACTTGCAGATGCTGGTGACTGAAGCCGGCCATGATCAGATTTTTGCAGATTATATTGTTGCCAATAGCGGAATGATTGACTGTGATTACTATGATGGCCGTGTAGACAGCTTTACACGCGCATATTTTTTAGAAAACTGTGCAATCCGCTTTGAAATGGCTGAATTTGATTCAGATAGCCGTTCCCAAAATATGACTGTTTCATGCCCGATTGATTTTAACTTTTTTGGCAATTTTGCAAATATTGGCAGCAATGGCACGGTCTTGCCGGGCTTGCGTCAAATTGAAGGCACGCAAGAGCTGATCAGTCGTGTTCAAACAGTTATTGATACCGCGCTTTCAGCAACGACTAACCTGCGAAGCAGTGTCACTCGTCAACTAGGTTCACTTTTCGGATAAAGCCATGCAGTTAATGCCGAATGACGGAACAAATACTTACCGCGCAGTGGCTGGGCCGATCTCAAAGCTTGCTGAACTTTATCATCAGAAGCTCACTTTGAAAGGCTATTCATTGCTGCAGGATGAAGTCCAAACTGCTTTTATTGAGGAAGTGAAACGCTATGCCGGCTGGCAAAGCCTTACTTGCCAGAAAAGTGCGACAGCTCCGGTCGAAGTTGATGAAAATTTAATTCTTGAAGCATTTGAATGGGTCATCATTGAACCGTGTGTGAAGGCGAACTGTGACCTTATCCAAGCCTCACTGGTGGAAGCTTCACGCAGCATGGGTACTGAAGGGTTCGGCATGACAGTCAGCGAGGCTGAACAGGCCTATGAAGCTGAAAAGGAAAAAATGCCTAAGAACGCATTTGTCCATCCGCCGTTCAGTTTTAAAACTTTGGGAGGGCAGTAAATGCAAATTGTCATTACTGCCACAAATAAGCTGATTTCAGCATCAGAGTTAATGCTGGACACACTTCGCACTGATCTCGTTCCAGTGCCATTAAGTTTTGAATTTTCTGTTAAGGCAACACCAGAACTTGAGGCACAGCTGAGAGTGGGCGCCGAAATTTTAGTGGGCAATATCAGTCAACCGCTTGAAATTGTGCTGGTGCGGCCAGTCAAGTCGCAAACAGTGAAAGATGACCGCAGGATTGGCGCCATTTCATGTATTGCGGTTTTGGCTGGCTGTCAAAAGCTCATTGTGAATACTGATCGGGCCATCATTCAAACGGAAACATCTTTTAATGCTGCGATTAGAGCATGCGGTGTAAAAAATATCCGCTTTGGGGATGATCTGCCACTTCCTGAATTCATTTGTCTCAAAGGCCGATTGCCTACTGTAAGGCTGGCCCTGTATCTGCAGCAGGAAGCGGCTGTAATTTGTTTTCGCGACAATAAGCTGAATGTTTTGAAACTGGATTCACTATTTAAACAAGATCCAGTACTGAAATTGGATTTTAGTGAAGTAAGTTGGCTGAATAGCAATCAGAAAGAAAAGCTTCAAAAATCATCCTATGTGTCAGTGGACCAGGATGGTTCAACGGTTATTGGTGATGACACAACAACATCGGGGCAAGCCGTTATTCAGAGAGCTGGACTGGATGCGCGTCAGCTAAAGAATTTAGAAAAGGTGCTCATTCCACGCGGGACGATTGAACGGCCGCTGAATATGGGTCTTATGGCGGGTTTAATTGTAGAAATCAGCCAAACAAAATACGTGATATTGACTGCTGCCCATCAGGTTGAAACCGGGGCAGTCGGGGGCAATGTCGGATCAATAACCAAATTATGGTTGGCAAGTTTATGAATACGATAAAAAATTTAGGTGAAGCCGTTGGCATTCAGCGTCAGGATATTATTGACCAGACTGAAGAGCAACTTGCGGACAGCCTTAGCAGCGCTGCAATTTTAGGCCGTTTCAAACGAGGCCGTTTAGACAAAACTATGACTATTCATCAAGGCAATATCCGCGGGCAGCTGGGTTATGATCCAAAGAACCCGGACTACATCGCCGTGCAGGATTGTCTGGATGCAGGTGTGCCAAGTGTTCAAGTTTTACGATTAAGCCGCGGTGGAGAGGGAGCGATATCAGTCGGAATTTCCCCTGATTTACCTTATCGGGATGATTGGACTGAAGATCGGATTCACTGGGCTATTGAGGTGAATGGCACGCTGTACCCAACTAAAATTGGTAACACCGATGATTATTCATATTTACATAACTACCTAAGGGCAAATGAAGGAATATTAGGATTAACTGGCAAATATGAGGATGACGAGAGTATAGGCAATTCAGCAGTCTATATCAGCAACATCACAAATACGCGCAAATTTGTTCGGTTGCTTCCAGATAAGCCTTATACAAATAGCATGACATTTATTGGTAATCCAACTGCAAAAATTGACAGTAATGGTGTGATTAGCGTCTGGTTAGAGGCAAATAACGAAGTTATATAGCCTGAGTCTACACTTGTTTACGTCCCTGTCGATCTATTTGATGAGTATGAAAATACGATTTGGAATCTAGCAAGGAAAAGTGCATTCCTGCATTTAAGCACGAATGCACAATCTTGATTAAGCTTTAAAACAGGATTCAATTTTTAAAATGAGAACCCGCCTAGTGCGGGTTTTTTAATTGGAATTCGTATTATTTCAATTTTGACACTAATTCAAACTATTCATTATTTAATGTAGGCAAAGTAATGAACACAACCAAAATATTGGGTGAAGCCGTCGGCATTCAGCGTCAGGATATTATTGACCAGACTGAAGAGCAACTTGCGGACAGCCTTAGCAGCGCTGCAATTTTAGGCCGTTTCAAACGAGGCCGTTTAGACAAAACTATGACTATTCATCAAGGCAATATCCGCGGGCAGCTGGGTTATGATCCAAAGAACCCGGACTACATCGCCGTGCAAGATTGTCTAGATGCAGGTGTGCCGAGCGTGCAAGTTTTGCGTATAGCGGGTGGCACATTGATTTGCCAGAAGCTGACAGGGGTTAATTACAGCCAGCAATTTATTGTAATTCCTGATCTTGTTGAAGGTTCAAGTCAAAAAGAGATAGATAAAGCACTGGATGAATTAATAGAGTCCGGTATATACACAATCAATGGAAAGTCATATCAATTAAAAAATACAAATTTTGGGCGTACTGATAATTATATTGATTTAGGAATATCACGATCTGAAAGTATTGGGCCGTTTACGGATGTTGAGTTTTGTGTTGCCATCCCTTTCATTTTTGAAAAACGGGAAACCTGATGCTGATTGGGTTTAAGCGCGCCAAGATCCTAAGCTACAGCGCCAAGAGCCGGACGGCAAAAGTGCATATCCACGGCATGACTGATGGAGCCAGCGAAGGTTTAACGGCCACGTTTGCTTATCCGGTCGGGGACAGTGATAAGGATACTGAACGGGAAATTCTAACGGGAGAAGACGTTTATGTATTTTTTGAAAATGGTGAGGATTCTAGGCCTGTTATTGCGTTTTTCAGCAGCCATGGTGAAGAGCCAGTTGTTGATATTCGCCGTATCCGGCAAGAGAACATTGAATTGCTTGCTAAGAGCCAAGTGTATATAGAAGCTCCAGAAGTCCGTCTTAAAGCAAAACTGATCCTGGAGGGGGACTTTGAGCATCAAGGGAACCAGGAAACGACTGGCAAGATAACGGCCACAGTCGATGTTGTTGCTGCAAATGTATCTGTTAAATCTCATCCTCATAGCAAAGTCCGTTCAGGTACAGACGATAGCGGTCCTCCTAAACCAGCTGGAACTGAGTAAGTGCATCGAATTTAACGTATTTCATAATGATTTTAATTTTAGAATCATGGCTTCGGTATGGCTGCTTCAGACATCCTTTCGTTATTGCTTGGTCCTAGCGCCAATAGTGTTCCTCTGCAGCTTGCGAATGACAATCAGGAAACTATGGTGCAAATGTTTGACTCATTTGCACCATTTTCGCTTGGTACAAATTCAACTGTAGAAAACCGTAAGCGAACCCGCAAAGAAATATATACAAAATGGGAGCAGATGCTCCGTTTCGCGCCAGTTGCAGAAGGAATCGGCATTCATGTCACTGCGGCTTTGGGCGGTGATACCCATAATGGCCAGCAAATTTTTATTACGCCTGCTGAGCGCTTGCGGGGAGAAAACGGTGCAGCAGCTAAAGAGCAGCTGGAACGGCTGCAAAAGCGCATCAAACCCATGGAAACCTTGATTAATAAATACATTACTAAGATTTGCTCTGACGGCATTTCATTTGGTGATGCTTATGCACGGATCTATGGTAAGAAAAGTAAAGGCGTTACAGACATGCTCTGTAATGAATTTACGCATCCTCCGTTAATTCAGTCCTTTGAGCAGGGCAGTAAAACCGTCGCATTCTTTGCCTTGAATCCTAAGAACTGGGTGAAAACCATTAGCAAAATGAGCTCTACACAAATGGTCAGGCTAAAGATGCCCCGTATTGTGAATGTGCCTCAATTTGATTTAGTTGAAACTGGACTGATTGTGCAAATGCTGGAGGGCGACGAGCCAGATCAATTGCCGATCCTGCCTGCTATGGTTGGCGGTTCATTCTTGTTTGCAATTGAGAAAGCATATGATGACGTCATGCTGTCTTTAACTACTATGAATAGCCAGCAAGTTGCAGATGCGGTCAATCAGATGTTTTTATCCATAAATATGGCGGGCATGCCAGAAGCGCAGCGCGAAGCATACAAGCGCGGTTTAGAGGGGATGCTGCAAGATCATGAAAAGTTTGTTAAAAATGCGATGCAAGGCGGAGAAGGTATTTGGAATACCAAATATCATGTATTGCCGACATATGACGAAAAACAAATCTTAAACCCAGTCGGTGACATTAAAGGCCAGCGCAATTCACCGATTAATATTGAAACATTCATGATCAATGTACGCCTGCTGATGGGCGGCTTTGGACTTGATCCATCGATGGTCGGTTGGGCAGACATGCTGGCCGGTGGGCTGGGCGACGGCGCCGCCACGCTGACATATTCCAGCCAGGTGATGCGGCGCTCTATGTGGATTCGGCAGTCGGCAACACAATTCGTGAATGACATTATGCATCTCGATTGGGGCTATGCATACAATGAGCAGTTTGATCAGCTGGATTTCCCATGGCAGGTTGAATTCTCCAGCAGCCAATCTGCTGCCGTGACTGAAGAAAATACGAATAAGCAGACGCAGATGAATACTTCACTGCTGAAGATTCAAGTCATTAACTCTTTGAAAGAATCCAATCTCAGTGAAGAGACGATGCAATACATGTTAGAAAAAGATGCTGGCTTCAATTATGACGATGCCAAGCGTGTGGCTAAAGATATTGCAGCTTCAAGACAAAATGAATCGGAGTAGGCTATGAGTATTTATGATGGGGGAACTTTGCCGCCGATTAGTGTAGAAGCAGCCTCAAATGCCTTACAAGGCATGTGGTCTGGCATGCCGATCAGTAAGGCAAAGGCTATTTATGACGGGATCTATAAATTAGGAACAATCTCAAACATTCATTTTGGGGTAGAGCTTAAGCCCTTTGATCCAAACAGTGCGATTGCACAACAGGATATTCCCATTTTTGAAGAACAGGTGCGGCTGCCTTGGTTATGCCAGAGTATTGATTTGTCTGTGCTGGATGCGCAGACAGACAGTGCGCAGGTGGGGGCTTTTCAGCTGAATTTTTTAACGGGAAACAATTCAGGTGAAATTTCAATTCCATTTATTGAGACAAAAAATGCTGACATTTTAAATAGTGCGGGCTTTATCAAAGATATTATGTTTCCAGATGGGGCGACCGGCGGGACACAGGCATTACCGATCGATTATCTGATGAAAATGACCATATATATTTATGATAGGCACAGTTATTCAACACGGGTTTTTGAAGTTCAGCACATGGTCGCGCTGCAGACTGGCAGCATTCCGCTGGATGCTTCTAACCGTGGCGGGGTTGGCATAGTAACGCTGAATTTTATTAAGATGTTTCCCATGTTGAAGTGATTGGAACACATAAACAGTGCGAAGTTTTTGAAGTGACAAAATTGCCTCAAGTATAAAAAGTTGAGGCATTTTTAAATGCGAAATATTGATATTTTCAAACAGTGCTGGGCTCCACATAAATCCCGCACCATTGCAGGCTTTGACTCAGCTGTAAACAGCGGAACATGCTCAATTGGCGTTATTCAAGGCAAGTATCGGACACTGAATGCAATTGTGACTGAAACTGCTACAGAAGATGATCAGTGGCGTATTGTGAATTTGAAGGGCCATAAAGACAATATTCCAGCTTTTGATTCAGTTGCCGTATTGGGCGCCGTAGACGATACGCAGGCTTCGGCATTGGCAGGACTGCAGTTCGGCCGCATGTTTGATTCTGCTGCTGACTCAGTCATTGAAACGAATCCTCAAGGGCTCATGCGGTATTTAGCTGTACCTCACTACCATAAAAATAAAAACATCATTCCTGAATGGCAGCTGGCCCAGCTTCAGGATGTCACCTGTTCCACCGTGCCCGGCTGGGATGGGATTAATTTAACCTCACACGAAGGACAAACTTCACATCTATTGCTGGATATGCAGCGGCATGATGATCATGGTGATCTCTTGCGGGAGTTTGATGGACTGGCGCCGCTGCTTGAGTCTATCGGCGCTGTGTATGCGGACTTTGATTCAATCATTGTTGAATATCAGTATTTAGAAAAGCTGATGGCCATGCTCCACAAAGTGATGCAGAACACATCAAAAGGCGGTGTAAAAATTCTGAATGTTGAACAAAGTGAAAAGCCGTTTAAGCATAAAAAAGTGCTGAATATTGCCGTTTCTTATAATTTTGAAGATGGTCAAAGCATCACGATTCTATTTCATCATCCAGACCGTGAAGCTAAAAAAATTGCGCCGCAGGATACGCTGATTTCATGGAAGATCCTCATGAATAGCCGTGATATTACTGGCGCCGTACAGCCGAATCAGGGGGAAGGCATTGCAATGCCGGTACTGGCAGGCCGGATCATGAAGCTGGTGAATCAGAATAGTGCCCGCTTTAAGCGTACTCAGGCTAAAAAAGCGGAAAATGTTCAGGCCTTAGCAGATGCGGAACAGCGGTTGCTTGATAAACAGGGCATAAAATCTGCGCTCGAGGCTGAAATTCAGGGTTTACTGAATCAGCTGGATCGACATCAGGCCCAGCAAACCTTACAAAATGAGAATATTCCTGCTGAACCTGCTGAACCTGCTGAACCTGCTGAACCTGCTGAACCTGCTGAACCTGCTGAACCTGCTGAACCTGCTGAACCTGCTGAACCTGCTGAACCTGCTGAACCTGCTGAACCTGCAAAGGCATATCCTCCAATTGAAGATTTAGGCGACGGTTATTACCAGGCTTTTAAAAATGAAAAGAAAGTTGATTCTTGGACTGCACATTTGAATACAAGCGGTGAATGGGAAGTTTCAGCAAATAACGCTCAAACACGTGCATGGAACCGTGGATTTGGAGCGCCACGATTCTTTAATACTATTGATGAGATAATTGCAAAATATCCTGCTTTTGGTGAACTGGCAGTATTGTTGGAAACATCGAATGCATCCAGCGGCAACAAAGATGATGCTGATTATTTGAATCAAGTCATTAAGGGTGAAGTAGATTTCTCGAAGCCAAATGAAGTTGAAACGAAGCTTGAAGACATTGGCAGCCGGCTTACTGCAGAAATTAATGACTTATTTGAGCAGGCCGTTACTTCCTATTCAGTTTATCAAGTCGGCCAAGCCTCACAAATTCATTGATAGGAAATTTACGTGATGAATGCATTAGAAAGATTGAACTTAACCAAAGAGCTGCGTCAGCTGGTAGATACAATTCCTGATATGAAGGGCATGGATAAGCTGCAAAGTACAAAACGTTTGCGCGAATTGATTGAGATTTTAGGCGGTCAGGCAACGTCTGAAGTTAATAAACTGTATCAGTCAATTATTAATGGAAGAGAGGAAGCATCAGTTGAATTGCTGCTGCAGGTACGTGCAGAGGCAGAAAAAAACATGCAAGATCCTTTGCTGATTGACGCCGTAAATGTATTAATTGCCCAAGTCAATGAATTGGCTGGAACAGCTGAATAATCCGGCCTGCTGCATCTTTCAAAATAGCCCTCAACAGGGCTATTTTTTTGAGTATGTGATGAGTGATTTTGCAAAAATTGACAACATTCAGGATGAATCTGAAGTTTTAACAACAATCGATAAATTAATATCCAAAGTTGAAAATAATGAGATTGTTGAATGGGACAGTGAGCAGGCTAAAAAACTGTACCGTGAATATTTATCGAATCTCGAAAATCATGATGGAAAACTAATCTTAGCTTCAAAAGCTTATTTTAATGAGCACCTATTAGGCAGATCCGTGAAAACGGCTATTGGATTAGTGCGGATCAGCTCTAAATCACGGGGAAAAATTCATGACCGGATGCGGGATGTTAAATATTTGGCGATCCCATATATTCCTGAAGTTTTAATGACGGGTGAAATCAGTGACTTAGTACCGCTGCATAAAGATCGGGAAGACAGCTCAGAAGGTTTCTATCATTTTACAAAAGATATTGCGCTACAGGAGTTCACGCTAAAAATTCAGCTCAAAGTGTCTTTAGATGAGCATGGGAATCTGCTTTATTATTTAGGGGCTTCAAAACAAAAAAACCTACTTACGGACTTTATCACAGGCTCGAGACCCCAAAGTGCAGAAGTAGGCTTTGATTCAATTGAAGCACAAGCCGATCAAGAAATCAACATTGAAATTCTCAGCATTACAGATAAGGAAGGCCATGAATTATCTGAAGAAGAAGTTTTCAAGACATTGTTTAAGGCTTTTAGCTCTGGTGTAGTTAAAGGCCGCAATAATAATGTTAAAACGGCAAAAGGAACCAAGGTTTCAACTGTTTTTGCCTTGTTTGAGGCTGATGAAATCACCGCTTCACATACAGCAGCCGGCGCTGAAAATCCCAAATACCCTCAGGAACTGCAGCCGCGCGACCGCAGCCGTGAATCCTCACAGGCTTGGGTTCAAAAAACGTCAAATGGATTAGATCCTGAAAGCCTTGGGCGATCTGGCCGAGCCGATACTGGCGCTCCGATTGTCGGGGATGATTTGGTCGTTGAATCGGGCAATGGCCGTACGATGGCCATTCAGCTGGCGTATGCGCGCGGGCAGGCTGAAGAATACCGGCAATGGCTGATTGAGGAAGCGGAATATTTCGGCTTTTCCGCTGCGCAGGCAGAAAGCTTCAAGCAGCCCATACTTGTCCGCATCCGAACTTCAGAAGTGGACCGGGTTCAGTTCACGATAGAGGCCAATCAGGACGATAAGCTGTCATTCAGCGCCACTGAGCGCGCGAAATCAGATGCTAAGCGGCTGGACGAAAACCTGCTGGCCTTATTTACTCCAGGAGATGACGGCGACCTGCTGACGGCCGGCAATCAGAAGTTCATTCATGGCTTCCTGAAATCCATAGGCGATACGGAAGCGGCTCAGTACATCACCACCGAAGGCAAGCCGACTCAGGCGCTGGTTGCCCGGATTAAGGCTGCTATTTTCAGTAAAGCCTATAACGATGACCGGTTGCTGGAAATGATGGCTGATCAAACAAAACCGGATCTGCATAACATGCTGAATGCCTTAGGCGCCGCAGCGCCCAAGTTTATAGAGGCGCAAGCGGTAAGCCGTGGTGATATTCAGGATGTATCCAGCTCAATTGTAGATGGGATCGAGCAGGCGCTGGACAAGCGCGTCACCAATGCCATTATTGATGCTGCCAATACTATCGTTGCTGCAAAGCGAAATGACCAAGACATTGCAGAGTTTGTTCAGCAGCAGGGCTTATTTGGTGACTTGGGGGAGGGTGTGCCAGAGCTGGCAGTATTCCTGTCAAAGAACAGCCGCAGCGCCAAAAAGATGAGCATGCTGTTTAAGGCAATGGCGGAGTTTGCAGAAAAGCAGGCAATTGATCAGCTGAATATGGGGCTGTTTGGAGAGCCGGAACCAGTCAGTATTAAAGACGCGATCAGTTATGCCGCAGCAGTCATCAATGATAATTATGGGGACAATGCGACTATCAGCATGTTTGACTCAGCGAATGAGGAATTCACGCTGTTTGATCAGCATGCCCATCAGGCAGCAACTTCTCCCTACAGCCGCGCCACGTTGCCGGATCAGGCGAGCTTGATTGCCGGCAAGTACCTTAAAGGCGCCGTAAAGATTGGTGAGCTGAATATCGCAATTGAAAATCCTGCAGACTCCGTCCGCGCTGGCACAGATCCCAGCGGAAAAAAGTGGGAAGTCAAAATGCAGCACCATTATGGCTACATCGAAAATACAACAGGCGCGGATGGCGATGAAATTGACGTGTTTGTTAAAAACCGCCTGGATTCAGTGCCGGAGCAAGCCTATATCATCCGGCAGCTGAATGCCGCCGGCACCTTTGATGAGCATAAAATCATTATCGGTGCTGAATCTGAGGATGAGGCTAAACAGATCTATCATTCAAATTTTGAAGCCGGCTGGCAAGGCTTCGGGAGCATTCAGCGGATCGCCATGGCGGATCTGCCGCAGAAGCTTCAGCACACCTGGTCTGAGTTTGACTCATGGGCAGCAGACGGCAGCTACGAGCATATTCCATTAAAGCAAATTGTCACAGACAAGGCGCTTAAAGTGGACGAGAGCAAAATCAACAAAGAAGATCCGGTGCTGGTGATTGAAAAAGGGCATAAGTATTATCTTGTTGTCGGGCTGGAGCGGCTGAAGCTGGCCGCCCAGCGGAATGAAAGCCTTGTGCCGGCGATCATTTTTGATGACAGGGATGTGAAGAGCAAAATCATTCAGAATGCCTTGAGAAAGGCCGGCAGAACAGTGGATACGGTTGCTCTTGCCGCATTGATTGTTGATGAGATGGAGAAAAGTTTAATTTCCAGTTTTGATTCAGCATCCAACCCACTGTTTGAAATCCTTTACCAGTCCAGCTGATTGGAACTGCAGCGGTTGGCTTTAGCTCAGCCTTGAGAAAATAGCCCTGTTCAAATCAGGGCTATTTTATGGGTAATGATCTTTCAAAAGTGCCAGCCGCTAATGCTCACTCGGTGAAACAGCCTGAGCGTATGAATGCAGATCCTTTCTGGGGAAAAGTCTCAAAACATAAATTTGCTGAATTCAATCTTTGCAGTGTTTCACGTGATGAGAGTAATAATGAGGTCATTACTGTAGATACCAGCAAGCCTACAGTGCGTGCCTTTCTGGTCGATGGTGACAAGACTATGGAAAGCCAATGGCAAACGCCTTTTGAAAATAGTAATCCCGAGCTGAAAATGCCCATGCTGATGGCGGGTTTGCAGACTGGGCAGACAATAACGTCGATGGGCGCTGCTGCAGACAGTATTCTGGGAGATACCGTTTCAGTGGCAGCAAAAGCCGCGATGAAGCCTATGGCTGACTTTATAAAGTCTGTTCAAGGGCATACCAATCTAAACAAAGTCAACACAACTCAGGTTTTCCTTTCGACTGCTTCAGTCCGCCTTAACCTCAGTCTTTTTTTTATTGCTTTTAGGAATGCAAAAATTGAAGTTGAGGAGAAAATAATGCAGCTGGAATCATGGTCTGTGCCAGTGCATTTGTCGCAGGGGACAGTACTTACAGATGTTTCAGAACAAGGGGCAGCTGGCCTATTTTCGGGTGTCATTCCGCCGTATATCTCTCTTACGACACACGGTAAAACCTATTGGCCATTTATTTTGGAAAGCGTTTCTGCCCCAATCGTCACGCCGATAGATGAAGACGGAAACCGCTTAAACCTCGCTGTAAACATTAGCATTGTGAGCCGAACAGCATGGGATGCAGATGATGTTCGTAAACTTTATGGGAATTAACAGAAATGCTGACTTTTGATCCAGTACAAATAGGAAATAATATCTATCAACTTCATGAAATTGAATTCAATAATGCATTGAAGGTCGCGGCCATTGATCAGAGGCTGAATGAAAAACGTATCAGTGAATTTTTAAGGCATATTCTTGATAAAGACCAGCCTTTGTTGATGACGGCTCAAGAGCGTTATTGCTTGATGCTGAAATATATGGAAAAGCAATCTATCACGCTCTTCTCAACCGATACGGATTTCTCAAAGTGCTATTTGTCCAATGAAAAACCATGGCTAAATGAAATTACACATAATGGGATTACAGTACGTCAGCTGATCGGTAGAGAAGTGGAGTATATGGAAGCTCACTGCACGAATGCAGCTGAATGGATCGCATGCATGCTGGCATTCCAAATCAGTTACAGCGGGCATGACGCTTTATCAGAGCTGCCGAACCGCAGTTTAAATGACACTGATTTTATTAATCAGTTTTCTGAACGTTTAGCATATTTAAAACGCCGTGCTCAAAGTGATTTTGATTTGATTTACCAGGATTTTAACGCGCTAAATAATCAGCTGTTCAGCAAAATTCATCTCAATGTCAGTAATCAAGGTCTGGTTATTTCAAGAGGTGCAGATGACGCTCCGCTTCGATTTCACCCCGCTGCCGCCTTTATTGGAATCATCAAAGAACTGGATCAGTCACTTGTTTAGTACAGCTCAAGATTTGGCTCAGCATTCAAAAATGTCTTTGCATGAAGCGCTCCACCAGCCAGTCAGTTTTGAAGCATTTTATTATTCTTCAGAGGCCTGGGAAAAACGAAAATTGGAAATTGAAGCCGAAGTGAAGCAGAGCAATGCATATTTTAAAATGGGCAATGAAATGATTAAAGCAATTAGCAGTTTAGGCGGAAAAAGGAAATGAGTGCTGTGGAAAAACCCTAGATCTAAGTCTAGGGTTTTTTTATTTGGAACATGCTTTTTTACTGCTTTATCAGCCACGCCAAAATACTTGTATAGAAAATACAGGTATACAACCATGCAGGAAAATACGATCCCGTGGATTATTAAGATAATCCCTGCAATTGTCGGGGCGATTCTTGCCCTTGTGTTAAGCGGTGACATTGATAAGACTGGGAAAATTCAAGTTTCAATGTCTGTCATTGGCAAGTTTGTGGCAAGTGTCACGGTGAGTTTGTACGGTGGATCTGCTTTCATTGAGCATTTTGAAATGCTTAAAACGTCTACGATGTATCAGGGCTTCATCATGCTCATGTTCGCGGTGTTCGGCCTTTTAGCCATCGGTATTCTGTATCAGTCGATTGCGCTGCTGAAAGGCAAGCCGCTGCCTGAGGTGATTTCTGAAATTAAAGCAGCGTTCCTTGCAATCTGGGGAAATGGCAAAGGTGGGAATGACTAATGAATATTGAAACTTACCTTAATGAACTGATTGAGCGTGAAGGTGGCTATGTCAACGATCCTACAGACCGTGGCGGTGCAACAAAGTACGGAATCACCGAAGCTGTAGCGCGTGCACATGGATATAAAGGGCATATGCGGGATTTACCAAAGGATTTAGCGAAAATGATCTACCGTAAGACCTATTGGACGAATCCCCGTTTTGAACAAGTAAATCAAATTCATGCTGCTATTGCAGAAGAACTGTTGGACACAGGTGTGAATTGCGGCGTAGCTTTTGCAAAGCCATTATTGCAGCGTGCATTGAATTTGCTGAATAACCAAGGCAAAGAGGGTTGGTCAGATCTGGCAGTAGACGGAATATATGGCCCTGCAACGCTGAATGCATTAAACGCTTTTCTTAAAAAGCGTGGCAAGGATGGTGCGCAGGCATTGCTTCGTGTACTGAATATCATGCAGGGTCAGCGCTATATTGAAATCTGTGAGCGTAATCCATCCCAAGAGAGATACTTTTTTGGCTGGGTGCTGAAACGACTTGTGATTTAAATGCTGGAAACTTTATTGGCGCCATTCTATAAAATGGTAAAGCTAATAATGGATTAGTAAATCGTCGTGCTAAAGAAAAGGCTTTGTTTTTATCATGAGCAAAGCTTTATTGCTGTGCATTCTGCTGTCAGATTGCACAGTGCATTTGATTTCGATAAAGGTGAATGTCACTGTTTATGTGCAGTGTGAGAATTATGAAAGTTCTGAATGATCCACGAACTAAAGTTGAGCTAATAATTTAATAAGAAAGAAACTATTTTATAGCTAGAAAAATAAAAAAATAGCGATTGTCTCTAATTGATAAATATAGGCTCAAAATGATATGAAAAACAATGTTTTTAATCCATAGAATATCAATTGTTACATATGGCAAATTTAAAAATTTAAGCATATGTATAAATAAAACAAAGAATTGTTTTTACAATTAATTAAAAAATGCTAATGGAGTTAGCGCATGAATCTTACAAAATCTATAACAGCGATAATGCTGTTTGGGGTTACACACACTGTTTTAGCAAATAATCCCGATGGTTTTAAGCGGTTTTCAGTATCTGCTGGTTGGCTGCACGTCATGCCTCAAGGGAAGGCTAATCCGTTTAATATTAATACGGCTGTGAAGAAGGGGACTGTAGCCACTGTTGGATCAATTAGTGAAGGCGCTTTCGTAAATTCTATAGATCCTAATGCTACCAATATTGATTATGGAACAAATACCCCTTTTAATACCAAAGATTTGCTCAAAGATTATGCTGAAACTGGGGTTCTCAAAGCGATAGGTATATCTGATGCAGATGGAAATATCATCGCAACAGAGTCCGGCACAGCAGTTGTCAATGGATTGGATTCATGGCAATCAGGAGGAACAGGCCTGGAAGCAGAGGATGTTGATACATTAGGTTTAACATTTAATTATTATCTTAATGATAATGTATCGTTGCAATTCATTGGGGGGCTTCCACCCAAGGTCGATATTAAAGGCAAAGGTGAAATTACAGCACCTTTATCAGGCCATGCTTCACCAACAGGTATTTCTGGAATGATATTTCCTGATGGTTTAGACCTTAAGCAAGATATTCCTATTACAAATCTTAGCAATAAATCAAAAGCTGCAACTGCACGCGCTTGGACACCTGCGTTAGAAGCACAGTATCAATTTGGTAAGAGCGGTGTAAATAAGTTTAGACCCTATATTGGTGCAGGATTGATGTATGCCTATTTTAATGACATTAAGCTCAACTCAGAAATTCGATCAGATTTGGAAGCTGCGGGTCATATGATTCAAAATGTTTTAGATAATAAAGCAGGGGCAGCGCTAGATGGCAAAGTATCCTCTGGTATTATGCGTGTAGATGTCGATGCTGATGATGCAATTGCACCAATTATTACCGCTGGTTTTACCTATGATTTGAATGACCATTGGTACGGTGTAGCGTCCGTTTCATATGCTAAATTGAATAACAAAACTACAATCAATGTTGTGAATGAATCTACAGGCCAACAGTTAATTCATGCTACAACTAAAATTGATATTGACCCATTAATTACTTATTTAGGTGTAGGTTATCGTTTCTAAGGATTTTTTTTATGAAAAAGCCCTCATTTGAGGGCTTTCTAAAAATATAAAGATCAATCGTTATTCGCTTTCAATAGGATTTCCATCAAGATCATAAAGCTTTACTTCTCGTGCGCCAGTATCAAAAAATAATTCTTTAAAAGCACGTATTTCAATTTTAGCCAAACCACCTTGTACCGGTTCCATAATTTGGACAATCGCGATAGGAGCTGTGGGCTTGAAAAAAGATAATCCTTTACAATGGTGCTTCATCAAAGCTTTTAATGTAATTGTAGCACTTTCAAAATCTGCCAAAATCATTCTTGGATGATTATATGGAATTGGGGGAATTTCTATTGATTTGACCGCGCCATCATTCTGCATCAAACACATGCGATCTTTATAAAAATGTATCCATATGGCTTTAGGATGTTTTGTTAAATGATCTTTGATCATTTGAGACCCTAGTATAGAAAATTACCTGATTATAAATATCTTTTCTTATAATTTTCAATTGCATTCAGTGTGATTCGAATACATCAGAATTGAACTGCTTGAAAAATTACATTTAGTATTTGTTTTAGTAAGGGTTTAGGTTGCTGTTTATGCGCAGTGTGTGAATTAAATAGCCCTCGAATGAGGGCTATTTTGTGTAACATTCCATTATGTAAAATGGAGGTGACCAAGCTACTCTTCGTCTCAAGATGCTATCATTTTCAGCAATTAAAAATCGTGGAAATGATCTCAAAAAATTCAACTATGGAAAATATCTTTCGTAAGAAATTTATTGTAATTTTATTATGGAAATTAATAAAATTTTAAGATCCTTTTTATAGGATATTGAAATATATTTGATATTCTATAAATTTGGTATAAGTATGAAAAAGAAATATCCTCTTCCTATAATGATCATACATTGGCTTACGCTTCTCTTTGTCATGCTAGCTTATATTACTGGGGGAGATCCAACAGTACATTTAAAAAGTGGAGAAATTCATGTTCTTGCTGGAATATCAGTGTTCTTGTTATTTTTTATTAGAATTATAACGATTTTTATTTACAGAAAAGATCTTCCGCTTAATAAACCGCTGAGTAAATATCAAAAAAAATTATTTTTGATGGTTAAATATACTCTTTATTCATTGTTGTTTTTAATCCCTGTGTTGGGCTTTTGTACTTTGTCTGGTTTAACAGATAATTATCAGCTATTCGGAATTAATTTACCCTTAATTAGTAATTCATGGGATACCGAAAAAATTGGCAAAACTCATGAATTTCTAGGAAATTTTTTTATGGTGCTGATTGGATTTCATGCATTAGCCGCATTAATTCATCATTATGTATTTAAAGATAATGTACTGAAAAGTATGCTTTATTTTAAAAAATGAACAAAGAGCTTAAAAGATTATGATTGAATCAAATATTGATCTTGAATTGAGAGCAAAAGCGGCTTCAAAATCAACATGGGTAAGTATTGTTGTTAATATTTTCTTATCGATTGGACAGATTTTCATTGGTATATTTTCGAAATCGCAAGGTTTAATCGCAGATGGTGTTCATACTTTAAGTGACTTAGTTGCTGATTTTATTGTACTCGTGGCGAATCGTCATAGTCAAAAAGCTCCAGATGATGTACATCCTTATGGTTATCTACGTTTTGAAAATGCAGCATCTTTTATACTCGGCCTAATTTTATTATTTGTTGGTATAGGAATGTTATGGACGGCAACGCATAAGATTCTTCATCCTGAACAAATTCCACAAGTCCATAGTATGGCACTTTGGGTTGCGATAACTGCATTGCTTTGTAAAGAATTCTTGTTTCGCTATATGCTCTCAATCGCAAAAAAAGTAAAATCTAGTTTATTGGTTGCGAATGCGTGGCATGCACGTTCAGATGCAGCCTCTTCTTTTGTTGTGGCATTAGGAATTATTGGTAATCTTGCAGGTTATCCAATTCTTGATCCAATCGCAGCTTTAATTGTTGGTTTTATGATTGCTAAAATGGGTTTCGAATTTAGCTGGGATGGTTTACATGATTTGATGGACAAATCGGCAAATGAAAACGAAATTTCAGCTATCAAAGAAACATTATTGAAACAGGAGGGTATATTGGGTTTGCATCAACTTAGAACAAGAAAAATGGGCGACATGATTATTGTAGATGTTCATTTGGAAGTAAGTGGTGAACAAAGTGTCAGAGATGGACACAAAATTGCAGTAGATGCAAGAAATGAAGTTCTTAAAAAGCATGATGTAATTGATGTCGTAACTCACATTGACCCAATATAGATCATTGTAGAAAAGCCTTATATCCGAAATAAACATGAGTATATAAAACAGTCCGCTTTGATATTAGCAAAAGTGCTTATTCTAAGAACGTACATTTCTATTTGAGGCTTACACATATATAGGAGGGCATTTTTTAATTTTTAAAGAACGAGGATACTCATCTTTAGAAATAGGCCAATTATTAGATAGCAAAGCTTAGAATATCAATCATATTGTTCAGGTATTAGATCTAGATGAATAGAATAGCTGCCGATACCATTACGATTTCTCTACTAAATCTGTTCAACGTTATGCTTATAGAAATATAGGTCATATATTTAGATTAATCGTGACTACAATAAATTTCATAAAGTGTCTGCATGATTTTCAAAACACGTATATCACTCAATTGGTAAAAAATCTGTTTACCTTCCCGTCGTGTCGAGACAATCTGATTGTTTCTTAACACAGTTAACTGTTGCGACAAGGTTGGTTGGTAGATATTAGTGTGTTGTTCAATCTGTTGTACGTTTAGCTCGCCTTCTACTAAAACACACAGAATTTTAAGACGATCTGGATTTGACAAAACTTTTAGACAATCACTGACAAGATCGACTTGTGAAAAGTCTATTTGCGTTTTTAACTGAGTAGTGTTCATGAAAGTGTCCTAATAATGAGATACAAAAAATTCAAATCTTTTTCTTGATTAATTAAAACTATTATATAATATAAAAATATATATTGTAAGTGGGTATATTACCTTATGCATGATTTTCTGATCGCATTTGTAGGTGGATTGCTTCTTGGCGTAGCTGTGGTGGGTTATCTATATGTGCATGGTCGTATCGCTGGAATCAGTGGTTTAATCGGACAGGTGCTGAACCATAAAACGATGTTTAAAACACCTGCGATTTGGTTTCTATTGGGCTTAATCACGGTGCCATTTATCTACGGACTGTTTGTTCAACCAGAAATTGAATTGAATGCGAGTCCACAGATGATGGTGGTTGCAGGTCTCTTGGTCGGCTTTGGCACACGCTTAGGTTCAGGCTGTACCAGCGGTCATGGCATTTGCGGGATAAGTCGTTTGTCTAAACGTTCCATCGTAGCCACCATGAGTTTCATGTTTGCTGGTTTTGTGGCTGTCTATATGATTCGTCATATCACAGGAGCTTTCTAAATGAAAAACTTTCTGGCTTTCTTTTTTGGCGGTTTGTTTTCTGTGGGGCTGATGGTATCAGGTATGTCGAATCCAGAAAAAGTCCTCGATTTCCTTGATCTGTTTGGGGATTGGGATGCCAGCCTGGCCTTTGTGATGATGGGTGCAATTGCTGTGGCATTTATTCCTTTTCAAAAAGCGTTACGCACTCAGGCACCGAAAACGATCTTTAATGAACCGATCGATTTACCAAAGAATAACAAGATTGATCCTAAACTGATTTCGGGCAGTCTGCTCTTTGGTATTGGTTGGGGAATTGCCGGGATATGTCCTGCACCAAGTTTTACCTTGATTGGTCTTGGACATTATCAGATTCTGTATTTTATTGTTGCGATGCTTGCAGGCGTGTTGATTCACCGTAAGTGGGTAGGAGCTTAATCATGTCAAACTCCCCAATCGTAAAAGACTTTTTCCATGAAGTTACCAATACGTTTAGTTATGTAGTAAGTGATCCTTCAACGAAAGCCTGTGCAATTATTGACAGTGTGCTGGATTATGATGCGGCATCTGCCAGCACCTCGACCACACATGCCGATCAGCTCATTGCCTATATCAAAGCGCAGGGTTTAACCGTCGAGTGGATTCTGGAAACCCATGTCCATGCCGATCACTTGACTGCAGCGCAGTATCTCAAAGCTGCGCTCGGGGGTAAAATCGCCATGAGCCAGAAAATTGCGATGGTCCAGGAGACTTTTGCTGCGATCTATCATCTGGATATCAAGCAATGGAATACCCGGCAGCTGTTTGACTACCTGTTTGAGGATGATGAGAAATTCCAGATTGGTTCCATCGAGGCATATAACATTCCCACCCCTGGACATACGCCGGCCTGCCTGAGTTATGTCATCGGTGATGCCGTGTTTGTGGGCGATACCTTGTTTATGCCGGATTATGGCACGGCACGCTGTGACTTTCCACGTGGTAGTGCAGCCATGCTGTTTGATTCGGTACAGCGCCTGTTTGAATTGCCGCAGACTACCCGAGTGTTTCTATGCCATGACTATTTGCCAGAAACACGGGATAGTTATGTGTGTGAGACGGATATCCAGACGCAAAAAAAACGCAATATTCATATTCATCATGGCACGACCAAAGCTGAATTTGTCGAGATACGTAACAAGCGCGATGCAGGCTTGAGTATGCCTAAACTGATTCTGCCTTCGATTCAGATCAACATGAAAGCAGGACAGTTCCCTGAACCGGAAAAGAATGGGGTTTCTTATTTAAAGCTTCCGCTGAATTACTTCAAATAGGCAATTTCAGGATTAAACCAGCAGGTTCTTTTATTTTGAATCACTGGAGTTAAGAGAGGTATAGGTGTGATGTGGTTGATACTGGAAGGGCTGGCCATCGGTGGCTTGCTGGGTTTAACCGGTGCGGGTGGTGGTATTCTGGCTGTGCCGGCATTGATGGCAAGTCAGGGCTGGACGGTAGCACAGGCTGCACCTGTAGGCTTGCTGGCAGTGACCCTATCAGCACTGGTTGGAACATTTGAAGGTTTGTCCAAGCGCATTGTGCGTTATCGTGCTGCGCTCTGGATTGCACTGATCAGTATTCCTGCAGCACGTTATGGCGTGCATCTGGCTGGAATTATCTCTTCCGTATGGCTCACGCTGGCTTTCAGTTTGGTGATGCTGATCATTGCTTACCGGATTTTTTTTAATAAAGTCCATGATCATGGAGATGCACTGTGCAAGGTTAATCAAATGACTGGTCGCTTGATCTGGAATATGAAAACCGCATTATCTCTCGGTGTTATTGGTCTCGTGGCAGGTTTACTGACCGGTTTGCTTGGAGTAGGTGGGGGATTCGTGATTGTCCCAGCACTGCGTAAAGTGACTGACCTGGATATGCGCAGCATCGTTGCAACTTCTCTGATGATTATTTTCCTGATTGGCGGTGTCAGTATTTCTGCACACGTACTGAATGGCTTTCAATACCCTGTTTCGGTCACGATGACTTTCGTTCTGGCCTGTATTGTGGGCATGATAATAGGACGTCGTGCGATGCACAGGATAGACAGTAATCAGATCCAGAAAATTTTTGCCACGACCGTGATTGGGGTAGCGATGTATTTAATCTATTCAGCGCTCATGGGCTAAAACAGCGGGTTGGGAATTTAAACTAAAGTGCTTTTAATCTACCTAATCATAGTTTCTAAAATATTAATATGATTTTAATGGCTGAGGAAGAATGAAAATGATGAAAACTGCAGAGCAATTGATCCAGAATGCAAAAAGCCGGATTCAGGAAGTGAGCGTAGATGAACTGTTTGAAGCGATGAAAAACCATAAAACCATTCTGATTGATGTTCGGGAGCCGGATGAATTTCAGGTGGCAGCGATAGATCGGGCGGTGAATTATCCTCGTGGTGTTTTAGAAATGAGAATTCACCAGCATCCTGTGGCGAGTCATCATTGCGATACCCTGCAGGCACTAGAGCATCTTAAAGATCAGCCGATTTATCTAATATGTGGCACGGGGGGACGTTCAGCATTGGCAGCCGATAACTTACAGACTATGGGTTTTACTCAGGTCAAGTCTGTGCAGGGTGGTTATCAGGCCTGGCTGCAACATGGTTATCCGGTAGAGAAATAAGCTATTGAATAGGTGAACAACCTTATTGTTGATTGTTTAATGTGAGAGGCAGTGATGAAATACAAAGAATTAACCCAGAATATTTCAGGCAGTTTAAGAACCTTTACTCAGGATTCACCTGATTTAATGAAAAGTTTTAATCAGTTGTCCCAGACGGCTATGCGTGACGGCGTGATTGATCCCAAGACCAAGGAAATGATTGCTCTAGGGATTGGTGTTGCATCGCGTTGTGATGGTTGTATCGGTTTTCATGTCAGAACCTTGGTTAAAATGGGTATGACCCTGCAGGAGCTGGAAGAACTTTTAGGCGTTGCTGTATATATGGGCGGTGGACCGTCATTGATGTATGCTGCAAATGCACTGGATGCCTTTAAAGAGTTTTCTAGTTGATTCCATATAGAGATAAACATTGAAGAGTTACTGATTTCATATATAGATTGTAATAGCGGACCGCCTGAAAAGGCGGTTTCTTTTGCGCCATTCAATGTTGCCATGGTTGCTGAACACAAGTGGGGCATTGTATGTGGGATAAATCTCATCAGGAAAGACCGGTTGCGGTGGATCTGGAAAGTTAAGAAGAAAAGCCCGGTCTCGCTTTATCGCTTCGAAGTTTGAACACATAGACTTCACCTTGATTTCTAATTATCATCCCCACTTAAATAATAACTCATAAAGAATAAAAATGATTTCAAAGCAATTTTATAAACCATCAGCTCTATTTAAAATCATCTGCGCTGCACTAGCCGCTCTAAGTATTGCTTTGTTTATTTATTTTCAGTATCAAATGCGACCAGAAGTACTTGGCGGCTTTAATGAGGATACAGAAGAGTACTACGGCTACCGCTATGCACGTGATAACCAACTTAAATCCGCAGATCAATGTGATGATGAAAAAGATGATCCAGCCATGAAGATTAATTCAAGTTTTATAATTGGGTGTAAGGCATATTTTAATAATTAGGCTCAAAATATTTTTTGTCTTTTTCTGTAAACATATTGTGATAAAATTCTAGTCATAAATTGACCGTAAATCAGTATATTAGAATAGCAGTCTACAAAAAATCAATAATCTACAAAAAATTAAAAATGTAGACTGATTTGTAGACTGTTAGAATGCAAGTAGAGGTATATGAATGCAATCCAATGCAACTATTAGTGTTTTTAAGGTGTTGAAAATGCAAAGGATTACAAGGTAATGCAACCTATTCCAATCCAGTTAAAACTAGGTGGATTCTACTTTTTCTACTACGCGATTGTTGGCACATTCATGCCATTTTGGAATTTGTATTTAGAAGATCAAGGGTTTAACTATCAAGAAATAGGCATTCTTTCTTCAATTGCTATTATTACCCGTTTTTTTGCGCCGTTCATTTGGGGCTGGGTGGCTGACAAATCAGGCAAGCGTATGCTGCTGGTGCGCTTTGCAACATGGATGGAATGCTGTATTTGGCTATTGATTTTTGTCATTCCAAACAGTTTTCAATCTATAGCCTTTTTGATGCTGATTTTCAGTTTTTTTCAAAATGCGATTCTAGCTCAATTTGAAGGTGTGACTTTATTTTGGCTGGGCGACAAACGTACTGAGCTTTATGGCAAGGTCCGAAAATGGGGATCAATTGGTTTTATAGCGGGTGTATTTTGCATTGGCGCGCTGCTCGAAATTATTCAAATTTCCTGGCTGCCCATCCTGCTGCTTTGCATAGCGTCATTGGCATTTCTATGGTCTTTTTGCATTAAAGAACCGACTTCTGCTCCTCATTCACAAAAACAGCTGGAGCCTTTATGGCCCATTTTAAAAAGGCCTGCCGTGGCTTGTTTTTTTGTCATTGAGTTTGTGCTACTTTTTTCACATGCGCCTTTTTATAGTTTTTACAGCAATTATTTACATCAAATGGGCTATTCAATGGGGCAGATCGGCATGCTTTGGTCTGTTGGGGTCATTGCTGAAATTATCATGTTTACATTTGCCAACGTATTTTTAGCCCGGTTTTCATGGCGGGCACTGGTATGTTCATGCTTGATTCTAACCGGGTTCCGCTGGGCTATTGTGGGATTATATCCTCATGAATTTGCATGGCAGTTTGTTGGGCAAACCATTCATGCTTTCAGTTTTGGTTTATTTCATATGATTGCAATGCGTATTATTTTCCAAAATTTTTCTGCAGGGCAGCAAGGCCGAGGCCAAGCTTTATATAGCACCATGTGGGGCTTAGGTGTTGCAAGCGGCAGTGTGCTTGCGGGGCATTATTGGAGCCTGCTTTCAGGTCAAGTGGTTTTTTTGCTGGCAGGCGCTTCCACATTGGCAGGCTTATGTTTTACAGCTGGATTGCCGAAGAAAATTCAGATGAATTAAAGCTGGCAACTTGATTACGGCCCTGTTTTTTAGCTTGATACAGGGCATTGTCGGCATTATTGATTAAATTCTGTAGGGTTCTCTGTTCTGTAAAATTATGATGCATAATGCCGATACTGACGGTAATGTGCAGCGGCGCCTTGGTATGGATGCTAATTGGAGAGTTCTCTGTAATCGCGCGAATGCGTTCTGCAATCGCATGAGTTTCTTGCAATTGCACGTTTTGCAGAAAAATCACAAACTCCTCACCGCCGATTCGGGCAAACAAGTCATTATTGCGTAGATTGTGCTGCACAGTTCTTGCAAAATGCTGCAGAACGAGATCACCAGCATAGTGCCCATGCTGATCATTCAGATTTTTAAAATGATCAATATCCAGCATAATAATTGAAAATGGGTGGCGCTTCGCATTTTGCATCAGCAGCTCACTTTGCTGAAAAAAATACCGGCGCGTCATTGCGAGAGTTAGGCTGTCATGGTTGGCTAAATACAGAACCTGCTTGAATAGCTCATGACGGTTTTGACTGATAATGCACAAAATCAGCGGCGCTAAACTTAGCATGAATAAGCCAATCCGCACGGAAATTGACGTGGATAGATATGCGCTGGATGATTCTGACAGATAGAATTGATTCAAGCTGTGGTAGGTTGCCAGCAGTACTGCAAAGTTAATGACTGCTACCGAAAATAGCCTATACGTCAGCGCTGCCCAAATTAAGGCGGCAAGCGGGTAGAGAAGCGCCCCAGGACCCGCTAGAAAATAAGTCATAAGCACGCAAATAAAAATCGCAATGAGCGGGAAAATATGACTGAGCGGATATTGCTTATGTCTTCTTTCGTAAAGAGTAAGCTTAAGTTCGCCTAGAGTCGGCATGGACAAAATTAAAGGGATAATTAAAATTGCATTAACCAATTCGCCAGTCCACCACATTCCAAAATCTATCCAAAAACGGTCGGCAGACATAAAGGTATTGGGCACATGCGGTATGGTAAATACGGCAAAGGCCGCGCCAGCTAAACAGCCGGCAAATGCGCAAATGGCAAACAAATATAAAAAGGTAAAACCTTTATTATAATTGCGGTAATTGATTTGAAAGTAATTGATAAAAAATAAGGAGACAGAGACGTTGAGTAAGTTTGAAAGAGACAGAAAAAAAGTCAGATCAAAACCATTTCCAGTCAGCAGGTCTGCCGTCATATAGGCAGTAAATGCGCCAATCCAGCCTCCAGCATTATTCAGCTGCGGGAAGCGCAAAAAAATGGCCAATAAAGCAGCATTAGCTGGCCAAAAGAAGGCAAGGAAAGAAAGAGGGCGAGTCAAAATTCCGAGAAGGCAGCACAGAAAAACGGTGATTGCAATAATGGCAAATGCCTTGCCTTGTTGGGTCATGGGCACGGATGAATAATCTGGGTTATACAAGTAGACGCATCTCTTCCTGAAAATAGCCTAAGCTTTTGGTATTCTTAGACTAAAGCTTAATCAACTGGATTATTTTAATCGATAAATTGCCAATGAATGTGAAGAAATTATGGAAATTGTGAGTTTCTTTTGAAAAATAATGAAGTGCATTATCTAAATCAGCAGTAGGCTGTGCTGCCTGAAAATGATTGTTATAAAATGGTGATAAATGAATGTTTTTTAAAAAAATGTGGTAATTTATAGCACATGGTTTATATGACTGAATAAACGTATGAAAAAAACATATTTAACAGTTTTACTTATGCTGTTTGCTTCTGGCGCAATTGCTGCAGACAATAAAAAAATACCGCAAAATCAAACTGCGGATGATCAGGTTCATGAAAGTACGGCAACAAATTACCGCGTGACGACACGTCCAGAAATTGTCGGCCTATGGGGGATGGAAATTCCCAATAACCGCAAGTGCCGAGAATATTATAATTTTAAAAGCAATAATGAGGTTGTGATTAAAAGCGGTGCGGAATGGTCAACGGGCGTATATGATTATCAGCCTTCACAGGATCAAGGCGTGCAATTGCCCGCGCTTATTTTACAAGTGAAATATGACAATAACGAGGTTGACTGCTCTGGCAATCAGTCTGATCAAACGGGTGAGATTTCACAGTATTTTGTGCAGTGGCAAAATCCCAGCACAATTAGCTTCTGTTCTAATGAAAAAGCAGAACAGTGCTTCGCAACACTGCGCCGTGTGCTGCCTTAATTAATTTAAAAATTGAGAAATAAAAAACCGCTCATTGAGCGGTTTTTTATTTCATTCAGACTTATGCTTTGTCTTCATGGCCTTCAACTTGTTTCAGCAAATGCTTCTCCAGATAGTGGATGTCCATTGCTTGTTTCGTGAAGTTTTTATCTTCTAAGATCAAATCTTTATGAAGCGGAATATTGGTTTTAATACCCGTTAGGATCATTTCTTCCAGCGCTTGCTTCATGCGGGCAATTGATGTTTCACGGTCTTTGCCGTGAGCAATCAGTTTGGCAATCATTGAGTCGTAGTACGGCGGAATGCTGTAGCCCTGATAAATATGAGAGTCTAAGCGAATGCCTGCACCGCCTGGCGCGTAAAAATGCTCGATTTTACCCGGTGATGGCATAAAGGTGGTTGGATCTTCTGCGTTAATACGGCATTCAATCGCATGGCCTTTACACACCACATCTTCTTGCTGAATATCCAGCCCAAGGCCGCCCGCAATGCGAAGCTGCTGTTCAATAATATCTACACCTGTCACCATTTCAGTGACTGGATGCTCTACCTGAACACGGGTATTCATTTCAATAAAGAAGAATTCACCATCTTCGAATAAAAATTCGAATGTGCCTGCACCGCGGTATTGCATTAATTTACATGCATTTACGCAAGCTTCTAAAATATCTGCGCGCGCTTGTTCCGGCAAACCGGGAGCAGGAGCTTCTTCCAATACTTTTTGATGGCGGCGCTGCAAAGAACAGTCACGGTCAAAAAGATGGATAGCATGGCCATTGCCGTCACCCAGAACTTGAACTTCAACATGGCGTGGCTTCTGCAGGAAACGCTCCATATAGACCGTATCATCGCCAAACCACATTTCTGCATCACGCTGCGCCGCTTGAACAGATTCAAGCAGGGTATCCACACGCTCTACAATCCGCATGCCGCGTCCGCCGCCGCCTGATGCCGCTTTAACAATCAGCGGGAAGCCGATTTCTTTTGCTTCAGCAAGGGCATTGTGAATGGTGACTGCATGGTCACAGCCTGGAACCGTTGGGACACCAGCTTTTTTCATGGCAATAATGGCAGAAACTTTGTTCCCCATTAAGCGGATGTGTTCTGGGCGCGGGCCGATAAAGATAAAACCTGAATTTTCTACAATTTCAGCAAATTCCGCATTTTCAGATAAAAAGCCATAGCCGGGGTGAATAGCGTCTGCGCCTGTGATTTCCGCTGCGGTAATAATCGCAGGAATATTCAGATAGCTTTCGCTGCTTGCACCAGGTCCAATACATACGGCTTCATCGCAGAAACGCAAATGCATCAGGTCTTTATCTGCATCGGAATAAATCCCTACGGTTTTTATTCCTAAAGTTTTGCAGGCCCGAGTGATACGCAGCGCGATTTCACCACGGTTTGCAATTAAAACTTTTTGCAACATTATTTTTCCCCGAGGTCTTAGGCGCGGTAGCGGAACAATGGTTGACCGAATTGGATGACATCACCGTTTTTCACTAAAATTTCTTCAACCACACCGCTTTGAGTTGCTTCAATTGGGTTCATGATTTTCATTGCTTCAATAATGCCAAGTGTTTCACCAGCTGAAACTGTTTGACCTACTTTAACAAAGGTTGCTTCACCTGGGCTTGGCGCAGCATAGAACACACCCACCATTGGTGAAGTTTCTACTGCACCGCGAGGTGTTTTGGCAGCAGGCGCTGCTGCAGCTGCAGGCGCGGGCATTGCAGGAACTGCTGCCGCTACAACTGGACTGCGACGAGTCAAAGCAATCGATTGGTCGCCTTCTTTAACTTCTATCGCCTGTAAGTCAGATTCAATCATCAAATCGATGAGTTTCTTGATTTTACGGATATCCATGAGACAGTATTCCTAATTTTAAGATTGTAAAGATGGCTGGATTTTGTCGATAGCATAGTCAAGTGCGGCTGCATAGCCTTTTGCACCTAAACCGCAAATTACGCCAACGGCTTTATCCGACAAATATGAATGATGGCGGAATGCTTCGCGCGCATGCACATTGGATAAGTGAATTTCAATAAACGGGATCGCTACACCCAGCAGGGCATCCCGGACTGCCACAGAAGTGTGTGTCAATGCTGCTGGATTAATAATGATGAATTGCACGCCGTCGATCTGTGCTTGATGAATTCGGTCGACAATTGCACCTTCCCAGTTGCTCTGGAACGTATCGAGTGAAATTGATGCATTTTGCGCTTGTGCAATGAGCTGCTGATTTATATCCTCAAGGGTGAGATAGCCATAAACTTCTGGTTCTCGCTTTCCCAGCAAATTTAGATTCGGTCCGTGAATGACCAATATGGTCGAACTCATTCAGCTTGCTCCAATTGAAAGTTGCAAAAATACTTTGCAAGATATCTGCAAAGTTTGCTTATTATGGCATGAAATTCCACATTTCTTTTATAATTTCTTTGAATTGACGTAGAAAGCATATGCCAGAATTGAACAGTATAATGAGAACTTTGCAAAGAATTGGCAATGTTAAAAGATTACATTTTTTAGAATTATCTGTTTTTTTTTATTTTAAACTGAATTGGCGAAAACTGTTCATATCATTTGTGTAAAGGATGCAGGTCATCCGACACTTAAAAGTTCTTTCCAGCAGGTTGTATACCGCGGTGAACGGTGCTCTTGCTTCATTTTCCATGTTTGCATTGCAGAGGAATATCCCGTTTGAATGCAGTCCGAACCATATCTATTTCGCATTTTCAATAGAGTATGCATCAGTTGATCCCGCTGCTGAATTTTTGCTAATGGCTGCCATAAATCATAAATGTGATGCTTTTTTTCATGCAATGCGCCAAACATGACGGCAACCTTTACATATTGGGTATTTTCCTTAAATAAAACATCAATTTGATGCAAGCATGCGTGGTTAATCATGAGCAGGTCATCTGTGGCATACTCTAGGCCAACTGCGTGGGAAATACTCTTTTTATAAGGCGGATAAGGGACTTTTTCGTAGAGGGACACATGCAGTGAAGCGCAAAGCTGCTGCTGTTTGGACAGCCTGCTGTGCGCTCGGCCCACGTGAAAGATCACCGCTTGTTTAATGATCTCTTTATCTGTTAAGGGTTTAGCGAAACTCCGTGATGAGAGAATCTGTTTAGATGGAATGCCAGGGGCATCCAAGGCAATGCAGGATTGACCTTTTAGCTCACGAATGGTGCGGGCTATCAGGACTGAAAACTGTTTCGCTAGGTGATGTTCATTGGCAAAAGTTAAATCGTAGCAGCTGCGGATGTTATAGCTGTCGAGTTTTTTGCCGATTTTACGTCCAATTCCCCAGATTTCAGATACAGGTGTTTCCATCATTAAACTTTCGACACTGCATAAATCCATTTCAGTCAGGTTGCAGACTGACTCAAATCCGTAATACGTCTTGGCAAAATGATTGGCAAGTTTGGCTTGCGTTTTACTGCTGCCAATGCCGATGCAGCAAGGCAGCCCAAGCCCTTGCTGAATGGTTTTGATTAGTCCGCGGCAATAATGCTCCAGTTCAAAAAGGCTGCTGTAACTGGTTAAGCGGATAAAGCATTCATCGATAGAGTAAGGTTCTAAGTCATCGGGGTTAAAATACTGTTCCAAAATCATAAAGAAGCGGCGGGACATATCTGCGTAGAGCGCATAGTTGCTGGAAAAAACCTGTACACCGGCCTGTAATGCATCTTTTTTGACCTCATGCCAAGGCATTGCCATGCCGATGTTCAGCGCCTTGGCTTCATTGCTGCGCGACACTACACAGCCGTCATTATTGGATAAAACGACGACAGGCTTTCCATTGAGTGAAGGGTTGAAAACCCGCTCACAGCTGACATAGCAGTTGTTGATGTCAATTAAAGCAAAAATTTCGTCAGACATATTGCAATTATTTTGAAAAAGTTACAAATTCAAAGTGAAGCTTAAATGGATTTTTACCTGAGATCAAACGGTCTGTAAGAAATCAGATAAAAGGTGTAAATTCTGTGAGTGTTTTGCCTTGAATTGCAGGTGGGATATTTAAGTGAGTGGGTACATATCCGCTTTATTAAAAGGCGGAAAACAGCATTCATTCTGCTGGCAGGGGATGCTAAATCTGTCGAAAAAACAGGCATGTCAAAAGGGGGAAGCAATAAATTCCGGCTGCTGCTGTGTAAAATAATGATTTTTCTTCGGATCACGGTATAGTAAACACTGAAAGAGGCGTTAAAGAACAGTTCATGAGAACGCAAACAGATTACATCGTATAAGAGGGTAAGATGAAAAAGATAATGGGCTTAGCCCTTAGCGCAATGCTGATGTCTGGCTGCGCAGCGCTTCCAGAAAGTGAAAATGTAGGAACCCGCGGGCTGCTTTTGTGTGAAGCGAATGAAATATGCCCTGCAGTGCTGGTGAGCTGGAATGAACAGAAAAAAGATGTTCTGGATATGAAAATCAGCTTGAATAGCGTCAGCCATTACTATGCAATCAAGCATGTCAGCTTCAGCAATGGTCAGAAAACACTAGGCTTTGACCCAGTTGCTGCGACAGAACAGGAAATGATTCTCGGCATGTACCGTTCACGCGCTGAAGTGACTGTTCCAGTTAAGCTGATGGCTGATTTAAAAGTGAAAGGTCAAAAACAAGATCAGTCTATTACCATGAGTTTGGAAACAGACAAAGGCACAATCACCCGCTATGTGCTGAAAAATGGTCAAGAATCATTGCTTTTTCAGCAGTTTAAGCAAGTATATTCAGCGTCATAAGCTATAGCTTATTTATATTTTGACTCAAATAGCGTAATTTAAGCGCCAGAATATCTGGTGCTTTTTTATTGCGGCGCAGATTTAGGCGTGTATATGCATAGCCGCTGAAAGTTTAGCGCAGTTTTTTCAGCACGCAGGTGACTACACCCCAAACCAGAAACTGCTCTTCACTTTGAAAGTGGATATCTGGGTATTCAGGGTTTTCGGCCTTAAGCCATATATTCTCTGAGCCATCATCCTGCTTTTCTTTCATTAATCGCTTTACCGTAAACTCATTATTAATCAGCGCTAAGACAATATCGCCATGCTCGGCCGTCAAACTGCGGTCAATTAGGATTTTATCTTCCGCATCAATGCCGGCATTCTTCATGGAAAATGAATTGACCCGCAATACAAAAGTCGTTGCGGGGTTATGTACCAGATATTCATTCAGGTCGATTGATTCTTCCGCATAGTCCTGTGCCGGAGAGGGAAAGCCGGCAGCTACCGACTCCAAAGGCGATGGAATTTGCAGCGCCGTGCGGAATTGAATCGGCATGAATTCGGCTTGAGGACTGCGGTCATCAGCAGGCACAGGCTTGAGCCATTCTTTGATGGCAATAACTTTAGATTCAGGTACGCGCATCACCACCGTTTTTTCCTGATAGTGAGCTTTGCGCCCTGCATTTGTGCGTTTTCCGCCCCGATTTTCCTGTATAGAATCTTTCATGAAATTGCCCTGTAGTAAATGGGATGGTATTTTTTTGAAATTGTTACTTTTTCAAAATTTAGCAGAATACGCAGTGTATAGAAAGCGCTTTATGTTCTATTCGCTGAATATCATCCAGCTGCCGGCAGAGATTGATTCTGCTGAGTGAAAAATAGCGTCTGTTTTCACACCGAAAATAACTATCTGACATATTGATCGGATACAATGCATTTTTCAAAGCAAAGATGAAAGCCTGAAAACTATGGATAAAGAGCTGATTGAAGAACAAAAACTGGTATGCGAAGAATTTGGCTCTGCATATCTGCCTGTTAAAGAAACGGATGTTGTTGCTATTGCGCTGCAAACCTTAAAGAAAGAGCCGATTGTCGGTTTGCGTAAATTGCCGGATGAAAATAAAGTGTCTTGGTTTATTTATGGCGGTGAGCTGGGCGATGGTGAAGAGTTCTTTGAAATTATCAGCGTAAAAGAATTGGAAAAAGAATTTCCCGATGCACTTCCATATTTAGCGCTGGATACAGGCTACCGTTTTATGATTGATGCAGATGATTATGAAGATGTTTGGAAAGAAGGCGATGAGGCCTAAGCGGAGCGTTTTCCTCTTCTGCAGCGTGATGATAAGCTTTACTCATGCAGAAGTGCTGACACAGACAGATTATGATCAGCAAATTCAGCACCACATGCAGACCATTCAGCAAACAAAAGCTGTTTTAGATGAACCGAATTCTAAAGCGGATGCTAACCAGCAAAGCCAAGCTTTTTGCGACCGCTTGAATGCTTATGAGCAGATTGCAAAATTATCGAAAGACAATGCCAATTTAGAAATGGCTTCCATTATGCTGATGGCGTCACAAAGCTTTTTAGACAAGCAAAAAGCGCGTTTAGGCGGTTCAGGCATGACAGCAGAAGTATTTTGTGCGGGAAAAATTAAGCAATAAATCCTTTTGAAAATTCAAATTGTCAGGAAATGACAAGAATTTGGAGAGAAATGATAAGTGAATCACATTAATATGGTTATTGTTAGAGAAAATAGTTCGGTATCCCTGGCTGAGCATTTTTCTTTAATACATCAGGTTAATGTCGTTCCTTGGTAGCCACTGAAAAGTGGCTTTTTTTTTGCTCGACGAATAAGCCTGCGCTGTAATTTCAGCTGTGTTGAGTTAAATTTCATGGCTATATGGAAGCATAATCTAATAGCATGGTTGCTGATGTTTTTGATCTAAGCATGCTGTTGAAGAAATAGACAAATTCAGCCAGTATGCTAAGATGATATCAGCACCATGTGTTTAATTTCAGGAGTTGTTGAATGACAGCTTATACTTCAGTCATCAAAGCAGGCAAGTATGAGGATGATATGATCCCTAAACTTGCAATACATGCATTCCGCCATGCTTTTGAGCGCGCGTGCGCATCATCTGAAGTGGTATATGCTAAGAATCAGCAACTCATGCGCCGTGCACAAAATGGGCAAGAAACAGCTGTAAAGGATTTGTCACAAGCTTATGTCGCTGCGGATCATTTACCTAAGGTGCTTAAGCGGAAAAAGAAATTAGAGAGAACAATATAGCGTATGCCTCGACAGCCTCGCATCAGGATGTTTGCGGGCCCAAACGGTTCCGGAAAAAGCACTGTAAAAGAATATTTATTGCCCCATCATATTGGGGCATATTTAAATGCGGATGAGTTGGAACAGCAGCTTCACCAAACGCAGCGCATTGATTTAATGGTTTACCATCCCTCATTGAAAGCGCTTTTCCTGCTGGATTTTTTAAAGCAGAAAAAGCGTCCGAAAGCAGGTGAATATAAGCCGCTGCTTTCTAAAGAACCTGTGATGCTGGATGAATGGAACATTCAGTTTGATGCCAGTGAAATCGATTCCTATCTTTGCGCCAGAATTATTGACTATATCCGGCTGACTTTTTTGGATTTGAAGGTCAGTTTTACCTTTGAAACGGTGATGTCGCATATTTCTAAAGTTGAGTTTTTACAAGAAGCCAAGCGTAAAGGTTACCGGACGTATTTGTATTTTGTGTCTACCGTTGACCCGATGATCAATATTGCCCGCGTAAAATACCGAGTTCAAACAGGCGGACATGGCGTTCCTGAACAGAAAATTATAGAACGCTACCAGCGCAGTATGGACTTGCTGATGCAGGCTGTAGAAGCGGCAGACCGGACTTATATTTTTGATAATTCTGCAGATGGTCAGATTGCATCCTTTATTGCAGAGATCGAATCGGCAGAAATTCTCAAGATGAACCAAAGCCTAAAAATTCTTCCTAAATGGTTTGCAGAAAAAGTGTTGAAAGATTTTGAAGCCTAAACTTGCGATAAAGAGAGAGAAGGTTAATTAAAATTTTAATACTTAAGCAAATCTTAATAGAAAAAGTGAAAGTCTAAAAATATTCGGGCTTGTATTCAGGTTAATTTTTAAATAATTAGTTTATTTAAATAATCTTTCTTTTAAGGCGCTGTCCGTATCTGATTTTTCAGCATGTTAATGCTGTATTTGAAAGAGATGGCAGCTTTTTTTTGTACGGAGATGGATAGTGAGTAAGCTAAAAAACGATAAATAAAAAAGAAAAAATGCTTGAATTAAGCTGAAGATAACATATTATAAAAACATATATTGTTTTATGGGAAGTGGGCTGTGCATGATTTCATTTTAGCCTTCATAGGCGGCACGCTATTGGGTGCATCTGCAGTGGGATACTTATATGTGCATGGGCGAATTGCTGGAATCAGCGGTTTAATCGGGCAACTGTTTAATGTTGGCCAGTTGATGCAGCGTCCAGCAGTCTGGTTCTTATTGGGACTGTTTACTGTGCCGTTTATCTATGGATTTTTTGTGCAGCCAGAAATTACCCTCAACGCTAGCCCATGGATGATGATCATTGCAGGCTTGCTGGTTGGTTTTGGCACGCGCTTAGGGTCTGGCTGCACCAGCGGTCACGGCATTTGCGGGATCAGCCGGCTTTCTAAACGCTCTTGGGTTGCAACAGCCGTATTTATGGCGGCAGGCATGATGACTGTTTTTGTGATGCGCCATGTACTTGGAGCTTCAGCATGAAGAATTTTCTGGCATTTCTATTCGGCGGCTTATTTGCCGTAGGCCTGATGGTGTCCGGCATGGCGAATCCTGAAAAAGTTTTGAACTTTTTAGATATTGCTGGCGAATGGGACCCCAGCTTGGCCTTTGTGATGGCTGGTGCAATCTGTGTGGCATTTATTCCATTTCAGCGCGCTGTACGGCATCCTGAAATAAAAACAGTCTATGGCGAAAATATTGAATTGCCTCAAAACACCCATTTAGATGCTAAGCTGATTGCAGGCAGCTGCTTATTTGGTATTGGATGGGGCATCGCTGGAATCTGTCCTGCGCCAAGTTTTACGTTAATTGGCTTAGGTCATTATCAGGCGCTGTATTTTATCGGTGCTATGTTTGCTGGCGTTTGGCTGCACCGCATTTGGGCTGGAGGAAGTAAATAATGGCAAAGCCTTGGGTACAAGCCTTTTTTGATGACAAGAGCAATACCTACAGCTATGTAGTGACAGATCCGGAAACTCGGAAATGCGCCGTAATCGATAGTGTGCTGGGCTATGATGCCGCATCGGCAACAACATCAACTGAACAGGCAGAGCAAATACTGGCATTTATTCAGCAAAATAGCCTAAGCGTAGAATGGATTTTAGAAACGCATGTGCATGCTGATCATTTAACTGCTGCTCAATATATCAAAGCGCAAACAGGCGGAAAGACTGCTATCAGCCATAATATTGCATTGGTGCAGCAGACATTTAGCGCTATTTATAATTTCGACATGAAGTACTTTAATTCAAATCAGATTTTTGATCATCTATTTGAAGATCATGAAGCTTTTAAAATAGGCGGGATGGATGCTTATAACATGCCAACACCAGGACATACGCCCGCATGCCTAAGCTATGTGATTGGTGACGCCGTATTTGTCGGAGATACTTTATTTATGCCTGATTATGGAACCGCACGATGTGACTTTCCCAAGGGGAGTGCATCGGTTTTATTCGATTCCGTACATCAGCTGTATACGCTGCCAGAGCAAATGAGAGTATTTTTATGCCATGATTATTTGCCGGAAGGGCGGAAAGAATTCCATTGTGAAACAACGATTCAGGCGCAAAAACAGGGTAATATTCATATTCATGAAGGCATTCAAAAGCAAGATTTTATCGAAATGCGCAACCGCCGTGACGCGTCCTTAAGCATGCCAAAATTAATATTGCCTGCGATTCAAATTAATATGGATGCAGGCCGTATGCCAAGACCTGAAGGAAATGGCATCGCTTATTTGAAGCTGCCGCTCAACTATTTTCATTCATAAAATAAGCAAAAGCTGAGTCCATATGATTGAGCTTTTGCCATTTCATAAAAATAGCCTAAGCAAATTTATAAATTAAATGAAAAGGCAATTGATTAAATTCCAGCTTAGAATCATCATAAATCACCTATAAAAGTACCCAAAACCAGTATGATTCTTAATTATGAACTGCATCAAAATACAGTTTCAGACAAAAATCCCATTGTGTTCATTCACGGTTTATTTGGCAGCTTAAGCAACCTTGGCATGCTGGCGCGCGCATTTATGCAAACTCATACGGTCGTTCAGCTGGATGTGCGCAATCATGGAAACTCAGGACATTCTTCAGAAATGAACTATGACCTGATGGCGCAGGACGTGATTGAAACAATCAATGCAGCTGGCCTGCAGCGGGTTAGCTTAGTCGGTCATTCAATGGGCGGTAAAATTGCCATGCGCACCGCCAGTTTTGATCCTGACCGTATTGCGCATTTAGCCGTTTTGGATATTGCGCCATTTGCCTATCAGCAGAACCACCATGAACAAATTTTTAAAGCACTTTTTGCGGTAGAGCGGGCTGACATTCAGACACGCCATCAAGCCATTGAAATCATGAAACAGTTTGTATCTGAAGACATGGTCATTCAATTTTTATTGAAATCTTTTTCTAAAGGCAAATGGCTGTTTAATGTTCCCGCTTTATATGCGCATTATGCTGATATTTTAAGCTGGAATGAACAGTCTTCGTGGTCAAAACCCGCATTATTTTTACGCGGAACAGCATCTCCGTATATCGGAAAAGCTGAATATCTGGATGCAATTGCGCGTCAATTTCCTTTGGCGGAAGTTAAAGGTATTGAAGGTGCGGGGCATTGGCTGCATGCGGAAAAAACGGCAGAAGTTCTGGATCAGCTGCAGAGGTATATAAATAACTGAAAAGGATTAATTACTTAAATTATCTGTTTACGGCGCAGTTGAAAAGCTGCTGGCCTGCAGCTGACCTTCTGATGTCAGCTGCTCGGCCATTTCCCTAGTTTTCTTTAAGCCAGGCATACGGTATTCCGTGTGTCCATAATCTTGAATGGATTTCCAGCGTCCGCCCCAAGTCAAGCCAACGGATTCTGCGACTTGCCCATACAATTGATAACCGCGCATCGCCCAAGGATCCCGCTCTGAAATAACCACTTTTCCATTGCATTTAAATGCGGCATCTGCGGCTAAGCCAAATTGATGATAGCTTTGATATCCGCGTGCGCGTGTGGTGTTGATATTCAATGCGAGTGAATTCTGACGGTCGGGGCTGCGGTAACCTTCTAAAAGAACCATGTCATAGCCATGCTGTTCCCGCATAATTTTAAAGACCATCAGCAGCCGCTGCTTATAGCGTGGATTAATTTTATTCCACTTGCGGTCGGCAGAGGCAAAATCTGTATGATGATATTCAAATAGGTTTTCATCAGCTGGATTCATTGCAGCAGATGGGGCACTCTGAGATGCTGAAATAACAGCAGTGCTGTTTTCTAATGCAATCGCATTATTTACAGCTTCTTGCACCAAGGCATCATCAACTTCTGGCGGAATGTCCAGCATTTGACCATCCAGCATGGCATAGATTTGCGGATCTGCTTCCTTTAAATAGTCGGCTTCAATGGTAGATGCGGTAATGGGCCGAGTAAATGCATACAGTAAAATACTGGAAAACAGAAAGAGTCCCGCTATTAAAATCCACCATTGCTGCAAATGCCAGTGAGACTGAATTTGGTCTGGCGATGCGGCTGCATTCAGCTGATGTGCCAATTTTTTTGCATTAAACAGTTTATTTTTGCTGGCTAAAAAGACATTGCTAAAGGCTTGAAGAAGCCAATGCCTGAATTCATAAGATATCAATAGCGCCATGGCAAAGGTCAGCATAAAAAAACTGCAGGCGATAATAGAAGTCATTGTGCTGCTGCTTGCTCTTTCACCGGCGAAAGTGTTTTTGTCACTGTCATTTGAAGCGAGCCGCGAGGGCTGGGGATTTCGGGGTCGCTGGATACCGCTTGCTTTGCGGGTGCCGGTGTATTTTTTTCTGGCGGCGGTGCTTTTGCCGCCAACTTGCTTTTTACTGCGGGTAAAGCATTAGATTTTGTTGCCGGCTTCACTTTTTGAACAGTTTTAGCGGCCTGAGGCGGGTGGAGTTCTGCTTGTGCAAAGGGGGAATGATGCTGAACTGCGGGTTTTTCATGCTTAAATGCATTCAGTAAATCACCGTCATAAATTTGGCTGGCTTCTTCTTCATCTGAATGTGGATTTTCTTGTGCAAGTTTATGACTTGGTGAAGAAATAGAAGGACGGTGCTGAGTGATCGGTTCTTCTTGCTGAAAATTTTTCTGAGAAATAAGCGCATCATTGGCTTTATGATTAAAATTTATAAACATCAGCCCCGCGGCGCCAATAAGAGCCATGCCGGCAAAGAAGCCGCAAACAGCATAAACAGCGGGATGAAGCGTTTTCTTTTGAGTAGACTGCAGTATGCGTAGATTATTTTTTTTCTCGTTTGCCATTTTATATAGTTCTTATGGTAAATGAATGATGATATAAGCTTGTTCTGCTGGCGCTGTAATCACATTTTGGAACTTTGCAAAAGACTGATTCCCTTGGCTGGAAAGCATAAAATGCAGCGCGGCGAAAGAACTGAATGCAAAAATCAGCCAAAAAATTAGAATCCAGAAGAACGGCAGTTCACGGTGAATAATATGCTTGATTTGATCGGGCAGCGCAGCAAATGGTGAGAATGAAGCTTTTTTGCCTTTCAAATAGTCAATTTCATCACCCACACGTGAAGCAAGTATATTCAGGCTTTCAATCGACTCTAAGCGGTATTTGCCATGAAATCCTAACAGCATGCAATAGTGATAGGCTTCAAGCGCGGCCAGACGCTCTTTTCCTTTACTGCGTATCTCATCCATTTTTTCAAAAAAACGGTATCCTGCAAGCTGTGAACCGAATAAGCTCAGCTGCAAAGGGCACATCATCCAGTTGTTCTGCAAGTCAAAAAAACGGGCATTCTGCTGCGTTACAATAGTTTCATCCAATAAGGCGCAATATGCATATTTAGCATCCTGAATATCCTCATTGCTGAATTGCAATTTGCGCGCCTGACTTTCAAAACGGTTCAGCAAAGTTAAAATTTTGTCTCGGAAACTGTCAGCATTGGATGGCACATACTGATTTTTTAGCAAAAAAACAATATAAAAACCGTCATGCATTAAATCGACCAGATTGGCTGTGCTGGCTATTTTTGTTTCAATCGCAGCGGGGGCCATCCCGATGCCAATGTGGCCGTCATCAAACAATGAAGGTGCATTATTCTGTATATTCATCGTAAATTACCCATTCATGACTGCAATTAATTCAATTGAAATATCTTGGAAGCCGCTTGGAATATAGACACAGAGGGTTTCTGAATCCAGCATCCGCTGGTACAAATCATTGTTTGGCTCTATCTCAAAATAACTGACTCCGGATCGGACGGGAATTGCCGTCGGCACTTGTATTAAATGCTGTAATGGAATGGCAGGCAGTGCGGCGACAACACGCTGTTCAACATCAACGGTATTGCCGACTTTAAAACGTAATGGAACATAGGAAATGAGGTCATGTGCCGGCATCACACCGCTGGAAACTGCCAGATAAAAACGGGTGTCGCGGGTGATTTTGTCTGATTCCAAACTGCCAATCCAATAGGATGGCCGAGCTTCTTTCAAGGCAATGCTGATGTAGCGGTTGGAAATAATCGTATCCAGCAAATCACGTAGAATCAGGTCTAAACTGTTGAAGCTTTCTTCTAAGTGATCATGCTGATACTGCGGCAATTGATCTACTTCATAGGCGGTTGAAAAGGTCAGTAAAGAACCGCTCAAACGGAGCAATTCAAAAAAAAGCCGTTCAGGATGAATATGCGGATACTGCAGTAAATGGTTTAAGGCCGCATGAGCTGTATTCAGGGCATTCACCAGCCAAAAAGAAACGATATCACCTGAGCGGAATTCAATCAGTTTCTGCTCGTTTTCTCGATTGTTTGCCTGAATGGCTTTAATCTTAGCTTTAATGACATTTAATGTGCGTTTCAGGCTGGAAATGAGCGACTCGCTGGATTCGATATGCAGGATAGGCGGAATAAATTTGGCATCCAGTACAAAACTGCCTGAACTTTGGCGCTTAATCCGTCCAATAGGCAGATACAAAAAGCCATCCAGCTGATGCGGCTCATGATTCAGTTCAAAAAGCTTGAATTCAGCACGGCGCCGCAGCATTGTAATTTCAGCGCTGCTCGCATCGGTAAATAAATCATGTGTTTCAATTAAATGTGAATGATATCTGCTGGATTGGCTATTCGCAGATTCAAAGCTGACGTTTTTTCTATTTGGCTGCAAGATAGGTAAAGCTAAATAAATCTGCATTTCGCCTTTTAGGTTCAGCACATCCAGCATTATCGGCTCAGGCAGCAAATCTTGGGCTGGCGCTTGGTAAATTTCCCCATCTTGCCAAATCATTTCGATTTGGCTTAAAGCTAAAATATGGGTGCCAAGCTGAGATTCATCAAATTGAAAAGACTGGATGCCGTAAGCAAAAGGAATGGTTGCGCGAACCGTTTGGTTTAACCGCTGTTCATGATAGGCATCCTGCAGCTGAAAATGCTGCGGACGCAAGAATAGGCCTTCGCCCCATAATATTTTTTCTGCTTTAAACATTTCAATTACCAACTACTGTCTGTTTCATTATTTGAGTCATGGGTATTTGCCTGCACACCCAGAAGTTCGTGTACGCTTTCTAAAGGCTTTTCATTTTTTAAAACCTGAGCCAGCCATTCATGCAGCGGCATATGGCTCCACTTAATGGTTTTTTGCAGCAGATAGCTCACAGGGCTGTGCGGTTCATTGGCTTGAAAATAGTCTGCAATTTCCTGCAGCACGAGCATAGCCTGTGCACGGTTCGCCAAATGATTTTGCGGCTGCGGCTGAAAAGACTGCTGATGATTCATGTGCTGGACAGCGTGGTTTGCAGAAAATTCAGCATGATTCACTGGTTCTGATGCTGTGTTGGCCGATTCAGCAAATGAACTGTGAAAAGCATCCGCTTTATAAATTTTCTTTATGGTCATATGGATTGTTTCAATTTGAGAATCGATGGATGCAAAACTTGGCGCATCCAGCCCCATTAAGCTGTCCAACGTCTCTTTCAGCAGCTGCCATTGATTGATAATGTCCAAAAACTGCTGAAAATTCTGATATTGAACTGATTTAGAAGTATTGAATAAAGCCTGCTCAAATTGCTCTAGATAATTTGCAGTTTCTTCATTGAGATCATCCTTAGCATTTATTTTGAGTCTTTGATTTTGCTGATGCCGCATACTGTCATAATCTGAAAGCGTATATGCTGCTGACGTGCTGACAACAGGAATGCCTTTCAATAAAGCCGGCAGCAGATTGATAAATCCTTGAAGCAAGCCGATACGCTGATCTAAATCATTTTCTTCAATTTCAGGATGCAATAGATCCCAATACGCATTCAAGCTCCGATGCGTCAGTTCAAGCGCTTTGGCAATGCCATCAAAGCCATACAGATGGGGCCACGCTTCCAAAAGCCAGGTCAACAGGCGGAGATCTTTGGTTTTCTCGGTCAATAATTCTGTTGATTTGGCATGAATAAAAGCCCAATCGGCCTGTTTTGGCTCAGAAACCCAGTCGCCTTGTTCGAGTAAAGGGTCATCTTGGGTTTTCGCTTTTTTAATCGCATGAAACTCATTGGAAAAAGAGCAATCTATGCCGCAGGGGCGGCTCTCTGAAATGGGCTGCAATAAATGGTCGAGTTCTAAACTCATATTCTGCCTTTCTTGTTAAAATTAAGTTTCTAATGCTTTTGATTTTTTTGTTTTCTGCTTTTTAGCCATTTGATTTTTAGGATCAAGCGCATAATGAATTTCATCATTTTTGACATTGATTTCAATCAAACGCGGAACTTTTTGCTCACTCATCGCCATTAAAATTTCTGTCGCCAGCGCAGGAAGAACAGATGAGTTTAAAATGTTGTCAACATTTCGAGCCCCACTGTCTATTTCAGTACAGCGGTTCAGCAGCAATTCAATGAGGTCATCGTTGTAAATGACTTCGGTTTGATACTGCTTCTTAATTCGGGCGGTAATTTTTCCCAGCTTTTGCTGAATGATTCGAATCAGTAAATCATCATGAAGCGGGAAGTAAGGCACAATGCGCATGCGCCCTAAAAAAGCCGGTTTAAACTGCTTGTACAATGCAGGTTTAAGCTGATCAATCAGTTCTTCCGCAGCCGGCCATTTATCAATTGGCGTATTCAGGCAAGCCTGCATAATAGAACCTGAACCCGCATTCGAGGTCAAAAGGATCGTGGTATTTTTAAAATCGATCAGGCGTCCTTCACCATCCTCCAATACGCCTTTATCAAAAACTTGATAGAACAGTTCCTGCACATCATTGTGGGCTTTTTCAATTTCATCTAAAAGTACAACACTGTATGGATTGCGGCGTACCGCTTCAGTTAAAACCCCGCCTTGCCCATAGCCCACATAGCCGGGGGGAGCCCCTTTTAATGAAGATACGGTATGCGCCTCTTGATACTCAGACATGTTGATTGTGATTAAGTGGGATTCACCGCCATACAATTCATTAGCCAATGCCAAGGCAGTTTCAGTTTTACCGACGCCGCTCGGGCCTGCCAGCATAAACACTCCCTGCGGTTTATTGGGGTCTTCTAATTTGGCTTTTGAGGTTTTTATGCCTTGCGCCAATTGATGCAAGGCATACTCCTGTCCCATGACACGCTGGCCAAGCTTTTCTTCTAAACAGAGGATGTGCTTAATTTCATCGTTAACCATTTTCCCGACGGGAATACCAGTCCAGTCCGAGATAATCTCATTAATAATGTGCGCATTTACCCGTTCGAAAACTAAAGGGGATTGGCCTTGAAAATCAGCCAGCTGCTGGCGCAATACAGTGACTTCGCCATTATGGTTCTGTTCGGAATCTTGCTGCAAACGATGAATTTGCTGGACTAAACCCAGCTCTTGCTTCCATTTAAGTTCCGTTTGGGCAATTTCTTCATTTAAGCTGGTGATGGTTTTTGCCAATTTGTCTAACCGTTCATGATGAATCGGCATATTTTTGTTTTCTTGAATTAAAATGTTTTGCTGCAGTTTCAGGTTATGCAACTGCGCATAAAGCTGATTCAGCTGAACAGGAGCTGCATTTTGCGTCAGCGCAACGCGGGCTGCTGCAGTATCCAAAACACTGATGGCTTTATCAGGCAGTTGCCGGCCAGTAATATAGCGGTGTGAAGCATGCACAGCATTGACAATCGCTTCATCATCAATTTGCAGATTAAAATGAGCTGCCATGACGGGAATCATCGCGCGCAGCATATCTATGGCGACTGCCTCAGTTGGCTCTTCAACTTTTACGACCTGAAAACGGCGGCTCAAGGCGGCATCTTTTTCAAAATATTGTTTATATTCTGCCCAAGTGGTCGCGGCAATGGTGCGCAATTCACCCCGCGCTAAAGCCGGTTTCAGCAAATTGGCTGCATCATTTTGTCCAGCTTGACCGCCTGCGCCGATCAGAGTATGCGCTTCATCAATAAATAATATAATGGGATGGCTTGAGGATTGAACCTCCTGAATCACTTGTTTTAAACGATTTTCAAATTCACCTTTAACGCTGGCGCCGGCCTGCAGCAGCCCCATGTCCAATGCATGCAGCTGAACATTTTTGAGCGCATCGGGCACTTGATTTTGAGAAATTTTAAGGGCCAAGCCTTCGACAACGGCAGTTTTACCTACGCCAGGCTCACCGGTTAAAATAGGATTATTTTGGCGGCGGCGCATTAAAATATCCAGCATTAAGCGGATTTCAAACTCACGGCCAATGACTGGATCTATACTGCCTTTTTTAGCTTTTTCAGTTAAATTAATAGTGTATTGATCCAAAGCCGGCGTTTTGACGGCAGTGGCGGCATGATGATCTTCTGAAGAAGGCCCTTTTTTTTGCTGCAGCGGCTGATGCTGGTTTTCACTGCTGCTTTGACATAAATCTATAAATGTATGCTTTATGGTATCAATGGGGAACAGATCAAAAAGCGCTGATGCGCGGGCAGCAATTTGATATAAGTCCTGAGCCGTCAGCAGGGCTGTGATTAAATGGCCACTGCGTATTATTGGATCCTGTTCAGCGGAAGCCAGCAGCCAGGCTTGTTCCAGCAAGCGGACAATCGACTTGGCAAAAATTGGTGTCCGGGTATTGCCTTTTGGCAATAGGGCGATGCTTTCCGTTAAGTCGCGGACGAGATCATCTTTCGGAATATTATATTTATTGATTAAAATTTGAATGTCATTGTCATTTTTTTGCAGCAGCAGCTCTAATAAAAAATGTTCAATTTCAATTTCATAATTTTGCTGTGATATGCAGGTATTGGCTGATTTTTCTAGTGATAAGCGTGATTGTGCTGATAATTTTGTAATTAAAATTTTTAAATTATTCATAGATATCTCAGTATTTTTTAATAACACGCAGCTTATTGGAATAAGTCTATTTACGGGCTAATTTTAATTAAATAATAATATTATTTTTTAAATCAATGCTTTAAGTTGTTTTTTATAATAAAGCGGTCAGCCTATTCTACATATTTTTAAAAAAAAGAAAAATTAATTTGCACTTTTTTCCAAAAAAAATCAAAAAATGACACTTTTTGTTAGATAAATAAAATTTTGTATTGACTTTTAGTGACTGTTTTTTGTTAAATTTGCTCCGTAAAACTAAAAATGATTAGAAAAAGGAAGAATCACAAATTAATAATAAGTGATGAACCTTGCTGATAACGACTAAATTTAGAGAATAATAAATGCATATTTTGACCAAAGGCATGCTTCTCGTGCCGATGATTACTGCTGTCTGTATTGCACAAGTAAGCTATGCCAAGAAAGAAGATTCACTTGAATTGAATAAATCCTGCGTCAAGTTGTATCCGCTGGCGGCTGGAGATACAGATGCTGATTTAATCAGTCTCTATACTCAAATGTGTGATAAAAATAATAGAAAGAATCAAGCGCTGCTTTCAGGGCTGCAGATTCAAATAGCGCAGAAATATCAAGTGCAAGGCTATAATTTAAAAGCCCTTCAAGCTGTTGCTCAATTGCGTAATCAAAATATCAGCACGCCAGAAATGACAGAAGCTGAATTTTTAGCTGGGACGGCCATTTCGCAAAATGCATTAAATTATATGCGCACCGTAGAGCTTCATTCATTATCTGAAGAAGCATATCAGCAGGCAAAAGTATTGGCCGATACAATCCGTTTTGCCCAGCCAGTATTGCAAAACAGAGAAACTGCGTTTTCAGAAAATGCCTATAATAAAAAGAAATCAAATAAAAAAGCGCTACCGAAAATAGCAGCCGTAAAAAAAACCAAAGCGGAAGCTCCGAAAAGTGCAGCAGCTAAGGCGCCTAAAACCAATAGAACAACAGCACCTGCGGTGAAAGAATCTGCCGAAAAAGCTTCAAATTCATCACCATTTGAAACATTCAATAAAAAATAAAAAGGAAAAGAAGATGGCCAAGCGTGAAAGTGTACAGAAAAAATTGCAGCGGATCAGACCTCCGCGAGTGCAGCTGACTTATGATGTTGAAGTAGGAGATGGCAGAGAGATCAAAGAGTTGCCATTTGTTGTAGGGGTTTTGGGAGATTTTTCCGCAGCCTCTGAATTAGAAAAAACCAAACTGAAAGATAAAAAGTTCATTAATGTTGATTTGGATAATATTGATGAAGTAATTGAATCTTTAGCGCCGCGGGCAAATTTTCAAGTCGACAACACCTTGACGGAAGACAGCGGGAAAATATCAGTCGATTTAACGTTTAAATCAATGGATGATTTCCGCCCTGAAAATGTCGTGCAGCAGGTTGATCCGTTAAAAAAACTGGTTGCCGCGCGTGAACGTCTGACCGATTTGCGCAATAAAATTTCCAATAACGAACGTCTGGAAGATCTGCTGGACGATGTACTGCAGAATACTGATCAAGTGCGTAAATTGAGTTTGGAGGCTGAAAATGAGTAATTCGAATTTGGCTGCCGCATCCAATCTTGCAGTGAAAGAAGATTATACTTTGCTGGACTCAATCGTTGAACAAAGCCGCATAGCGCGTACAGACGATGAACATGACCGTGCGAAAAGCCTCATCGGCGAGCTGGCGAAAGAAGTCATGGCAGGGACCATTACCGTTTCTGAAAATATGGCTTTATCTATCGATAAGCGCATTGCAGAGATTGATGCGCTGATTTCAAAGCAGCTGAGCCAAATCATGCATCATGCGGATTTTCAAAAAGTAGAATCAACATGGCGCGGTTTATATTATTTTTGCCAAGAAACGCCCTCTAATTCTTTAATTAAAATCCGCATGCTCAATACAACTAAAAAAGAATTGATTAAAGATTTCCAGGGTGCGGCAGATTTCGACCAAAGCACGCTGTTCAAGAAGATTTATGAAGAAGAGTATGGCTCATTTGGCGGTGCGCCCTATGCAACGCTCATTGGTGATTTTGAATTTGACCGGACGCCTGCAGATATGTATCTGCTGGAGCAAATTTCACATGTGGCCGCTGCTGCGCATGCGCCATTTATTTCAGCAGCCAGCCCAGAAATGTTCGGTTTAGAGACATTTACGGATATAGACCGTCCGCGTGATGTCTCAAAAATTTTTGAAACGGCTGAATATGTGCAATGGCGGTCTTTCCGCGAAAGCGATGATGCGCGCTATGTGGCATTAACCATGCCGCGCGTGCTAGGGCGTTTGCCGTATCACCCTAAAGAAGGCACGGCGACTGAAGGCTTTAACTATGTAGAAGAAGTCTCAGGAGAAAACCATAATGAATATTTATGGATGAATGCGGCATATGCTTTTTCGACCCGTTTGACCAATGCGTTTGATATGCACGGCTGGTGTGCGGCAATTCGCGGTGTTGAAGGCGGCGGCTTAGTGGAAGGCTTGCCTGTGCATACATTTAAAACCCATGATGGCGAAGTTGTCTTTAAATGTCCGACAGAAATTGCCATTACAGACCGTCGTGAAAAGGAACTGAGCGACTTAGGTTTTGTGCCCTTGGTGCATTGTAAAAATACTGATTATGCAGCATTTTTTGGCGCGCAATCTGCACAGAAAGCTAAAAAATATGACAGCGATACGGCCAATGCCAACTCAGCTTTATCCAGTCAAATCCAATACATCATGGCTGTTTCGCGCATTGCGCATTATTTAAAAGCGATGATGCGCGATAAAGTAGGAAGTTTTGCATCTGCGGGAAATGTCGAAGCTTTTCTGAATAACTGGCTTTCTCAATATGTACTGCTGGATGACGGCGCTTCGCAGGAAGCTAAAGCTCAATATCCGCTGCGTGAAGCGTCTGTAAAAGTTGTAGAAAACCCAGCAGCGCCTGGACACTACAAGTCTGTGGTCTTTTTAAGGCCGCATTTCCAGTTGGATGAGTTATCAGTGTCTTTGAGACTTGTTACTGAGCTGCCTCAGTCCTCAAATTAATTTGAGGCAACATAATAATAACTTGAAATTAAAATCAGGAAAAATATAACAATGAAAGATATATACGTACAGTTTCGCGGAAAATATAAAGTCGATGGCGAATCTCGGGATTCTGAACATAAAAATTGGCTGGAAGTAAATTCTTGGTCACATAATATCCGCCAGCCTAAATCAGCAACATCTTCAAGCGTCGGCGGCCATACGGCAGAGCGTGTTGAACATTCAGATATGATTTTTGTAAAAGATTTGGATGCTACCAGTCCAAAGCTTTGGGAAGCATGTTCTGCAGGCTATACATTTGATGAAGTGCAGATTGACTTTTACCGCGCAAATGGCGACAAGCGCATAAAATATCTTCAAATTAAACTGAAGCATGTTTTGGTTTCAAGCGTAACGCCGAATGTAAATGATGAAGGCGTGCCGCATGAGGCATTTGGCCTGAAATATGCCGCTGTTGAATGGACATACAATCAGCAGGATATTAACGGCACGCAAAAAGGCGCTGTAACGAAGAAATGGTCGCTTTCAAATAATACCGCTTCCTACGCTGCATAATTAAAATTGAGATGGAGGCTGATCCTCTTTGGCCTCTATTCTTTGATTTAAAATATTAAAAATAAAAATATGAACTTAGACCAGCTTTATCCTTATGGCTTTAAAACCACTTTATTTGACCGCCTGCTGCCGAATGAACTGTACGAGCAGCAAGGCTTGTCCCTGCAGCAGCTACGCGAATCGGTAGCGTTGGATTTGGAAGATTTGCTGAATAGCCGTACCGCTAAATTAAGTCCTGAAATTGATGATTTTCCATTAGCAAAACAGTCTATTTTACAGTTTGGCATTATTGATTTTGTCGGTTTATCGACATCAAATCCGTCAGACCGGGACAAGATCTGCCAGTCCATTGAACAGTCTATTGCTGCGCATGAGCCCAGACTGAAACAGATTAAAGTCGAAATGCTGATGGAAGGTCATAATATGGGCGCGCTGTGCTTAAGCATTCAGGCTTTTTTAAATATTCACCCTTTATATGAACCCGTCATTTTTGATGCCTTATTAAAACCGACAACACAACAATATGTTATTTCGACTAGAACTTAAGTGGGTTTGCTGTGATTGAAGAGCTGTTACCGTATTATGAAAAGCAACTGCAGGAATTTGGCCAGCAATCTCGTGAATTTGCGCATAAGTATCCAAAAATTGCGCAGCGTTTATCGTTAAACCAAGAGCAGATTGATGACCCGCATATTGAAAGGCTGATACAGGCCTTTGCATTAATTGCTGCAAGAATTGATAAAAAATTGACAGACAGCTATGACCTGTTTACGCGTTCAATTTTTGAGGTCATGTTTCCTCAGTATCTCAAACCTTTTCCAGCCAGTTCGATCATTTCATTTGAGGACAGCAGCAAAATCAAACAGCTGACGGAAGTGCATCATATTCCTCGCGGGACAGCCTTAAAAGCTAAAAGTATCCGCGGTGTGCAATCTGAGTTTTCGTCAGTGCAGGACGTCCGTCTGCTGCCTATTGCAATTAAACAGCTGCAGTTTAAAGCGCATCCCACAGCGCATATGCACTTAAACCAAAATGCAACGATCAGTTTAAGTTTTGAAGTCTTCAACCAAAAACATGCGCTACTGAAGATGGAAAAAATTCCGATCTTTTTGGATGCAATTTCTAATTTCCCCTTACAGGTATTGGACAGCATTTTTCAAAAAACCACGATCTTTTCAATTAAAGCCGGTCAGCAAACTTTTGACATTGCAAATCCGTTTACATTAGGCGGCTTTCAAGAGCAGGAAAGCATTCTGCCTATTGATCAGCATACCCATCAGGCTTACCGGCTATTGATGGAATATTTTTGCTGTCCGGAAAAATACAGTTTTTTAACATTAAATTTAGATTTTTTGCAGTTTTTAAATGCTTCTCAAAGCGCGTTTGAAGTGCAGATGCACTTTAAGCTTAATTTAAATGATCAGGCTGTCTTGCGGAACTATGCGGAATTAAGCACGGCAAATTTCAAATTATTTTGCACACCCATTGTGAATCTATTTAAAAAGCAGGCTGAACCGCAAAAAATTGACCATAAGCGCATGGAGTATCCCTTAATTACGGATGTTCACTATCCTGAATATTATCAGGCATATTCCATTTTAAGCATGAACATGATCCGTGAAAAAAGCAGTCAAGATCAGGTGCTTCATCCTATTTTGCCTTTTTTTGCAATGAGTCATTACCATCAGGAACAGGTGAATTTCTTTTATAGCTTGAATGGGTCATTGCATAAGAATAAGCGCCAGGAATTATCTTATTCAGTGCTTTCAAAACATTTAGAACCTCACCGCACACAGTCTGATTTTATCAGTATTGAACTGCTTTGCTCGAATCGGGATTTGCCTTATGAAAGCTACAATAAAGAGCACAATATTTTGACCTTAAACGACAGCAGTTTGGCGCGCCGGGCAGTGATGCTGAAAAGGCCAAATAAGCCCTATTATTTTGAGCAGAATAAGCAAGAACAGTGGCGCATTATTTCTCATTTGTCACTGAATACCCTGTCATTGATGAAAGGGGATGCTGTTGCTCATCTTAAAGAATTGCTTGAATTATATAACTTGCCAAAATCACGTGAAAATCAAATCATTATAGATGCGATTCAAGCGCTGGATTTTGAATTGACGCAAAAACTGGTAAACAGTCAGCCTTATCCATTATTTGTCCGCGGCGTCAAAGTCAAAATCGGCATTCAGTCTGAGGTATTCCGCGGCCACAGCCTCTATATTTTCAGCCAGTTATTGGCGCAAGTCTTTAATTTAAAAGTGCAAATGAACAGCTATGTGGATGTAACTGTTTATGATATTCAATCTCAGCAGGAGCTATACCAATGCGTGCAGAACGTTGGTGGCAAAATGCTTCTGTAATTGAAGATTTGCTGAACAATCCGGCATCATTCGAGTTTATTCAAGCGGCCCGTTTATTGAGGCATATGCCATATTTGGAGAAAGACCGGCATTGGGCGTCAGATTTCCGATTTAACAGCTCACTGACACTGAATTTCCCGGAAAGTGAAATTGAAGCGCTGCATGTTGATGGTGAACAAGTGCATATGACCAATTTGGTGGTCGGCCTAACGGGCATACAAGGTTCTCTGCCATACAGTTATACCAATAAAATTAAATTAAGCAGCCGCCAGCAGACCGCTGAGGCGCATCAATTCTTAAATTTATTCAATCATAAACTGACCGCGCAATATATTGATGCCAGCCTCAATTACAATCTGCCTGTGCGTTATGAAATTGATAATGAAAATAATTACTTAGATATTATTCATGCTTTAAATGGCTATATTAAAGGCCATCATGGTCAAACAGGGCTGGAAGATTATTTCGCGGAGTTTTCAGGGCTGATGCAGGGGCAAACCAATGCGGTATATGCGCTGAAAACGATTTTGAGCTGTGTTTTTGATGCAAATTTTGAAGTCCAAGAATATATTCCCGTCAAATTCAGCTTAGCGGATGAACAGAAAACTATGCTGGGCGGGGCAATCTCAAGCTGTTTGGGCATCAATACTTTTTGCGGTGAAACTGTGCGTCAAATAGACGACAAGATCGAACTGGTGATTGGCCCGTTAAGCCAGCAGGATTATTTAAGCTTTCTGCCGCGGCGTCCGATGAGTGAAAAACTGAAACAAATCATCAGCACATGGTGCAGCCCTACACTGAAGGTTGATGTGCGCCTGATCTTAAAAAAAGACCATATTCTGCCTGCCTGTTTAGGCTTGAACACTGCAGCTGGCTTAGCACAGGGAACATTCCTGAGCCCAAATTCATCCATGGACAATGCTGAAACCTGTTATGCATTAATAGGGGATATACAATGATTAAAATAATAATAACGGCTTTTGCCGCCTTAGCTCTTGTCATCAATACATGTGTTATTTATTACTGGCGCGATACTGCTTTTGATCCGGCCAATTCAGATTTAATAAGCTATCTCGTAATTTTACCGATGCTTATCACTGCGCTTGTTCTATCACCTTATTTTATCTTTAAGGCGATTCAGCGCTACAAAGCAAAGAAAGAAAAGAAATTGCAGCTGGCTGCTGATTTTGAACAGCGGACTGCAGAAAATATCAGCGGGGAGCAAAAGGAAAAATCCACTCAAAGCAGGCAGTTCGCTCTCAATATTTTTTCATCAGCTGCGCGGCATAGTTTTGGTGAAAATGAATCGATTCTTGCACAGTATAAGCAATTTAGAAGCCCTGAACTGGATTCAGATTTGCTTAATGCTTATGGCTTGCCCGTTTTATCTTTACGGATTCAAGATTTAGATGATGCAGTTGAAGCGGAAGATGATGATTCAATCCAGTTATCCCGGCGCGAGAAAAGAATCCGCCAGCTGATTAAGCATCAACTGGAACAGCATGCAGATACGTTATCTGCCGCAGCCGAACATTTAAAAAACTCCGCCATGTTTTATGACAGTGAAATAGCATATCAATACCGGATGCATCCCGCATGGACTGGAGAGCGTCGGGCAGAGGATGATTTTGAGGAAGATGCAGGAGGAATGGCTGAACCTATTTCCAGATTGAATAAGCTTTGCATTCATATTCTGTTGCCTGAAAGCATGATTCATCATTGGAATGATGAATCATGCGCACGCATGCAGCATCTGCTGGCAGAGCAGTTTTCAATTTTGCTTGCGCAAATTGAAATTAAACAGCACTTTGTCAGTCATCAGACTTCCTATATTGAATGGTTAACGCTTTTAGAACAAATCGCACAGCAGGAATATGTTTTTAATCTCATTATTAGCGCTGACTCTGAGATAGATCAGGATTGGCTGGATGAAAAATATTGGCAATCGGAACAGTATATTGCGGCTGAATATGCGTCCAGCTGGTGCATTGCCGGTTTAAATACTGAAATCAGCGGCTTGATGCCGCAAAAAACGCTCAAAATTATGCTGGATGAAGCCAGTATTGAAAGCTTCTTGCTGAAAAACCAGCTTCAAAGCCATCAGCAGTACCAGCAGGACGAACCTTTTATGCTGATTTTAGATGATGCGCTGAATATCAAAACCTCAAAGCAGCTGCAGCGGAAATTTGCCAATTCTTTGATTGAACCGCACCATTTTTTATATACGCACTCCAGTCTTGGGAATACTCAGCAGCTGGCAAAAATTTTCAGCTTCATGCTGGGCATGCATTTGGCTGAAGAGTTAATCAGCATGGTTTTCAGCATCGAGCTAGATCACGCATATTCATTTTTTGAAGCGTATCAAGAAGAACAAACTGATAAAGAATTGCTTCATTCATCATAATAAAACCAATAAGAGAAACACGTGAATACATTATTTTATACCTTGCTGAGCTATGTCTGGCAGTATGTGACCAATCCTAAAGCAATTATGGCGCTTTCATTTTTTGTGGCCATTTTAGCCATGCATAATGCCGTACCGGATAAAGTGTTTTGGATTATTGTAACTGTCTATATTTTCAGTCTGATCATTTGGGGCATTTACGAGCTGGTTCAGCATTACCGCCATGGCAAGCAAGGCGAAATACTGTCTGAAGCGATTTCTAAAGATACAGAAGCAGAATACGGAAAAATTAAAAATAAAGAGGAATTGCAGCTGATTAATCAGCAAATGAAGGATTCGATACAGCTCATTCGGAAATCGAAATTAGGGGATAAAAAAGGCAGCGCTGCACTGTATGAATTGCCTTGGTATATGGTGATTGGCAATCCAGCAGCAGGCAAAAGTTCAGCCATTTATAACTCCGGATTACGGTTTCCATTTGAAGAAACACATCAAAAAATGGTCTCCGCGGGTTTAAGCGGGACACGAAATTGTGACTGGTTCTTTTCTACCGAAGGTGTTCTGCTGGATACGGCGGGACGCTACTCCGTTTATGCAGAAGATCACTCGGAATGGCTGGGATTTCTCAATATCTTAAAGAAAAACCGCACTAAAGCGCCGATTAATGGCTTGATTGTGATTGTCAGTGTGGCGGAACTGGTCAGCCAAAGCCCTGAAAAATCGATTAAATTGGCTAAAAATTTACGCGCTAGAATTCAAGACTTAACCGACTGGCTGGAAATTTTTGCGCCAGTCTATTTAGTGTTCTCAAAAATGGATTTGATTGCTGGATTTACGGAGTTCTTTGACTGCTATGACAGTGATGAGTTTGACCAAGTTTGGGGCGCCACTCTGCCGTATGATCCAAATTCTTCAGAAAATTCTGTAGAGCTGTTTGAAAAGCATTACAGCATTTTATATGACGGCTTAAAAAGTGTCAGCACGACACATTTGAGCCGCAGGTACTCGCAGAACATTTCCCCAAGCGTGATGACCTTTCCTTTAGAATTTAAAAGCTTAAAACCTGTATTGAAAACGTTTATCGGGACGCTGTTTCAGGAAAATCCTTATCAGTTTAAACCCGTATTCCGCGGCTTTTATTTTACCAGCGCTTTGCAGGAAGGCATGATAGAAAGTCCAATGACTGAACAAATTGCTGAAGATTTTCATCTAATTAAGGGGGATGACAGTGATTATGGCGTACCGACTAATTCAATATCCCAAGATCACGGCTATTTTCTGAAAGGGCTGTTTTCCAGTGTTATTTTAAAAGATAAAAATTTAGTCAAGCAGCATATCAATCCTGCACGCAAGCGCCAGCGGTTTTTATTATTTATTGGCGCTTTATGCGCAGTCGCTATTCTTTTAAGTTTATGGGTCTGGTCATATCGGAATAATCAGCAATTAATTGCGGAGGCCAATGCGGATTTGGCCAAAGTAGTTCAGATGGAGGCGCGTTCAGGCAGCGAACTGTCTACCCAGCTGGATGCCTTGCTGATTTTGCAGGGGCATCTGCAGCAGTTGGATCATTTTGAACAAGAACGCCCTTTAAAATACAGTTTTGGCTTATATCAGGGCAATAATATCCGGGAAAAGCTGAAAACCGAGTATTTAAAGGGTATTCAGCAGATTGTCTTGATGCCTGCACAGCAAAATATGGGGCAATATCTGCAGCGTGTGAAGGCCAATGAAGCCGTGCTGAAAGAAAATCATATTAATATCCAGCTGAATCAAGCCGTCCGTACGAATCAGCCTTTTTCAGAGCCAGCGGATACGAATCCGCAAGATGCATATAATGCTTTAAAAGCATATTTAATGCTCAGCAATCCGCAATATATGGAATCGAGTCATTTAAGTGATCAAGTCACACGCTTCTGGCGTTCATGGCTGGATGCGAACCGCGGTTCATTGCCGCGCAATGAAATGATTTTGAAGGCGGAACAAGTTTTATCTTACGCGATGACGCTGGCCAATGATCCTAAGTTTCCGCGTTTGGAATCTGATGCAAATCTTGTGGATCAAACCCGTCAAATTTTAACTTCGATTAGCACAGGCATACCGGCGCGCGACCGGGTTTACAATGAAATCAAAATGCGCGGATCTGTACGGTTTCCAGCACTGACAATTAAGCAGATTGTTGGTGAATCAAGTCAAAACAGTATGCTCGGCAGTTATGCATTGCCAGGGATATTCAGTTATCAGGCTTGGAACGGCTATGTAAAAGAGGCCATAGAACAGGCAGCCAACAGTCCAACGGACAGCAAAGATTGGGTGCTGAATATGACCCAGTCGGATGATTTGACTTTCAGCGGCAGTCCTGAGCAAATCCGCAAGCAGCTGACCGAGCTGTATAAGCAGGAATATATTGCAGAATGGCGGAAATTTTTAAATGGAATTCACTATGCTAAGAATGCGGACTTTAAACAGCAGGCAAAGCATATGGATATCTGGGGCGAGCCTGAAAACTCCCCAATCCGTGCAGTACTGGAACGCACTGCTAAAGAAACCAGCTGGGATAATCCTGCGGTACAGGCTGAATTAGCAGCGCCTAAAACAGGATTTGCGGCTTGGTTTAAGCGTAAAGTGCTTAACCGTGATGAAGCCAAACTGGCGCAGCAGAATATGCCAGCTGCTGTTCAAGGCGTGATCGCAAAAGAATTTCAAATGTTCTATCAAATTGTCCGCAAGCGTGACGATCAGCAAAATAAATCACTGCTGGATGAATATATGCTGTCGATGGGACAAGTGCGCAGCAAACTGAACGATTTGCGCAGTGCGGGCGATTTTGGCCCAGCCAGCATGACTTTGGCTAAGCAGACGATCAACGATCAAAATTCGGTATTCAACAGCACTCAAAAGTATGTCGATGAAAAAATGGCTGTTGGGTTAAAAGAATCTGATCAGCAGCTGTTGCATAAACTGCTGATAGCGCCGTTGACGCAGTCCTTTGAGACACTGTTAACACCAGCGCAGGATGAAATGAACAAGCTGTGGATGCTGCAGGCTTATCAGCCCTTTTCAACTAATTTACTCACAAAATATCCATTCAATCCGAGCGCAAATTTGCAGGCGACCAGCAATGAAATTAATCAGATTTTTGGTGAAAGCGGCAGCATTGCGCGTTTTGTCAAAGAATATCTGGATCCCTTTGTCATCCGCCGCGGCTATACCTTAACCTCTAAAACGTGGCAGGATTTAGGCATTGGCATTAACCCGCAATTTGCGGCCAATTTCCAAAATTATGTATCGCCCAGCAATGGAATGGCCACAGGTGAATTGGATCAGCCTGCAGCTGTTGCCGTACCTTCTAATCAGTCAAATTTCCAGTTCTATCCATTGGAAAATCAACAGCTGCTGTCTTATACCATTGATATTGATGGACAAAGAATGGTGTTTGAAAATGGTGTACAGCAATGGGTGAATTTTGTATGGCCAAATAAAGGGGCAATACCCGGAGCGAGAATTACCGCAATTGATTTGGAAGGGAAAACTCATACGATTTTCGATGAGCCTGGCGAATATGGCATTAACCGTCTAGTCGAAGGTGCGGAACGCACACAAAAGGGCGCCTCTTTTGAAATGGTGTGGCGTAGCAAGCAAGATGCCAATGTATTTGTCAAAGTAAACTTCCGCTTAGTAAGCGGCAGCAATGCCGGCAATATTGGTTCAAACCCGGGCTATAGAGGCATGGCGCTGGCTAGTCAAGTGGTCATGAATAAAGCGGTTCGGGTTGTTGCAGCGCAGGAAATGCCTGCTGGTTCGATGCCGGCTCCTGCATCAGCCGCTGCAGCTGGTTTAACAGCGTCGCTCCAAGCTGGACAAACTGGAGGAACTGGACCATGAAGGCATTGAAGATTTATAGGGGCATACCGGAGAAATGCTCATGTATGACGTAAAAACGACGCCGCTTTATTATGGAAAATGCCCAGCGCGCGGTGATTTTTTAAAGTCACGCGGGCAGTACGTTTTGATTCAGCTGATTGATCAATGGGTGACTGAAGCGCTGGAAATAGCAATGCGTTCAGAGTATTTTCAAGAGGCTTATTCTAAACTGCCGTCTTTAGATTTTTTTATTGCCAGTCCGCAAGATAAACGGTTTTTGGCCGCGAATTTAATCAGCAGTGAGGACAGTTCAGGGCGGCAGTTTCCGATGGTTCTGTGCCATCTGCTTGAATTGGATGACCCTTTTGACAACATTATCTTTGCGCCATACCGCTATAAGCTGACTTTAATCGATTTGTATCAGCGCAACCGAATAATGCGGTCAATCCGTGATCCTGATATTTTACTGGATAAGCTGAGCAAGCTTTCAGATGAAATTCAGATTTTCGGCACAGAAGAAACCGCGTCTTTTTATGAGCATCATACCGTGCATTCTTTTGCCAAAATGCTGAATTTAACGCCTTATCTATTGGCGCAAAGCATGATTGGCTTAGGGCTGCTGCTGCAGCCGATTATTCGGCATGGCACCTCACGCTTAAATAAAGTACTGATTTTACCCATCAGCAATATCAGCTATTGCTATGAAATTGCCGCATTTTGGGTCAACTTAATCAGCCGGTTCATCGAAAGCCAAAATGCAGAGCTGCTGATCGGCATCCTGCACAGTGAGTCTCCAAAACTGCTGATTGGCTTTCAAGGCGCTGATATTAGGGCGCTCAGCAGCATTTTCACCCAAGATATCAGCAATGATCATTGGGTGTCGCTCATTGACGCACAATGGATTGATCCATATTTAGAGCAGAATGCCGGGCTTGCAGCCTTAGAACAGGCATTAAGCGAGCGACAAATCAGCCTGACACAGGCAATTAAACTGTTCCGACAAACTTTTATAGATGAATAACGATGAATAAATATAAAAAAAAGAGTGGGTTGAGTAAATTCTTGCTCATTGTTTTGCCTATAGTCAGTGTTTTATCTTATGCGCAGAAGCCTGTTGTGATCGAAGGCGCTGTGCCGACTGATGCAGCAAAGCAGGAAATTTTAAACAAAGCGTATATGACGTATGGACATGAAAATGTGGTAGATAAAATACAGGTGCGGACGGTGGCAGCGCCAAATGGCTGGAGCAGCAATGTCAGCAATATGATTGGCGATGATTTGAAAAAAGTGCAGCAGGGACAGTTGTCGGTTCGCGGTACGCAAGTGAATTTAACCGGGAAAATCACCAATCCTCAGGAGATACAGCAGACATCAACAAAAATGCAAAGCCTTGTGCCATCAAACTTTAAAGTGAATACACAATTAACTGTAAATGCTGCAGAACAGCAGATCATTGATGCCGCGTTAAAAAACCGAATCATTGAGTTTGAATCCGGCAGTGCCGTTTTAGCGGCATCCGGTATGCAGATCTTGAATGAAATGGCGGTCGCTTTAAATAAGGTTGGCGGCAAAAAAGTCAAAATTATTGGCCACACCGACAGTTCAGGTGACGGCGCTAAAAATTTAGCCTTGAGTCAGGAACGGGCGGCAGCGGTTAAAAATTATTTAGTGAGCAAGAGCATCGCCGCTGACAGTATGAGTGCTGAGGGATTAGGCTCAAATAGGCCTGTCGCGGATAATGCGACGCCTGATGGCCGTAAAAAGAACCGCAGAATAGAATTTGAAGTGCTGTAAAAGATCAATTAAAAAACCGCTTTACGCGGTTTTTTAGTTGATCTTGCTTTAAAGGTTAATCAAATGTAATTGCAATAAACATACACTGTGATGATAGGGGCCGAAAATTATTCCGAGCCCACCTGCTGCGCATTAATTTTAGTCCATGGCTGCGCTTCTTCCAGTTCAAATGCCAGTTCTAAAAGCGTCCGTTCATCCCCTAAATTTGCGGACAATTGCATGCCTATAGGCAGGCCATGGGCTGTAGTTGATCCCATCGGCAGAGAAATTGCGGGCGCGCCGGCAATATTCTGTATCGGCGTGAAGGTGACATAATTTTGAATTCTTGCAAATAGTTCATCAAAAGGCAGCTGCGGTGAGATATAGCCCAGTTTTGGCGTAGTGTGCGCCAGTACAGGAGACAGCAGGACATCAAACTGGGTGAAGATCTGCTGATATTCATGACGGATCTGCTTCAAACGGTGTAAAAACAACGGCGTTTTATAAAAATTCTTTTTATATAGTTTTGATAGCCCGACCGTTAAGTGGTCCAATTCTCCAGGCTGAAAATTTGAACCAAACAGCTGTTTGCCAAATGTTTGCAGCAGAAAAGAGAGAAACCCCCAGTACTGGCTGAAGTCATCGACAAAATTTTGTGAAAAAGGCAGCTGGAAATACTCGACATCGTGCCCCAAACTTTCCAGCAGTTTTGCTGTTTTTTCAAGTGTGGCGCTGGTTTCGGCATCTACAGTGCCAGTAATTGAGCGCTGCGCCACGCCGATGCGCAATTTGCGGTTTGATGCATGTTCAATCAATCCAATTTTCGGCAAATTCACATTATAAAAACTGCGCTCCATACCCGCAATAAAGTGTGCAGTATCACGCACACTGCGGCTTAGAATGCCTTCTGAAATAATATTGATGGGCAGTTTTGCGGCCGCCTCACTGTCATACGTCCGCCCCCGGGTTGGCTTGAGGCCAATTAAACCGCAGCAGGCAGCAGGAATGCGGATCGAACCGCCGCCATCATTGGCATGTGCGACAGGGACGACGCCGGCAGCCACCAAAGCGGCTGAACCGCCTGAAGATGCGCCGCTGGAAAATGCGGTATGCCACGGATTCAGTGTTGCAGAACCGTCTTTATATTCAGTTGTGGCATTTAAGCCAAATTCAGGCATGGTGCTTTTGCCTAAAAAGATAAAACCTTGATCGGCCAGCTGCTGGCTGAATTGAGGCGTTTGCGTAATGGGCGGTGTACGAATGGCCCGAGAACCATGGTGGGTTGGCAGCCCAGCTAAATCGGTATTGTCCTTCATAAAAAAAGGCACACCTGAAAAAATGCCTTTATTGGGCAGCTGGCTGTTTTGCAGCGCTTTTTCAAATTGTTCAAATTGAATCGCATTCAATACAGGATTGACTGTTTCAGCGCGTTTAATGGCGGCTTGAACAGCTTCTTGAGCCGAAATCTCTTTATTTTGAATGAGCTGTGAAATTTTTACTGCATCAAAATCTTCTAAAACATCATTGGTGAAACTATGTACACGTGAGCTGCGCTGTACTTCCATGATTCAATCCTGATTTTTCTTTTAATGAAATGAAAATTGATAAGATATATTTTGACAACACTAATTGTCAAATTTTATATTTAAAAGCGGACCATAGAGGAAATGTCCATGCAGGTGAAAGGACTGCTGCAAATAGTCATTCCTCCAGTCGAACTTATGCATAGATTCAATGGCTGTTGATGATATTTCTATCTAATACATAGATATCTGCTTTGTGGTTTTTTGACTGACTATCGACACGTATTTTCAATAACGTTGAGTTGAAAATTAAACATGGCTATGGAGTCAGCAATGTTAAAACAACAAGTGAAGCAGGTATTTGCTTTCAGTCTTCTGAGTATTTCTATTTCTCATACGGTTTGGGCTTTAGAGCCGGGGGCATCGCCGCAAGCGCCGGCAGGCAATACCATGGGTATTCCGCTCAGCGCGCCACTACCGCCAGGCCTGTACTATACAAGCTCGACGAAGCACCTTAATGGCCAGCTCAAGGATGACAATGGCGATAATATGGGGCTGAAACTGAATGCGCCAGCATCGACATCAATTTTTATTTATACGCCTGGACTGCAGCTGTTAGGCGGTGATTACCGCGCTTGGATGGCGATTCCATTCATTATGGCGGAAGAAGATATCAGCAATCCGATGCTTGGCGATGTTGGCAAGCATTCAAATAACAATATCGCCAATATTGATGTGCATTTTGCCGATATTGCATGGACATTGAATCCTGGGCAATTTGTCAGTGCAGGTTTAGGCGCCATTACCACGACGGGTTCATGGAAACTCGGGGGGACAAATACCAGCGGCGAATATTGGTCGCTTAACCCGCGGGTTGGCTATAGCTTAATGAATCAGAATTGGAACATTTCCCTAGAATCACATTATTTCTATAACTTTGAAAATGACGATACCAAATACGATTCTGGCGATGAGTTCTTCTTTGACGCCACTGTGCTGAAAAAATTGGATTCAATCCATCAGGGCTTGCAAATTGGCCCCATTGGCTATGTGCGTGAGCAGGTGACCAGTGATGAAAATAATGGCACAGCGTATTACGGAACCACAAATGGCAAAGCGCGCCAGATTGGCCTTGGCGTTCAAGTTCTGAAAGATTTCGGCCGCGGATTATTTGTAGGCCTCAGCTGGTCTAAAGATATTGAAACTAAAAATGCAGTCAGCAATGATGGTCGTTTTGCTTTGAATATTTCAGTTCCTGTATATATGAAACACAAACCAAAACCTGCAAATGTGCCGTCAGAGCTGTAATTAAAATAATGTGGAAACTGAGGGCTTAAAATAAAAGGCTCTCTGATCACACACTCATCAAGGAAGAGGCAATATGCTGCAAAATCACACGATATTAATCACTGGCGCGGGCTCAGGCTTGGGGCTGGGCATTGCCAAGTACTGTAAGGCTCAAGGCGCTCAAGTCATTGTGACGGATATTGATCAAGATAAACTGCAGCTGATCGCTTCAGCGTTTGATGAGCAGGATTTATTGCTGCGTTGTGACGTTACTCAGATTGCTGATTTACACACGTGTAAATCAGCCATTCAGGCGAAATATTCAAAATTGGATGCAGTGATTGGCGCCCAGGGGATCTTTGATGGCAACCTGCCGATTCAAAGCATGACAGCAGAACATTTAGATCAGTTATTTGATGAGATGTTCCATGTCAATGTGAAGGGGTATTTGCTGACGGCACATATTTTTGCTGATTTGCTGAAAGCCAGCAAAGGAGCATTGGTTTTTACCACCTCTACAGCCGCTTATGCCGCGGACGGCGGCGGTGCGGTCTATACGGCGACTAAAGGCGCAATCCGAAGTTTAATACAGCAATTGGCTTTCGAGTTTGCACCCGAGATCCGTGTCAATGGCGTAGCGCCAGCTGCGATTGGCAACAGTCAGCTGAAAGGCCCGAAAGCCTTGAATTTGGATCATCAAAAGCAATCCGATATTCCAAAAGATGCTTTTTTAAATCTATTCCAGTCCATAAGCCTGCTGCAAGATTTGCCTGATGCAGAGGATTATGGGGCAATTTATGCCTTTTTGGCCTCACAGCACAATAAAGTCATGACGGGGCAAACCATCGTGGCGGATCAAGGCTTGCTGAATCGGGCGGTTTTAACTCAAGCGCATTAAATCAGCATTTAACAATCAAACATAAAGCGGCGCTGGCCTAAAACTTCTCGGGCTGGAGAGGGCCCTGCGCTTAAAAATAGGGAAAATGGACTATGCAGATGAATGCATCACCAAGCCATTACCGTACAGGCTGGATTATTCTACTGGCTGTATTGACTGCGATTGCGCCATTATCGACAGACATGTATTTGCCTGCGTTGCCAGAAATGGCGAGTGATTTCGGCACATCGACGCTTTTGGTATCCAACTCGCTGCCGGCTTACTTTTTAGGTTTAGCCATTGGTCAATTAATTTATGGCCCTATCAGTGACAGAATTGGCCGTAAAGGACCCTTGATTTTTGGCTTAAGCCTGCACATTGTTGCCAGCATCTTATGTATTTATGCAGACAGCTTAAATACACTGCTGACCGTCCGTGTGCTGCAGGCGCTTGGCAGCTGTGTAGGATTGGTTCTGGCACGAGCCGCAATTCGTGATGTTTTAGACACGGCCCATGCCGCCAAAGCCTTTGCCAGCATGATGATTGTCATGGGGATTGCACCAGTCATTGCCCCGACACTTGGCGCATGGCTGCTGATCTTTTTTAGATGGCAGTCTATTTTTGTGGCCTTAACAGCATTGGGTGCTGTCAGTCTAATTTGGGTGCTGTTGCAATTTAAAGAAACTCTGCCAGCTGAGCGCCGTTTAAAGCTGTCCTTTATGCAAGCCGGTCAATTGTATGTACATATTGCGCAAGACCGCAGTTTTTTATATCCCATGCTGGCTGGCTGTTTCAGCTTTGGTATTCTGTTTTGCTATATCAATGCGGCATCTGCAGTATTCATGGACCAATATCATTTCAGCCAGCAGCAGTTTGCGTATGTATTTGGATTCAATGCGGTAGGGACTGTATTGCTTTCATCTATGAACCATAAGCTGGGAAAGAAATATAGCGTAGCGCAGCGGTTGACATTGGGCGGAGCAGTGCAGGCCTTTGGCGTATTTGTATTATTAATTGCTTTTATCTTTTCTGTATTTGAGCTGCCCTTAATGCTGGCCGGTTTGTTTTTAGCTGTTGCGGGTATTGGATTAACCGCACCGAACTCTACAGCTTTAGCCATGTCGCAGCAAGGCCGTCAGGCGGGATCTGCCAGCGCGTTGATGGGCAGTTTGCAATTTGGCTTTGGCCTGCTTAGCGGGATATTGCTGAATGTCCTGCTGTGGAGTGCGCAAGTCAATATGTCGCTTTCAATGCTGATCTTTGTCATTTGCTCTAATGCAGCCATTGCGCTGACGCAGCGCTATTTAAAATCACAGGTTATTTTTGCGAAATAGAACCACCATAAACAATAAAAACTGCAGCAAGCTTTTCCTTGGTCGCCGCTCGAAAGGGCGGCTTTTTTTTGTATCAATATTATAGAATGAAGCGCTATCTATTTCCGCAATATCTAATATCCAGCTTCATAGAACATTGCTTGGGGTGCACTGCGCTATGCTGAAAAAATCACATATTTTTGATGCATCGACAAGGATGAGCACATGCATATTCAAGCTTTTTTAGATCAGCATGGCTGGTCAAATTTTCAATGGCTTATTTTTGTGATGATGTTTTTTGTGGCCTTTTTTGATGGCATGGATACAGCGGTAATTGGCTATATTGCGCCAGATCTGATTCGGGATTGGCAGATCAGTAAAGTGGATCTCGTGCCTGTACTCAGTGCCGCTTTAATCGGCGCAGCAATTGGGGCAATTGTTCTCGGGCCTTTGGCGGACCGATTTGGCCGTAAAACATTACTTTTATTTTCAGTATTTATTTTTTCATGCAGCTGCATGCTCTCCAGCTTTGCCCAAAATTTAACGCAGCTGGAAATTCTGCGGTTTATTACAGGCTTGGGGTTAGGCGCAGCATTGCCGAATGCCGTGACGCTGCTGTCAGAATATTGCCCTTCGCATAAGCGCGCCTTTATCGTCAATACCATGTACTGCGGCTTTCCAATAGGCGCAGCCACAGGCGGTTTTGCGGCGGCTTACATTGTTCCGCATTTTGGCTGGGAGAGCATGCTGCTGCTGAGCGGTGCTTTACCTTTACTGCTGGCAATGCTGATGGCATGGCTGCTGCCCGAATCTGTGCGGTATTTGCTGCTGAATGGTGCGGACCAATCACGGATACAGCATATTTTGCAAAAAATAAATGCACTAGCACTGCAGCAAAATTTTCGCTTAGAAGCGAAAAGTCGCCAGCTGTCTGCATTGCAATCTATGCGCATGGTTTTTTCCAGTAAATTTCTTGTAGGAACCTTGAGCCTGTGGCTATGCTTTTTCTGTGGCTTGATGATTTTTTACAGCATCATAAACTGGATGCCGGTGCTCTTTAAAGAGGCGGATATGCCGCCGCATTTAGGCCCTGTGGTATCAGGCCTATTCGCCCTAGGCGGTGTAGGGGCCATGCTGAATGGCTGGCTGATGGATCATTTTAACGGCAATTATGTGATTGCTGTCTGTACTTTTTTTACTGCAATTTGCGTTGCGCTGATTGGTCCAGCCCTTCATCTGTCATTAACATTTTTCATTATCCTGATGATTTGTGCAGGCACACTGCAAAATACGGCGCAGTCATCTTTGCCTGTATTGGCTGCCAATTTTTATCCTACCGCTGTTCGTACTACTGAGGTTTCCTGGATGTGCGGCATAGGCCGCTTTGGTGCAGTTGCAGGCACAATGTGCATGGGGTATTTGGTCAATAACAATATTGGCTGGAGTCAAATTTTTACAGTCTTAGCTATACCTGCTGCAGTCATGACGCTCTGCATGCTGATAAAGAATATGTCTGAAGCCGCGCGTGATTCTGCTCGTTTTTCATTATCACAGCAGGATGCAGAATAAGCAAAAATAGACACTGAACTTTGTTTTGCTATCGCAATTTTGCATAACTGCTTTGAGTGTATTTGGATACAGCGCGCTTTAAAATTTGATTAAGCTCAAATCGGTTAGAAATAAATGCGTTTAAATTAGGATTGGAAATTAAAGGATTAACCATGAAAATGTTGGTACTTGGCGGCGGCATAGGCGGAATGGCCGCAGCCATTAAGCTGAAACAGGCAGGGCATGCCGTTGAACTGGTGGAAAAGTCAGAAGATTGGAAAGCCTTGGGTACAGGCCTGACATTGTCAGTATTGACACTGCGCGCGCTTTGCGACCTTGGGTTGCAGGATGAAATTGCCGCGCAGGGCTTTGTGCATGATGGGGTTGATATTTATGATCAGCAGGGCAATTTTATCCGCACCGTTTTATCTAAACGCGTCATTGCGGATGACTTCCCATCTGAAGGCGCAATTTTACGCCCTGTACTGCATGATATTTTGTCCAAAAAAGTGCAGGAACAGGACATTCCCGTATTTTTGGGCGACAGTGTAGTAGAGATCCGCAGCAGTTTAGAGCACGGTAATTTTGTGAAATTTGAAAGTGGCCGTGAACAGCACTATGACTTAGTGGTAGGCGCGGACGGCGTATTTTCTAAATTGCGTCAGCTGCTGATGCCTGAACAGGCTGCCCCTGAATATACAGGGCAAGCCTGCTGGCGCCTGCAATTTGACCGTCCTGCGGAGATTGTGCGCGGCCGCATGTTCCAGTCTGAAACAATGAAAGTGGGCTTTAACCCCTGCAGCCCAACGCAAATGTATATGTATATGATGGAATGTGTGCCTAAGGAAAACGTATGGCGTGAACCTGAAGATTTGCCGCGAATTGCCAAGCAGCTATTGCAGGAATTTGAACCGGTATTAAAGCCATATATCGATCGCATTAATGCCGAAACCCCGATTATTTACCGTCCATTAGAACGGGTTATGGTCAATGGCGATTGGCATCGCGGGGCTGCGCTTCTGATTGGTGATGCCGTACATGCAACCACGCCGCATTTAGGTTCAGGCGCAGGCCTAGCAGTTGAAGATGCAATTGTGCTTTCGCAAGTGATTGATCAGTTTGGCAATAACTTGGAAAAAGTATTCACTGTTTTTATGCAAAAACGGCTTGAACGCGCCTTGTTTGTTGTGGAAACGTCAGGTGAAATTGGCCGTATGGAAATCGCAGGCGAGTCGATGATGGCGCGCAGCATGCTGCTGGCTAAAGGCTTTGAGCAGGTGACGACTGCATATCTATAAAAAAAGAAAAAATAGATAAATAAAAAAGCCTGCATTTGCAGGCTTTTTTATTTCAATTGATTTATCGAATGCGTACCCATGACAGTTTACGGCTGGCTTTATTGGAATCTGAAGGGCTGCGTAAAACCATCATATGACCTCTTTTAGTCAATTTACCATTGACTTGATAGCGTTGATTAATTGCGGGGTCAACTACTTCTCCAATAGTAAGCTTGTAAGGATCTTTTAGGTCTTGTTTAAGCCCTTGAAGCAGATGAAAGCCTTTTAAATGGCTTAAATCCCGCACAGGCTGATTAGGCGGGTTAAATGCTTCAATAATATGACCTTGATAAAGATGAGGTTGGGGTTCTGTGACTTTTACTTTGACTAATGTAAAACCACTTTTATCATCAATTACTTTCCATTCCCCAGATAAATTCGTCGCATCGCCGGCAATGAGAGTTTGTGTCATGGCGAATGTAAATAGCAGGCCAAAAATCCTTTTAAGCATCATTTGTTGTCTCAACAGTTAAATTATTCAAAAGCTTCTTAATCACAAGCATTTAAAACTATAAAAAGGTTAAAAAATAAAGACTTGATTTGATTAAAAGATAGACTATAGAGCTCGTGAAATCATGAAACAAGGGCTGGATTGTCAAATATAAGCAGGAATTCAAGATATCAGTTATATCTAAATCGGATGGATTTTAAACAGCCCCTTGAGATGCACATATTTGAAGGGCTTAGCTTCTATTATTTTAGGGCTGTGAATATGACAGCCCTAAAAGCATAAAAAACCAGCCTGCTATTTAGGGGCAGACTGGTCAAAACTTAAATGATTTACGTATTGTTCAGAAGAGAAAATGCAGTAGACCGATCAAACCATGTTAATTGGCTGGCTGAGTTTCATTGCCATTTTTGACTGCCGCAGGAATATTTGTTTCACCAGCCAATACCGCTTTACGGGTTTGGCTGAATAAATAGACTTGAACGGCAACAACAATACAGCAGGCATAGCCAATGGCCTCAAAGCTGATGAATTTAACAATGGTTCCGCTGATAAATGGCGCGACGGCAGCGCCGACCATCAGCATGGCTGGTGTGCCGGCAACCGCGCGGCCGGTTGGATCTAAACGCGCCAGTAAGCCAAAGGCAAAGGTATGCACAAAGAGTATGGTAAAGGCCATAAAGGGACCCGCGAGAGCAAAGACAGCGTATTGATGAGTGTGCGTAGTCAATAGAGAAAAAATAGCTTGAAATATTGGACCGAAAGCTATAATGGCCGTGATGCTGACGCGCTTTTCCAGCAATACCGCCAATGGCGCTGGAAAAATCGTGACAATACCGTAAATGACCAAGGCCATGGTGACCATATCTCGGCTGAAACCTCGCTCTAATCCAATCCGCTCATAAAAGCTTAAAGTCATGGCTTGAGTCATGGCAAGCAAAGCCACGCCAATCATGCAGAACCAAACGGGCTTGCCAAGCGGCGGCAGGTTTTTAATCTGCTCATAATTGTCAAAATCGACAGCACGTGTCGGTTTGGGGAAAAAGAATAAACATGCAGCAGAGGCAATAAGCATGACTGCAGCCAAAACATAGAACATACTTTGGCCGCCAAACTGCTGAATAACGCCCGGTGTGCCGCCCAGAAATACCACCCCAAAAATACCGATGGCTAAGCCTGCAATACCAAAAACGCGGTGCGGGTTAACTGCATGCCCCATCGTACCGTGCGTAACGCTTAATGCTGTGCCTGCTGCCATACCGCCAACCAAATGAAGCCCTGCAAGTATCGGGAAGGAGGTGTTCATTGCAGATAAGACAAAGGCCAATGCTGCAATGGCAAAGCCTAGAATTGCTGAAACTTTAACTTGAATTTTATTAAAGCGCGGCGCAAAGAAAATACTGGCGCCCGCTGCACCGATTAAAAATAAAGTGGCTAAGCCCCCAGCTTGCTGCGGGTCAAAGTGATAATGCGCAATGAGTGTACCGACCCATACCGGCAGTGCAACCAAATCAACCATCCCTGCGCAATGTGCCAGCATCAGCGCGAACATGCCGCGTTTGCTTTCGATTTTTACCATGTCCTATCTCCGTGGGTATTTTCCATTTCAGGCTCGTCACTGAGCTTTTTTTGGTATTCAAAAAATAAGCCCCCGCAAATGATGCAGGGGCTTCGGATTAAATCGCTTCTTTTAACAGTTCTAAGGCTTTGCTGACGACAGCTGTTTGCGCTTCGACAGGCGCGCGCTGCTGTTCTAAACGTCCTATCTCCATAGAGCTTTGCGTTACCAGACGGCAGCGCTGTTCACGCCGCTGCATAAACTGCGCAAAGGCTTTTTCAACGTCAGATTCTGCTGCAAAGATTTCAGCCAAAACCAAGGCATCTTCAATCCCCATGCCTGCGCCAGACGCCAATTGCGGGGTTGTTGGATGGGCTGAATCGCCAATCAGCAAGATGCGGCCTTTATACCAAGGCCCCGGCAGATCAAAGCATTCCAATGGACGGAAGTTGATATCTTTATTATCCGCTTCAGTCAGAGATTCACGAATATCTGCCAAAATACCGTCATAGCCTTCAAGCAATTGCTTCAAGTTTTTGTAGTTATCTTCTGGTTCTTGCCAGCGCTGTTCACAGCGTTCAAGCAGGAACATATACATATGATCTTGCGATACTGGGGTAAAGCCGACTTTAACGGGGCCGCCCAAGAAATAAGTGCGGCGCTTGACCGAAGCAGGACGTTTTAAAAATAAACGCCAGCAGCTTTGACCGGTATATTCGGCTTTCGGCGCATCTGGGAACAGCATTTGACGGGTTTTAGACAATACGCCATCTGAACCTAAAACAAAGTCATAGCGGCCCGATGTACCATCGCTGAAAGCAACCGTAACAGCACTTTCACCCTGATCAAAAGCATCAGCAGTAATGCCTAAGCGCATTTCAATGCCCGCATCTTTAACGTATTTGTGCATAATTGAATGCATGGTCGGGCGCATGATGCCGCCGCTGCCTGCCGTGTCAGCATCTTCCTGCATGGGCGTGGGTAAAATGCGCAGCGGGTTGCCTTGCGGGTCGCAGACTTGAATGCCTTCACCGACATAAGCTTGATTGGTCACTTCATCATAAACACCGAGCTGTTTCAGCGCACGTAAAGTCGGACCAGTAATGGTCAGGCCTGCGCCAAGTGCGCCCCAGTTTGGGTTGATGTCGATTAAATCCACTTTCAGGCCAATGCGTGAAAGGGTAATCGCAGAAGCCATGCCGGCTGTGCCTGCGCCGATAATCAGTACTTTTTTACCGGCAGATGCGGAGTGTTGAGTCATCTGAGTCTTCCTTGATTCATTCGGATTTCAAAAAATTAGCCACGAGCTGAGTAAAGCTTTTTGCATGCTCAATTTGCGTCCAATGGCCGCACTGACTGAAAATGTGCAATTGACTGTTTTCAATCCAGTTCAACATGGTCATTGAGGTAGAGAGCGGAATGACTTTGTCATCGCGGCCATGTACCATCAAAGTCGGTTGCTGAATTTTGCGGATATCACTTTCTGCATGTGACATCGCTTCGACCCATTGCTGGCGTGGTGCAGGGAACATGCGCTCATAGGCTGCACGAGTATCTTCCTTTGTACTGGCGATATAACGCATTTGCACTAAATCATCGCCAACCAAATTTTGGTTGTAAGCAAAAATTTTCATGATTGCCTGCATATTTTGAAATGAAGGCGTGTAGCCCCAAACGGCATCCAGTCCAGCCGTCAATTCAAACGGCACGCCGACACTGCCCATCAAAATCAATTTATTCACGCGTTCAGGGTGATAAATCGCCAGCGCCAACGCCATGGAACCGCCAAAGGAGTTGCCAATCACATTGACTTTGTCTAAGCCGAGAGCATCCATAAATGACACGATTTGCTTCAGCCAATTTTCACGGTTAAAGCTCATGTCTTCAGGAAATTTGCTGTAGCCAAAACCTGCAAAATCAGGTGCAATTAAACGGAAATCGTTTTGCAGCGCTTGAATGGTCAGGCGCCAGTTGGCCCACGCGCTGACGCCTGGGCCAGAACCGTGCAGCAGTAAAACTGGTTCGCCTTGGCCGACATCATGGTAATTGGTCAGGATATCGCCGCATTGAATGCTGTGGCCAATTTCAGGGTTGGTCATTGTGTTCATATTCATTCCTTGAAAATTTGTAAAATGGGCTTCTTTTATCAGCCTTATGCTTTTCTCCTTTTGGGAGAAATACAAAGAGGGTCTGGACATGAAAGAAGCATCTTTAAAAATTTATGCGCGTTTCCACAGCAGCAGTGCCGTACGGGCTTCCGAGGTATTTTCCTCTAGACGCGCGGTCAGGCTGAGCTGGCCTTGTTCATCAAATTTAAATTGACGTTTTTGTTGTCCACCGACCCAGTTTGGAAACAGGCTGAGATCTACCAAATGAGTGACTACGCCATCTTCCAAGGTGTAACGGCCTGCATAAGAAAGCATGCTGTTATAGGCGCCAGCTTTTTCTGTATCAGAGGCGTTCCATTGACCGCCTGTAGTGAAATTGCCGCGGTTGGCTTTGGTAATTTGACAGCTCATATAGCCGTCTTCGGTATATTGAATAACGCCTTGCGGGCCTTCACCCATGGGGAAAACCACGCGGCCATCGTCATAATTTTGTTCGAAAGTCACCAGTTCCCAGCGGCCGGTTAAATTTGGCTGTGTCATATATTTCCTATTTATTCATCATTTGTTTGCAGGTCTTGCCCGAGCAGGAATTGCGTCACAATGGTGTTATGCACTTCGGGACTTTCAAATTGCGCCCAGTGGCCTGTGTCCTTCGCGCAGAAGAACTGACCTTGCTGAACTTGCGCTGCAATGTGCTGACCCAATGTCGGCGGTGTGCGGTTGGCATCGCCCCAATACACCAAAGTCGGCTGTGAAATCTGCGCTGCCAAAGCATCCGTTACTGCATGCTGCTGAATGGTGCTGCCAGACAGATATTCGGTAATAAACTGCTTCTGCACTTCAGCCAGTTTTGGCTGCTGATACAGCGCTTGGCGTACCTGAATCGCTTCATCAGTCAGGCGTTCGGGCTTGGCCAAAATACGCGCCATGCGGGTACGCACATTGTCAAAAGTTGGCTTTTCTAAAACTTCAATTGAGCTGGCTAAATTGCTGGCCCAAATCGGTTCGACATAGCCTGCAATGGCGCCTTCATTTGGTTTGTAGCCCATAGTTGTCGTGAGCACCAAACGGTCGACTTTTTCAGGGTGCTGAATCGCCAATTGCATCGCCACCCAGCCGCCCATGGATTGACCTTCAAAGTGTGCAGATGGAATATTCATCACATTCATCACATCTAAAATTTGGTCAATCAATAGGGGGATGACAGCGTGATCAAATCCTTCAGTTTGTGAACGGCCATGCCATAAAAAGTCCATGGCAATCACATGAAAGTGCTCTGCCAGAGCAGGAATGTTACGGGCATAATTTTCTAAATGACCGCCTGTGCCATGCAGCAGGAACAGTGCCGGTGCAGCTGGATTGCCTGCTTCCAAAATACGGGTACGGTACTTACCCTGAATGATGCGGATATCGCTGTGAATCAGCTGTACCCAATAATGTTCTGCGGGCTGAACGCTGTTTTCAGCCGTATTTTGTGCCTTGTTTTGCACTGTGTTATGAATGTTGGCATTCATCTTAAAATCCTTCTCTCAATTCAATCAGCTTGTCAAAAGCGCTTAATCGTTTAACGTTTCAGCTTTGCTCTGTGAGATCGGGCCTTTCAGCGTGCCATCCGATTTTTCTAGACCAAAAGTCCATTCAGTGAAGATGTGCGCTTCGGCAGCAAAGTCGGTCGATTCCCAATCTTCCGTCACGATGTCTTCATCGGCTGCATATTCCCAAGCGCCGCCAAATGGCGTGAGGAAGTACCAGAAGCAAGCAGATGAAACACGGTGACGGCCTGGGCCTGCAAAAGTTGTCCAGCCTTGTGAATCGATGTGCTGACCGCCAAAAATCACTTCATGAATATCGCGGACTTTAAAGGCCAAATGGTTGAAGCGTGTACCCGGCTGTTTGCCATTCATAAAGAACAGGTGGTGATGGTTGCCTTCTGCTGAGCAGCGGATAAATACACCGCGGTCCGCATAGCGGTCTGAAACACGGAAGCCTAAACGGTTTAAATAGAACTTCACCGCATCGCCAGCGTTGTCTACACCAATCGCCAAGTGGCTGATTTCATAAGGTTGGGCTTTTTCATAACGCGGCGCACGGCTGTTCACACGCTTTGGCTGACTTGGAGAATTAAACTGTGTTTCGTTAAATGGAATATAGCTGCGTTGAGCCAAACGGAAAGCAAGGCGAATACCCAAGTCATCTTGGCTATGTACTGTGCCGTCTTCATCAATCGTCACTTCACGGTCGGTACGCAGTTCTGCGGCAATTGCATCCAAACCTGCTTGATCAGCCACGCCCCAGACCATTTCGCACATGCCGCTTGGGCTGCCAATAGGAGTGCGCAACGGGTTGGAAGCATCTGCTTGGAAAATTTCAACTTGTGAACCGTCGGTGGTTTCAAACAGATAGCTGTTTTCCTGAAGGGCCTGCACCTGTTTTAAGCCCCAGTCATCGGCAAAACGCAGCGCATCTTGCAAATTTTCTACGCCAAAACGTAAGCAGTCTAAACCTTTAATATGAAAATCTTTTTCTGTAGACATCATCTACTCCCTATTCGAAAACCATCAAGTTATTCATCCTTGATGATCACTTTAGAGCGCGATGGCATGTGAAAAAAGCATCTAACTTATAAAGCAGTTATGCATTATTTAGATAACTGCTTTAGATTTTAAAACCTAGCGGATCACTCAGCAAATTGCGTAAGGTAGCCAAAATATAAAGATTTGGAGCAATTCGACATGAGGTCATTACCGTTATTTCACTATCAAACGCAGGGTAAAGCTGGCGCAGACTGGATTACTTTTATACCGGGTATTGGCAATGACTTAAGCTTTTGGGCAGCACACGCAGAAATTTTAGCAGCGCATTTTCAGGTGCTTACTTTTGATCCGTGGGGACATAACCTCAGCCCAGAACCGCCGGAAAATTGCAGCTTTCAAGATGTGGTCGATGGCGTGATTGCGCTGTGGGATCATCTCGGTATTCAGCAAAGCGCAGTGGTAGGGCTTGGTTTTGGAGGCTCGGTGTCTTTATCTTTAGGGCTGAAATATCCAGCGCGCGTGAGCCAAATTGTGGCCTGCTGCTGCCGTCCGCGCCAGCCTGATGACCGTCATGAATTTTGGCGAGACCGCTGCGCCAAAGCCCGTGCCAACGGTTTGGAAAAACTGGGGGATGTCACGGTAGACCGCTGGTTAAGCGAAGAATTCAGAGCAGCACGCCCAGACGTTGATGCGCAGCTGCGCGCCATGATCAAACGCACTTCGGTCGAAGGCTACTGCGCTTATGTAAATGCTTTTATTGAAATGGATTTTTCACAGCAACTGGGCAACATTCAAACGCCTGTTTTACTGCTGGCGGCAGAGCATGATCATGGCGGTGGGCCAGTCGAAGATATGCAAAAAATGGCAGAACAATTGCCAAATGCAGAAATGAAAATGATTCAAAACAGCGGGCATATTTGTAATTTTGAAGCCCCAGAACAAGTCACACAGCACCTCAAACAATTTTTTAAAGCTGATGCGATTCAAGGAGTGAAAAGCGCATGATGAAACGAGTTGTAATTATAGGCGGAGGACACGCCGGCTGCAGCTGCGCCAAAGCGCTGCGCCACGAACAATTTAACGGTGAAATAGTTTTAATCAGCAATGAATCGGAACTGCCGTACCACCGTCCGCCATTGTCCAAAAGCTTTATTAAAGATGAAGCGGAAATGGATCTGTCCAAGCTGTGCTTACAGCCTGAGAACTTTTATGAGAAATATCAAATTGATCTACGGCTGAATACTGCCGTCAGCGAAATTGACCCAGAGGAAAAGCTGGTCAAGCTCTATCATGGCGACATGCTGCATTATGATTATTTGGTTTTAGCTACAGGTACACGCCCACGCCAATTGCCTTTGCCGGGTTTGGAGCTGGACGGCGTGATGAGTCTACGCACTTTGCAGGATGCGCGTAAACTGCGTGATTCACTGGCAAAAGTGAAAAATGTAGTCATCATTGGCGGCGGTTTTATTGGCTTAGAACTGGCTTCAACGGCGCGTACTTTAGGTAAAGATGTGACTGTGCTGGAGCATACACCACGCGTCTTAGGCCGTTCGGTGGCGCCATTGGTGTCGGATTATATTGCCAATATTCACCGTGAGAATGGCATTAAGATTGAAACAGGCGTATTCATTAATGAATTTGTCGGGGAAAATGGCAAAGTTTCAGGTGTGAAATGTGCGCATGGCGTGATTCCTGCAGAATTGGTTTTGGTCGGTGTCGGTGCAATTCCAAATACTGAACTGGCAGAACAAGCAGGCATACAGTGTGAAAATGGCATTGTGGTGAACACTTCGATGCAAACCAATTTTGATGATATTTATGCCATAGGCGACTGCGCCAATCATCAAAATGCTTTTGCTGGCGAACGCCGCATCCGTCTTGAGTCGGTACAAAATGCCAATGATCAGGCTTTGACCGTAGCCAAAATGATTTTGTCGCAAAAAGCGGAATATAAAACTGTGCCATGGTTTTGGACCGATCAGGGCGATATCCGCCTGCAAATGACTGGTTTGTCCTTTGATACCAGTGATTATGTGATTCGCGGTGACATGAAAAGCGGGCGTTTTTCGGTGTTCCATTATGCGAAAGATAAACTTGTTGCTATTGATTCGGTGAACCAACCTGTAGATCATATGATTGCACGGAAATTGCTGGAAGCTGGGATTACACCTTCCAAAATTCAAGCGGCTGATATCAATACCAATTTAAAGAGCTTACTCGCTGTTTAAACACAATTGATTCTGCGCGTTACTGAACCAGCCAGCCCTCGGCTGGTTTAGTCATATAAGGATATTACAATGCAATCAATTTTGGATTCGAAGTGGCTGGTGTTTATTAAAGTTGCGGAGCTGGGCAGTCTGTCCAAGGCTGCGCACGCATTTAACGTGCCGCAATCCATGATCAGCCGTCATATTGCACAGTTGGAAGAGCAGTGTGGTACACGCCTGTTTAACCGTACTGGGCGCGGTGTGGTACTGACGGAACTGGGCTATGAACTGCTGCCGCGGATTATTAACCTCGCGATTGAATGCGGTGCGATTGAAGATGACATCCGCACCTATGGCGGTGAGCCGATTGGTGAAGTGCGCGTAGGTTTATTGCCTGCTTTGGTGCGTCAGCTTTCAGGCGCGTTATACCGCTACGTAAAAGAACACCATCCGAGGATTGATTTGCATTTAAGCGAAGGCTCGAATGTGCATTTGGAAGAGATGATTGAGGAAGGCCGGATCGATATGGCTTTACTGCTTCGTGAGGGGGAAATGGTGAAGCAGGAAGAGGCGGTAATTGCGGAATTTGGTCTGATGCTGGTCGGTCAAAGCAATGACCCTTTGGTACAGCAGCCGACCATTAAACTGCGGGATTTACAGGATTTACCGCTCATTGTACCGAGCCGTCCGCATCCTTTGCGTGCGCGTTTAGATTTGCTGGCACGGCAGATGGAATGCAAGTTTGACTGTGTTGTAGAAGCGGACTCGAACCGTTTGCAGCATGAACTGGTGGCTGCTGGCGGCGGTTATGCAATTTCTTCGGGCTTATTTGGTTTGGAAAATCAGCAGCGTTTGTCTGCAAGTTTGATTGTAGAGCCTGAGTTACACCGCAGTGTGGTGCTGGCGCATACCATTCGCAGACCGAATACACGGGCGGCACGAGTGGTGCAGCAGTGGTTTGAAAAGCAAGCACCGCAAATTTTGAAAGGGATGATTGTGAATCGGTGATGTTTTTTATAAAATTGTTGAGTCATTAATTCAACTTTATGTGTAAAAAATTTAAATTACAAGTAATTAAGTATGAAATAATTTATAAGATAGTTAAAATGTGTAGATCGTAGCATAAGATATAAGTTTGTATGTTTTTAATAAAATACATCCCCAATCAGAATTGGTCTACTCAACCATCTAAGTTATCTGGATATACCAATCAAATTATTTTAAGTGGTAATAATTGGGATGATTATGGTTCTAAAACATCTTTTAATATGATTGTTGTTCTTAATAATAAAGAGTATAAAAATTGGGCTGTAAGGATTTTGATTGAAGGGGAATCTTACAGTGCTGCTTACTTAGACAAACTTTGTAATGAAGGATGGGATGGTGTATTCCCAATACCAAATAAGAATTATATAAGTCAATTTTCTGATATTGATTTTTATAAAACTCTTGTTAGCGTGTTGGAAATAGAGCAAATTAATAAAATATTAATAAATTTCAAAGATGCTAGCTATATGAAAAATATAGAAAAAGATGTATCTATTCTTCACTTGATAGAAAATTCCATATTTACTGAATCATTGCTTCGCGATACAGGTTCACATAAAGCATTTGAAGAAGCGTGGATGTTATTTGAGGATAATATATCAAGTAGTATTAATGATTTCTGTTTTAATTATAAAGACAAAAAAAATGAAATTAAAAATATATTTTTCAATTTTTCAAAGCAATTACTTCCAACAGATATTAATGTTTTAATTGGTGCTAATGGAGTAGGTAAAAGTCATACAATTAAAGTGCTATCTGAGTATTTATTAAAAGTTGGTGAAGGTGATGTTCGGAGGTTAGAGGGCTATCAGCCATTTGATAGAAGGCCTAATTTTTCTAATTTAATATTAACATCTTATAGTGTGTTTGAAGATTTTTTAGTGGATTTAAGTGATGAGAATATCAAGGAGAATGAAAAAGAAAATTATAAATACTTTGGTTTGAGAGCCAGAGATGTTGATAATAAAAATAGAATTGCTATAGGTAGAAATATTCCTAGTTTAGATGCCAAAAAAGCAGTTTTTAAAATGATTTATGAAAACTATCAATATAAAAATTTAAATTGGTGGGTGGATAAATTAGGATTAGCTAAAGAAACATTAAAAAAAGCATTTGATTTTGATGAATTAGTTATTGGGGTTAATGAACAAGCTGATTTTTCACTTATAAGTGAATATGATTATTATCACTTTAATGGTAAAAAATACTTAATTTTAAATGAAAAATTAGAAAACTTCGAAGTGATTCACCATAGTGTGAAATTTGAAAATACTATTTTTTTCCTAAAAAATAATAAAATTATTAAACTGAGTTCAGGTCAGAAGATTTTTTCATATATAGTTTTAAATATTTTAGGTGAGATTAAAGAATCAAGTTTAATTATTATTGATGAGCCAGAATTATTTTTACATCCAACATTAGAGATAGAATTCATAGGACTGTTAAAATCAATATTAGAACCTTTTAAGTCTAAGGCCATTTTAGCTACACATTCATTGTCAATTGTTCGTGAAGTACCCTCTAGTTGTGTCCATATATACAAGGAAAATGAATTAGGGTTGAGTATTGAAAGCCCGCCATTTCAAACGTTTGGTGGAGATATGCAACGCATTTCAACCTATGTGTTTGGCGATAGTTTACTGAAAAAACCATATGAAAACTTTCTAAACACATTACTTGATAGTAAAAAATTTACTCCAACACAACTAATTGATGAGCTTGGTGAGGCAGTAAATGAGGAAATGATTATGGATATTAAAATTTGGGAATCTTTAAATGGTAACTAAGATAAACCTTGGTAAAGACCCAACTTTAGATTTTCTTGGAAACGTTTTGGATTCAAGAATAAATAATCCTTATAGTCTTCCTGAATTTTATCGAAGAATTAAAGATGATTTAATTTTAGCTTATGAGAAATATCATGTCGTACAAGGTAATCCCGAAAAAATAACTAATTTAAATTTTAGAAATTATGTTGATCATGATGATGAAGTTAAATTAAGACATGATACGTTAATTAATTTATATTCAACAAAAAGTGATAAATTTATAACTTCAATATTGAATGGTTTGAGACATGATCATCAGTTAATATTTTGCCCCTATTGTGGAGAGGAAGTTATACCAAGTACTTTAGATCATTATTTACCGAAGGAAAAATATCCTGAATATTCTATATGTTTAGATAACTTGGTTCCTGCTTGCACTAAATGTCAAGGAAAGGATGCCAAAGGTGAAAAAGTATTAAATTTAAATAATAGTAGAATTTTTTTTCATCCATATTATGAAAATATAGAAGAGTTTCTTATTCTTAAAATATTGCCTCCTTATGATTCACCAAGTTTTACTTTGGATTTAAAATACATTAAGGATAAAGACTTATATGAAATTTTAGCAAGTCATGTTGTTGAATTAAATATATATGATAGATTTTTGAGATTTGCTAAATCACAACATATTAACCTTTTAAAGCTTTCAAAAAAAAATAGAGAATCTGGAAGTGTAATGAATGACAAAATTCAAATCTATCTTGAAGAAAAAGAAATTAAAAGTAAAAATGTTTGGTCTGCGATTTATTACCGAAGTGTTTTATCTAACAGTGAGTTGTTAGATTATCTAAATACAGGTGCTTTACCTGATTTTATATAATTTTTTATTTTATTTTTTTTAAATGTCTAGTCAGTAATGATTAGACATTTTTATAATTTGGATTAGAAACTTATTAGATATTTGTAAAATGGTAGAAATTATTTTGATGCTATCCATTTTATAGATATCTGCTTTACACCTTACATGCTAGCTCCGCATATCTCACTTCATTACATTAGAAAAAAATGACTGAAACGGAGTTCAGCAGTGAACCACGCACACCATCCAACCTTATTTATCAATGATGATAATGTCGCAGAATTGGCCACTTGGCCAAGCGCGATAGAAGCACTCAGCGAAGCCTACAAACAGCCAATATCCGCAGCAATGGTGCCGCCGCGTACTATGGCACGCGGAGAAGGTTTTTGGCTGCGCAGCCTATGTGCAGTGTCGCCATCTAAACAATATATGGGCTGCAAACTCATTGCTGCAAGCCCAAAAAATAAAAAAGCCAGCTACCTCATTTCACTGTTTGACCAAGACACCATGCGCCTTGCTGCACTCATTGACGGCAACCGCATTACAGACATCCGTACCGCAGCCAGCTCAGCAGTAGCAGTCAATGCTTTGGCAGCAGCCGACAAATTGGACATTGCAGTACTCGGTTCAAGCGCATTGGCCCGCAGTCATTTACATGCACTTAATGCCACAGGTCGTATTGCCAAAGTTCGCGTATACAGCCCAACAGCAGCAAACCGTGAAAAATTAGCGCAAGAATTTGCAGAACTGTATGGCTTAGACATCCAAGCCGTATCTAGCCCTGAAGAAGCCGTAAAACATGCCAATGTGGTGGTGTGCGCATCGCGCAGTCGTGACGGCGGGCCAGTTTTTGATGCAGCGTGGCTAGAACCGGGCATGACCATTGTCTCAGTCAGCTCAACTTTGCCAGAACAGCGCGAACTGGATGTTGCAACCATGCAAGCCGCGCATTTAATTGTGGCAGATATGCCAGAAGAAGTCCTGCACGAAACTGGTGATTCACTGGTGGCGATTGAAGCTGGCTGTGATGTGGCAGCAAAAACTGTATCGCTGTCAGACGTGATGACAGGTCAGGTGCAAGTGCGCCAAAAGCCAGAAGACATCGTGATTTACAAATCCGTCGGTTCTGCACTGCAAGACATCGTGACCGCAGAAATGCTGCTGCGCAATGCCAAAACTGCAGACCTGTACCAAGAAATGCAATACAGCATTGTCACCATTGATCGTTAAATGATCATTGGTATTGCTGCAAAAATATTTATTTAAATCTAAAGAAAACAAGGAGTTTCAACATGGCGAATTACAAACGTGAAGATGCGCGCGCGTGGGCAAAGAAACATTTAAAAGGCTGTTCTTCGGTCACCATTCCAAGCTATAGCCAAGATTTAAGCCGTTTAAATGAAAAAGGCATTCGTCACGATATTCAGAAAGTCATTGCTTTAGGCTACACCTACACACTTTTATGTACAGAAGTTGCGATTACCCCTGAAGAAAATGCGCAATTTACCGCATGGGCGAAAGATCAGGCAGGGGACAAACTCGGCTTATTCTTCCACGCAGGTTTCGGCACATTGGAAGAAAATATCCGCGCAGTGAAACTGGCGGAAAAAGCAGGTGCAGATATTGTCTTGCTGTCTTATCCGTCAAACTTCTGGCCGACCTCTGAACAAGACATTTATGACTATACCAAAGCATTTTGTGATGCGACGGATTTAGGCGTGATGCTGTTTGCTATTCCGCTTTGGGGCTTTGAACGTGTACATCCACAAGGTATGTCGCCTGAATTGATTCAGCGTTTAATCGACGACTGTCCAAATGTGGTGTCTTTAAAAGCAGAGCAAGGCTTCCCGCACATTGCAGGTTTAATCGACAGCTACGAGCGTTTTAACGATCAAATTGTCGTGACCTGCCCAATTGAAAGTGACGTGATTCCATTGCTTCGTTATACCGATATGCAATTCTCAGGAACCAGCTATACGCAGTGGATGGGTGATCATTTTGTAAAAACCTTTAATCTAGCGAAAGAAGGTAATTTTGATGAAGCGATGAAATTGTACTGGCAAGCGCAACCTGCACGCGGTGCAGTGGGTGCGGCGACAGGCGCTTATATGCCAGGTTCAAACTACATCAACCGTGCGCACTGGAAATACATGGATTGGCTGGCAGGCTTTAACGGCGGCCCATTACGCGCACCAATTGCCCGTATTCCAGACCGTCAAATGAAAGTGCTGCGTCAAGGACTTGTTGCATCAGGCTTGCCATGCACCAATGACCCAGACAGCGAATTCCTGAAAGGCCGTTTCCCTGAATAAGGCGAAGAGTAAAGGATTTAAATTATGAACAGCATTGCACAGATCAATCCTGCGGATTTATTGAAAGATCCGAGCCTTTGGAAAACAGGCGCATTTATTAATGGTCAGTGGCTGCAAGAAACTGCACATGGCACTTATAGCTTAAACAACCCTGCAACGGGTTTAGAGCTGGTGAAACTGCCGCGCTGCAAAGAAGAAGAAACCAATACGGCAATTGCCACAGCGCAAACCGCATTTGAAAAATGGCGCAAAACCACAGCCAAACAGCGTTATGAAATTATTAACCGCTGGTATCAGCTGGTTGTGGAAAATAAAGAAGACTTAGCGACCATCATTACTTTAGAAGAAGGCAAGCCTTTATCTGAAGCACGCGGTGAAATGGATTATGCATCTTCATTCCTGCAATGGTTTGCCGAAGAAGCAAAACGTATCCGTGGCGATGTATTGCCAGCACCAAAAGACACACAGCGTATTGTGGTGCTTAAACAGCCGATTGGTGTTTGCGCAGCCATTACGCCTTGGAACTTCCCAGCGGCCATGATTACCCGTAAAGCAGGCCCTGCATTGGCAGCCGGCTGTACCATGGTGGTGAAACCTGCGAGCCAAACCCCAATGACGGCTTTGGCTTTGGCTGAACTTGCACGCCGCGCAGGTGTGCCGGATGGCGTATTCAGTGTGCTTACAGGTAATGACACACGCATCATTGGTGGCATTCTGACTTCGCATCCGTTGGTTCGTAAAATTACCTTTACGGGTTCAACCGAAGTGGGCCGTACTTTACTGGAACAGTCGGCAGCGACCATTAAAAAATGCTCGATGGAACTGGGCGGCAACGCCCCATCGATTGTCTTTGATGATGCAGACCTGAACTTGGCGGTCGATGGCGTAATTGCGTCTAAATTCCGCAACACCGGTCAAGCGTGTATTTCTGCTAACCGTATTTATGTGCAAGACGCGATTTATGATGAATTTGCACAGCGCCTAGCGGCCAAAGTCAAAGAATTGAAAGTGGGCAATGGCTTGGAAGACGGTGTTGTGCAAGGCCCACTCATTGATGCAGGCGCAGTGGAAAAAGTGCAGTCGCATATTGCCAATGCAGTCGAGCATGGCGCATCTGTGGTGTGCGGCGGACGCCGCAGCGAATTGGGCGGATTCTTCTTTGAGCCGACCGTTTTGACCAATGTCACTAAAGACATGGTGATTGCGCATGATGAAACCTTTGGCCCAGTTGCGCCTTTAATCCGTTTCAGTACAGATGAAGACGTAATTTCACAGGCGAATGATACCGAATTTGGACTGGCTGCATACCTTTATAGTCAGAATGCCGCGCGTGTTTGGCGTACTTCTGAGGCTTTAGAAGCAGGCATGATCGGCATTAATACGGGTTTAATTTCGAATGAAGTTGCGCCATTCGGCGGCGTGAAACAAAGCGGTTTGGGCCGTGAAGGATCGCATTACGGCATTGATGAATTCTTGGAAATGAAATACATGTGCTGGGATGGATTGCTCACAGGCTAAGTCAATAGTCAATTAGCACTATATCTACTATTGGATGTTCAGCCATTTGGACACAATGCTGAGCATCCGATAGCCGATGCATGATGCAATCAAGCGGCAACATAAAAAGATCAAAGTAATACGCGTATTCCTAGGAATGGAATACAGGAGTAATGGAATGAATATTATCGGGATTGATCAGCTGATTTACGGTGCAAATGATTTGGCCGCATCAGTGAAATTTATGCAGGACTTTGGCTTAACCGAAGTGCCGAACCAAGCCTTTGGACGTTATTTTGAAACCTTGAATGGTACGGGTATTTTGGCAGCTGAAGCTGACAATGAATCATTGCCAGCGAAACTGCCGTCGATGAGCCAGCTGCGCAAAATGGTCTATGGCGTGGCAGACCAAGCCACTTTAGACGCCATTCAAGCAGAACTCAGCACAGACCGTGAAGTCAAGGTACTGGACAACGGCGCTTTAGAGACTGTTGATGATTCAGGCATTACCATTGGTTTTCAAATCAGCATCCGCCGCGAATTGAATCTTCCAGCCGAAAAAATCAATGCACCAGGCGCAGCGCATGAGCGTGCCTTGAACGTGCTGGGTGTAGATCATTCTATTGAAATTCAGCCGCGCACCATTGCGCACGCTGCAGTATTTGTACCCGATGCTGCCAAAGCTGAAGCTTTCTATGTCAAGCGTTTGGGTTTCCGTGTCAGTGACCGTTTAGGCGGCGGGCCATTCCTGCGTTCTGGCGGCACAACAGACCACCACACCCTGTTTTTAATTCAAGCGCCTGAACATATTAAAGGTGTAGAACACATTTCATTTCATCTTTCAGGTCCAAGCGAACTGATGCTGGCAGGCCAGCGTTTCCAAAAAGCAGGGCATGAAAGCTTCTGGGGGCCGGGCCGTCACGGTTTAGGTTCGAACTGGTTCTGGTATTTTGACGGCCCGTTCGGCTGCCGTTTCGAATATGACGCCGATATGGATCAGCTGGATACCGACTGGGTGCCGCGTGAACTGCCATTGCATGAAGATAATGCGCAGGCTTATTTGCTCGAATTTAGAAAGCAAAACTGGGCGCCATTTAATGGCCCTGCGAAGAAAGCAGGCTAATCGGTTTATCTCAACATTTTAAGTATCAAGCGAATTTTACTGTCAGATTAGTTTTTTGATCTGACCGCCAGGCAGGCATAACAAAAATGGAAGGAGAGTCACATGTTCAAGTACATTCAAGTGACAGCAGGAAGTGATGAAGATTACGTAGACAATTTATGTGATCGCATTGAGGCAAGCATCAATAAAGGCTTTTTGCCCATTGATATCTTTAATGATGATGCGGTATTCCGTGCAGAAATGGAGCGTATTTATACCCGCAACTGGATTTTTATTGCACATGAAACTGAAATTCCAAATTCGGGTGACTATGTACTGCGCCGCTTAGGTTTAGATAAAGTCATTGTGACTCGTGACAGCGAAAATAAAATTAATGTTTTGCTGAATCATTGCCGTCACCGTGGTACAGAAGTATGTCATAACGATAAAGGCAATGCCTCTAGCTTCAAATGCCCATATCATGGCTGGGTGTATAAAAACAACGGTGACTGGATGGGCGCGCCGCACATGAAAGATGCTTACGGCGGCAAGCTGGACGCGAAAGAGTGGGGACTTCTTCGCGCAGCCAAAGTTGAAAGTATTTACGGTTTTATCTTTGCGTCGCTAAATGAAGATGTACCGCCATTGCGTGAATATTTAGGCGATACAGTTTGGGCTTTAGATGCTATTTTCGGTATTCATCCAGACGGTGTACGCTTGCTTAAAGAGCCTGAACGCTTCCAAGTCAAAGCAGACTGGAAAAGCGGTGCGGAAAACTTCTGCGGCGATGCTTACCACGTGAGCACAGCACATTTATCGGCAGCAAGTTCAGGCTTTATTCCAAGCGTGAACCAAGTGAGCACACATGCTTCGGGGTATGACTTTGGCAACGGCAACAGCTTCATTGGACATGATCTTTCTGGCATGGTGGGTATTCCATTGCCAAACTGGGGTTATCCGCCAGAATTGCAAGCCAATTTTGATCTTTCAAATTTAGATGAAGTTCAAATTAAAATGATCAAAGAAGTGCCGCCAACGATTGGCACGATTTTCCCGAACTTCAGCTATATGCGTCTGCCGCATCCGCCTGCACCGGGTGAAATGCCCATTCCATTTACCAATATCCGCATGTGGCAGCCGGTTGCGCCGGGTGTGATGGAGCTGTGGAATTACGAGTTTGAGTTCAGCTTTGTACCTGAAGCCTATGCAGAAAAAGCTTATGCAGCTGGGCAATATGCTTTCGGTTCAGGCGGTATTTTTGAAGCAGATGACACCGCAGTTTGGGAAGGTATAGCCAAAGGCGCGCAAAGCCCGTGGATGCGTAAAGAGCAAGTGAATTTGCACTATAGCCAAAAGCAATTGGGTAAAGATCCAGAGTGGAAAGGCCCAGGTGAATTCCATCCATCAATTTATGGCGAATACTGCCAAATTGGCTTCTGGCGCCGCTGGTTAAAAGAAATGCGTGAAGGCAAAAAAGCCAAAGTAACTTGCCTAGCGGATGAAAATGCGCAGCAAAAAGGAGTGGCATAAATGGATTTTACAACTCGCGAAACTGTACATAACTTTTTAGCGCAAGAAGCGCTATTGCTGGATGAGCGCCGTTTTGACGAATGGTTTGCGCTTTTGGACGATGAAATTGTCTACGAAGTGCCGCTGCGCATCAGCTCACTGCATTATAAAGACGAATTCCCAGGGAATGCGTACCGCATATTAGATACAAAGGCGCACATCAAAGTGCGTATTGACCGCATGGCGTCTGGTCAGGCTTGGGCGGAAGTGCCGCCGTCACGGACTTTACGTGTTATTGGCAGCGTGATGATAGAGCCGACTGAACAGGCAGATGTGGTGAATGTGCATAGCGCAACCATTATGTACCGCCAGCGCGGCCATGACGAGCAGGGCGATATCATTCCTTACCGCCGCGTGGATACTTTAAAAATCACTGAGCAAGGCGCGCGTTTGCTGAAGCGCAAAGCGGTATTGACTGAAGCGGTGCTGCGTACACCCAACCTTGGCGTATTTTTATAAAAAACAACATCGTATTTGATTTAAGGATGAAATCTCATGACACAGAAAATTGAAGTCATTTTAGACAGCAAACAATGCCAAGGTTACGGTATGTGCCTAATGTCTGAAGATATTTTTGAAATTCCGCAAGGCAGTCAAGTGGCTCAGCTCAAGCTGCATATGGTGGATTTAGACCGTGAAGATGAAATTAAAGAACTGGCCAGTGCTTGTCCAGCTCAAGCGATTAGTTTTCGCATTTTAGAAACGGCATAAGGAGCATTTAAATGTCACAAGTCAATGCAATGCTCAGCAAGCGTTTTGATCAAATCTGTTTTGTCGTAGAAGACTTGCAGCAGGCCATGGATTTTTTCAGTAAAACCAATGGCGTGGAAGTGTGGAACGTTGCGGAAGGTTTATCGCAAACGCAAAAGGAAAAAGAGTACTACGGCCAACCGGGTGACTTTCAGTTCAGCTGCGCTTATGGCTTTGCCGGCGAGACTTTAATTGAGCTGGCGCGCCATGATGGCGGTCAGAGTGTGTATAAAGACTGGCTGGATGATAAAGGCAAAGGCCCGCATCACATCGGCTTCCGCCAAAAAGATGCTGAAGAATATGCGCAGGCTGAACAGCATTACACCGATTTAGGCATCAAAAAAGCCATGGCCGGTTTTTTTGAAGGGCCATTTGGCAACTGCCGCTGGGCTTACTTTGACACTCGTGACCAAATTGGCTGTTTTACAGAGCTTTACTATGTAGATGGCGAATTAAACGACCGCATGGCAGAGCTGAAAAGCGGTAAAAACGTCAGCATTACCGACTAAAACTTTTTTATGATTCCAGCTGTCCTCAGCGGCTGGAATTTTTCAAATCTCAAACGCGGTCAAACTGCGGCAATAACCCAATCAATAATGAAATAAGCGTTAACTGCTTAGGGGTTCCCTTTGCCTAAATTTTGCCAAGCGCATAAAGAATAAGGATGATCACCATGCCACAAGCTGCGGAACATTTTGCACAGGCATTATTTGATGCCGAGCAATCCAGACAAGCCATAGCTCCGATCCGAGCAGAACTGGGCGAACACGCCACAGTAGATAATGCCTATGCGATTCAGGACATCAATACCGAACGCGCTTTAAACAGCGGCCGCCGTTTGGTGGGCCGAAAAATTGGCCTGACTTCAGTGGCTGTGCAGAAACAGCTGGGGGTGGATTCACCAGACTTCGGCATGCTGTTTGCCGACATGGCCTATGGTGACGGTGAAGCGATTGCGGCAGGCAAACTGATTCAGCCGAAGGTTGAGGCGGAAATTGCTTTGGTGCTCAAAGCCGATCTGACTCAAGCCCAGCATACTTATGCGGACATTATCAGTGCAACGGACTATGCCTTAGCGGCCATTGAAGTGGTGGATAGCCGTATTGAAAACTGGAAAATCTCACTGTTAGACACCGTGGCAGACAATGCTTCATCCGCTGCTTATGTACTGAGTTCACAGCCTGTTTCACTTGCAGATGTGGACTTGGTCAATTGCAAAATGCAAATGACGCGTGCGGGTGAAGTGGTATCAGAAGGTATAGGCAAAGCCTGCTTAGCCAATCCTTTAAATGCGGCAGTGTGGCTAGCAGATGAAATGGTCAAGCGCGGTCGTCCCTTGCAAAAAGGAGATTTTGTGCTGACAGGCGCTTTAGGGCCCATGGTGGTAGCAAATCCAGGCGATGAATTTCAGGTGCAGATTGACGGCTTTGGTTCCGTGACTGCTGTCTTTGCGCCGTTGAATATATAAGGAAAACAACATGTCAAAAATTAAAAGCGCCATCATTGGTTCGGGCAATATCGGCACGGATCTGATGATTAAAATCATGCGCAATGCCAAATATGTGGAAATGGGCGCGATGGTCGGTGTTGATCCAAACTCTGACGGCTTGGCCCGCGCAGCGCGTTTCGGCTTTGAAACCACCGCAGAAAGTGTGGAAGGTTTACTCAATTTACCTTGTTTTAAAGACATTAAAATTGTTTTTGATGCGACTTCTGCATGCGCGCATGCGCATCATAATGCGGTGCTGCAGCAGCATGGCATTCAGGTGATTGACCTAACGCCAGCAGCGATAGGCCCTTATGTTGTTCCAGTGGTGAATCTGGATGATCACATGGATGCGCCAAATATTAACATGGTAACTTGCGGCGGGCAGGCGACCATTCCGATGGTCAAAGCAGTTTCCCGAATTGCCAAAGTGCACTATGCAGAAATCATCGCCTCGATTGCCAGTAAATCCGCAGGGCCGGGGACACGCGCCAATATTGATGAATTTACCGAAACTACCTCTAAAGCCATAGAAGAAGTGGGCGGCGCACAAAAAGGCAAAGCCATCATCATTATGAATCCAGCAGAACCGCCTTTAATTATGCGCGACACAGTGTATTGCCTAGCAGAATTAGGGGCAGATCAAGAGGCAATCCGTCAATCGGTCAAAGACATGGCGGATGCTGTGCATGCCTATGTGCCGGGTTACCGCTTAAAGCAGGAAGTGCAATTTGAAGAGTTTGGTGCAGACCGTCCTTTGAATATTTCAGGCCTAGGCAAACTCACAGGCTTAAAAGTCTCGATCTTCCTTGAAGTAGAAGGCGCAGCGCATTATCTGCCAGCCTATGCCGGCAACTTAGACATTATGACCAGTGCAGCGCTGGCAGCAGCAGAATGCTTTGCTGAAACACAACTTAATCAAAAACTAAACTCAAATTCCATAACAGCAGAAGGAGCATAAAATGATTGATCCGCAGCGTAAAATTTATGTTTCTGATGTGACCTTGCGTGACGGCATGCATGCCATCCGCCATCAGTATTCTCTCGATCAAGTCCGTCAAATCGCGCGCGCTTTAGACGAGGCAGGTGTCGACAGTATTGAAGTAGCGCATGGTGACGGCCTGCAAGGTTCCAGCTTTAACTACGGCTTTGGCGCACATACCGATTTGGAGTGGATTGAAGCGGTAGCCAGTGAAGTCAAACATGCCAAAGTGGCGACATTGCTATTGCCGGGCATTGGCACCATTCATGATTTAAAAGCCGCTTATGATGCAGGCGCACGTGTGGTGCGTGTAGCAACGCACTGTACAGAAGCAGATGTGTCTAGGCAGCACATTGAATATGCGCGTGAACTGGGCATGGACACCGTTGGTTTCTTGATGATGAGCCATATGAACACGCCTGAAGGTTTGGCGCAGCAAGGCAAGCTGATGGAAAGCTATGGCGCAGAATGCATTTATGTGGTGGACTCAGGCGGCGCAATGAATATGTATGACATTGCCGACCGTTTCAAAGCCATGAAAGATGTGCTCAAACCAGAAACTGAAACGGGCATGCATGCGCACCACAACTTGAGTCTAGGCGTAGCCAACAGCATTGTCGCGCTTGAGCATGGCTGCAACCGTATTGATGCAAGTCTTACAGGCATGGGTGCAGGCGCAGGCAATGCACCGCTGGAAGTGTTTATTGCTGCCGTACAGCGTATGGGCTTGAACCATGGCTGTGATGTGAAAAAGTTGATTGATGCTGCCGAAGATATCGTCCGCCCATTGCAGGAACGGCCAGTCCGCGTAGACCGTGAAACCTTAGCGCTTGGTTATGCAGGTGTGTATTCCAGCTTCTTGCGTCATACCGAAACCGCTGCGCAGAAATACGGCCTATCGGCATTCGATATATTGGTAGAGCTGGGTAAACGCCGCATGGTCGGCGGTCAGGAAGACATGATTGTAGATGTCGCACTGAATATGCTGAAAGAGAAGCCGTCAGCATAATAAGCTAGCAGAGGTGCTTTTGCATCTCTGCCTTTTTATGGCTGAAAGACATCTTATTCAGAGAAATATCATTGAAAAAAGCGGTGTTGAAATGGAATTACGTGCGCTTTATTACCCATCGAATGAAAGCAATTTTGAAGCGGTACGAGAAAACGGCTTATATCTGCAATATATTGAAAAACAGACTGAAGTACTGTGTTTAGCTGCGGTGAGTCAGAATCCGCGGGCAATTAAATTCGTCAAAAAGCCAACTCCTGAAATTTGCTTACTGGCCGTGAAACAAAATGGCGATTTGCTGCAATACATCCGTGACCCCTCTGCAGAAATTATTCTGCAGGCTGTAAAAAATGAAGGCTTGGCATTGAAGCATGTACTGTTTCCAAATGCTGAAATCTGCCTGACGGCCGTAAAGCAAAATGGTTTTGCTTTACAATATGTCAAAAATCAAAGCCTGGAAATTTGTGATGCGGCCGTACGGGCTCATCCGCTTGCCATAAAATATGTGAAGCAGCAAACCAGTGAATTATGTGTGAAAGCCATTAAGAAAAATGGGTTGGCAATCCAAAATATTAAAGCACCAAATGAGGTTATGAAAATGATTGCCGTAGAACTGAATCCTATGGTGATTCAATTTATTGAGCAGCCCAGCAAAGCCTTGTGCAGCTTAGCCGTGCAGATTCGGCCTTATGCCATTCAATATCTGAAACATGCAGATGAAGCGTTTTGGCTGGAAGCCATCATGCATAAACCCAATGTTATTCAGTTTTTGGATTATTATTCTGAAACATTGCTGCAAACGGCATTGCGGACAAATCCACTGAGCTTTAAATATATTCCGCACAGGTTTAAAACGCAAAGCATCTGCGCACTGGCTTTACAGCTCGATGAGAAGAATAAAAGGTATTTGCCTTAAAATGAAAAGGGCTGAAGATGATCATGCCGCCTTTATTCAGCATTCAGCCCTTCACTTGGTAAATCTGATTTTACGCAGCGCTAAATCATATTACCTGTACATTGCGCTGCAATTATTTTGATCTGATCAGACCCAAGCTCCAAGTCATCCCATTTGCGCATTTGCTGCATAATCCATTCAAAATCACTGGACTTTACGGCATCCTGCACACCAAATGAACGGATAATTTTCTGTATTTTATAAAATTTATCAACATGCACCCAAGGCGAACAGTTAAACCGGATAATGTCGCTGCATACCAGCATCTGCCACACGTCATCCAATGATTGCAGGGTTTGCAAATCCTGCTGCGCCAGCTGAATAGCGGTTTCAATAGCTTTTAAGGTATTTGGATGCTGTTTTGCCCACTCCTGAGTTGTGGCTAAAACTTTATCCGCCACTTCAGGAATAATTTCTTTACTGTCTGCAATAACTTGGCTGTAGCCTTGAATTTGCGCTTGAATATTCCAAGGTTCACCGACACAAAATCCATCAATCAACTGCGCAGAAATGGCATCGACCATATACGGCGGCGGCAGGGTAGCTAAATGATAATTTTTAGCCAGCTCTGCATCAGCTAAAGCCAGCCATTCGCGCAGGCAATAATGATGAATGGATTGCTTAAAGACATGCGCCAGCTGTATTTTTGCGCCACTGTTGACGGCTTCAGCAACTTTTTGTGCAGATTCTCTGGGCGTATCATGTTCAGAAATCTGCAGTTCATAACACCGTTTTTGACTTAGGCTGATAAAGGCTTTATTGGTGCTGAGCACTAAAGAGGTCTGCAATGGAATTCCTAACTGGTCATTGCCGGTTGCAGCCGCGGGAAGCATTGCAGACAGGCAATGCGCAGCGTCTAAAATTCCAAAGGCTAAGCGGTCGCGCAGGCTGGCCCAAGATGCTTCTTTAACTAAAGTGACATTCAGGCCTTGCGCTTTGAAATAGCCCTGATGCTGCGCCCAGAGAATTGCAGCACAGTCCAGTAAAGGAATATATCCTAATTGAATGTCGGTTTTCTCCAGCGTATTCATGCGTTATTCCTTAAATTGTGACTGCAGCAGGGCTTGGGCATCAATCAGCCGCCTGGCCATTTCACCCATAGTCATGCGGTGGCTCATCGCATTTTTTCTTAATAAGGTAAAGGCTTGCTCTTCTTCAATTTTATGCATCTGCATCAGCAGCACTTTGGCTTTTTCAATATCTTTGCGGTCTGCCAATTTGCATTTAGTTTCATTAAGATCTTTGAGAAGTTTTTTATGCTTTTTAAATTGCTCAATTGAAATTTCTAAAATGCTTTCCAGTTTCTCTGGGTCTATACCATCCACGATATAGGCAGTGACACCCGCTTCTATGGCGTTTTTAATGGTGTCTTTATGCGAATTTTTGGTAAACAGCACTGTCGGGAGATCAAACTGGCTGACGCAGCTTTCAATAATATCGCGATGCGGATGATCCATATCCAACAAAATGACATCTGCATGCAGCTGCTGCAGATCGGTACTGTTTAAATGATCGATTAACAGGCAGGCTGTAACCTCGAAGCCATGCTCGATTAATGATTCTTTTATAAAAGAAGCCCGTTCAATATCATCATCGATTAAGGCGATTTTTAGTTTTGGCATGCAAAGACTCAGGTCTATCCTGACATATACTATGCGCATGCAAGCAATTTAGATGCCAACTTACAATCATAGATACAGTCACTTTAAGGGCTGTACTGAGCGTGTTTTCATCTCATTGCACCATCTTGATGCGTCTTGCATCGTTGCTATGCAGTTTTCAAACAAAACAGGCCGCGCAGCAGAAAAAAAGCTGCAGATCTGATGTTTCCCATCTCTTTAGGCAGGGAAATTCATTAAAACTGTACTTTAAAATACTGCAAAACTAAAAAAATCCATTAATTTTTAAAAGTTGGCATGAACAATGCTTTATTACCAGCAAGTCAAAGAAGACTTACAAAATTTGAAAGGCGGCCAACGACGTCCGTTCTGATCGGCTCTGATATGCATTAGCGGCATAGCAGAGTACTACATGCGTTCAGTTCAGTCAGGAGAAGGTTATGTCTTCAAATTTAAATGCTAATAAAGCGACAAAAATAAGTCTATTTAATTTTACTTCAGCAGCAATGCGGGCCTTCCACATGAGTTGGCTCGCATTTTTTGTCTGCTTCTTCGCTTGGTTTGCCTGCGCACCATTAATGCCGGTCATTGCAGGTGAGTTTCATTTAACCAAAGATCAAATCGCCAACATTAACATTGCCGCAGTGGCAATCACCATTATCGTCCGGCTGATCGTCGGCCCTTTGTGTGACAAATACGGTCCGCGTAAAACCTATACGGCATTATTGATCATTGGCGCAATTCCTGTTTTTGGCGTAGCGTCTGCCAACAGTTATGAATCCTTCTTATTCTTCCGTTTATTGATTGGCGCAATCGGCGCAAGCTTTGTCATCACGCAATATCATACCAGCATCATGTTTGCACCGAATGTGGTTGGTACTGCCAATGCAACCACAGCAGGCTGGGGAAATGCAGGCGGCGGCGCAACTCAAGCCTTAATGCCTTTATTGCTGGGCGCGATCGTCATGTTTGGTGTTGAAAAAACACTGGGGTGGAGAATTGCTTTGCTGGTTCCCGGCATCATGATGATCATCGTGGGCTGCATGTACTGGAAATTTACCCAAGATGCGCCGCAAGGCAACTTTAAAGAGCTTCGTGCACAGGGTATATCCGTAGGTTCAGATAAAAAAGGCGGCATGGCGATTTTAATGACTGCAGCGCGCAACTACCGGGTATGGATCTTGTTCGGCGCTTATGCAGCATGTTTCGGGATTGAAATCTTCATTCATAACATTATTGCAATGTACTACGTCGACCACTTCAATTTCGGTTTAAAAGAAGCGGGAATGGCAGCAGGGATCTTCGGCTTATTGGCGCTGTTTGCCCGCGCCTTGGGCGGCATTGTGTCAGATAAAGTCGCAACTAAAAAAGGCTTGGATGGCCGTACAAAAGTTTTGTTCCTTATGATCTTAATGGAAGGCTTCTTCCTGATCGTATTCTCGCAAATGAATGCGCCGATGTATGCCATTCTCGCAATGACTGTCTTTGCACTGTTTACTCACATGGCATGCGGTGCGACTTATGCATTGGTTCCGTTCATTGACCGTGACGCTTTAGGCGGTGTGGCAGGCATTATCGGTGCAGGCGGTAACGTCGGCGCGGTAGCAGCGGGTTTCCTTCTCAAGGGGATGCTGGATATTCAAACCACATTGATGATTTTAGGCGGCTTGGTGGTGATTGCAGCGAGTTTCGTCCTGATGATCCGCTTCTCAGTAGAGCATAAAGAGAAAGAACAAAAACTGTATGAAGAAGCCGTTCAAGAGCGTCACCGCCTTGAGCAAGGAGCAGCCGCCAGCGTTCAACACAACAACATCGCATAAGCCATTATTTGAAAGATAAGCAAAATATAAGATTGAGGAGATTTGCAATGAAATTAGTCATGATTGGTCATGGTATGGTCGGCCACAAATTCATTGAATCAGTTTTGGAACATGCAGGCGATGAGGTTGAAATCACGATTTTGGCAGAAGAACCTCGTCTTGCTTACGACCGTGTGCATTTAACAGAATATTTCACAGGTAAATCGGCAAAAGACTTAACGCTATGCCGCACAGACTTTGCCGATGCTTACGGAATCGATCTGCGTCTCAGCACCAAAGCCATCGAAATTGATACAGTGAATAAATTGATCACCACCAATCATGGCGAAGTCATTGCATACGATAAATTGGTTCTCGCGACAGGTTCGTATGCTTTTGTTCCGCCAATTCCGGGCAATGACCGTCAAAACTGCTTTGTTTACCGCACTATTGAAGACTTGGATGCAATCCGTGCCGCCAGTTTAAATGCCAAAACCGGTGTGGTGATTGGCGGCGGTTTGCTGGGGCTGGAAGCTGCAAAAGCATTACGAGATTTAGATTTGGAAACGCATGTAGTGGAGTTTGCGCCACGTTTAATGGCTGTTCAAATTGATGATTTGGGCGGTAAGGTTTTACGCTCTAAAATTGAAAATCTAGGGGTGAAAGTCCATACCCAAAAAGCAACATCATGTATTGAAGATGGCGTGAATGCCACACATGTGATGAAGTTTGGGGATGGTTCTGAACTTGAAACCGATATTGTTCTATTTTCTGCTGGGATTCGTCCGCGCGATGAATTGGCGCGTCAAAGCGGTTTAGCCATTGGAGAGCGTGGCGGTATTGCGATCAATGATTATTGCCAAACCTCTGATGCCGACATTTATGCGATTGGTGAATGTGCATTATGGCAAAATAAAATTTACGGTTTAGTGGCACCAGGTTATGACATGGCGCGTATTGCAGCTAAACATGTCCTTGAGCAAAGCTGTACTGAGTTTTCTGGTGCAGACATGAGCACCAAGTTGAAACTTATGGGTGTCGATGTGGCATCAGTCGGTGATGCGCATGCGATGACACCTAATTCTTTGAGTTATTTCTTTGCTGATGAAGATGCCATGATCTATAAAAAGATCGTGGTGAATGCGGAAAAAACCAAATTGCTTGGCGCAGTCTTGGTGGGGTGTGCCAAAGAGTACAACGACTTATTGCAAATGATGCTGAATGGATTGGACGTTCCAGAGAATCCTGAAAGCCTCATCATGCCAGGCTTTGCACAATCAGGTGCAAAATCGGGCGGCAGTGGTGTGGATTTGCTTCCTGACAGTGCAACGATTTGTTCATGCAACAACGTGTCTAAAGCCGATATTTGTTCGGCAATTCAAGAGGGTTCAACTTCCCTCGGCGCCCTGAAAAAATGCACCAAAGCGGCAACGGCCTGTGGCGGTTGCGCTGCATTGGTCACGCAAGTGCTCAAATCTGAATTGCAGCGTCAAGGGGTGACAGTCAATAACCATATTTGCGAGCACTTTGCGTACTCACGCCAAGAGCTGTACCACTTGGTTCGTGTGAATGAAATCAAAACTTTTGATGATCTGATTCAACAGCATGGTCATGGCTTAGGCTGTGATATCTGTAAACCGACAGCTGCCAATATTTTGGCATCGTGCTGGAATGACTTTGTACTAAAACCAAGTCATGCAGGCTTACAAGACAGTAATGATTACTATCTGGGCAATATTCAAAAAGATGGCACTTATTCCGTCGTACCGCGTATGGCAGGCGGTGAAGTCACACCAGACGGCTTGATTGCTGTCGGTCAAATTGCCAAAGAGTATGGTTTGTACACAAAACTGACAGGTGGACAGCGAGTTGATATGTTTGGTGCGCAACTGCATCAGCTTCCTGAAATTTGGGAAAAACTGATCAATGCCGGTTTTGAGTCAGGACATGCTTATGGTAAATCATTACGTACGGTGAAATCATGCGTCGGCAGCACTTGGTGCCGTTATGGTGTTGATGATTCAGTGGGTTTAGCCATTTTCCTTGAGAACCGTTACAAAGGCCTGCGTTCGCCGCATAAATTGAAAATGGCAGTCTCAGGCTGTACCCGTGAATGTGCAGAAGCGCAAAGTAAAGATGTCGGCGTGATTGCAACAGAAAAAGGCTGGAACTTATATGTGTGCGGTAATGGCGGGATGAAGCCGCGCCATGCAGAGCTTCTTGCTTCTGACTTAGATACGCAAACCTTGATCAAATATATCGACCGTTTCTTTATGTTCTATATCCAAACGGCAGACCGTTTACAGCGGACTTCGGTATGGCGTGACAACATGGAAGGCGGCTTAGATTATCTCAAAGACGTTGTTGTGCATGATTCTTTAGGTGTAGCTGAAGAACTTGAGCGCCGTATGAGCCATGTGGTTGGAACCTATCAAGATGAATGGCGTACAGCAGTTGAAGATCCTGAAGTGCGTAAACGCTTCGTGACCTTTATCAATGAAAAAGCTGAAAAACAACAAGATCCGCATATCCAATTTGCAGAAGTTCGTGGACAAATTCGTCCAAAAACCGAAGTTGAACGTGATCTGACACGTATCCCTGTAGTTGAGGCTTAAAGAGAATAAAGGAGAATGGATATGACAATTTTAAAAGAAATGAATAATTTAGAATGGGTTGATATTTGTAGTTTGGATGACATTACTGCAAATACAGGAGTCGGTGCATTGCTCGGTGAGCAACAAATTGCGATTTTCCGTGTCGGTTCAGAAAAACGAGTGTATGCGCTGAGCAACCAAGACCCGTTTAGCAAAGCTTTTGTGATGTCACGTGGCATTATCGGAGATTTACAAGGCGAACGTGTAGTTGCGTCTCCAATTTATAAGCAGCATTTCAGCTTGGCGACAGGGCGTTGTTTAGAAGATAAAGACCAAAAGCTTTTGGTTTTCCCAAGCAAAATTGAAAATGGTCGCGTTTTTATAAGCCCGACACCGCAAAAAACTTATATTACCAATAATGCGCCATCTGCTGAAAAGATGAAGTTGGTTTTAGTGGGTAATGGTCTAGCAGGGATGCGTTGTTTAGAAGACTTATTGGACATGGCGCCTGATCGTTATGACGTTACGGTGATTGGTGAAGAGCCATGGGGCAACTACAACCGTATCATGCTTTCGCCAGTCCTGTCAGGTGATAAAACCATTGAAGACATTATGCTGCATCCGCATGCATGGTATGCCGATAAAAATATTCGCTTTATTGCAGGCGATGCAGCTGTGCGTATTGACCGTCCACGTAAGCAAGTTTATACAAAAAAAGGCTTAATGGTGGATTATGACCGCCTCATTTTGGCGACAGGTTCTAAACCGTTTATTCCACCTGTCAATGGGGCAAATCTCGACGGTGTCATTAGCTTCCGTGATATTTATGATGTCAATAAAATGCTGGATTACTGCAAAGCCAAGCAAAATGCTGTAGTGATTGGTGGTGGACTATTGGGTTTAGAAGCTGCTTATGGTTTAAAACAACGTGGTATGAATGTCACCGTATTGCATTTGATGGATCGCATCATGGAGCGTCAGTTGGATGCCAAAGCCAGCCAAATGCTGCGTCATAGTATTGAGCAAAAAGGTATTTCAATTATCACTGAAGCCAATACCGAAGCTTTGCTTGCAGATGACAATGGGCATGTTAAACAAGTTCGCTTGAAAGATGGCACAGTATTAGATGCAGATCTCGTGGTTTTTGCCGTAGGTATTCGCCCAAATATGGCATTGGCACAAAGTGCCGGTTTACGCTGTAACCGTGGTGTGTTGGTCAATGACACGATGCAAACCTATGATCCAAGTATTTATGCCGTGGGTGAATGTATTGAACATCGTAACCAAACCTTTGGATTGGTAGAGCCATTGTGGGGACAAGCCTTTATTTGCGCATCGCACTTGGCCGAGCACGGCAGTTTAACTTTCAAAGCGCCTACTGTACCTACACAATTAAAAGTCAGTGGTTGTGATGTGTTCTCAGCAGGGCGTATTGATCTTGAAAAGAGTTCGCCTGAAGAGGATTTTGAGGACATCGTGTTGAATGATGAAAAACGTCAGATTTATAAAAGAATTATTATTCAAAAAGATAAAGTCGTTGGTGCGGTGTTGTTTGGCGACACTGAGGATGGTGTTTGGTATGCAGAATTGATTTCTGATCAGACTGCAATTGGCAGTATTCGTAATAAATTGCTCTTTGGTAAGGATTTTGCTTTAAAGAAAGCAGGGTGAGGAAATCTTTATTTTTTAGGTAAATCCCACCCAACCTCCCTTTGGAAAAGGGAGGAGCTCTATTCCCTTCTTTTTAAAGAGAGGAATATCCTCATCCTAAAATAATTTAGGTATTGAAGTTCCCTCCTTTCTCAAAGGAGGATTAAAAGTTTATGGCATTTAATCAATATTATTGAAAATTAGAGCAACACCTCGTTAGATTTGGAATAAGGAGCACAGCAGACAATGAATAGTATCCCTGTAATGGAACTGCACAGCTCCACAGAAAATAAAGTCAAAGTGACTCAAACCACCTGTCCTTACTGTGGTGTAGGTTGTGGTGTCACTGCAACAGTAGAAGAAACTGTACTCGGGCAAAAAGTAACAGTAGTTGGTGATGTCAATCATCCATCAAACTTTGGAAAACTCTGCATTAAAGGCAGTAATTTAGCCGATACCTTGGGCCTAGAAACCCGTGTTTTGCAGCCGATGCTGGGGCGTAAAATACAAGCACAAAATACTCGCCAAGCAACAGATTGGGATACTGCAACTGATCTCATCGCCAATAAATTTCAACAATGTATCGATACATATGGTCGTGACAGCATTGCCTTTTATGTCTCAGGGCAATTATTGACTGAAGATTATTATGTGGTGAATAAATTCGTCAAAGGCTACTTAGGCACTGCTAATATCGACACCAATTCAAGACTGTGCATGTCTTCTGCGGTCGCAGCGCATAAACGTGCCTTTGGGGAAGACCTCGTTCCTGCTAGTTATAATGATTTTGAACACACTGACATGGTGGTCTTGGTTGGTTCAAATACCGCTTGGTGTCATCCTGTGCTGTATCAACGCATTATGAAAGCCAGAGAAGAAAGAGATCTATTCGTTGTGGTGATTGACCCGCGTTTTACAGTAACCTGTGAAGCTGCCGATTTGCATTTGCCGATTTTAATTGGACAAGATGTCTCATTATTCAATGGCTTATTGCAATATTTATATCAACATGGTCATGCCGACCAAGCTTTTGTTCAGAGTCATACCCAAGGTTTGGATGCTTTATTAGAAAGTTCTCAGCCTGAATCAGACATTGAAGCAGTTGCTGCGAAAACAGGTATTTCGCTGGAAAAACTGCACCTTTTCTTTGAGAAATTTGTCCAAACTGAAAAGGTGATGACACTATTTTCTATGGGGGTGAATCAGTCCTCTCGTGGTGTGGATAAAGCCAATAGCATTATCAATGCTCATCTCCTCACAGGGAAAATTGGTAAATTGGGTGCTGCGCCATTTTCCATGACTGGACAACCCAATGCCATGGGCGGACGTGAAGTCGGCGGTTTAGCCAATATGCTGGCTGCGCATATGGATTTGGATAATCCTAAACATCAACAACTCGTGCAAAGTTTTTGGAACAGCCCAACCATTGCCACACAAGCTGGTCTAAAAGCGGTTGATCTTTTTGAAGCAGTTGAAAGTGGCAAGATTAAAGCCATTTGGATTATGGCAACCAATCCTGTGGTGAGTTTGCCCAATGCAGATCAAGTCAAACGGGCTTTAGACGCATGTGAATTTGTCGTGGTTTCAGATATTTGCAAGGATACCGACACCACGCAATATGCCGATGTGCTATTGCCTGCGCTCGGTTGGGGTGAAAAAGACGGTACGGTAACCAATTCAGAACGCCGTATTTCAAGACAGCGTGCTTTTTTAGCCGAACCTGAACTGGCCAAAGCCGATTGGTGGGCGGTATCTCAAGTCGCGAAAAAGCTTGGTTTTAGCGGTTTTGAGTTTGAAAGTAGCCATGATATTTTCAAGGAACATGCGCAGCTCTCTGCTTTCCAAAATGCAGACATTTCAAAGCGTTCTGAAGTGGAAAACTTCCGCTATTTCAATCTCAGTGGTTTAACTGATCTTTCACCGTCTGAATATCACGAGCTTGAGCCTGTGCAATGGCCACTCATTCAAAAAGGGCAAAGTGAAAGGGCTTATGCGCAACTGTTTGCACAAGGGCAGTTTAGCCATGCTGATGCTAAGGCAAAATTCATTGCAACGACGGCAATAGATCCTGTGCATCCAACTGATCGTGAATATCCTCTTATTCTCAATACAGGGCGGATTCGTGATCAGTGGCATACCATGACACGTACAGGCTTATCGGTCAATTTAAGTACGCATAAAGCTGAACCATATTGCGAAATTCATCCCAATGATGCCTTGAAATATGGTTTAAAAGACGGCGAATTAGTTGAGGTTAAATCCGCATGGGGCAACTGCGTACTGCGTGCCACGGTCAGTGACAATATCCGCCGTGGACAGATTTTTGCACCGATTCACTGGAGTGATCAATTCGCATCAGATGCTCGGATTGGTAAAGTGGTCAATCCTGTGGTGGACGCAATTTCAGGCGAACCTGAATTTAAACATACCCCTGTGATGATTCATCCTTTTTATACCCAATGGCAGGGGGTGCTCTATGTGCGTGAAGGCTTTGAGCATATCGTCAAAAAACCGATTGAAAATACCGTGTGGTGGACGAAAATTCAAACCGCCAAAGCGGTGCGCTATGAGTTGGCAGACCGCCGCCGTTTTACGCAAACCACAGAGCACTTAAAAGAACTGTTACCTTTTGAAGATGAGAGTTTTGAATGGCTCAATCTTGAAGATCAAACTGCGCATATCAGCCATAGTGTGGTATTGCAGAATGGCCAATTGATTGCGAGTTTGTATATTGCCCCGAAAACTTTCTTGCCTGATCGTGATTGGGTAGCCAGTCTGTTTAAACGTGAACGATTGAGTGCCATGCACCGAAAAGCGTTGCTTGCCGGACAAGCGATGTCGATTGGTAATAGTGAAGGGCCTTTAGTGTGTAGCTGTTTCAAAGTGGGTAAAAATCGAATTGTTGAAACTATTAAAGAAAAAAATATCAGCAATGAAAAACAAGTCACGGCCTGTTTAAAAGCGGGCGGAAATTGCGGTTCATGTTTACCTGAAATTCGTGGTTTGATCAAAGCATGTCAAGCGGAGGCTATTGAATGAAAAGAACAATATTCAAACCTGTGACTTACCCAGAAACCGAAGTCGTGATTTTGGCGGGCGGCCAGGCGCGCCGTATGAATGGCATCAATAAATTGCTGCAAAAATTTGATGATAAAATTCAACTGATTAAAATTCACCAGCAGTTAAAATCACGCGCAACCAAGGTATGGGTCAACAGCCATCGAGATCATTCTATTTATGAGCGGCTGATTCCGTCGATTGGCTTTTTTGAAGATGAGGCTACAGGCTTTCAAGGGCCGCTGATGGGAATGAAAAGTGCGTGGGCGCATGTGCAATCGGATTATGTGCTGTTCGTACCCTGTGATGTGACCTTTATTCCTAAAAAGGTATTTTCACGGCTGCATCAGGCCATGCAGCAAGACCCCAACTGCGGTGTTGCTATTGTTGAAATCAATGACCGTGCGCTGTATCCATTTTGCTTGTTAAAACGGAGCAGCTTGCCGACATTAATTCAGCACCTTGAGCAAAATCAGCGCAGTTTAAGGCAGTGTTTTGCAGATTTGCACCCGCAAGTGGCACGTTTTAAAAATAATGCACTGTTTTTTCACAGCATTAACTCTTTAGATGAACTGCAGCAGCACAAACAGCTTCAGCTGCTTTGAATTCCACTGGCCTAAAAATGGAATTCACTCGCACAGCGTATCTGAATAGAGTTTATGCATTAAAAAATCACAATAATTTAGAAGATTTAAAAAAATATATAAAAGGCGTGAAAGATGCGCAAAGTTGGAACATTTTTTGCAATTTATTGATCATCGAATCGTACATTTTGTACTTAGGCAGTTTCATAATGCGCAAAGACAGCGCAGAAGCTATGGACCATTGACATGAACAGCATGACAACTTTACAGCGAGCTAATCTGTTCCCGGCTTTTCAAGATCAGTTTGGGCGGGCAAAGCGCAAACTGCGCATTTCCGTGACAGACCGCTGTAACTTTAAATGTGTTTACTGTATGCCTGAGCATCCGGAATGGATGAAAAAACATGATTTATTGAGTTTTGAAGAACTTTTCATTTTTTGTGAATTTATGGTGAAACACGGCATTGAGCAAATCCGCATAACTGGCGGTGAGCCATTAATGCGCCGCGGTGTCGTGCATTTTGTTGCGCAATTGCAGGTTTTGCGCGCTTATGGCTTAAAGCGGATCTCCATGACCACCAACGGGCATTATCTAAAACAATACGCCAGTGCCTTAAAGCAGGCAGGCTTGGATGATGTAAATATCAGCCTAGACAGTTTAGACCCAGTGCAGTTTTTTGAGCTGACCAAGAAACATTTAGAGCCCGTTTTAGAAGGCATTCAAGCGGCTCAGCAGGCCGGTTTAAAAATTAAAATCAATGCCGTTCTCATCAAAGGCTTCAATGAAAAGCAAATTTTGCCCTTAAGTTCTTGGGCAAAAACCTCAAATGTGGAGCTGCGGTTTATTGAGTTTATGCCTTTGGACGGCGATCAAAATTGGACGAAAGACAGCATTGTAAGTGAACAAGAAATATTGGATGAGCTGGCTTCAGTTTTTGAAGTGAATACCCTGCAAGTGCAAGGGGCTCATCCAGCGCGTACATATACGGTTGACGGCATGCCCATAGGCATCATTTCAACCATTACCAATTCATTTTGCGGAACCTGTGACCGCTTGCGCTTAAATGCGCAGGGTGAGTTTTTTAATTGCTTATTTTCAACTCAAGGCATGCCGCTAAAACGGCATATCCAACAGCTGATGAAAGGAGGCATTCACTCAGATACTGAGCTGAAAATAGTATTGAACAGCTATATTTGGTCCAAAGAACGAGGCTTTCATGCCATTCAGGAAAAGCAAAACAGCCATCAAAACCTGAGCCAAAATTCCAGAAAAATCAGCATGCATATGATCGGAGGTTAAGATGGAAGCGCAATTCATTAACCCTATAACAGTCAAAATTGAATCTTATGGCGCCATTGAACGCCAATTGCCGCATGACCTCAGTGTGCAGTGCGAAACAGATAGCTTTGTTTCAGAGGTATTGCATCAAATTATTCAGCAATATCCATCAGCCCAAAGCTTACTGGAACGCTGCGCCTGTGCAGTGGGTGAAGACATTGTTCACCGTAATGCCGTTTTAACCTCAGACAGCACATTGGTCTTGCTGTCACCCGTTGCAGGGGGATGATATGGAACTGAAGCAGTTTTCACGCATGCAGGCGCATGCTTTCGGGCAAGAGATTTTTGATGGCATTGATTGCTATCCAGAATGCGGCGGCATCGGTATTTTTATTGGCACTGTGCGCAATCATCATGAAGGGAAGGCCGTTAAAGCGCTGAAATATACAGCTTATGCGCCTGTAGCGGAAAAAATGATCTGCCAAATAGAACAGGACATCCAGCTTAAACACGCTGTTTCATATGTGCGGGTTGTGCACCGTATTGGCGCTTTAGAAATTGGTGATACCGCCATTATTGCGGTAGCTTATGCACCGCACCGCCGCGAAGCATTTGCCGCCTGCGAAGAAGCCGTAGAACGGGTAAAGCATGAAGTGCCTGTCTGGAAAGAAGAGTTTTATATGGATGGTTCCAGCCAATATGTAGAAGGCTGCTGTATCCGTAAAGATCATGATGAGCACTCATCGCATCAGCATTGCAGCCATGATCATAATGATCTGCTTATACAGCGCACCGAGCAGCTCAATGTCAATATTTACCAGTGGCATCTGTAATTTGTGTGACTTCAATAATCAATCTAAGCAAAATGGCCAAAACAGGGCAGGAAGAGCGCAATGAAAAATGTAGGGATGAAAGCGGAAAGTTACCGCACAGCAGTAGCAACAGGCATATTGCATGCTCCGCCTCATTGCATAGAACTGCTGCGCAACGGCAATACTGAAAAAGGGGATGCGCTGAAAACTGCGCGCATAGCAGGCATATTAGGGGCAAAACGTACCGATGAACTGATTCCTTTATGCCATCCATTGCCGATTTACCGTGCAGATGTCGAATACGAATTGTTTGATGCACATGTGGAAATTATTGCTGTTGTCGAAACCATTGGCCCAACAGGGGTCGAAATGGAAGCTTTGACAGCCGTCAGCCTTGCGGGTTTAACTCTGTACGATATGCTGAAACCGCATTGTGAGCCGGAAGATTTATGCCTAGACCAAGTGAAGCTGCAGAAGAAAAAAGGCGGTAAATCGCACTTCACCCGCATACTGAAAGAAGCCATGCCAGCATCGGTGATTGTACTTTCAGATACTGTCGCGGCAGGTAAAAAACCAGATACGGCGGGACACAATGTTTTAGAAATTTTACAGGACGCAAATTTCACAAATATTGATTATAAAGTGATTCCAGACAGTCCAGAGCAGTTATTGGCGCTGATTGAGCAGCAGAAAAATCATTATCCACTCATATTAACGGTGGGCGGCACGGGCTTGGGCCCTAAAGATTTAACTGTAGAAACGATTCAGCCGCTATTGAAGCGTGAAATCCCAGGATTAATGGAGGCTTCCCGCAGCTTTGGGCAAAAACGCACGCCTTATGCCGCGCTCAGCCGAGGTGTGGCAGGCTATATTGAAAATAGTTTAGTGATTACGTTACCGGGCAGCCGCCAAGGCGCAAAAGAATCGTTAACCGCAATTTTGCCAGCTTTGGTTCATCTTTTTGATGTGCAAAACAATATTCCTCATGCAGGCGGGTATCAATAATGTCAGCGTGTGGCGCAGAACCTGGCTTGATTTCAATTGATCAAGCATTGTCATTGATTCAACAACGTGCCCAAGCTGGGTGCGTTGAAATTATTGATTTAAATTCAGCATTACATCGTTATTTGGCGGAAAATGTTTATTCGAATATTAATCTGCCGATGTTTTCACAAAGCGCAGTCGATGGTTATGCCATATATGCGGATGATGTGATACAAGCTGATGCAACTTTTGCATTGATCGGTGAAATTAGAGCAGGGCAATCTGCTGAGTTTGAATTTAAACATGGTCAAGCCGTTCGAATATTTACAGGCGCTCAGATTCCTAATGGAACGACCACCGTTGCCAGACAGGAAATAGTTAAAACACTTGAAAACCAAACGATTCAAATCTCAGAGACTTTAAAATCACATGCGGATATCCGTGATATTGGTGAAGAAATTTCAGTTGGACAATGCCTTGCGGAAAAAGGGCAACAACTGACTGTTGGCGCAATTGCTGCATTGAGTATGGCAGGCATTCAACAAGTTCAGGTTTTTCAATATCCGAAAGTTGCCGTGGTGATTACTGGAGATGAAGTCGCGGAAACAGTTGAAGATTTTGCTTCGGGTAAGATTTTCGATGCCAATGCGCCTTTGATTCAAGCATGGTTTAAGCAGCGCAATCAAACGGTGGATATTTTCCATGTTGCTGATACAGAACAAGCCGTAAAAACATTGTTAGATGATTTGAGTCAAAATTATCAATTGATTCTTACCACAGGCGGTGTGTCTGTTGGCGACTATGACTTTATTCGCCCTGTGGCTTTAGATTTAGGTTTTGAGCAAATTTTTTGGAAAGTAAAACAAAAACCGGGTAAACCGATGTTTTTTGCCGAGCTTCAAAAAACTGATCAAACCAGCTGTTATTTACTGGGTTTACCAGGGAATCCAGCTGCGGTTTATGTCGGTATGCAAATCTATACCTCAACTTTATTGGACGCATTGCAAGGTCAAGCATCGTCTTTGCAATGGTTTAGCGCCGAACTGAACCATGATTTGAAAGCTGATGCAAGGGAGCGTTTTTTGAGAATGTCAGTGCAATTTGATCAGGCAAAGTTAAAAGTTCAAAGCTTGGCAAAACAGCAGTCGCATATGCTGAGTAATTTAATGCAAGCCAATTGTTTAGTGCGCATTCCAGCAGGAGACAAGATTGAAGCTGGACAAATTGTTCAAGGTATTTTTATTTAACAACCATGTATTCAAGTTATTCAACTGATATTCGGGGTAAACCAATGATTAAAAGAATGATTTTTAGTGTCGCATTATTGACAGCAGTCAGTTTAAGTCATGCAGAAACCGTCAAAGTTTATGCGGCGGCCAGCCTGACCAATGCAATGAATGATATTGTTAAAATTTATGAAAAACAACAACCTAAAACGGATGTGATTGCCGTATATGGCGCATCGTCTGCATTGGCGAAACAGATGGAAGCTGGTGCCAAAAGTGATGTGTTTTTTTCAGCAGATTTGGATTGGATGAATTACCTGATTCAAAAGAAAATCGTCAATGCCAATCAAGCTAAACCAATTCTATACAACCAATTGGTACTGATTAGCCCTAAAAATTTAAATATTCCGTTTAAAGCAGACAGCAATTTTAATTTTGCTAAAGCCTTTAATGGGCATTTGTGTACAGGGCAAATGGAATCTGTCCCTGCTGGCAAATATGCCAAACAAAGTTTGATTAAACTCAACTGGTTAGACAGTCTGAAAGGGCGCATAGTCGGTACAGATGATGTACGTTCTGCCTTGGCTTTTGTTGAACGTGGCGAATGTGAAGTCGGAATTGTGTATAAAACCGATGCTTTGATTAGTCAAAAAGTCAAAATTATCGGGACTTTTCCAGAAAACTCGCACCATCCTATTGTGTATCCGATCGCTTTGACCAAACAGGGGGAACAAAACACTGAAGCTGTGCAATTCAAAAAGTTTGTAGAAAGCAATCCGCAAGCCAAAGCTGTATTTAAAAAATATGGTTTTAGCATTGGTCGATAAATGTTATTGATACCTTAATTGGCAAAGGACAAGAAGAAGAGGACGATGTTGAGCCCTGAAGAGTTAAGTGCCTTATATTTATCCGCTAAGGTTGCGCTATTTGCAACGCTGATCTGCTTGCCTTTTGCAGTCGCATTGGCTTGGTATTTGGCACGTTATGAGTTTCGGCTTAAGTTTTTAGTGGAAGCGATTCTACAATTGCCAATGGTGCTGCCACCCGTAGTTCTTGGCTATTTGCTCTTGGTATTATTTGGCAATAAAGGCTGGATTGGGCAATATCTCAGTCAAATCGGCATTGAGCTGGCATTTAATTGGAAAGGGGCAGTGCTCGCTTCAATGATTGTGGCATTTCCATTGATGGTGCAACCGATCCGATTGTCTTTTCAATTGATTAATCAGCAACTTGAACAAATTGCAGGCTCATTGGGTTCCAGTCCATTTAAAGTATTTTGTAGCATCAGTTTACCTTTGGCTTTACCGGGTATCGTGATTGGAAGCATTCTGTGTTTTAGCCGTAGTTTGGGTGAATTTGGTGCAACCATTACCTTTGTGGGAAATATTCCAGATGAAACTCGAACTATTCCCATCGCGATTTATTCCTTTTTACAGCAGCCGGATGGCGAGCAAATGGCAATTCGTTTAGTTGCCTTATCCTTAATTTTGGCATCTGGGGCTTTAATTGCAAATTATTTTATCCTGCAAAAATATCAACAAAAATTAAAAGGATAAGCCCATGTTATCTTGCGATTTTCAGTATCAAACTTTAGATTTTCAACTCAATATGCAATTGAAAATGCAAGATCAACTCTTGGGCATTGTGGGCGCATCAGGCAGTGGGAAAAGTACATTTTTGAAATGCTTAGTCGGTTTATTACAACCGCAACAAGGCGTTATTGAGTTCCAAAATCAGACGCTATTCGACTCAAAACAGCATATCCATGTTCCTATGCATCAACGAAAAATAGCGCTTATTTTTCAAAATGCCTTGCTGTTTCCACATATGAATGTACAGCAAAATTTACTATATGCTGAGAAGTTAGCAATTGAAAATGAACGTAAATTTAATTTTGAACACATTGTTGATTTATTAGAATTAAGCCCTTTAATTCAACGCAAAGCGCATCAGCTTTCAGGTGGTGAAGCGCAGCGTGTTTCTATAGGCCGGGCGTTATTATCCTCACCGAATTTATTATTGTTAGATGAGCCATTAACAGGTTTAGATAGTCGTTTAAAACAGCAAATTTTACCATTTTTAAAGCGATTAAAAGATGAGATTGATTTACCGATGGTTTATGTGACGCATCATGCAGATGAGCTGGCTTATTTAAAAGCCAAGATCATGCACATTGAAAATGGCAAAATTATTTAAGTTGCAATTAACCTAATTTTAGGCATCAGTCACTCGATAATCCAGTATCTGCATAAAGGTCTTTAAGAAGCTGCTGGTGTTTTTAACTTTACAGAACAGCACTTTTTAATTCACAAGAAATTCTATCTGCTTCAAAAAAATTAGAACACTTGCGCTCATATCATTCTAAAAATTGGCATGAATAATGCTTTATTTCAATGCAGAATTTTATTTTTGAATGAAATTTAGGCATCAATTTGGAACATTTACAATTGATGCCCCTTAAAAATGGATACGCATGAAAATTTATACGCAACGTCTTGAAAATAAGACCTTCGACGATAATGTTGAAAGCATTGAACTGAACTTTGATACCCGCCAAAAGAGCCGTTTTCGTGCAACTTTGAAAGATAGGAGCGATATTGGTGCAGATTTGCCGCGTACAGGCATTTTACGCAGCGGATCATTTATTGCGACAGAAGCTGGCGAAATTCTGCGCGTGGATGCGAAAGCAGAAAAATTAATGCAAGTCTCATCCAATAGCAGTTTTGATTTGCTTAAAGCCGCCTACCATTTGGGCAACCGCCACGTGCCGTTAATGCTGACGCCAGAGGCTTTGTATTTTGAACCCGATCACGTCCTTGCAGAAATGATTATCGGGCTGGGTTTAGCTGTTAGCGAAGTAGAGCATCCCTTTGAACCCGAAAGCGGCGCCTATGCACAGCATCAGCATGATCACCGCTTAAGCCCGATCAAAGCGTTGCATCATGTCGGTCACTAATGCTTCACAGCTCTTAAGCCTGCTGACTTTATCGTCTACAGCTTTGCCAATTGGCGCATACTGTTATTCGCAAGGCGTGGAAAGCGCAATTGATCAAGGGCTGATTCATGATGAAGCCTCCAGCATTGCCTACTTTGAAGAAGTATTAGAAATGCTGCTGGTGCGTTTTGAACTGCCTATTTTAAAAAGACTGATGCAGCACTATGCAGATGAAGACACTTTTTTAAATTGGGCGCATTTCTATAAAGCCAGCCGTGAGTCTAAAGAATTATTGGCAGAATCACAGCAGCTGGCATTTTCTTTGAATGCCTGGATTAGAGATGTGCTGAAACAAAAAGTTGAGGTGAAAAAGCAATTTGGTTTCGTGCCTGTTTATGCGCATCTGTGCGGCACCTTGGCGTTGAATCCAACGGATGTTTTAACGGCTTACACTTTTACAGTTTTGGAAAACCAAGTTTTAGGCGCAGTAAAAACAGTGCCTTTGGGGCAGATGAGCGGTCAGCGGATTTTATGGCATTTGCACAGTTTAATTCCGCAAGCGGTAGAAAGAGCTTTAAAGCTGCAAGATGAAGAGCTGAGCAGCGCATTGCCGAAATATGCAATGTTGAGCATGTCGCATGAAACTTTATATTCCAGATTATTCCGATCTTAGCGGAAAAGCTTTTCAGAAAGAATTTAAACATCAATTTTAAGTATCAATGTTGATTGGCTTTATTCCAATATTAAATTGAAGAATAGAGCTAATGAAGGAAAGAATTATGTCAGAACGCAGTCCTTTACGTGTTGGAATTGGCGGGCCTGTAGGCTCAGGAAAAACAGCATTAACCCTGAATTTATGCCGTGCATTGCGCAATAAATACAACATGGCCGTAGTGACCAACGACATTTATACCAAAGAAGACTCTAACTTCTTAACCCGCAATGAAGCCATGTCGCCAGACCGCATTGTCGGAGTGGAAACAGGCGGCTGTCCGCATACGGCTATCCGCGAAGATGCGTCTATTAACTTGGCGGCGATTGATGATTTATGTGAAAAATTTGATGGCCTTGAGCTGATTATTATTGAAAGCGGCGGGGATAATTTAGCAGCGACTTTCAGTCCTGAATTATCCGATTTAACGCTGTACGTAATTGATGTAGCCGGCGGTGAAAAGATTCCGCGTAAAGGCGGACCAGGTATTACCAAGTCGGATTTGCTGATTATTAACAAAACAGACTTAGCGCCTATGGTTGGTGCAAATTTAGATGTGATGGATCAGGATGCAAAACGCATGCGCGGTGAAAAGCCGTTTTTATTTTCAAATATGAAAACACAAGATGGCCTTAATCAAATTATCGAATTCATTGAAAAACAAGGGCTATTCAAAGCTTAATTTTTATCAATAAAGTTGAAGAAATCTGGAAATTATTATGCGCTTACTATCTCAAGCTTTTATCGCTGCTGCAGCAAGTTTTCCTGTTTTGGCTTTTGCGCATGCAGGACACGATCATCACAGCGGTTTTTGGTCAGGCTTTGTTCATCCCTTTACTGGTCTGGATCATTTAATGATGGCCATCGCTTTTGGTGTTTTGATGTGGACAGCAAATCAACGCTGGAAACTTGCAGGCGCTGCAGGCCTTGCTGCAGCAATGGTTGTCGGTTTTGTGATTGGTACACAGGCGCTGCTTCCTGCTGCTGCGGCTGAATACGGCATCATTGCATCATTAGCTTTATTGGCCATTGCGCTTTGGAGTAAATCGAACCGTGTATTGCCTATAGCGGCTGTGCTTCTTGCAAGCTTCCACGGCATTGCCCATGGCACAGAATTAGGACATTCAGGTTCTGCTACTTTACTTATTGTAGGTATGGTTTCTGCCATGGCATTGATTTATGCCATTGGTCTAGGTTTGGGCGCTTTTGTTCAAAAATATGTGCCTTATGGCAAAAAAATTATTGGCGCTTTGGCCGCTGTAGTAGCTGTGATTGGTCTGGCTTAAAGCTCAATTTTATTTGCTTATTCATGCATATTAATCAAAGACAGCGATGACAAATTTAGCAGTGCCTAAACCTTCAGAATCTCAGATTCTACAGCAGCTTTGGTATGCCAAGCTTGAGCTTGGATTTGCCAAATACGACAGCCGTACAGTGCTGCAGCACCGAAAACACTTTGGACCTGTGCGTGTGCAGAAAATGTTTTGGCCTGAAAAAACAGCTATTTGTCATGCCATTATTGTCCATCCGCCTGCAGGAATTGCAGGTGGGGATCACCTGACATTTGATATGCGTGTTGAAGATAACGCCCATGCATTGGTCACCACGCCTGGTGCTGGAAAATGGTACAGAACCAATGGCAAGCAGGCGTATCAGCACATTCATATTCATGTGAAACGGAATGCTGTTTTTGAATGGCTGCCGCAAGAAACCATGCTGTTTGATGGTGCAAATGCATCTTCAGAAACCCAAATTCATCTAGATCAAAGCGCAAGTTTTATCGGCTGGGACATGCTGGTCATTGGCCGTCAAGCCAGACAGGAAACCTTTAGTAGAGGCGCTTACAAAAACCAATTTAAGCTATGTCGAGATCAGCAGCTTTTGGTTGCAGATACATTGAGTTTTAAAGGCAATGACCGCTGGCTGAGTTCATGTTTAGGCATGCATGGCAGGGCGGTCATGGGCAGTTTTTGGGCTGTGCCGCCAGCGCACTTTCGAGCGAGCAGCTTATTAGAAGAACACATTGATTTAATTCGTGAATTAATGATGCGAATGAATGTACCGGTGACGCTGACACTTTTAGGCGATGTCATCTGCGCACGCTATTTAGGGGATGATGTACGGCATTGCCATGATGCTTTTGCGGCAATTCGAGCCAGATTAAGACGCTATTGGTTTGATTTAGATGAAGAGTTTCCACGAATTTGGCGGACTTGAATGGAATATGCCCTTATTCATTTCTAAATCAACCCTCCCACTAACTCCCTCCCAATGGGAGGGAGAACATTAAATAATGACTCAAGCTTGCACAATTTTTGCATTACAAATAACAGAATTTTAGGACATAGATATGGAACTTAATCCCACAGAAAAAGACAAACTCCTGATTTTCACTGCAGGTTTGGTTGCAGAGCGGCGTAAAGCGCGCGGTTTAAAATTGAATTATCCAGAATCCATTGCATTCATTTCTGCGGCCTTGCTTGAAGGCGCGCGTGATGGCATGACCGTCAGCGAGCTGATGCACTATGGCACCACATTGCTGAGCCGTGCAGATGTGATGGATGGCGTAGCTGAAATGATTGCTGAAGTACAAGTCGAAGCGACTTTTCCAGATGGTTCGAAGCTGGTCACCGTGCATCAGCCTATTATTTAAAACATGAATAAATTGGGGAATACAGATGATACCCGGTGAAATTATTACGCCAGATGGCGATATAGAAATGAATGCAGGCCGTCAGTTTTTAAAAATGACGGTGGCAAATATTGGCGACCGTCCCATTCAAATTGGCTCACACTTTCATTTTTATGAAGCCAATGATGCTTTGCAGTTTGATCGTGAAGCATCAAAAGGTTACAGATTAAATATTGCTGCAGGTACAGCTGTACGCTTTGAACCGGGGCAAAGCCGCGATGTGGAGTTAGTCGCACTCGTGGGCAAGCGTGAAGTATATGGCTTTGCAGGCCGTGTGATGGGCAAGCTGGATTAAAGGATAAATAGCATGAAAATGTCACGACGCGCCTATGCGGAAATGTTTGGCCCGACTACGGGTGACCGTGTCCGTTTAGCGGATACAGAGTTATTTATTCAAGTTGAGCAAGACCTAACGACTTACGGCGAAGAAGTAAAATTTGGCGGCGGAAAAGTCATTCGTGACGGCATGGGCCAATCACAGCTGTTGGCTGCTGAAGTTGCAGATACTGTGATTACCAATGCGCTCATTGTAGATTGGTGGGGCATTGTTAAGGCTGATGTAGGCTTGAAAAATGGCCGTATTTGGAAGATTGGCAAAGCTGGCAACCCAGATATTCAACCTAACATTAGCATTCCTTTAGGTGCAGCTACCGAAGTCATTGCAGGTGAAGGACAGATTTTAACTGCGGGCGGTATTGATACGCATATTCACTGGATTTGCCCGCAGCAAGTAGAAACTGCACTTATGTCTGGTACAACGACGATGGTCGGCGGCGGTACAGGTCCAGCAGCAGGCACATCTGCCACCACAGTGACCCCAGGCCCTTGGCATATTGCGACCATGCTGCAAGCCATAGATGACTTGCCGATGAATATTGGTCTATTGGGCAAAGGCAATTTAAGCCAGCCTGAACCCATTGCCGAGCAAATTAAAGCAGGCGTAGTGGGTTTAAAACTGCATGAGGATTGGGGATCAACACCAGCTGCCATCGACAACTGTCTAACGGTTGCAGATCAGTTTGATATACAAGTTGCTATTCATACAGACACACTAAATGAAAGTGGCTTTCTGGAAGAAACTTTAGGCGCTTTTAAAAACCGTACCATCCATACCTATCATACCGAAGGTGCAGGTGGCGGGCATGCGCCCGATATTCTAAAAGCGATTGGTCAGCCCAATGTACTGCCATCTTCTACAAACCCGACACGCCCTTATACCATCAACACCATTGATGAACATTTGGATATGCTGATGGTCTGTCATCACTTAGACCCAGCAATTTCTGAAGATGTAGCATTTGCAGAAAGCCGCATTCGCCGTGAAACCATTGCCGCAGAAGATATTTTGCAAGATATGGGCGCTATTGCCATGATGTCTTCTGACTCACAAGCTATGGGGCGTGTAGGGGAAGTGATTCTGCGTACATGGCAAACAGCGCATAAAATGAAAGTTCAACGTGGGCCTTTAGAAGGCGATACGCAGCATTATGACAATAACCGTGTAAAACGCTATATTGCCAAATATACGATTAATCCAGCGATTACTCATGGATTGAGTCATGAAATTGGTTCTGTTGAAGAAGGTAAACTGGCAGATTTAGTACTCTGGAAACCTGCATTCTTTGGGGTGAAGCCATCTATGATTATTAAGGGTGGAATGATAGCGGCTGCGCCTATGGGCGACATTAATGCCTCAATCCCAACCCCACAGCCAGTACATTATCGTCCGATGTTTGGCGCGCATCCTAGAGGTGTACATAACACCTGCATTACCTTTTTATCGCAAGCTGCTATTGATGATGGCGTTGCAGAAAAACTGAAATTGAATAAGTTAATTTCACCTTGCAAGAATACGCGTAATATTTCCAAAGCAGATATGAAGTTAAATACTCACTGTCCTGTGATGGAGGTTGATCCTGAGATTTATGAAGTCCGTGCAGATGGTGTTCATTTAACTTGTGAGCCAGCGGAAGTGTTGCCAATGGCGCAGAGGTACTTCTTGTTTTAAAAAAAAGAATCCCTCTTAAAAAAGAGGGATTCTTTTTAAAACCATTAAAATTTAAATTTCGGAAATTATAAGAAATAATTATAATTATAAGATAGTAATATTTTATAAAGTAAATTTCATGACTAAAAATGAAAATGTATTCATAGATGATAATTATATATATTTATATAAGCATGTTGATGCCTCGGATGGATCATTATGTATCTTATCAGAGGGAACACTAAAATTTAATAAACCTGAAAATTTCAATGATCCTTTTGATTGTTTCTTTAGTTTGGATCAAAGTTTTTATCCTAAAGCCTCTGAATTAAAGAAGCTGAATGTTGAATATGCAAATTTACCAGCAGCTAAAAGGATCCTACATGTTCAAAAAGTTAGAAATAGGTTGAGTTCTAATCAAAATATATTACCAATAATTAAAGATATTCAAAATAAAGCTTTCATTTGTTGTCTAAACCAAAATCCTTTAAGTCATCTTATGTGGTCTCATTATGCTCAATTTCACAAAGGTTTCATGATTGAATTTAAAATCCCTCATAATAAATTAGATGTTTTAAAGTCCTTCAATTTTATACCTACTCCTGTTGAGTATACTGAAAATTTTCCAGTATTGGATAGGAATGATTTAAAAAATGATGACACAATGACTAAAGTTTTTTTAAAAAAATCAAAAGAGTGGAGTTATGAAAAAGAATACAGAGTAGTAAGGTATGGGGAATTTGATAGTTTATTTCAGAAATACCCTAGTGGAATAGTTTTGTCTTCTGTAATAAGTGGTTTAAATATTACGGATGTTTTTTATAAAAAACTACAGGATAATATTTCTACAGTTTTTAAAAAAACTGGTAATTTAATTCAATTATATAAAGCAGAAAAAATATTAGGAAAATATGAAATAACAGTTCCTAATCATCCTCGTTTAGATGTTTTGAACGCATCTAAAAAAATGAAAAAATAGCGTTTTTATAAGTAGCAATTTAAAATTTTATTTCAGTATTGGCGCACTAATTGCTTAATCCTTCCTAATTTTACTGTTTGATATAACAAAATTAGGAAGTAGAAGTGACGACAAGCTATTTACGCGGGCAAGACCTCATCAATCAAATACAGCAGCAAGACTATTCTAGAGACTTGATTGGCTACCATGGTCAGCCTCCTAAAGTAGAGTGGCCAAACAAAGCACGTGTTGCCGTTCAATTTGTACTGAACTATGAAGAAGGTGGCGAAAACCACATTGAGCATGGTGATGCAGGCTCGGAACAGTTTCTATCCGATATTGTCGGAGCAGCCAGCTATCCAGACCTGCATATGTCTATGGACTCTATGTATGAATATGGCTCACGTGCAGGGTTTTGGCGTATACATAAAGAGTTCCAAAAGCATAATTTACCCATGACAGTATTTGGTGTGGGCATGGCATTAGCGCGAAATCCCTATATCGTTCAAGCGATTAAAGATGCGAATTACGATGTAGTGTCCCATGGACAGCGCTGGATTCATTATCAAGACATGCCTATAGAACTTGAACGCCAATATATGGATCAGGCAATAAGCGTATTAGAAACATTGTTTGATCAAACACCAATCGGTTGGTACACAGGCCGTGACAGCCCAAATACACGCAAGCTGTTGGCAGAATTTCCGCAAATTAAATATGACTGTGATTACTATGGTGATGACTTGCCATTTTGGAGCACATTGACCAATTCAGAGGGGCAAAAACGCCCTCATTTAATCATTCCCTATACACTTGAAAGCAACGATATGAAATTTTGTGCGCCTGCAGGCTTTAATAGTGGTGAACAATACTTCCAATATTTAAAAGATAGCTTTGATGTTTTATATGCCGAAGGTGAGATTGAACCCAAGATGATGTCTATTGGTATGCATTGCCGTATTTTAGGGCGCCCAGGGCGGTTCAAAGCACTGCAAAGGTTTCTTGATTATGTACAGTCACATGAGCAGGTTTGGATTTGTAAGCGCAATGATATAGCCGAATATTGGTATAAAAATCATCTTCCTGAATAAAATTAGTATCATATAAAAGAGAAGTTTAGCTTCTCTTTTTTTTATTTTGGATTTTATAAATTATATATACATAGTGAGATTGGCATTGTTATTGCAATTTACATTTTGAATGAACGATAAATAAATTTGTGATTTAAAACCATGCAATTGAATGAATTTAACTTATCCAGCAAGGATGATGCTCAAAAATTTCTTAAGAACTGTGTGCAAATTGAGAGTTGGGCAGAGGACCTTTTAGCGCAGCGGCCCTTTGATAGTGCAGAAGCTTTAATGGCTGCGGCAAAAAATCAAGTCGGGACTTGGACATGGCTAGAAGTGGCAGAAGCTTTAGCCAACCATCCGCGCATTGGCGAGAAAAAAGCGCAAGCAGAATTAAACCAAACTGAACTAGCTTTTTCAGACCGTGAGCAGGCAGCAATAACCGTAAGTCAAGAAACACAAGATGCTTTGCTTAAAGGCAATAACGATTATGAAAAAAAATTCGGTCATATTTTCTTAATTAAGGCGGCAGGCCTAAACAGCCAAGATGTGCTGCAAGCACTCAAATACCGCTTATTAAACGATAAAGAAACGGAACAGCGTATTGTTAAACAGCAATTAGGTGAAATTGCGTTATTAAGATTATCTCAGGAGATTCAAGCATGATCAGTACCCATATTCTCGATACGGCTCTTGGAAAACCTGCGCAAGATGTATGTGTAAAATTATTTTCTGAAGATGGAACATTATTGGCAGAAGCAGTGACCAATTCAGATGGTCGCGTTTCAGATTTTAATATTGGCGCATTAGCTGCTGGTTCATATTCAATTGAATTTGCCATTCAGCCTTATTTTGCAAAATTAAATACAGAGACTTTTTTCCCTAAAGCGGTGATTTATTTTTCAGTGAGCAATTCTGAACAACATTATCACATCCCGTTATTAATCAGTCCGTTTGCGTATTCAACGTATCGCGGCAGTTAATAAATTAATTTTAAAAATTCAGGGGAAATCGAAAAATGACTGATCAAAAAAATGCAGTATCACCAGAACATGAATATTTAGGCGCTGGTAAAAGCTTAGCGTATGGTTTGCAGCATGTATTAACCATGTATGGCGGCATCATTGCGCCGCCGCTCATTGTCGGGACTGCGGCGGGTTTATCTCCAGCAGAAATTGGCTTACTGATTGCGGCTGCGTTATTTGTTGGAGGTTTAGCGACAATTTTGCAAACGATAGGCGTTAAATATGTCGGCGCAAAGCTGCCTTTAGTACAAGGCGTATCCTTTGCAGGCGTTGCGACAATGATTGCGATTGTGACGTCGGGCGGCGGATTACAGGCAGTTTATGGCGCGGTGATTGTTGCATCTTTAATTGGTTTTTTCTTGGCGCCATATTTTTCTAAAATTATCCGTTTCTTTCCGCCTATTGTGACGGGCTGTGTTATTACCGTCATTGGTTTGTCGCTGTTGCCTGTAGCTGTCCGCTGGATGATGGGCGGCAACAGTAAAGCGCCTGACTGGGGCAGTGCAGAAAACATCTGTTTAGCGCTGGCGACCTTAGCCATTGTGATTGCCTTGAATCTAAGTAGAAATGCGACAGTCCGCAGACTCTCTATTCTTTTGGCGATCGTGATTGGAACGGTCATGGCTTATTTATTTGGTTTTGGAGATTTCTCTAAAGTAGCCAATGGTCAATGGATCCAATTCCCAAGCTTCTTTGCATTTGGTATGCCAACGTTTGAAGTCAGTGCAATCTTGGCCATGTTGATTGTCACTTTGGTGATTATGACTGAAACGACCGCCGATGTGATTGCGATTGGCGAGATTGTCGGTACTAAAGTCGATTCAGACCGCATCACCGATGGCATGCGCGCAGATATGCTTTCAAGTGCTGTTGCGCCAATTTTTGGATCATTCATGCAAAGCGCATTTGCGCAAAATGTAGGTCTTGTTGCGATTACCGGAGTCAAAAGCCGCTTTGTCGTTGCCGCAGGCGGCATGATTCTTGTTGTACTCGGCTTATTGCCAATTATGGGACGTTTAGTCGCGGCAATTCCAGTGCCTGTATTGGGCGGTGCTGGATTGGTGCTATTTGGTACAGTGGCTGCCAGCGGTATTCGGACTTTGGCTAAAATTGATTACAACGAGCAAAAAAATCTGATCATTGTTGCGACTGCAGTTGCGGCAGGCATGATTCCAATCATTGACCATTCGTTCTATGCAAACTTTCCGAAATGGGTGCAAACCTTGTTCCATTCAGGCATCAGCTCTACATGTGTGATGGCAATTTTATTGAACATCGTATTTAATCACTTAAACTTTGGACGTGTTAAAACGCCTGCTGTGCAAACATTGAAACAGCCGCATTAATTGACTACAAGTAGCATATAAAAAACCAGCCATCACGGCTGGCTTTTTATATGATTTTTCATTTTTTGAATAGCATCTACGATTTCTGTTTGGCCTTTTGGCGTAAGACATACAAATATAAGCTTTCTACTTTTTCACGTGCCCATGGAGTGGTACGCAAGAATCGCAATGATGATTTAACACTTGGATCTATACAAAAACATCTAATTTCAATTTTACGACTTAATCCTTCAAAGCCACCATAGTAATCCAATAATTCATCCAAAATGTCAGCAAGTTTTTTGCCGTGTAAAGGGTCATTGGAGGGGTTCATAATAGATCAATCATATTTTGGGAGGCCATCATTATAACCTGAGTTCGTTCTTATAATTAGGTAGTTGTTGCACATTGCAAACAGCATGTGAGTAGGGAATTTACATAATATTCTATTTAACTTAATTTCACATAACAGCGATTAAATGCAACCTCACGTGTTCGTGTGAGCTGAACACTGCTTTTACACATTATTTTTGAAACGCGCATAAGGCCTGAAATATCAAGCCTTATGCCGTGTCGATAAGTTATGGCTGAACTATCACTTTTTCAGTAAAGCTGTAAACATCACAGTTATTACCAGTGCCAATCCGATCAATCACGGCAAAATCACTTGGCGCTTCTAGCGTAAGTAAGGGATGATGCCAAGTGCCTGCAAGGTAATTGACACCTTGTTGACCATTACTGATAAATACATGAATCCGATCCAGATCAGGCTGCTCGGCATTTAAATTGGGCGCAACCACCACCAAAAAAGACTGTCCCTGCATAGGAATGAACGCTTGAGAACCCAATGGGTGACGTTCAAGCATTTGAATGCTGCAAGGTACGACTGTCTTCTTAATATTGCGGAAAATACTGATTCCTACAGCAGCATCCTGTGCCTCTGCCGTGCTTAGAGCATGGTAACGTTCTGTATGCGCATCATTAATGTGAAAAAAATTGTTGCCTTCACATGCGATAACTTCGCCAAAAGGTGCAAAAGCTTCTGCCGTAAGTGGCTGAATGCGTATCTGCTGAATGTCTTGAGTCATGGCTTATCCAGAAATTTTCCCCCAGAGACGAACACGGCTAATTCCGCCATCTGGAATCATGTTCACGCGAATATGAGAGATTTTTTGATGCTTTAAAATTTCGCTGACATAGTCATGAATGTGATCCATCTGCATATCTTGCGCTTCTAGCAGGAAAGGCCAGAACATACTTTGCGGAATTAGCTGGGGATCAGTTGCATTTTCAATATATGTTGCTTGGATAGAGACTTGCGCAGGATAGTTGCCTTTAAAATGTGCTGTGTCTATTTCAATTTTTTCAATAGAACCGCTTTGCCCAAGCGCCAAAATACACCAGTCAAAACCAGGTGCACGACGACGTTTGGTTTCCCAGCCATCCCCCATATTAATGCCGCGGCCAGGGTTAATTAAGTTGCGAGGATGACCAAAATGAGCATCACTATAAGCAATGACACGACCGCCATTTTCAAGTGCAAGTAAATCTATGGTCTGCCGACTGTCTTGAATCTGAATTTGGACTTCGCCATAGACTTTAAATCGAGCCACGCCGCCATCTGGGAAAATATTAAGGCAGATATGAGTATATACCTCGTCACTTTTAACATTAAAAATGTGATGCTGACTTGGACCTAAAACGGAATTGTCTAGAATGCTTAGCCATAGTGCATTGTCGGTGTCACCATTTGGTGCATAGCATGCTTCTACTGAGGCAGAAGCAGGGTAATTGCCTGTAAAGAATGTGGTATCAATATCAAATGCTTTAATTTTTCCAGCAACGCCTAGCTTTAAAATGGCCCAATCATGTCCAGTATGGCGCTTACGGCGAGTTTCCCAGCCGTCCATCCATTTACCATGATCATCAAATTTATCTTCTACAAAAATTGGCGCATCAAATTGCAGCATACGGCTGGCTTCAGCAAAAAAATCATCTGAACATTCAAGTACTTTTGCACCAATTCGGGTATCTGCCAAATTGGTATATTGCTGTAAATGTGCAGGAATTTCAAAATCTGGTGCAAGTAATGTTGCCATAATTATTTACCATTCATATTTCTGTTTACATCATTGTATGTGCAGATATCTACGCTTATTTTTTAACAGCGTTCGTAAAAACAATATCTTAGCTACCTGTTTATGCACACCGTGTGCCAACTTTTATAAAAAATGTATCGTTCGTTAAATAAATGGCACGTTTTTAGCATTTTAGGAGAAAGCATTAAGTAATATACAACGGAGGAATAGATGGAAATTGCAATTATTGGTGCAGGTATGGGCGGTTTGACCACAGGGATTGCACTCAAAAAATTCGGACATACCGTCACCATCTATGAGCAAACTGAAAAAATATTACCTGTCGGTGCAGCAATTTCTTTATGGTCAAATGGCGTTAAATGCTTAAATTATCTAGGATTAACGGATCAAGTGGCTAAGCTTGGCGGCCAAATGAACAATTTGGCTTATATTGATGGCCTGACTGGCGATAAAATGACGCAGTTCAGTTTAATGCCTTTAATTGAAGAAGTGGGGCAGCGCCCATATCCAGTATCCCGCTCAGACTTGCAAAATATGCTGATGGATGAATTTGGCCGTGAAAATATTCATTTAGGCAAAAAAATGATTGCGCTGGAAGAACATAATGAGCACGTATTTGCAAAATGCGCAGATGGCACGGAAATTAAAGCGGATCTTTTGATTGGCGCGGATGGTACGCACTCACTGACACGCCAATATATTTTGGGTGAGCAAGTCGAGCGGCGCTATGCGGGTTATGTAAATTGGAACGGTTTAGTCGATATTTCGGAAGAGCTTGCACAAGCAGACCAGTGGACCACTTTTGTGGGGGAAGGCAAGCGCGTATCACTTATGCCAGTTGCCGATCACCGTTTTTACTATTTCTTTGATGTGCCATTGCCTGCAGGTTTAGACAACGACCGTACACAGTACAAAGCCTTATTTAAAGAATACTTTAAAGGGTGGTGTAAGCCTGTCCAAAACTTGATTGAAGCTATTGATGAGCAAAAAACAAACCGTGTAGAAATTCATGATATTGAGCCTTTTACCCAGTTCTACAAAGGCCGTGTAGTGATTATGGGCGATGCTGCACATAGCACGACTCCTGATATTGGCCAAGGTGGCTGTCAGGCCATGGAAGATGCGATCTATTTAGCCCGTGCTTTGCAAATTAATACATTAGGCCTAGAAGATTCATTAAAGCGCTATCAAAATAAACGCAATGAACGCGCGAATGAATTGGTACTGCGCGCGCGTAAGCGCTGTGATGTTACCCATATGAAAGATGAGGCAGTGACCAAAGAATGGTATGAAGACCTGCGTAAGGAACAAGGCCCGCACATTATGCGCGGAATTATCAGTAATATTGTTGGCAACCCTTTAGATTAATGAGTTTGAGGCGGTTGCATAAGTATGTAACCGCTTAAAATCTATGGTATTAAACATAAGTAGTAATTCAAAAACAAAATAAAAATCCCGCTGAATATAGAGCGGGATTTTTAGTGCTCAGTTATGTCTGCTTTAGGCCTGCAATAAGTACTTTGCTGCCTGACGGTGGTCTGCCTGCAGCTTTTCCAAATCTAGAGTTTGAATTTCTCCATACTTAACTGTCCATTTGCCGCTAACCATGACGTGTTCAGCTCGGTCTGCACCGCAGAGTAAAAGCGCCGCCAGCGGATCATGGCTGCCAGAAAAACGGATATCGTCCAGCTTATACAGCGCCAAATCCGCTTGATAGTTTTCTGCAATTTGACCAAGACTTGCGCCACGGCCTAAAATTTTGGCGGAACCATGCGTTGCCCAGTTCAGCGCTAATTCTGGGGTGATTTTTTCTGCACCGTATTTGAGGCGCTGCAGGTACATAGCTTGGCGCGCTTCTAAAATTAAATTGGACGCATCGCCAGAAGCGGAACCATCTACCCCCAAACCAATGATTGCACCAGCATCTAGTAAATCCATAGTTGGGCAAATACCCGATGCAAGACGCATATTGGAGTGCGGACAATGGCAAATGCCGACTTGAGCTTGTCCTAAGCGCTGAATTTCTTCAGCATTAAAGTGAATGCCATGCGCCAGCCATGTACGTGAATTTAACCAACCCACACTTTCCAAATAGTCCACAGTGCGCATGCCAAATTTTTCTAGGCAAAAGTCTTCTTCATCTAAGGTTTCAGCCAAATGAGTATGCAAACGGACATTGTATTTTTCCGCCATTTTTGCACTTTCGCGCATAATTTCCTGTGTGACCGAAAATGGTGAACAGGGTGCAAGGGCAATATTGACCATAGCCTCGGAAGAAGCATCATGATATGTCTGAATCAGGCGCTCTGAATCTTGCAAAATACTGTCTATGTCTTGCACAGTATGCTGTGGCGGTAGGCCGCCAGCATCTTCACCTAAGCTCATAGAGCCGCGCGTCAGCATCACGCGCATGCCTAATTGCTTAGAAGCCTGAACTTGAATATCAATTGCATCAGTTAGCTGCTGCGGAAATAAATAATGATGATCTGCGGCAAATGTGCAGCCAGATAGCATCAGTTCAGACAAAGCAACTTGTGTTGCTGCATGCAGCTGTTCAGGTGTCAGCTTTGCCCAAACAGGATATAGGGTTTTTAACCATGGAAATAAGGGCACATTGACTACAGGTGCCCAAGCACGCGTCAATGTCTGATAAAAATGATGATGACTATTAATTAAACCGGGTAAGACAACATAGTTTTTTGCGTCAAAAGTTTCATCGAAGGTTATTTTAGGCTGCTGGCCCAAAGCAACCAGCTCGACAATTTTTCCATCTGATATAACAATACCGCCGCGGGCATCTGAGTCATTTGCTGTATAAATTGATAAAGGATTTTTTAACCAAATGGTCGACATAATAAACCTGATTCATTGATTTTATTGAGTTACCCGCTGGTTTAGCAAGTTGCATACCAAAAGTAGATCAATACTGAATTATTGAACCAGAAAAATTCACAATACTTTTAAAGCAATAATCCAGTTAATCAAAAGGAAATTTAAAGCGACGTAATTGAACTAAGATGGCAGCACTATTAATGCTATGTACATTCAAAGGGAAAAATTTTGGAAGATGCACACTAAAAACTACAAGCATTTATATTTAAGAATAATTTATTGATGAAACTGAGAAATTTCCAATTTTAACTGCTCCATCTGTTCAATCATGTGCTTAATCATGATTTGAGACACCCGTGAAATTTGCCTTTTTGGTGCAACGCATAGGGCCAAAGTGAGCGGATACAGGCCTTTTTCACGTATCGGTTTAAACACCACTTGTTCCTTGGCTAGATAAGGATAGGCGTCAATATAAGACAGTAAGCCGAGACCAAGGTTTTTTTGAATGAGGGACATCATCATTCGAATGTCATTACATCCAAGATGGTACTGCGGTGTAAACTTATGGTGCTTATACAGGGTTTGCGCATAATCATGGATAATTAATGGTGCACCCGGAATGAGGTGTTTATAGCTCAGCGTATCAGACAAATATATTTTATCCATCTGAGCCAAAGGGTGTTCTTTAGGTAAAACAAAACCGACTGGAATTTCTACAAAAGAAAGCACATCCAGCTGATGATGGCCTTTAGGATTAAGCAAAATTCCAAAATCAATTTCAGCATCCATAATTAAATTGGATACAGTTTCACTGTCTTGAACGTGAAAATTAAAGTTAATCCACGGGTAGTTGTCATACATGTACTGTATTGAATTTAAAACAAAACCATCGCTCAAAGCGGAGATCATGCCGCAGTCAATGGTGCCGCGTGAAAGCCCTTGAATCTCATCAAAACGGTTGCGGGTTTGCTGAAATTCTTTTTGCCATTTAATAAGGTCTGCATAGAGCATTTCACCAGCTAAAGTCAGCTTTAAGCCATTGGGCAGGCGTTCAAACAGGTCTATGCCAAATTCTTCTTCAGCCAAAGCAATTTGGCGGTGTACTGCAGAAACTGAAATATACAGCTGATCTGCGGCTTTACGCAGGCTGCCTGTTTTGGCAACAGCAGTAAAATAGTCAGAAAATCTGGAAAATGTAATATTCATAAATTGTTTTTCAGTCCAGTTTCTTGTTTTTCATTGGCTTATTTCTAAGAAATGAAAATCATGAATCAAACATATCATCCGGTGAATTTGTATTAGTTAAGCGATTTTCATGCCAAAGGGATGCAAACAAGAGTAATAGAACTTCATTTGAAACCTAGTGCTGACGCTATGCTGCTGGAAATACTGACTAAATTTCATTATTAGTGTTCTAATTTTTAGAACGATATTTGCAAAACATTCTAATAGACAGAATTTATCGAAATTCGTAATTTAAAAATAAGCCGTGACGCAGCGCCAATACATGGCCGCAACGTACTGCGACCGATTTTAAAATTATTGATAAGTTCTGTGAGCCGAGTATGAATGCAATTCCTGTTCTCAATTTATTTAGTCAGCCGCATTGCAGTGGGTTTGATCCTAAAGATTGGGAGATACTTGCACAGCACTGGTATCCTGTTGCCCGTATTGAAGATGTAAGTATAGAACCGCAGCAAGTACAGCTTTTAGATGTAAAAATGGCGCTGTATAAAACGCAAAGCGGCGCTATTCAGTTGGTACGCGATATTTGCCCGCACCGCGGGGTGCCGTTAACTAAAGGCTGGGTGGAGGGAGAAGAAATTGTTTGCCCATATCATGGCCTGCATTACAACACCGAAGGCAAATGCACCAAAATTCCTGCACAGCCTGAACTGACCAATATTTCTGAACGTTTTAAATTGACTAAATTTCCAGTTGTACAGAAATATGGATTGGTTTGGACTAGTTTATTTAGCCGTGATGAAAGTCAAGGCAATTTCCCAGATTTAGATACCTGGGATCATCCTGAGCATCAAGCGATTTTACCACCTTATGTCGATATTGGCGGTTCAAGCGGCCGCCAGCTGGAAGGGTTTATTGATGTCGCGCATTTTGCTTTTGTGCATAACAGTTCTTTTGCAGACTCAGACAATCAGGCCGTGCCTAAATATTCTACGGTCCGTACAGAGTATGGATTGCATACGGAATATGTCAGCAGTGTGAGCAATTACCCGCATGGGCTGCAGCATTTAGCGCCAGAAGGTTTTTTGTGGAAACGTGTTTTTGACGTTTATCCGCCGTTTTCTGCGATTTTAAAAGTTGAATTTCCAAATGAAGGTGTGCTGAAAATCCTAAATTCCTGCTGTCCTGTATCGCATAACAAAACCCGCTTATTTGTCCCTTTAACTCGAAACTTTGATACCACTGGTGATTTACAGGCGGTCTATGATTTTAATGCGCAAATTTTTGCAGAAGATCAAGACATGGTCGAAAGTCAAAAACCAGAAGAATTGCCTTTAGATGTCACGATGGAGGCACATTTTGAAGCAGACCGTTCATCGACTACATACCGCCGCATACTGGCAGAGTGGGGCTTAAGCAAGCGATATATTGTTTAAATTCATTATTTTAGATTTAGTATGCACCTCTGCTTTGAGGTGCATTTATTTAGAGATATTCCATTTCCATACGTTTAAATTAGCTGGTAAAGAAAATGAAAAGTCCAACTCAGGAACAAATTTTAAAATTTTTAAGGCTTTCTAATACAGTGGCTGAACGTGCTGTTGCCTTAGGCAATCATCCATTTGGCGCTGTGTTAATTGGGCCAAATCATGAAACAGTTTTAATGACTCAATGCAATATAGATACCGTCAATCATGCAGAGTCAACTTTGGCTCGTAACGCAGCCTGTAATTACACTGCAGAATTTCTTTGGCAATGTACTTTATATACAGCGGTAGAGCCTTGCTGCATGTGTGCTGGAACAATTTACTGGGCCAATATTGGCCGTGTAGTTTTCGGCATGACTGAAAACCGTTTGCTGGAATGTACTGGCAATCATAGTGAAAATCCAACCATGAGCGTATCTGCCGCATATGTCTTTGCACACGGGCAGAAGAAAATTGATTTGATTGGCCCAGTTGCAGAAATCGATGCCGAAACCATCGCCATGCAGCTGCATTTTTGGCAAAGCCGTTGAACTATTTCAACGGTCTTTTTTATATAAAAATAATGTGCAATTTATAGTGTGCAGTAACTCTAGAATAATAAATTTTTTAAATAAATCGATAGATAAGTAGTTATTAAAATTTTCTTAGTTCAAGCATAATTAGCACACCTCATTATTATTTTATTACCTAATTTAGCGCTTATTTTTCTCTACACACATAAAATTTAATGATTAAAAATGGTGCAAGATTAAATCTATCTTTGTATTAAAAAGATGCATAAAAATAATACGGAATCAATATGTGAAATAAATATTTTTTTTCTTTCATTACTGTCTAATCATATACAAACCCAAATGTTTATAGGTGAATATTAGAAGCTAAGCACATAAGAAATACTTTATTTATGAAGCTTAATATATTGTTTTTTAAATACATAAAAAACAGGAGAAGGCATTCTAAAAATAAGAATATAAAAATAACTGGATTGTTCAAATTTTTTTGAAGAGTTGGAACAGAATTTGCAAATTATTAGAAAGAGCCTAAGTGCTGCATCGCTAAATTTCCAAATGAAATAAAAAATCAGCGGAAATTTAAAATCAACTTCCTATGGGGAATTAAAATGCTAAAGACCTTTAAATCAAATCCTGCAAAAAAAAGTTTTAATCTCAAAAAGCGCACTTTACAGCTTTTGACTGGTTTAACCCTTGGCAGTTTGGCAATGAGTCAAATTTATGCACAAGATAAAGCAGCATTTGTATATATTGGCCCGACCAGTGACCATGGCTGGACTTATTCACATGATCAAGGCCGTATTAAAGCGGAAAAGGCTTTAGCTGGAAAATACAAAACGACTTTTATTGAAAATGTGCCAGAAACTGCCGATGCAGAACGTGTTATCCGCAATTTGGCGCAGCAGGGCAACAAAGTTATTTTTGCAACGTCTTTTGGCTATATGAACCAAATCGAAAAAGTGTCTAAGCAATTTCCAAACACTGTTTTTATGCATGCTACCGGTTATAAGCAGGGTAAAAATTTAGGTGTTTATGATGTGCGTACCTATGAAGGCGCTTATTTATTAGGTGTGGTGGCAGGTCAGAAAACCAAATCCAATACACTGGGTGTGGTGGCATCGTTCCCAATTCCTGAAGTGGTGCGAAACATTAATGCTTACACCTTAGGTGCGCAAAGTGTAAATCCTAAAATTAAAACCAAAGTGATTTGGGTCAATTCTTGGTTTAACCCGGGTAAAGAACGCGATGCTGCATTAGCCTTGATTGCTCAAGGTGCAGATGTTCTTATGCAAAATACCGATTCTCCAGCAGTGGTACAAGCAGCGGAACAGAAAGGCATTTATGCCTTTGGCTGGGACTCAAACATGGCTAAATTTGGGCCTAAAGCGCATCTTGCTGCTTCAGTTTTACATTGGGAAAAAGTCTATACCCCAGCACTGCAGCAAGCGGCAAATAAAACATGGAAGCCAAGCGCAATTTGGTATGGCGTAAAACAGGGCGCAGTCGCGATTGAAAATTTTGGACCATCCGTTCCTGCACCTGCGAAAGCCAAAGCTTTAGCTGCACAAAGTGCAATTCTTAAAGGCACTTTGCATCCATTTACAGGGCCTATTTACAAACAGGATGGTTCTGTTGCGGCAGCCAAAGGCGTAGTGCTGAATGACGCGACCTTAGGGAAAATGAATTATTACGTAAAAGGGGTTGATGGCGCTTTGCCGAAGTAATTTTCTATCTCAATTTACTGTTTCTGCACAGTAGAGACTGTGCAGGAATGATTTGAAAATGATCAAACTTGCGTACAGAGCCAATGTTATGAATGTACAACATGCGACACCAGAGCTTGATTATGCGGCTTCGCAAAAAGAGGGTCTGCATCTGATTCCGCGGCTTGAATTGCTGAATATCAGTAAGAGCTACAATTCACTTAGAGCCAATGAGAATATCAATCTAAAAGTGCAGGCAGGGCAGATTCACGCCATTTTAGGTGAAAATGGCGCAGGCAAAAGTACTTTGATGAAAATCATTTATGGCGCTGCTAAAGCCGATACAGGGCAAATACTATGGAATGGTAAAGAAGTCGTTATCGATAGTCCTGCAGCGGCGCGTAAATTGGGCATAGGCATGGTGTATCAGCATTTTTCTTTATTTGAAACGCTGACCGTCGCTGAAAATATTTTGCTTGGGCTAGATGAAAAAATAGACATTAAAGCGCTGCATGAAAAAATTATTCAAGTTTCAGAACAATATGGCTTGACCGTCGATCCGCGCCGAGAAGTGCATTCGCTGTCCGTCGGTGAGCGGCAGCGTGTAGAAATTATCCGCTGTTTATTGCAAAACCCAAGTCTGCTGATTTTAGATGAACCGACTTCGGTACTGACGCCGCAAGCGGTTAAGCAATTATTTAAGACCCTGAAACTGCTGGCATCGCAAGGCGTTTCTATTTTATATATCAGTCATAAGCTGCATGAAATTAAAGCTTTGTGTGATGTAGCGACTATTTTACGCAACGGCAAAGTTACAGGTTATGTATTGCCTAGTGAAAATAGCACCAGTGATTTAGCGCGCTTAATGATTGGCCGTGAGCTGCCAATATACCACCATGAAGCTTATGCAGGCGAAGCGCAAAAGAATTTTGAAATTAGCCACATCAGCTACGTGTCTGACGATCCTTTTGGCGTGGACTTAGACAATATCAATCTGAATATATATTCAGGTGAAATTATGGGTATTGCTGGGATCTCAGGGAATGGCCAAGCAGAATTGCTGGCATTGCTGTCTGGGGAAAATCAGACAAAGCAAGGCCATATTATTTTGAATGGGCAGGATATTTCTAAAAATACTGCCGGTGAAAGGCGAGATTTAGGATTGGGCTTTGTACCTGAAGAACGCTTAGGCCGCGGGGCAGTGCCGAATATGACCTTATCTCAGAATGCACTGCTGACTGCTTTCCGTCAGGGCTTAACCAAGTTTGGCTTAATCAATTTTGAAAAAACCAAAGCGTTTGCAGCCCAATGCATTGAAAAATTTGGTGTTAAAGCCGCAGGCCCACATGCAGAAGCGCGCTCACTCTCAGGCGGAAATTTACAAAAGTTTATCGTAGGCCGAGAAATTCTGCAGCAGCCGAAAGTGCTGATTATTTCACAGCCCACTTGGGGAGTAGATGTCGGCGCATCGATGTTTATCCGCCAGACCTTGATTGATTTATCGCGGCAGGGCGTAGCCATTTTAGTCATCTCAGAAGAGCTTGAAGAACTGTTTGAAATTAGTGACAAAATTTGTGTACTGGCTGCAGGAAAGCTGTCTGAACCCATGCTGACCCAAGACACCGATGCTGAACAAATTGGCCTGCTGATGTCTGGCATTCAAGATGTTGCGGCAGCAAACTCAGAAACCCAACACTCCCATGCGCATGCATAGAGAAGCAATGAATTAAGGTGACATGATGCATTTATTAGAACCGAGAGAATATCCTTCTCAGCTCATGAAGTGGCTTTCTCCCGTCATTGCATTGACGGCCATGCTCATTGTGGGAGGTCTGCTCTTTTTAGCTTTAGGTGTGAGCCCTACTCAAGCCTTGTATATTTTCTTTATTGAACCACTGACTACAGCTTATAGCTTGAGTGAACTAGCAATTAAAGCGAGTCCATTAATTCTCATTGCTTTAGGGCTGGCTGTGGGTTTTCGCGCCAAATTATTCAATATTGGCGCGGAAGGCCAGCTCACGATGGGCGCTGTATTTGGCGGCGGTATCGCTATTTTATTTCACAATCAAATCGGCTGGTGGATTTTACCGCTGATGTTGATGATGGGCGCAATTGGCGGCGCATTGTGGGGGCTTATTCCAGCATTGCTGAAGACCCATTTTAATGCGGAAGAAACCCTGACTACGCTGATGATGAATTATGTAGCTGTGTTTCTTTTACTGTACTTGGTCAATGGCCCATGGCGTGATCCAGACGGCATGAATTTTCCGCAGTCTGTGATGTTCGGTGAAAGTTCAACTTTGCCTTTAATTATTGAAGGAACACGGGTCAATGCATCCATTTTTATCACCATCGCTGCAGTTGCGCTACTTTGGTTTTTTATCCGTAAAAGCATGACTGCATTTAAGCTGGAAGTAAGCGGTCAAGCGCCGCTGTCTGCCAAATATGCAGGCTTTTCATCTGCTAAAGCTGTCTGGCTAAGTCTGGGTATTTCAGGTCTGATGGCAGGTATTGCAGGTATTTGTGAAGTGGCTGGGCCTATTGGCCAGCTCAACCCAAACATCTCTCCGGATTATGGCTATGCCGCCATCATTGTGGCGTACTTGGGCCGTTTAAATCCATTGGGTATTGTTCTTTCAGGCTTTTTAATGGCTTTAATTTATCTTGGCGGTGAAATGGCGCAAATGCAAATGCAGCTGCCAGTCGCGATTACAGGGATTTTCCAAGGCTTGCTGCTGTTCTTTTTACTGGCTTCTGATGCCTTGATTGAAAAACGCTACCGTTTTGCCAAAAAGAAAATCAAAGTGATTCCTGCAGCACCCCATGAAAACTTGGCTTAAAGCGGCCAACGATGAGTCAGGAGAAATAACATGAGTATTGAAATTACAGCAATTCTAGCGGGAACAATTGCAGCAGCAACACCTTTAATTTTTGCAGGTCTAGGTGAGCTGGTTGCAGAGCGTACAGGGGTCATCAACCTTGGGGTAGAAGGCATGATGCTGGTGGGCGCCATCGCTGGTTTTGCTTTTGCTGCGACATATGACGCCAGTATCTTCAGTGCTTTGCTGGTTGGCGGTGCAGCGGGTTTATTGATGGCGCTGATTTTTGCATTTTTTACCTTATCCATGAGTACCAATCAGTCTGCTTGCGGTTTGGCATTGACCATTTTCGGTATTGGCATTTCAGCTTTTATTGGGCAGAACTATGTCAGTACAGCGTTGCCCGGACTGCAAAATTTAGATATTCCACTGCTGTCTGATATTCCATTGATTGGGCCTATTTTGTTTCAGCAAAACTATGTGGTGTATCTGTCTATTTTAGCTTTTTTGATTGTTTGGTGGGTGCTTGCTAAAACACGTCTTGGCCTATTGCTGAAAGCAGTGGGGGAGTCGCCGGAAAGCGCGCATGCCATGGGCTACAACGTTTTGGCCATTCGCTATGGCGCGGTGCTTTTTGGCGGGCTGATGGCGGGCATTGGCGGCGCATTTTTATCCACAGTTTATACACCCATGTGGATTGAGAACATGGTGGCAGGACGAGGCTGGATTGCGATTGCTCTTGTGGTCTTTGCTGCATGGAAACCGACCCGTTTAATGCTTGGAGCATATCTGTTTGGCGGTGTCACTATTTTGCAATTCCATGCGCAGGCGCTAGGCATTAATGTGCCGAATGAAGCGCTTTCAGCTTTGCCTTATGTCGCAACCATTGTGGTGCTGGTCATTATTTCACGTGATAAAAAGCTGCTAAAAATGAATCTGCCCGCATCATTAGGCAAAACTTTCACGCCTTAAAAAACCCTTACTAAATATTTAAACCTTCTCCGGTGCTAAGCCTATTTCGGCTTAGTGCATTGGGAATACTTTATTTCAAAGTTACTTTTCATAAGTTTTTCTTGGAAATCATAAGATGAAAATTATTTCAGCAGATTATGTACTGACCATGGATGATATGCAGCGTTGCATTCATAATGGCGCAGTGGTGATAGATGGCGCAAAGATCCTACAGGTGGGAACATGTGAAGAAATTCAAAAGCAGTACCCAGCACATGAGATTCAGCATTATGAGCATAGTTTGATCATGCCAGGATTAATCAATACGCATTGCCATTCAGGCTTGCTGCGCGGTACAGCAGAAGGGCTTCCTGTTTGGGATTGGCTACAGCAATTTATTGATCCTATGCATCGGGTACTGACAGCGCATGATGCCAAAATTGCGTCTTATTTATGTTATGCGGAAGCATTATTATCTGGCACCACAACATTGGTGGATATGTGGCGCTATATGGATGGCAGCGCCGAAGCCGCAGAACAGTTAGGTATACGTGCGGTATTGGTTCCTTATGTCGCAGAACATCCAGATCATGATTATTTTGAAACACTCAATAGTAATGAAGCTTTAATTCAAAAGTGGCATCAACAAGCCAATGGACGAATTAATGTTTGGGTTGGCTTAGAACATCTTTTCTATGCAGAAGAAAAAGCATTAGCTCGCATTCAACAACTGTGCAATCACTATCAAACAGGTTTTCATACGCACAGTAACGAAAGTAAATTTGATGTAGAAGAAAACTTACGACGTTATGGACAAAGACCAATTCAGACCCTTGAACGTTTAGGCATGTTTGATGTGCCTAAAGCGTTGCTTGCGCATTGTGTTTGGGCCAATTCCGCAGAAATTGATATTTTAAAACAGTATCAAGTTGGGGTTGCGCATAACCCAATTTCTAATATGAAGCTGGCTTCGGGTGCAGCACCTATTGCAGAAATGCTGGCAAAAGGGATTGCAGTTGGTTTAGGTACAGATGGTGAAAAAGAAAATAATAATTTAGATATGTTTGAAGAAATGAAAACAGCATCACTATTGGCTAAATTTTCCAGTTTAGATGCAGCAGCGCTGGATTCATGGTCGGTGTGTCAAATGGCAACCAAACTGGGTGCCAAAGCGCTAGGAATGCAAGATCAGATTGGTTCTATTGAAGCTGGAAAGCTGGCAGATTTAATCGTGGTTAATACAGCAACGCCACGAATGACGCCGCTGATTGACCAGGGGGCATTGTTTAATTTACATACAAATCTGGTGCATGCTGTGCAAGGTAGTGATGTGCTGATGACCATGGTCAATGGTGAAGTGGTTGCAGAACATGGCCGTTTGAAAAATGCAGACTTACAGGCGCTAATCGATGGCGTTAATACGGCTGCGCCTTTGTTGTTTGAACGCAGAACTGCATGGCTGTCTCAGCATCAGCTGTCTATTATAAATGAGCTACAGAAATCTTAGTTGTGCAGGATATAAATTAAAAATCTCCCAGCTATTAGAGAGATTTTTAATTTATGATTTCTACTAGAACATATATTCAGTAATGATCCAGCTCATCGTCGAACTATTGATTATCTTAATCATTGCATTTCGTATAATGTATATTATGTTAAATAGATAACATTTGCTATTTGGTTCATTAATACTGATATATGATGAATTTTATTCTATATCACACCTAAATTACTACTCGTCTAATCATATCTATTACACAATTAAATGTTAAAATGCATGGCTAGCTTCATCTAAGATAAAACATATGTTTCCAAATCTACAGCACAGCTTCGAAAACAGCGTCATTCTTGTTGTTGAAGATGATTATGATATTGGTGACATTCTTGAAAAATACATAAAAAATGAAAACATGCAGGTCATCCGTGCATTGGATGGACAGCAAGCTTTAGAATGCCTGAAAACCTACTCCATCGACCTGATTCTCCTTGATATTAAATTACCCAAACTAAATGGCTGGGAAATTCTACAAATCATCCGTCAAACAAGTAATTTACCTGTGATTATGCTGACTGCATTGGATGATCAAGTGAATAAGATTATGGGGCTAAAAATGGGTGCTGATGACTTTATTATTAAACCATTTAACCCTAATGAAGTGATTGCACGAATACAAGCTGTACTTAGACGAAGTGCAATCCAACACACTGAAATTCATCATGTTATTCATTATAAAAATATTAAAATTACCCCTGATCACCATCAAGTTTACATTTCAAATGGTCAAAAAAATCAGCTGATCAACCTTACATTAACTGAGTACAAAATACTGGCTTTAATGGCAAAAACACCGAACAAAGTCTTTACTCGCAATGAATTGATCCAAAACTGTATGCCTGAAAGTGATGCTTTAGATCGCACTGTAGATAGCCATATCAGTAAGTTAAGAAAAAAACTTGAAGAAAATGATGTAAATGGCTTATTGATAAATGTCCGTGGCGTGGGTTATCGCTTAGATCAAAACTATGAAATTTAATTTTTTAAAAAACTCAGTTGGAATTAACTTTCAGTTTATCATCATGATGAGCCTACTCAATTTAGGCGTTACGCTGTTATCTTTCATGATTGGCTATTTTGTTTATAGCTGGGCAATCGAAATCGGCTTTTTAGATTTCCAAAGTGTTAATTCAAATGAATTTTCCATCACATCCGTAGACTTTATATGGCTATTTTTAGTTTTATTAACAGGCTTTTTTCTTTCTACTCTCCTCGCCTTTAAATATGGAAAACGCTATACACAGCCAATCAGTGATTTAGCCGATGTTATTCAGCAAATTCAGCAAGGTAATTTAGCACTCAGAATTAAACAGCCACATCATGATATTCCACATGAAATAAAATCACTCATAGAGAACTTCAATGCCATGGCAAACCAGCTTGAAGTATCAGTTAAGAATTCAACCGTTTGGAATGCTGCGATTGCGCATGAACTAAGAACACCTGTGACAATATTACAAGGCCGTTTGCAAGGTATTGTCGATGGCGTATTTATTGCTGATCAGGCTCTACATCAAAGTTTATTGAACCAAGTCGAAGGCTTATCTTACCTTGTGGAAGATTTACGGACACTGACACTGATTGAAAATAAACAATTACGTTTAGAACTTGAGCAGACGAATTTAAAAGACAGTATTGAAAAATGTCTGCAGATGTTTAATGAGCGGTTTCAAGATAAAAAACTAAATGTTTTCATTCGTTTGACGGATGACACTGTGCATGTCGATATACGGCGCATGGAACAAGTCTTTATTGCATTATTCTCTAATTTTTTAAGATATTCGAATGCCGGACAAATCAATATTACAACCGTGACCACAGCAGAACATTGGGTATTAACGCTTGAAGATGAAGGTCCGGGTATTGATGAATCGCATATCGAACACTTGTTCAAACCTTTCTATCGTCTGGAAGACTCTAGATCCCGTTTAGATGGCGGTACTGGATTAGGCTTGGCAGTGATTGATGCAATTATTGAAGCACACCAAGGTCATATTTATTATTCTAAATCCAAAAGCTTAGGCGGCAGCTGTTTTACAATACAGTTAAAGGCCCAAGCTATTTTGAGTATTTAAGTTAAAAATACTCAAACCAGCATCATAATTCTTTTAAAAATCAAACTTTATTAACACCCCACTCTTTCTTTAGGATTGCATATTGCATGGTATTTTCATATTTTGGTGAACCATCTGGATTTTTAATAAATGAGATAAATTCTATAAAATGTCCCTCTTTACGAAAACCTAAACGCTCGCAAAGTTTTTGTGAAGCGGTATTATAATCTTCGACATAGGCATAGATTCGTCTCGTATCTAATTGATTAAATAAGTAATCTATAAATGTATAAGCACTTTCGTTGGCATAACCTTTGCCATGAAATTTTTCATTAAAATTCCAGCCAATTGAATATGTATCTGGTTCTTCTTTGATAAAGAAAATCTCACCAATGAGTTGATCAGAATCTTTCAGGCATACTGCAATACAGTCATTGTCATTTTGCCTTTTGTGAATTTTAGCCAGTGCATCTTCAATCGTTGTTGTCGTATCGGAGGCAAAACAATTGGTGATTGGCTTTGATAAATATTCTAATAATCCTGACGCATCTCGTTCTTCAAATGTTCTCAAGATTAAACGAGGGGTTTCGATTCGAATTGTCATATTCAATCTCACATGATTCATCATTAAATTTGGGGATGAGCTTAAATATATTATGTTCAGCTCACCGATTTAGTGCGTTAATGCGCAGCTTTGCGTTTCGAGAATTTCTCTACCATGCTCATGACTACAATAAAGAAAATCGGTACAAAAATAACAGCCAAAACTGTTGCGCTGATCATGCCGCCAAACACGCCTGTACCAATCGCTTTTTGAGTTTCAGAGCTGGCGCCACTGGCAATGACTAATGGAATTACACCACAGGTAAATGCCAGAGACGTCATTAAGATTGGACGTAAGCGCAATTTAGCTGCAGCAACTGTTGCCTCAACTAAGCCCATCCCTTCCTCTCTTAATGCTTTTGCAAACTCAACAATCAAAATGGCATTCTTTGCGGATAGGCCAATAATCGTGATCATGCCGACCTTAAAGAAAATATCATTTGGCATGCCGCGCAACATCACTGCCAGAAAGGCGCCAATCAACCCTAGAGGTACAACCAGCATCACGGATAATGGAATTGACCAGCTTTCATAAAGCGCTGCCAAGACAAGGAAGACGACTAACATCGACAACAGTAATAAAAACAAGGTTTGTGATTCAGACTGTTTTTCTTCTAGAGAAATCCCCGTCCACTCATAGCCCACGCCTTTCGGAAGTTGTTTAATCAGATTTTCCATTTCGCTCATGGCTTGTCCTGAAGACATACCAGCTGCTGGACTGCCAGTAATACTCAATGATGGGCGACCATTGTAACGGTTATATTGCTGCGGTGAATGTTGCCAAATTGGGCTAATAATTTCAGACATGGAAACCAATTTACCGCTTTGGCTATTCACCTTAATCTGAAGAATATCTTCAATACTCATACGTGATTTTGCATCTAATTGAACAATGACTTGCTGCATACGGTCTTGATTTGGAAAGTCATTGATATACATTGAACCCATCGAGGTCGAAATAATATCGGTGACATCACTAAAATTAACACCCAGTGCCTGCAATTTGTCTCGATCAATTTTAAGCTCTACAGAACTGCCATCAGGTAATCCTTCAGGATAGACCTCCGCCACGATTTTACTTTGTGCTGCTAATGCTAAAAGCTGATCTTGCGCCTCTCTTAAAGCAGGCATACCAATGTTGCCACGATCTAATAATCGCAATGAAAAACCAGATGAATTCCCCAGTTCATCAATGGCTGGTGGTAACACAGACATGGTCTGACCTTCTGAACTTTCAGCCATCGCCATATTGGCATTATTCACGACTTCTTGTGCCGTAATAGTACGCTCTTCAAATGGCAATAGATTGGTAAAATACATCGCTGTATTTTGACCAGAACCACTAAAGCCAAAGCCCAATACAGCCATGTTGTCTTTAATACCCGTCTCTTGGTCTAAGTGATTTTGAAATTCAGCAACGACTTTACGGGTACGTTCTTGTGTTGCATCCGCAGGCAGCTGAATCGAGGTCATAAACCACCCCTGATCTTCTTCAGGCATAAACGCAGTTGGTACTTGTTTAAAACTGAAAATCAGCACAATAACAATGCCTAAGAAACACAACATTGCGATGGTTTTATGTTTAATCACTTTAAATAAACCGCGTTCATAGCGATTGTTCAGCTTCTCAAAACTACGATCAAACCAAGCAAAAACACCTTTTTTCTGATGATCTTGATCAATCGGCTTTAACATCGTTGCACATAAAGCTGGGGTTAATGTCAGTGCAAGGAATGCTGAGAATAAAATTGAAACCGACATGGTAATGGTGAACTGACGATAGATAATCCCCACCGAGCCTGCTGCCAAAGCCATCGGTAAAAATACAGCGGCTAACACTAAGGTGATACCAATAATCGGATTGGTAATTTCCTTCATGGCTTTAGACGTGGCTTCAACTGGAGATAAACCTTCTGTCGCCATAATACGTTCAACATTTTCAATGACCACAATCGCATCATCGACAATAATCCCGATCGCAAGCACCATGCCGAACATGGTCAGCACATTAATCGAAAAACCAGCAAGCAGCATCACTGAGAATGTGCCAAGCAATGCAATCGGTGCAACAATCGCTGGAATCAAGGTATAACGAACATTGTGTAAGAAGATGAACATGACAATAAAAACTAAAGCCATAGCTTCAAGCAATGTCATGATTACTTTTTCAATCGAGACTTTTACAAAAGGTGCAGTGTCGTAAGGTATAGAGAATTTCATACCATCAGGTAATGCTGAACCTAACTGTTCAATTTTCGCTTTCACTCCCTCTGCAGTCTTAACAGCATTGGCACCAGGGCTCATTTGTATCGCCACAGCTGTAGAGGCTTTACCATTTTCTAAAATCGCAAAGTTATACATCTGCGCACCAATTTCGACACGAGCGACATCCGACAATCGAACATTGGCGCCATTTTGCTGAGCACGTAGACTAATATTCTTGAATTGCTCTACAGTTTCTAATTGACCTTGAGCGGTTAAAGGAATAGTAATTTGTTGCCCCGTCAACGCAGGAACATCACCAATACGGCCTGGTGATATCGGCAAGTTTTGGTTTTGGATGGCTGTATTCACATCTTGAATACTCAAGCCATAAGAGACCAAACGATCTGGATCGACCCAAATCCGCATGGCTTTCTCAGCACCAAAGTTTTGGACTTTACCAACACCTTCAACCCGTTTTAATTCTTCAATCACATAGCGAGTCATGTAGTCACTGACATCAATTTCACTATATTTGCCATTCGGTGAACTTAAGCCCACCATCATTAAAAAACCAGACGATGCAGCGTCGACCATCAGCCCCTGTTGTCGAACTGTTTGGGGTAAGCGCGACTCAATAGCTTTAATTTTGTTTTGTACATCAACTTGTGCAAGTTCTACATCTGTACCCGGCTTAAATGTTGCGGTGATTGTTGCTGTTCCAGAACTATCTGAACTTGAACTGTAATACAGTAAGTTTTTGACACCTGACATTTCCCGCTCAATCAAGGTCACAACACTATCATTCAATGTTTTTGGCGTAGCACCTGGATAAATTGCCGTAATACTTATCTGTGGTGGCGCAACACTTGGGAATCGTGCAATAGGCAGCTTAGGTATGCTGAGCACACCTAACAAGATAATAAATAAGGCAATCACCCATGCAAAAATAGGACGCCTAATGAAAAATTGAGACATTATGGCTGTCCTCCCTTTTCCTGAGCATTTGCAGGTTGCCACTGCTTAATTTTTAGTTTTTGCTCAGGCTGTATACGATCAGCCCCTTCGACAATGACTTTTTCACCTGCTTGCAACCCTTGTGTCACCACATAACTGTTTTGATAATGCTGACCAAGCTGAATAGGCTTGCTTTGCGCTAAACCTTTTTGATTAACAATCGTAACATTGGCTTTGCCGCTAATATCATGTTGAATCGCTTGTTCAGGTACTAGGAGCGCATTTTCAACTTGAGCTCGGCTCATATTGACTCGAACATACATGCCTGGCAAAAGTTTTTGATTTTCATTATTGGCTAAAATCCGAATCGTGACATCACCAGTATCAGGATCAACTTTAGTATCCGAAAATAGGATTTCACCTGTAACATGATAAGGTTTACCCTGACTATTCAGGATTTCAACCGTATGTTTAGTATTTGAGATATCTCCTTGCTGTAAAGCTTCCTGTAGTTTTTCATAATCACTAATTGATTGCTTCACATCGACGTAGACTTTATTAATCTGTTGTATCACCGCCATGGCATTGGTATCGCCTTGACTAACCAATGCACCTTCAGTCACAAGGATTTCACCAATCGTTCCAGAAATGGGTGCTGTAACAGTCGCATATTTAAGATTAAGCTGCTGTCTGCTTAACATGGCTTGCATTTGCGCCACGTCCGCTCTTGCTTTTTGATAATCTGCTTCCGTATTGTTGTATTCCTGCTGACTAACCGCATTTACTTTTACTAATTCAGTGTAGCGTTTTAACAGCACCAGTAAACGTTTCACCTCAGCCTGTGCACGGTTTAATGTCGCTTGATTGCTTTTTACATCTGCCTGAAAAATTTCAGAATTTAATTTAAAAAGCGGTTGACCCGCTTGCACATAAGAGCCTTGTTTGAAAAGCACTTTATCGACAATTCCACCCACTTGCGGACGAATTTCAGCAATACGGTAAGCTATAACACGGCCAGGAAGATTTTCAATTAAATTCATTGATTGAGGTAATACAGTGATTGTACTGACAACAGCCGGCGGCATTTCTACTTTGGACTGTTCAGTATTTTCAGATTCTGAGCAGCCCATTAAAAGCACAGTTGTAATAAGTATTGAACCTATTAGGTGATGACGTGTTTGCATGTTTTTTCAGAGGGAGTTTTTAGATGCTACTACTTTGAAATAGCAGTGTTTATGAATTGCTGATGTTGTGTGGAGATTGTGTGGAGAAATAAAATTTATATTTTTTTGATCCTATTTTAGTTTTTATTCATAGTTCATGAACTTTAAGACTATAAATTTAGATCAATATTTTATTAAATAATTGAAAATAAAATAGATAGTTTATTTGAATAATTATGAAGTGAACTTTAGATAAACATAAGTTAAATTGCATATCCAAAACTGTGGCCTGTGCAACCTCAGTTGTTGCCACAGCTCAGCATCGTGAATCTGCAAAAATGCATCGTATTGCCCCATTAATTAATAAATAAACTAGAGCATTCCTATTTCTAAGCCCTTTTTCGAGTTGAATACTCATATTAGATACATACATCAACATTATTTAATTTTACAACCAGTCACCTTGCTGATTGAGCATTTAGAATAATTGAAGGGATTCACCTCATTTCTATCGAGCTGATGTTATGATTGGTTATAGTTTTTATTTAGCTTATATATGAAGCATCATTTTTCTAACAGCAGTCAAATCAGTACCGTTTCTAACTTTTCTGAACTTATCAACTTGCATTTTCACGGCGAGGTTAATGCGGTTTGCTGGCATCGTAATTTGACTGGAGATTTTAAAGAAATTGTGGCTAAGCTTCATTTAGTTGAAAACATTACAGAAGTTTCTACGGAAGACCTTTTAGCATTACAGCTTACAAAGCAAGGCAATTTAGCAAGGGACACCATCCTAAATGATATGCAGCTATTGGCCGATTTTGGCGCTTCGCCTTCCCTGAATTTGCTCAAGAACTATGAACGTGATGATGAGCTAGATTTCTTTGCGACTGATGTCTATTCATTTCATGTAGATCGTTCACCTATCGAAACTGATACTTTTTTATGTACTTATCATGGTGCGGCAAGTGATCTTGTATTTAATGATCAAGTCGAACAAAAGATTTTGATTCCAGAAATTCGTGAAAAGCTGAAACAGCTGCATGACGGCCCAGAAGCTGAATTTGAACGCTTTTTAGAAGAATATTTTTTTGATTTACATTATCAACTCAAACCCAATGCACAGCCGGTAAATTTAGGCTTAGGACATCTTTGGCGGCTCGCAGTCGATCATCCAACTCAGAAAGTTTTACCCTGTGTGCATAGAGCGCCAGTTGAAACAGATGGCGAATATCGGCTTCTCTTGATTTGTTAAAGATCTCTTCAACCTCTCGTGGAAAAATCGAGCGCACTAAAACGAGTAAACAGCCCTGCAGGTTTCATCCGGCCACAGCTTTTATTGCAGTATGAAGTGCTCATAAATATTATCTAGAACAGGCCTATCACCTTGATTGAGAGATGCTTTTCGTCAAGACAGTCTGTTTCTAAACAGCCACGCGGCTAAAGGCAAGGTCAGCACGGCTAAAACAAACATCGGGACAAAATCCCACTTCACTTGGTCTAATGTCGCACCTTCTAAATACACCCGCTGAATTAAGTCTAAGCCAAATCTTAACGGGTTTGCATAGGTTGCAATTTCCAAGAAATGTGGCATGTTTTGTACAGGTGTCAGCAAACCAGACAGCAGCATCATTGGCATAATCAGAAAAAAGGTATACAGCATCGCTTGCTGCATATTTAAAGACACGGCGGAAATAGACAGGCCAACGCCCACAACCGCAATGTTGAAGCAAGCTAAACCGAAATACAGTAAACCAAAGGAACCATTCATAGGAATTTGGAACCAAAATAAAATGATCAGCAGGATAATGGTCGATTGCATCAAGCCAACAAAGATCGGCGGCAAAGCCTTGCCAATCATAATATGCAATGGCGTATACGGCGTGACTAATAATTGATCAAAAGTGCCCTGTTCCCTTTCTCGGGCCACAGACAACGCAGATAACAGCAAGGTCTGCATCATGCTTAAAGCAGCAATCAATGATGGCATTAAACTCCAGCGCGATTCTGAGTTGGGGTTGTACCAAACGCGGGTTTGAATATTTACATTCGACACTGCGCCTGCCCGCTCTTGATTCACTCTTGCAACTACACTGTTGATATATGCGCCTGCCATGCTGGCTGTTGAAGAGTTCCGGCCATCTAAAATGACTTGAATCGCGGAACTTTGACCTTGGTTCAGCTTGTTTTCAAAGTCGCGGGGAATGGTAATCACCGCTAAAGCCTGACGCTCATCAATGACCTGCTGAATCTGATCATTATTGTATAAAGTCGCTGTACGCTTAAAAATTCCAGAACCATCCAAATGCTGCAATAATTGCGCCGAAGCTTGCCCATGGCTTTGGTCCAGCACGGCATAATCCACCTGATTGACGTCATAACTGGCCGCATAGCCAAACAATAGGGCTTGAATCAGCGCAGGTGCAAATAAAATTGTCCGGTTGGCCGGGTCACTAAAAATAGCCAAAAACTCTTTTCTAACCAACACCATCAGATAATTCAGCCATGCAAAAAAAGAACTCATATTGAATTACCTCAAACGCTTTTTCAGTGAAATACACGATGCTGTGGTCAGCACTACAATATAAATCATTAAAATGCCGCATTCTTTTAGCCACAAGCGCCAATCATCGCCACCTAAAAATAAGGTTTTAATGAGGGTCATGAAATGGGTTGCAGGTAAGATTTGACTAATGACCTGTATCACAACAGGCAAATTACGGGTATCAAATACAAATCCAGATAGCATCATCGCTGGCATAAAACTGGCCAATAACGCCATTTGACTGGCCTGAAACTGACTGGATGAAAATCCTGAAATGGTTAAACCCAATAGCAGCGACACCATTAGATATAAAAATGATGCGCTGACAATAGAAAGCAGAGAACTGCGAATAGGCACATCAAAAATGAGCGATGCGGCTAATAAGCACACCACAATATCAATCATACCAATCACAATATACGGCGTTAATTTTGCCAATACTAACTCTAAAGGCCGAACAGGAGTCACAAATAAGGCTTCCAGCGTACCGCGTTCACGCTCTCGAGCAATCAACAGCCCTGTCAGGAAAGCCCCAACAAGGGTTAAGATTAAAACAATTAAACCTGGGACTAAAAACCAAGTACTGTTTGCCGACTCGTTAAACCACATCCGCTGTTCAACGGTAATGATTCCAGCAGCGCTTTCTGCATTGCTTCGGTCTGCCTGAATAGCCTGTGCTGTGGCAAAAGCGCCAGAAATATAACCCTGCAACGCAGACGCAATACTGGTGGAACGGCCATTGGTAATAATTTGAATACTGGCATTGCCATTTTCACGCTGTTCTGCAAAATCGGAAGGCACATTGACAATCGCGTCAATTTCATCCCGCCCCATTGCTTCTTTAGCCTCATGGAAACTGGTAAACGGCGTAGCGGATAAATAAGTGCTGCCATTTAAGCCTGAAATGAGCTGATCGCTTTGCGGCGTACTGTGCTGTACAACCACGCCAACTCGGCCATTCGTCAAATCAAATGATAAACCATAGCCAAATAATAAAATCAGGATAATTGGCAAAATTAAACCAATTGCCATACTGCTTTTATCGCGCAGCAATTGATTGCTTTCCTTGCCTATTAGAGCCACTAAACGGCGGACAAAAGCATTGAAATGCATATCAGTGCCTCCGTGCCTGTTCAACAATGGCAATAAAAGCGCTGTTCATGTCATGCGCTTGTTCTAGGCCTGCCTGCAGGCGGACATGTTTGGGCGTACCTAATGCTAAAACTTTGCCTGCATCCTGTATCGCGATGCGGTCACAGTATTCTGCTTCTTCCATAAAATGCGTGGTGATAATAATCGTGATGCCTTGATTGGCAAGTTCACCGATGGTGTACCAAAATGCACGCCGCGCCAGCGGGTCAATGCCGCTGGTAGGCTCATCTAAAAACACAATTTCAGGCTGATGCAGTAAAGCCGCGGCCATCGACAATCGCTGTTTAAAGCCATTGGGCAAATCGCCGCTTTTGGCATGAGGATTGAGTTCAAATTGATACAGTGCTTTTTCTATTTGCAAAGAAAGCTTTTTACCGCTGAGTCCATAAGCGCCTCCAAAAAATTTAAGGTTATCCAGTACCGTTAAATTGCTGTACAGCGCAAACTTTTGCGATACATAGCCAATTTTCCGCCGCGCTTCAGCACGCGCGTAACGGAGGTTCACCCCTGCAACTTCTAAAGTGCCAGAACTGGCAGGCAATAAACCGCACAGCATGCGAAAAGTCGTGGTTTTTCCTGCACCATTGGGCCCCAGCAAGCCAAAAATTTCCCCGCGCTGCACGTCAAATGAAGTGCTGGCAACAGCGGTGAAATCACCAAACTTGCGGACTAAATCTTTAACTGCAATGATGGGTTGCGCGTTTGCCGGATCTGCTAAAGAACTGGCTTGAATTAAGCGATCAACATCGCTGTTTGATATCATGGATTCACTGTTTGCTTTACGCTGCGCTTGATGCAAAAACAGCATAAATGCATCTTCAAGTTCGGGCGGACGCGCTTCAACCTGTGTCTGTGCAGGCAAATGTTCTGGCGCCAATTGCGGGTATTGCGCTGTAGTGATAAAACGCACGACATCGCCCTTAGGCACTGCATCTGTAATATATGCCGGCAGGTCTAATAAGTGTGACTGCAAGAGTCGGGCTTTCATGTCCTTTGGCGGCTTCGCTTGCCATGTCAGCCCGCGCACCTGTTCACTTAAGGCTTCCGGGTTGCCTTGTGTCAAAATTTGCCCTTCATACATGACATAGACTTCTGCGCAGCGTTCTGCTTCATCCATATACGTGGTACTGATGATGACGCTAAGATTTTCCTCTGCCACCAGCTGCTGAATAATCTGCCACAAATCCCGCCGTGATAATGGATCAACCCCGACACTGGGTTCATCCAGCAGCAATAATTCAGGGGAACGCACCAACGTGCAGGCTAAGCCTAGTTTTTGTTTCATGCCGCCAGACAGCTTACCCGCTGGACGCGCTGTAAACTGGGTTAAATCGGTAATGGCCAATAGCCGTGCGAACCGCTCTTTCCGCTCTTTTTGCGGCACACCATGTAAATCTGCATATAAATTCAAATTTTCTTGGATACTCAGGTCTTCATATAAACCAAAGCACTGCGGCATATAGCTAATACGGTCTTGTATCTGCTGCGGGTGCTTCGCGACATCTATACCCAGCACTTCAAGTGAACCCGCACTCGGCGGATACAAACCTGCAATTAAACGCAAAAAAGTGGTTTTCCCCGCACCGTCAGGCCCAACCAAGGCCGTCAATTGCCTTGCTTTTATGGCAATATTAAAATCATGAAGCGCACAGATATCGGGACTTTTTTTTACTGCCGCAGGAAAAATTTGGCGTAAATGCTTTGCGACCACAACATAGGTTTCCTGAGCATCTTTCATGCGCGTTTACTCTGAATGCGTTCTGGCAATTTTAACGGTTACAGGCTGCCCCATTTTCAAGGCATCTTGCGGGTCATTCACATGTACACGAACTTCATACACCAGCGTGGTGCGGATATCTTCAGTCTGCACAGTTTTTGGCGTAAATTCCGCAACTGAAGAGATATAGCCAATTTTCCCATCAATCGGCTGATTTGGCTGTGAATCACGGATGACTTGCGCTTCGGCGCCCATTTGAATTGCATTGAGGTCTTTTTCATTGGCATAAACACGCACCCATTTCGGGTTTGTTAATGCCAATGTATAAACCGGTTTTTGCGCTGTAGTCATATCGCCAGCCTCTTGCAGGCGAGCGCGCACCACGGCATTGACTGGCGCAGTTAAAACACTTTGCTGAATTTGATAACGGATCAAATCTAAATTGGCTTTAGAGGCATCAAACTGCGCTTTAGCAGCTTCACGGTCTTCAGAACGCGCCCCATTTTTTAATAAAGCCAGATTGGCCGTTTTCTCTTTGACAGCAGCGGCAGCCGTTGCCTGATTGCTTTGAGCATAATCCAGTTCCTGCTTGCTGATGGCCTGACCCGCAGTGTCATGAAACAAAACCTGTAAACGCTTTAAGTCTTTTTCGGCGTTATCAAATTGCGCTTTCGCAGAAGCCAATTGCGCTTCAGCTTGTGCAATCTGTTCTGGACGCGTCCCGGCATCTTGTTCAATCACCGTTTGTTGCTGCACTTTAAGCTGGGCCTCAGCTTGCTGCAGCTGAATATTCAGGGCATCGGTGTTCAATTTTGCAAGCACATCCCCTTTTTGAATGTGATCGCCTTCCTGCACATTCATTTGCTGAATGCGGCCGCTTTGCTCAAAAGCTAAGGACACTTGCCGGATATCTACATTGCCAAACAAAGTCAGGGCTTGGTCTGATTTTTGATCTTTATTAAAATACCAAACGGCAGCTGTGATAACGACCAGTAAAACTGCAATGATGGTAGCAATCCCTCCCTTTTTCATAAGCCCCCCAAACGATCTGTTGTAATTTTTGGTTTAAATTTAAACTATCACGGAATAATCAAAAAAATACATAATTCTACGTTTATAAAACGAAATTAGCTTGATTGAAATATGCATCGCTTAAAGCGCAGTGACGGTGATGTCACTAAAAAGAAAATTCTGCAAAGCGCAGCTGAATTAATTGCACAGCATGGTTTTGCCATGACCAGCAATAAAGCAATTGCCGAAGCGGCAGATGTGGATTTAGCCTCCATCAACTATTACTTTAAGGGCCGTGACGGCTTATACCAAGCGATCTTAACGGAAGCCCATCGGCAATATTTTGATGAACAGGATTTAATCGATTTAGTGGCTTCAAATCTTTCTCCCGAAGACAAGCTTGGGATGTTCTTTGAAAAATTAGTTGTGAAATTTCGATCCGGCAATACATGGTATAGCCAAAAGGCATTATGCATCAAAAAAGGCCTTAGAATCTATCTAAAGCCTTTTTTGAAAACAGGACCGTGATCAATTCAGAGCGACAGCTTTTGCACGCGCAGCATGCAGTTTTTTATAGCTGTCAATTAAGCATAAATGGCGGTCTAGGCCTTCAAGCTTCATACTGGTCTCTGTCAATCCATAAAACCGGATGCTGCCGTCCATAGAACCAATCACCGCATCCATACGCTCATCGCCAAACATTCGGCGGAAGTTGATTTCATAATCATTTAAATCCAGATCATCATCCAGTTCTACTTCCAGAACGACATTCAAGCATTGATAGAACAATCCGCGTTCAACCGTATTGGTATTGTATTGCAGGAAGGTTTCAACCAATTCTTTTGCTTCTTCAAACTCTTGCAAAGCCAGGTAAATCAGCAGCTTAAGTTCAAGAATTGTCAGCTGTCCCCACACTGTATTATCATCAAATTCGATGCCGATTAATGTGACGATATCCGTATAGTCATCGGCTTCAACGTCTTCTAAACGCTCAACCAGCATTTCCAGCTGCTCTTCATCTAGACGGTGAATATTTAAGATGTCTTCACGGAAAGCCAGCGCTTTATTGGTATTGTCCAAAATTAAATCTTCTACCAAATAAATTTCTGAATAATCAGGCACCAATATACGGCAAGCAGTCGCACCTAAATGCTGGTAAACCGCCATGTAAACTTCTTTACCCATCTCTTCAAGAATGTCAAACATGGCTTGGGCTTCTTCAGCATTGGCATTTTCACCTTGGCTGGTGAAATCCCATTCGACAAAGTCATAATCAGATTTTGCACTGAAAAACTTCCAAGAAACCAAACCGCTAGAATCAATAAAATGCTCTACAAAATTGTTCGGCTCTGTGACCGCATTGCTGCTGAAGGTCGGTTTAGGCAAATCATTTAAGCCTTCAAAACTGCGGCCTTGCAGCAATTCAGTTAAGCTGCGCTCTAAAGCCACTTCCAATTTAGGATGCGCGCCAAATGAGGCAAAAACACCGCCAGTACGCGGGTTCATTAAGGTCACGCACATAACTGGAAATTGACCGCCCAAAGAAGCATCTTTCACCAGCACTGGGAAGCCTTGCTCTTCTAAACCTTTAATCCCCTCGACAATGCCTGGATATTTGGCCAAGACATCTGCTGGAACATCTGGCAGCGCAATTTCACCTTCCAAAATTTCACGTTTTACGGCGCGCTCAAAAATTTCAGATAAGCACTGCACTTGCGCTTCAGCTAAGGTATTGCCTGCGCTCATGCCATTGCTGAGGTACAAGTTTTCAATCAAGTTTGATGGGAAATACACCGTTTCACCATCTGAATGGCGGACAAAAGGCAGTGAGCAGATACCGCGCGCAGTATTGCCTGAATTGGTGTCGTATAAATGTGTGCCTAGAAGTTCATTTTCAGGATCATAAATTTCACGCGTATAGCCATCCAAAATTTCTGCAGGAAGCTCGCCATTGGGGCCTGGCTGAAACCATTTTTCATCTGGGTAATGCACAAATTCTGCATTGGCAATGTCTTCACCCCAAAACTGATCGTTATAGAAAAAGTTGCAGTTTAAGCGTTCAATAAACTCGCCCAGTGCAGACGCTAAGGCGCTTTCTTTCGTTGAACCCTTGCCATTGGTAAAGCACATTGGCGACTGCGCATCGCGGATATGCAGGGACCAAACATTCGGCACGATATTGCGCCATGACGCAATCTCAATTTTCATGCCTAAATTTGCCAAAATACCTGACATATTGGCAATGGTTTCTTCCAAAGGCAGATCTTTTCCGGGAATAAATGTACTGCTTTCTGACGCTGAATTCGGCATCAGCAACGCTTGCGCATCCGCATCAATACTTTCCACTTCTTCAATGATAAATTCAGGGCCAGTTTGAATGACTTTTTTCACTGTGCAGCGGTCAATTGAACGCAGAATGCCCTGACGGTCTTTTTCAGAAATATCTGCTGGCAGTTCCACCTGAATTTTAAAAATCTGCTTATAGCGGTTTTCAGGGTCTACAATGTTGTTTTGTGAAAGCCGGATATTTTCTGTCGGGATGCTGCGCGCTGCGCAATACACTTTCACAAAATATGCGGCGCAAAGCGCTGATGATGCTAAGAAATAGTCAAATGGGCCGGGCGCTGAACCATCACCCTTATAGCGGATCGGCTGATCGGCGATTACCGTGAAGTCATCAAACTTCGCTTCTTGTCGAAGGTTGTCGAGATAATTGACTTTGATTTCCATGCAGGCACCTAAATATTTTTATGCGTTTGCGTATGGCGCATAAAACTTAAAATTTGTATCAATCAGCTGAATCGCGGAGCAAAAATTGACTGAAAAACTAAAAAATGACAAGAATCCGAATGCGTTTGAAAATTTCTCAACTGCCCAAACGCCGATTCTTTAAAGATGGGCCGTATTATAAAGAGATTTAGCGCATTTGATAACTTTTGTCTGGCTTTACTGAATATTTAATAGAAACAGCATACAGAACAGGCGGCCATTCAGCGCCATTGCAGCAATATTTTCTGAAGCCTGCATGAAATAAAAAAGCCAAACCGTTTTCACGGTCTGGCTTTTTTAGAGATCTTGAATAAATCATGATGCTCCTCTGCAGAATTTAGTCTTTTTGCAGATTCAGTTCATATAAGTGCGCAAATGCAGACAGAAACCTTAAAGAATCATCTGCATCATTAATTTGTATGCGCTGCTCTTGGAGGTCAATCAAACGCTCTGACGCAAAATACTCAAGGACATTATTGATTTGCGCCAATAATTCAGCTTCAGTCCATTTTAGGAAAAACTGCTTTTTGAGTTCTGGATAAGCTTGAATGATTTGCCCGCATAAATCATCAACAGTAAGGTTTTGGCCATTTTCTGACTGAGCTTTCAGAATATGCGCCGCCAGAGCAGCCAAAATGAAAGTATGCAAAATGTTGTTGCTGAAATATTTCAGCAGCGCGTCTTGCTTGTCGCATACTTTTACCCAGCGCTCATTATCATGCTCAACAAACTCTATCTGTTTTAATTGCACTGCATACTGAATAATTTCCTGATTCGACAGCTCGGTAATTTGCATCCGCTCATCATAGCGGTTCTGTTTTAAGTAATTGCGGAACTGCTCCAAGCGCAGCAGCACATCGCGTTCAGCCAGAGTATGCATCGGCGCATTCAGCAGCACCAATGAAATTAGACTTACAGGATTAATCACTACAGCTTTATTGATATTTTCTAAAATATCTTCAGCAACTGCATTTACGGCGCTTTTAACAGTATCCGGCAGTTCTTCCTCCAAAGCGACATGTTCAGGCGCATGGTTCTGCTGCAGCAGATCATCTAAATAGACCGGTTCGCCAAAATTCACATGCACTTTGCCAAACACTTTTTCAATTTTCTGAATCGACTTCAGCAAACCAAATAAGGATTCAGCCTGCTTTTTCTGCCCGCCTAATTCTTTAATATAGGTTGAACCTTCCAGCAGTTTTTCATAACCAAAATAGGTCGGAATAAACACAATGGGCTTGCTGTCGCCGCGCAAATGGCTTTGGATAGTCATCGCCAGCATGCCTTTTTTAGCAGGCAATAATAATCCCGTACGTGAACGGCCGCCTTCAATAAAGTACTCCAGCGGCGTATTGCGGCTCAGCAAGCTATGCACATATTCCTTAAATACCGCCGTATACAGCGCATTGCCGCTAAAACTTCTGCGGATGAAATACGCGCCGGCGCCACGCATAATCTGCCCAACAATTGGCATATTCAAGTTAATGCCGGCTGCAATATGCGGCACCATTAGCCCGCGCTTATGAATCACGAAGGACAGCAGCAGATAGTCAATATGGCTGCGGTGGCACGGCGCATACACCAGCTCATAATCTTTGGACAGTTCACGCACCATATCAAAATTGTGCACTTCAATTCCGTCATACAGCTGTGTCCAAAGCTTGGTTAAAGCAATATCAGCAAAGCGGATGGTTGAATATGAATAGTCCGAAACAATTTCATCTAAATATTTTTTCGCTAAGCTTTCTGCTTGGCTGACACTGATTTTCTTATGAATGCTTTCCGTCAAAATGGCTTCTTTGACTGCATCCGTCATCATCAGTTTATTAATAACATTGCGGCGATCCGATAAATCAGGCCCTAGAATCGCTTCTTTATATTGATTGAACAGCGTATTCAGCTCAGTTACAACGTAGTGCGCAGGTGAAAAATTCGGACTCACTTCCAAGGCTTTTTGAATCAGACCGCGCAGCGACACTGGCTGATGAAATTCAATATAGTTCTCACGGCCATACAGCGTGATATTTAAAGCCTGCTTAATGCCTGTTGGCTTTGTCCATGCATCAGCCATTAACGCTTTATACCAGCTGTCCTCGTTTTCAGGCGAACGCCCCCATAAAACAGTGACAGGCACGAGCAGCACATCATTTTCAGGATGTTTCAGCAAATATTCTACTAAGCGGATCAGCTTGTCTGGATAGAAGGACGACGCATTTTTCTTGCTGGCTTCCAAAGTTAAAAAAGAATCATCCTCTTGATACTCGCCTAAGCTCAATGGCGCGAAAGCCGAAGACAATTGACGCTTTTCCGTTTCATTATCAATGAGGACTTTATTTGAGGTTGAGTCGTCCTGAATGACATAGCAGACTGGAAACCGCTCGGGGTTATCAATGTTAATTTTATTTTCTAAAACTTGCGTATCGCCCAGAACTTGCGGACTGACAATTTTATCTAAAACTTTCTTGGTGAATTTTCTATAAAAATTTTGATAAGGATTCGTTGCCATGCGGTACTCAGCAGTTCTTCTATAAAAGTATATTCTGTGCGAAATAATACATCTACTCAGCGCAAAAATGGAGATAAATTATTTATCTCTCTTGTATTTTCATCATTTGAAGCAGTTTTTACTTTTTTGGCCCTGTGTACTCATTGGTGCGCTTCAATAAAATAACGGCTAAATGCACCATTTGCCCTGCTTATGCCCAAATCACCATAATGGCGGCAATGACCACTAAACACAGCCCCCAATGATCGCTGCGGGCCAGCTTTTCTTTAAAGAAATACGCCGAAATTAATAAACTGAACAGAACTTCAATCTGCCCTAATGTTTTGACAATCGCAACCGATTGCATGCTCATGGCGCTAAACCAGCCCAAGGATGCCATAAAGCTGCAGACACTGACTTTAAAGGTTAGGCCAACCCGCTGCCACATGGCTTTAAGTGTTTTCCGGCTGAATATGACCAAATAAAGCAGCAGGCTGATGCATTGAAAACCAATGACACACAGCAGCACCCAAGCCGCCCGGTGTAAAAAGGGCAAGGCGCTTAATTCAAGGCTGGCTTCCCGCACCAAAAGGGATGTAATGGCAAAACTTAAACCGCTGCCAATACCGATCATTAAGGTGGATAAAGACAGCTTTTGCTGCTGATGCCCTTTACTGAGTAAGAAAACCGCGGCGCCGCCAATCACCACCCCGGCCCAGCCAAGCCAGCTTAAATGCTCCTGCAAAAGCATGACGCCGATTAATGCCGCTAAAATGGCTTCACTTTTTGCAAGCCCCACTCCAACGGCATAATTCTTTTGCTTAAAGAGCATCACCAGCAAGATGGTGGCTAAAATTTGACTGCATCCCGCAATCAAAATATACACCCAAAACATGGGTGTAAAACTGGCATGCAGCTGAATAGGATGCGATTGGTACAGCCAGAAGATATACAAAACAGCAAAAGGAAAACCAAACAGAAACCGCGCGAGCGTTACGCCATAGACATCAACCGTTGCGCTTAATTGCTTTTGAAAAGCATTACGCCATGACTGCATAAAAGCAGCCATCAAAGTAAATAGAATCCAGCTGGAAAGCATGAAGTGCCTAAACTGCAGAAAATTGAAGCAAGAATCCTTAATCTACTCCGTTTAAGCAGCAATTACGAGAAATCCGCCACGATTAACCCATTGAACTTTTTTATGTTTCTGTGAAGGATTTTTTATATGCGTGATGGCTCAACCTTCTTTTAAACAAAAGCCCAATCCGTTTAGATGGGGCTTTTGCAGATGCGTCATTTAATTTTCGCCAGATAGATCAACTGTTCAGCAGCACGTTTCCATATTGTTCACGCAAATCTTTTTTCAGCATTTTTCCTGTGCCGCTTAAAGGAATGCTTTCCACAAAAATGACTTTATCTGGAATTTGCCATTTCGCCACTTTATCTGCGTAGTAACCTAAAATTTCTATTTCAGATAAATCAGCATCTGGTTTTTTAATCGCAATCAGCACTGGACGTTCATCCCATTTAGGATGTATTGCAGCAATTACTGCTGCCATGGCAATTTTAGGATGGCCCATCGCCATATTTTCCAGTTCGACTGAAGAAATCCATTCACCGCCGGATTTAATTAGATCTTTGGAACGATCACTGATTTTCAAATAGCCGTCTTCATTTAAAGTAGCAATATCACCGGTATCAAACCAGCCGTCCGCGGTTAAGGCCGATTCGGCTTTGCCGAAGTAATTATGGATAATCCAATGCCCTTTAATTTGAAGATTGCCTGAGGTCTCCCCATCGCGCTCAATCTCATGTGTGCTTTTTTCTTCATCCGTAATACGCAGGTCTACACCAAATGGCGGACGGCCTTGCGATAACCGGATTTGCAGCTTTTCTTCATCGCTTAAATGCTGATGCTTCGCTTTAAATTGGCAAGACGTGCCCAAAGGACTGGTTTCTGTCATGCCCCATGCATGAATAGTTTCACAATCAAATTGCTCTTTAAACACTTTCATCATGGCTGGCGGGCAAGCCGAGCCACCGACAACATTGCGCTTCAGGCTTTCCAGCTTGGTTCCCGACTGCTGGGCGGCATTAATCAGACCTTGCCAAATGGTTGGAACACCTAAAGCCACAGAAACCTTATAGGTATCAATCATGTTTGCCAGGCTCACGCCGTCCAATCCCGGCCCTGGCAATACCATGGTGCATCCCACCATTGCGGCGGCATATGGCGTCCCCCATGCATTGACATGAAACATAGGCACAACAGGCAGCATAATATCGCGCGCAGAGATATTCAGTGAATCCGGCATGCAAATGCCATAGCTGTGCAACACTGTAGAACGGTGGCTGTACAGCACCCCTTTCGGGTTTCCTGTTGTTCCCGAGGTATAGCACAAAGAGCTTGCTGTCAGTTCATCAAATTCAGGCCATGCAAATTGTTCAGAGTTCTGCGCAATCAAATCATCATAAAATTGAACATCAGGCACCTGTTCCTTAACGGCAGCATCAGGCGCATCTAGGCAAATAAAGTGCTCTACGCTTTTCAGCATGGGTTTCACTGCTTTAATCAGCGGTAAAAAGGTCTTATCAAATAAAATGACTTTGTCATTTGCATCATTAATGATAAACACCAGCTGTTCTGGAAATAACCTTGGGTTAATAGTGTGGCAGACCATGCCGCTGCCCGAAATGGCATACCAAGATTCTAAATGGCGATGATTGTTCCATGCAATTGTGGCTATGCGGTCACCCAGCTTTGCACCTAGGCTGTTTAAAACATTCGCAAAGCGTTTAGAATTATTCCGAACTTTACCCCAATTGGTTTCGGTGATGCTTAAATCAGTATTTTTAGAAATAATCAAAGTATCTGAGTGATAGCGCCCCGCATGCTCAATCATGCTGCTGATCAATAAAGGCTGAAACATCATATTGCCAAGCATCCTATACTCCTTATGCTTTTATCCATTTTTATGCCAAAACGGCGTCTCTGCCGTAATTTTTATAAGCTCATTAAACTTATGCGATGTATAAATCCTGCATACATCAAGCCTGTCCAAATGTTTTAACCCAGAAACCCAGCTTTGACTACTGTTTTCTTTAGACTGCAAAATTCGTTTTTATTAGGCAATTCATTGGCGAATGGGAAAACGAAGTGATGCTTAAATTATGATTATTCTAAACAAATAAAAAAGCCATTCAGCAGCAGGCTGGACGGCTTTTAATATGCTTTGATTCATATTTTAAACTGATTTCGATACCGATCATAAATTCAGTACGGCATTTTAACCCATATTAATTTGATCTGCATTGATGGCAACAATGACCCCAATGCAAAATAGACCTGCATAGATTGAAAACCAGATAATCATGTTTTTAAAGGCTTTATCAGAAAGACCGCTATCAGCGTACTGCGGCGCTTTTCTTGCCTGCTCTTCGTTTTTCATCGAATCTTTCATCACAATCACCTATTTGCTGTTTATGCGCTATGTACATTATGAAAAAGAGATAGATGTCTGTGTAGACACAGAAATAGACTGAAAAAATATAACAGATAGGTTCTATGCATAAGAAACTGTTATAAATGTACTGCTGCTTATGGTGTTGATATGCTGGTGCAGCATTTGCGCCAAATGATTGAAAATGGTGTCTGGCAAGCGCATGAGAAACTGCCTTCTTTGCGGGAACAGACACAGTTGTCTGGACTCAGCCTGATTACCGTATTAAATGCCTATCAGTCTTTGGAAGTGCAAGGGCTGGTTTATGCTAAAAATAAATCTGGGTTTTATGTTGCCCCACGGCAGTTCAATGCTGCTGAAACAGCATTAAAAGATAAAAATTCTGAAGTCCGCTTAAAAAAGAATGTTCAGATTAACTCAGCGGTGTTTCATTATTTAAAGTCGATACAAGCTGCAGAAATTGCGCCTTTTGGCTCTGCATTTCCTAATTCAGAACTGCTTTATAATCAGAAATTCATACAGCTGCTGGCACAGCACGCAAAACGCAAAACGCAAAACGCAAAAACAGTTATTTAAACGGCGATAATATGCCGCCCTGTAATTTGTCGCTGCGGAAATTGATGCCAGCCGCTATATTCTGCAAGGCATGTCATGCACTGCAGATGACATTGTCATTACATTAGGGATTTGGATGCTCTGAATTTATCTTTGCAGGCTTTAACACAGGCCGGTAATTTTATTCTTTTGCAGCAAAGTATCTTTTATGGCTCATAACAGGCTATGCAGCAGATCTGCCAAAGCATACGGCATCGACGTGCGCAGTGAATGCAGATATCTTTTTGGAAGATTGAACATCGCCCCATATTATGAAAGTTAAAAGCCTGAGTGCATTATGCAATTCTCAGGCTTTTAATTCACTTAGCTTGAAGCAAGGAAAGTCTTAGAAATTATACATCGCTACAGCATTGATACGGTTGTCTTCACCTTTTGTGCTACCGTTCGGCGCTGCGCCAAAAGCTTCACGCTCACCATAAACATATTCAAGCCCTAGGCTGATGGGTTTGACTGGACTATAAAACACATTGGCCCACGCTTGCCACAGCGCTTTATTGATTTTTGTTTTATCCGCAAATGCATTGATATAGTCATCATTGTTATCTGCCTTCATGTAACCATAGCCCAAAGTGCCGCGCCACTGCGGATTAAACTGCTGCGTAATGCCAAGCGTAATCGAATCAAATTCATTGCTGGCGATAATGTCCTTATTGGCATTGGTTACAAAACCTTGGTTGGTCCATGACACAAAGCTGCTGTCACCTTTCACATGATAATAATCAGCTTTTAAGAAGGTTTGATCTGTTAAGTCTAACTTGGCACCGAGTCCCACGCCCCACGCAGTTTCAGAATCTGCATCGGTTTTCTTTTCTGTACCCATGGCGCGCGCACTCACCATCAGGGTATCACTGAATTTATGATTTAAACGCGCAGTTAAAGCCGGCAAGCGCATATTCGAGCTGTCGTCTTTAGAATCTTCTGCTGCGATAACAAAATTGGTTGCAGGATCAAACTTATAGCTATAGCGCACTTGCGGTGTGCGTTTCACTGCGCCGCCGACATAACCCAGGGCATCAATGGTTTCCGGCATGTAATCTGGCACAGCAAAGTTCGACCATGTCTGACCCACCAGCCAATCACCATAGGTCAAATATGCATGGCGGATGCGCAAGCTGTCATTTGCGCCTAAAAAGTCGACTTCAATTTTTCCGCTGACATCTCCAGCCTGCGTTGCGGTTTTAAAATCTAAGCCCAAACGTGTAGCGGCCAGAGACGCTTTTAAACGGTCTGAACTTTCACCGCTGCCTTCCAGCGGAACCGTATTAATTTGGTTGTATAAACGCGCTGCACTGCCGCCTTCAGCCTGATATAACGCATCTGCACGCACATTGCCATATACGCTGAATTCTGCGCCGCCTTTGGTTTTCAGGCTTAAACCTTGCGCTTTAACTACAGATGCAGGCGATGGCTCTGCAATGGTTTCAGACTTTGCTTTTACTTCTGCCAAATGATTGCTTAATGAATTCTGCTGCTGCGCATATTGCTGCATCATGGCTTTCAGCGCTTTAACTTCTGCACGCAGCTGTTCCACTTCTGCGTCTGTTGCAGGCGCCGCATGCGTTGCAACAGGCAATGCAATCGCACATGCCAATGTTAAAGGTTTAAGCATAAAGTTAAAAAATTGAGTGTTCATCCTGACCTCTTTGGGACAAAGCCCATTCCTTTTTTACAGTGTTTTGACACAGTGCTCCTCAGCCCTTATGCGTATGCATAAGGGCTGAGGATGCTGTTTTAAAAATTAAGAAGATTGATTTATGGATTATTAATTTGCAGCGCTTTTGATCATAGGGCTTTTTACTGGTGCAGCCTGCTGCTCTTTTGATCCTTCTACAGACGCTTTTAAATTAACCAAGAAGACCGCCAAGGCAGCGATAGCGCCTGGAATGGCAATTGCAAGAAAGTTCATTTGATGCGGCAATTCAAGCGTCAGCAAAGCGCCCGTCAACACTGGACCGACAATAGCGCCAATACGGCCTATGCCTGATGCCCAGCCCATGCCTGTAGAACGGACGGCTGCAGGATAAAATTGCGCGACGAAGGTATAAAGTAAAATTTGTGAACCAATCGTTGCTGCGCCAGCAACCGCAATTAAGGCATACAGGACGGCTTGCGGACTGTTAAAGCCGAGCATAATCAGTGCCAATGCGCCTACGGTAAACATAATGCTCAGAACAGGTTTTAAATGAAATTTATCTGCCAATACGCCGCCGCCAATTGCGCCTACCATGCCGCCAATGTTCAATGCAAATAAGAACAGCATGCTTGCGCCGAGCGAATATCCAGCCTGAATCATCAGTTTTGGCAGCCAGCTGCCTAGCGCATAGACCATCAGTAGGCACATGAAGAATGCAATCCAGAACATGACCGTACTGAAGGTGCGCCCTTGCTGAAATAAAGCTTTTAGTGGCGCTTCATCACCTGCTGACGGCTCATTCAAGCTGAATTCGGCAACTGCTGAAACAGGCTGCTCAGGTGAGATTTTCTGTACGATGCTGCGGACTTTTTCTGTATCTCCTTTTTGGGTCAAAAACATCAAAGATTCAGGCAGAAATTTCCAAATCAGCGGCAAAGCAATGAATGGAATACCCGCAATATAAAACATGATTTTCCAGCCATAATCCGCCACCAGCCAAGCGCCGAGCAATGCTGAAGTCATGCCGCCAATGGCATAGCCGCTGAACATCAGCGCAACCAATGTGCTGCGGATGCGTTTCGGCGCGTATTCGGTCATTAAGGCTACAACGTTCGGCATCACGCCGCCGATGCCTAAACCGGCAAGAAAACGCAAAATGCCGAATTCGATAGGATTTGTGGCAAATGCGCCTAAAAAGGTAAAGCCGCTGAAAATAGCCACGCAAATCATAATGGTTTTTTTACGGCCCAATTTATCTGACAATGTGCCAAAGGACATGGCGCCAAACATCATGCCGAAAAGCGCAGTACTGGCCAGCATGCCGGCCTGAACGGCAGAGAGCGCCCACTCCTGCATCAGCAGCGGCAAGGCCACGCCATAAATGACAAGATCATAACCGTCAAAAATGATAATTATGAGGCACCAAATTAAAACGCCCCAATGGAAAGGTGTAAATTTTGCTTCATCAATAACTGAATTGATATTTATCTGTTGAGTATTCACTGCTCGCCTCCTGCTTGCGATGTTCCTTGTTAGCGCAAACAATGAAGCAAAGGTTTTTTTATGTCCAAAACCGATTAGCTCTACATTTATACCTTTTTAGTCGGATTAAAAATTTATTTACTATAAAACAGTGTGTTATTTCTAGTTTATTGAAAAATTGATTTGTTAGAATGGTGAAAATATTACCGGTTTCACTTCTATACTGTTGTAAATAACCCATAAAAAAAGCGAATTTAAGACTTTAATCTTAAATTCGCCATTTGCTTATTTATATTGTATTTTTCACGTTTTATCTGAGACAGAAAATCTTTTTTTCCGGGCATTTTCTATTTTCTTTTGTGCGCCATATCTAGCCGCGATAAATGTATTTTCATTAGATTACAGCACGGTCATATTGTATCGCTTCCAAATCATAAACTTGATAGATGCAGTCAAATAGTGACCGGATATGATCACTCTCATCCATACAGCGGATAGCCAGAAAAATAGGACTTTTGGCAGAGTCGTCTAAAACTGGAATGTAGTGCAAATGCGGAAACTGAATCGTTCTTGCACTTTCAGGCACAATACAAATCCCCTCACCAGCGGCTACAAGGCCCAGCGCCAGCTGGATTTCTCTCACTTCTTTTAGGTTTTTAGGGTCTAATCCATGTTCAGAAAATAGATGCCGAACCTGTGTTGAAAAATTAGGTTTTGGATGGCTAGGATATAAAAAATGATTTTCATCAACAATATCGGCTAAATACACGCCTTCTTTTTGCTGAGCCAATGGATGACTTGCATGAACAGCAACCATAAGCGGCTCTTCGCGCAAAAGAACCCGGCGAACAGCTGGGTCCGATATGCGAAGCCGCCCAAAACCAACATCTATGCGCCCTTCTTTTAAAGCGATAATTTGGTCTTTTGTACTCATTTCAATCAATTCAATTTTTAAATATGGATGCTGCTGGCGGAATAAATAAACAATTTTAGGCAGCAGTCCATATAAAAGCGAACCGACAAAGCCCATGGTGACGGTCTTTTCTACCAAACCAATGCGCTGTGTCATGGCTTTAATTTCTTCGGCATTAGACAAAAGTTTAACGGCATGCTGATAGAAAAAATAACCTGCTTCTGTGGTCTTTAAAGGGCGGCTGCCGCGTTCAAAGAGTTGAGTGCCCAGTTCTGCTTCAAGATTCTGTATCTGGCGGCTTAAAGGCGGCTGGGCGATAAAAAGTTTTTCTGCCGCTTTAGTAAAACTTTGCTCTTCTACGACAGCTACGTAATAGCGAAGGTGCCTGAGTTCCATATTTTCATACCTTTAGGATATATAAAAATGCAAATTTGATCTTAGACAGTCAAATATTATTCTTTTAAGGTATATCACATCAGGTACACAACGCAAGGTTGCGAAGAGCCAAGATGTATAAATCCATTGAAACACTGCTTGTCGAAATTCCAACCATCCGTCCGCATAAGATGGCTGTTGCGACAATGCAAACGCAAACATTAGTTCTGGTTAAAGTCACAACAGACGATGGGTTTATCGGTTGGGGCGAAGCAACCACAATTGGCGGTTTAGGCTATGGGGAAGAAAGCCCGGAAAGCATTAAAACCAATATTGAAACTTATTTTGCGCCATTGATGAAAACCCTGCCGGGTTTAAATGTTGCGAAAACCATGCAAGTGATTAAACGCAATATTAACGGCAACCGTTTTGCAAAATGCGCCATTCAAACCGCATTGCTTGATATTCAGGCACAACGTCTTGGCTTGCCGCTGAGTGAACTGCTGGGTGGCCGTTTACGAGACAGCGTCCCTGTGCTTTGGGTTTTGGCTTCTGGCAATACGGATAAAGACATTGCTGAAGCGCAGAAAATGATTGAAGCAAAACGCCATAACATTTTCAAACTAAAAATTGGCTCCCGCCCAGTCGAAGCAGATGTTGAGCATGTTTTAACGATTAAAAAAGCGTTAGGTTCAGATATTTCAATTCGTGTCGATGTCAACCGCGCCTGGTCAGAACTTGAAGCCGTTAAAGGCATTCAATTACTGCAAGACGGCGGCGTAGACCTTATTGAACAGCCTTGCGCCATTGACAATATTGACGCCATGGAACGCCTCACCCGCAGATTCGAGATTGCCATCATGGCGGATGAATCGCTGATGGGTCCGCACAGTGCTTATCACTTGGCAAAACGCAATGCATCTTCTGTCTTTGCTGTCAAAGTTGCACAATCTGGCGGCTTAACTGAAGGTTGTGAAGTGGCCAAAATTGCCAAATTGGCAGGGATAGACCTATACGGCGGCACCATGCTGGAAGGGCCTGTGGGCACCATTGCTTCAGCGCACGCTTTCTCTACCTTTGAAAATTTAGCCTACGGCACAGAGTTATTTGGCCCGCTGCTGCTCACCGAAGAAATTTTAAAAACACCGCTTCAATACCAGAACTTTGAACTGACTGTTCCGAAAACAGCAGGTTTAGGTATTGAACTGGATGAAGACAAGATTGACTGCTTGCGCCGCAAGTAAATCCAAGAATTAACAAGGAGTTTCACATGCTTTTTCAAGTACGTATGGACGTGAATATTCCACTGGATATGCCAGCGGAAAAAGCTAATGAGATTAAGGCCGTCGAAAAAGCCTATTCACAGGAATTACAGCGCCAAGGCAAATGGCGCCATATCTGGCGTATCACAGGCCAGTACTCAAACATCAGTATTTTTGATGTAGAGAGCAATGAAGAGTTGCACAATATTTTGCAAGGACTTCCGTTGTACCCCTACATGAATATTGAAATGATGGCGCTAAACCGCCACCCATCCTCAATACGTGATAACGACAGTTGATTTGAAATACAGAATGTCTGTTTTTCGCAAAAGCAAAAGTTAATGAAACAAGGACTGTGGCAGCTAAGTGAAAAAAAGCATCACTCCAGCCACCAAAACATATTGCATACTTAAGGAGCATTAGTATGAACCGCCAAGAAATTGATGCACTCGTAAAACAAATGAACGTTGACACAGCCATTGGTCCTGTAGACCCGCGTGTGCAACAAATTGTTGTCCGTTTGCTGGGTGATTTATTCCAAGCCATTGAAGACTTAGATATTTCTCAAACAGAACTTTGGAAAGGTCTTGAGTATTTCACAGATGCAGGCCAGGCGAATGAATTAGGCCTTTTGGCTGCTGGTTTAGGTCTGGAACACTACTTGGACTTACGTGCTGACGAAGCTGATGCCAAAGCAGGCATTACAGGCGGAACACCTCGTACCATTGAAGGACCATTATACGTTGCAGGTGCGCCTGAAACAGTGGGCTTTGCACGTATGGATGATGGTTCTGAAGCAGGCAAAATTCCTACGCTGTTCATTGAAGGCACAGTAACTGATACTGAAGGCAATCTTATTGAAGGCGCTAAAGTTGAAATTTGGCATGCCAACAGCCTAGGCAACTACTCTTTCTTTGACAAGTCTCAGTCTGACTTCAACCTTCGCCGCACCATTTTAAGCAATGCGGAAGGCTCTTATACGGCGCAAACAACTATGCCTGTCGGTTACGGCTGCCCTCCAGAAGGCACTACGCAGTTTGTTCTGAACAAGCTTGGCCGTCACGGCAACCGCCCGTCTCATGTGCATTATTTCATCTCGGCACCGGGTTACCGCAAGCTGACAACGCAATTCAACATTGAAGGCGACAAATACCTGTGGGACGACTTTGCATTTGCAACGCGTGACGGTTTGGTTGCAACTGCTGTTGATGTGACGGATGCAGCTGAAATTGCGCGCCGCGGCCAAACAGAAGCATTCAAGCACATTACTTTTAATGTTGAGCTGGTGAAAGACCAAACTGCAGCGCCGTCAACTGAAGTTGACCGCCGCCGCGCTAGCGCTTAAGACCATCATAGGAAACCCAGATGTCAGTTTCATGACATCCGGGTGACTTCCCCAAAAGAATTGGAAAGTCGGAGAACGGACATGCCTCGTATCCCAGTTATTAACACCAGCCATCTTGATCGCATTGACGAACTTTTAGTTGACGATTTTGAAAGCGGTGAATTTAAGCTTCATCGTTCTGTATTTACAGATCAATCCCTTTTTGATTTAGAGATGAAATACATCTTTGAAGGCAACTGGGTTTACTTGGCGCACGAAAGCCAGATTCCAAATAATAACGATTTCTACACCACGCATATTGGCCGTCAGCCCATCATCATTGCGCGTAACCGCCAAGGTGAACTGAATGCCATGATCAATGCCTGTTCGCACCGCGGCGCACAGCTTTGCCGTCATAAAAAAGGCAACAAAGCAACGTATACCTGCCCATTTCACGGCTGGACATTCAATAACTCAGGCAAACTGCTGAAAGTTAAAGATCCTTCAGAAGCAGGCTATTCAGACTGCTTTAACCAAGACGGTTCGCATGATTTGAAGAAAGTCGCGCGTTTTGAAAGCTATAAAGGCTTCTTATTCGGCAGCTTAAATCCTGATGTACCCTCACTTGAAGAATTTCTAGGTGAAACCGCAAAAATCATCAACATGATTGTCGGTCAGTCAGATCAAGGCCTTGAAGTCCTTCGCGGTTCATCTACCTATACTTATGAAGGCAACTGGAAACTGACTGCAGAAAATGGCGCAGACGGCTACCACGTTTCCGCCGTGCACTGGAACTACGCAGCAACGACACAGCACCGTAAAGAAGCGCAAGCGGCTGACAACATCCGCGCGATGAGCGCTGGCTCTTGGGGCAAGCAAGGCGGCGGCTCATACGGTTTTGAAAATGGCCATATGCTGCTGTGGACCCAATGGGCAAACCCGGAAGACCGTCCAAACTTTGTCAAAGCGGATGAATATACCGAGAAATTTGGCGCGCCAATGTCGAAATGGATGATTGAGCGCTCACGCAATCTGTGCCTGTATCCAAACGTCTATTTGATGGATCAGTTCGGTTCGCAAATTCGGGTATTGCGCCCGCTTTCAGTCAACAAAACAGAAGTGACGATTTACTGTATTGCGCCTGTCGGTGAAGAGCCGGAAGCGCGTACCCGCCGTATTCGCCAATATGAAGACTTCTTTAATGCTTCAGGCATGGCAACCCCAGATGATCTTGAAGAATTCCGCGCATGCCAAGCGGGCTATGCTGGTATTGAGCTGGAATGGAACGACATGTGCCGCGGTTCAAAACACTGGATCCAAGGCCCAGATGATGCTGCCAATGAAATCGGTTTAAAACCTGTGTTAAGCGGCATTAAAACTGAAGATGAAGGTTTGTATTTAGCGCAGCACCAATACTGGCTGAAAATGATGAAAGAAGCCATCCAATCTGAAAAGGAACTGGCTGAGGCAGAAGCCGCTGCAATGGGAGAAAGCGCATGAATGCTGTAGTTCAACAAGACACTATTTCGCTTGAAAGCATTGCTCAGTTCCTCTACCGCGAAGCGCGCTTTTTAGATGATGAACAATGGGATGACTGGTTAAATTGTTATGCCCCTTCTGCATCGTTCTGGATGCCGGCTTGGGATGACGATGACAAACTGACTGAAGACCCGCAGTCAGAAATTTCACTGATCTACTACCCGGACCGTCAAGGTTTGGAAGACCGTGTATTCCGCATCAAGACTGAACGTTCTTCTGCCACCATGCCGGATACCCGCACCAGCCACAACATTTGCAATATTGAAGTGGTTGAACGTGACGGCAATAAAGTCACCGTGCGTTTTAACTGGAACACTTTAAGTTTCCGTTACAAAACCAACTACAGCTACTTTGGCATGTCGCGCTATGAAATTGATTTTTCTGGTGATCAGCCAAAAATTCTCAGCAAATATGTTGTCCTCAAAAACGATTATATCAACCAAGTAATTGATATTTATCACCTCTAAGACTGTTTATACAGCAAGGTAAAACCTTTCAGTCAGATGGAACGTTGGCTGAAAGGATGATATTTAAAGATTTATATAGGATATTCAGCCATGTCAAACCACAATGTAGCGCTTCAATTTGAAGATGGCGTAACACGTTTTATTTCTGTTGCACAAGGTGAAAGCTTATCCGACGCAGCATATCGCCAAAAGATCAATATTCCTTTGGACTGCCGAGATGGTGCTTGCGGCACATGCCGCGCATTTTGTGAATCAGGTTCGTTTGATATGCCTGAAGAAACTTATATTGAAGATGCATTAACGCCAGAAGAAGCCGCAGAAGGTTATATCTTGGCTTGCCAATGCAAACCGACCTCAGACGCAGTCTTCCAGATTCAAGCATCATCAGATGTCTGCAAAACAGAAATTCATGAATTTAAAGGCACATTAGCCCGCGTAGAAAATTTATCTGATTCGACAATCACCTTTGATATTCAGCTGGATGATGGACAGCCAGAAATTAACTTCTTAGCTGGCCAATACGTAAATGTGGGTATTCCTGGTACGGATGAAACCCGTTCTTATTCATTCAGCTCTAAACCGGGCAACCGCTTAACAGGCTTTGTCGTGCGCAATGTGCCTGAAGGCAAAATGAGCTCATTCCTGAGCGTCGATGCCAAAGCTGGCGATGTGATGACATTCAAAGGTCCATTCGGCAGCTTCTATCTGCGCAATGTGGTGCGCCCGGTAGTGATGCTGGCTGGCGGTACAGGCATTGCCCCATTTATGTCGATGCTGCAAGTGCTGGAAGAAAAAGGCTCTGAACAGCCTGTACGCCTTGTATTTGGTGTAACCAATGACTTTGACTTGGTAGCAATTGAAAAACTGAATGAACTGCAAGAGAAATTCCCTTGGTTTGAATACCGCACCGTCGTGGCAAATCCGGAATCTGCACATGAGCGTAAAGGTTATGTCACTGGCCATATTGAAAACGAATGGCTGAATGGCGGCGATGTGGATGTCTATTTATGCGGTCCTGTGCCAATGGTAGAAGCGGTTCGCGGCTGGTTAGACGCTGAAGGCGTAAAACCTGCAAACTTCCTGTTTGAAAAATTCTCTGCAAACTAATTGAAAGGAAATTTTTCTATGTCGGATCGTCAAAGATTTTTAAATAAAGTCATTATTGTGACTGGCGCTGCTCAAGGTATCGGCCGCGGTGTAGCGCTTCAGGCTGCACGTGAAGGCGCACAAGTGATCTTAGCTGATTATTCAGATTTTGTAGAAGAGACACTTGCTGAAATTGAAGCGCAAAATGGTGATGCCATCATCGTTAAAGCCAACTTAGAAACTTATGCAGGTGCAGCTGAAGTTGTCGCCAAAGCCATAGAAACCTACGGCCGCATTGATGTACTAATTAACAACGTTGGCGGTGCAATTTGGATGAAGCCTTTCACCGAATTTAGCCCTGAAGAAATTGAAAAAGAAGTCAGCCGTTCGCTGTTTCCAACCATGTGGTGCTGCCATGCTGTATTGCCTGAAATGTTAAAAAATCAGGCAGGCGTGATTGTCAATGTTTCGTCAATTGCAACATGTGGCATTAACCGTATTCCTTATTCTGCCTCTAAAGGCGGTGTAAATGCTTTAACCAAATCTTTAGCTTTTTGCCATTCGAAAGATGGCATTCGTGTTAATGCTGTGGCAACTGGCGGTACAGAAGCGCCGCCGCGCAAAATTCCGCGCAATGCCAATCCATTAACAGCGTCTGAAAAACAGTGGATGCAGGAAGTGGTAGATCAGACCATCGACCGTACTTTCCTCGGCCGATACGGCACAATTCAGGAACAAGTGAATGCCATTGTATTCCTTGCTTCTGATGAATCCTCATACATGACGGGCACAGTTGTACCCGTTGGCGGCGGCGATCAGGGTTAAACCTGATTGAAAGCGGCACAGGATCATTGATGTATCAGCATGGAGGCAAGAGCAATGACGACCCTGTTAAAAACCCTAAAAGATGATTGGTCTTTATCAGCCACTGTTGCAGGATTTTTAGCAGTGCTGATTTCCTACTCTGGCCCGCTGATTATCTTTTTCCAGGCGGCACAAAAGGCCAATGTTGCACCCAATATGATGATTTCATGGATTTGGGGCATTTCTATTGGTGCTGCTGTTGCCTGTATTTTTCTCTCGATTAAATACAAGACCCCAGTCATCACCGCCTGGTCTGCGCCGGGCACAGCATTATTGGTGACTTTATTTCCGAATATTTCACTGAATGAAGCTGTCGCGGCTTATATCACAGCCGCTTTGGTCATTCTGTTGATTGGACTCAGCGGTTATTTCGACAAACTGTTGAAATGGATTCCTCAGTCGATTGCGGCAGCCATGATGGCAGGGATTTTATTTCAATTTGGATTGGGACTTTTTACTGCAACCGACAGTATGCCGCTGATTGTATTTGGCATGGTGCTGGTATTCCTGATCTCAAAACGTGTTAGCCCTCGCTACAGCATGGTTTGGGTATTGCTGAGCGGGGTGCTGCTCAGTGTATTGCTCGGCAAAATGAACCCTGTCACGGTTGATTTCAGTCTGGCAATCCCGCAGTGGATCAGTCCTGAGTGGTCCATCAATGGCATGCTGAACTTCGCGATTCCGCTGATTTTAGTCAGCTTAACCGGACAGTTTTTACCAGGCATGGCGATTATGAAACTCAGCGGTTATGACACCCCGGCCAAACCGATTATTACCGCCACCAGTATTGCTTCATTAGCAGTCGCCTGCGTGGGCGGCATTACCATTGTGTTGGCTTCGATTACTGCCGCGCTGTGCATGGGCAAAGATGCGCATGAACTGAAAGATAAACGCTATATCGCAGGTATTGCCAACGGGCTGTTTTACATCCTTGGCGGTTTATTTGCAGGCAGTATCGTCATGCTGTTTAGCCTGTTGCCCAAAGAACTGGTTGCTGCCCTTGCTGGCCTTGCGCTGCTTGGCGCCATTGGCACCAATGTATCTGTCGCGATGAAAGATGAATCTGAACGTGATGCTGCGCTGATCACCTTTTTAGCAACCGCATCCGGCATGCACTTTTTAGGTTTGAGCTCGGTGTTTTGGGGCATTTGTATCGGGATTATTGCGCACTTGTTATTGAGCAAGCCTAAACCTGAACCTGCTGTACCTCACACCATTTCTCTTTCTCAGACCGAATCAAAATAATTTTGCCATAGGAACGACTATGATTGATAAAAGCTCAGCTTCCCTTAAAGAAGCGCTCTCACAAATTAAAGATGGTTCGACCATTATGATTGGCGGTTTTGGTACGGCGGGTCAGCCTGCTGAACTGATCGATGGCCTGATTGAGCTTGGCATCAAGGATCTGGTCATTGTGAATAACAATGCAGGCAACGGTGACTATGGCTTGGCTAAACTGTTAAAGGCCGGTGCTGTCCGTAAAATCATCTGCTCTTTCCCTCGCCAGTCCGACTCTTGGGTATTTGATGAACTTTATCGTGCAGGCAAGATCGAACTGGAACTCGTACCGCAAGGCAATCTGGCTTGCCGTATTCAAGCTGCGGGCATGGGCTTGGGTCCAATCTATACGCCTACAGGCTTTGGTACCTTGCTTGCGGAAGGTAAACCTACCCTGAACTATGAAGGCAAAGATTACGTGCTTGAAAACCCAATTAAGGCCGATTTTACCTTAATTAAGGCACATCAAGGCGACCGTTGGGGCAACTTGGTTTACAACAAATCAGCACGTAACTTTGGTCCAATTATGGCCATGGCAGCGGATGTCACTATTGCCCAAGTTGCAGAAGTGGTGGAACTTGGCGCACTCGATCCAGAGCATATTATTACCCCAGGGATTTTTGTACAGCACGTGGTTGCTGTCGGTACAAAACAACTTGAGCAATCTGCTTAATCACGTGAGGACAAAACAATGAGCTATACCAAATTAACACGTGATCAAATTGCTGCACGTGTTGCACAAGATATTCCTGACGGTGCCTATGTCAATTTAGGCATTGGCCTGCCGACTAAAATTGCCAGCTACTTACCTGCTGACAAAGATGTATTTCTACATTCTGAAAATGGTCTATTGGCATTTGGCCCGCCGCCTGCCAAGGGTGAAGAAGATCCTGAACTGATCAATGCCGGCAAAGAGTTTGTGACTTTACTTGAAGGCGGCGCTTATTTTCATCATGGGGATTCATTCGCCATGATGCGTGGCGGACATTTGGACATTGCGGTACTAGGCGCTTTTCAGGTGGCTGAAAATGGCGACTTGGCCAACTGGCATACCGGCGCGCCTGATGCCATTCCTGCGGTAGGCGGTGCCATGGACTTAGCCGTAGGCGCTAAAAAAGTCTTTATTACTACAGACCATGTCACCAAAAAAGGCGAACCAAAGATCGTGGCTGAACTGGCTTATCCAGCTACAGGCCTGAAATGTGTAGACCGTATTTATACAGACCTTTGCGTAATCGATGTCACAACAGGTGGTATGAAAGTCCTTGAAAAAGTTGAAGGCCTTTCTTTTGAAGAATTGCAGTCCATGACGGGTGCAAAATTGGTTGATGGGACTCGGGCTTAATCAATAATAAATAATCCCCCTTTTTCAAAGGGGGACTTGACCTAAATAAATTTAGGATTGGAAAGCCTCCCTCCTTTTAGGAGGGATTAAGGGAGGTAGAAGGAAAAGATATGAAAAACGCATACATTATTGACGCGATCCGCACACCCTTTGGCCGCTATGCAGGCGGTCTAGCACCAGTGCGTGCAGATGACTTAGGTGCCCTACCGATTAAAGCCTTGATGGAACGTAATCCTTCCGTGAACTGGGAACAAGTGGATGACGTGATCTATGGCTGCGCCAACCAAGCCGGTGAAGACAACCGTAACGTCGGACGTATGTCTGCGCTGCTCGCTGGTGTTCCCTACCAAGTGCCTGCAACCACGGTAAACCGTCTTTGTGGTTCGTCGCTGGATGCGGTTGCTATGGCTGCACGTGCCATTAAATCTTGTGAAGCGGACTTAATTATCGCAGGCGGTGTTGAAAGCATGTCACGTGCACCTTTTGTGATGGGCAAATCAGACAGTGCTTATGGTCGCAGTCAAAAAATTGAAGACACCACCATGGGTTGGCGTTTTATCAATCCTAAACTGAAAGAGCTGTATGGTGTGGAAACCATGCCGCAAACAGCAGAAAATGTCGCGGAACAATTCAACATTAACCGTGCAGATCAAGACCAATTCGCTTTAACGAGCCAACAGCGTACCGCAGCTGCTCAAGCACGTGGTTTCTTTGCCAATGAAATTATTCCTGTCGTCATTCCTCAGCGTAAAGGCGAACCAATCGTTGTTGATACCGATGAGCACCCACGTGCCTCAACCACACTGGAAGCCTTAACCAAACTCAAACCGGTTGTTAAAGCTGATGGTAGCGTCACCGCAGGCAATGCCTCAGGCATTAACGATGGTGCAGCTGCATTATTGATTGCATCAGATGATGCGGTAGCCCAATTTGGCTTAAAGGCCCGTGCCAAAATCATTGCTGCTACGGTGGTCGGTGTAGAACCTCGCATCATGGGATTTGGCCCTGCACCTGCAATTAAAAAGTTACTGGCTCAAACCGGTTTGACTTTGGAGCAAATGGATGTGATTGAGCTGAATGAAGCCTTTGCAGCCCAGGCGCTTGCTGTGACACGTGATCTGGGTCTTGAAGATGGCTCAGAAAAAGTCAATCCGAACGGTGGTGCTATCGCATTGGGTCATCCCCTTGGTGCTTCAGGCGCACGATTAGTCACCACTGCACTGAACCAACTTGAACAAACAGGCGGTAAATACGGCCTATGCTCAATGTGCATTGGTGTCGGTCAAGGCATCGCTTTGATTATTGAACGTGTTTAATCCTCAATAAAAGTCCTCCTTATCAAAGGGGGGATTTAGGGGAATTTATAAAATTAAGGATTCAAAACATGCCTACATTTATATCCAATGATGCAGCGATTAATTACGCAACTTTCGGTGATGCCCGCAAACCTGCGATTATTTTTTCCAATTCTTTGGGAACAAATTATCAAATGTGGCAGCCGCAGATAAATTTCTTTAAAAAAGAGTATTTTATTGTCTGCTATGACACCCGCGGTCACGGTGCATCTACCGCACCGCAAGGGCCATACAGCATAGAACAGCTGGGAACAGATGTCGTCAATCTGCTCGACCATCTGAATATTCAAAAAGCTAGCTTCTGCGGCATTTCTATGGGTGGACTTACAGGTCAATGGCTGGCCATTCATCACCCTGAACGTTTTAACCATGTGATTGTCTGCAACACTGCAGCAAAAATTGGTCAAGAGCAGGCATGGAACGACCGTGCACAGCTTGTTCGTGAGCAAGGCCTCAAGCCAATTGCAGAGACTGCAGCATCGCGTTGGTTTACCGAACCCTTTATCCGAAGCAACACAGCAATTGTAGAATCTTTGAGTAACGATCTTGGTGCTGGCAGCCCAGAAGGTTATGCAAGCTGCTGTGAAGCTTTGGCTAAAGCGGATGTGCGGGAACAGCTTAAAAATATTACGGTACCAACTCTGGTGGTTGCTGGTCAAAAAGACCCTGTCACTACTGTCGCGGATGCACAATACATTATCAATAATGTCCGCAGCAGCTCATTATTTGAGATCAATGCATCGCATATTTCAAACATTGAACAGCCAAAAGCCTTTAATCAGGCTGTGCAGAGTTTTTTACAGCAATAAGCAACTATGCAATTCAGATAGGCCTTTGCTTATCTGAATTGCATAACTTTCACTGCAACTGATCAATAGCGATGCATGATGACTGAACAAGATACTTCTATTTTGAGCAATTGGGCATTTCTATTTGGACTTACACAAAAATGGGAGCTTAAATCCATCCTCCAGTAATGAAATCTCCTGAATCGTATCCAATAGAATACCCAATCTTTCTATCAGGGTAAGCAGCTTTATAATGAATCATTGACGCATGTGCCAGCTTTAGCGCATAGGCTAAGAATAAAGGATATTCAGCATAGTTATCTAAATCTGTCTCATCAGCTAAATTTTCAATAGATCGCAAAATTTTAGAGTTAAAAGCCCCTTGCTCAGGATAATATGTTTCAGCTTCAGACATCCAATCTAGGTTATCTTCTTCTGTAATGTATTGATCCGATACTGCAAAATAGAGATATCCATTGTCAGAAAGCCCAAACCAAAATCCTTGTTCAATAAATGGAGAAGGCTCTTTTTCTAAAGTAGTAATTAAATGAATCGCTAAATTTTCTACTTCTGTTGTGTAATCTAATTCTTTAAATAGATCCCAACTTTTGTGTGGCTGCATTTCATGACAATAGTTGATGATCGTTTTCATGAAGTTATCAACATCAGAATCATTTTTATGAAGATCAATTTTTTTAAAGATTTTTACGAAGTCAAATGACATAAACAGCCTATATTTTCCAAAAACTCAATAAGTAAAGTGCTTTTTAACTTGTCTAAAATTAACATAATACACGTTATCCAAAATTCTTTGAATTATTCTATGTAAATCATATTGTTATTCCATAAATAAAAGGCCAGTTCTAATGAATTGGCCTTTTAAGTAAATTTTCGAGTTTTTGGGCTGCTATTCAATCATTGCGTTGCATTTTTATTAACGATATTAAACAAGCTGCTGCCATATAAAAATAGCCTTTAATACTGTATCTATGCTACTTCTCCATCAATAATGCCCTGCGCTTTTAAGGCCTTCAGTTCATCTGCGGTTTTAAAGCGCGATAAAATCTGCGCCGTATGCTCGCCCAATTGCGGTGGCGCATGACGGTATTCCACTGGGGTATCGGAGAATTTCATAGGTGACCCAATCACTTTAAAATCATTGTTCAGCGCATGCGGAATATTCACCACCATGTTGCGGTGCTGAATTTGCGGTTCATTCAGAGCATCTTCAATTGAATTGATCACACCGACAGGCACTTTAACCGCATGAATCGCATTGACCCATTCCCCAGCTGTTTTTTTCAAGAAAAAAGCTGACAATAAAGGAATGAGCACATCACGATTTTTTACGCGGTCTTGGTTACGTATAAATCGTGCATCATCCAATAATTCTGTATAGCTAATAGCTAAACACAAGTCTTTAAATTGCTTGTCATTGCCGCAAGCAATAATAAACTCTTTATCTTTTGCCTTAAAAGTTTGATAAGGCACAATATTTGGGTGATTATTGCCCATACGCTGCGGCGCTTTGCCCGATGTCAGATAGTTCATGCCTTGATTTGCCAAAGCCGCCACCTGTACATCCAGTAAAGACATATCTATATATTGACCGCGTCCTGTATGCTGGCGCGCCAATAACGCAGCCTGAATGGCAATGGTTGAATACAGTCCAGTTTGAATATCCACCACAGCCACACCGACTTTCTGCGCCCCGCCGCCAATCACATCATCTGCTTCACCGGTAATACTCATCAGGCCAGACATGCCTTGAATAATAAAGTCATAGCCCGGCTCTTCCGCACGCGGGCCATCTTGGCCAAAACCTGTAATAGAACAATAGACTAAGTTTGGATTGATAGCGCTCAGCGCTGCATAATCCAGTCCATACCTAGCCAGTGAACCGGCTTTATAATTTTCAATGACGACATCGGCTGTTTTAGCAATCTCGTAAATTAAGGACTGTCCTTCTGGACTGGCAATATCAATCGCGACTGAATATTTATTGCGGTTCGCACATTGGAAGTAGCCTGATTCACGTGTTGGATTGCCGTGCTGATCCGGCATCCAAGGCGGGCCCCACATACGGGTATCATCACCCGCCTGCGGCCGTTCAATTTTGATCACTTCTGCGCCTAAGTCCGCCAGAATTTGGCCGCACCATGGTCCAGCCAATACTCGGCTTAAATCTAAAACTCGAATGCCTTGCAATGCGCCCATTAATTTACTCCTTTGACCATGAGCACGTTTGGAGTGTGCCCATAGCCGATTTTTTATTTTGCTGTGGCTGGTTTGGAAATCGCTTTGCTTTCATCAGATGTATGTGTATCCAATTCCGCAAGTTTTTGCTGTTCTGCTGAAACGGCGGCTTGCTGAGGGTCATACTGACGCTCTCGAATAAACAGGCCTGGAATAACACCTGCAATAAAGTACGCTGCGCCCATCACAATAAAGGCTAGAGTGAATGATCCTCCTGCGGCAATCATGCCAATGGTTGCTGGAGCAATGGCTGCGCCTAAACGGCCCATGTTGTAGGCTCCGCCAATCGCTGTACCGCGTACATCAGTAGAAAAGCTTTCTGCCATATACGTTGCATTCACGCCATACGGAATACCGTATAAAAAGCCGAAAGTTACAAGTAAATAAGCAATGTTGGCTGGCGTATTATAGAAAATAATCACTGGCAAAAATGCAGCTGTAGCGACCGTTCCAAAGACAAAAGTGACACGGCGTCCCAGCTTGTCAGCCGCATAGCCTGATAAAATTTTACCTAGAATCATTGCGGTATAAGCGCCAACCATATAGCCAGTCATGGCTTTAAAGTTCATGCCCAGTTCTGTTTCCAGATAAGTCGGCATCCAGTTATTGACGCCGTAATAGCCGAACTGCAGAAAAGCGGCTGTGCTCATCCAAAGCAGGAACATTTTGCGGTGATTGCTATGCCCAAAAATACGTTTATAAATACTTTCCGATGGCGCTTTTTCAGCAGCAGCCATTTGCGGAACTGGTTCTGGATTCAATTCACGGCGTTTGATCTGTTCAATTTTAGCTTCCTGCCAAGAGGCAGGTTCTGGAACAAAACGCATGAATATCAATGCAAAAGCAGCAGGAACAATAGTTACATAAAACAGCATGCGCCAGCCGTGATCCGGGATAATTGAACCGGCCAATAAGGTTGCAACAATGTAGCCTACGGTTTGTCCCGTTTGCAGGGTGCCCAACACCGTTGTACGGTATTTGGTCGGCACATATTCTGCCATTAAGGTGTTGCACGCCATATAAAGCGAACCCAGGCCAAACGCACCGACAAAGCGCAAAATCAAAAATTGTTCATAGCTTTGGGTCATGCCTAAAATGCAGGTCATAACGGAAAAAAATACCACTGACCATGCAATGGTTTTAACACGGCCGAACTTGTCGCAGGCCCATCCGCCGGATATGCCGCCTAGCGCCATACCCGCTAAAGAGGCACTACCCAGCATGCCTGCCTGAAATGACGATAGGCCAAATTCTGCTTTTAAACTGGTTAAGCTGAATGACAACAGCATAATATCTACGCCATCAATCACCAGCGACACAAAAGCGAAAATAAACGCCATTTTCCATGTATTGCTGTTAATGCGGTGCATTGTCCCGACATTGTTTGGCAGTTTCAGCACTCCTGCGCTGTTTTGCATTTCATTGTTCATTATCCATTTACCTCATTTTCCCAAATGAGTCATCGACATTCCTATGTCTCTGCTTCTGCCTGATATTTTTCTTTTTTTTATGGTTTCACACTTAAATTCAGTTCAGCCAAAATGCAGATTTACAAGAGTATTTCACGATGAATCCTTTATGTATTGACTGTTATTCATGTATTTACGGTTAATTTTTTGCACAAAGACCCTAAGGATGCTCCCGAAAGAGCATCTGAATGACTTAATTTAAGTTAGTTGCCGAATGCCGCGATGCCCGTTTGCGCACGGCCTAAAATCAGTGCATGCACATCATGTGTGCCTTCGTAGGTATTTACCACTTCAAGGTTAACCAGATGGCGTGCCACGCCGAATTCATCTGAAATGCCATTGCCGCCCAGCATGTCTCGGGCTACACGGGCAATCTCTAGAGCCTTGCCGCAGTTATTGCGTTTAATCAGGGATGTGCCTTCAACCGCAGCAATGCCTTCATCCTTCATGCGGCCAAAACGTAAAGCTGCTTGTAAACCTAATGCAATTTCAGTTTGCATATCAGCCAGTTTCTTTTGAATCAACTGATTAGCAGCCAATGGACGGCCAAACTGTTTACGGTCCATGGTGTATTGATGTGCTGTATGCCAGCAGAATTCAGCAGCGCCCATTGCGCCCCAGGCAATACCGTAACGCGCGCTATTCAAGCAAGTGAAAGGCCCTTTTAAACCGCGTACTTCAGGAAAAGCATTCCCTTCAGGAACAAAGACATTGTCCATCACAATTTCACCTGTAATTGATGCACGCAGGCCTACTTTGCCATGAATTGCCGGTGCTGAAAGCCCTTCCCAGCCTTTTTCCAGAATAAAGCCGCGGATATCACCCACATGGCCTTCTTTTGAGACTTCTTTCGCCCACACCACAAATACGTCTGCGATTGGACTGTTGGTAATCCACATTTTTGCGCCAGTTAGGCGGTAACCGCCATCGACTTTTTTCGCGCGGGTGATCATGCTGCCAGGGTCAGAACCGTGGTCAGGCTCAGTCAGGCCGAAACAGCCAATGTATTCACCCGTTGCCAATTTTGGCAGGTATTTCTGCTTTTGCTCTTCAGAGCCAAATTCGTTAATTGGCACCATTACCAAGGAACTTTGCACACTGGCCATAGATCGGTAGCCAGAGTCGACATATTCAATTTCACGCGCCACTAGGCCATAGCTGACATAATTTAAGCCAGCGCCGCCGTACTGTTCTGGAATCATTGGGCCAAGCAAGCCCAGTTCGCCCATTTCACGGAAAATGGCTGGATCGGTCTGTTCATGACGGAACTGCTCCAGCACACGCGGCTGCAAGCGGTCTTGGCAATATGCATGCGCTGTATCACGGATCATGCGTTCTTCTTCTGTCAATTGCTGCTCTAATAAAAATGGATCTCGCCAGTTGAATTGAACTTTTGCTTTTTTTACCTTAACCATTTGATTCATCGCTTCCTCTGCTTAATCAGGCTTTGTTTGTTTTCATTGATGCTATGTGTGAAAAGCGCTCCTTTCAAACGATTAATTTGCATGCAGTTATGCGGTTACCGCATAACTTAAACTGCAAAACCCAAGTTAAGCATTTTAGCCACTCCGTTATGCCCCGCAATGTACTATGTTTAGATGATGGTGTGATATTCAATTTATGTGTATATGACATTTTGTGATACCTATCGATAAAAAGGACTTTATCTATGCGGCGTAATATTCCATCTTTGCAAAGCCTGATTTGCTTTGAATCCGCTGCCAAGCATTCCAGTTATACCCATGCCTCACAGGAACTGTTTATTACGCAAAGCGCTGTTTCAAGGCAAATTCAGCAGCTGGAAGAATACTTGGGCGTCAATCTGTTCAGTAGGACACGCCACGGCGTAGAATTGACCGAAGCCGGCAAGCAATATGCAAAAGGCATTAAGCCTTATTTGCAGGGAATCGAAAAAAGCACGGCAGACATCATGACGCATAAAGGCCTAGGCGGGACTTTAAAACTTGGTGTAGTCCCGACTTTCGCAACACGCTGGCTGCTGCCGAAACTGCATAAATTGAATACGCAGCACCCTGAAATTACCGTACATTTAGAAACCAGCACCAAGCCTTTTTTATTCAATGAAAATGTGTTTGATGCGGCTATTTTTGCAGGAACCCAACAGCAGATAGAACATTGGCCCGGCATTCAGGCACATTACCTCATGGATGAAGAAGTGGTTCCCGTCTGTTCGCCTGCACTCATTCAAAACCGTTTGCCAGAAGCAGTCATGCAAAATGAACACAGCTATGACCTAAGTGATGAAGAACTGCTTTTAATGCCGCTGCTGCAGCAAACCACCCGCCCCAGTATTTGGCAAGAATGGTTTCAGGCGCATCAGATTCAGCATCCCAAACCATTTGATGGGCAGCGCCATGAATTATTTTCCATGCTTTCTGTAGCGGCCAGTCATGGCATGGGCATGGCGCTGATTCCGCAAATGCTGATTGAATCTGAGCTGAACAAAAAGGAACTGGTGATTGCTTCCAGCAAGAAATTGCAAGGCAGCCGCAAATACTACTTGGTCCACTCCAGTCAGGACATTTCTCCGCAAATTCAAAAATTTGTCGATTGGGTACTGCAGGAACTGCATCAGTCCGCTTGAAGATGACAATTCATATTCAGTACAGTGAAGTCGCTGAATTATCCATTCAACACATGCAGCCGTACGCAATGGACTCATAAATTAAAATATAAGGCTTAAATGACTATGCAAAAAATTGTGGTGTTTTCAGGCGCCGGCATGAGCGCGGAAAGTGGCATCAATACTTTTCGTGACAGTGATGGGCTGTGGGAACAGCATCGTATTGAAGATGTGGCCACACCTGAAGCTTGGACGCGCGCCCCTGAACTGGTGCAGCGTTTTTATAATGAGCGCCGTAAACATATATTAGCCGCAGTGCCAAATGAGGCGCATCACCTGATTGCCGAGCTAGACGATTTTTTTAATGTTCAAGTCATTACCCAAAATATTGATGACCTGCATGAGCGCGCCGGCAGTCAAAATGTCCTGCACCTGCATGGCAATATCCGCTTCGCTAAAAGCTCTGGCCCTCAGGCACAATACACGCAGGAATTGTTTCCCATTGAAGGTTCAGATTTAAACTTAGACACCGATAAGTGCCCTGATGGTTATCCTTTACGGCCGCATGTGATCTGGTTTGGCGAAGCAGTTCCTGCATATGAAGATGCCAGTGTGAGTGTGCAAACGGCAGATATTTTTATTGTGATTGGCACGAGTCTAGCTGTCTATCCTGTGGCTGGATTGATTCACGAAATCCCTGCCAACTGCCGTGCATTTTATATCGATCCGAAAGCAGATTATCAGCGCGTACCTGAACAGTATCAGCTGATTAAAGCAGGCGCCAGTGAAGGCATGAAAATGCTTTTTCAGCAATTGATTGCGCCATAAAAGCACATTTCAGCATCAGTGTTGATCAAAAAAACGATATCGCCTGCTTCTTTTGCAGGCTTTTTGCTGTTTACAGCCTGTCTAACTTTGCACATAGCCGATAAATCACGGCATACACGCGTTTGGCATTCAAATTGCTTAACAGTATTACGTTTTATTAAAAAAGTAATATTGGGGCTTGGTCAGTATGGGTTATGTCGCAAAAGAGCTCAGTCCAAAAAGCAAGCTATTGCTTGGCTTAGGATCATTTTTAATTCCTGTGCTCATTTGGTGTGCAGTGAGTTATTCGCCATTTTTATGGCATCCGCAGGTGCAAATTACTCAGTCTGGCAGTGTACCGTATTTTCAGGTTGATAGCCGTGTAGACAAAGCGGTGTTTTATGCCGAAGCGCAATCTGCGGTCAATGCAGGCGCAGAACCACCGCAAGGCAAACTGGTCAATCCAATCTATCTACCTGCGCCTCATGAAGTTGCAAAGGCATTAGTGACCGCATTTATTACCCCGCCCGCGCAGCCGGATGCCCCATGGTTTCATCAAAGCTTATGGCACAGTATTAAAATTGTGTTCAGCGCTTTTTTTATTGCCTCACTCATTGGTATTCCGCTTGGCATTCTTTGCGGCTTTTCACAAAAAATATCACAACTGACCGAACCTTTTGTGGAGTTTTTCCGCTACTTGCCCGCACCTGCTTTTGGCGCATTGGCAGTGGCTATTTTAGGCATTAATGATGCACCTAAAATTGCCATTATCGTGATTGGTACGCTGTTTCAGCAGATTCTGATTATTGCCAATACCACGCGTATGGTTGACCGCGGCTTGATAGAGGCCGGTTTTACGCTCGGCACCAATAAACTGAAAAGCCTGTTTCATGTGGTGATTCCAGCAGCGCTACCCGACATTTACCGCGACCTGCGTGTCTTGCTGGGCTGGGCTTGGACTTATCTGATCGTGTCTGAACTAATCGGCACGACTTCTGGGATTACATGGTTTATTACCCAACAAGCGCGTTACCAAAACTTTGACAATGTTTATGCTGCGATCCTAATCATTGGGGTGATTGGTTTGGTGTGCGATGTGGTGCTGATGAAACTAGGCCAACATCTATTTAAATGGAAAGCAGGAGCAAAATAATGAACAGCATAGAATTTAATGCCAAAACCTATTTCGATGCAATTTATGCGCGCCCTGTCATTTTAGAAGCGAAAAAACTGACGCAAAGTTTTAAGCACGGTAAAACTGAACGCACCATTCTAAATCAGCTGGATCTAAAGATTCATAAACGTGAATTTATCTGCGTGATTGGCCCCTCAGGCTGCGGTAAATCGACATTTAGCCGAATTGTAGCTGGGCTTGACCCATACAGCAGCGGTGAATTACTGGTCGATGGCCAAGCCATTGAAGGCCCAAGCCCTGAGCGCGGCATGGTCTTTCAAGGCTACACGCTTTTTCCATGGAAAACCGTTAAAGAAAATGTGATGTTCGGCCCGTTAATGAAAGGCGCCAGCAATGCTTCAGCTGAATCTAGCGCCCGTGAATGGATTGATATTATTGGTCTAGAAAAATATCAAGATCAATACCCGCATCAGCTTTCTGGCGGGATGAAACAGCGCGTTGCCATTGCCCGCGCATTGGTCAATGAACCAAAAATATTATTGATGGATGAACCATTTGGCGCGCTTGATCCGCATACCCGTCAAAAAATGCAAAAACATTTAATGGATCTTTGGCAAAACATTGATATCACCATTATTTTTGTGACACACGACATGGATGAAGCCATTTTATTGGCAGATCGCATTGTGGCGCTCAAAGCCAATCCCGGTGAAATTAAAGAAATTATTGAGGTCGATTTGCCCCGTCCTCGCAATCCCGAACTGATGCTGACGCCTGAATTTAAACGCCTGCGTGAACGGGTGGATTTCTTGGTGCATGCACAGGAAGACGAGCTAGATCCAGCACTTGAGAATTTACCGAAAATTCCGCGCATGACCCAAGTCAGTACGCATAAATAAATTGGTTCATTTCTTTTGGAATGTAAAGCGCGACAAAATCTTTACTGAATAGAGGCAACATGGCTTTTTTATATCTGACGGTTGCGGTTATTGCAGAAGTTTTAGCGACTGCCGCTTTAAAAGCCAGCAACGGCTTTACTGAACTTGTGCCGATTATTTTTACCGTATTAGGCTATGCCATTGCGCTATTCTTTTTAGGTTTAACTTTTAAAACTATTCCTATGGGATTGGCCTATGCCATGTGGTCAGCTGCCGGCATTGTTTTAATTTCATGTGTGGGCTGGATTGTGTTTAAACAAAACTTAGATCTACCAGCCCTAATCGGTTTAGTATTTATTGTATTGGGTATTGTAATTATTAATATTTTTTCTGAAAGCACAGAGCTTTAAATTTAGTCATCAGCTATTCACCTTAACATGTAATCAAACGATAGCTTTGCTCACAAAGCTATCGTTTTAAAATATTATGTGTGCGCGTAATGCGTAAAAATGGTTATAGCTGCAAATTTAAACTGATATTTAAAAAATAAAAGATTTATGCGCCACAATCCCTGTCATCGCGCCATCACCTACAGATAATGCAACTGAACCGCCTGAACGGGTCACATCACCGCAAGCATAGATCCCTTTAACATTTGTTTCCTTGGCTGGCGAAGTTTTAATGGCCTCGCCGTATTCATTGCAGTCTATCTCTAAACCTAAATGCTGAATCCAGTTCGATTGCAAACGAGTGACTGTAGAAACAAATAAGCCATCTAATTGAATTCGTTCACCATCTGTAAGTACAACATCACAATGACCCTCAATATGGTCAATTTTACGCGTTTCAATCTGAATTTGACGTTTTGAAAGTTTCGCCAATAGCTCATCATCCAATTGATCTGCACTGATTGCATCATTTAAAAACAGCGTTGTATTGCCCCAATCCGGCAGCATCAATGCCATATGCAACGAATACATACCCGAAACCAACATGCCGATTTCACCTAAATTCAGTTCATAGCCATCACAATATGGGCAGTGATAAACAGATTGCCCCCAACGTTCGGCCAAACCATCAACTTGAGGCAATTCGTCACGTACGCCAGTTGCAATAATCATTTTTTCAGCTTGAATGTGCTGATCACCTGCGATAACTGAATATTTTCCATCAACCGCCTTTACATCAGTAACAGTTTCAGCAAGCCATGAAATCGTTGAATACTTTTCTAGCTGCGCCCTAGCATCTTTTGCGATTGCGCTGGGTGATCGGCCATCTTGCGTCAAAAAATTATGTGAATGTTCAGCAAAACGGTTACGGCGCTGCCCTGCATCAATAATTAAAACACGGCGGCGTGCACGTGCTAAAGGTAAAGCAGCAGAAAGCCCAGCATAACTGCCGCCAATAATCACAACTTCATAATTCATATTCATAATGGCCTATATGTAACCTTTGAAGTTACCATATAATTTAATATGCGTATAAGAAACTTTTAGTGTTACAATCTATCAGTTCCCCCAATAATCAATTTCCTCATGCGTAAAGACAGTAAACTTTCACGAATGCTGCATGTCCTGCTGCATATGGCACGTGAAAATAAGCCTTTCACTTCAGATCAGATTGCCGAAATGCTGGAAACAAATCCTGTTGTAGTGCGTAGAACCATGTCTGGCTTAAAAAAACATGGATTTGTTGATTCTGAAAAAGGCCCAGGTGGCGGCTGGAGTTTGATTAAACCCCTGCATGATATTTCGCTGTATGACATTTACTTTGCTGTCGGTGAACCTTCTATTTTCGCCATTGGCAATGAAAATATGCAGCCAGACTGCTTGGTAGAACTGGTGGTCAATCGGGCGCTTGATCAAGCCTTTTTTGAGGCACAAGAGGTGCTTATCAAGAACCTCAAAGCTACACAATTAGATCAATTGGCACATGATTTTCAAATTGAATGGAATCAGCAGATGAACGTGAAATAAAATAAATATATCTTCAAATTTGTTTCAATTTTAAGCCGCTGTACTGAATCTGACTCAGCTCAAACTTAGAAAAAATCAGCATATTCGAGCTTTGAAATGTCTATGAATTGCTAAAATATAAGGTTTAGATTTAAACCTTACGATTATTATGTCTAACAAACTTGAACGTCAGAAACTGACTCTCCCAGCAGGTCATGACAAGCTTTTATTACACTCTTGCTGTGCGCCCTGTTCTGGCGAAGTGATGGAAACCTTAATTGAATCTGGCATTGATTTTTCAATCTTTTTTTATAATCCCAATATCCATCCTGTTAAAGAATATGAAATCCGCAAAGAGGAAAATATCCGCTTTGCCGAAAAGCATAATATTCCGTTTATAGACTGTGACTACGACACAGACAACTGGTTTGAACGTGCTAAAGGCATGGAAAATGAACCTGAGAAAGGCATCCGCTGCACCATGTGTTTTGATATGCGCTTTGAGCGTACGGCACTGTATGCAGCAGAACATGGCTTTAGCCTAATTAGCAGTTCATTGGGTATTTCACGCTGGAAAAATATGAAACAGATTAATGACTGCGGTCATCGTTCAGCTTCACATTATGAGGGAATTAGCTATTGGGACTATAACTGGCGTAAAAATGGCGGTGCGGTGCGCATGCTGGAGATCAGTAAAAAAGAAGAATTTTATCAGCAGGAATACTGCGGCTGTGTGTATTCACTGCGTGATACTAACCGCTGGCGCATGAGCCAAGGCCGTGACCGTATCAAACTTGGCGTAAAGTTTTATTCCAATGCGATGGATGAGGAAGATTAATCCCGTTCACTTAAGCTTCTGTCGCCAAATACCAATTTTTCCAAGAGCTGGTACCGCGCACCTCAATAGGTACAGCTGGAATCAGCTTTTCTTTTAACACCTGTGTTTGCTCTACCGCTTTGGCAATCCGCGCTTTTACGGAATGAATGCATTCACGGTCACCAAATTCACAGCGGTCCAGGCTTGTACCGCCGCATGGTCCATTGGCTAAACCTTTGGGGCATGTTTCTGGACAAATATATAAGGTATCGCCCAAACGGCACTGTCCGCAGCTTTCACAGCCTACAACACCATGCTTACTGATATATTCGGTTTTCAGTAAAGTTTTGGCAGCCGGCCTGCGCTCCCAAAATGGTGAGTTGAAAATAAATCGTCCGATGCCTTTAGCAAACTTTGAATCAAACAATGCATCATGCATGAAATGCAGATGATGATATTTAATGAGTTGACTGGGCGATGGCGGGCGTGAAAAAAAGCTCAATTCAGGCTGGAACTCCTTGCCACTTTCTACCCGCCATAACGCCTTCCACAGTTTTTCGAGCGCATTCAAATCCAAATTGCGATATTGCTCTACATAACTTTCCAGCAAGGCCTGCTCTTCTGGCTTATGACAGGCAGATAAATCAATTCCAGCAAAACCCAGCTGTTTGCAGATTAATATCTGCAAAGCACAGCGTAGATACACACGCTCAGAAAGTCCTGCCCGCTTTTCTTCTTCTAAGACATTCAGCATATGCGGCGTAATGACGATACCCGCCACTTTATGCTTCAACATAAATTTAGCGCGAGCCAAACTAAGCGGCATCACGCATGCGAGGATTTTCTGAGTATAGTGATGCTGTGTTAAAAATGCCTGAGCCTGCTTGAGCGCTTCAATGTCATAGCCCAATTGGGTAATGATGAAATCTGCACCAGCTTTAATTTTTTTATGCAGTTTTAAATACTGTGCATCACGTTCAGCTTCGGCATATTTAAATGGATTAAATGCTACACCAATACAGAAACCGCCTGCTTTTTTCGCGGCCATGACGGCATTCACAGACTCTAAATAGCGGCTGCGTTCTGCTGTATTTTCCCCATTCTGATGCTCTTTGAGCTTATCACCTGTCAGCAATAGCAGATTTCGGATATTGGCAGCACGTGTTTGCTTTAAAAAAATTTCAAAATCCTGAATATCTCTGCCTTTACCGGCAAAATGCAGAACTTTTTCTACGTCTAAAGGATATCGCTTACTGGCTTCAAGTGGCGCCATATCATGGTCTGAATGCACACGGTCAGCTAAAGTCATCACTGCCGGATAACCTGCAAATTGCGTTTTTGCTGGAAAAATCTCGTTCAATGAAGTGAGATATTCAACCAAAATACAGAATTGGTTTTGCTGAAAATAGGAAGATAGCAACGACATAAAGCGGTAAAAATCAAATATAAGTTTCTAGAGGCCAACTATTATAGAACCAGCCCCGCATACATTCATATTGCTTTTTTATATTTTAATACTGCACTGATCATTTTTATTTGCGTTAACAAATTCTGCTGAGCAAGATCATAAAACTACAGTATCCGATTACACTATTTACAGCATCGATTTTAAATATAACTGAAGTTCATCCGCTAGAAAAATAGAAAATCCCTATATGCATAGAGATATAACTTTTCTATTTTCGAGCTATAAAGTTTATTTCACTTCTTCAACTAAGACTGGATATATGGCGCCATCTACGTCCATTTCTGTTTTATAAATGCCATTTTCAACATTAAATTTATTGACGCGATAACTTGATCCATAGATTGAGTCCAAACCAGTCCCTTTTCTAAAGACCTGTTTATTGGCTGCTAAATCCAGCAAATATGTACCGCCTATAAACTGTTCATATTGTGCTGGATCGACCCCAACACGTGCGGACATAATTTTTACTGCATCTGCATGTGTTGCTGGATCATTAATGTATTTAACGGTTTTATCCCAAACTTGAATGACCTTTTTCCATTCTTCTTTATTGGCGGCTAAATGCGTCATATTCACTGTAAGCGTGTCGTAAATCAATCCAGGTTTATCTTTTGAACTATAAATAATTTTTGAACCTGCTACAGCTTTCAGCGCCTGATTTGCCACAGGCTGCCAGACCGCAATAGCAACAACATCAGGGCTTGCAAATACTTGCGGCAGCTCGTTAGTCATTGTATTTACAATTTTCACATCATTTGCAGCAATCTTCGCATCTGCAAGCGCTGCAGACAGCAGCAAATGATCAACCAATCCTTTTTCAACGGCTATGCTTTTTCCTTTTAGATCACCAACACTGTTAATGCCTTGTTTAGCAATAATGACATCATTGCCTGCAGAATAGTCAGTGGCCATAATCATGACACCTTTTGTACCGCCAGAAGCAGTAACGAGGTTATCACCATTACTCACAAGAACAGCATCTAACTGATTCGAAGCAAATGCAGACAGCGATGCTGAGTAATCAAACCATTTAAAATCGACATTTAAGCCAGCTTCCTTTAACCAGCCTTTTTCAATGGCTACTTGCCATGCCACCCATCCAGGCCAATCACTATAGCCAATCGTAATTGGCTTTGAGGCTGCTGTATTTTCAGTGTTAATATTTGGCTCGGGTATTTTGGCTGTGTTGTCACAGCCACTTAGAAATATAGCCGTAACGATTGATGAAGATAAAATTGCTTTTTTAATCATGACGCTATTTCCCCTATGCCAGAGCATTTAAATTTGGTATTGGTCGATTGAATAGATTGAATATACGCGCGCCAGCCGCCAAAATGGCTGATCTCCAAGGCATCTTCCAAGGCATAGCCTTCGCAAATAAAACCTTTGACCCAGCTGCCGTCAGCCAGCTGCACATTGCCAATGCCTAAGGGTGCTGGAACTTCCGCCACAATGTGACCGAAATTGGCGAAAGGAATCTCCCAAACTTCGACATCAATGGCTTGACCGCCTTTGCTGGCGTACTGCAGGCCCGGTTTTGGCGGTGCAGTGTTTTTCAAGGCATATAATTTGTAATTTGGCGCTGTTTTAGTGGCTTTGAGCAAGGTGCCGCAGCGTGTGCTTAACTGAAAATTTAACGGCATGCCAGATAAATGCGCGCCGACAACGGCCAATTTAACCGAGTGCTGTGAGCTTATAACTATTGATTTTTCATAACCTTGGCTAAAAGTGCCTAATGGCAAATTCACCGCTTTCTGCCAAGTTTGCGCAAAACTTGCTAAAGCTTGATCCATCCACGCAGACGCTATAAATGTCACCCCTGTCGGCAAGCCATCCGCCCGAATAGCATTTGGCAGCGCAATGGCAGATAAATCAGCAAAATTCACAAAATTGGTATAAGCGCCCATGTGGCTGTTTTTCGCTATCGGGTCAGCTTCAGCCTCGGCGATGGTGTAAATCGTCGGCGCAGTCGGCACCATTAATGCATCAAAAGGCGCTAAGGCCAGGTTAATTTTTCGGGCCAAACCTGCACGCTCATATTCGGCCTGCATAGCATCTATAGCACTGAACTGATCCGCCTGTGCAATGATTTTTGCAATCACGGAATGGCAGTGTTCACGCGTCACTAGGCTTTCAACAGCAGCGGTGCGCTCGGCTACCCAGGACTTGCTGTATAAGGCTGAAGCCAATTGATTAAAGACCCTAAAATCAATGGCTTCTACACTGTAACCTAATACTTTTATACGCTCTACAGCAGCTGCAAATGCCTTTTCAGTTTCAGCATCGCCATAAAATTCCAGCTGCGCAGGTATGGCAATTTTGCCTTTAGAGAATTGTGTTGGCACATTCGCTGGATGCGGACGTGAATATTCATCCGCCGCATCAAAACCTTGCATGACTTGCGCTGCTTGCCATGCATCGTCTACTGTTAAAGCAAAAATCGAAATCACATCAATCGTCCGGCAAGCTGGAATTAACCCCGCAGTTGAAAACCAGCCTTTGGTTGGCTTTAAACCCACAATATTGTTGTGTCCTGCCGGCACTCGGCCTGAGCCTGCAGTATCCGTTCCCAAACTAAACGGCACCACACCGTTTGCAACAGCCACTGAAGAACCTGAGCTTGAACCGCCGCTGATATATTCAGGATTAAAACTGTTTTTCACTGCGCCGTATGGTGAACGCACACCAACAAGCCCTGTTGCAAACTGGTCTAAATTGGTTTTGCCTAAAACAATGGCCCCAGCTGCTTTGAGCTTGGCTACAACAGCTGCATCTGTTTCCGCTAAATACGCGGCTTCTTTACAGGCAGCGGTGGTGTGAAAACCTGCGACATCAATATTGTCTTTGACTGCAAAAGGCACGCCGTATAAAGGCAAATCTGCAGAAGGCTTTTCTGCTAAAGCCTCAAACTGCGCCTGTAGCTGCGCTTCATCTGCAATTTCAATCCAAGCATGGTCATCGTTTTGAATGGATGCGGCATAGGCTTTTAAGTCTTGCAGCTGAATGCTGCCTGAAGCATAAGCCTGTTTCCAGTCTTGTATCGTCCAAAGGTCTTTCACAACTTCTGCTCCTTCAATGCTTCGTTTTGCGGAATTGGCGGCATGACGGCATTCATCAATTCCAAATGCCCTTTGGTCACACCTTTTAAGGCTATAAAGTGCTGGCTGATGGCTTTCAGCTCTGAACTGAGCCCTTGCAAGATCATGACCTCTAAAATTTTTTGATCATCCAGCTGAATGTGCAGCGAACTCACCACTTGTTCTAAAAATTGCTGCTGCAAATCTAAAAGCTGGATACGCAGCGCTGTAACGCTGGCGTCATACAGCAAAGTAAAAGTGCCCACCATCACTGCGTTGCGCTGTTCCTGATCAGCAATCAAATGCTTATTGATCATGTCAACAATCGCCTGCGAACGGCTTTCGTAATGCTGATCGACAATCTTCTGATCCAGCGCATCGACTGTTGCTTCCGGCACGGTAATGCTGATCCGCGCCAATTTTTGCTTAGGCATGGCGCTTATCCTTTTTTGCTCTCTTGTTTGATATATAAGCCAGCGCGGGCGCTCAGCAGTTCAATAAAAAAAGCCTTAAACAATTGCAGGATTTTTGCTGAATTAGCATGGTTCATATGCATCTCACGATTGAGTAATACAAAATGTTGGTTTAGTAATATCAATAGAAATGCAGAATCTGTGCCAATCTGAAAACTGATCTTTCAGCTGGGTTCATGCGTATTTGGAATAAATTTGAGCAAAAGATGTGCATGCAGCTGCACATGAACGGGCACACTGCACCAAGGAGGCATTTTTATAAAATAATGTTAAGAACCCATCACGATGAAAAATAAACTGCGCCGGATAACCAAGTTAAACGCTTTGCGCATACAGCATAACGAAGACATCATTTATACTGATAAAAGTTTCCCTGCCATTTTGCCGCTTATGAAATATTTCAGGTGCGCCGTATGCTCGAATCAAGTGTTTTTTGCCAATTCACACTGCGTGAAATGCCAAACAGCACTGGGCTATATTGCCTCTGAAAAAGACATGGGCTGCTTTACAAAGCACAGCGACACCTTGTGGCTCGCTTTAAATCATGAGCTGCAAGACAAACGCTATAAGCCCTGCTACAACTATCAGCATCATCAAGTGTGCAACTGGATGGTGCCTGCAAACAGTCACGAAATATACTGTGAATCGTGCTTGCTGACCCACACCATTCCCAACTTAGACAATCCAGACCATGTGGTGTACTGGGCACGCTTAGAGCATGCAAAGCGGCGGTTTCTCTATTTAATGCAGCGGCTGAATATTATGCCTCGCCCTAAACACAGCGATGATGACCGTTTGGGGCTGCGCTTTGATTTTCTCATGCCCACAGAAAATGCTCCGGTGATGACAGGCCATGCCAACGGTGTGATTACGCTGAATGCCAGTGAAGCTGATGTCATTTACCGTGAAACGACCCGCATTAAGATGGGTGAAAACTACCGCACGCTGCTCGGTCATTTCCGCCATGAAAGCGGGCATTATTATTTTGACCTGATGAAAGATGCACATCCTGAATTGATTGATGAATTCCGCGTGCTCTTTGGGGATGAACGCCAAGACTACAACGAAGCGCTGAAACGCCATTATGAAGACGGCGCGCCGCGCAATTGGGATGAATCCTTTGTCAGCTCTTATGCCAGCACGCATCCTTGGGAAGACTGGGCGGAAACATGGGCGCATTATCTGCACATGATGGATACCCTGGAAACGGCATATCATGCAGGCTTGGTGATTAAAACCGATAAATTGGGTTTAAATAATTTAGAACTGCATGAAAATCCAATTGGCGCTCAGGATTTTGATTTACTGCTGCAGCATTGGTTGACACTGACATTTAACTTAAATGCATTAAACCGCAGTATGGGCTTAGAAGACGCCTATCCTTTTACCTTATCTGCTCCTGTATTAGAAAAGCTTAGATTTATTCATCATAAATTGCTGCACATTGCCTTTAATCATCAGCAGCGCATCCACACTGTTTAGCGTATAAACAAAAGCTGAGCTTGAAGGATTTAACTCACAGCCATTCATGCATACAACTTCATCATTGATTCAAATCAGCTGAAACATTTATTTTAAAATTGATTAAAATAGCCCAAAGATTGATGAGCCTGTTTTATGCTGACTTCTGTACAAACCCGCCTAGGCCTGATTGCATTTTTTAGCCTCAGTGTGCTTTCAGGCTGCCAGCTGGTCAAATTGAAAGAAAATAAACTCAGCTCTTCTTTGCATAATAAAACGGACAATATTCTAACTGATCAGCGGCTCAGTTCATCCAGCTTGCAATTACTGCAGCTCGTGAATGAAAACAGCCAAAGCTGCCTTCAACAGTTAGACAGCTGTATTTTAAAACTGCGCAGCAATGAAACTTTAGATGAAGAACAAGTTTATGCGGCTGCCAGTGAGCTGTATATGGCGCGGGCTTTAAACGCAGATAAGAATAAGCCCTGCGCGCAAGATTTAACACTGAACAGAAGTAAAAGAGATGCCGTCAAGATTAAAGCCTGTTTAGACCAGCAGCTGTCTGATTTTGATTTAAGCCTGCGCTACAGTTATGTTTATTTATTTAAAATGCCGCAAGCTCCGGAATCACGCTTATTTGACTTGCGTCAGGGGCAAGTCCGAACTTTTTATAATGTAGCGCTTTCGCGCTTAATTACGACTGCGCATAGGCGTTTTAATTTTGGTGAGTTTCCTGAGCAGCTTTTGCTAGGCTCATCCATGTGCAGCATCAACTTTGAGCATTATCCAGCGCTCGAACATGCTGAAATTGAAAAACTGCGTTCTAGCTATAATGATCATTTTTCTGGCTTAACTGCCATTAACCGTCAGGAAGGCATTGGTTCAGAATTTGCTGTCGTTAAAAAACGAAGCGATACTTTAAACTCGCAATCCTTTATTTTAGACCCTGAACAATATTTTAAGCATAAGCTAAATCCCAATATTCATTCAGCACGATACCTTTCAGTGAGCGCTATTGCGGTGCCTAGCCCCCAAAGCAGCATCGCTGACATTTTGTCTGCGCAAGCGCCTATTCAAATTCAGCTATACAACCCAAATCAGTACAAAACTGCTGAAATTGAATCCCGCCCTTATACCTTGACTGCTAATTATTCTGCACCATATGGGCTGTGGCTGTCCGAAAATAAATTAGGTCAGTCCGGTTACTGGACCTTATTGAATAAAGATGAAAATCTGCGCATGCCGCATGTGTTTATGTTAGAGCCTTATCAGCCGAATAAAAAAATTATTGTGATGATTCACGGTTTGGCAAGCAGCCCAGAAACATGGATTTCATTAACCAATAATATTATGGGCGATGCAAAACTGCGAGAGCACTATCAAGTCTGGCAGGTATTCTATTCGACGAATATGCCTATCGCAGAAAGCCGTTTTCAAATCAATGCGCTATTAAAACAAGCATTTGAGCAAGTACAGCCTAATACACCCTCTGCACGGGATGCTATTTTAATTGGCCACAGTATGGGCGGTATTATCAGCCGCCTGCTGGTGAGTGATGCTGATATTTCTGCACAAGCCATTCCATTGATGAACTATGAGCAAAATACGCAGCTGCAGCGAAATCCTATTATTCGTGAACGCTTTATTTTTAAGCCTTTACAGCCGATAAGCCGTGTGATTTTTATTGCAGCGCCACATCACGGCACGGACTATGCCGACCGCTGGTTTACCAATTTGGCAAAAAAAATTGTAGTCCTGCCTTTAAGCTTTTTAAATGATGTCAATGTCCATATCCCGAATGCTAAAAATTCTACAGCAGGTTTGATTAAATCTGGCCCAGCGGATTTAAGTCAAAAATCCCGGTTTATGCTGCTGACGTCGAATATCATGCCAAGTCAAAGCATCCCTTATCATTCAATTATGGGCAATCAGACTAAAAGTACAGATCTAAGCCAAATGTCAGATGGCATTGTGCCATACCAAAGTTCGCATTTAGAGGGTTCAGTTTCTGAAAAAGTTTTTTCAGGCGGGCATTCTATTCATGAATCGCCCGATGCAATTTTAGAGTTGAGACGGATTCTGAGAGCGCATTTAAAGCAAGTAAATTAGGCGGCAAGTCCTATATTTATCACTTTTCACGACCCCACTATTTAATGACTTTTAAATTCAAAATATCTGCTCGCAATTGGGCTCTTGCAGGTACAGTCGGATAACGAAGTAAAATAACATCGTCATGCTTCGCTCTGTATTTAGGTTTATCTTTATGCAAAGTAATTTCAGCAATCAAACTTTGCTCAGGATCTTTTACGAATTTAGAATGTATTTTAATTTTATGATTACTGTGTTGAATATCAAATTCCAAAAACTCTTTTTTACAATGGTCATAAAGTAAATTGAACTGCGAGATCTCACGGTTTTTACTGTGCAACTTAAGCTTTGCATCAGCATATTGCTTACGCAAGATATTCTTTGTACTGCTTTGTTTTTTTGACTTATGTATAAATTTAAAATAAAACACCGCAGCAATGATGCCCAAAATAGCTATATAAATCATATCTGTCTTAAATATTTATTTTAAAAGATTTTATATCGAGTAATTATATTATAAAAGATACCCAAAAGTATTAAATAAACCGACCGCCTAAGCGGTCTGTTTATTTAATACTAAAACTAATATGTTTACCTGTCGGAAGCTCTACACCTGTGCACAGCTTTCCTCCTATCGCTTCCATATATTTTAAAAGAAGGAAAACCTCCATTCTTTAGCAATTGAAAGCCTTTTAAGCCACAGGCGCCAAGGTAAACAATACCTGCCCCGTTTTCACTGTCTGCCCTTTCTCAATGGTAATCGCATCTACACGCATACGCTCAGGCGCAATAATTGGAATCTCAATTTTCATTGCTTCAATGACTGCAAGCGTTGCACCTTCTTCCACAATATCGCCTGAAGCGCATTCAATTTTCCAAATTGAACCCGGCATGTGAGATTCAACCGCACAGCCACCTTTAGGAATTTCTACGCCTTCACCATCATCCACTGCATCTAGGCTTTCAGACACATATTCAGCCAAACCAGCCTCATGCCAGCGGTGGCGTTCTTCATCAAAATTCGCTTGTTGAACCACCTTGAATGCCGAAATAGATTCTGCATTTTCAGTGAGGAAATCATTGTATTCTTTAAGATTCAGTACACCTTCTTCAATGCGAAGTTTTAAACGGCCTGCTTTAAAGTCCTCACGCATCTGCATCAATTCTGTTTCTGACACTTCATAAAACTTAATTTGATCAAAGAAACGCAGCAACCACGGCATGCTATGTTCAAAATCAGGGTTTTTGCGGTAGCGGCTCCACATTTGTGTAGTACGGCCCACAAACTGATAACCGCCCGGACCTTCCATGCCATAGACGCACATATAGGCGCCGCCAATACCGACGGCATTTTCAGGTGTCCACGTCCGTGCAGGGTTATATTTGGTCGTGACCAGGCGCTGACGCGGATCCAGCGGTGTAGCGACAGGCGCACCCAAATACACATCGCCCAAGCCCATGACCAAATAACTTGCGTCATAGACCACATCTTTCACGGCTTGTTTGTCTTTTAAGCCATTGATACGGCGGATAAACTCGATATTGTCCGGACACCACGGCGCATCAGGGCGCACCGTTTGCATATAACGTTCGGTCGCAAGCTGTGTTTGAGAGTCTTCCCATGCGAGCGGTAAATAGACGGTACGTGAAGGCACTTGCATTTCCGTCACATCTGGCAAACGTTCTTCAGCGACTTGCAGCAGACGCAATAAATCCAATTGATCAAGCTGGGTCGAATCAAAATGAATCTGTAATGAGCGGATACCCGGCGTCAAGTCAATGATGCCTTGAATGTTTTGTTCTTTCATCCACTGCATTAAGGCATGAATATGGAAACGCAAGTTTAAGTCAAGCACCAGCTCTCCATATTCCACCAGCATATAGTTGTTGCCCGCAGGACGGTACACCACATCAGGCAAGCCATTTTGACCTTTTAAGGTATCTAGCACTGCATTTTCAAGTGTTGACGTTTCAGCTGTAAATGCCTCATCAAATTTGACATTTGAACAATCAGCCGCATTCAGCATGGCATGATATTTTTCATTCAATGTTTTCGCTTGGCCGTAACTCACTGGAATAAATTTAACTTTATCGCCTGCTTTGAGCTGGCCGAGTTTCCAAAGTTCAGAGTGAATCACCACCGCAGGACAGACAAAACCGCCTAAGCTTGGGCCATCTGGCCCGAGAATAATGGGCATATCGCCTGTAAAATCAATTGCGCCAATAGCATAAGCATTGTCATGAATATTGGATGGATGCAGCCCTGCTTCACCGCCGTCAATACGCGCCCACTCTGGTTTAGGGCCAATCAGGCGAATGCCTGTGCGGCTTGAGTTAAAGTGAATTTCAAACTCATTCGCAAAGAACGTATCAATATCATTCTTGGTGAAGAAATCAGGCGCGCCGTGCGGGCCATACATCACTGCAATTTCCCATTCATGACTGAATGCCGGAATTTGCTCAGGTACAAGCGCTTTGGCTTCATCTGATGTATGTGCCTTTATCGGCAGCATGTCACCAACCAATAAGTTACGCCCTGCATGACCGCCAAATTGCCCTAAGGTAAAGGTCGCTTGCGAACCTAAATATTCCGGCACGTTTAAGCCGCCTTTAATCGCAATATAGGTGCGGCAGCCTGTGGTGATTTTGCCGCATTTTAAGATTTGACCTTTGCGTACATTCAGTGTTTGCCACATTGGTACAGCCACACCATCCAAGGTCGAAGGCATATCACCGCCAGCCAGTACAATTTGACTGTCGCAATGGAATTTCAAGCTTGGCCCTTGCAGCGTACATTCGAGGCCTGCGGTATTTGGAGCATTGCCTAAGAGTTGGTTAGCAGTATTGAGTGACAATGGGTCAATTGCGCCGGATGGCGGTACGCCGACATCCCAGTTGCCCAAACGGCCTGTGACATCTTGCACAGCCGTTTGAATGCCTGCTTGCAAGACTTCAATCTTTTGGGTTCTCCACTCGAAAGTATTTAAAAACCGTGTGGTTTGCATACCCGCTTTAAACACATCACAGTCGATAATGTTTTGCAGATATTCAAGATTGGTTTCAATCCCTGCCACTTGGGTTTTCGCCAATGCATCCGCCATGGCTTGAATCGCTGATTGACGATCATCTGCAGTGACAATAATTTTAGCAATCATCGGATCATAGAATGACGATACATTTGAGCCTGTTTCTACCCACGTTTCATTCCGCGCATTGTCATCAAACTCAACAAAGGTAAGCAAACCTGCACTTGGCTGAAAGTTTTTAATCGGGTCTTCTGCATACAAACGCACTTGAATGGAATGGCCTTGAGAGATTAACTCCGTAGTCGGCGCAGTCCAAGTCCCTGCCGCCAAAGTCACCATCCATTCAACCAGATCGACACCGTACACTTGTTCCGTAACGCCATGCTCAACTTGCAGGCGGGTGTTCACTTCCAAGAAGTAGAATTCTTGCGTGTCGGTATCCATGACAAATTCAACAGTCCCTGCCGAACGGTAGTTCACCGATTGCATCAGCTGAATGGCAATGCTTTGAATATACTCACGCTGTGCAGCGTCTAAATGCGGTGCAGGAGTTTCCTCAATCACTTTTTGGTTGCGGCGCTGTACAGAGCAATCCCGCTCCCCCAGAGCCAAAACTAAACCGTGGCCATCGCCAAATATTTGCACTTCAATATGACGCGCATTTTGCACAAATTTCTCTAAGTATAAGCCCGCATCTTTAAAATTGGCTTGCGCCAAATACGACACCGTGGCATAGGCATCTTTCAGCTCCGCTTCATTCCACACCAAACGCATGCCAATGCCGCCGCCGCCCGCGGTACTTTTCAGCATGACGGGATAGCCAATGCGGGAGGCTTCGATCAACGCTTCAGCTTCATCCGCCAATAAACCGCTGCCCGGCAGCAATGGTACATCAGCTTGAATGGCCAGCTCGCGCGCCGTGTGTTTTAAGCCAAATTCACGCATTTGTTTTGAGTTTGGGCCAATGAAGGCGATGCCTTGCGCTTCGCACAGATCACAGAATTCAGCGTTTTCAGACAAAAAACCATAACCCGGATGAATCGCTTGCGCGCCAGTTTGCTTGGCAACGGCTAATATTTTCTCTACATTTAAATAGCTTTGGCTGGCAGTCGCTTCGCCAATATAAACTGCTTCATCGGCCAAAGTGACATGCAGCGAATCACGGTCCGCTTCTGAATACACAGCGACAGATTGAATACCTAATTTTTTTAGGCTACTGATGACACGGCAGGCAATGGCGCCGCGGTTGGCGATTAAAACTTTGGTTAACATTGTCATTGCTTATGCCTCCATGCCTTCATGCACCACCAATTGAATCGGTGTCGGGTTATAGCCGCTGCATGGATTGTTCAGTTGCGGGCAGTTGGAAATCAGCACAATCAGATCCATTTCGGCTTGGATTTCAACAAATTTACCCGGTGCAGAAATGCCGTCATCAAACGTTAAAGCACCTTCTGCTGTAACAGGCACATTCATAAAGAAATTAATATTCGGGCCAATGTGGCGCACATTTAAGCCATGTTTTTGCGCGACAGGATTTTTGGCCAAAGCATACATAAAATTGTTGCGGCAGCTGTGCATCGGGTACTTGTCATGCGCATAGCGGACCGTGTTGCTTTCACATGAACACGCACCGCCTAAAGTGTCGTGACGGCCGCAGTTGTCATCATTAATCATGGCAATCGGCTGACCAAAGTTGCTGTACAGCATCGTGCCTTTTTCAAGGTAAATTTGCTGATTGATGGCCAATGTATCTGTTGCGCTGTAACGCTCTTCTGGGTTTGAAGCAGAGATAAATAAGGTGTCGACGGCCTGATTGCCTTCTAAGTCAATGATGCGGAAGTACTGGCCTTTTTTCACTTCGCACATCCAAGACTCGCCAGCAGGACATACTTCGTTCAATACGGCTGTTTCAAACTGATTTTTTAAAATATGGGTTAAAACTGTCATGATCTTGTTCCTGCCTTAGATATTTGAAAGTGCGTAGTAACGGGCATTGTTTTGAAATGCGCGATGATTTTGCGGACAAGAATCACGGCAGATGTCGCTTTCCCCTAAAGCATTGGCTTTGAATAAAGACAATTGAATATCGGATGGCGTATAAGCATCACTGCAATCTAGGCCATGCGGCGCTGCAGAAAGAAATACTAAGCAATCCATCTCAAAGCGCAGTTCAGTCACTTGATCAGTATTGTCTGATGGGACATAAGAGAGTTCGCCTGCATCATTCGGCGTGACTTTGGAAAATAAATTTACGGTTGCGCTTAAATCGGTTTGGCTGAGCGCAAATTTCGCCATTTCAACTAACAGGCCATCCAGGCCGCTTTGATACATCTCATTGCGCGCATCCTGGAAAGCACATATGCCAAATTGTTTTGTAATTTGCTCAGGTCGGCTGGCGCCGCAGAACACATCGCTCCAAGCGTGATCATCTTGAACAATCGATGCCATTGCCCGGCCCAAGTCTGAATACAGCACATTGCCTGCCGTGAGATAGGCAGTATGCTGACCTTTTAAACTGTCAGGCATGTTGTAGCGTTCTAATTTATCTTCAGCATTGACACAGAACAGTGAAACATTGGCATTTTCACTCAGCGCTTTAAACTGTAAAACAGCGCCTTTTTGAATCCGTCCAGACCAATGATGCCCGCCCGGCAAAAGCTCAGTCCACAGTATTTGATTATTATGAAAGCCGCCCATGCTATATGACCTCTCTAAGGTTAAGTTTTCAACCTCCCGGGCTTTTATCCCTCCGTGTAGCTCAATTGAGCCGTGAACTCTCGGTCACAGCCGCAGTATGTTTAAAATAAAAATACTGCCGGAACCCTAGATCACTTTATATCTAAATAGGTAAATGCAAATGGCGTGCCAGATAGGTATTACGATTTTGTACATTTGTAATACTAAAAAATGATTTTTATTGCGCAAATTCAGTGCAAATGGAAACAGCCCAAATAAAACTGCACCAAAATTAAAAAATCCCAGTAAATGCTGGGACTGAATCAAGCAAAGTGATGAATTCCATTTTCATACAGAAAGTGTACGCTGAATCTTGTAAAACAACTATTTCACTAAAATTTCATGGAACATATGACGCAGCCATTGATGGCTGGTTTTATGATGGCAAGACATATGCCAATACTGTTTTACGCCATAAGTTGGAAATGCAATGGGCGCTTCAAAAATTTTTAAATTGCCGCGTGAAAGTAGAACTTCACTGAGATAATAAGGCACTGTCGCAATCGCATCTGTATCCTGCACAACCAGCCCAACACCTAAATAGCTCGGCAAACGCATTAAAATATCTCGTTTTAACTCAAGATTAAGCAGCTCATTTTCTATATGGTAATGCCCCATGCCAGCATCAATATCAATATGCAGCTCACTCAGATACTGCTCTTTGCTAATGGTATCGCCAGTTAACCGCGGATGATCCTTCGCCGCGATCACCACATAATACTGCTCAAACAGCTTCTGCTGGTAAAAGCCATTTTCTAAATGCGGCAAGAAACCCAGCGCCAAATCAATTTCACCATTCGCCATTTGATAGCTGGTTTCTGTCGTGATTGGACGTACATTCAAGCGGACATGCGGCGCATTGGCTTTCAAATATTGAGTAATTTTTGGCAGCAGCACCAAATGAGAAACATCGGTCATGGCCAACGTAAACTGCTGATGGGAAATGGCCTGATCAAAATCAATCGTGAAATTATTGATAATTTCGACTTTGCTCAGCGCTTCACTGACCAGCGGAAATAATTGCTTGGACAATTCTGTCGGCACCATTTCATTGCCGATGCGTAAAAAAAGCGGGTCGTTATAATGCTGACGAATTTTATTCAGGATATTGCTGACCGTCGGCTGGCTCATTTTTAAGTGATCCGCCGCCGCAGACACGCTTTTAAATTTATATACGTAAAAAAAGATACTGAGTAATTTACAGTCCAGTTCAAACACGAAAGATAATTTCCTATTTTTCAAATATTAAGGCAATTAATCCATTAAATGGCAATAGATAAACACGTCCTAGGCTTAAATAGTACTGCGAAAGGTCCAAATTTTCTAGAGCAGTTATTCTAGTTCCGCCTATTCAGCCATTTTTTATGCGCTTGCTGTGCAGCTTGAAAATCACTATCTATACAGCTATGAGCAGGCCAGCTTTATTTAAATGGCGCAGCAACGCATAATTGACCTGAATTCTGGCTGGACATTGATATATGCTGCATAATAAAAAATTAGTTTGTTTTGATTTAGACGGCACGCTGATTGATTCAGTTGGTGTTTGGAATCAGGTCGATGCCAGACTGATTAAAGATTTGTCGGGCCAACTGGAAGATTTAAATGCTATCCAGCAGCAGCGCGATTCACAGCTGAAAAACTTGAAACATTGCGCAGATCCCTATCTAGAATATTGTGGCTATTTAAAAGAAAGATACGGCATTGCGCACTTAAGCAAAGACGAAATCAAAACCATACGCTACAGCATTTCTCATCATTTTCTAGATCATGAAATTCAGCTCAAACCGCAAGCCGAAATTTTTGTACAGTTGCTGCTTCAGCAAAGTATACACACTGCAATTACAACTACAACCAGCTTGAGCAATATTCAGCGCTATCAGCAGAACAACACCCGCATTAACAGCAGGCTGAATTTTGAAAAAGACTTTGACTTAATTTTGACCCGTGAACATGTGCAGAATATCAAACCGCACCCAGAAGTATATTTAAAAGCCATTCAGCATTTTAATGTACAGCCGGAAGAATGCTTAATTATTGAGGATTCACTGATTGGCATAGAGGCTGCTCATCAGGCGGGCATCGAAGTTGCCGCCATTTATGACCAATATTCAGCGCATGAAATGCCTGAAATTAAAGCCAAGGCGGATTATTTTGTGCCGGATTATGCGGCTTTGCTCAGTTTTTTAAGATAAATCTTTAATGCAGCGGATGCAAAATTAGAATCTTGAGGCGCAAAATGATTCTAAAAATTAAATTGCGATACGGAAAAGATACCATGAAAATGCACGGCATCTTTTGATGTATTCATACCCGTTTACATAACGTTATTTTGCTTTGGTATAAATTGAACCTGAACCGATCAAGTTTCCATTTTTTTCATCAATGGCAAAATCAACGGACGCTGGGCCAGCATGGACTTGAAGCAAACCGGTTTGCCCCACAGCTGCAGGCACAGGATTTTTCTTTTCAGTCTTGCCGGTTTGCTTATCTTTCAATGTATTGGTAATTAAATAATTTTCGCCATTTTTAGCAATAACCAATGCGTTTTCAAGTTTAGGATCTTCTAAGGTATTTTTCCACGTGCCTTGATAATCGGGCGCTGGCACTTTCGTACACGCAGTTAACAGAAGCAAAAGTGTAATACCTGAAAAATATTGAATCAATTTCAAAACGCTGGCCTTAAATCATAAATATTACGATGCAGGCATTATAGGAATGAATCGCTTTCGCTTAAGCAGCTTCTTGTTGTTTCCGCGTTTCAGCAGCATGAGGTTTGGTTTTACTTTCGCAGCTTCTCTTTTTCTTTTGTGACTTTTTAAATCAGCAAACGGGCTGATTCTGACAATACGAAATGCTGAATCGAATTTCTTATTTTGAGCATCAGTACAATCGAATGCCAGTCAGCTGCCATGCTGACTGGCTAAAGAGATGAAGAGCAGTCTCGTGCTTATGCCGTTCTGCTCATCGTCCCTGTCTCTTCAAATTTTGCATGCCAAGACAAGGCTTCTGCAAGAATATGCGGCGTCTGGCCGCCTTTTTCACATGCGCGTTCGAAGTAACTGAACAGTTCGGCACGGTAATCCGGATGCGCGCAGATTTCAATCACTTTACGGGCGCGTTCGCGCGGCGCAAGTCCGCGTAAATCAGCCAAGCCCTGCTCGGTCACTACAATATCCACATCATGATCAGTATGATCGGTATGGCTGACCATAGGCACAACAGATGAAATTGCGCCGCCTTTAGCCACCGACTTGGTGACAAAAATGGCGATATGCGCATGGCGGGTGAAGTCACCTGAACCGCCAATGCCGTTCATCATTTTAGTGCCTGTGACATGGGTTGAATTCACGTTTCCGTAAATATCAAATTCCAGCGCAGTGTTGATGGCTATAATTCCCAAACGGCGGATGATTTCGGGATTATTGGACAGCTCCTGCGGACGCAGCATGATTTTATCTTTGTATTGATCAAAATTCTTCATAACCTGCGCAGCGCAAGGTTCAGACAACGTCATGGAACAGCCGGAAGCAAATGCCATCTTGCCTGAGTCAATCAGCTGGAAAGTGCAATCCTGCAGCACTTCTGAGTACATTTCCAGATCATGAAAATTGGAATGTTCAAAGCCTGAAAATACGGCATTCGCAATAGAGCCGACACCTGACTGCAGCGGGCCTAAGTTTTCAGGCAAGCGCCCTGCTGCCACTTCACCTTCAAAGAAGGTAATCAAATGCTGCGCAATCGCTAAAGTTTCGGCATCCGGCTCATCCATTTTAAAAGAGGTATCCGGCACATCATTCAAGACAATGGCAGAAATTTTTTCTGGGCTGATATTAATGCCAATGGTGCCAATGCGGTCACCGGCCTGAGTCAGCGGAATAGGATCACGGTTTGGACGGGCCTTCGGCACATAAATATCATGCACGCCTTCCAGCACCGGGTTAATGGTATTGTCAATTTCCACAATGACATGATCAGCCATTTCAATAAAATTAGCTGAGTTGCCGCATGAGCCTGTCGGAATGATTTGCCCATCTTCGGTAATTGCCGTGGCGGCAACCACCGCAACATTAATGCGCGGCAAATTATGATGACGGATATTGTCTGCCATTTCAGACAAGTGCTGGTCGATGTACATGACTTCACCCGCGTTGATGGACTTCCGTAAACCGGGATCGGCCTGATAAGGATAGCGGCGCTCAATGGCGTGCGCCTCATTCAAGCGCCCATCAATACGGTTGCCCAAACTAGCGCCCGTAGCCAAGGTAATTTTCAGCGGATGTTCTTTTGCGTAATCCGCCAAGGCCAGCGGTACTGTTTTTGCTTCGCCTGCGCCGCCAAAACCGCTTAAGCCAACAACCGAACCATCTTTAATTAATTTAATTGCCTGCTGCGCGGACATAACTTTGTCACGCAGAGAGACCAAGCGAATGCGATCTAAACCGTTCATAAAAAATCTCAAAATCAAATATTTATCGTAGTGATCCCAGCAGGCTGAAATCACCGTTTTATTATGGCTTCACGAAAAAACTGCTCAGGCCCAATAAGCCTGAACCTGTATTAGATTAGCTCGACCGCAATTGCTGTCGCCTCACCGCCGCCGATGCACAGCGCCGCAATGCCTTTTTTACCGCCTGTGCGCTTTAATGCATGAATCAGCGTCACAATAATGCGTGAACCAGATGAGCCCAATGGGTGGCCCAATGAACATGCGCCGCCGTTTACATTGACTTTGGCTTCATCTAAATTAAAGCCATCAATGGCCAGCATTGTCACCATAGCAAAGGCTTCATTCACTTCCCAAAGATCGACATCCTGCGCATCCCAGCCGGTTTTTTGCAGCACTTTTTCAATTGCGCCTACCGGTGCAATGGTAAATTCTGAAGGATGCTGTGAATTCGTCGCATAAGCAGCCACTTTTGCCAGCGGTTTCAGGCCGCGTTGATTTGCGATTTCTTCGGATGTAATCACTAAAGCAGAAGCGCCGTCAGAGATTGAGCTGGCATTGGCTGCGGTAATGGTGCCGTCTTTTTTGAATGCAGGGCGCAGTGTTGGAATTTTCTCCGGTTTCGCGCTCAAAGGCTGTTCATCGGTATCAACAACTGCTTCGCCTTTACGGGTTTTTACGGTTACAGGTGTGATTTCTTCTTTAAAGAATCCGCCTTGAATAGCAGCAACCGCTTTATTTAATGAATTGATGGCAAAAGCGTCCTGCTGTTCGCGGGTATAGCCTTTTTGATCTGCCATTTCCTGTGCAAGAATACCCATAGAAAGGCCCGTTTCGGCATCTTCCAAGCCTTCCTGAAACATATGATCCGTAGTTTTTCCATGCCCCATGCGGTAGCCTGCACGGGCTTTTTCCAGCAAATACGGCGCATTGGACATTGATTCCATGCCGCCAGCCACCACAATTTCTGCAGAACCCGCTTTAATGGCATCGGCTGCCTGCATCACGGCTTTCATGCCAGAGCCGCAAATTTTATTAATTGTTGTTGCGCCAGTTGAATCCGGCAAACCTGCCTGACGCATGGCCTGACGCGCTGGGCCTTGCTTTAGGCCAGCAGGCAGCACACAGCCAAAAATCACTTCATCAATATCTGCAGGCTGCAAGCCAGCGCGCTCTACAGCCGCTTTAATTGCAGCCGCACCTAAATCAGGCGCAGTACATGATGAAAGTGAACCCTGAAAGCCGCCCATCGCTGTGCGAACACCATCTAAAATTACGATCATTTCTTATTTCATCCTCTTTATACATTTTGTATGCCCCAAGAAGCGTAAGCACTTTTTCGGGCTTTTCCATCAAGTTTTAAAGCATGTGCCCAAACATTAAGATTGAGCGGTAAAATACTCTTCCGGCAGTTGCATAATCAATTCAGAGCCTGCTTTAATGCGCTGCGCGCGCGCAGCTAAATCCGGCAGCACTTTGGCCACGTAATAATCTGCCAGCACCAGTTTATTTTGGTAGAACGGTTCCGGCTTAGATGCTGCCGCTTGGCTGATGCGTGCAAACATATACACAAAGCTGAGCAAGCCCACTGCATGCAGGTAATCTACGGCGACGGCATTGCTGAAATCAGGCGCTGTTTTAGACTGTTCAACAATAAATTGAGTTAAGTCTTCAACGTCACTGCACACCTGAACCGCAGCGGATTTCACTTTAGAATCTGCCATTGAAGCTGCAAATTCACGGATGTCAGCAATATATTCAGCAATAAATGCGCCGCTGCATTTCGTGGTTTTGCGGCCAATCAAATCAATCGCCTGAACGCCATTGGTGCCTTCGTAAATCTGGGAAATACGCAAGTCACGGATGCATTGCTCCATGCCCCATTCACGGATATAGCCATGGCCGCCAAAGCACATTTGCGCTTCCAGCGCAGAATCCAGCGCTTTATCCGTTAAATAAGCTTTAGCAATAGGCGTCAGCAAAGCAACACGGTCATTGGCTTTACGTACAGCCTCTTCATCTGTAGAAAATTTGGTAATGTCCAGCTGCTGGCCCACATACACGGCAAATGCGCGCGATGCTTCATTATTGGCGCGGATATTCAGCAGCATGCGGCGCACATCACCATGCACTAAAATAGAATCAGCTGGCTTTTCAGGTGATTGAACGCCTGTGGCTGAACGGCCTTGCAAGCGGTCTGTGGCGTATTGCGCGGCATTCTGATAGGCAAATTCTGCAGCGCCAATGCCCTGAATGCCCATAGACAGGCGTTCATAGTTCATCATTACGAACATGGCGGCGAGGCCTTCATTTTCTTTGCCTACGATAAAGCCTTTCGCGCCATCAAAGTTCATCACGCAGGTTGCAGAACCTTTAATGCCCATCTTATGTTCAATTGAGCCGGCTGCTACGGCATTGCGCTCGCCGATTGAACCGTCTGCATTGACATTAAATTTCGGCACAATAAACAGTGAAATGCCGCGTGAACCCGCAGGCGCGTTTGGCGTTTTTGCCAGCACCAAATGAATAATATTTTCACTTAAGTCATGTTCACCGCTGGTGATGAAAATCTTCGTGCCGCTAATGTTGAATGAGCCGTCTGCATTCGGTTCAGCTTTAGTTTTAATAAGGCCTAAATCAGTTCCTGAATGCGGCTCTGTCAGGCACATGGTGCCAGACCATTCCCCTGTATAAAATTTTGGCAGGTACGTTTCTTTTTGCTTTTGAGATGCACGGTCATTGATAGCCATGCCTGCGCCAACGGTCAACAGCGGGTACAGCATAAACGACGGATTGGTACTCCAAATCATTTCATCTGCCAAAACGGTCAGCATTTTTGGCATGCCTTGGCCGCCGAACTCTTCAGAAGCGCCTAAACCCACCCAGCCGCCTTCAGCAAACTGCTTGAAGGCTTCTTTAAAGCCTGCTGGCGTTTTAACTTCACCCTGATGGAATTCTGCACCGCCCGCTTCATCTGCGCTGCGGTTCAAATCCAAAATGACATTTTTAGAAAACTTCGCCATTTCTTCTAAAATTGCATTGGCCGTCGCCATATCAACGTGTGCCAGATTTTCATTGGCTTGCCAGAATTCATCTGCCTTAAACACATCATTTAAAATAAAGTCCATGTCTTTGAGCGGCGCGTTATAAATTGGCATAGTTGCTTCCCTTATACATTGAATGCTGGCCGGTAAATGAAGCCAGCATTTTTAAAAGATAAAAGTATCCCAAGTGAAACCTGCTAGGTGATTTCAACTGAATAAAATATGTGAGATTTTGTGTTCAATGTCCGTCATAAATGACCAAAAAAACATTGAAAAAGACCGAAATTCGATATTCAGTCCCCGACTTTTTAGAACTGCGGTCGGGCAGATAAAAACTGGATAAAGCGGATTAAGCTGACAAATTGATTTTGCATAGAACCGTACATATAAAACCTGAAACCTTGATCAAAAGACCTGTCTGCCGCATTCAAAATAATGAATTCTTGGACATAACCGCTGTTTTTGTGCGCATTGACAATAGAATAAAAAATTCAAAAATGGAATTTTATTTGCTGGAAATGACCTCTAGGGTTCACTTTTCTTGACTTTGCGGCATCACTTATGAAAAACAGTAAAATTCCAATAACTTTCGAGTGTTTATTTTTAAATCAAATTTGAGCATATTGCTCGACCTTAGTGTTATTTTAGATGGGATAGAAAAGCCGTAATCTAAAATTACGTTCTCCATTGATGTATTTGGAACTATAAAGATGACTACAGTACGCCAACAAAATTTTCTAATCCGCAAAGAGAAAATTTTAGCGATGGCAGAAACATTGTTGCTTGATAACCATCAGGATATTACATTAAGTGAATTGGCCAGCGAATTGGATATTGCTAAAGGCACCATTTACAAGCATTTTAAAAGTAAAAACCAGCTGTATTTAGAATTGATTATTTTGAATGAACAACGCTTATTGGAAATTTCTAAACAGTACAATCACGATATTAAAACCTATGTTTCGCAATACATGCTGTACAACATGCTCAACTCGAACCGGACAATTCTGCTGCATGTCATTGAAGAGCGCTTAACCAATAATGAGCGCAAATTGAAAGAATGGTTTGAGGAGCTTTATGCTATCCGTGAACAGCGGATTTTAGAAATTAAAGATTTATTTGCAGATTATTTAAAAGCGTCAAACAGCATCATGTCCATCCGCGATTATCTGTCTTATATTTGGACCGTGACCTATGGCGCATCCCTGCTGCTCAACTCAACGCATTATCAGAAGTCGATTGGTTCCCGCGAACGCCTGATTAAGCTTTATGTGAATCAGGCGCTGATGACACCGGATAAAATCTCGACGCACAATTAGCTTTTTAATGATTGATTCAACCACCGATCTTCATCTATAAACTCAATCAAAATGATGAATACGCTGAATTCACAAAAAAAAGCCTAGAATCATCTAGGCTTTTTCTTCATTGCCAAACTGAAAATTACAATTGAACCGCAAGAAAGCCATCTTCCGCTAAAGCATCTAAAATCTTTTGCTGCTCTTCAGAAGATTCAACTTCAACCAATTTAGCCGCAACGTCAATATCAACTTTTGCATTCGGATCTACGTCTTTAATCGTTGCTGTCACGCTGCGCGCGCAGCCGCCGCAAGTCATCGCATCAATACGTAATTTCATACGGTGTTTTCCTTTTATTGCACTATGAATAGACTATAAAGCTTCCCATGATGTTAAGGTCAAGCCTATGCATTACGGGGTTCATCATCATTTAATTGCGCAGCGTTCACTTCAGCGTTTCATGAACAGCGCCCTGTTCAATTTGATTTAAAATTTCACATTCCGCCTGCTGGTTGCCGGCACAGCAATCTACAGACTGCTGCAGTGCGCTGACCATGGCCTGCAAATCAGCAATCTTTTTATTCAGCGCATCAATATGCTTTTGCGTCAGCTGTTTGACTTCAGCGCTTTGCCGGCCTTCGTTTTTCCATAAGCTCATCAGCTCTTTCATCTGTTCAGTCGAAAAACCCAATTCGCGCGAATGCTGAATGAATTTCAGCGTTTTAATATCCTCTTCACTGTACATGCGGTATCCCGCATCAGTCCGCTTGGACGCAGGCAGCAAGCCAATATCCTCATAATAACGGATCATTTTAGCAGAGATGCCGGATTGCTTTGCCGCTTGCCCGATATTCATCTTAACCCTCCTGCGCCATCCACGTCGGCTGATAGCGTTTCAAGCGCAATGCGTTGCTGATGACAAAGACTGATGACAGCGCCATGGCAGCCGCAGCAAAAATAGGTGACAGCAATATGCCAAACATTGGATACAGTGCGCCAGCCGCCACAGGAATTAACGCGGCGTTGTACACAAAAGCCCAAAACAGATTTTGACGGATATTGTTAATGGTTGCTGTGCTCAGCCCAATAGCAGTTGGCACAGCCTGCAGATTTCCTGACATCAGCACCACATCTGCCGCTTCAATCGCCACATCTGTTCCTGTGCCAATCGCAAGCCCGACATCCGCCTGCGCCAAAGCGGGCGCATCATTAATGCCATCGCCGACAAAAGCGGTACAGCCAAATTCCTGCTGCAGTTTTTTCACCGCTGTCACTTTTTCATCAGGCAGGACTTCGGCAATCACTTCATCAATATGCAGCTGTTTTGCAATCGCCTGCGCTGTATGCAGATTATCACCCGTGATCATCGCAACTTTCAGCCCCTGATCATGCAAAGCTTGAATGGCGCTGAATGTGGTTTCTTTAATCGGGTCGGCAACAGCAATGATGGCGGCCAATTGCTGGTCAATGGAAACATACAGCGGCGTTTTGCCTTGTTCACCTAAAGCAGCGGCTGCAGCGGCAAATGCATCGGTATCCAGCCCCAGCTCCTGCATTAAGCGCGCAGCGCCAATATGCACTTGCTGGCCGTTTACCCGCGCTTTAATTCCCGCGCCCGTAATAGAGTCAAATTCTGAAACGTCTAAGAATTTCAAATCTAATTCCTGAGCCGCTTGAACAATGGCATGCGCTATGGGATGTTCAGATTTCGCTTCCACAGATGCGGTAAGGCTTAAAACTTCATGTTCATTAAACCGCTCTGTAACCTGAAAATCGGTCAGTTTGGGTTTACCTTCAGTCAAGGTGCCCGTTTTATCTACTGCAACCACTTTAGTTTCTTTCAGCAGCTGCAAAGCCTCACCTTTTCGAAACAGCACGCCCAGCTCAGCACCGCGCCCTGTACCCACCATAATCGATGTCGGTGTCGCTAAGCCCATCGCGCAAGGACAGGCAATAATCAGTACAGCCACGGCATTCACCAAGGCGTATGTGAGACTTGGTTCTGGGCCAATGAAATACCAGACAACAAAAGTCAGTGCCGCCAGCAGCATCACAATAGGCACAAACCATAAGGTCACTTTATCAACCAAGGTTTGGATTGGCAGTTTAGCGCCCTGCGCCTGTTCAACCAGCTGAATAATCTGCGACAGTACAGAATCTTGACCGACTGCAGTTGCGCGTACAGTCAGGCTGCCATTTTGATTGACAGTTCCGCCAACCACCGGCTGCCCTGCAGTTTTTTCAACAGGAATTGGCTCACCGCTGATCATCGACTCATCGATATAGCTTGCGCCAGAAATAACTTCGCCATCTACAGGAACACGTTCACCAGGACGTATTTCCAGCAGCATGCCGGCCTGAACCTGATCGATGTCCAGCTCTATATACTGCCCGTTTTGTTCTACACGCGCCGTTTTCGACTGCATGCCAACTAAATACTGAATGGCTTGCGAGGTGCGGCCTTTCGCTTTGGCCTCTAAATAGCGCCCCAATAAAATTAAGGCAATAATAACGGCAGCGGCTTCATAATAAACATGTACTGTGCCGGCAGGCAGCAGTTGCGGCATAAACGTCGCCACACAGGAAAATGCATAAGCCGAGAAAGTCCCCACAGCGACCAATGAATTCATATCAGGCGCGGCGCGCAGCAAAGCTGGCACACCATGCACATAGAAGCGGCGGCCCGGCAGCAGTAAAATCAGTGTTGTCAGTGCAAACTGAATATACCAGCTGTTCTGCATGCCAATACTGCTGTGAATAAAATGATGGAACGCAGGAACCATGTGTCCCCCCATTTCCAGCACAAACACAGGAACTGCAAGGACTAAAGCAATGATTAAATCCCGCTTTAAGACGGCCTGTTCCAGCTGTTTTTTTTCAGCATGTGTCTGATTGGATGATTGAGCCAGCCGTGCGTCATAGCCTGCTTTTTTGACTGCGGCAATCAGGTCGGTTAATTGACCGCCCTGCACGTATGCTTTTTCTGCAGCCAAATTTACAGATGCAGATTGCACGCCATTCACTTGCTTCAGTGCTTTTTCTACCCGGGCTACGCAAGATGCGCAGGTCATGCCGTCAATATCCAATTCTATATTTTGCGCGGCTATCGAAAATCCCGCTTTTTCTACTTCTTTTTTTACTGCCGCAATATCAGTTGAGTCTAAAACTTTTACCGTGGCTTTTTCTGTGGCCAGATTAACTGAAGCATCGACCACACCGGCTGTTTTCTTTAATGCTTTTTCTACCCGCGCAACACAAGATGCGCAGGTCATGCCCTCTATCTGCCATTCTAAGGTTTTTACCGGCACGGTATAGCCCGTTTTTTCTACCGCTTGAATTACGGCTTGCGCATCAATTGGCAGCGCGCTGCTGACCGTGGCTTTTTCAGTGGCTAAATTTACCGCTGCAGACTGAATACCGTCTACTTTTTGTAGCGCTTTTTCGACACGGGCTACGCATGAAGCGCAGGTCATGCCTTCTACATCAAAACTGAGCTGATTTTTTACTGTCGATTTATCTTCTGATAAGACTGACATCATTATTTGCTCCCCGTGCTTCGTCTTATGTTCAGCTTACAGCTTAAACATTCCCACCTTGGTAAGGTCAAGTCATTTTCCAATAAAAAAACAGGCTATTTTAATAGCCTGTTTTTTATCTTTGTACACAGCAGCCTTGCAATCACGCTTAATCCGCAGAAATATCTTCAAATAAGACTGAAGATAAATAGCGTTCACCGCTGTCCGGTAAAATCACCACAATGGTTTTGCCCGCATTTTCTGGACGGGCGGCTAATTTCGCCGCGGCCGCCATCGCTGCACCGCTGGAAATGCCAACCAAAATGCCTTCATGAGTCGCAGTCTTACGCGCCCATTCAATTGCTTCTGCGCTTTCAACCGCAACCACTTCATCGACTAACTCTAAATCTAAGTTTTTAGGAATAAAGTTAGCGCCAATGCCTTGAATTTTATGCGGCCCCGGTGTCAAAGTTTCACCGCGTTTTGCCTGTCCGATAATTGGAGATTCTGCAGGCTCTACAGCGACTGAATAAATCGGCTGTTTTTTTACTTTTTTAAAATAACGAGAAATGCCGGAAATTGTGCCGCCAGTGCCAACCCCAGAAACCAATATATCCACTTTACCGCCGGTTGCTTCCCAGATTTCAGGGCCTGTGGTCAACTCATGAATTTTAGGATTTGCCGGGTTTTCAAACTGCTGCGGCAGGTAATAGGTCTCAGGATGCTCCTGTACTAGACGAACTGCTTCATCAACAGCGCCTTTCATGCCTTTTGCCGGCGCAGTCAATACTAAATTGGCGCCAAAGGATTTTAAAACTTTCCGACGTTCGATACTCATGCTCGCTGGCATGGTCAATGTAATATCATAACCTTTGGCGGCTGCTACAAATGCTAAAGCAATGCCTGTATTGCCGCTGGTTGGTTCAACAATATGCATGCCAGGCTTGAGCAAACCTTTTTCTTCTGCATCTGCAATCAAAGCAGCGCCGACACGGCATTTCACAGAAAAAGCTGGATTGCGGCTTTCTATTTTCGCCAAAACAGCTGCACCGCCAGTAATGGAACGGTTAATACGTACTAAAGGCGTGTTGCCAATCGCCTCTGCATTGTTGCTATATACGGCAATGCCTAAATTTGCAGGCGCTGGAAATGCTGAACCTGTTGTCATGAGTCTTTCCTTGATATTTTTACATCAAAAAGTACATTGAACATCATACATTTATTTCATTATTCGGGTGTAAAATTTAGTATTTGAAATTTCAGCGCTGCTCAATTTTTAGCATTTTTTGCACCAATACTGCGCAATAAGAATATTTGATGTATGATTGCGACATATATCAATAAAAATAATAATTATGTTCACTAAAAACCATAGAAATTCTTACATTTATTCCATGTATTCAAGTGTGATAACCGTATACTAAACGCCTTGTACCCGCAGAATGGAGCTCTTTAATGAATAGTGATATAGAAATCACCAGCATGCGCAATTCCGCAGATTTAGTCGTTGGCGTTTTAAAGTCACTGGCCAACACCGATCGGTTAATGATTTTATGTCATTTGGCTCAAAAGGAATTAAATGTCTCTCAAATTGAACAAATTACGCAAATTAATCAGCCTACGCTGTCTCAGCAGCTTATGATGCTGCGTAAAAGCAATGTAGTGACCACCCGGCGTGATGGCAAGCAGATTTATTATTCAATTAAAGACCCGAATTTAATTACGGTTTTGCAAACCTTGTATAACCTGTATTGTGGTAAAGCATTCGAGACCGTTTAACCACTTACGGGCGATATGCTGACAGCAGAAACTTATAATTAAACGCTGACAGCTCTTCATTCTTCTTATTCATCACACCTCTTTGTTTATCTTAACCATCTAAAAATTTTAGCATTATTTCTTATTTTACTTGCCTTCTGCTCTGCCTGATACTGTTTGTATTTTCAGCGGCACATCAATCAAATTTCCGTCAACCGAGACTTCTTATCATTTTTTATGCATAATATATATTAAATTGTGATTTAGACTTTTTTATGCCAGATTTCAAACCGCGTATTGTTCAGCTTATTCCTGCATGGCAATGGCTCAAGGACTACAGCTCTGGTAAATTTAAATCCGATTTGCTGGCATCGCTTATTGTCATCGCAATGCTGGTGCCGCAAGGAATGGCTTATGCCATGCTGGCAGGCTTACCGCCCATCATGGGGTTATATGCCAGCATGCTTCCAATGATTATGTATGCCATACTGGGCGGAAGCACGACGCTGTCGATTGGCCCTGTAGCCATCATATCCATGATGACTTTTGCCACATTGAATCCGCTTTTTGAAGCAGGCTCACCAGTTTATATTGAAGCCGCCATGCTTTTGGCTTTAATGGTCGGCATTATTTCAGTGCTGCTAGGCATGCTTCGCTTTGGTTTTTTAATACAGCTGATCAGCCATCCCGTCATTAAAAGCTTTATTATTGCCTCTGCCTTATTAATTGCTTTAGGCCAGCTGAAATTTCTGGTTGATGTTCCGCTCAACGGCAACAGCATTCCAGAGTTTGCGCTCAGTGTTTGGCAATATTTATCTTTAACTCATGCCGCGTCCCTTGTTTTTGGCATTGCATCAATCTTATTTCTGATTTATTTTCCAAAACTGCTGAATAGCCAATCGGTAAGAAGCAGAATAGGTTCGACAAACTTTATCATTAAAGCTGTGCCCTTAATTTTAGTCATCATTTCCATTGCACTGACTGTTGGGCTTGACCTGAAAGAGATTGGCATCAAGACGGTCGGTGAGATTCCTTCCGGTTTTCCGCCTGTTCGGATTCCGCACTGGAATTGGGACTTAGTCCTGAAGCTGATGCCGGGCGCGGCAATGATTGCCATGATTAGCTTTGTCGAGTCATTATCTATTGCGCAGGCAACCGCTCTGCAGCAAAGAAGCAATCTAAACAGCAATCAGGAGCTGATCGCTTTAGGCATTGCCAATATCAGCGCCGGCTTAACGTCTGCTTTCCCTGTAACCGGCAGCCTGTCCCGCACGGTGGTCAATGCAGATGCAGGGGCAAAAACGCCAATGGCCGGCGTCTTGTCATCCATACTGATTATTGTTGTGACCCTGTTTTTCACAGGTTTCTTTAAAGATTTGCCATTGGTCATTTTAGCGGCCACCATCATTGTATCCATATGGAAACTGGTCGATTTCAAGCCGTTTATAGATACCTGGCGCTATTCTAAAGCCGACGGCATCGCCATGTGGGTCACATTCCTCGGTGTGCTTTTTATCGATATTTCGACAGGTTTAATTATTGGCATCATCTCCACCTTTATTTTAATGCTTTGGCGCATCAGCCGTCCGCATATGGCCGTCATTGGCCTAGTCGAAGGCACACAGCATTTCCGCAATATCCAGCGCCATCATGTGGTGACAGCGCCGGAAATCTTGTCCATCCGTATTGATGAAAACCTGACCTTCTTAAATGCCAATGCATTAAAAGGCTTTTTAATTAATGAAATCAGCCAGCACCCTCAGCTGCAGCATGTCATCCTAAACTGTTCCAGTGTCAGCAGCATTGACTATAGCGCACTGGAAATGCTGGAAGACATCAATAATGAGTTAAACAAGCTGCACATCCGGCTGCACTTTTCAGAAGTCAAAGGCCCTGTCATGGATAAGCTGCAGCAATCCAAGCTGCTGAAGCATTTAAGCGGAGAGATTTATTTAACTCACTACAAAGCTATTCAAAGTTTGTCGCCGAAAGTATTTGAATATCAGATATAAACAGGTGAAGCCTTATTTTTTTTAATAAAAATAGGCTGCAAATTTATAGAATATCAACCGTAAAAATAAGCACTTATTTTTTATATTTAATTTTTTCCCAAGCCCGAAAGAATTTCGGTATAAAATGTTCGCCTTATTTTCAATATTTTGTCACCGTAATTCTGACAAGGCTCTCCTATGTTCTCTGCTTTTACGCGTTTGAGTTTAGTAACCCGAATTATTATTGCCATCATTTTAGGCATATTGGCTGCTTTACTTTTTCCAAATGCTGCGCCGTATTTAAGCCTGCTTGGTGATCTGTTCATTAAAGCACTTAAGTCTGTTGCTCCTATTCTCGTATTTGTTCTAGTTTTGTCATCAATTGCGAATTTTAAAGTCGGCAGTAGCAATGCTTATATCAAGCCAATTATACTGATGTATGCGCTAGGCATGCTATTAGCCGCTTTTAGCGCTGTAATTAGCAGTGTGATTTTTCCAAGTACGTTATTTTTGGATGTGCCTGCGCAAGGTGAGCTGACTCCTCCTGGCAGTTTGGCAGAAATCTTAAAGAATTTGCTGCTCAGTTTTGTCGCTAATCCAGTAACGGCCATCAGCGAAGCTAATTTTATCGGTATCCTCGCTTGGGCTGTTGCTTTGGGCATCTCATTCCGCCATGCATCAGACCAAACCAAAACCTTTTTGTCTGATGCGGCAGATGCTGTTAATAAAGTAATCCGCTTAGTCATTAGTTTTGCGCCATTTGGTATTTTTGGCTTGGTTGCTGTCACTTTTGCGGAAGCCGGCTTAAGCACTTTAGCCAGCTATGCACACCTATTGGCTGTACTGCTGGGGACTATGCTGTTTGTAGCGCTTGTCATCAACCCAATCATGGTTGCTTTCATGACCCGCCAAAATCCCTATCCGCTGGTATTTCAATGCTTGCGTGAAAGCGGTATCACAGCATTCTTCACGCGCAGTTCAGCAGCCAACATTCCTGTCAACTTAGACTTAGCCAAGCGCCTTGGTGTTCCAGAGTCTACCGCCAGCGTTGCAATTCCTTTGGGCGCCACTATCAACATGGCAGGCGCTTCAGTCACTATTACCGTACTGACTTTGGCGACGGTACATACTTTAGGCATTTCTGTTGATTTCACCACAATGCTGATTTTATCTGTTGTTGCGACGATTTCCGCTTGCGGCGCGTCTGGTGTTGCTGGCGGTTCATTATTGCTGATTCCTGTAGCCTGCGGTTTGTTTGGCATTTCATCCGATATTGCGATGCAGGTTGTGGCGATCGGCATGGTCATCAGCGTGTTGCAGGACTCTACAGAAACCGCTCTGAACTCTTCGACTGATGTATTATTTACAGCTGCAGTAGACCGTGGTTTAAGATAATATACTGATAAACGTATATTAATCACTCAATGCGCTATGCCTTTTTATACATTGCCCCTTTGGGTTCAACTGGGTGCTTTCTTTCTCGCAATTAATGCGGGCATGATCAACGTTCTCGGACTGGTGACTGTTTTGCACCAGTCCGTCTCCCATATGACGGGCAATGTCAGCATGCTGGCAATGGCTGTCATTCAGTGGCAGCCTGCCGCAATCCTCTATCTTTTTCTTGTAACGCTGTCTTATGTGATTGGTTCATTTTATAGCGGGCTGATTTTAGGCAATAGCCAATTCAGTTTTAGCCGCCTCTATGGCATTCCCCTCAGCCTAGTCGCTTTGCTTATTTTTCTATGCTGGCTGCTGCTGCCCTATTTCCCGCGTTATGCTTTGCTTTGGGCCTGCGTTGCCATGGGTGTGCAAAATGCCATGGTCAGCTACTACAAAGGAACCATTATCCGCACTACACATCTATCAGGTGTGCTGACGGATTTAGGGCTGGCTTTAGGCTACAGAGCGCGGGGCTTAGAAGCGGAACCGAAAAGAATTATTTTGCATCTTTTAATTTTAATTGGATTTTTTATTGGCGGGCTGCTTGCCAGCTTGATTTATCCTTTATTAAAATTAAACTCATTTCTTGTCCCGGCTGGACTGAGCCTGACGCTCAGCATCTTATACTGGGGCATTTATTTACGTTATCGACATCATCAAAATTAAGTTTGGAACATCTTATGGTTAAAAATGCATTACAGGCTCAACTGCTGAAAGCGGGTTTAGTCGATAACAAAAAGGCCAAAAAATTGTCTAAACAAGCTGTGCATGAACAGCGCGCTGGCCTCAGTAATGAAGCTGAAATTAAAGCAAAAATTGCTCAGGATCAGCAGCAGAAGCAAGCACGTGATCAAGCGATAGAACAAGAGAAAAAAGCTGTCCGGCATGAAAAAGAGCTGAAGGCTTCCATTGTTCAAATGATCAATCAGCATAAAATCCGCAATACCGATGGCGACGCCAGCTATCAATTTATTGATGATTCTAAAATCAAGAAGGTTTACATCAATCAGCAAATTTATAATGCGCTTGTTGCAGGAAGCTTAGTTATTGCCAAAGAAAACGACAGCTATGCTTTTTTACCTAAGGCGCTGGCTGAACGCATTAATGCAAAACTGGAAGGCTTTATTATTGTCAACAATTCAGAACAGAATGAACAAACGACAGATGAAGATGATCCATACGCAGCCTATGTGATCCCTGATGATCTTATGTGGTAAAAAGCTAAAATCTTTAAAAGCCCGGCATCTAAGCATGGCATTGCGGGTTATGAATTACAGCCCTGAGCCCAAGGTGTAAATAAAATTAAAAAGCCGCAATCAATTGCGGCTTTTTTTATGCATGCTAGAACATCTAGCCGCCTTACTCCAGCTGCTTAGCCAGCCACCCTATGAATGCGTGCTTTTCTGCTATCGCAGGTGCTGTATGTGTAGAAATCACTTTATCAATGCCATTAAATACCCCTTTAAATGTATGAGGTTTAATTGACTCAAAATTAATATTATCTCCCTCATGTAATTCCTTAAATAAAATATGTAATTGCATATACTGGCTTTTGGATTGAAAATATGGCTTTTCAAGTACGAAATTATATATTTGTTCAATAATTAATAGTGAATTTAATGTTTTCATTTTACCCTCCGAATTCTTTTAATAAGAATGGATCTCCAATATACATGAAAAATTAAGTATTTTATGAATGAAATATTTATATGTATTATAAAAATCATTGATTTTTTATCGCTTCAGGTACGATATCCCATTCAGTCCTCTCATAATTAAGCCATACAAAACAAATCTTTAATAAAAAACAAAACCTCCTGCTTATCAAAACATGTCAATAGCCTAACTTGCCAAAAAATCAAGATTCTATAGATTAAACCGGTACTGATAATATTAGAATAAACTATATATACCTGATTATATTTTTTATTTATAACTTATCCTTAATCACCATATAACAGTAATTCAATCATGAGTTAAAATAAGTTACATTCTGCGTTAAAACAATATTTAAGAAAATAAAACTGACTGAGACAGCGCGCTTAATGCCAATGGAGCGGCATTAACTCTGCACAATAGCGCCGCAGCACATATTTCATGTTCCACAAATGCGGTTATACTGATATTCATACTTGGGACTAGGCGTTTCAACAGTTTTTGATTTATTGCTGGCTAGCAGTCTTTTCATTTCGCACTCAGGCTTGCGCTTTGGTAAAGACAATTTTACGATGCCGTAAAAACCTCCGCCAATACAGTCTGATTCAGAAGCAAAAAGACGTAGGCAATAAATCTAAGCATTTCAGTATTCTAATCAAAAAAGTGTTATGCGTATTGCCATAAAAGTACAGCATTGAACTATTTTAAATGTTAAAACGGTATACCGGATGCTGTCCAAATGATCTGAAGTGAATTTTTTAGGAATTAAAGAGAATTCTGATGTTAAAATGGTTTGAAAATATTTAAATAAACTAAAAATAACAATAGCTTGAAAGCACATGAAATATAGGTTGGCGTAATTTAGGCGTAATATTAAAAAAAATTGTAAAAAAACCGCCCGAAGGCGGTCTATTTTTACTTCAGCAATCTGTATCGCTCATGCGGCAGTGTTTTTAGTTCAAACATGTGGTCATAATCATAGTTTGGCATTGTAAATCCGCATTTTTTACTCACACCTGATATAGCACTGCTCATAGAGAACATATTGTCGTTAAGCATACTCACCAGTAATGGATTGAGTTTGGCCAATGCTGGGCTATGTGTGTACCACCATGCTTGAAAGAAGCGAGCATGTACGCAGAGCATTTCTAGAGATTGCTTTTCATCTATATAGATACTCCCTTTTGACTTAACTTCTAAAGTTTCTAGGTAATTCACTGCGTCTTGGAAATGAATGGCTAATAGATCGCTATAGCGTGTAATGCGGAAATGCTTGTTATGGCGTGACCACATTTCTGCATGAAGTCTGCGTTCACCTTGGGCACGTCGGTCAACAATTTCTTTAAGGATGGCCTGTTGTTCTGCGTTGATTTTTACTCGAGTGTCTATTTGCTGTTGCAGGACTTCTTTTTCCAATACATCGAGTACCCATTTGCGAAATTCTTTGGCAACTGGTGTGCGGGCAAAGAATGTAATGAGGTGACAGCCGCGTAAAGAGAAAGCTCTAATTTGCTGTACGCCACCATTCGTCTGCACTTCAACTAAACGTGTCATATCGGAAGTAAATTCATCAGACTTACGATTGAAAATTTTAGTTATAGCTGTTTCAGGATTGGCATATCCTAAGGCTAACCCAATTTGGGTTGAGCCTATCCATACATGATGATCATTAGATGGTAATGGTTTCAAGTTCACATCATTAAATGATAATGCTAGACTATTCATGTCTTGTCTCCGTTCAGGGATTAGATAGAAGCCCCTAGTCCGCCAAGATTCAGGGGCTTTTTTGTCACTAAAAATAGTAACATTGACACCATCATATTATATTACTAAAATTAGTGTCAAATCTTATTTTAAGCAGTGAAGACAATGAGTAAAGAAAAACAAGATGATTGGAAACGCACTCAAATTCGTATTCCTATTGGACTTTATGAGGATGTTGCTCAGCATGCCGAACGACATAACCTATCCCTGAATTATGCCATGCTTGAATTAATGGATAGAGGTATTCATTCAATTTCCTCTAAAAATAAAAATACAGACGCACGTTCAATCTATTTTGGTGAATTTACTTGTGATGATGACATTCGGGAAGTCCCTCTTGTAAAGCAGCAAGAAAAAATTACAGCTGTAATTTCAGATATTTTTTTTAAAAATCCTCAGTATCAACTTCTCAATATTGAAACATTAGATAATGGTGAGAAAATACGTTATTGGTATTCTATTCCTAGAGGTGAGAGTTTTAGGGATTAAAATTTACTAATATAAATTTAATAGAGCAAACAATGAAACCCGCAATTATTTTAGACAAATGTTATCTATTCTCCGCAAAGAAAGAAGCAATTCATAAGCTAGAGGACGAATACACAATTTTTCTCCCATTAGAATTAATTTATGAAGCTTTTAAAGATACTGATAGAGAAAGAGCGAAGCTATTTCGCAAATTCCGTTCTGGAAAGTCATATAAAGTTCTTAGAAGCATAACCGAAATAATAAAATATGAGGCAAAAAATAAAAAACCTATAGCAAAACCCTCAAAGATATACAAACCAAGAGACCATTCACAACACATCAATTACATTGATGATAACTATCAATTAAATGAAAATCAAAAAAGGGAAATAGAACAAGAAATGATTTTCTTTGATAATATTTTTAATCTTTTCTGTGAGCACTCATTAAAACCAGGCTTTCAAAAAAAGAAAGAAATGGGGAATAATATTACTAATAAGCAAGATGATTTCATCATTAAGGATGATAAATTAAAAGAAATAATAAATCATAATATAAAAAAAGGTTATGTTTCAGGGTTCACAAATGAAATTGAAAACTTGGATGAAAAGTGGTTTATTTTTATTCATCACAAAATTCTTGACAGGATGAAGTTCCATATTATCAAAAAATATGAAAATTTTGAGACAATTCTAAAAACTCCAAAAACGAAAGAAAAAGTTAAGCATGACATTATTGATAGCTTTTATCTTATGCAAGGTATATTAGAAGGTGGATTTGCTACTGATGAAAAAAACTTAATTGAAATATATAATGAAATTGTGCCTAACAACATATTAATTACAAATGAAAAAAAAGCACTTTAAGGTGCTTTTTTATTAAGAAAATAACTATTCTTGAACTCAATTAACTTTTTCTGGATTTCATAAATTTGACCATATGAATGTGACAGCCATTTTTCCCTATCATCTCTTCCCTTCAAGAAGGTTAACTTATACGATATTGAGTGTTTATTTAATGACTCACTCCAATGATCAACATCATTACCTTTAATAATAGATAATAATGAGGATGGAAAGATAGAATATTGAACAAAATAATAGTTGAATTTATCTAAATCTTTAGATAAATCCATTAACTCTTCGTTCATTAATATTTGTCTAGACAATATATCTATATTAGCCATCTTTCTTGTAAATTCATTATACTTTAATTGAATCTCACTCTTATTCGAACTATTTTTCTCTAAATATTCATTTATTATTTCATTTAACTGTCTTGAGCATGTCTCCAACCCCAAAATCTGTGCCTCTATATCATCAATTATCTTAACTTTTTTGTTTAATTTATATGGATCTTTCCAGTCACTATAAACCCAAATAGCAACAATTGGTGCAAGCAAATAAGTTGCCCAAACAAATATATTAATTATATCACTCTTATTGGATGTGCTTAACTCATTACCAGATACTCTATAAACTAATAGCCCCAATACTGAAATTGAAATATAAACACCCAACATCATCAGAATCATTTTATATTTATTCAGACCATCTTTGTCTTGTTTTTTTATATATCTTGATATTTTTGCATCAAAATATTTAGCATATCTTCTTCGACTCTGTAATTTTAATAAAATTATCAGTAAAACCAGTAAAGATATTTTTAAAGAAACTTTAGCTCCAAAAATAAAACCTACAAACCATATAACAAAGTTATACGTAATCATGATTAAAAAATACAGTATAAGATATAATAGTATACTAAAAATCAATATTAAAACTGAATTCAATAAAAAACCTAGACTAAATTTCAATAAATTACTTCTGTCTAATGAGAAGAATTTGAATATACACTTTATATAATTCATTTACTGAACTCGTTCACTCTCTTCCACTGGTACACCAGTACTTGCCATCTGTTCAAAATAGCTTTCATTAATATAATCAAAAACAACAATTGGTAGGCCTAAGCAATCTACAATTTTTTTAATGTCTTTATCATGTGTAACAATTATCGAAGCATTATTAGCTATTGCTATTCCTAATATCTGAATATCGACCTTTATTTTTTGATTTGGCCTTTGACTCTGATTACTCTTAGGTAAACTAGCCCTATAATCCTTATAAATCTTTGCTGCAACTAAAGCTGCTTTTGCATCAAAATCCAAATTTTTAAATTTAGAGTCGGGTTTAAGCAAATCTAAAGAACGTGCTTCGTTAGCATCGCCCGCAATAAATTCTGAAATAACTGGCATAGGCAAAGCAAATGTTTCATTCAACAACTTTTTTAGAGCTGTAATAAGATTATGATATTCCGAACTAGACTTATCTCTATCAAGGAAAGTTATTAAGGCATTCGTATCTAAGATAATCAATCTTGTCGCTCCTTCAGCCACTCAGCTATCGGGTCATCGTGGGTAGACCAATTCGATGCACCTTTTGCTCTAAAGTCATCAATCCACTCTTCTAAGCTGACATCCTCAATGACATGAAACTTATTGATGATGTATTTCTTAAGCGTCAATTGATAAGAATTAGATTTCGATAGATAAGTCGCGTCCCCTTCAAATCTTAAACTTTTATCTGTATTAAAGTACGGATGTAATTCTTCTAATAATTTCTTAGAACACTGTGCAGGAACTTCATTCCCATTGTTCAAAATAATCGTGATGTGATCAGACTTGTCTCGGCCCTTTTGTAGGCGAGTTAAACGGCCATCCAAAGACTCTTCTTGAGTGAATGTTTCTTCTGTCTCTAACTCAGGAACAACATACAAAATTTCTTTAGGCTCATAAACTTCATCATCTTTTAAAGTACCGTATGAAATTTCCGCACGATGATAACCATACTTACCCAGTTCTTTTTGTATACGGGCAATTTGCTTATGTTTTGCTGCAGTGTCCTTCATCACATTGGACATGGCCAATGATCTACAGTCAGTTGGAACTGTAACTGCAATAGTCGTAGAACCTTCTTTAATCGTGTTGAAGCTGGCTTGTTTAACGCCAACAATTTGACCTAATGCAGATAGCAAGTTTGCAACACTGGAAATTTCTAAATCATGTAAATGCCCATCATGGATTTTTAAAACAAAATCAAGATCGCCAGCTTGTTCTTGCTGAACAGCTGGATCATATAGATCAAGACTATGTTGGACAGCTTTGCCCTTTTTACCCACTTTTGACATTACAATTTATTTTCAATTTAGATTGCTTATATTATGTTCAACTTATTAAACAAAAGAAAGATTACTTACAAACCAATCCAACTTCACTATTTATGGCTATTTCTGAGTTTTGTCAACCAAAAAATCAGGCTAATTCAACGATTTGTCAACCAAACTGGCTTTTCTACGACTTTTTGACTAGATTCATTGAGCAAACAAGCCGAGAGTTGCTAGACTTCGGCTAATGTTTTGACTTTAAAATAATTTATGAAATTTTTAATCATTTTCGCTTTGGGGTTCACTTCCATCCAAGTTTATGCAAAAAAGTGCGCTGACTTTTCTACTCAGCAGCAAGCACAGAAATGGTATGAACAACGCAAAAAATCAGGACAAACAGGCTGGAAAAGTTTAGACCGCGACGGCGATGGTCAAGCATGTGATTGCTTGCCGGGTGGAAATGGTAAGAAGTGCCCGAAGAAGAAAAAATAAAGCACCACATGGCGCTCCACCTCTTAAAAAAACGTATCTGCAGAAACATTAAAACGCTCAGACAATGCGTTAATGTGACGGATAGTAAGCTGACCTTACCTGCGGAATTACTTCATAAGCTGCCTATACGGCAGTGAACAGTATTCAAAAAATACCGGCAAAGTTTATAACTTTCTAAGCTGCCTATACGGCAGTGAACCTCAATGAAGCCATAATCTTTAGGGTCAAAGTTTTCTAAGCTGCCTATACGGCAGTGAACGAGCCGATCAAAGACAAAGCCGACGACTATCTTTTCTAAGCTGCCTATACGGCAGTGAACATGCGGATGTGAATGCACGCCAAAATTCTGATTTTCTAAGCTGCCTATACGGCAGTGAACCCAATGCTATAAAGCTGAATTTTTTTGAGTCATTTCTAAGCTGCCTATACGGCAGTGAACGTTTGGGATTCTTTCCGCAAGAAAGTCATTAATTTCTAAGCTGCCTATACGGCAGTGAACCTCAAAACGGATTTGGTGGAGTGAATGCAACATTTCTAAGCTGCCTATACGGCAGTGAACCCTGACTGAAGAATTGAGTAAGTCATTTAAGTTTTCTAAGCTGCCTATACGGCAGTGAACAAATTTTCACAGCGACTGAGCTGCAGTATTTATTTCTAAGCTGCCTATACGGCAGTGAACTTGGAAATGTACTGCAAGAGCATACATATGTTTTTCTAAGCTGCCTATACGGCAGTGAACTTTAACTGTCGTTGCAATTTTGTTTAGAGAATTTTCTAAGCTGCCTATACGGCAGTGAACCAAGTGAGCCATCATTGATGCGCAATTCATTTTTTCTAAGCTGCCTATACGGCAGTGAACGTATAACATAGCTTTTTGTTTTCTGCCCTGGCATTTCTAAGCTGCCTATACGGCAGTGAACAGTGAAAAAGATCTGAATTTTCAGATGGCATTTTTCTAAGCTGCCTATACGGCAGTGAACATGTTTTGATTTTACACGGGAGCATGTATTCATTTCTAAGCTGCCTATACGGCAGTGAACGTGTTTGGGTGGTGGAGGTTGTTATCGCTTCATTTCTAAGCTGCCTATACGGCAGTGAACTGGTCATGGGCTATGATCCTGGTTCACCTGAATTTCTAAGCTGCCTATACGGCAGTGAACTTAGAACGCTGTATCAGTCGAAGCAATTGCGTTTTCTAAGCTGCCTATACGGCAGTGAACCATCAAAAGGATTTAATAAAATATCTTTTTTATTTCTAAGCTGCCTATACGGCAGTGAACATTTACACACCATTTTTAGAGAAACCCTTGGTTTTCTAAGCTGCCTATACGGCAGTGAACCCAATGCTATAAAGCTGAATTTTTTTGAGTCATTTCTAAGCTGCCTATACGGCAGTGAACGTTTGGGATTCTTTCCGCAAGAAAGTCATTAATTTCTAAGCTGCCTATACGGCAGTGAACCTCAAAACGGATTTGGTGGAGTGAATGCAACATTTCTAAGCTGCCTATACGGCAGTGAACCCTGACTGAAGAATTGAGTAAGTCATTTAAGTTTTCTAAGCTGCCTATACGGCAGTGAACAAATTTTCACAGCGACTGAGCTGCAGTATTTATTTCTAAGCTGCCTATACGGCAGTGAACTTGGAAATGTACTGCAAGAGCATACATATGTTTTTCTAAGCTGCCTATACGGCAGTGAACTTTAACTGTCGTTGCAATTTTGTTTAGAGAATTTTCTAAGCTGCCTATACGGCAGTGAACCAAGTGAGCCATCATTGATGCGCAATTCATTTTTTCTAAGCTGCCTATACGGCAGTGAACGTATAACATAGCTTTTTGTTTTCTGCCCTGGCATTTCTAAGCTGCCTATACGGCAGTGAACAGTGAAAAAGATCTGAATTTTCAGATGGCATTTTTCTAAGCTGCCTATACGGCAGTGAACATGTTTTGATTTTACACGGGAGCATGTATTCATTTCTAAGCTGCCTATACGGCAGTGAACGTGTTTGGGTGGTGGAGGTTGTTATCGCTTCATTTCTAAGCTGCCTATACGGCAGTGAACTGGTCATGGGCTATGATCCTGGTTCACCTGAATTTCTAAGCTGCCTATACGGCAGTGAACTTAGAACGCTGTATCAGTCGAAGCAATTGCGTTTTCTAAGCTGCCTATACGGCAGTGAACCATCAAAAGGATTTAATAAAATATCTTTTTTATTTCTAAGCTGCCTATACGGCAGTGAACATTTACACACCATTTTTAGAGAAACCCTTGGTTTTCTAAGCTGCCTATACGGCAGTGAACCTACATTTTGCTTAGGTTTTTTAATACCTAAATTTCTAAGCTGCCTATACGGCAGTGAACCTATTATTGCAGCTTACCTTGTCACTGACTGGTTTCTAAGCTGCCTATACGGCAGTGAACAGTAATTTAACACTTAAAATTAGATTAATAACAGTAGCTTAATACCAAAACAACGTTATAACCCATTTTTTAAGCATAAATATAACTTATTGATTTTAATAATCTATTAAAGAAAGAAAAAATATTGGGTAAAATCGTCTTTTACCACGGAATAAATATAACTCAATTTTCAAATGAAAGTCATTAAGTGCAAATGAGAAAGTACCTGAAGCTCGGTCTTAGAAAAAAGTATCCGCTGAGACATTAAAGCGCTCGGACAGCGCCTTAATGTGACGGATATTCAACTGACGTTTACCGCTTAAAATTTCTGAAATGACCGACTGAGTTGCAACTTCCGGTAAATCAGACTGCCCTAACCCATGCTGCTCCATCAGAAAAGCTAAAGCGGCCCGGCTATCGCCTTTAGGCATTGGGAAGTGCTCATTCTCATAAACAGAAACTAAGTTGCCTAGCTGGTGAATAAGCCCCATGAGAGGATGTGATTCATCATCGCCAACCGTATCCAAAAGGTCATCCAAGGCCTCAACAAGAGTATTGAAGTCATCTTTATTTTCAGGCTTGCTGAGTAATGGTGCAACGTAATGCCAGTGATCTACGGCCTGCTTAATCATCGCGTTCATACTAACCCTCCTTCCAATGACCTTTGTCATATTCTTTATGGGACAAGACATAACGAATGTATACGCGCTTTGCCTGATACATTACGACAGCAATTAACCGAATCTTATTTCCGCCAAAATCGAATACATGCAGTGTTCCAACTTTATCGACTGTTGGAAAGAGCTACTTCATTGCAGCAAAATCCTTAGGATCGTTGGCCTTCATAATCTGATATTATTAATAATGATTCTTAATAACATTTTATAGAATATAATATGACCGATTTATCAACAAACCTTAACGACACCCGCCTCATCAAATCTTGGTTTGGATTTTTTCTAGGGTTGTTCTGCGTTGGAACTAGCTTGATAGGTTTATTTGAATCTGTGAATTTACAAGGCATCCTAAGAACTTTGGGTTTTCTATGCTTTTGGTATCCATGGTGTCAACTGCCAGTTAAAAATTACCCACTATCAAAACTTTTTAGTAAGAAAAAAGAAGGCGAAAAATTAAATAAACTAGCTAGCTACCTAACAATCATTGCTTTAGTTTTACTCATTAGCGCTACAGTTTTGTTTTAATAAATTTGATTAAATTTCGCTCGTGGTACGTGGATTAATCACAAAGAAACCATGACAGTGCGCTGAACCCCATCATGGTTTCACATAAGATATTGATGCTTATAAATCAAGTTCAAGCATTTAGTATAAGATGTATTATGTTAATTTTGGAAAATTTAGAACAGTCTCCCCCAGTTCTAAATTTAATAATTTATAGTGTAACTTAATGCAAAAGTTCTCCCTTCGGCAGGAATCGCTAACAACGTGTTCGCATTGGTCACTGCTGCCTGTTGAGCAAATACCGTCTTATATTGTTTACCCCATACATTATAGACCCCAAAGTCCACTCGACCTTTTGCTAACGGGAAATGTGCTAATACATCCATCGTGGTATAGCCACTAATCTCTGCCGCACTATTACTATCGCTGTAGCCTGCTGCTTTCAACTCTAGGTCATCTTTATAGGCTTTATCAGTTCCTTTAATTGCCAACATTTGTGCACGTACACCATAGCCTTCCGTATTATTCCATTCAGCGAACAACGTGCCTTTCATTGGTGAAACTGCAAAAGCATTTAACTCATGCCAGTTATTGGCCTCATCCTTATACTGACCTCTTGTGTAACCTAAAGTGCCACCCACCTTATAATTTTCCATAAATGGGTAACTTACTGTTGCTTCAGCACCATAAACTCGCTGGTCGGTATCCACAACATTTACAGAACGATCCGAGTTAAATTGAACGACTTTATCAGAGGTATTATAGAAACCTGTTAAGCCCAAATTTAAGCCTGTGTCTTGGTTCAAGCGCCAGCCTAGTTCATAGCTATTCACAGTGATCGGAGCAATACCAGACGTAGTTAAGGTATATGCTGCAACGTCACGCAATACACGTTGTACATCTGGATAACTGTAGCCTTGAGAGAAGTTAGCATAGACTTGCTGAGCATCATTGAGTTTATAGACTGCGCCTAAGTTAAACAGGAATTTGTCTGAATCTGTAGAGTCTGCCGCCATTAATGTATATGGCTTACGTGCAGTTAAATAGCTGTCTGTGTCTGCTTGAACATATTGGTAACGTACCCCAGCTTGAATATTGAGCTGATCAGTTACCGCATAGTCCCCTTGTATGAAGGTACCAATATTCTGAATTTCAGTATCTGGCCCTGAGCCTTGTTTTTCTCCAGTTGGGGTATAAACTAAACCATTATTGCTTGGCATGTAGTAGTCCGCCCACTGATGGTCTTTTTCCCAGTCATAGTCTAAACCATAAGTTAGTTTTAAATCACGGTCAGCAACCACAAGATCGGACTGTAAAGTTGAACGAATACCTGCGTAATCCACATTGGATTGACTTTGCTTTACACTAACACCGTCAGCTGAATAGCCATAAGGTACGAAGCGTGACTTCTCATTTCGATAATAAGCTTCCACATTCAGGACTTGACCTAAGAAATCCTGATTTTGGTACTGCGTATTAAAAGCATAGCGTTCAGTAAACGGCTGATTATCTAAGCTCCAACCTTTGACTGCTTTGTAAGATGGATCTGTTTTTGTGAGTAAATAAGAATAATCAGGTCCATATTCTGTATCTTGTTCATCTTTATAGTACTGAGCACCAAAACTAAGAGTCTGATTATCTGTTAAATTAAAGTTTACACGACCATTCACATCAATAGTGTCGGTATCCATCGTACTGCCTTGCCAAGGGCTTAATGAAATACGGTCCCCATTACCATCAAATTGAGAGCCTCGATTGGTATAGTCTATGCCAAGAAAACCGTCGACTTTATCATTTGCAAATGAAGCCGTTTGGCCAACTTGATAAGCTAGGCTGTCACCGCGAAAATTATCGGCTGATGTCACACCTAATTTTGTTTGAAAGCTTACAGGTTCAGACTTATCAGCACGTTTGGTAATAATATTAATAATTCCACCAGTCGCACCTGAACCATAGATACTGGTCGCACCTGAAACTACTTCGATATGGTCAATCATATTTGGGCTAATACTATTCAACTGACGTGCTACATCACGTGAGCCCGTTTGTGATACGCCATCAATCATTACCAGTACATTACGTCCACGCATAGTTTGACCATAATTACTACTCGTTCCACTACTTGGTGCTAAAGATGGAACTAGTTGCGCCAAAACATCTGCAACTTTACGACCCGGACCAGCCTGTTGCGCAATTTCATCAGCAGAAATGGTTTGAACTGTTCCCGCAATTTCAGAAATGCTTTTCGGTGTACGTGTCGCTGTTACCACGATGGTCGGAAGTTTAGCTTCAGCATTTTGTGATTCAGCAGTTGTTTTAATTGAATCATCGGCATAGAGATGGGTACAAATTGCTGTTGTAAGCAAACAAAGACTGAAGTGTAACAAGTGCATTTTTATTACCAATTAGTAAGTATTAATATTAATGCAAATAATAGTCATTACCACTATCAATGTAAAATTTTTATTGGTTATTTAACATAATGGCTGTTATGCGAAATTACCCACTATTCGCTGACAATTTCATTCTTAAATAAAGTCTCACATCCTTTTACAAACTTTGTATTAATCTTCACTGCGGATCATTCTTTTCATCATCACACTGATCTGCTGACTTTAACTCATTGTCTCGTGCATAACGGTATCCGAAATTAAAGCCGCCAAGTACTTCTGCTGTTCAAGCAGCCGTACATATAGGATAGTTATTAGAGTGTTTCTACTTTGCTGGTGATACTCGCCAAATGATATTACCCACATCATCAGCGACCAAAATTGCTCCAGCGGAATCAATGGCAACCCCTACAGGTCGTCCTAAAGCATTGCCTTCAGTACTTAAAAAGCCAGTTAATACATCCTTTGGCTTACCATAGGGTTGACCATTTTGAAAGGGAACAAAAATTACTTTGTAACCACTATGCGGTTTACGATTCCATGAGCCATGCTGGCCAATTAACGCACCACCGCGGTATTGCGGCATTAATTCAGCAGTATAAAAGGCTAAACCTAACGAAGCTGTATGATTACCCAGTGCATAATCAGGCTTAATTGCACGCGCGACCATTTCAGGATTTTGTGGTTTTACCCGCTTATCCACATGCTGGCCATAATAACTATATGGCCAGCCATAAAAAGCACCATCTTTAACTGAAGTCATGTAATCGGGTA